>JASGJC010000048.1:0-103175 GCA_049840915.1 Aquabacterium sp.
TGTCTGACCTTCATTTCGTGGCGGGCTAACGCCTCTCTCTGACTTCTTGGCGGCGACTGTGTCAACGCCACAGTACTCGCATTTGTGTCCAGCCTGTTCAGCGATGTCGTTCTTGGTCTTCTTGGAGAAGCTCGCTCCCGGCTTGTATCTACTGTAGGCTCCTGCGCCTTCCTTTGCCGCCTCTCCTGCTTTTTCTCCGCTGCGAACAACGTCAGCGACCTTGTCAGCCCCTCTCGGCCATTTCTGCTGCCCGTTCGACGCCCCGAACAGCCTTCATGGCCTCACCAACGAAAGGCACGGGGCTGAGCACGCCCACGGTGCTCATGGCCACATCGGCCGCCGCTGCACCAATACCGACGCCCGTGTACATCGCCACCCCTAACTTGCCGATGTCGTAAGCCAGAAACACGGCGTCAATGGCTGTGCGACCGTCAGGATCGACATATTTGTAGGGGTTGTTGTTGCCGTAGGCGTACCGGTTAAAACTATGCACGTTGGTGGGATCGACCTCTGCAGAATCGATTCCAGTGAAGCGTCCAATCACTGGATCATAATAACGAGCGCCCATGTACGACAGGCCAGTACCGTCGTCATACGGCTTGCCGTAAAATCAATTTTGTGTTGGTGCTGGTCTAGCCCGCTTGCTTGTTCAGCTTATCCCCATAGGGCCGTAGTTCTCCTTCCACAGCACATTGCCGTTGGCATCAGTCGCCAGGATAGGCGTACCAGAGATGTCGTTGTGGTAGTAAGTGACAGTGGTGGTCTGTGCTTGTACGCCAGCTTGAATGCCCAATCCAGCAATCAGGCACAAAAGACTCTGACGCAGCAAAGCCATGATCCTGTATTTCATGCCCAGTCCCGTCCTTAACTTTAATAGGTGGTCGATTTCTGAGCCACCCGCTTGTTACCCAGATAGATATATTCGATCAATTTGGTCCTAGGCTGTGTCGCATAGTCAGTCAGCAAATTGCCATTGCTGCCATAGAATTCAAAGTTGCTGAACCCCCTTTCGTCACCATGCTGCGCTTGTTCAAACCGTCGTAGGTATACATGACCTTGGTCGCGGGGTTTGCACAATTCACACAAGTAAGATTGGGCACACTGTTATAAGCGTAGGTGTTACCTTGTCCGGTGATTATATTACCTATTGCATCGTATGTATACGAGCCTGTCCGTGCCCCAATGACCGAGAGCAATCGATTATTAGTCGTACCATAGTTGTAAAACAAGCTGGACGACCCATAAAGCTGATTCTTTATATTACCAACACCATCGTAGGTGATCTTGCCAATTCCCCAAGGGCCCGATGCAGTGATGATGCGATTGATGCCGTCATAACCTAGCGTACGGTTGTAGCTATTGTCGGCACTGTCGGTGATGCTCAGTAGATTGCCCGTGCCGTCATAGTCATAAGCACTGTTCAAATACGCGGTTGCTCCTTGCTTTGTGTCGAAAGCGGATGACCACAAGCGATTGTTCTGACCATAGTTACTCACCACGCCATTGCCATATGTAATCTGCTTGAACTGCCCAGATGGCCAGTAGGTCACGCCAGTGACATAGTTGCCAACTCTGGTTGGGCGACCAAGCATATCTGGCGCATAGTCAACGATCTGATGCGACACCGGGTAGGTAACCATGCTCAATTGGTCATTGCCATTATAGGCATAACCAATTTGAAAAGAATTCCCTGATATCAGAAAGTTCTCGAATTGCAAATTATCATTGTTGTCATAAATGAAGGTGCGTGCAACAGCCGAGTTGGTTGTGCTCGCCAGCTTGTCAGTTTTGGTGTACGTCTTGGTCACATTGGGCGTACCCGCAGGATAGGTGACCGAGGTCAAGCGATTGCGACCATCGTAGGCAAAGGTGGTTTGCCCGGAGGTACCAACCTGATAGGAGGTCATGTTGCCGGCATCGTCACGACCATAGGTCGTCACGCCTGTCTCAGGGTTGTTTACTGATGTCAAATAATACTGACTGTTATAGCCATAAGTGCGGGTGAAACCTCCTTGCGTCACCGTATCAACCAAATCTCGTGCATTGCGAGTGAGGCTGATATTGGCCGATGATTCCGGGGCAACGATACCCATCAAGAACTGCTGCGATGGGTCGCCATAGGACCGATAGTTATACGTCCATTCATTGTTGCGCTCGTCTGTCACCGTGGCGCTAGCCGGACCGTAGCTCACGGTCCGGTAAGTTTGATCGGCGTTGGTGATGCGAGTTAATCGGTTCAGCGTATCGTATTCATAGCTCGTACCGATGGAATCTCCCGGATTGGATTCGAATGATTTGCGGCCATGTGCGTCGTAGCTGTATGTGGTGTTGATACCGCCGAGCGTCACACTTGTGGCTCTACCAAATCCATCGTATTCCGTTACCTCGACAAGACTACCTCGTGTAGCTGTGCGGGAGTTGGCCGCATACACAATGGATTTGGGATTGCCTTGAGGGTAGGTAATCGATGTGAATCGATTCAGGCCATCGTACGTATAGGTGGTCGTCTTTCCAACACCATTGGTCTCCGACGTGATGTTACCCGCGTCGTCGACCACGCGAATGATGTTCACGCCTTCAGGCTGGGCCTCCGTTTGCGGAATACCACGCTTGTAATTCGAGTAGCTATGCATAAGCCCCCGCGGCAGTGTTTTGGTTGACACATTACCCTGCCCATCGTAAGTAAACGAGGTGGTCACGCCATCCTGCGTCAACGATAATACATTGGCATTGCCATCAAATGTGCGGCTTAACGCTCCTCCGGAAAATGTTTCTGATTGAAATTCACCTAGAATCCATTTGTTAGGGGCACTGTAGTAGCTGATTGTCCTCGTTCGAGAGCCACCATTGGGGCCGGACTCAACAATGGTTTGTGGAAAACCATATGGATCGAAATTCGAATACGTTGTGCTGTATGCCTGCCCGTCTCGATTGACGACGCGGCCTGTCATAAGGGGAGCATATGTTGCCGGATCATTATATCCACAACCAGGAGCACAGGCCGGATACGGCCCAATTTGGCGCTTATCATAGGTGAATGTTTCCTGCTCCACCACGGAACTGCAAGAATCATCCGAATATGTTATCTCAATCAACAACAAACCGTCACTCCATGCGGGCCGCGTATTATTTGAACTCCATGCCGCACTTGTATTACCATATATTAAATCATGACAATAGCCAACTCCCTGAACTCTACGTCCCATTGCGTAATTCGCATATTGCGTTTGCCAAAGTTTCCTATTTGACACTTCCCAAGATTGCGCCGGGAGGGTGCCAGATGTTGTTTTTCTCAGTAAAGCTCGATCTGCATCCGCCGACGGCTGATAGTCATAGTTATAGGTAACCACCCCTCCCGCCGGCGTGGTAATAGATTGCAATTTATCATAGTTTTCACTCACACTTGTATAAATATCACCAAGGCTTTGCATGGGATAATAGCTCATCGACCAATAGGTATTGTCTGCGAGAGTGACTTTTGTTAAACGCACACGACTCAAGCTCAAAGACCTCCATGGAAAACTGACATCAGCCAGCGGCCCAGGAGTGGCGCCAGCATATCTGGAGGTTGTATAAGTTTCATATGAATACCTCACCGTTCCAGATGGGCCTGCGATCGAAGCAATATGCGGACGCCCCAATATATTTATATAAGTAAAATTAATCTGGCGCCCATCGCTGGAGGTAATGGAATTCAAAACAGGCCAATTATCTGGAGACCAAGCAGAACCATAGTTGTACTGCAGCCAGTTTCCATTGCGGTCTGACACCTTGGTCAAATACCACTGGTAAGAAGAACCAGGATGATAAGAATAAACATAACGCTTGCCATCAGGCGCATAAATTACTCGCCCCCAATTGCCATCGGCAGGATCCGTGATGCACTGCGACCTCCAATTATCAACAGTTATTTCAGAATAACCGGACTCCGTGATGCTGGCGCGATAAAGCGGCTTGGTGACGCGACGACCTCCTTCAACAGAAGTTAACTGCAAAGTAGGAAGGTAAATTCCGTAAGGCGGCCTATTATATATATCACCAAACATCGTGAATTGACAACCACCTGGCGAGCTTTTTCGAACCAAGGAGTCAGCCCCCGCGACGCTGTAGGAATCTTTATAAATGGAAGGAATATTGATGTCCCACAACTCTCCCATCAACCTCGGACCTCCCGGGTAAGGGCCGGAGGAACCACCATCGAGATCGTATCCTTCAATGGTATAAACACGCTGAACAACGATATCCAAGCCGCCATTCCCTGGAACTATCATATCGTTAGAAACAACTGTCACCTGCCCAGTTTTTGGATCAATATGCTCAAACGCACTTTCATAGGGATTATTTGAATAAGATTGATACAATTGCCTATTCAATGAATCAAACGAAAGATACTGCTGCGCATAACACGTTAAAGAAGTCCCTAGCACCATGAATGCGTACATCATTTTAGCCAATGCTTCTTTGACCAGGCGAACCAATCCCATACTCACCCCCTTGAATAATTCAACAATATAATCAAAGCCATTCCAGTTGCCAAAAATGGATACGCCTAAAGCGAAGTCCCGGCATGTTAAAGGCCAATGCGTACGTATTAGCTCTTTAAATGCTCATACCCTTATGAGAGCGCGGCATATAAAAACCATTAATGTCATATTTTTATATGCAAATCAGCAAAGAATTCTCTTACGCTGACATGCATGTTGAGCCAAGGCATAGCAACGCCCCTCGGCACATGTGGCGCCAAACGCCAAAAGCCCTTGCTTCACCCGTAAGCCGAGCCACGCGAGGAAACCCTCCTAACGCCCCACAGTAATTCGTCCCCCGAACGACACTGGACACCCCCTCGAATCAGGGGGCGGGGGACCACCTAAAGGGAAAGGCCATCTCGGCAAATTTTCGACCTGGTGAAACACTCTTGCACGTCCTCAACAACAACGGGAAGAGACCATGGACCACACACATCACGAACCTCAGGGCACTCCGGCCGGCAAACGCCTGCGGCTGGGCATCGTGGCAGCCGCCCTCATCGGCCTGGGCGGCATCCCGCTGGCCCGAGCCGACAGCAGCACCGGCGCCGCCGGCGTCGTGCAAACCCTCGAAGGTGTCCTGCTGGCCGGCGCCAACGTCGTCGGCGGCCTCGTGCAGGCCACGGGCGATTTCTTCAAGACGGCGCTGGCGCCCGAGCCGGGCGACTACAACGCGCTGCAGATGGCCTGGAACATCATCTCGCCACCGGCCGCCGATGCCCCCGTCAACAACACAACCGACCAGCGCTACGCCTACCCGCTCGTGGGCAGCAAGGGCGGCGGCACGCTCACCGGCTACAACCCGCGCGCCTACTACAAGTGGCAGCAGGTCAACCTGCCCGCCTCGACCGGCGCGCGCTGCGGCGATGGCTCGCCCTACAAGATCTTCGTCAACCTCAGCCCCACCTCCCGCAACCTGCAGGTCTTCATGGAGCCGGGCGGCGTCTGCTTCGACTACAACCAGTGCACGGGCAACTCGGGCTGGTCGGCCTTCAACCCCAACGGCATCCCCGACAACTACACCAGCCTGATCTCGGGCCCGATCACCAAGCTCAAGGTCTCGACCACGGGCGCGCTCGAGTCGCCCATCTACCAGCGCATCTCGCTGGCCACCTCGCACCGCTTCAAGATGCAGGACTGGAACGTGGTCTACATGCCCTATTGCTCGGGCGACGTGCACATGGGCGACAACACCAAGGTCTACGACAGCCCCGACGGCAAGGCCACGCGCGTGCAGTACTACAGCGGCGTGAAGAACGTGCTGGCCTCGATCGGCTGGATGCGCGACAACCTGCCGCGCCCGGCGCAGCTCTTCCTGCAGGGCCAGAGCGCCGGCTCGGCGGGCTCGGACGCGCACAAGGTCGCCATGCGCACCTTGCTCAACCCGAGCTACAGGCAGTTCAACATGCACGACTCGGGCTCGATGTACCCGGGCGACTGGACGAGCGAGAGCCCCGACCAGATGCCCAGCGCCGTCATGTACAAGAAGATCTCGAAGGAGATCTTCAACTTCGACCCGGCCAACCCGGATGCCCGCAGCCCCATGCTGCTGATGAAGCAGGCCCTGCCCGGCCTGTTCGACTGGCACGACTTCTCGACCGTGCGCACGGGCTATGCCGCCAAGTGGCCGCAGGACCGCACGCTCTACATCCAGGCGCAAGAGGACGAAGACTTCAGCGGCTTCATGTACCAGTTCAACCCGGGCATGCTGGCCTTGTCGCAGGCCGAGAACAACGGGCAGTCGGCGATGGCCAGGGCCTTCCTCTCGCCGCAGGGCCGCTTCACGACCGACCTGCACCTGAAGGACCTGAACCGCTTGCTGACGCAGATCGACGGCATGGGCGCCAACACGGGCTACTTCGCGCCCAGCGGCCGCTTGCTCAATGGCGCGCACTGCCTGACCGTGATCGACTTCGAGAACACGCTGAACCCGGACACGGGCCACGATGTGGTGTGGGCCATCGACAAGCTGGTCGACCTGAAGTCGCCGCCGATGCTGCGCGAGCGGGCGTCCGACCAGTACTGGGGCCTTTACCAGCCGCTGGGCCCGATCACCGCTTCGATCGTGAAGCTGGTCGAACCCGGCATGTTCATGCCCGTGAACCTGCCGGCCGGCACGAACTGAGGCCCAGCCTTACCTGAAGCACGCATGAAGCACGCATGAAAAGAAAAACCGTGATCGGGCTGCTGGCCGTGGCCCTCGTGGCCGGCGGCCTGCTGACACTGCGGGCCGCGCGCTCGTCATCGCCTTCCGCCACAAGCGCCAAGGCGGCTGGCGGCGCCCTGCCCTGGCTGCGGGCCACGAACCCGCCCGCGGCGCAGGCCCCGGATGCGTCCGGCGTGCCTGCGGCGGATCAGCAAAAGCTCCAGGCCGCCTACGCGCGGCTCAGCCCCGCCGAGCAGCAGACCGTGGCGCGCACCACGGCCTACGTGGGCTTCATGGAGCGGATGCGCGGCATCCTCGAAGCGCCGCAGCCGGTGCGGCTGTCGCCGCGCGAGGCGAACGAGCTCACGGCGCAAGTCGATGGCTTCCAGCAGGAGAACTACTTTTCGATCAGCCAGGCCTTCGACATGAAGGCCGCGCTGCTGCGCGACGCCTACCAGGGCATCGAGCTGGAACAGCGCCTGGCGACCCTGCAGGAAGCGGCCTCGCGCCAGTACGAGGCCCTGAAAGCCCAATCGGATCCGAACAAGGACCCGACCTTCCGCGCCTTCAAGGCCGAGCAACAGGCCATGATCGAGCAGGCCAGGCAGATGAACAGCTTCCCGCAGGGGCTGAGCCGCGATCAGTACATCATCCAGGAGAGCGAGCGCATCCGCGCCCGCCACTACAAGGACTGACAGAAGCCGAACCGCCGGGATCGACGTCTCGACCGCACCAGCCTTCACACCTCCGCGAAATGCTGTTTACAATCGCGCCACCTCAACTTCGGGCCATGGCTGTGGACAGTCCTTGTAGTCGATCCGGGATCGACCAACCACAGGCAAGGTAAAGCGCGCGCCGACGCTCGCTGCTGCCTTGCCTTTCAGGCGGGCAGCGTGTCGCCCAAGTGCGCCAGCACTGGGCTCATCCGCTTCTCATTGACAAAATCCGGACACCCGCTGCGCATGTGCGAGTGTCGATTCGGCCGTGCCTTTGGCAGGCGGACGCCGGGGAGCGCTCATGCGATTTGATTCCTTCCTCATTCCTCTCGCATCGCGGATCGGGCACGCTTCATGAAAAGCACCGCACCGCAACTGGCCGTCCAGCCTGTTCGTCCCGGCCTGAGCCGGGTGGACGGGCTCGTCCTGCTGGTGATCTTCGGCCTGCTGTGGAGCGTCATGCATGTCGGCCACGGCATGCTGGTGGCCTTCGACCCCGGCAAGATGGCCGCGCTGGACACATCCCGAAGCCAGATCCCCTATTACGCCGGCCGCACGCTGCTGCGCATGTGGATCGCGTTCGGCTTCTCGCTGCTGTTCGCCATCTCGCTGGGCTATGCGGCGGCCAAGCACGCCGTGGCCCGCACCTTCATCCTGCCGGCGCTGGACATCCTGCAGTCCGTGCCCGTGCTCGGCTTCCTGTCGGCCACGGTGGCGGGCTTCATGGCCTTGTTTCCCGGCAGCCTGCTGGGCGTCGAGTGCGCCGCCATCTTCGCCATCTTCACGGGCCAGGTCTGGAACATGGCCTTCGGCTTCTACCACTCGATGGTCACGGTGCCCACGGACATGCAGGAGGCCGCCACCAACTACGGCCTGACGCGCTGGCAACGCTTTTACACGGTCGAGTTGCCCGCATCGGTGCACAGCCTGATCTGGAACTCGATGATGTCCTTCGGGGGCGGCTGGTTCTTCGTGGCGCAGAGCGAGGCCATCAGCGTGATGAACAAGGACATCAAGCTGCCCGGCCTGGGCTCGTACATGGCCTCGGCCATCGAGCGCGGCGACAACCAGGCGGCCTTGCTCGCCGTGGTCGCCATGCTCGCCATGATCCTCGTCAGCGACCAACTGGTGTGGCGGCCCTTGCTCGCCTGGGCCGACCGCTTCAAGCTGGAGTTGACGAGCGCCGGCGCCGCGCCGACCTCGTGGGTGTACGACCTGCTGCACGCCAGCACCCTGTTCGCCACCCTGCACGAGCGCCTGTGGCTGCCGCTGACCGACGCGATCGATGCCCGGCTCCCCCCTCCATCGGCCTCGCACCAGCCCCGACGCGCCAATTGGCGGCGATGGGGCTGGCGCATCGTGGGTGGCGCGCTGGCTCTGTGGCTGGGCTACCACGTGGCGCTGGGCGTGTTCTCCGCCATCGCCATCCTGCACGGCACCTTGACCGTGCCCGTCCTGCTGCACGTGGTCTGGCTGGGCGTGCTGACGCTGCTGCGCGTCGTGGCCATGACCGTGCTGGCCACGCTGGTGTGGACACCCGTGGGCGTGTGGATCGGCTTTCATCCAAAGGCGGCCCGCTTCGCGCAGCCGCTGGCCCAGATCGGCGCGTCCTTCCCGGTCAACATGACCTTTCCGCTCGTGGTCGGCTGGTTCGTGGCCACGGGCACGCCGATGAACTGGGGCAGCATCCTGCTGATCGCCATGGGCACGCAGTGGTACATCCTGTTCAACGTGATCGCGGGCGCGATGGCCATCCCCAATGACCTGAAAGAAGCGGCCCGCATCTACGGCCTGCAGCGCTGGCAGCTGTGGCGCACGCTGATCCTGCCGGCCATCTTCCCCTTCTGGGTCACGGGGGCCTGCACGGCGGCGGGCGGCGCCTGGAACGCCAGCATCGTGGCCGAAGCGGCCACCTGGGGCAGCACCACCTTGAAAGCGGACGGCCTGGGCGCCTTCATCGCGGACGTGACCAGGAGCGGCAACACGGCGCTGATCATCGTGAGCATCGGCGTGATGTCGCTGTTCGTGGTCACGATGAACAAGTTCGTCTGGCGCCGGCTTTACGGCTACGCCGAGCGCCGCTTTCGCCTGGATTGAACGAGCACAACATGAACAGCCACACACCACCCATCGCCGAACTCAAGGCCGTGACCAAGAGCTATGTGACCGAAGGCGGCCACGAGCTGAAGGTGCTGGACCAGATCGACCTGGCCATGCACGAGGGCGAACTCCTGGCTTTGCTGGGGCAATCGGGCTCGGGCAAATCGACCATCCTGCGCTGCCTGACGGGCCTGATCGAGCCCAGCTCGGGCCTGGCCCTGCACAGGGGCGAACCGCTCGAGGGCATCAACACCGACGCCTCCATCGTGTTCCAGACCTTCGCCCTGTACCCCTGGCTGACGGTCGAGCAGAACGTGGCCGTGGGGCTGATGGCGCGCAAGATGAGCCGCCAGGACAAGCAGGAGGCCGTGGACCGCGCCATCGACATCATCGGCCTGAGCAACTACCACAATGCCTACCCGCGCGAGTTGTCGGGCGGGATGCGCCAGCGCGTGGGCATGGCGCGGGCCCTGGTCTCCAAGCCGCGCATGCTGTGCCTGGACGAGGCTTTCAGCGCTCTGGACGTGCTCACCGCGGAAAACCTGCGCCAGGAACTCATCAGCCTGTGGCGCGCCCCCGACAGCGACCTGAAGTCCATCTTCATGGTGACGCACAACATCGAAGAGGCCGTGGAAATGGCCACGCGCATCGTCGTGCTGTTCCCGCGTCCCGGCCGTGTCGGCCTCGTGCTGGAGAACCCGCTGCCTTATCCGCGCGACACCAAGAGCGCTGAATTCCAGCGTCTGGTGGACATCATCCATGAGTGCATCACCACCACGACCTTGCCCGACATGCCGCCGGACAAGCCCATGCCAGGCCAGCCGATCTCGCGGTCCCGCGCCCGCATAGAGTCCCTTCCCTTCGTGCCGGTCGGGCAGATCCTGGGCATGCTGAGCCTGCTGCACGACGAGCCCGAGCTGTCCAACATCTACGACATCTCCGACGAGATCGGCAGCGAGTTCGGCCAGACCATCGCGCTGGTCAAGGCCGCCGAAATCCTCGAGTTCATCGACACGCCCAAGGACGAGGTCGTGTTCACGGAGCTGGGCCGCCAGTTCGTGGCCTCCGATGCGGCGGCGCGCAAGGCGATCTTCGCCGAGCAGGTCTTCAAGCTCAGGCTGTTCCACATCATCCTGGCGCTGCTCAATGAATACGAGGAAGTGGACTCGGCGCGCATCATCAAGGACATCGCGGAAGCTTTGCCCTACGACAACCCGGAGAAGATGTTCGAGACCATGATCGCCTGGGGCCGTTACGCGGGCCTGATGGATTGCAATGCCAAGACGGGCATGGTGTTCGTGCCCCGCGACGACAACGACCCGGACAAGGCGGACTGAGCCACATGAACACCTGCCCGGCGCCATCCGCCAGCGGCCGCCTGATCCGCTTCAACAAGCCCTACGGCGTGCTCAGCCAGTTCACGCCCGAAGGCAAGTGGCGGGGCCTGAAAGACTTCATCGACCTGCCCGGCGTGTACGTGGCCGGCCGCCTCGATGCCGACAGCGAAGGCCTGCTGCTGTTGACCGACGACGGCCAGCTGCAAGCCCGCATCGCCGACCCGCGCTTCAAGATGGACAAGACCTACTGGGTGCAGGTCGAGGGCACGCCCGACGAGGCCGCGCTGGCGACCTGGCGACAAGGCGTCCTCCTCAAAGACGGCATGACCCGCCCCGCGCGCGCCCGGCTGCTCGAACCGCCGCCCGCCATGTGGGACCGCGAGCCGCCCATCCGCACGCGCAAGGCCATCCCGACGACGTGGATCGAAATCGTCATCCGCGAAGGCCGCAACAGGCAGGTGCGCCGCATGACGGCGGCCGTGGGCTTCCCCACCCTGCGTCTGATCCGCACGGCCATCGGGCCCTACACCCTGGATGGCCTCGCGCCCGGCACGTGGGCCGAGACGCCTCAATCGGTCACTCGTGATGGTCGTAGGCCTGGAAGCCCGCCAGCTTGATCATGCTGTCTCGCTTGGCGGTGGCGTAGTCGGCCTGCATCATCTCCTGGACCAGCTCGGGCAAGGTGATCTTGGGCGTCCAGCCCAGCTTCTGCTTGGCCTTGCTCGGGTCGCCCAGCAACGTTTCCACTTCGGTGGGGCGGTAGTAGCGCGGGTCGACGCGCACGATCACATCGCCCACCTTGCACTTGGCCAGGATCTGGCTTTCGCCCTTGGCATTGGCCACCGGCTCGACGGCCGTGACCACGGCGGTTTCCTTCTCGCCCTCGCCTTCGAACCTCAGCGAGACGCCCAGCTCCTGCGCCGAGAACGCGACGAACTGGCGCACGCTGTACTGCACGCCCGTGGCGATGACGAAGTCTTCGGCCTGGTCCTGCTGCAGCATCAGCCACTGCATCTCGACGTAGTCCTTGGCATGGCCCCAGTCGCGCAGCGCGCTCATGTTGCCCAGGTAGAGGCATTCCTGCAGGCCCAGCGCGATGCGGCTGATGGCCCGCGTGATCTTGCGCGTCACGAACGTCTCGCCGCGCACGGGGCTTTCATGGTTGAAGAGCACGCCGTTGCAGGCGTACATGCCATAGGCCTCGCGGTAGTTCACCGTGATCCAGTAGGCGTACATCTTGGCCACGGCATAGGGGCTGCGCGGGTAGAAAGGTGTCGTCTCCTTCTGCGGGATCTCTTGCACCAAGCCGTACAGCTCGGAGGTCGAGGCCTGGTAGAACTTGGTCTTTTTTTCCAGGCCGAGGATGCGGATGGCCTCGAGCAGACGCAGCGCGCCGATGCCGTCCGCATTGGCCGTGTACTCGGGCTCTTCGAAGCTCACGCCCACATGGCTTTGCGCCGCCAGGTTGTAGATCTCGTCGGGCTGCACCTTCTGCACGATGCGCACGAGGCTGGTCGAGTCGGTCAGGTCGCCATAGTGCAGCACGAAGTTGCGGTTGTCGACGTGTGGGTCTTGATAAAGATGGTCGATGCGATCGGTGTTGAACAGGCTGGAGCGGCGCTTGATGCCGTGCACGTCATAGCCCTTTTTCAACAGGAACTCGGCGAGGTAGGAACCATCCTGGCCCGTGATGCCGGTGATCAGTGCGACTTTCTTGCTCATGTTGATGGACCTCAGTGACAGACTTCGATGTGTTGCAGTTCGTAGTCGACCATCTCGCCGACCAGTTCTTCCAGAGAGATGCGCGGCTGCCAGCCCAGCTTGGTGGCGGCCTTGGCCGTGTTGACGCGCGGCTGCGCCGGGTCGTAGGGCCGGTAGAAGGCGGGGTCGACGGCGACGATCAGGTTGCCGGTCTTGCGGTCGAAGCCCTTCTCGTTGATGCCCTGCCCGCGCCAGATCAGGTCGAAGCCGGCGCGCGCGGCGGCCATGGTCGTGAAGTCGCGCACGCTGACCAGGCGGCCGCTGGCGATCACGAAGTTGTCGGGCTCGGGCAGCTGGATGATGCGCCACATGGCCTCGACGAAGTCCCTGGCGTGCGACCAGTCGCGGCGCGCGTCGAGGTTGCCCAGATGGAGCATGTCCTGCTGGCCGGCCTGGATCATGGCCAGGCCGCGCGTGATCTTGCGGGTCACGAAGTTCTCGCCGCGCAGCGGGCTCTCGTGATTGAAGAGGATGCCCGTGGACACGTGCGTGCCGTAGCTCAGGCGGTAGGCCTCGGCCATGATGTGCGCGAACAGCTTGGTGGCGCCGTACGGTGTCTTCGGGTTGAAGAAGGAGTCTTCGGACTGGGCCGAATCGGTGAGGCTGCCGAAGATCTCGGACGACGAGGCCTGGAACACGCGCGGCGCCCAGTCGGCCCAACGCGCCGTCTCGAAGATGCGCAGCGCGCCCATGGCGCCGATCTCGGCCGTCTGCACGGGCGTGTTGAACGAATCGCCCACGGAGCTTTGCGCGGCCATGTTGAAGATCAGGTCGGGGCGATGATGCTTGATCTGCTGCTCGATGAGCGCGGCGTCGCCCAGATCGAAGGGGATGATCTGCACATCGCGCTCGATGCCCAGGTGCTGCAGGCGCCAGGCGCGGTCCGGCGTCAACGTGCCGCGCGCGCCGCCCAAGACTTCATGGCCCTGCGCCAGCGCATGCTGCGCCAGGTAGCTGCCGTCCTGGCCGAGCACGCCTGTGATGAGCACCTTCTTCATGTGGACCGTCCATCGTCTGTGGTGCAAGCAGTGTTGCGCCCCTGGCCTTCAGGCGATGGGAGGAAAAGGCGTGCTTCCGTGCACTAATACCCGATCCGGCAGGCCATGATTTCAGGCATTGGCCCTGTCGCGCAGCAGCTGGTTGTCCTGGCCGGCGTGGAAGTAGGGCCTGGCGAACATGCCCTGCCACAGGTTCACCAGTACGTTGTTGATGGCCGCCTGGTGCTCGGCCTTGAGGCCGTCCGTGGCGGGGTCCAGCAGGCGCGCGGCGATGTCGGGCGTGACCAGCACCTGAAAGCCCAGCACATTGATGGCCACGCGCCCGTAGGTCTGGCACAGCCACCCCAGCGTCTTGGGCGACAGGAAGAAGATGTGCTGGCCGTGCTCGGACGAGATGTAGTCCCAGTCCGGCGTCACCTGGCTGGCGATGCCCGTCTGGATGACCACGACTTTGGGCTGAGTTTCGAAGATGTCGTCGAAGTAGGCGCGAGGCTCGTCGAAGTGCTCGACGACCTCGCACAGGTTCACCACGTCGAAGTGCTTGAACGTGGGCGACTGAAAGCCCAGCGCCAGGCGCGGCTGGCTGTAGCGGTCATAGCCCCAGGCGTCCCAGCCGATGTCGCGCAGGCTGCGCACGAGCAGGCCGGAGCCGCAGCCGTAGTCGACGATGCGAGACCCATTGCCGGGACTGCCGAGGCCACACAGGGGCAGCAGCGTGTTCATCATGGCGGCGTTGATCAGCGAGCGCGTCACCTGCCCTGTGTCGAACATCTCGTTCTCGGGCACATAGGCTTCGTCCAGCCAGTAAGGCTTCTCGGTCTGCGTGGCGCCGCAGGTGTCGCACAGGTTGAACTGCACGTCGTACTTGTGCAGCAGGCGCTTGGTGAAGATGCCGTGCGACGGCGCGCCGCACAGCCGGCAGGCGCGCGTCTTGGCGTCCTGGCAGGCCTGCGCGGCCTCGCTCAGGTAGCGCTGCATGATGTCGCCCATCGTGTCCCAGCGGAACTTGGTGGCTTGCACGCGCCCTGCCGCGATCATGTTCTGGCGCACGGTGGGGTCCTGGATGGTGTGCAGGTGCTCGGCCAGTTGCCTGACGTGCTGTTCTTTGTCGGCGCCGATCTGGATGTACAACGGCACGTTGCCGCCCACTTCCGGGATGGACGACTGGTCGGTCGTGATCACGGGGCAGTCACAGGCCATGGCCTCCAGCACGGGCAGGCCGAAGCCTTCGTACAGCGAGGGATAGACCAGGGACACGGCGCCCGAGTAGGCGGCCTGCATGTCGTTGTCGTCGAGGATCACGACGTGCACATCGGCCGGGCCGGCCTGCGCGGCGAACTCGGCCTCGATCTGGCCACCGCCCGTGCAGACGATGCTGTAGCGGGCGCGCTCGTCACCCAGTGTCTCGAAGGCCTTGAAGAACAGCGCCACGTTCTTGTAGTCGCCGCGTGAGCCCGAGATCAGGAAGTAAGGCTTGTGAATGCCGTGGCGCGTCTTGAAGCTGTCGATGGCGGCGGGCGTGGCGGGCACGAAGTCCGTGCCCGTGTAGGCGATGTCGACCTTCAGCTCAGGCCTGTTCAAATGCTTGCGCAGGTCCTTGGCCGAGTTCTCCGAGATGGCCGCATAAAACTGGCCGTACTGCATGGCGGCCTGCTTTTGCTGCCACATCGGCTGGCTCAGGTCCCAGCCCAGCATCTCGGGGATCATGTCGTAGATCAACATGGCCGAGGGCGTGCTCGTGGGGTGCGTGTAGTAGGTCGAGATGAAGAGGTCGGCCTGCTCGTCGTTGCACACGGCCTGGAGCATGCGGCTGTCTTCGGCCATGTTGTTGTAGCCGAAGGGCGGCACAGTACGGTAACGCACACCTTCGACACGCTGGCAGGTGTTGTTGCGGTCCAGCACGACCACCTGGCTGGCGAAGCCCGTCTTCACCCAGTGCGCGAGCAGCTTGTTCCACACGCGGGCGATGCCCGAACGGCCGATCTGGTAAAACGCGCCGTCGACGACGATCTTGAAGCTCATGTTCATCCTTGTTGAAGCCAGGCCCGCGGGCTGATCACCAGTTGTGCAGCATCATGTTGCGCTCGCCCAGGAAGTCGTTGCCGAGCAGGAAGAAGGTGCCCTGGCGCCAGTCCTTGAGGTGGCGCACACCCACCGACACGTTCGAGCCGCCATTGCCCAGGAACATGTCGCAGCGCGCGGCCAGCCATGAGTCGATGATGACCTGCTCGCCCAGCTCGACGCCCGAGTGGCCGGCGTAGTGCACGCCCTGGTCGTTGCTGCTGCGCACGCAGTCGAGGCTGAAGACCTTGTCGCCGTAGCGCAGCTTGAACTCGGCCAGCAACTGGTCGCTGTCGGTCAGCAGGAAGATGTTCAGGCCCGGGTTGACCTGCAGGATCTTGTCGATCGAGCTCCAGTAGGCCTGGTTGATGGCATCGAGGTGCGCCATCTCCTTGACCTTGTCGCTGCCGCGCATGTGCACGGCCAGCCACTGCTTGCCCGCGAATGTCATCGCGGCCTGCTGGTCCACCTTGTTCTGCAAGGCGGGCTTGAGGCGGATGTACTTCGCGAAGAGGTGGCGGTAGATGGCGCTGCGGTCCTTGCCGAACAAGGGGCTGCTCTCGGGGATCCAGGGGATCAGGTCGTTGACCTTGGTGTGGAAGTCGCTGACGACGACGTCTTCGTCGCGGCGCAGCTGGTACAGGCCCGACATGCGCGAGCCCTCGCCCGACCACTTTTGATGGTCTTCCTGCGCGAGGTTGCCCGCGTGCCACTTGGCCGGGTAGAAGGACAGGCCCTCGCGCTGCAGCGCATCGAGCGGCACGGCGGACACGGGCTCGAAGAAGCCTTCGAAGGCGTTGACGCTGTCGGGGCCGCGGAACAGGCTGTTGGTGCCCCACTGAACGATGGGCTTGCGGCCCGTGATCTCGGCCAGCAACAGGCCGGCGGCCACGTGGTCCAGATCGGACCAGAAGCCATAGCCCCAGGCCTTGATCAGCATGTACTGGTCTTTGCCGCTCGGTGCCGGCGAGGCCGACTTGGCCTTGGCTTGCGCGGCCGTGAGCAGGCTTTTGACGCTTGACGACGCGGCACGCGCTTCGGGCATGCTGCGCAGCACATCGGTGTAGTAGCGCACGGCGAAGTCATGCGCGCCGATGCGGCTGGCGATGTCGCCCAGCAGCTTCAATGCGCCGACGTGGCCGGGCACTTGCTCGAGTTGCTGGCGGCACAGCATCTCGGCCTTCTGCAGGTTGCCACGCTGGATGTCATGCTCTGCCGTGCCGACGCTGAAGTCTTCGGTGAACGTGGCGGCCACGGGCGCACTCGCTTCAGGCGCCCTGCTCTTGAAGCCGTCCTTGATGGCGTCCTTGGCGGCTTCGACACTGCTGTCGCGGCCGATGAGCTTGTCGACCTGCGAGTCGTGCCAGATCGTCGTGTAGACGTTCTCGAGCTGGCGACAGAACTCGGGCGTGTCGAACAAGGCCGTCGTGTGGCGGTTGGCGGCCAGCCTGGCCTTGACCTCGGCCAGCTCGGCAGGATGCGTGGCCAGGCGCAGCGCCAGGGCCTCGTAGCCTTCGACCGAATCGGCCACCAGCTCGGGCATGTTCACGGCATGCAGCAGGCTGCCGGCCACGCGCGATGGGAAGGCACCGCCCAGGTAGGTCACGACGGGCAGGCCGGCCATGAGTGCATCGGCGGCCGTCGTGTGGGCGTTGTAGGGGTGCGTGTCCAGGAAGATGTCGGCCTGGCGGTAGCGCGCGAGGTGGTCTTCGACCATGGGCACGCGGCTGGCGAACACGATGCGCGATGGGTCGACGCCGCGCTGGCTGGCCTCGTTGCGCAGGTTGCGCTGCGAGGCCTCGCTGCGCGACATCAGCCACAGCACGCTGCCGGGCACCTGGTTGAGCAGGCGCATCCAGATGTCGTAGAGCGCCGGGTTGATCTTGTAGTCGTGGCTGAACGAGCAGAACACCACGCCTTCATCGGGCAGGCCGCATTCGGCGCGCGTGGGCGTGCGCTCGGCGATCTTCAGGCCGCCATCGGTGGGCAGGTAGGCATCGGGCAGGTAAACGACTTTCTCGTCGTAGTAGCGCTGGTGCTCGGGCGGGATCACGTAGCGGTCGGCGACGATGTAGTCCATGTAGGGCACGCCCATGGTGCCGGGGTAACCGAGGAAATTGACGTGCGCGGGTGCGGGGCGGTGGCCGAACACATCGGTGCGCGAGTCGGCCGTGTAGCCGGCCAGGTCGACGGCGATGTCGACCTCGAGTTCGCGCATCAGCTCGGCGATGGCGCGCGAGCTCATCAGGCGCGCGTCCACGAACTTGTCGAAGGCGGCCAGCATGCGGCCGCGCAGCCGGCTCTTGTCGTCGATGCCCAGCGAGATGGCGATGGTCTCGAAGCGCGACTTGTCGTGGTGCTCGAAGATGCCGGCCATCAGGTGGCCGACGGGGTGCTCGCGCAGGTCGGGTGACACATAGGCCACGCGGATCTTCTTGTGGCGGTAGCGCTCGCCAGTCCACAAAGGCCGGGGCGACACGGGGAAGCGCTCGCCGAACATGCGGGCGCTGAGCTGATGGCTGGCGCAGTCGCTCGACAGCGCCATCAGCGGCAGGGACTTGCAGGTGTGCTTGCCCTGATTGATGCCATCGATGATCTGCTTGGTGAGCGGCTCGAAGTCGGTCCAGTCGCAGGCGTGCATGCGCTCGTAGACCAGCAGGCCCAGGCCCCACTCGTAGTTGGGGTTGATGGCCAGCAGGCGCTGGAACATCGCGACGGCCTCTTCCGACTTCTTGAACTCGGTCAGGATGATGCCGCAGTTGCCCAGGGCGGTTTCGTGGTCGGGCTTGATGGTCAGCACGCGCTGGAAGCAATCGAGCGCCTCGATGTGGCGATGCTCTTCGCGCATCAGCACGCCGCTGTTGACCAGGGCTTCGACGTATTGGGGGTTCAAGGCCAAAGCCTTGCCGTAAGCGGCCAGCGCCTCGGTGCGCTTGGCGAAGCCTTGCAGCACGCTGCCGTAGGCCATCCACAGCGGCGCGAAGTTCTGGTTGTGCGTCAGGCAGTTGGCCAGCAGCGTCATGGCGCCGGCCTGGTCCTGGCGCTGCGTCATGATCAGCGCCAGCGAGTACGTGGCCACGCCGTCATAAGGGTGCGTCTGGAGGTAGTTCGAGAAAACGACCGCCGCCTCGTCCAGCTTGCCGCTGTTTTGCAGCTGCAGACCGAGCATCAGGGCGCCCTGGTCGTTGGCAGCGGCCTGCCCCCCTGGCGCCATGCCTGCGCTGGAGGCCGTGTCCACCGATTTCGATACTGGCCGATGGGGCCGTTGGCCGTGTTGCTTGGCTGCGGCAAGATGCGGGCGATGTCCCATGTGTCATTCCAGTTGTCACGGCATGCTGCGCCGCGACATCAAGAATATGGCGCCCGGCCCAGAGGCGATCCCGCCAAGAAGGCGTGAAAAACCCCACAAATGCCGCTTGCGTCCGGCCTGTACCCTGGGGCACGGGTGAGTCAGGGGCGCATCACTGGGCCGCCGCGGCCGCCTGGTCCGGAATCAGCCAGGCCGCCAGCCCCGAGCCCAGGGATCGTAGCTGCGCGCTGGCCATGTAGCCGTCGTGCAGCGCGTTCACATAGGCGATGCGCAGGTTGAAATGGTCGCTTTCGGACGACATCACGTCGAACAGGGAGCGGCGCCCCAGTTGCGACCACTGCTGGAAGGTGAAGTTGCGCACGCGCTCGCTGTCGCGCAGCACGTCCACATAGCGGCGGGCCCGCTCGAAGGCGCTGGCCGCCACGTCGTAGGTCTCGGCCGTGCGCTCGAACTTGCCGGCCAGCAGCTCGGCCAGTTGCTGGCGCGCTGCCTCGGCCCGCTTGGCGGCCGCCTTGGCCACCGCCTCATCCGAAAAGCCATTGAAAAGGCTGTAGCTCACGGTCACGCCCGCATGCCAGGCCGACACCTGCGACGCGCCCTGCACGCCCGTCGACTTGCCCACGCTCCAGTTGAACTGCGGGCGCTGGCCCGACACGACGGCCTTGGCATAGCTGTCCGCCGCCTCGGCCTGGGCACGCAACTGCTGCGCGTCGTTGCCCATCTCGATCTGGCGGTTGATTTCGCCGATCTCTGGCACGGAGGCCAGCGGCACGGTGATGCCGTCGCCCGGGGGCGCCACATCGCCGATCAGCTTGCGCAGCTTGATCTCGATCTGGCGACTCTGCGCCAGCGCCTGGTCTCGCTGCAGCTCGGTCTGCGCCTGCGTCTTGCGCGCCTGGATCAGCTCGCTCGTGCGGCCCTTGTCTTCGGCAACGATGCCTTCCAGCGCCTCGACCAGGCAGCTCATCTTGCGCATGTACTGCTGGTAGACCTGCGCCTGCAGGCGGTAGCGGTTGCGCTCCAGCGCGGCCGAGATCGCCTCGAACACCACCTGCTCATTGGCCATGGCAGCGCTGAACTTGGCCGAGCCGGCCAGTTGCGAGCGCCAGTCCGTCAAATGGCCGATGCGGCCACCATCCCACAAAGGCGCCGACACGTTCAGGCTCACGCTGGACTGGTTGCCGTTGGTCACGCTCGTCGTGTCCTGCTTGCTGCCGCCATTGCCCAGGTTGCCGCTCACGGACACCTGCGGCCAGCGCCCGGCCTTGGTCTCGGTCACGTCCAGCTCGGCCGCCTCGGCCAGCAGCCGCGCCGCGCCCACGGCCGCGCTGCGGTTCGCGGCCTCGCGGGCCACCAGCTGCAACTGCTGCATGGGGTCCGTGTAGCCGGCATCCGCCTCGACGGGCGCGGGCTTGGCCGCATTGTTCGCCGCCGATTTCGACGCATTGCGCGACGACGCCTTCTCAGGCTTCGGGTCGCCGGCCAGGTCATCCGCACAACGGGCCCAGGCACCGCCCTGCGCCGCTGCGATGGCCAATACGGCTGCATACAACGCCGTCTTGATGAATGTGGATGAACTCATGGTCTTAACGCTCTGTGAAAGCTTCCTGCGACTTGATCATCGGCAGCAGCAGATACTGCGCGACCGACTTCTCTCCGGTCCGCACCTCGACCGTCGCGGTCATGCCGGGCATCACGGCCAGCGGCTTCTTACCCTGGTGCAGGGTGGATGTGTCCGAGCGCACCATCGCCCGGTAATAGGTCGTGTCCTTGGCGCCCGTCTTGGCGTCATCGCCCAGCGCATCGGGGCTGATGTACTCGATCACGCCCTTGAGGCCGCCGTAGATGTAGTAGTCGTAGGCACTCAGCTTGATCGTCACGGGCAGGCCCACGCGCACGAAGCCGATGTCGGCGGGCTTGATGCGCGCCTCGATCACGATGCGCGGCCCGACGGGCAGGATCTCCATGATCGGCGCGCCCGCCGGCACCACGCCGCCCACGGTCGCGATGCGGATGTTCTTGACCAGGCCGCGCACGGGCGACTTCAGGATCGTGCGCGTCAGCATGTCCTGCTTGACCACCATCTGCTCTTCGAGCTGCGCCAGCTCGGTGCGCGTGCGAACCAGCTCGGCGCTGGCGTCCTGCCTGAAGCGGTTCACACGCTCCTGGATCTGCAAGGTCAGGTCATTGACCTGGCGCTGCAGCCGCATCACTTCAACCTCGGACATCAGCCCCTTGGACGACATCCGCTCGGCCATGCTCAACTCGCGGCGCAACAGGCCCTGGCTGCGGCGCGTCACGGCCACGGCCTCTTCGAGCGACTGGCGCCGCGCCTCGTACGATTCGGTCTCGCCCTGCACGATCTGCTTGTCCGCCAGCACTTCCGTCGGGAAGACCAGCTTGTGCCCCGTGGACTCGGCCAGCAGCCGCGCCAGCGTGCCCGTCAAGGCCAGGCGCTTGGCCTCGCTTTCGTTTTGCTGCGCCTCGGCGCGCGTCGGGTCGATCTGGACGAGGTCCTGCCCCTTCTCGACCATCACGCCTTCCTTCACGAGCACGTTGCGCAAGATGCCGCCTTCGAGGCTGGCGATCACCTGCTCACGCCCATCGGACACCACGCGCCCATCGGCCTTCGTGATCTGCTCCACACGCGCCAGGAAGGCCCACGTGATCGTCACGACCACGGCGGCCAGCATCAGGTAGATCGCCCAGATCGCTTGCGGCGTGTTCTCGACCAGCTCCGCCTGCTTGATGCCGGACATGAACTCGTCGTCGCCGCGGAAGTACTCCCCGTCGCCGGACCGTCTGGACAAACGCAATGCCATGGCGTGCCTCAACCTGCTGCGGCCAGCTCACGCTGCGCGGCCGGCGCCTGGGCCGGCTGCGGCACCGATTGCACATGACCCGGCTTCTGTCCTGCCAGCAGCGCCAGCACCTTGGCCTTCGGCCCATCGGCCAGGATCTTGCCGCCATCGACCACGATGATGCGGTCGACCACATCGAGCAAGGCCGGCCGGTGCGTCACCACGACCAGCGTCTGTCCATGCACGGCCGAGCGCAAATGGTTGATGAAACCCGCTTCGGACTGCGCGTCCATCGAGCTGGTCGGCTCGTCCATCAGCAAAATCTGCGAGCGCGTGACCAGACAGCGCGCCAAGGCCACCAACTGGCGCTGGCCACCCGAGAGCATGCAACCCATCTCGCCCACGGGCAGGTCATAGCCCATCGGGTGCGCGGCGGCCAGCTTGTCCAGGCCGGTCTGGCGCGCCACTTCCAGGAAGTGCCCCACATCGGCATTGGGCCGGCCCAGCAGCACGTTGTCCTTGAGCGAGCCGTAGAACAGCCGCGGCTCCTGCGACACGAAACCCACGTGCGTGCGGAAGTCCACCGGGTCGATCTGGCGCAGGTCCAGCCCATCGACTTCGACGAAGCCATCGGTGGGCTGGTACAGCCCCGCCATCATGCGCAGGATGGTCGACTTGCCGCTGCCGATCTTGCCCAGGATGGCGATACGCTCACCCGGGTTGATCTGCAGGCTCACGCCCTTGAGCACCATGGGCGCATGGTCATGCTTGCCCTTGGGGTACGAGAAGTTCACGTCGTTGAGCGCGATCTGCCCAGTGATCTGGGGACGCGGCACGTACTTCTTGCCCGGCACACGCTCGGTCGGCATGGCCATCAAATCGTTGAGGATCAGCAAGGCCGCCCTCGCCCCTTGGTAACGCCCGGCCAAGGCCACCAGCGAGGTCAGCGGCGCCACGGCGCGCCCGGCGAACATCACGGCGCCGATCAAGGAGCCGCCCGAAATCTGCCCATCCTGGATCAGGATCACGCCCCAGATCAGCATCGACACGGTCACCAAAGGCTGCACCGAGGTCGAGAAGTTGCTGACCAGGCTGGCGATCGCACGCGCACGCAGCGAAGACGCCGCCGCCGCCGCATTCGCCTCTTCGTAGCGCTTCGAGAAATAACCCGCCGCGCCTGCCGCGCGCACGTCTTCCAGGCCTTCCATGGCCTCGACCATCACGCCCTGCAAGTCGGCATGCTGCGCCATGTTGGCCCGCATCGAGCGCCGCAGGATGCGCTGCACACCCAGCGACACGCCCAGCACCAGAGGCACGGCGATCAGCAGCACGAACACCAGCGGCCCAGCCACCACATAGGTCATCAGGATGAACAGGAAGATGAACGGCAAGTCCGTCAGCACCGAAGCGCTCGCCGAGGTCGAGAACTCGCGCACCACCTCGATCTGCGCCAGCCTGTGCGCGAACGAGCCCGCAGAATCCGGGCGATGCTCCAGCCTGATCCCCAGCGCCTGGTTGAACAGCATGTTGCCCATGATCAGGTCGGCCTTCTTGCCGGCCGTGTCGATCAGGTAGCTGCGCAGTTGCTTGGCGATCAGGTCGAAGGCGATGCCCAGCAAGGTGCCGATGCCCAGCGACCACATCGTCACCATCGCGTTGTGCGGGATCACCTTGTCGTACACGACCGAGGTGAAAAAGCCCGTCACGAGCATCAGGAGGTTGCTCAGCAGCGCCGCCATCATGGCTGCGCGGTAGTACGGCACGTAGCGCTTGAGCGTGGACCACAGCCAGTGCGATGGCGAGCGCTCCTGCAGTTCGCGGTCGCCGTGCACGGTGCCGGGCTTGAGCGCGGCCAGCAGCGTGTAGCCGGAGTATTCGGGCAGCAGCTCTTCTTCGGTGGCCGTGCAGACCTCGTTGCCGGAGCCGGGCATCACGACCTCGTAGCGCGTGTCCCCCGCCCGCTTCGAGCGACCGCCGACGCGCTTGGTCAAAATCACCGCGTCGCCGTTCTTGAGCAGCATGACGACGGGCATCAGCAGTGTCAGGATCTTGCTGGGCGGGCGGCGCACCAGCGTCGCGCTGAAGCCCACCTGCTTGAGCACCTGCACCGCCTGCGGCGCCGTGATGCCGTTCTCGCCGGGCTGGAAGCCGTCGAGCAAAGAGGCCTCGCTGCGGTCGATACCGTGGTGGTGGCACAGCCAGATGATCGCCTCGAGCAGCGGATCTGACGAAGACACGGCTGCGCCCTCGCCCGCTTGCGCAGGCTCGTCTGGCACATCGTCCATCGGTTCAATCAGATCGGGCTCGGAGGTGGGGTCCACCAGTAGCTCCCAGGGTCAACAACAACGAAGGCACACGTTCTTTTGGAACATGTACCCCGGATGCTAGGGGGCTGGGGCCAAACCTTAAGCGGCAATAGCGCGGTCTTCGCCGGGCTATTCCGGTGTGTGCACGCGAGGCGCGCCGACTGACTTAAGGGGAAACCTGAAAAGGCGAAAGAGGGGTGGAGGCGCGGGCCGGAGTCGAACCGACCTACACGGATTTGCAATCCGGTGCATAACCGCTTTGCTACCGCGCCTCTGAAACTGGCCTCCAGCTGAGCGCTGGAGGGGCAGAGACCAGCTGGCGGTCTCTGCCGTTACTTCACGCTGATGTCCGGTTTAGCATAAACCGGACCCAACAGCGAAGCCTTGGATTGTGCACCATTTTCCACCCGCCAAACAGGTGGAATCAAAAAATTGTGCAGACCAAGCTTGGCTGCCCTCAGTGGGAAGGCGTCTGGTTGATGGCGCAACCCGTGAGCCCCACGCTCGCGCCATCCACCGTGTTGGCACAGGCATCCGCGCCGGTCGCGGAGCCATCGCCCGGCACGCCGTCATTGTCCGTGTCCACCCACTTCGGGTTGTTCACCACAGCCAGCAGGGACTGGCCAACGGAGAGCGTCAACGGGAACTGAAGCGCGCTGTGGGTGCGCAAGTCCATGTAATTGGCACAGTTCGAGCCATCGGCATTCGGACAATTGATGACCTTGGGCGACATCGCGGCATAGAACCCCACCGGCTGCGCCTTGCTCACGACCGGCGTCACTGGCAGGACGCGCACGTTCGCCAAGCTGATCGAGGACGGCGTGAAGAACGCCAGGTTCAGCCGCGCCGAGGCGGTCGTCTGGTTGGCCACCAGCACCACCTGCTCCTGCTGCCAATTGCCGCTCAGTTGCAGCCGCGGCGTGCTGGTCGTCAAGGTCGCAAAGTTGAACGGGTCGGCAAAAACCGTCTCCACATAGGGTGCGGTCGACCCCGGCGTCGCCACCTTGGCATCGAAACTCACCGAATAGGCTTGCCCCAGCTGGAGAGACAAAGGCTGCAGCTGGTAGTGGGTGTAGAAAATAGACGTCGTGTTGCTGCCATACAGCGCGTCCGCCACCAAGCAGGCACTCGCCGCGTTGCCAGGATCGCATCCCGTCGGAGACACCGTCATGTTCACGCCGTTGGTCACCGCCTGCCAGTCCAGCCAGCCGGTCACGCCGTTCGTGAAGTTGCCGTTGTTGAGCATGTTGGTCGCGCCGGCATTCACCTGGTACGCATCGGCCGTTGCATAGACGCTGGAGCCGGTGTCCTTGCCCGTCAATTTCCATTGCGCCAGCGTCAAAGAGCTTGCGCCGTCATTGACCAGCCTGGGCGCGTTGAATGTCGCGTACAGGTTGTTCGAGTAGGAAGCGAAATCGCTCGTGCTGCCGAAATCGCTGTCCTGCACGATGATGGGCTGACCGGAACTGCTCGCCATCGCATTGCCGCTGATGACGTTGCCGTAGATGTAGTCCGTGCTGTCACAGTGCGGCTGCAAGGCCGGTGTCGCGCTGGTATCGCTCAGCATGACCTTGCAGTAATACAGCAGGCTCTGCTGGTTGTTGTTCTCCTGCATCCTGATGCCGCGGACATTGCCGACCAAGGTGTTGTTTTGCACCGTGTTCATGCGCGCAAGATGCAGCATGACGCCCAGGTCGAAATTGCTCACGAAATTGCCGGACACGGTGGCAGCGCCCGTGTAGTCATCCAGGTAGATGCCATTGGTTGCGCTGGCGTTGGGCACGGCCACGTTGCCAAAGAACATGCCATCCAGACGATCGGGCGCCTGCACCGCCGGCGTCCCCTCGACGAAGTTGCCGGAGATCGTGCTGCTGACATCGTTGTCATAGGTCAGGCCATATGACGTCCCCGCGTAGTCCAGGCCGCGGACATAAATGCCACCGCAGTCATTGAACTCCATGCAGCTGCTTTCGATCCAGTTGTTGGTCACCGTGTTGGACTTGGCCATGTGCAGGCCGATGTAGCTCGACCCTTGAATATGGTTGGACGACGCCACGCTGCCATGGCCGAGCTGAATGGCCGAACTGGCGAAATAGCCCCGACCTGCATTGGTCACGGTATTGCCCGTCACGGCCAGGCTGACGGTGTCAGCCCAGCCCAGGTTGATGCCTTCGTTCACGCTGTTGCTGACCGTCGAGCCACTGATGGCCGAGTTGCTCAGCGCGCCATTGCTGGACACGGCGATGCCCTGCGAGCCCGCGTTCCGCACGGTCACCCCAGAAATGTTGAGCGAACTGCCCACGTTGAACAGCGCCACGCCGGCGTAACGTGTGTCAGCGAAGGTCAGGTTCTTGATCGTCACGGAGGACACATTCCTGGCGCCCACCGCATTGGCATACACGGCGGCCCTCAAATTGGAGGCCGAGGCCGGCGAGCTGTTGTCGGGCATCCGGACATACAGGTAAGGCCCGGACGGGTCATACACCCACTGCCCGGGCTGGGTCAGCATCCACAGCTTGTTTTCCAGCCAGTACCCGCTGCAAGGATCGACGACACAGAGCGTGGCCTGGAAAGCGTCCGTACCGGATGGCCAGAAAGGGTCCGCCTGCACCGTCAAGGTATCTTGCGAACCGATGGCGGCCTGCGTGACGGTGTAGTGGTCCAGGTACCAATCGAAATTCCGTGCATACACCTCCGCCCCGACCAGGTCACTGACCGCCAGGTTACTGGGCAGATCGCCATTGAACGTGACCAGGTTGGATGTCGGAACGGACTGCGTCGGGGTCACGTTGGCGACTGTCGAATTGCTCAGGCGCTGGGCGGACTGGATCTGCAGATAACGCTTCTGCCCGGACAGCGACGTTCCGCCACCGACCTGGGGATAGCGGGCCCGCTGAAGGCGGTTGCCATTCAAGATCAGTTGGGTGATGGCCGGCGTGAAGGCATTGCCCCTGGCATCCGATTGCGTCCCCGCCAGGCCGATGAGGTTCGACACGAGCGCGCGATAGATGTTCGAGTTGGGCATCAACTGCCAAGTCAGGCCGGCGCCACTGCCCACATTGACCGAGCCGCTGATCACGGGCAAGGTGCTGCTGCCTGACAGCCCCACGTAGTTGCCATAGGTGGCGCCGCTCTTCGGGACCAAGGTCCCCGACCATACGCTGCCGTTGGCGAAGTACACGTTGTTGCCCGCGCTCAAGGCTGCATTGTTGACGGACGACAAGTCGGCCCATGGCGCTGTCTGCGTGCCCGGATTGGATGAGCCGCCGTTGACCGCGTCAACGAAATAGTCGCGCCCGCTCACACTCACGTTCACCGTGCCCGATGTGCTCGACATCGTCGTCTGGTCGGTGTAGGAACCGTTGTAGACGGCGCTGATGTTGTGCGTACCGGCCGTCGTGAGGCTCGTGGTCAACTTGGCCGTGCCGCCTGAAACAGAAACCGTTCCGATCGAGGTGTTGCCGTCCAGAAAGGCCACGATGCCTGTCGGTGTGCCGCCAGAGACCGCGGCTGTGAACGTCACGGCGCTGCCGCCGCGCGTTGAAGTCGATGATGAAGACAATGCGGTGGTTGTCGCGAAGCGGGCCGTGGACGTCACCGTGGGGCTGACGCTTTTTGGCGGATACGCGATGGAGCCGCTGTCGTTGTATGTCGCCGTGTAGTTGTGCTGGCCGGCCGCCGTGTAAGCGGGAAGGGACAAACTGGCCTGGCCATTCGACACCATGACCGCCCCGACGATGGTGTTGTTGTCCCGGAAGGTCACCTTGGTGACGTTGACGCTGAAAACGGCGGTGTTGGTGACCGTGGAAGACAGCGTCACCGGCTGACCAACCAGGATGTTCGCTGGCGATACCGTCAGCGTGGTCGTCGTATTGGCCCACGCCGAACTTGCGCAGAGTGCGCTGACCAGCAAGGCCGATGAGCAGCGCCAACCGAAAAGAAAGGCGCGCGCACGCGCACCTCGTGGATCGAGGTCCCGATTTGACATGTGATTCCCTAAGTTATGGTCAACAGTTATGGCGCGAGAACCGCAACGCTCGTTCTTTCATGCCTGCACTGCTTGTGGTGTGTGCATGGCCAAGCGTAAGCCATCGATTCGATGCACGATAAAAGTATATCGTCCAGGCCATGCACGGCATGTCCCATGCAAGCAACGACCTCATGGCGAGGGCGCCTCGGGCTTGCGGATCGGCAAAAGAAGATCCCTTTTGGCTGCCAACCATGCCGCCGATGAGGCTGTGGCATGAGCGCCCGCCGGCGCCCACCTGGCACGAACAGGTAGAGCGGCAGGGCTTGCTGGCTTGCCACATGGCATCGCGTTGGAACCGATCCAGCCGTTAGGAGTGGATGCGTTCAGGAACTGGACAGTTGGTTGTGGACCATGGACCTGAGGTCGCTCACATCGACCAGTTTTCTTGTAGAGAGAACGCAACTGCTGTTCAGGCTCACAGACCTAGAATTCGCGCCCATATCTCGTTGCTGCCTTATGAACATCTGCAAGACATGCGGCAAAGAAAGATTTTTGTAGGCCGAGGATGTTTGAAACAAATACGCAGGGAGGCTTGGTCCAGCCATGCCCACACATGCGGCCAGTCACCGGCCTGGGCATCTCCGTCATGGCGCTCGCGCTGTGGCTTGGAGGCCATACGCTTGCCATCGCGGCACCAGCCCCATTGCCACCCGATTCGGTCGTACAGGAGCAGCAGCGCGAACAACAACGCCAGCAACAGCGCGATGAGCTGCTGCGCAAGCAGCTGCAACCCACACCGGATGTTCGCTTGCCCTCGCCGGTTCAGCGCAAAGCCTCAGATCACATTCCCACCAGCGAGACGCCATGCTTTCCGATCAAAGGAATCGAACTGCAAGACGATGACAGCGGGCGTTTCCATTGGGCATTGGAAGCCGCTGACGATGCTTCCGCGCACGATGCAGACCCCGTGATGGGCCGATGCCTCGGCGCCCAAGGCATCAACATCGTCATTGGCCGTGTTCAGAACGCCCTCATCGAACGTGGCTATGTCACCACCCGCGTCATGGCACCGCCTCAGAACCTCGCCGAGGGCACGCTCAAGCTCTCAGTGCTGTCGGGCCGCATCCGCGCCATCCGTTTGACGGCGGACTCCACCACCCAACGCGCCCGTCTGTGGAACGCCCTGCCCGTCCGTGCGGGCGATGTGCTCAACCTGCGCGACATCGAGCAAGGCTTGGAAAACTTCGAGCGCGTGCCCACGGCGCAGGCCAACATTCAGATTGAACCCGCTGACGGGCCTGATGCCAAGCCGGGAGAAAGCGATCTGGTCATCCGTTGGACGCAAGACCGATTCTTCCGGGTCACGGCCTCTGCCGACGACAGCGGCAGCAAGACCACCGGCAAGTACCAAGACAGCCTCACTCTGTCCTATGACAACTGGCTCACGCTCAATGACTTGTTCTACGCCAGCATCGGCCATGACCTGGGCGGCGGCGATCCCGGCAGCCGAGGCACCAACAGCCAGACCCTGCACTACGCCCTGCCTTTCAGCTACTGGCTGCTGGCCTGGAACACCAGCGACTCGTCCTACCATCAGGACATCGCGGGCACCAATCAGACCTACAGCTACAGCGGCAACACCAGCAACAGCGACATCCAGCTTTCTCGCCTGTTCTACCGCGACGCGGTGCACAAGGCCACGCTTTCTCTGGGCGGGTGGCTGCGCTCATCGAGCAACTATGTCGATGACACCGAGGTGCAAGTGCAGCGACGCCAGATGGCGGGATGGCAATTGGGCCTGTCGCAGCGGTCTGCATGGCCCGCCGTCACGCTGAACGCCAACATGGCCTATCGATACGGCACGGGTGCCATGGGTTCTATGCCCGCCCCAGAAGAAGCCACGGGCGAAGGCACCTCGCGCCCGCGCCTTGTCACCGCTGATTTGCAATTGGCACGGCCATTCAAGATTGGAGACACGGCCTGGAAGTACACGGCAGCCCTGCGCGGCCAATGGAACCAGACGGCATTGGTCCCGCAGGACCGCTTTGCCATCGGTGGCCGCTACACCGTGCGTGGCTTTGACGGCGAGCTGACCCTGGCCGCAGACCGGGGCTGGCTCATCCGCAATGACGTGGCCGTCACCTTGGGCCACAGCACGAACGAGCTGTATGTGGCCCTCGACCATGGACAGGTCGGCGGACAGTCTGCGCAATACCTTGTTGGCAACAAGCTGACGGGCACGGCCATCGGCCTGCGGGGTGTGGTGGAGAGGGTCAGCTACGACGTGTTCTGGAGCTGGCCGCTTTATATGCCACAGGGATTCCAGACCGCTTCCAGCAGCGGCGGTTTCAGCCTGAACTGGGCTTATTGAGCAGGCGGCGCAGCACCATGCGAATCACGCACATCGACGGCTTCGACATATGGGCGCCCGGGTTGATCGAGCAGCCATGGAGTCAGGCGCAATGCCTGGGGTCTGCGACATGGTTGTGGATGCACTCGAAGTCTCACCGGGATACGCCCTTGCACACCCTGCCGACGCTGCTGATGCCGCCTTTGCTGCATCGGCAGTTCGTGATCGCCACGCGATCAGACCTCGACCAGCCCGTGTTCTACATGGCCTGGGCCATGCTGAGTGAAGAAGCCGAGGCCCGCTATATGCGCAATCCACCCATTTTGATGCAGCAGGCCGACTGGACCAGTGGCGACCGGATGTGGATCACGGACTGGATTGCACCGTTCGGGCACACACAGGCCATGGCCCGCCTGGTGCTTCGGCACTTGCTGCCGCGCAGTTGCATGCGCTCCTTGAAGCACCATGAGCACCGTGGCCACCATGGGGAGGGCGCGGTGCGTGTCAACACCTTCCGTGGCCGTGATGCCACGCAAGACGATGCGCGCCAATGGTGGCAGGCGCGGCCCATTCAGGGTTGAACAAGACAAACCAACCAGTCAACAACGGATTTCCAAAGATCGCTGCTGACACAGCAGAGTGCATCAAAGATGCACATATCAGAGAGCACACAGGGCATCATGAACAAGCATTTGCATCGCATCGTTTTCAACAAAGCCAGAGGCCTGTTCATGGCCGTGGCCGAGTGTGCAGGCACGGCGGGCGCGCATCAGGGCGCAAAGGGCCAAGCCATGCGGCCATCCCTGGTTACAGCCCCATATCAGGCACCGTACCGGCCATGCGCGTTGACCCTGAACCTGATGCTGGCCTGGGGCGCGGCCACGTTCATGGCGGCCACCCCCGCTCACTCGCAGATCGTGGCCGATCACCATGCGCCCGGCAATCAGCAACCCACCGTGCTCAATGCCGCCAGCGGCGTGCCGGTCGTCAACATCCAGACGCCCAGCGCGGCCGGGGTTTCGCGCAACACCTACAGCCAGTTCGATGTGCAGCGCAATGGCGTGATCCTCAACAATTCGTCGGGCAATGTTCAGACGCAGTTGGGCGGCTGGGTACAAGGCAACCCGTGGGTGTCGGCGCAGGGCGCGCGGATCATCCTCAACGAAGTGACCTCGGGTGCACCCAGCCAGTTGAAGGGCCTGATGGAAGTAGCAGGCCCCCGTGCTCAGGTGGTAGTGGCCAACCCGGCAGGCATCGCCTGCGATGGTTGCGGCTTCATCAATGCCAACCGGGGCACGCTGACCACGGGCACAGCCCTGATCAACAACGGCAATCTGGATGGCTACCGCGTGACGGGCGGCACAATCGAGATCAATGGCGCCGGGCTGCTCGTTCCAGCGGACGCCAGCCAGCGCGCAGACTACACCGACCTCATCAGCCGCGCCGTCAAGGTCAACGCGGGCATCTGGGCCAACCAGTTGCAGGTGACCACGGGCGTCAACCAGGTCAGCGCAGACCAGTCCGTCATCACGCCGCTGAGCGCATCGCAGGCCACGGATGCCACGCCAGCGTTTGCCATCGACACCGCCCAGCTTGGCGGCATGTACGCTGGCAAGATCGTGCTGGTGGGCACCGAGGCGGGTGTGGGCGTGCGCAGTGCGGGTCAATTCAGCGCCACGGCGGGCGCGCTCACGCTCACGAGCGATGGGCAACTGCTCAACACGGGCACGATGCAGGCCAGTACGACCTTGACGGTGCACACCTCATCGTCGCTCGACAACCAAGGACAGATGTCGGCACAGACCACCACGGTTCAGGCCACGACGCTCAACAACCAGGGCACGGGCCGCATCTATGGCGATCAACTGTCCATTGCCGCCACCACGCTGACGCAAACTGGCGCTTCGGGTGTTTCGCCCATCATCGCGGCCCGTCAGCGTCTGGACATCGGCGTCACCACCTTGCAGAACAACGACGGGGCCGTGATCTACAGCCTCGGCGACCTGTTCGTGGGCGGTGCGCTCGACCATGCCTTGCACGCCACGCTGGATGCATCCGGCCGGACCACCACACTCAACAACGTGGGCGGGCGGATCGAGGCGCTGGGCAGCCTCACGCTCAACGCGACCACCCTGAACAACCTCAACGTGGGCTTCACGACCCGAGTGGCCGAAGTGTCGCGTACCACGGAGCAGGAATATCAACTGTCAGGCTCGCCCAATCGCTGGCAGCCGGCCCAGATCACCTACATCGCCGGGCGGAACAACGACCGTGAGGTCGATTCCATCAATACGCCGGATGGCGGCAGCGAAGACTTCAACCGCTACGACTACACACGGGTCGTGAAGCAGACCCAGGTGACCTCGTCAAAACCCGCCAACATCGTGGCCGGCGGCGACATGGTGCTGACCGGCGACACGCTGAACAACACCGACAGCCGCATCCTGGCCGGTGGCACGCTGACGGCTACGTGGGCGCACGAGAACAACGTGGCCACGCACGGCACCAGCACCACCACCGACAGCGGAACCGTCACGCACCTGTATCGCATCCAACGCAAGGGACGTGACGAACAAGGCGAAGACACTTCTGCCTACACGCCGCCGGATACCATCCAGCCCATCACCGTCAGCCCCCAGGTGATGCAGGCGCATACGGCACCATCCAGCGTGCCGGGCGCATCAGGCCAGACCAGCGTGCCTGGCAACGGCTTGCTCATCCAAACGCCCGATGGCCGGGCACCGCTCATGGCAATCGATCCCAAGTTCGCCAACTTGCGGCAATGGCTGAGTTCGGACTACATGCTGGGGCAACTGTCGATCGACCCGAGCACGGTGCAAAAGCGCCTGGGCGACGGCTTCTACGAGCAGTCGCTGGTGCAGGACCAGGTAGCGCAGTTGACCGGACGGCGCTTCCTCGACGGCTACAGCACGGACGATGCGCAATACCGAGCCTTGCTCGACAACGGCGTGACCACGGCGCGGGCGATGAACCTGCGCCCTGGCATTGCGCTGACCGCCGCCCAGGTGGCGCAGTTGACCAGCGACATCGTGTGGCTCGAATCCACCACCGTCACCCTGGCCAGCGGCCAGACGGTGCAGGTGCTCCAGCCCCGGGTCTACCTCGTGCCCAGGCCGGGCGACCTGCAAGCCAACGGCAACCTGATGGCGGCCAACAACCTGAACCTGACGGTCAGCGGCGACGCCATCACGAGCGGCGGCATCGGCGCGCACCAGGTGCTCACGGTCAACGCCGCCAACATCCGCAACGATGGCGGCAACCTCAACGGCCAGAGCGTCAACCTGAACGCCAGTCAGGACATCACCAGCAATGGCGGGCAGTTCAACGCGACCAACCAGCTTCAATTGCAAGCCGGGCGCGATGTCGCCCTCAACACCACCACGGCCAGCAACAGCAACGCCCAGGGCTCGACCACCTACACCGACCGCGTGACCAGCCTGTACGTGAGCGGGGCCACGGCACAACTGCTGGTCAACGCGGCGCGCAACCTCACCGTGCAAGGGGCGCAGGTATCCAACCAAGGCGCAGGAGGCCAAACCACGCTGAGCGCAGGGCAGAACCTGACGATGGGCACGGTACAGACCAGCGAGCGCCACGACATCGTCTGGAACGCCAAGAACCAGCGCCATGACGCCACCTCGACAGAAGTGGGCAGCAGTGTCACGGCCAGCGGCAATGTCACCTTGCAAGCCGGTCAGGACATGACCATCCGTGGCAGCGTCTTGCAAAGCGACCTGGGCCAATTGCAAGCCACGGCAGCGGGCAACGTGAACATCGAGGCCGCACAGACGCACCAGACCGTGGACGAGACCCATCAAACCAAGTTCAAGGGTTTGCTCAGCACCAAAACCACCAGCACCCAGGACACGGCAGACAACACGCTCAGCCGCGGTAGCGCGCTCAGCGCCAGCAGCGTGAACGTGCAGGCGGGCCGCAACCTCACGCTGCAAGGCGGCAGCGTCACCAGCGCAGCGGGCAATACCACCCTGCAAGCCGGGCAGGACGTGCAGATCCTGTCCGCGCAGGACACTCAGAGCCAAAGCCACAGCCGCCAGGAAAGCAAGTCGGGCTTGGGCATCGGTTTGCAATCGGGCGTGAGTGTGGGCCACAGCAGCAGGAACCAGTCTCAGCAAACCGTCAGCACCAGCCAGGCAGGCAGCAGCGTGTCCGGCCAGAACATCAACATCACTGCCCAGCGCGACGCCACGATCCAGGCCAGCCAGGTGCTGGCTGACCAGGACATCAGCGTCCAGGCAGGCCGCAACCTCGATGTCACCGCCGCCGACAACATCCAGCAAACCACCAGCAGCGCCAGCAGCCACGGGCGCAAGATGCAGGTGCTGGGCGGCGTGAGCCCCAACCAGACCTTGTACGGCCGGCAGAACAGCGTGCAGAACGGGCAGGACACACAACTCAGCCAGTCCACCAGCGTGCTGTCAGCCAACGGCGGCAACCTCACGCTCACGGCGGGGGCTGACAGCCAGTACCGGGGCACGGGCCAAGGCAACGTCACGACCCAGGGGTCTGACCTGCTGGCGGGGCAAGCCATTCAAGCCCAGGGCAACAGCGTGAAGCTGGACACGGCCGTGACCGCATCGGACCACAACAGCACCTTTGCCCGGCAAAGCAGCACCACATTGGGGGCGCAACTGTCGGGCACGGTGGGCAGCCGCATCACCAGCGCCTGGACGATGGCGCAGAACAGCACGCAGACGGACAACGAAAGGCTGGCCAAGGCAGAACGACTCAAAGCGGCATACGATGCCTACAAGGCCAGCCAGGGCTTGGACCAACTGGTGTCCGCAGGCGGCAAGCAGAATGCGACGGACACAAGCACAGGCTCGGCCTTTGGCGTGAGCGTCAACCTGGGCAACAGCAGCAGTCAGCAGCAAAACAGCTACGACAGCACCCAGGTGCGTGGCACCAATGCACAGGCCAAGACCATCGACGTCAAGAGCCGGGATGCCGACATCACGGCGGTGGGCGCCAAGCTCCAAGCCACGGACATCACCCTGGATGCAGCCAAGAACCTGAACCTCGTGGCCGCGCAGAACACGGCCAGCCAGCACAGCGACAGCAAAGGGCACAACGCGGGTGTCGGCGTGACCGTGGGCTTCGGCCAGCAAAACGGCATCAGCTTTCAGATCGGCGTGGGGGGCAACCTTGGCAAAGCCAATGGCTCGGAGACCACTTACGACAACACACTGGTCACGGCAACCAATCAAGTCAACATCAAGAGCGGTGCGGATACCACATTGCAAGGCGCTCAGGTTGGAGGTAACACCGTTCAGGCAGACGTGGGCGGCAAGCTCAACGTCATCACCCTGCAAGACACCAGCCAGAGCGAAAGCAAGCAAAGCAGCTATGGCGCCAACATCAGCTTGTGCATCCCGCCGATCTGCTATGGAAACGTGGTGACAGGCAGCGTCAACGTGGCGCAAAGCGGGTTCAACCACAACTACCAAAGCGCCGTCGGCCAAAGCGGCATTGCAGCGGGACAAGGCGGCTTTGACATCAAGGTGCAGGGTGACACGAGCCTGACCGGCGCGGCCATCACCAGCACGGCAGACCAGTCCAAGAACAGTCTGCAAACGGCCAGTCTGAGCTATCAGGATCTGCGCAACGCGCAAAACACCGACAGCTACAGCCGCAGCATCGGCCTAGCCTACAACGGTGGCAGCGCAGGCAGCACCCTCGCGGCCAATGGCGCCAGCAACCTGCTGGGCAACATCGCGGGCCAGCAAGGCTTGCCCAAGAATGGCAGCGACAGCAGCAGCACGCTCAGCGTCATCAGCCCGGCCACCATCACGTTGACGGGCACCGGCAATGCACAGAAGGATCAAGCCAGCCAGCAGGCTGCGGCCACGCTGACCACCCGTGACGCAAAGACCGCCAATGGTGCGCTGACCAATACGCTGACCTTGCAGCAAGCCGCAGATGCACAGAAGGACATCCAGCATGCGCAGGAGAACGCCCATGCTGGGCAGATCGTGGGCAGTGTGGCGTTCAACGTCGCGGGCGACATTGCAGCAAGCCAGAAGTGGCCTGAAGGCAGCCCACAGAAGATCGCTCTGCACGGCTTGGCTGGGTTGATCCAGGCCAGTGCCGGTGGCGGCAATGGTGCGGCTGGGGCCTTGGCCGCGATGGGCAACGAGGCGTTGACAAAGCAGATCAACGACTACATCGACCAGCAGGCACCTGTGCCGCCCAGGCCTCAGCCAAGCGATCCGGACTATCAGACCAAACTGGCAGCCTATAACGACGCGATACAGACGCACAAGAACTATGCTGAAGCGGCGGCGTCCATGATCGGGGCCAGCACGGTGGCGCTGGCCAATGGCCTCACCGGCAAGGGCTCGGCGCAGGATGTTCAAGTCGGCGGACAAGTGGCGCTCAATGCGGATCGGTTCAATCGGCAGTTGCACCCCGACGAGCGCAAATGGTTGGCCGATCATAAAAGTGAGGTGGCCCAAAAGGCCAGAGCGAGCAATCCATCGGCATTTGCTGGATTCACGGATGCTCAAGTCCAGGCCCTGGTCGATACGCTGTCCATCGTCAACGTCGATGCAGCAGCAACCAATTCTTTGGTTCAACAATACGGGGCGGGCGCAGGCCCTGCCGCAGCGGCCATTCGAAACACCATCCTCGACATGACAAACGGGCAGGTGTTCGTGGACAGCACGGGCACGGCTGTGCGCATGTTCACCAACACCACGGTAGGCCGTGGTGGCGACGTGGCCCGCCCAGACTTCTATACCAATTCGCAGCAGTACAGCGAATACCTGCCGACCACGGCGCAAGGCATTGCAGCATTCAGCAAGCAGTATGGCTACGCACCGCCCCTGACCTCACAGCAGTTAGCCAGCCTCACACCCGATGCGAAGGCCGCATACGGCACCGCCATCAGCACGCAGCAGCAACGAGAAAGCGGAGGCCCGGCTGCATCGGTCGTGAAGATTCTGGAAACAGTGGGGCAAGGCGGGGCGGCAGCCTTGACAAGCGCCGAGATGGCAGTGGTCAAGGGGCGAACCCCCTCGTCATCAGCGACCGATGCCGATACACCCCAGGTCAGCAAGCCCAGCACGACGGCCACGGATGAAACAACACCAGCGAAGTCGTCAAAGCAGCCAGGTGAGGACTACGCTACTTTCTATGGAGAGAAAGTCACTCCGCTCAATCAAGCGGAGGTCTATCACGGCACCAACAAACAGACCCTGGGACTGAACAACATGAGTAACCAAGAGGCTGCGCAATACCTGTACCAAAACGGTTTGAATGCCAGGGGAACCAACATTGAACTCCAGGACCATGTGGCTGGCCTCCCCGATACGGCTTTCCGAGGAACAACCTCTGCGCGCGGTACGATGAACAAGGATGCAGGTGCCTTGTACTGGGCGGGCGATGATGGCTTGGTGATTCAGTTAAAAAACGTACCGGGTTACGAAGTCAACATGTTGCGAGAAACTTCATCCAAAGGTGGCGGGTTGAGCGGCTATGCTCAAGGCAAGGCGACCAGCGGCGAGCAGGAAATATCAGTGCCTGCGAAAATTGCACCGGAAAATATCGAGCAAATTTGGATTAAGTCCACCAACCCCAAAACCGGGCAAGTGACATTGACCCCAGTGGAGAAAAAATGAAATTGGAAGACTTAAAAAACAGGTGGCATGAAAACCAACTACTAAAGGAAGTGCGAGAAGAGTGCATTTCCAATCAGCCTCCAAGAGGAATTTCCCAGCGAGATTGGTATGAGCAGTTCACTCCAAAAGAAATACATCCATATTCAAATAAATACTGTGCAGACTTGCGGGGAATCGACTTCAATCAAGTTACTTTCGGAGAAGGCTATTGGTTCACGGAGGCTCGACTTGATAATGCCTCATTTGCAAAGGCAAAAATTCATAGCGCCAATTTTCAGCATGCTGTTTTAATATTTGCTGATTTTTCTTCGAGTGAGTTAATTTCTGCTTCATTTTCCCCTGTTTATGCGCATGGAGCCAATTTCGAACGTGCTCGTATTGAACGCAGTCATTTTGCAGGGTGGGGCCCGATCCGAATGGGGGGGGAGTATGTGACAAATTTATCCTCAACAAATTTCCAAAATTGCATTACCAGTAAAACAGATTTCGGTTCAACAGATTTCAGGCGAGCGGATTTTCGCGGCGCTCATTTCATCGATTGCAAGTTTCGCAATAGCGACTTGCGCGCGATCGTGTTCGACGAACATACCCGCTTCATTCGATGCGACTTCCACAGCGCATTCATAGACGAATATTTCCCGTACATCAACGCATTTCGCAAAGGCATGTACGACACGGTGCAAGCTCCAGAAAACATGGACCGCGTCAATTGGATTCAGGGCATTGGTCTTCCAGGTCGGGCATAGATATTTGCTTCCACGCATTGCCGACAGACTGCGATTTCAACGGCATTCGCTTTGAATTCAAGTAGGCTGCGCTTGATATTAGAGAACGCCACGAGCACGGGCTCGGCACGCAAATGCGCGGCATCAATGCTCAGGCCCAGACTATCAATGTCACAAGCCGTGAAGCCGACATTCTGACAACAAGGGTCAAGCTGCAAGCCACGGACATCACGCTGGATGCGGCCAAGAACCCGAAGAACCTGGATTACGTCAACTGGATTTGAGGTATTGGCCATGCATTGCCAATGCGGCAATGCGGCGCAAATACTGCTTAGATGAATTAAGCCAACATCAATACTCCAAGCCTTGGTTAAGCTGACTAATATATTTTTATCCCTTCTCAAGGAGAGACCATGAAGAAAATTATTGCATTTCTCGCTTTTCTATTTCTGGCAGGCTGTACTTCGACCTTCAAAAATCAGACTGATGCACAAACAGATGCCGTGCTGAACGATTTTGCAGGAAGGTATGAGGTTATGCAAAAAAGCGGATCTAAGGATTTTCCATTTGATGCATTAAATGTAACTTTCTCTAAAAATGGAAGAGGATTTGCAGCCAGGTACTCAGCAGATGGTAAGAGGTTGTCAGAATATATGCTATTCCATTGTGGAATAGCCAACCAAGCCCAGGCTGAGAATTTTGGAGACCCGGTTGAATTCGTGGAAAACATCATACGCTGCGACATTGCTGATGATTATTATCAGTATGCACGCATATATATTGCGAAGGTGAGAGACGATTACTCAATAAAAAGTAAGGCTTGGCTGCCATCGTTCCAGCAAATAAATATACATCATGGATATGTGATAAATATAGAAACATCCCCTGGCAGCACTCTATATGTTGATGCAAGAAAGGGCGAGCGTATGGCGCATGACTTTCATAATCTATATGTATCCAGAGAAAAAAAGTTCTCTGCTGGAATAGACCGCGCAACAGAAAAGCACTATGTGTCTTTCTTGGAAGTCACTGCCAATCGAAGGAGTGAAATCGAGGTTTACTTTGAATTGCCCATTCCGCAAGTGGAATTACTTGAAGATGATTCAACGCAGCTAGAGGACTTCGTGAACCAGTGCAAGCAAGGTTTGCATGCAGACTTACAAATTCACTTTTAGAGTTCGCCAACTTGCGACAATGGCTGAGTTCGGACTACATGCTGGGGCAACTGTCGATCGACCCGAACACGGTGCAAAAGCGCCTGGGCGACGGCTTCTATGAGCAGTCGCTGGTGCAGGACCAGATGGCGCAGTTGACCGGACGGCGCTTCCTCGACGGCTACAGCACGGACGATGCGCAATACCGAGCCTTGCTCGACAACGGCGTGACCACGGCGCGGGCGATGAACCTGCGCCCTGGCATTGCGCTGACCGCCGCCCAGGTGGCGCAGTTGACCAGCGACATCGTGTGGCTCGAATCCACCACCATCACCCTGGCCAGCGGCCAGACGGTGCAGGTGCTCCAGCCCCGGGTCTACCTCGTGCCCAGGCCGGGCGACCTGCAAGCCAACGGCAACCTGATGGCGGCCAACAACCTGAACCTGACCGTCAGCGGGGACGCCATCACGAGCGGCGGAATCGGCGCGCACCAAGTGCTGACGATGAACGCCGCCAACATCCGCAACGATGGCGGCAACCTCAACGGCCAGAGCGTCAACCTGAACGCCAGTCAGGACATCACCAGCAATGGCGGGCAGTTCAACGCGACCAACCAGCTTCAATTGCAAGCCGGGCGCGATGTCGCCCTCAACACCACCACGGCCAGCAACAGCAACGCCCAGGGCTCGACCACCTACACCGACCGCGTGACCAGCCTGTATGTCAGCGGGGCTACCGCGCAATTGCTGGTCAATGCGGCCCGCAATCTCAGCTTGCAAGCCGCCCTGGTCACCAACGATGGTGCAGGTGGTCAGACCACGTTGACGGCCGGACAGAACCTGACCGTGGGCACGGTGCAGACCAACGAGCGCCACGACATCGTTTGGAATGCGAAGAACCAACGCCATGACGCCACCTCGACGGAAGTGGGCAGCAGTGTCACGGCCAGCGGCAATGTCACCCTGCAAGCCGGTCAGGACATGACCATCCGTGGCAGCGTCTTGCAAAGCGACCTGGGCCAATTGCAAGCCACGGCAGCGGGCAACGTGAACATCGAGGCCGCGCAGACGCACCAGACCGTCGACGAGACCCATCAAACCAAGTTCAAGGGTTTGCTCAGCACCAAAACCACCAGCACCCAGGACACGGCAGACAACACGCTCAGCCGCGGTAGCGCGCTCAGCGCCAGCAGCGTGAACGTGCAGGCGGGTCAGAACCTCACGCTGCAAGGCGGCAGCGTCACCAGCGCAGCGGGCAATACCACCCTGCAAGCCGGGCAGGACGTGCAGATCCTGTCCGCGCAGGACAACCAGAGCCAAACCCACAGCCGCCAGGAAAGCAAGTCGGGCTTGGGGATCGGTTTGCAATCGGGCGTGAGCGTGGGCCACAGCAGCACCAACCAGTCTCAGCAGACCGTGAACACCAGCCAGGTCGGCAGCAGCGTGTCGGGTCAGAACGTCAACATCGCCGCGCAACGCGATGCCACCATCCAGGCCAGCTCTGTCCTGGCCGATCAGGACATCACCGTGCAGGCAGGCCGCAACCTCGACGTCACGGCTGCGAACAACACGCAGCAGACCACCAGCAGCTACAGCAGCCATGGCACCAGCGTGGGCCTGATGGGTGGCATCAGCCCCAACCAGACCCTGTACGGCAGACAAAACAGCCAGCAAAACGGGCAAGACACCCAGGTCAGCCAGTCCACCAGCGTGCTGTCGGCCAACGGCGGCAACCTCACACTGACGGCTGGGGCGGACAGTCAGTACCGTGGCACAACGCAGGGCAATGTCACCACGCAGGGCGCAGACCTGCTGGCGGCCAAGACCATCCAAGTTCAGGGCAACAAGGTGGTGCTCAGTACGGCAGTGACCGCTTCGGACAAGGGCAGCACGGTCGCCAAGCAGAGCAGCACGACGCTGGGCGCGCAACTGTCCGGCACGGTGGGCAGCCGCATCACCAGCGCCTGGACGATGGCCCAAAACAGCACGCAGACGGACAACGAGAGGCTGGCCAAGGCAGAACGACTCAAGGCGGCATACGATGCCTACAAGGCCAGCCAGGGCTTGGACCAACTGGTGTCCGCAGGCGGCAAGCAGAATGCGACGGACACAAGCACAGGCTCGGCCTTTGGCGTGAGCGTCAACCTGGGCAACAGCAGCAGTCAGCAGCAAAACAGCTACGACAGCACCCAGGTGCGTGGCACCAATGCACAGGCCAAGACCATCGACGTCAAGAGCCGGGATGCCGACATCACGGCGGTGGGCGCCAAGCTCCAAGCCACGGACATCACCCTGGATGCAGCCAAGAACCTGAACCTCGTGGCCGCGCAGAACACGGCCAGCCAGCACAGCGACAGCAAAGGGCACAACGCGGGTGTCGGCGTGACCGTGGGCTTCGGCCAGCAAAACGGCATCAGCTTTCAGATCGGCGTGGGGGGCAACCTTGGCAAGGCCAATGGCTCGGAGACCACTTACGACAACACACTGGTCACGGCAACCAATCAAGTCAACATCAAGAGCGGTGCGGACACCACCTTGCAGGGCGCCCAGGTGGCGGGCGACACCGTGAAGGCCGATGTGGGCGGCAAGCTCAATGTCGTCACCTTGCAAGACAAGAGCAACAGCGAGAGCAAGCAAGAAAGCTATGGCGCCAACATCAGCTTGTGCATCCCGCCTATCTGCTATGGCAACGTGGTGACAGGCAGCGTCAACGTGGCGCAAAGCGGGTTCAACCACAATTACCAGAGCGCAGTCGGCCAAAGCGGCATTGCAGCGGGACAAGGCGGCTTTGACATCAAGGTGCAGGGTGACACGAGCCTGACCGGCGCGGCCATCACCAGCACGGCGGACCAATCCAAGAACAGCCTGCAAACCGCCAGCCTGAGCTATCAGGATCTGCACAACGCACAAAACACCGACAGCTACAGTCGCAGCATCGGGCTGGCCTACAACGGTGGCAGCACGGGCAGCACGCTGGCCGCCAATGGCGCGAGCAACTTGTTGGGCAATATCGCTGGTCAGCAAGGCTTGCCCGACAAGGGACACGACCGCAGCCAGACGCTCAGCGTGATCAGCCCGGCCACGATCACTCTGACGGGCACGGGCAATGCGCAGAAGGATCAGGCCAGCCAGCAGGCTGCGGCCACGCTGACCAGCCGGGATGCCAAGACCGCGAACGGCGCGTTGACCAACACACTGACGTTGCAGCAAGCCGCAGATGTTCAAAAGGACATCCAGCATGCGCAGGAGAACGCCCAGGCAGGCCAGATCGTGGGCAGCGTGGCGTTCAATATCGCGGGTGACATTGCAGCAAGCCAGAAGTGGCCTGAAGGCAGCCCACAGAAGATCGCGCTGCACGGCATCGCTGGGTTCATTCAGGCCGCAGCGGGTGGCGGGAATGGCGCAGCCGGTGCGCTGGCGGCGATGGGCAACGAGGCGTTGACAAAGCAGATCAACGACTACATCGACCAGCAGGCCCCTTTGCCGGCCAAGCCTGAGCCAGGCGATCCGAACTATCAAACCAAACTGGCGGCCTATAACGAGGCCTACAACGACGCGAGCCAGACGCACAAGAACTATGCTGAAGCGGCGGCGTCCATGATCGGGGCCAGCACGGTGGCGCTGGCCAATGGCCTTGTCGGCAAGGGATCGGCGCAGGATGTGCAATTGGGCGGACAGGTGGCGCTCAATGCGGATCGGTTCAATCGGCAGTTGCATCGGGTTGAAGCCACGCAGCTCGATGCGCTCAAGAAAGGCAAGTCCGCAGCAGAGCAAGCCCGCCTGGATGCTGCCGCTTGCGCCCTGGTGCATTGTGCCGACGGCGTGCCCAAGGATGACCCGCAATACGCCAAGCTGTCTGCCATGCAGGCAGAAGGCCAAGCCTACAAAAGTGAACAACAGGCTTTGCTGGCGACGGGCCAATTCATCTATCAGCCCATACTGGACACGACACGCGATGCCCTGACCCGGAATGGCGAGGCACTGACTCGTGCAGGTGGTGCGGCAAACCTGGCAGCAGGCACGGTCGGCATGGTGGGTGGCGGCGTGATCGCCACGGGGGGCGCGCTTGGCTGCGTACCCAGCGCAGGGATGAGTTGCGCGGCCGTTCCGTTGGGTGGCTACATTGCGTATGAGTCGAGCCAGCAGGCACAGCAGGGCAGCAATGCTTTGCTCGGCCCCTACCAATCGAGCGAAGGCCAACGCGTGCTGGATTCATTCAGCCTCCAGACCTACCCGGGCGAACGCGATCCGCTCAAAGACGTGGGCATAGACGCCGCCAAGCTGGGGTTGACGGCACTGGCGGGCAAGTTGATTCCCAAGGCGCTGGCCAAGGCCGAAGGCCTGGATATGCCTGCTACGGCATCAGCAGGTACGGCGGCGGCCCGGGCTGAAGAACAAGCAACTGCACAGGCCAAGGCATCAGGCAAGCCCGACACCCAACTCCCCGATGCTGACTTCAGCAACAAGCCCAGCGGGCTGAACGAGACCACACCGGTCAAGGACAAATTCGGCAAGGCACCCAATGACAGTGACTTGGCAACGCATTTGTCGACTGGGGGCCCAAGCAGCAAGAACGTGTATGGCGCGCATGCTGAGGCGGCCTATCAGGCGGAGTTGGCATCCATCGGGGCTGTCGAAGTGGGTAATCCTGTAGAGATCGCGCCGGGAATCTGGGAGCATTGGTACAACACGCCGAAACGGATTGCCAGGGGAGATGATCCGCTACCCAAAACCACCTATGACAGCAGATGGTCGGATCAGCAGATTCTGGATATGTCCAAACAGGCGTCGTCGCAGGTGTGGACGGAATTTCAGCGCACAGGGATTAAGCCACCATCAGATGGCGTCACAGTTTACGTGGGCGAAGTTCCGTTCTTGGTGAACTTAAGCAAAGACAAAGCAGGCAACTTCGCAGTTTATTCACACCCAGGAAAGGGCAAGCAATGAATCACTTTTTGGACGGGGATCCCTTTCGTTACCCTGGGTTATCGTTGCAATATCGTTTATTGAAAAACGGACCGCTCGGCATTGCCGTCATGCTTGTTCTGAGTGGTGGCGAAGGCTACTTCCGCTCGGGCGACGTCATGCGACATATGACCCGGCTCATTCAAGACGGCGGCACCTTTGATTCGCAGCAGTACACAGAAATTGGCAGATGGGATCGCCGAAATGATGACGTGATCTCCCCCACCCCAGTGGCTGACGATGCGTTCTACGCCTGGGCCGACCCTGGGTTCTGGGACTACGACCCGCCCCTGGTGACATATACCAAAGCTGAATTCATGACGCTCTTTGAGGACTGCTGTCGCAACTTCGTCGCTGCGCACCCCGAACGTCGCGAAGAGTTCGCCGCCGCGCTTGCCGCCAACGGTATGTCGCTCACACCTACCATAGAACGCCCTTGATGCTGCGCTGCCACTTGCTTGTGCGATCAGGGCGGGCAGCACGCTGGCCGCCAATGGCGCGAGCAACCTGTTGGGCAACATCGCGGGCCAGCACCTTTGCCGGCCAGGCCTGAGCCAAGCGATCCGAACTATCAAACCAAACTGGCGGTCTATAACGAGGCCTACAACGATGCGAGCCAGACGCTCAAGAACTATGCTGAAGCGGCGGCGTCCATGATCGGTGCCAGCACGGTGGCGCTGGCCAATGGCCTTGCCGGCAAGGGATCAGCGCAGGATGTACAAATGGGTGGATCATCGAGTCAGCAATCAGAACCGGAGGTAAGGATCTTGGCTTCTAACAATACATTTTCGACAACTGCAGTGCTTGGTGATGAGTTCGATGACGCATTGCGAGCGAAGCTCTTGATTGTGCTTCAGGAGCGTGGCGCGGCATCAGTTGATACCGAACACTACCTCGCAGGATCACAAGACTTCGAGACTTTGGAAGTCATCGTGGATGGCCGCAATCTCCGCGTGGAGGCGGAAACCTTCGTCGGCCTGTCGATCAGCGGTCCACCTGACTTGGTAGAGAAGGTATGCGAACTTACGCTGAGATAACCTTTGGCGTACACATGGCTGCGGCCATCACCAGCACGGCGGACAAATCCAAGAACAGCCTGCAAACGGCTGGCGTGAGCTACTAGGATCTACAGGACAAGCAAAACACGGCCAACGCCGAGAAGCTCAATGCGGCGTATGACGCCTACAAGGCCAGCCAGGGCTTGGACCAACTGGTGTCCGCAGGTGGCAAGCAGAATGCGACGGACACGAGCACAGGCCCGGCCTTTGGCGTGAGCGTCAACCTGGGCAACAGCAACAGCCAGCAGCAAAGCAGCTACGAAGGCAATCAAGTGCGCGGCACCAATGCGCAGGCCCAGACCATCGACGTCAAGAGCCGGGATGCCGACATCACGGCGGTAGGCGCCAAGCTCCAAGCCACGGACATCACCCTGGATGCAGCCGAGAACCTGAACCTCGTGGCCGCGCAGAACACGGCCAGCCAGCACAGCGACAGCAAAGGGCACAACGCGGGTGTCGGTGTGACCGCGGGCTTCGGCCAGCAGAACGGCTTCAGCTTCCAGCTCGGTGTGGGCGGCAACCTTGGCAAGGCCAATGGCTCGGAGACCACCTACGACAACACGCTGGTGACGGCGACCAACCAGGTCAACATCAAGAGCGGGTCGGACACCACCTTGCAGGGCGCCCAGGTGGCGGGCGACACCGTGAAGGCCGATGTGGGCGGCAAGCTCAATGTCGTCACCTTGCAAGACAAGAGCAGCAGCGAGAGCAAGCAAGAAAGCTATGGCGCCAACATCAGCTTGTGCATCCCGCCGATTTGCTACGGCAACGTGGTGACAGGCAGCGTCAACGTGGCGCAAAGCGGGTTCAACCACAATTACCAGAGCGCAGTCGGCCAAAGTGGCATTGCTGCGGGACAAGGCGGCTTTGACATCAAGGTACAAGGCGACACGAGCCTGATGGGTGCGGCCATCACCAGCACGGCAGACCAGTCCAAGAACAGCCTGCAGACGGCCAGCCTGAGCTTCAAGGATCTAGACAACAGGCAGGACACCGACAGCTACAACCGCAGCATCGGCCTGGCCTACAACGGTGGCAGCACGGGCAGCACCCTCGCTGCCAATGGCGCCAGCAACCTGCTGGGCAATATCGCTGGTCAGCAAGGCTTGCCCGACAAGGGACGCGACCGCAGCCAGACGCTGAGTGTGATCAGCCCGGCCACGATCACGCTGACAGGCGCCAGCAATTCGCAGAAGGATCAGGCCAGCCAGCAAGCGGCCATGGACTTGACCAGCCGCGATGCCAAGACCGCCAACGGCGCGTTACCGCTTCCGTAAGAGACAACATCAAATCGACATCAACTGCCGAACCCCATCGGCCTCCATGTCAACACCGCGCCCGCGCTTGATGATCTCGCCCCGCTCCATCACCAGATACTGATCGGCCAGCTCTTCAGCGAAGTCATAGAACTGCTCGACCAGCACCACCGCCATCTTCTGCCCATTCAAGCCCTCATCGGCCAGCTTGCGAATCGCCCGCCCGATGTCCTTGATGATGCTCGGCTGAATTCCCTCGGTAGGCTCATCCAGGATCAACAACTTGGGCCCGGCCGCCAAGGCCCGCGCGATCGCCAGTTGCTGCTGCTGCCCGCCCGACAAGTCGCCGCCCCGCCGATGCAGCATCTGCCGCAGCACCGGGAACAACTCGAACAGCTGCTCCGGCAGCGGTGTGCTGCCCGGCTTGCTCGCCAGCCCCATCTGCAGGTTCTCGGCCACCGTCAAGCGCCCGAAAATCTCGCGCCCCTGCGGCACATAGCCCACGCCCATGCGCACGCGCTCGTAAGGCTTGAGCTTGTCGATGCCCTGCCCACCCAGCCTGATCGCGCCCGACTTGATCGGCACCAGCCCCATCAGGCTCTTGAGCAAGGTCGTCTTGCCCACGCCATTGCGGCCCAGCACCACGGTGACCTCGCCCACCTTCGCCTCGAAATCCAGCCCACGCAGGATGTGCGAGCCGCCGTAATACTGATTGACCGCTTCAACGTTCAACATCTGCCTGATCCTTCAGCGTCCGAGGTAAACCTCGACGACCTTGTCATTGGCCTGCACATCCGCCAGCCGGCCCTCGGCCAGCACCGAGCCTTCGTGCAGCACGGTCACGCGCTTGCGATCGGCGTTGATGCCGCGCGTCGTCAGCTCGTGGATGAACTTCATGTCGTGCTCGACCACGACCAGCGAGTGCGCCCCTTCGAGCGACAGGAACAGTTCGGCCGTGCGCTCGGTCTCTTCGTCGGTCATGCCGGCCACGGGCTCGTCCAGCAGCAGCAGCTTCGGGTCCTGCATCAAGAGCATGCCGATCTCCAGCCACTGCTTCTGCCCGTGCGACAGCAGGCCGGCCGTGCGCTGCGCCTGGTCCTTCAGGTGGATGAGCTTGAGCATCGCGCCGATGCGGTCGAGCTGCGCGCTGTCGAGCTTGAAGAACACGGATGCGCGCGCGCGGCGGTCGGCCTTGAGCGCCAGCTCGAGGTTCTCGAACACGCTGAGCTGCTCGAACACCGTGGGCTTCTGGAACTTGCGGCCGATGCCGATCTGGGCGATCTCGTTTTCGCGGCGCGCCAGCAAGTCGAGGGTCGAGCCGAAATAGGCGGTGCCCGCATCGGGCCTGGTCTTGCCCGTGATCACGTCCATCATCGTGGTCTTGCCCGCGCCGTTCGGGCCGATGATGCAGCGCATCTCGCCCACGGCGATGTTCAGGCACAGCTTGTTGAGCGCCTTGAAGCCGTCGAAGCTCACGGAGATGTCGTCCAGGTAAAGGATCGAGCCGTGCGCCACGTCCAGCTGGTCAGGCTCGACGACGCGGCCATATGCCGCCTCGCGCCCGCCCGATTCGCCCGCGTTGTCGGGCAGGCCCTTGGCCTTGTTCAGGGCCTTGCCGCCCTCTTCCATCAAATCCGGCGTCATGCCTTCACCTCGGTGTTCTTGTTGAGCAGCTTCTTGACGCCGCCGACGATGCCGTCAGGCAAATACAGCGTCACCAAAATGAAGAGCGCGCCCAGGAAGTACAGCCAGAATTCCGGAAAGGCCTGCGTGAACCAGCTCTTGGCACCGTTGACGAAGAAGGCGCCGATGATCGGCCCGATCAGCGTGGCACGCCCACCCACCGCGGCCCAGATGGCGATCTCGATGCCCGATGCCGCCGACATCTCGCTCGGGTTGATGATTCCCACTTGCGGCACATACAAAGCGCCGGCGATGCCGCACATCACGGCCGAGAGCGTCCAAATGGCAAGCTTGTAGGCCAGCGGGTTGTAGCCGCAGAACATGACGCGGTTCTCGGCGTCGCGGATGGCCTGCAGCACGCGACCGAACTTGGTGTTGACCAGCCAGCGCGCCATCAGGTAGAAGCCGATCAGCGTGGCGCCCGTGAGCACGAACAGCACCATGCGTGTCGACGGCTGGGCGATGGGGATGCCGAGAATGCGCTTGAAGTCGGTGAAGCCGTTGTTGCCGCCGAAGCCCGTTTCATTGCGGAAGAACAGCAGCATGGCCGCGAAGGTCATGGCCTGCGTGATGATCGAGAAGTACACGCCCTTGATGCGCGAGCGGAAGGCGAAGAAGCCGAAGACGAAGGCCAGCAAACCGGGCACGAGCACGACGAGCATCATCTGCGCGATGAAGGACTCGCTGAAGGTCCAGTGCCAGGGCACTGTCTTCCAGTCCAGGAAGACCATGAAGTCGGGCAAGTCGCTGTGGTAGCTGCCGTCGCGGCCGATCTGGCGCATCAGGTACATGCCCATGCCGTAGCCACCGAGCGCGAAGAACAGGCCGTGTCCCAGCGAGAGGATGCCCGTGTAGCCCCAGATCAGGTCCATGGCCAGCGCGCAGATGGCGTAGCACATGATCTTGCCGATCAGCGCGACGAAGTAGTCGGACAGGTGCAGGGCCGAGCCCTGCGGCACCAGCAGGTTGAGCACGGGCGCCAGCACCAGCACGGCAATGGCGGCAGCTACCACGGCTGTCCAGCCTTGGGTGCCCAATGCGCTGCGCGAGACGGTGATGGTCGGCATGGCGATCGTCGGGTTCACTGTTGTTGTCGTTGTCATGGCGCTCATGCCTCCCGGCCTTTGAATGCGAACAGGCCCTGGGGACGTTTCTGGATGAAGACCACGACGATCACCAGCACCATGATCTTGGCCAGCACCGCGCCGGCCCAGCCTTCGATGAGCTTGTTGATCAGGCCCAGGCCCAGCGCGGCGTACACGGTGCCCGCGATCTGGCCGACGCCGCCGAGCACCACGACCATGAACGAGTCGACGATGTAGTTCTGGCCGAGGTCGGGCCCCACGTTGCCGATCTGCGAGAGCGCGCAGCCGGCCAGGCCCGCGATGCCCGCGCCGAGCGCGAAGGCCATGGTGTCGACACGGGCCGTGTTCACGCCCATGCACGAGGCCATCGGGCGGTTCTGCGTGACGCTGCGCACGAACAGGCCCATGCGCGTCTTGGCGATCAGCAGGGTCATGCCCAGCAGCACCAAAGCGGCGAAGGCGATGATGACGAGGCGGTTGTAGGGCAGTGTCAGGTTGCTGAGGATGTCGAAACCGCCGGACATCCACGCCGGGTTCTCGACCTGCACGTTCTGCGCGCCGAAGAGGCTGCGCACGGCCTGCATCAGCACGAGGCTGATGCCCCAAGAGGCCAGCAGCGTCTCGAGCGGGCGGCCATACAGGAAGCGGAACACGCCGCGCTCGAGCACCGCGCCCACGGCCGCCGCGGCCAGGAAGGATGCGGGCACGGCCAGCACGATGTACCAGTCGAACGCGCCGGGCAGGTAGTGCCTGAACACGTTCTGCACAGCGTAGGTGGCGTAGGCGCCGATCATCATCAGCTCGCCGTGCGCCATGTTGATCACACCCATCAGCCCGTAGGTGATGGCCAGGCCCAAGGCGGCCAGCAGCAGGATCGAGCCCAGGCTGATGCCCGTGAACAGCACGCCCGCGTGTTCGCCCCAGGCCAGCTTGTGGTTGACGCGGTCGAGCGCCACCTGCAGGGCGCCCCTCACGTTGCCGTCGGTCTCGGCGCTGTCCTGCATGCGCTCCATCAACAGCGCGCGGGCTTCGGGGGTGGCATCCTCGGCCAGCGATTTGGTGGCCTCGATGCGCCTGGCCGGGTCTTGCGCGGCGAGCAGCGCCTTGGCGCGGATGCCCTTGAGCCGGGCGAGCAGCTTGGCATCGGTCTCGGATGCGATGGCCTTGTCGATCACCTCGAGCTTGGATTCATCGGCGGCCTTGTCGAGCGCGTCGACGCCTTCGGCGCGTGTGCTCACGTCTTTGGACAGCAGCTTGCCTACGCCCAGCGCGGCGTCGATCTCGCTGCTCATGCGGTTGTTGTTGACGACGTCTTCGGCATCCTCGGGCAGCTTGGTGGACTGGCCCGTGACGGCGTCCTTCACCTCGTCGCCATGGACGATGTAGGCCTTGTTGCCCGCCACTTTCACGGTGTCGGCGGCCAGGGCCTCGAGAAAAGCCGGCAAGGCCGCGTCGCCCTTGGCCAGCACTTTTTGCAGGGCCGCGATGCGGGCGTCGTTGTCGCCGGCCGAGATGGCGTAGGCTTCTGCGGTGCTCAGGGCGTGGGCGGGCGGCGCCCCGATGGTGATGGCCAGCATGCAGGCCAGCAGGCCGATGCCTCGCCACATCGGGCGGCGCGTCGTCACAGCGTCTTGTTCATTCACAGGCATGTCCTGTCTTGAGGAAATCGCGGCAAAAAAAGCGCCCCGTTGGATGATGACCCCAACGGGGCGAACCGCTCTGCTTCATGGTTCAGCCCGTCGGTCTCTGGAAAGAGACAGCGAGGACGGGCGCTCGCCTTACTTCAACTTCACGGCGCGACCAAGCAGATCACTTCGTGTCGGGCTCGTCTTTCTTCTTGTCGTTGCCGGCGATGTAGGGGCTCCAGGGTTGCGCCTTGATCGGGCCAGGCGTCTTCCACACCACCTTGAACTGGCCGTCGGCCTTGACTTCGCCGATGAACACGGGCTTGTGCAGGTGGTGGTTCTTCTCGTCCATCGTGGACATGAAGCCGCCAGGCGCCGGGAAGGTCTGGCCCGCCATCGCGGCGATGACCTTGTCCACATCGGTGGAGCCCGCCTTCTTGACGGCCTGCGCCCACATGTTGATGCCGATGTACGTGGCTTCCATCGGGTCGTTGGTCAGAGGCTTGTCCTTGTGGCCGGCCACGTTGTGGGCCTTGGCGTAGGCCGACCACTTCTTGATGAAGGCCTCGTTGGTCGGGTTCTTGATGGACATGAAGTAGTTCCAGGCAGCCAGGTGGCCGACCAGGGGCTTGGTGTCCACGCCGCGCAGCTCTTCCTCACCCACCGAGAAGGCGACCACGGGCACGTCCTTGGCCTTCAGGCCCTGGTTGCCCAGCTCCTTGTAGAACGGCACGTTGGAGTCGCCGTTGATGGTCGAGACGACGGCTGTCTTCTTGCCTTCGGATGCGAACTTCTTGATGTTGGCGATGATGGTCTGGTAGTCGGAGTGACCGAAGGGGGTGTACTCCTCCATGATGTCCTCGTCCTTCACGCCCTTGGACTTCAGGAAGGCGCGCAGGATCTTGTTGGTGGTGCGCGGGTAGACGTAGTCGGTGCCCAGCAGCACGAAGCGCTTGGCCGAGCCGCCGTCCTTGCTCATCAGGTACTCGACGGCGGGGATGGCCTGCTGGTTGGGGGCGGCACCCGTGTAGAACACGTTCTTCTCGAGCTCTTCGCCCTCGTACTGCACGGGGTAGAACAGCAGGCCGTTGTTTTCCTTGAAGACCGGCAGCACGGACTTGCGCGACACCGACGTCCAGCAGCCGAAGGTCACGGCGACCTTGTCCTGCGTCAGCAGCTGCTTGGCCTTTTCCGCGAACAGGGGCCAGTTCGATGCCGGGTCGACGACGACGGGCTCGAGCTTCTTGCCCAGCAGGCCGCCCTTGGCGTTGATCTCGTCGATGGCCATCAGCACCGTGTCCTTGAGCACGGTTTCGGAGATGGCCATGGTGCCCGACAGCGAGTGCAGCACGCCGACCTTGATGGTGTCGGCGGCGTGTGCCACGGTGACAAAACCTGAAAGGGCCAGCCCGGCGACGCCCAGGGCGACGGCGGTCAGGGATTGGACGGCGCTGCGACGAGAAATGCTCATGTGAATTCGCTCCTTTGAAGCGGTGGGTGTTGGGTATGGGTTCAGTGTGCCCAGCACCTGGCGAGAGCGAAATACGCCATGTGGCGTATGGGCGGCGCGTATGGGCGGCGCACGGGCGGCTTACGGGCTGGCCTACACTGCGCGGCAACCGTGACCGACACGCCCCGCCTCCACACCAACAGCCAGACCGTGTCCCTGAGCTTCGAGTCCTCGCTGATTCAGAGCTGCATGCGCCTGGACGCGCCCGACGAACTGGTGCTCGACTACACGCGCGCGATGATGGGCTTTCTGCTCTTCAACGCGGCGCCCGCGTCCATCCTGATGATCGGGCTGGGCGGCGGCTCGATGCTCAAGTACCTGCACAAGCACCTGCCCGAGTCCGACCTGACCGCCGTCGAAATCGACCAGGGCGTGATCGACATGCGCCACGACTTCCACATCCCGCCGGACAGCGAACGGCTGCGCATCGTGTGCGCCGATGGCGCCGCTTTCGTGCGCAAGCCGCCCAAGGTCTACGACGTGATCCTCGTGGATGGCTTCAACGGCCAGGGACTGCCCGACGCCCTGTGCTCGCGCGGCTTCTACCAGCACTGCCGCGCGGCCCTGGCGCCGGATGGCCTGCTGGTCGCCAATGTGCAGGCCGATACGCAGCAGACGCGCGAGATCATGCAGCGCCTGGGCAAGGCCTTCGATGGCGCGCTGATCTCGGTCGAGTCGGACGAAGGCGGCAATGAGATCGCCATCGCGGCGGCGCAAGCGAATGTGCTGGCGCAAGGCTCGATGCACTTCGATGCGCGCTGGCATGCCCTCGCCACGACGCACCAAGCCACGCTGGCCGTGTGCTCGACCCGCCTTCAGCGCGCCTTGCTCAAGAACGCCAGGCTCAGGCCGCCGGCTTGAATCATGGCCTCTCGCCTGGGTGCCGCAGCAGCGCCAGGGTGTGGCGGGCGATCATGAGCTCTTCGTCGGTCGGGATGACCCAGGCGCCGCATGGGCTGGCCGGCGTGGTCAGGCAAGGCCCGCCATCGGCATTGGCGGCCTCGTCCGGCTCGAAGCCCAGCCATGCCGCCACCTCGAGGACGCGCCGCCGTATCTCGGTGGCGTGCTCGCCGATGCCCGCCGTGAACACCAGCCCATCGAGGCCGCCCAGGACCGCGGCCATGGCGCCGATCTCGCGGCCGATGCGGTAGACGAACAGATCGACCGCCAGCCTGGCGCGGGGCGCGTCGCTGGCCAGCAAGGCGCGCATGTCGCTGGAGACGCCCGACACGCCCAGCAGGCCCGATTCGCGGTACAACAGATGCTCGATGGCGCGGGCGTCCATGCCGCGCTCGTCCATCAGGTAGAGCAGCACGCCCGCGTCGAGCTCGCCGCAGCGCGTGCCCATGGGCAGGCCTTCGAGCGCCGTGAAACCCATCGTGCTGGCGACGCTGCGGCCCGCCCGCATGCCGCACAGGCTCGCGCCATTGCCCAGGTGCAGCGCGACCACCCTGCCCTGGGCCAGCCCTGGCGCCACGGCCGGGATGGCCGATGCGATGTACTCGTACGACAGGCCATGAAAGCCATAGCGCCGCACGCCGGCCTCGTGCAGCTCATAAGGCAGCGCGAACATCTGCGCCACATCCGGCTGCGCCCGGTGGAAGGCGGTGTCGAAGCAGGCCACCTGCGGCACGCCCGGCAAGGCCTCGAAGGCCAGCCGGATGGGCGACAGGTTGTTGGGCTGGTGCAGCGGCGCCAGGGGCGACAGGGCGTCCAGTTGTGTCAGCACATCGGGCGTGACGACGACGGGTGCCGCGTGGGCCATGCCGCCATGCACCACCCGGTGCCCCACGCCGCGCAGCGCGATGCCCGGCACCAGCTCGCGCACGAACTCGATGGCCTGGTGCAGCGCGGCATCGTGCGCCAGCGTCGCGCCGGCGCCCCATGCCCGCTCGGCGATGACCTTGCCGGACGGGTCGCGGGCCGTGAACTTCGGCGATGTGTCGAGCCCCTCGATCAGGCCGCGCATGCGCAGTTTCAGGCCGTCGGCACTGGCCTGGTTCAACTCGTACAACGAGAACTTCAGGCTGGACGAGCCCGCGTTGGCCACGGCGATCCATTCGGTGTGCGGGTGCACCTGGCTCATGGCTTGGCTCATCACATTGACGCAGCGGTCGCCACGTTCTTGGTGAGCGAACGGGCCTGCTTGGCCACTTTCGCGGGGCTCACGTCCATGTGCTCGCGCACCCACTTCGATGCGGTCGAGTCGGGGTCGGACAAAGCGGGCTCCAGCATCAACACGGCGGCGGCCAGCGCCAGCGCCTGCTCGCGCTCGGCCGCCGTGGGCAGCAGGGTCGGCAGCGCATCGAGCGCCTCGTCGCCCGCGAACGTGACGATCAGGGCCTGTTCGTCCAGCATGGCATGCCAGTCGCAGGGCGCATGGCCACGGCGGCCAGTGGCTTTGTCGGCGACCTTGTCTGCCACTTTATCGGCCACTTGATCGGCCACTTCGCGGTGCGAGCCGGCCAGCAGTTGCTGCCCCAGCCGCAGGCCGCGCCGGTCGATCTCGCCGCGGCGCGACATCCCGGCCAGCACGATGCGGCAGACGGCCTCGGCAAAGCCGCCTTGCTTCACCTTGCGCAAGGCCACCTCGCGCGCATGCGCCTCTTCGGCCTGCACGCGCGCCAGCAGGGCGTGCTCGTCGGTCAGGCGAGGCGGCATCCACATGCCCAGCCATTGCGGGCCATAGGCCATCGCCACGACGTTGGCCGATGCGGCATCGCGCCAACTGCCGAGCATGTTGAGCCCCTGCGTGATCCATTCGGATCCCAGATGCTCCCAGGCCAGCCAGGGGTTGTCTGCCTCGACGGGCTGCCTGTGCTCGCGCGCCTGCTCGGCCGCCGCATGCCACACGGGCGCGGCCGGGTTCAGGCTCGAAAACGCCAGGTGCTGCATGCGCAGCGGGTGCAGCCAGCGCAGCGCATCGCCCAGCGCCCTGCTGCCCATGGCCTTGACGCCGGGCTGCAGCCAGGTCCGGTAGGCGTTCATGGTCTCTTCAGACCATTGCGCGATCGTGCTGAACATCGCCTCGTCGCGCCGGCCATCGGCATTGAGCGCACGGATGTCTTCCACGGTGCGGTTCTCGAAACGCACATGGAAGGCGCCCGGCTCCAGCTCGGCGAAGGGCGACTTGGCGTCCTTGGGCTCTATCTTCATCTCGAACAGGCCGGGCGGCAGCCCATCGATCAGGTCGAGCGTGTTGACGATCTGGTCGTGCTCCTTCTTCGCGACGGCGCCGCCCACGAAGATGCCCAGGTGCCCGATGGACGGGTGCAGCATGTAGACGATCGTGCGGCCCGCCGCCATGATGGCGCGCTCGCTGCCCCAGACATCGATGATCCAGTCCAGCGCCTGCTGCGGCGGCGTGATGTTGTCGCCCCATGACGCGAAGATCAGGATGGGCGAGGCGATCTGGCGCATGTCCAGTTGGACGCCGTCGATCTCGAGTTCACCATGCGCCAGGCGGTTGCCGATGAACAGGTTCTCGACCGTGGCCTCGATCTCTTCGCCGGTCATGCGGAAGTAGCCGCCCCACCAGCGCTCGAACTCGAGGAAGCGCTCGCGCTCGGTGTCGATGTTCGCGTACAGGTTGTAGAGCTTGCCCCACAGCGTGTTGCCCAGGTTCAGGCTCTCGAAGTTGCTGACCAGCCAGGCGCCATCGAAGCGGTCGCCGGCCAAGTCGGCAGCGAAGGCCGACAGCCAGGCCCCGCCCAGCAGGCCGCCCGTGTAGCGCATCGGGTTCTGCTCGGGCCTGGAGCTGCCCGCCCAGTAGGACAGCGGCGCGCCGTTGAGCACGATCGGCCCCATGATCTCGCTGCGCCCGGCCGCCAGCCCCGCCACAGCCCAGCCGGCCTGGCAGTTGCCGATCACGGCGGGCTTGGACGCGCAGCCCGGATGGCGACGCCCGACCTCTTCGATGAAGGCGGCCTCGGCATGGGCCACGTCGATCAGGGATTGCCCATCGACGGGCTCGGGCGAGAAGGTCACGAAGTAGACCGCATGGCCGGCGCGCAGGGCCACGCCCACTTCGGAATCGGGCTTGAAGCCGCCGATGCCGGGGCCGTGTCCGGCGCGCGGATCCACGATGACGATGGGCCGGCTCGACGCGTCGATGACCACACCGGGCGGCGGCACGATGCGCAAGAGCGCGTAGTTGCAAGGCCGTGGCAGGTCGCGCCCGTCCATCAGCAGCTCGTGCTCGAACTTGAGCAAGGGCGGCTTGCCTTCGACCGCGTGCGCGATGAAGGCATCGCCGCGCTCGCGCAGCACGTCGAGCATGAGCCAGTGGCGCTGCCAGGCATCCACGGCATACGTGATGGCGTCGTGTCCGATCCGATGGAGCACATCGGGGCCAGGTTCGGTAAATGGAATCTGCTGCATGGCGTCAACTTGATTTGCTGCCCCGCAGCATGCATCATGGACGGCCTCTCATCATTACCCTGCCGCGCGAGTCAGGTATTCGCCATGCCGCCTGCCTCGTCGCCTGTCCCATATCCCCATGACAGACACCGCATCCGCCAGCGAGCCCTCCGTCCATCCGCACTATGACCGCCTCATCGCCGCCGCGCGAGGTCTGCCGCCGCTGAGAGTGGCCGTGGTGCACCCGGCCGACGAGGCCTCGCTGCGCGCCGCGCTCGAGTCCGCGCGCATGGGCCTGATCACGCCGGTGCTGGTCGGCCCGCGCCAGAAGATCGAGGCCGCCGCCCGCGCGGCCAACCTCGACCTGAGCGGCGTGAACCTCGTCGACGCCCCTCACAGCCACGCGGCGGCCGACGCGGCCGTGGCCATGGCGCTGCGCGGCGATGTCGACGCGCTCATGAAAGGCAGCCTGCACACGGACGAGCTGATGGGCGCGGTCGTGCGCCGCGACGGCGGCCTGCGCACCTCACGCCGCATCAGCCACTGCTTCATCATGGACGTGCCCGCCCATGCGCAGCCCCTGATCATCTCGGACGCGGCCATCAACATCGCCCCGACCCTGCTCGAGAAGGCGGACATCGTGCGCAACGCCATCGACCTGGCGCACGCGCTGCACATGCCCGAGGTGCGCGTGGCCCTGCTCTCGGCCATCGAGACCGTCAACCCCAACGTGCCCTCGACCATCGACGCGGCCGCGCTGTGCAAGATGGCCGACCGCGGGCAGATCACGGGCGCGCAGCTCGATGGGCCGCTGGCCATGGACAACGCCATCAACATCGCCGCCGCGCGCATCAAAGGCATCGCCTCGTCGGTGGCCGGGCAGGCCAACGTGCTGATCGTGCCCGACCTGGATGCCGGCAACATGCTGGCCAAGAGCCTGACCTTCCTGGCCGGCGCCTACGCGGCGGGCATCGTGCTGGGCGCCAGGGTGCCCATCATCCTGACCAGCCGAGCCGACGCCGAGACCACGCGCCTGGCCTCCTGCGCCGTGGCCTGTCTGCTGGCCAAGGCGAGCGAGGAAGGCATGATCAAGGCCGTTGGCTGAGCTGCCTGAATAGATAAGCGGATTGGGTAAGATTCTTCGCTTCATCCAAAGTCAAGCGGAGAGGACGAGACCCATGTCATTCAACTTTTGCCCGCAGTGCGCCAGGCCGCTCGAACACCGCGCCGACAACGAAGGCAAGCGCCGCCACAGCTGCCCCGACACCACCTGTGGCTTCGTGCATTGGGACAACCCGGTGCCCGTCGTGGCCGCCGTGGTCGAGCACGAAGGCCACATCATCCTGGCGCGCAACGCCGCCTGGCCCGTGCCCTTCTACGCGCTGATCACGGGTTTCCTGGAAAAAGACGACCCGAGCCCCGAAGAGGCCGTCGCCCGCGAAGTGGGAGAAGAACTCGGCCTGCAAGCCACGGGCGTCAACTTCATCGGCCACTACGCCTTCCCGCGCAAGAACCAGATCATCATCGCCTACCACGTGCCCGCGACGGGCGTGGTCACGCTCAACGAAGAGCTGGTCGACTACAAGCGCATCGCGCCGGCCAAGGCCCGCTACTGGCCGTCCAGCACGGGCCTGGCCTTGCGCGACTGGCTGGTCAGCCAGGGCCACACGCCCGAGGCAATGGACCTGCCCAAGCTGGGCTGAAGGGACCCGACACCATGTACAGCCATGCCGACAGCCACAAGCGCTGGTGGGCGCTCGCCATCCTCTGCCTGGGCGTCTTGATGATCGTGCTCGACACGACCATCGTGAACGTCGCCCTGCCCTCCATCCGCGAAGACCTGCACTTCACGGCCACGAGCCTGGTCTGGGTCGTCAACGCCTACATGCTGACCTTCGGCGGCTTCCTGCTGCTGGGCGGCCGGCTGGGTGATCTCTACGGCCACCGGCGGCTCTTCCTCGCCGGCCTGACGCTGTTCACGCTGGCCTCGCTGGCCTGCGGCCTGGCCCACTCGCAGACCGTGCTGATCGCCGCGCGCGCCGTGCAGGGCATCGGCGGCGCGGTCGTCTCGGCCGTGGCCTTGTCGCTGATCATGAGCCTGTTCACCGAACCTCAGGAGCGCGCCAAGGCCATGGGCGTCTACGGCTTCGTGTGCGCGGGCGGCGGCAGCATCGGCGTGCTACTGGGCGGCGTGCTGACCACGCAGCTCAACTGGCACTGGATCTTCCTGGTCAACGTGCCCATCGGCGCCATCGTGTTCGCCCTGTGCAGGTGGCTGATCCCGGCCACGAAGGGCCATGCGCCCACCAAGCTGGACCTGGGCGGCGCCTTCACGATCACCAGCTCGCTGATGCTGGCCGTCTATGCCATCGTCAATGGCAACGAAGCCGGGTGGCTGGCCACGCAGACCGTGAGCCTGCTGGGACTGGCCGTGGCCCTGATGGCGGCCTTTCTGTTCATCGAAACGCACAATGCTTCGCCGCTGATGCCCTTGGGCATGTTCAGGTTGCGCAACGTGTCCACGGCCAATGCGGTGGGCGTGCTGTGGGCGGCGGCGATGTTCGCGTGGTTCTTCATGTCGGCGCTGTATATGCAGCTGGTGCTGAATTTCAGCGCGATGCAGGTAGGCCTGGCCTTTCTGCCATCGAACATCATCATGGCGGCCTTCTCGCTGGGCCTGTCGGCCAGGCTGGTCATGCGCTTCGGTTTCAGGGCGCCGCTGGCGGGCGGCCTGCTGCTGGCCGGCATGGGCCTGGCGTGGTTCGCGCGCATGCCCGTGCAGGGCACCTTCATGCTCGATGTGCTGCCCGGCATGGTGCTGCTGGGCCTGGGCGCGGGCATCGCCTTCAACCCGGTGCTGCTGGCCTCGATGAGCGACGTCAAGCCCGAGGACGCGGGCGTGGCCTCGGGCATGGTGAACACGTCGTTCATGATGGGCGGGGCGCTGGGGCTGGCCATCTTGACCAGCCTGGGCGAGGCGCAGACGGAGGCGGCGCGTGTGGCAGGCCTGCCTGCACTCGTGGCGCTGACCGATGGGTATCGGCTGGCGTTCATCCTGGGGGCGGCGTTCGCGGTGATCGCGGCGGGGCTGGGTGGGAGCTTGCTGCGGGATCGGCATGCTGCGGCGGGCGCGCCGTCTATCGCAGGGCATTGACGCCCGGCATCAATTGATGATGTCGCCTTTGTTGCTGGCCAGTTTCTCGCGCCACTTCTGAAGCACTTCGGAGCTCAGCCTTGTCCAATCCTTCGCCTCGCCGACGATTTTCAAGGGCGACTCGGAACGGTACGAGCGTGTCGGGTTGCCCGGGAATTTCTTGTCGGTGACATTCGGATCGTTCTCGAAACGCCCTGTCGGCTCGACGATGTAGACCCGCTCGCGCCCCTCACCTTTCGCCAGCGCGGCCGCCAGCCCCGCGCCGTCGACAAGGGCCGTGAAGTAGATGTGATTCATCTGCAGGTCGGCCTTGTAGTTCGAGCTGCCGCCAGCGGTCAGCAGGTCGCCGGCCTGCAGGTCGGCCCTCGTGCCGTGATAGAAGGGGCCTTGATCGGACAGCTCGTCAATGAGACGGGCGGCCAGCGCATGGTTCTGCTTTGCCTGCTCGGGCTCGTTCAGCGCCTCATGGCATCGGGCGATGTTGGCATACAGCGAAGGGAACGCGCTCTTCACGCTGTCGTCATGGATGCGCAAGGCGCACTGCAAGGCCGTTTCGAGCCATTTCAATTTGTCGGCGACGTCGTGCTGGCAGCGGGCCACATGGTGGGCCGCGATGAATTGCTCAAAGTCATCCACGGCCTCGCTCCAGGCCTGAAGGAACACGGTCTTCGCTTCTTCAGGTTTCCCGCTCTCTTCAAACGCCATGCCTTCAAGGCAACGGCCTGCGACCTTGTTGTGAGGACTGAATGCCATGCTTGTCTACCGCGCGCTGAGGTGACGCCGCCTGACAGCCCAGATGCCTACCAAGCCCAACCCCGTCAGCATATAAGTAGCAGGCTCAGGAACCACATTGACCGACAGCAGCTCGACGTCGCCAATGATCTGTATCCGATTTTCCGCGTTGGGTGGAAACTGGCTGATCAAAACACTCTTGTAGGCCGTCTCGGAAAAGGCATTCGCATTGACAACGCCGATCTGCGCCCGCAGATGGGACAGGAAATCGTCTGCCGTCCAGTTGCCGAACTCGCTGTTGGGGATCGACTGTGCCGTCAAATTCAGTGTCACCGAACGGCCATACGTCCACAATTCGTGGAGATCCCCGGAATACAGCGGCATCGAAACGCTCGTATCGAAGCCTGCTTGGGCCGACACCGGCTGAAGGCTGGATGGATCTGCGACATACGGTGTGCTTTGGCTTTGCCAAGCAGCGGACGGCAGCAGATTGGCCATCGTTTGAAGTGATGCCCATGCCAGCATGTCCGCTGTATACGGCGTAGGCGAATTCGGCGTGAATGGCCAGTCGTTATCGTCGTAAGTTGTCATGCCGGACAAGACCGAGCTGCCATTCGAAGACGTCGATTGCACAGGCTCGACAGAAGGACTGTCCAGATGGAATCGAACGGTCAGATCGAAATGTTGAGGGACAAAGCTGGCGTCCTGGCTATCAATCCAGCTCGAGGTCGCTGTATCCAGGTGACCCAAAATACGCGACTGAGCCGCCACATCGAACACCAACTCGACGGTCGACGCATTGGCTGCCAGGGAAGCCATCGCGAACCCGAGAGCCAACAAAGAATTTTTCACATTGAACGTGGACATCGCTTCCGCCCCTATTTGTCTGTTTGATCATGCCCGATAGCGCAGGGCAGCTTAGCATCCTCTGCCACTCACCGCATTTTAAGTTGCACCACCCGGCTCATCGCCAACCCCGCCGCCGCCGTCCGCGTCTCGACACCCAGCTTGGCAAAGACGTGCTCCAGCTGCTTCTTGACCGTCGCCGGGCTGCTGCCCAGGATGTCGCCGATGTCGCGGTTGGTCTTGCCCTTGACGACCCAGTACAGCACCTCGCCCTCGCGCGCCGTGAGCTTGAACGCGTGGCTCAGCGCGTCCATGGCGGCCTGGTCGGAGCTTTCCTGCATCACGAGCAGCCACTCGTCTTCGCCGGTAGGCTGGTGCAGCGTGAAGCTCAGGCGCCGCCCGGCCTGGTTCACGGCCCACACGGGCGCGCCGGTGGGCACGACGCCTTGCGCGATGTCACGCGACAGGCGCGGCGCGGTCTGGGCCAGCCAGGCGGCCAACTCCAACGGCGCCACGGCTTCGGGCGTGTCGAAGTAGTCCTGCAGCAGCTGGCGCGCCAGCGGCGTCTGCCACAGCACGCGGCCATCGCTGATGCGCACGGTCAATGAGGCGTGGCCGAAGGCGTCGAGGGCATTGCGTGCTTGCCTGGCTTGCCGCGCGCTCTGCATGTGCGAGGCGATGCGGGCCAGCACCTCGCGCGGCCTGATCGGCTTGACGACGTAGTCGATGCCGCCCGCGTCGAAGGCCGCCACCACGTGCTCGGTTTCGCTCAGGCCCGTCATGAAGATGATCGGGATGTGGCTGGTCTCGGGCTGGGCCTTCAGGCGCCGCGCCACCTCGAAGCCGTCCATGCCGGGCATGATGGCGTCGAGCAGCACGATGTCGGGCACGGCCTGGCTGGCGCGCTGCAGGGCCGCTTCGCCGTGCGTGGCCACGAGCACCGTGTAGCCGGCCTCGTCCAGCGCGTCGTGCAGCAGGGACAGGTTGTCCGGCACATCGTCCACGATGAGCACGACGTCGGTACGGCTGCGGTCGAGTCTCTCGAACATGGTGGTAAGGCTGGTTCGGTTACAGCGGGCTCAAGCCCGCGACTGTACATGTGACAGGGTCTCTCGCAGCACATGGGCCATGGCATCGAGCTGGAACTGCCTGGCCATGCCGCGCAGGCGCAGCACGAAGGCCTCGCATTGCGGCTCGGCCGTGGCAATCTGGTCGAGTGCCTTGTGCACACCGCGGATGTAGCCGGCGTGGATCTGGTCTTCGAGGCTGCGCAGGGCGTTGAGCGAGGGCAGCGCGTCCATCGATGGCGCGTTGGCGGCGTTGGCGGCATGGGGTGTGGCATGCACATCCGGCGCCGCACGCTCCACCTCGATCCACAGCAAGGCCAGCCTGCGGCCCAGCCAATCGAGCAGTTCGGGCACGCGCACCGGCTTGACGATGAAATCCTCGGGCGCGATGCCCACGTCGTTGTCCAGCGCCTTGTCGAAGGCATTGGCGGACACGATGCCCGCAGGCGCGTCGCTGAGCTGGTCGACACGGATGGCGCGCAGCGTGGCCCAGCCATCCAGGCCCGGCATGGCCAGGTCCATGAAGATCGCGTGCGGCTTGAGCTGCGGCGGCACGGTCTGCAAATGGGTGAGGCATTCGAGCCCCGATGCCAAGGGTGTCACTTCGAAGCCCAGCGGCTCGAGGATGCGCACCAGCAGGCCGCGATCGGCCTCTTCGTTGTCCACCACCCAGATGCGGCGGCGCTCGCCCACATAGCCCGTGCGCTGGCCGCGCGGTGCCAGGCGCATGGCCTTGGCGGCCACCCGCACCTGCGGCAGAAAGAGCCGGATGCGGAAGGTCGTGCCCTCGCCCACCTGGCTTTGCACGCCCATCTCGCCGCCCATCAGGTCGGTCAGCATCTTGCTGATGGTCAGGCCCAGGCCCGTGCCGCCCACGGCATTGCCAGCTGCCGACGAGCCCCGCGCGAAGGGCTCGAACACCTTGTCCAGCTCGGCCTGCGCGATGCCCGGCCCTGTGTCCGTGATGTCGATCTGCGCGATCTCGCGGGCGTAGCGCACCTTGAAGGTCACGCGCCCGCTCGATGTGAACTTGACCGCGTTGCCCAGCACGTTGATGAGGATCTGGCGCACACGGCGTTCGTCGGCGCGCACGGCCTCGGGCAAGGCCGGGTCGATGTCGGCCTCGAAGTGCAGGTGCTTGGCGCGCGCCTCGTGCTCGATCAGGCCGGTGATCTGGCGCAGCAGCTCGCCCAGGCGCACGGGCTTGACATCGAGCGTGAGCTTGCCGCTTTCGATGCGGGCGATGTCCAGCGTGCCTTCGATCAGCGACAGCAGATGGTCGCCGCCGCGCTTGATCACGCCCACGCCGTGCCTGACGTGCTCGGGCAAGGCGTGGTCTTCGTCGAGCAACTGCGCGTAGCCCAGGATGCCGTTCAAGGGTGTGCGCAATTCGTGGCTGATGGTCGTGATGTAGCGGCTCTTGGCCTGGTTGGCATGCTCGGCCGTCTGCTTGGCCTGCTGCAGCTTTTCGTCGGTGATGCGGTGCAGGTCGATCTCGCGCACGAGCAGGTGCGTCTGCCGGTTCGACTCCTCTTGCGCCACCTGGCGGCTCTTGTGCGTGAGCACCACCCACCAGGCCACCACGCCCATGACCAGGAACAAGGCCGCGAACACCTTGACGAAGGCGGCGCGCAGCATCTCGGCGGCGACGCCTGTGGATGTCAGGTCGAGCACATCGAGCTCGCGCAACTGCTGCTGGTAGACCACGCCGAACACGGCGGCCAGCAAGGGCGCCAGCACCAGCATGATCATCAGGAACTGGCCCAGTTCGGTGTCCAGCCTTTGCCAGACCAGCTCGGGCATCAGCCTGCGCCCGAGGTTGCGCCACTGCTCGGACCATCGCGCCTGCGGCTTGCACAGGTCCTGGCAGCGCGCATCGAGCGAGCAGCACAGCGAGCAGATCGAAGCCCTGGTAGGCCGGGCAATGCGCCACGTCGTCGGCCTCGTACTCGCGTTCGCAAACGGTGCATTTGTGCATCGCGCGCAGCCGGATCACTTTGGCCAAAGGCGCGCCTGCTTGATCGGCGCTGGCTGAATGGATGTTGCCCGCGCAGCCCAGGCCAGCCGGCTTGCGCGCCAGGTAATAGCGCCCTTGCGTGGCCCACGCGATCACAGGTGCCGTCACGAAGGCCACGACCATCGCGATCACGGCCGAGAACGCCTGCGCCATCTCGCCCAGCCAGCCCACATACGCCAGCACCGACATCGAGCGAAGCCAGCCCCATCGCGCCCACGCCCACCGGGTTCACGTCATACAGGTGCGCGCGCTTGAACTCGATGCCCTTGGGCGACCAGCCCATCGGCTTGTTGACGACCAGGTCCGCGACCACGGCCATGATCCACGCGATGGCGATGTTCGAGTACAGCCCCAGCACCTTGCCCAGCGCCTGGAACAGGTTCAGCTCCATCAGCAGCAGCGCGATGAGCGCATTGAACACGACCCACACGACCCGCCCCGGGTGGCTGTGCGTGACCCGCGCGAAGAAGTTGGACCACGCCAGCGAGCCCGCATAGGCATTGGTCACGTTGATCTTGAGCTGCGAGACAACCACGAACAGGGCCACGGCAGCGATCGCCCAAGATTGGCGCGGGAAGATCTTCTCCCAGGCGACGAGGTACATCTGGTTCGGGTCCAGCGCCCGGTCCACAGGCACCGAGAAGCTGATGGCCAGGTAGGCCAGCAAGGCCCCGCCCAGCATCTTGAGCACACCGGGCAGCACCCAGCCCGGCCCGCCCACGAACACGGCCACCCACCAGCGCGCCTGGCGGCCTGGCCTGGCCTCGGGCATGAAGCGCAGGTAATCGGCCTGCTCGCCCATCTGCGTGATCAGCGCGATGCCCACGGTCATCGCCGAACCGAACGACAGCAGCTCGAAGCCCTGGTGCTCGCCGCTGGCGCCTGCATAGCCCATCAGGTCCTGCAGGATGCGCGGGTGCTCCTTGAACACGTACACGAACGGCAGCACCAGCATCACGAGCCACAAAGGCTGCGTGATCAGCTGCAGGCGGCTGATGATCTTGACCCCGTGCGTCACCAAAGGCACGACCACGAGCGCGCACAGCAGGTAACCCCAAGCGGGCGGGATGTCGAAGGCCAGCGCCAGCGCATAGGCCATCACGGCCGCTTCGAGCGCGAAGAAGATGAACGTGAACGAGGCGTAGATCAGCGAGGTGATGGTCGAGCCGATGTAGCCGAAGCCGGCGCCGCGCGTGAGCAGGTCCATGTCCAGCCCGTGGCGGGCGGCGTACACACTGATCGGCCAGCCCGCCAGCAAGATGATCAGCCCAGTGGCCAGGATCGCCCACAGCGCGTTGACGAAGCCGTAGTCGACCAGCAGCGTCGCGCCCACGGCCTCCAGCACCAGGAAGGCCGCGGCCCCGAAGGCCGTGTTGGCCACGCGCCACTCGCTCCAGCGCCGGGCCGAACGCGGCGTGAAGCGCAGAGCGTAGTCCTCCAGGGTTTCGGACGCGACCCAGGTGTTGTAGTCGCGACGCACCTTGACGACCCGCTGCAGCGCTTCGCTGGCGGGCTCGCTCGCCACCTCTGGACGGCGCCGGTCTGGCTTTTGGTCTGGCTCTTGCATGGTCTCAGTCTGATCTGTGGCTGACACCGCAATTTCAATGCCGCAAGCTGTCGAACAAGCCCCGGCAACACCAGAGACACCCCATGGAACTGACCCCACGCGAAAAAGACAAGCTGCTGATCTTCACGGCCGCCCTGCTGGCCGAGCGCCGCCTGGCACGCGGTCTGAAGCTCAACTACCCCGAGGCCGTGGCCCTGATCAGCGCCGCCATCATGGAAGGCGCCCGCGACGGCAAGAGCGTCGCCGAACTGATGAGCGAGGGCAAGACCGTGCTCGCGCGCGGCCAGGTCATGGAAGGCGTGCCCGAGATGATCCCGGACATCCAGGTCGAGGCCACCTTCCCCGATGGCACCAAATTGGTCACCGTGCACCAACCTATTGCATGAACCTGTGTGCCAACGCCATGCACTCGGCTCGATTGCACCAACGTTGTGCAAAGCATGCCGACTCAAGCCCGGCACTGTTCTTGAGGCTTGCGGTTCATCACCACATTGGATCAACACCCATGCACACCACACTCGTCCGCCGCACCATCCTGGCCACCAGCGGCATGGCCTGTGCCCTCGCCTCGCCGCTCGCGGTGGCGCACCTGGGCACCGATGTGCCGCACAGCCACGATGGCCAGAGCGTCCTGGCCAGCTTCATGAGCGGCGCCGTGCATCCCCTGACCGGGCTCGATCACCTGGCCGCGATGGTCAGCGTGGGCGTGTGGAGCGCGCTCGGTTTGACCCATTCATCTCAAACCCGCTACAAGGCCCTGCTGACGACGCCCGCCGCCTTCGCAGGCACCTTGTTGATCGGCGCCCTGCTCGGCATGGCCGGTTTGACACTGCCTGGCGTCGAGCCCATGGTCGCGGCCTCGCTGCTGATACTGGGGCTGCTGGTGGCCACGCGCGCGAAGCTGCCCATGGGCCTGGGCGCGGCCTTGGTGGCCGTGTTCGCCCTCTTCCACGGCTTGGCGCACGGGCAGGAGTTGGGCGGCCACGCCTTGGCAGCCTTGAGCGGCATGGTGCTGAGCACGGCCGCGCTGCATGGCCTGGGCATCGGCATCGGCTTGGCCTTGCGTGACCAAAGCCGGCCCGCCCAACGCTGGCTGCGGCGCACGGCTGGCGCGGGCGTGGCGCTCTTCGGGCTGCTGTCCGGCCTGAGCCTGTTGACGCCCGCCATGGCCGCCGCCCTTTGAAGCACAGGCCATTCGGCTCCCCCCATCGCCCAAGCACCTTTGGCCCAAGCACCTTTAGCGAAGGACCCCGCCATGATCCCAGGCGAACTCCTCACCGACGGCCCCGACCTGCCCCTCAACCCGGGCCGCCGCACCCTGACGCTGGTCGTCGAGAACACGGGCGACCGCCCCATCCAGGTCGGCTCGCACTACCACTTCAGCGAAACCAATGGCGCCCTGCGCTTCGACCGCGTCGCCGCCAAAGGCATGCGCCTGAACATCGCCTCCGGCACGGCCGTGCGCTTCGAGCCCGGCCAGCAGCGCACCGTCGAGCTCGTCGACTACGCGGGCGAGCGCATCGTCCACGGCTTTCGAGGCCTGACGCAAGGCAAGCTCTGATCACACCGACATCTCAGATCAGCCAACTCAGAAAGCTAACTCAGAAAGACACGCAAGATGGCAAGCATCCAGCGACGCGCCTATGCCGAGATGTTCGGCCCGACCGTGGGCGACCGCCTGCGCCTGGCCGACACCAACCTGGTCATCGAGGTCGAGCAAGACCTGACGCTCCAGGCCGGTGGCTACGGCGAGGAAGTCAAGTTCGGCGGCGGCAAGACCATCCGCGACGGCATGGGCCAGAGCCAGCGCATCAACGGCCCGGGTGACATGGACGCGTTTGACTGCGTGCTCACCAACGCCCTCATCATCGACCACTGGGGCATCGTCAAGGCCGACATCGGCATCAAGGCCGGCCGCATCGCCAAGATCGGCAAGGCCGGCAACCCCGACGTGCAGCCCGGCGTGGACATCGTCATCGGCCCGGGCACCGAGATCATCGCGGGCGAAGGCATGATCGTGACCGCCGGCGGCATCGACACGCACATCCACTTCATCTGCCCGCAGCAGATCGAAGAGGCGCTCAACAGCGGCGTGACCACGATGCTCGGTGGCGGCACCGGCCCGGCCACCGGCACCTTCGCCACCACCTGCACGCCCGGCCCGGACAACATCTCGCGCATGCTGCAGGCCGCCGACGCCTTCCCGATGAACCTGGGCTTTCTGGGCAAGGGCAACGCCAGCCAGCCTCAGGCGCTGCGCCAGCAGATCGACGCGGGCGTGATCGGCCTCAAGCTCCACGAAGACTGGGGCACGACGCCATCGGCCATCGACTGCTGCCTGAGCGTGGCCGAAGAAACCGACACGCAGGTGTCCATCCACAGCGACACGCTCAACGAATCGGGCTTCGTCGAAGACACGATGGCCGCGACCAAGGGCCGCACACTCTGCGCCTTCCACACAGAAGGCGCGGGCGGCGGCCACGCGCCCGACATCATGCGCGTGGTGGGCGAGGCCAACTTCCTGCCCTCGTCGACCAACCCGACCATGCCCTACACGGTCAACACGATCGACGAGCACCTCGACATGCTCATGGTCTGCCACCACCTCGATGCCTCGATCGCCGAAGACCTCGCCTTCGCCGAAAGCCGCATCCGCCGCGAGACCATCGCCGCCGAGGACATCCTGCACGACCTCGGCGCCATCAGCATGTTCAGCTCCGACTCGCAGGCCATGGGCCGCGTCGGCGAGGTCATCCTGCGCACCTGGCAGACCGCCCACAAGATGAAGCTGCAGCGCGGCAAGCTGCCCGGCGACCCGGAGCGCCACGACAACGGCCGCGTCAAGCGCTACGTGGCCAAGTACACGATCAACCCGGCGCTCTCGCACGGCGTGGCGCACGAGGTCGGCAGCATCGAGGTGGGCAAATGGGCCGACCTGGTCTTGTGGAAGCCCGGCTTCTTCGGCGTCAAGCCCAGCCTGATCCTCAAGGGCGGCTTCATCGCCTCGGCGGCCATGGGCGACCCGAACGCCTCCATCCCGACGCCGCAGCCCGTGCACTACCGGCCGCAGTTCGGCGCATTCGGCGGCGCCCTGGCGCGCGGCTCGCTGACCTTCATGAGCCAGGCCGCCATCGCCGCCGGCATGCCCGATCAATACGGGCTCAGGAAGCGCGCCGTGGCCGTCAAAGGCAACCGCTCCGTCAAGAAGATGGACATGGTCCACAACCACTACATGCCCGTGATGGAGATCGATGCCCAGACCTACCAGGTGCGCGCCGACGGCCAGTTGCTGACCTGCGAGCCCGCCGCCGTTCTGCCGATGGCGCAGCGCTACTTCCTGTTCTGATCCTGACAACACCCAGGAACACATCAACGCACTGCTCGACCAGGGCTTCGATGCATTCGAGCGCGGTCAACGCGAACAGGCGCGTCAGGTCTTCCAGACCGTGCTGACACTGGACGCGCAGGAGTTCGATGCCCTGAACATGCTGGGCGTCCTCACCATGCCAAGCCGCGACTGGGCCGGCGCCATCGGCCTGTTCGAGCGCGCCGTCGCCGTGGCGCCCGACGAGGGCATGGCCCACACCAACCTCGGCCTGGCCTGGAGCAGGCCCTCCAAAAATGGGGACCTGGTCATCTCGATCGACACCTCGCTGGCCCACTTGGCCGGCGCGCTCGGCAAGCCATGCTGGATCCTGCTGTCGCGTGCGCCCGGCTGGCGATGGCTGATCGACCGCGACGACAGCCCCTGGTACCTCATCGGCCCGCCTGTTCCGGCAAGCGGCCTGGGGCCCGTGGGATGCCACATTGCGGGATGTACGCTAGGCGCTGGCCGCCTGGCTGCCCGATATGGCCCAGTGAGCCTGCCTGGCCGGAATCGTGCTTAAGATACGGCCATGCTCACCGTCAACAAGCTCCTCCCCCAAGGCCAGGGCCTGGCCTCCGTGCTGCTCAAACGCGCCGCTTCGGTCGAACTCGACTGGGACGTGCGCCAGAAAAGCCGCTTCGACGCCACGGACGACACGGGCCGCGCCCTGGGCGTCTTCTTGCCACGCGGCACGCTTGTGCGCGGCGGCGACGTGCTCGTGGCCGGAGACGGCTCGATGATCCGCGTACAGGCCGCGCCCCAGCCCGTACTGGTGATCACGCCCTGCGCCGAACACGGCAGCCCCTTCGACCTCGTTCGCGCGGCCTACCACCTGGGCAACCGCCACGTGCAGATCGAGCTCCAGCCCGACCACCTCAAGATCGAGCCCGACCACGTGCTGGCCGACATGCTGCGCGCCATGCACTTGACCGTGAAGGAGGCCAACGAGGCCTTCGAGCCCGAAGGCGGCGCCTATGCTTCTGGCGGCCACGCGCATGGCCACGATCACGGACACGACCATGCGCACGACCATACGCATGAGCACAGCCACGGCGAACACGGCCATGTCCACGGCCCCGACTGCGGACACGACCATGGGCACGCAGCACCAGCCCAGGCCCCACGCGGCAAGCCCATCGGCATCGCCGTCAAGCCCGCCGCGGCACCGCATGTGCACGGCCCCGGCTGCAACCATGGCCACGACCACGATCACTGATCCGCGATGCCCGCTGTCGTCTCCCGCCCGGCCCCGCTGAGCCCCAGCGCGCGCCTGCAGCTGATGTGGCTGGCCTCGCCCGCCCTGCCTGTGGGCGGCTTCAGCTACTCCGAGGGCCTGGAAGCGGCTGTCGACACGGGCCGCGTCACCAGCGAAGCCCAAGCCGCCACCTGGCTCAAAGACCAGCTGCGCCTGAGCCTGGCCCGCGCCGACCTCGCCGTCGTGGCCAAGGCCGTACCCGCCTGGCAGCGCGGCGACCTCGACCGCATCACCGAGCTCAACCAATGGGTCACGCAGACGCGCGAGACCAGCGAGCTGCGCCTGCAGGTCGAGCAGATGGGCCGCTCGCTCGTCGAGTGGCTGCGCAACCGCAGCGGCGAGGTCAAACCCGCTCAGGCCGATGAACGCCTCGCCCAATGCGCGGCCCTGCACCCCACACCCACCTGGCCCATCGCCTTCGCCCTGGCGGTGGCCCAATGCCTGCCCAATCCCGACACCCGCGACACGCGCCACACATCGCCCGATGCCATCCGCGAAGCCCTGCTGAGCTTCGCCTTCGGCTGGGCCGAGAACATGGCGCAAACGGCCATCAAGGCCGTGCCGCTGGGCCAGAGCGCCGGGCAACGCATCCTGCAGGCCCTGATCGATGAGATCCCAACGGCCATCGACCACGCCCTGTCGCTGCCCGACTCGCAACGCCAGGCCTTCACGCCCATGCTGGCCATCCTGAGCAGCCAGCACGAAACCCAGTACTCACGCCTCTTCCGATCATGAGCACCCTGCACAACATCCCCGGCCGCACCAAGAAACTCCCGCCCCTGCGCGTCGGCATCGGCGGCCCGGTCGGCTCAGGCAAAACAACGCTGCTCGAGATGCTCTGCAAGACCATGCGCGAGCAGTACGACCTCGTCGTCATCACCAACGACATCTACACGAAGGAAGACCAGCGCCTGCTGACCGTGGCCGGCGCGCTCGAGCCGGCGCGCATCATGGGCGTCGAGACCGGCGGCTGCCCGCACACCGCCATCCGCGAAGACGCCTCCATCAACCTCGAGGCCGTCGACCGCATGCTGGCCAGCTACCCCGATGCCGACATCGTCTTCATCGAATCGGGCGGCGACAACCTGGCCGCCACCTTCAGCCCCGAGCTGAGCGACCTGACCATCTACGTGATCGACGTGGCCGCCGGCGAGAAGATCCCGCGCAAGGGCGGCCCCGGCATCACCAAGAGCGACCTGTTCGTCATCAACAAGACGGACCTGGCCCCGCACGTGGGCGCCAACCTCGACATCATGGAAGCCGACACCAGGCGCATGCGCCCCACGCGGCCCTACGCCATGACCAACCTGAAGACCAAGGCAGGCCTCGATCAGGTCATCGGCTTCATCGAGACCAAGGGCATGCTGAAGGCCTGAAAATCACGCCCCCATCACGCCCCAAAAAGCTCCCCGATGGGTTTCAACTCCTCGACCCGGTCGCACACCGACTTCACGATCAAGAGAATCGGCACGCCGAGCAGCAGTCCTGCCACGCCCCATAGCCAGCCAAATATCAACACGGCGATGAACACGGCCACGGAACTCATGCGGCTTGCACGCCCCATCCACCAAGGGGTCAGCAAGTTGCCGATCAAGGTGTGGACGGCAAATGAACTGCCGCCGACAAGAAGCGCCATGTCCATCGTGCCGAACTGAACCAGCCCCACCACGGCGGACCCGACACCCACCAGCACGGCCCCGACGTACGGCACAAGGTTCGTGACGGCCGCGACAATGCCCCATACGGCGGACTGATTCAAGCCAATGGCGTAGAACGCGATCCAGGTTGCCACACCCACGGCCACACTGACGCCCACCTGAACAATCAGATAGCGCTGTATCTGATCGGTGATCTCATCGAGTGTTTCGATCGTGATCTTTTTCTGGCCCCAGCTTCGGGCCCGCGAGCTTGACCATCTTGCGACGGAAATCATTGCCGGAAGACATCAGGAACAGCGCGATGAAAAACACGATGACGACTTGCCCGAGAAAAGCAAGCGCCCCCAATGTGCCGGACAAGAGATACGCCCGTATGTCAATCGATGGGAGTGGCTCGACAGCAACCTGCTGGGTCACCGGACGTTGCCGGGCCGAGGATGGCTGCGCCGAAGCGGCATGACCCTTGGCACCCGGCAAGGACGTGGTTTGCGCGGCGGCGGCCTCGAGTTCAACCGCAGCTTGCTGAACCTTGGTGATCGTGGACACGGCACCAGATTCCTGCTGCGTCAACTGCTTCAACTTGTGCGTGACCTGTGGCAACGTCTCGACGAGTGCGTTGACCTGATCGCTCAAGGTCCAGACACTCCAGACCAGCGCGCCGAACAATGACAAGAGCAACAGCGATGCACCGACGCCGCGCGGGATCCGCCAGCGTTGCAGTCGATTGACCGCAGGCGTCAGGGCATAGTTCATCATGACACCGAACATGATGGGCACCAGAATTTCCCTGGCCCATTGCAGTGTCACGAAACTGGCGATCAAGGCCAGCACGGCCAGAGAAGCGCTGCGCACATCGACGGGCATGTGCAGCATGATGCGTTGGTGGGAGGGCTCTGTCATGACAGCGCCTTACTCAAAAGCCATCGAATGCGGTGTTTCTCCCATGCCGGCCATGCTTTGTGCTTTTTGCCGCAAATGAAGAAAAATCCGGTCCGCGTCACTCCCGACTGCTTCCATGGCAACGACCAGTTCGCCCACGCTGACCCCAAAGAACGTGGCCCAGGCATGGCGGTCGATCAATCGGCGCACATTGACTTCCGCTGTGAAACTGGGGGTGGGATTGATTTCGGCTTGCATCGGTGTTCCTTCCTTTGGACTGCGCGCTTGCATCGCAAACGCCGAGCCTCAGAGCAAACGCCGTGCCTGCTGGCTCGAACCAAGTCAGACAGGCGCAAGACCGCCCAGATAGATATGCCTTGACAGGGTCCGTTCCAGCTCTTCGGGACGGAATGGTTTGGACAGATGGTCGTTCATGCCTGCGGCAACGCAGCGCTCCGCATACGTGTCCAGCCCATTGGCAGTCAAGGCGACGATGGTCACAGGCTGCTGGCCCGTCGCACGCTCACGCTCGCGGATGCGCCTGGTGGCTTCGATGCCGTCCATTTCAGGCATCTCGCAGTCCATCAGCACCAGATCGACCGGCTGGGATGCCAACCAGTCCAGCGCCTCGCGGCCATTGGTCAGCACGGTCACCTGCACGCCCAGGCGCTGCAACTCGGCCTCGGCGACCAGCGCATTGACCGGGTTGTCTTCGACGAGCAATACCTGAGGCACATGCTCGTCTGTACGCTGAAGCTTCTCGGCCACCACAGGCAGAGCGGCCACATCGATCGGAACATCGACGTCACCCGATACGACGGACAAGGGCAAAGAGAGCACGAACACCGAGCCCTCCCCGCGCACGCTGCTGCAGGTGATGTCGCCGCCCATCGTGCGCGCCAGTTCCCGCGAAATCGTCAGGCCCAGGCCCGTGCCGCCGAAGCGCCGCTGGTAGGTGCCTTCGGCCTGATGGAAAGCCTCGAAGATCTGCGGCAGCTCGTCCGGCGTGATGCCGATGCCCGTGTCCTTGACATGAAAGTGCACCGTGTCCGCATCGCGCGACACCAGCAGGCTGACCGACCCGTGCTGCGTGAACTTGATCGCGTTGCCCAGCAGGTTGTGCAGGATCTGGCGGATGCGGACGGGGTCGCCGCACACGTCCCCGTCGCGCGGCATGCTGATGCCGAGCACCAGTTCCAGCCCCTTGTCGCAGGCCGTCACGTTGACCGTTTCGGCCATCTCGCTGAGCAGCGCATGCAGATTGAAGCGCTGCTGGTGCACGGGCAGGCCCTCGGCCTCGAGCCTGGCGAAGTCCAGCACATCGTTGATCACATTGACCATGTGGTCGCCCGAACTGCGGATCAGGTCGAGCTGGCGCTGCGCCAGCAGGTCGTTCTCGCGCTGACGCAACAGGCGCACCAGCCCCAGGATGCCGTGCATGGGCGTGCGCATCTCGTGGCTCATGGTCGCCACGAAACGGCTCTTGGTCTCGCTGAGGATGCGCGCCTGGTTCAAGGCCTCGGCCTGGGCGTGCGTGAGTTGCTCGCTCTGAAAGCGCAGGCGCAACAGCTCGACAATGCGCCGGTTGGACCTGCGCGCCTCCAGCAGGAACAGCAGCATCAGCCCGGTCACGGCGATCGTGCAAAACAGCCCCAGACGGTCATGGCGCCCTTCCGCGTAGATGGCGTTGGGCAGCAGGATCGGAGCGATGAACAGCGCGGTCGACGGCATGTCCACATGCAGAATGAAAGCGCCGATGGCCGCGATGCCGATGCACGCGCTGATCGTGACAACGGCGATGTCGAGCTGGTTCAGGGGCGTCATGGCCCAGCCCATCGCCCCCCAGACCAGCCCATCGAGGGCGGCCAGCACACGGTACGAATAAAGCGGGTTGCGCGACAGCAAGGTGCGCCAGCGCAGGAACACCATCGCATGCCCGAAGCGGGCCACGCTGATCACGACACGCACGCCATACCAGGTCAGCAGCGTCGCATGAGGGATGCTGCTGTCCCACAGCACCCAGAGCACGCCCAATGCCGCGATCAGCCCGACGACCATCGAATTGGGCAGCATCTCGTGCGCGGCACGCTCGCGTGTCTGCTGCACGCGCAATTCCAGCTCGTTGCTGCCCGCCTCACTGGCGGCATCGACGGACGAAGAGAAAAGCTGCATGACAGGCGGACAAGACTCAGACAATGAGGTGAAAACGAGGTACCTGCGCCAGTGTCCGCCCTTGCCTCGCGCTTGGGAGCCGGGTCAATACGGGGTGCGCGGGCGCGCGCCGTGACTAATTCGGCTGTTGGCCGCTTTGATGCGTGGCGGAGCCCGGGTTTACGCCATGACAAGCCCTCGCCATGACAGCAGGGACGCCTCAGCGACAGCCCCCTCCAGATACCCCCACCGAGGGGCCCGCGCGAAGTCATGGATCGCCTTGATGCGGACACGGCCAGCCCACGCCACAATGCGGCATGCTCAGGCAACATCAGTCCGTTCACTTCCCGATCCAGTACATCGAGATCACCGAATCGCTCGTGCGTGCGCGTGGCGGCCGCGTGGCCGAGGTGCGCGAACGCTGCGGCCTGCCACCGCTCGATGCCAGTGGCGCGCCACAACCCACGATGATCGACGCGGCGCAGTTCCTGACCGTCCTGCAAGTGGGCCAGGCGTACTGCCTGCCCGGAGAGCCCGCATCGCTGCAGGTGCTGGCGCATTTCCCGCTCACGGCCCATGGCACCCTGGGCATGCTGACCATCGTGTCGCCCACGGTCGGCGCGGCGCTCGACATGGCCTTGCAATACCACGCACTGGTCATGCCCCTGTTCAGCATGCAGCGCCAGGACGGCCCGCAAGGCAGCGTCACAGTGCGCATCGAGCAGGTGGTGGACTTCGCCCCCTTCAACGATCTGCTCGCCGAAGTCGTCGTGGGCACCTTCCGCAACGTGGCGCCCTATACCAATGTCGCGCAGCCCGTCATGGAAGTGTGCTTCAAGCACGCGGCGCCGCCGGCCCACCTGCTGCCCGCCTACGAGCGCTTCTTCGGCATGCCCGTGCGCTTCGATGCCCCGCATCACAGCTTCACGGTATCGAAAGCCTTGCTCGACACGCCTTTGCTGACAGGCAACCGCGCCACGCGCGACAACCTCGAAGCCCTGCTGCACAAGCAGGCGCCCGACGGCGTGCGCCTGACACCCCTGACACAGCGCGTGCGCCAGGTCGTGAGCGCGGGCTTGCGGCGCGGCGCACTGCCGCAGGCCGCGCACATCGCGCACGAACTGGCCTTGTCGCCGCGCAGCCTGAGCCGCCACCTGCAGGACGAAGGCACCACGCTGTCGGACATCATCGAGACCATGCGCATCGAACATGCCGAACAGCTGCTGAGCGGCAGCACGCGCCCCGTGCAGGAAGTGGCGCGGCTGGTCGGTTATGCCGACGCCTCGAGTTTCTCGCGCGCCTTCAAGCGGGCCACGGGCCACACGCCAGCGGAGGTGCGAGAGCGGCTCGGCGCGCCCCGGATCGGCCGCTGAACCGATCTGGCCAGCTCGGCAAAAAGATCAACCAGCCCGCACGGCCGCCATCACCTTGTCCGCCGCCACGATCGGGTCGCCCGTGCGCTCGAATGCCTCCATCCAGACGCCGTAAGGCCCCATCTCCTCGTGCTGCCACGGATGGAAGCCCGGCTTGTAATACGAGAGGTAATAGCCCAGCGCGGGCATGAACACACCGCCCGGCTTGTACAGCCACCACAGGCCGCGCGCCCAGATGCCCAGACGCTTGAGCAGGCCGAAACCATCGTCCTTGAGCATCCGGTTCATCATGTACATCACGCCGATCGGGTACTCGATGCTGAAGTACACGAGCCCCGCGATGCGCACGAGGTAGCCCGCCTTGGCGACCTTGTTCAGCACATCGAAGGCCACGGCCTTGTGCTCGACTTCTTCGATGGAATGCCAGGCGTACATGGCGCGGATGCGCGCATCGAACGGCCCGACGATGTCCTCGCGCTGGAAGAAGGTCGAACACATCATGGCCGTCAAATGCTCGGCCGCCGCCGTGTACGACAGGTTGAGCACCTTGGGCCAGCGCTTGAGCTGCCACTTGAACTTCGCATCCAGGAAGGTTTGCGTCCAGCCGATGTTCAAGCCCTGGCGCGCCAGCAACTCGTTGAACTGCGTGTGCACCATGCCATGCTGGGCCTCCTGCCGCGTGAAGTCCTTGACCTCCTGCAGCAGCTTGGGGTCGCTGATCTGATCACGGTAATTGCGCACCGCGCTGATGAAGTAGCGTTCGCCAACCGGAAAAGTCAGCGACATGGCATCGAACAGCCGCGTCTTGAACGGGTCACCGCCATTCCAGAAACGGGGGATGTCGGTGTCGAGCTGGAAGTCGAGCTTTTCGCGCGGCTGGATGGGGCGTTGTTGATGTTGTGTTGTCATGCGGGTCTCCGGTTCGGTTTGATCTCCACCATGGAGATTGAACCGAAGACGGCTTGACAGATGAGGCCAATGGTGTGCTGATCTGGCCAAGATGGCGCCGAACGCCTTATTGACGCCGCGCCATATCGGCATGGCCGAAACGCGCTGTTTCACGAAGAAGCAAAACGGTGCCCCCAAACAGCGCAATGTAAGCCAGAAGCCAGATGAAATAGCCGATCAGTGGTTTGGAGGCGTCGCTCGGCAGACTATGCGGCGACCACACGGCCAACGCCAATGCGCCCACCACCAACACGGCGAACGTCCGCAAGGATTTGGCCTCGGGCTTGCCAAACAGCAGCAACCAAGGCGCGAAAAAGAAAGTGATGTTGCCCAGGCCCGCGGCCACCAGCAACAGGATGGCCGGATTCTTTTCTATGCCGCGCCATCCAGACAGTGCGAATGCCGTCGCTCGCCATCCTTCCCAGCTCGTGTCCTTGCCAAGCACAACGATTTGAAGCGCCGGCAACATGAGCGCGCACACAAAGAGTGCCACGGCCAGAATCGTGAGAAATTTCGATGCGGCTTTCATAGGGCTAACACCTGATCAGATGGTTGAACGACCACGGCGCCAGCAAGCTAAACCTTCTTCTTGCCGTCGGGCGCGGGACATTGCTCCAGTTGTTCATTTTGAAATTTTTGATACGTGCCATTGAGCCATGCGTGGAAGTTGGCTTCCATGCCGCGCTGAATCTGAGCGGCGCGCTCTTGCTGCAGCGCCTGAAACGCCATCGCTGCATCCTTGTTGACCAAGGCAAAGGCTTGACCCGCCGGCGTTCCATGAAAATCGATGGCGCTTTGAAGTTGCTCCGCGCTCATTTTGCTGGCATAGACGTCCGCCATCAAGTCGAGAAACCCGTCCAGATCCTGCGAATGGCAGTACTCGGCCATGTAAAGACGGTAAGCCTCTTCGATTTCAGGCCACAGGTGCGACGACGGCGATATGCCCTTGAACGCCATCGGGTTTTGCTTGTAGACATGGCGAGGGTCGAGGCTCGTACCCGGCAACGCCGCGCCACACGAAGCCTGGACGGATTGAAAAGAATCCTGAACATGCAGCAAAGCGATCAGTTTTTTGGCCAATGACATATTGGCCTCGCTTGACTCCGCCCACGCCGAACCGACGAAGAGTGCCGCGATGACAGAAACGATAACGTGCTTCATCATCACGGCCTGGCGCTCGAGGCCGCAGACGCAGGCGTCCCTGCCACTTTGTCGGCGACATGGCCCACGGCGCCTGCCGTCGCCTTCGCTCCCTTGTCAATGCCGTGAGCCGCGGCTTTCGCGCCCCGCTCCACGCCACTTGCCGCAGCCCGCACGCCGCGTTCGACCCCGCTGGCCGCGGCCTTCGCGCCGTGCTCGACCGCATGCCCTACCCTGGTCGCCACACCTGTCGCGCCGCCGCCCGATTCAGCCGCTTCGCTTGCGATGACCTCCGCGCCACCCAGGAGGACCAGCAAGGCAACAAACGCCATGCATTTCAGAACCGCATTCATGCTGACTCCATGTCTAAGGTAATGCGCATCATACTCAGCCCGTTCAACCTGCATCCCTAATGCCATGACTGACCGGCACCCATGGCCTGCATGACATGATCAGACATCGACCTTGTAGTTCAAGACGAGTTCGTCACCCGGCAGGCCGCGGATGCCCCAGTTCGATTTGGGCGTTTCGAAGATAGTGATCTCGACATCCTGAGGTTCAATGCCGCAGTCTTGCTCAATGGCGCCGAACAGCGCCTTGATCAGATTGCGCTTGGTTTCAGCAGACCGCCCTTCGAACATCGAGATTTCAATGATGATGTAGTTGGTGTGACCTGCTCCCTCTCAGCCGTACCATCCTAATGGAAGCGAGGTCCGTCAACATGGAGAATGACGGACATGAGGAAGAGTCGATTCACAGAGCAGCAGATCATTGGTTTCCTGAAGCAAGCCGAGTCGGGCCTGGCGGTCAAGGAGGTCTGTCGCCAGGGCGGTTTCAGTGAGCCCACGTTCTACAAGTGGCGTGCCAAGTACGGCGGCATGGAGGCCGAGGAAGCTCGCCGGCTGAAGGATTTGGAAGTCGAGAATGCGCGACTCAAGAAGCTCCTGGCCGAAGCCCACCTCGATCTCGAAGCGCTCAAAGTCGGTTTCGGCGTAAAGCGCTAGCCCCGCAAGACAAGCGCAAGGCCATCGCGAAGATGCTGGAGCACACCCAGATTTCCGAGCGCAGGGCTTGTCGTCTTGTGGGGCTGTCCCGAGATGCCTGGCGGCATTTACCGCAACCACACGCCCATACCGTGCGTCTGGCCGAACGCATTCAAGCCGTCGCGATGGAGCGCCGCCGCTTCGGCTACCGGCGCGTACATGACATGCTGCGAAGCGAGTTTCCGGGCACCAATCACAAGAAGGTGTTCCGCCTTTACCGTGAGCAGGGCTTGGCTGTTCGCAAGCGCAACACAGGCAAGAAGCACCGAGGCGAGCGAACGCCCCTGGTGGCGGCTACACAGGTCAACCAGACCTGGAGCCTGGATTTCGTGAGCGACGCATTGAGCAACGGCCGACGTATCAAATGTCTGACCATCGCAGACGACTTCAGCCATGAATGCATCGACATCGCCGTAGACCTGTCAATCCCAGGCGCCTACGTCACCCGAATCCTGGATCGCGCAGCACGGTTCAGAGGGTATCCGCAGGCCATCAGAACAGACAATGGGCCGGAGTTCACCTGCAGGGCCTTCATGGCTTGGATGCAAAGTCGGGGCATCCAGCACATCCTGATTCAGCCTGGCAAGCCAACCCAGAATGCTTACATCGAGAGCTTCAACGGCAAGTTCCGGGATGAATGTCTCAACGAGAACTGGTTCGAATCCCTGGCCCAGGCCCGTGAGGTCATCGCCATCTGGCGTCAGGACTATAACGAGGTGCGGCCTCATGGAACCATCGGCCGAATCCCGCCGGCTGCATTTGCAGCCAAACACCGCAACCCAAACCCAACCACCACCGACGCAGGATCAGTTAACCTGCAAACCCTTGGACCTCTTTCCAATTGACTGGTATGGCTGGAGGGGGCAGGTCAGTGGACCTGTCCGCAGGGTGCAAGAAATTCTCGGCTTCGAGCTCGATGAAACGGTGGAACCGCTTGTCTCGGGGAAAGCTCAACGCCTCAACGACCGCGCGATGTACAGCATCAGACAACGCCATGCGGTGTCGCTGAATTGTTTCCCTGTGACCATGAATTTTTATCTGGGACATGTCTGGCAATGTGGCGATTTTTTGGAGGAAGTACCTCCAAGGGAGCCGTTGCTGCTCAAAAAAGCAATGCCGCGGCGTCTTCCCAAGTCACACAAAGAAATCTTTTGGGAGGATACATTGGATCAGAACCATCGTCCAATATTCTGTGCAGAAATTTCCTTGAGAAAATAAAAAACACCCGAAGGTGTTTTGATTAATTGTTGCCGTAATTTTTTGTTTTTGGATAATTTTTATCTCGCTCTTCTTTTACTTTAAGGAATTCTTCTACCTCTTTCCAATCCTCATCTGCCACTTCTTCATGGATTGGCATGTATGGAGCGATGGCTGCTCTGTTTTGCGGTGAGTTTTCAATATAGAAATTTCCACCGCCAACAAGGCGAAGGACAATGCAATTCTTCCCATTAATGTTTTTGATTAATGCTTCCCCATGAATCAAGTCCTCAGTGAAAAGTTGTCCGGCAGGCTCCTGCCCAACAGGTGGATCGGTTTTTTGTCATTCATGATGTTCAAAACTAATCGTTTGATAATAAACCAGAATCTTCTCAACCACTTCATATGTTATTCCCCTTTGAGAACAACATATAAATGCAATTTGGAACTCAAGTGTAGCAGGAAAATAAAAAGCACCCAAAGGTGCTTAATAGGCACTTCTCGAAACCTCCCTCACGCGGTGAGCCGTTGAGCAGGCACGATGGGGACATGATCACGCCTCGCATTAAGCCCTCGGCCTTCTAAATTCATATGAATTTGACCGCAATAGGCATGAAAAAAGCACCCGAAGGTGATTGTTATATATCCATGCCAAATCTTTTTCTGTTTTCGTTGCGTTGGCTTTCATTCTTCCCACTCTGGTCAATTTCAACATGGTCTTCATCATTTTCTTCTGAAGACTCATAGATGGCGCAGCACAAGGAAATCTGATTGATGTTGTGAGGGGTTGCGGGAACACGCAATGGAAGTCTTGAACTCGTAGTGGACACCAAGAGTTCATCTTGTCCGTTCTTCTTGCGGACCAAGACCACCGAAATGATGTCTTGCGGCTTTATCAGATGCGAACAATTTTCCAATTTCAACGGCTCGGTCATGATCTTCCTTATCCAGTAAATGAAATTTTTGAGATATTTTGCCAGCTTCTTCATATGTCATTCTCCTTTTGATATGAACATATGAAAAATTCAGACCAAGTCAACAAGAAGGCATCCGAAGGTGCCTTCTTATCATTTGCACTGCCGTAGCTGAAGAAGTTGCTGTTGATACTCTGCGGAAACTCGCTTCAATTGATCGATCTTCTGAGAGTAAAACGTCCGGTTTATAGAGTCGCCATCCAATTCCGCAATTTTCATTTCAACGGAATTCTTGTTCCTCTCGATCTCTTTCACTTCATTCCGTCTGTCCAGGATGAGGCCATAACTGGTAACAATCCCATTGAGCTTAGAAACACTCGCCCGGAGATCGTTTCTCTCTGCTATGCAGCTATCCATTGCCTGCTTCGTATCTCTTGATTCTTGGCTCACTTGGTTAAGCTCCTCTTGCAGATTGGATGACTTCACCCTTTCATCATCGAGAGCCTTCTTCCACTCTGGCAATGCTTGCTCGTAGGGTTGAAGTCTGGATATTTCCTTGCTGAGATCGGCCAAGCGAGTATTGCGCTGCTCGATTGCAGCAAGATAGTCCGCCAACTGCTTTTCCTGCTTTTGATTGGCTGACTTCAGTGTATCAATGTCATTCTTGTTCTGGCTCAGAATGGCACTCCTTTCGGTAAACAGGAACTTATCACCAATGAAGTACATGGCAACTGCGGTCACACAGGCGGTATAGATGACAATTCTGATTTCTTTCTTGATTCCAAGCGATTCTAGTAATTCTTTTAACATTGATCGTTTTTCTTATCCCGTTGTTGACGGCAAAAAAGCACCCGAAGGTGTTTCTTAAGCCAAGACATGATTGATAGGTAGTTTCCCAATCAATGCTCTCCACTGGTTCATATGCTCTTTGGAGATACGGTTGTAGTTGGGGTTGACTCCAACACCTGTAGCCTTGCAAACCTCACTGACCCAATTCAAGTTTTCAGCATTCATGGGGATTGCCTCATAATCCGTCATCTCATTTTCTCCAAATGAGATGGAGTCGCCTTGAAAGATAAACTTCTTGATTGGCTTATTAGCATTTAAATTCATATGAATTTTGCTTTTCAAGCATCTTGGCACTGATTGATACCAGCCAGGCTCTATGCTTTCAGGAAGATAGGTTTTCTTCAAATGAAAAATGAGTTGCTGACTGATCGTCTCTTATCCATTTTTTGTCTATGGGCCGTCTCTACTGCTATAGTAGCAAGCTTAGGTCCCGGTAGTTCAATGGATAGAACAAGATCCTCCTAAGATTTAGATGGTGGTTCGATTCCGCCCCGGGACGCCATGTCAATCAAGGCATTGCACCGATTGACACTACACACAAAAACAGGCAGCCATGTGCTACCTGTTGTCGTTTCTGGTCTGCTGTTTTGCCTTGTTCCAGTACCAAATTTGTTCCAAGACTGCCTTGGATCAGGGTGAATTTCAAGGGGCTAGCAGGGACTATTCTTCAATAAAATCAACAACTTAGTGAGCGTATGCCACCCTCTGGAATCGCTTAGGAGGGGCCCGTGATATCCATTTCACCACGGGGCCGGCACGGCCGACATTGTGCCTCAGCTTGGCTGGGCTACATTGGGGGGCCGCAACTCATTTACCCCATGCACCATGCGAATCCCCTTCTGCGTATTCGGCGCATCGGCCGTGCTGGCCTCGACCATGCTGACGGCCTGCGGCAGCTTCCCCCAGCAGCCGGCCCGCTACACCGGCCTCGTGCAAGCGGTTGAGGCCGAGGATGTGACGCCGTGCAAGTACATCGGCAGCCTGTACAACAGCTCGGGGCTGACCGGCCTGTTCGCGCCCAAGGGGGTCGACAACATCAAAAACACGCTGCTGCGCCAGGCCGATGCCATGGGCGCCACGCATGTCGTGTGGGACAAGGCCATGGCGGGTTACGACAGCACGTCGCTGACGGGCAAGGCCTACAGCTGCCCGGTCAAGCCCGAGAAGTAAGGCCGGCGCCCCGGTATCAACGATCAGTCGATGGTCCATTGCCGGATTCGGTCGGCTGATTCAGGGGCGAATTGAACCGCAGTTCGTCGACGGTATAACCCTGTTTGGTCAGGGCTTCGCGCAGCCAAGGGGGCTGCGGCCCCTCGCCGTCCCAGGTTTCGCCGGTGCGGGGGTGGCGGTATTTGGGTGGCATTGGCTCATGCACAACCGGCGGCGCCTGAACGCGCTTGACGGCCTTGTTGCCGCCGAGTTCCTTGGCTGTGATGTTCCAAAAATCCACGAGCTTGCGAATGGATCGCAGCACGGCTTCTTGTTCTGGGGTCATCATTTCTTGATATTTGGCCCGTCTGCTGTCGACAGCGGCAATGGGTAGACTGTACAAGGTCTTTTTTGGCTGCCCATCCATGAAACTCGCCCTGCTGTCTGATTTGCACGCTAACCGTCAGGCGACCGAGGCCGTCTGGGCGCACGCGCAGGAACAGGGTTTCGACAAACTCGTCTTGCTGGGCGATCTCGTCGATTATGGGGCGGACCCGGCCTGGGTGGTCGAATTTTGCCAGACCCGGCAGGGTGAAGGTGCCATTGTCATACGCGGCAACCACGATGATGCCCTGCGCGCCGATACCACCAGCCAGATGTCCGGCCATGTGCTGCCTTCGCTCGAGTGGACGCGGCGCCAGCTGTCGGCGGTGCACATGCATTGGCTGACCCAGTTGCCGCTCACGGCCGAGCTGGGGCCCTGCCTGTTCGCGCACGCCAACGCGCACGATCCGGCGCATTGGCAGTACATCAGCGGCCGGATGGAGGCGATGCACAGCCTGACGGTCGGCCATGCCCACCAGTACGTGTTTTGCGGCCACATCCATTACCAGTGCCTGTTCCACATGAGCAACACGGGCAAGATGGGCGAGTTCCAGCCGGTCGATGGCGTCCCGATCGCGCTGTCGCCCATGCGCCACTGGCTGGGCATCCCGGGGTCGGTCGGCCAGCCGCGCGACGGCAACCCGGCGGCCTGCTACGCCACCTTCGACATCGACGCGGCCACCCTCACCTATTTCCGCGTGCCCTACGACCATGACGCGGCCGCCAGGCGCGTGCTGGACGCCGGGCTGCCCGCGCCGCTGGCCCAGAGGCTGATCGATGGGCGCTGAGCAGCCACCCACCACGCCCACGTCGCCGCGCCTGCACGAGGGCATGGTGATCGACGGCTTCTTGCTCAAGGCGAAGCTGCACCTGGGCGGCATGGCCTCGCTGTGGGATGTGCGGCGCGTCGATGCGTCCGAGCAGGAAGCGGCGGCCCAAGCGCTGATCATGAAGATCCCGCGCATCAAGGGCGGCGAGGACCCGGCGACCATCGTCGGCTTCGAGGTCGAGCAGATGGTGATGCCGATGCTCAAGGGCCCGCATGTGCCGCGTTTCGTGGCCAAGGGCGATTTCACGCGGCAGCCTTACATCGTCATGGAGCACATTCCCGGCGCGTCGCTGCGGCCTCTGCTCGACAAGGCGCCGCTGCCCTGCGAGCAGATCGCCGACATCGGCCGGCGCGTGGCGCATGCGCTGCACGGGTTGCACAAGCAGCACGTGGTGCACCTGGACGTCAAGCCGAGCAACATCATGTTCAGGCCGACGGGCGAGGCCGTGCTCGTGGACTTCGGCCTGTCGCGCCACGACCACCTGCCCGATCTGCTCGAAGAGGAATTCGCGCTGCCCATGGGCACCGGGCCGTACATGTCGCCCGAGCAGGTGCAGTTCATCCGCAACGACCCGCGCAGCGATCTGTTCGCGCTGGGCGTGATGCTCTATCACCTGAGCACGGGGGAGCGGCCGTTCGGGCAGCCGCATTCGGTGTCGGGCCTGCGCAAGCGGCTCTACACCGACCCGGTGCCGCCGCGCGCCCTGCGACCCGATGCGCCGCTGTGGCTGCAGGAGGTCATCCTGCATTGCCTGGAGGTCGACCCGGACAAGCGCTACCAGAGCGCGGCGCAACTGGCGCTCGATCTGCAGTCGCCCGACCAGATCCAGCTCACGGAGCGCGCCCAGCGTCTGCAGACGGGCGGCCGGATCAGCACGTTCAAGCGCTGGTTCAAGGCCATGGGCGCCGAGCCCCGGGCCGATGCCAGCTCAACGCAGCAGGTCGAGCGCAGTCCCATCGTCATGGTCGCCATCGGCATGAAGACCGGCACGCCCGAGCTGGACCAGAAGCTGCTGGCCACCGTGCGCCGCATCCTGCAGATCGAGCCCGGCGCGCGCCTGGCCTGCGTGAGCGTCATGAAGATCCACCGCGTGGCCATGGACAAGCTCGTCGACGATCAGGGCAACAGCCTGCACGTGCAGCAATTGGTGGCCATCAAGCACTGGGCGCGGCCCTTGCAGCAGCAACTGCAGCTCGACGAGCAGCGTCTGACCTTCCATGTGCTGGCGTCTTCGGACACCGCTGGCGCCATCATCGAGTTCGCCAACAAGAACCAGGTCGACCACATCGTGATGGGGGCGCGCGGCAACTCGGCTTTGCGGCGCTATCTGGGCAGCGTGAGCGCGCAGGTCGTGGCGCAGGCCGAATGCTCGGTCACGGTCGTGCGGGTCTGAGTGCGCCATGGCGTGCGGCCAAAGGCGTCGAGACCGGAGGCCAGCGCGAGGTGCTGGCCTCGATCAACTGCCCGGCCTTCCAGGGTTACTTGTTCAGCAAGCCGCTGCCTGACGAAGCGTTCATGCAGTTCGCGCTTAGACGCCAGCCACGGAGCGACGCTGGAACTTGCGCACCAGGCGCATCAGGCGCGGGCTGTCGTACACGGCCACTTTCAGCTTGGACACCATCTCGGCCTTGAGCGAATGCTCCGGCTGGTTGGCGAAGTACTGAAATTCGCCATAGCGTTCGTACTCGATCCATGGCTTGGCCGTGAACAGGTTGCCGAACGTCATGCTCGATGGCATGAAGTGCGCCGTCAGCGACTTGCGGGAATGACGCAAGTCCTTGGTGGCCAGCGAGCCGTGGATGGTCCGCGAGTTCCAGATCAGCACGTCGCCCTTTTTCAAGGGTGGCGCGTACAGCTGCTCCGGATGCGCATCGAGGTGGCTGCGCATGCGCTGCAGCCACTCGGAGTGCGGCAGGTTGGCTTCGTGCAGATGGATGTTCTGGCTGCCCGGCAGGACATAGAAGCGGCCGGCGTCTTCATGGATGTCTTCCAGCGCGATCCAGATGCCCATGAGGTTGCCGTTGGGCACGGTGTCGAGGTACCACCAGTCCTGATGGGGCGGCGTGGCGGCGTTCGCATCGAACAGCATGCTCTGCATGAGGTTGTGCTGGCGATGGCCGGTCGCTTGCGTCAAGGCGCTCAGCAGGTGCGGCGAAAAGAAGATGTCCAGCGCCGCCTGGCGGAATTCAGGAAAGCGCTTGTAGTTGTGCACGTCCAGGAAGCTCTGGATCACGTGGTCGTGCGAGGTGTAGCGATTGCAGTCGTAGACGTTGGTGTTCTGGCGGTAGAACTTCGTCTTGGTCTTGAAGATATCTCGGCGATACAGGGACAGGAATCTGTCGATCAGCTCTGGCGATATCTGCGACGGGAAGATGACATATCCGTTTTGATCGTAGTGGTCACGCGGCTCTCCGTGAGCCAAGGCAGATGTGGCTGCAGTATTCATTGAAACTCCCTGTTGATGTCTTTTTGCAGGACACATTGGTCCTGCGAAAAAGATTAGCGAGTCAACAGGGCGAAATCAATGAGGGTTGCCACCGCAAGGTGCATCAATCTGTCACAGGGCCAAAACGCGCATCACCTTCTGGAAAGCATCGACGGCCTTGCCCTTGCGCGCGCGTTTGCCAATGTGCGCTGCGTAGGCGGCGTTGCGCACGTCTTCTTCCTTGGCCTTGCCGCCGCGCCCCGAGCCGATCACCTTGACGCCGTTGTGCGCCGTGGCCACCGAGATGAGGGGGTCCTTCTTCGCGTCGACTTCCATCAGCGTCAAGCCGCGTCCGCCATTGGATTGCAGCTTGAGTTCGTCGAGCGCGAACACGAGCATGCGTCCGCCCTGCGCCAGACAGGCCACTTGCGTGTGGCCGGGCTGGACCAGCACCGGCGGCAGCACGATGTCGCCTTCGTCCAGCGTGAGGAAGCTCTTGCCTCCCTTCTGGCGCGTTAGCAAATCGCCGAGCTTGGCCAGCAGGCCGAAGCCGCCCGTGTTGGCGAACAGCAGCGTCTGGTCGGTGGCGCCGGCCAGGTAGTGCAGCGGCTGCGTGCCGGACTCGAGTTCGATCATCGTCGTGATGGGCGCGCCATCGCCGCGCGCGCCGGGCAGGCTGGCCACGGGCACGCTGTAGACGCGGCCGTTGTTGCCGACCACGATGAGCGGATCGACCGTGCGGCATTCGAAGGTGCCGTACAGGCCGTCGCCGGCCTTGAAGGCGAAGCCCGCCGCATCGTGGCCGTGGCCCGTGCGCGCCCTCACCCAGCCCTTGAGGCTGATGACGACCGTCACGGGCTCGTCGATGACCTTGACTTCGGCCACGGCGCGCTTTTCGGCCTGGATCAGGGTGCGGCGGTCGTCGCCGAACTGTTTGGCGTCCGCCTCGATCTCCTTGACGACCGTGCGCTTGAGCACGCTGGGGTTGTCGAGGATGTCGCGCAGCCTGGCCTCTTCGGCGCGCAGCTCGGCCAGCTCCTGCTCGATCTTGATCGCCTCGAGCTTGGCCAGCTGGCGCAGGCGGATGTCGAGGATGTCGTCGGCCTGGCGCTCGCTCAATTTGAAGCGCTCGATCAGCGCGGCCTTGGGCTCGTCGCTGTGGCGGATGATGCGGATGACCTCGTCGATGTTGAGCAGGACGAGCTGGCGGCCTTCGAGGATGTGGATGCGGTCGAGCACCTTGCCCAGGCGGTGCTTGGTGCGCCGCACGACCGTGTCCATGCGAAAGCCGATCCACTCGGTGAGCATCTGGCGCAGGCTCTTTTGCGTGGGCTTGCCGTCCGCGCCGACCATGGTCATGTTGATCGACGACGATGTTTCGAGGCTCGTGTGCGCCAGCAGCGTCGTGATGAGCTCCTGCTGCTCGACCGTGCGCGTCTTGGGCTCGAACACGAGGCGCACGGCCGCGTCCTTGCTGGACTCGTCGCGCACGGCATCGAGCACCGACAGCACCGTGGTCTTGAGCTGGGTCTGCTCGGCCGTCAGGGCCTTCTTGCCGGTCTTGACCTTCGGGTTCGTCAGCTCTTCGATTTCCTCGAGCACCTTCTGGGCGCTGGTGCCATGCGGCAGTTCGGTCACGACCAGTTGCCACTGGCCGCGCGCGAGGTCTTCGATCTTCCAGCGGGCGCGCACCTTCACGCTGCCGCGGCCTGTGCGGTAGGCGTCTTGAATGTCTTGCGGGCTGGAGATGATCTGGCCGCCACCAGGAAAGTCCGGGCCTTGCAGCAGCTCGAACAGCTCGCTGTCGGGCAGCTTGTCGTTCTTGATCAGGGCCACGGTGGCCGCGGCCACTTCGCGCAGGTTGTGACTGGGGATCTCGGTGGCCAGGCCCACGGCGATGCCGCTGGCGCCGTTGAGCAGCACGAAAGGCAGGCGCGCGGGCAACTGCCTGGGCTCTTCGGTCGAGCCGTCGTAGTTGGGGATGAAGTCGACGGTGCCCATGTCGATCTCATCGAGCAGCAGGCGCGCGATGGGTGCCAGGCGCGCTTCCGTATAGCGCATGGCCGCCGCGCCGTCGCCGTCGCGCGAGCCGAAGTTGCCCTGGCCGTCGATCAGCGGGTAGCGCAGCGCGAAGTCCTGCGCCATGCGGACCATCGCGTCATAGGCCGCCGTGTCGCCGTGCGGGTGGTAGCGGCCCAGCACGTCGCCGACCACGCGGGCGCTCTTGACCGGCTTGGCACCCGAATTGTTGTTGGGCCCCGAAAAACTCAGGCCCATGCGGTCCATCGCGTAGAGGATGCGGCGTTGCACGGGCTTCTGGCCGTCGCACACATCAGGCAGCGCGCGGCCCTTGACCACGCTCAGGGCGTATTCGAGGTAGGCGCGCTCGGCGTAGTGGGCCAGGGTCAGGGCGTCGCCGCCGTCGCTGGGTGGCTGCTGGGTGAATTCAAGCGTTTGCTGGGACATGGTGTCGTGTAGAGGCCCGTACTAGGCGCCTGGTCGGTCCAGGCGGGCGTATTTTGCCTGCAGGATGGGCGGATTCTGTCAATCGCCCACTTTGATCCGCTTGATCCTGCTTGACCCAGCCTGATCCTGATAGCTGGGCGGTTTAGCCCCGTCGATTGGCCGCATCGCGCCGCCCGCCTTCGCGCTATCGTGCAGGCTCCTTGACTTCTGTTCGCGACGCGTCCCGCGCCGCCCTTCAAGCATGTCACGTCTGCTCATCCCCCTGGTGACCGGCCTGCTGTGGGCCGGATCCTCCCTGACCTACGCGCGCGAGCTCGAACTGGGCGACCCCGTCCGCACCTCGCTGATGGACCTGGCCCGCGACACCACGGTGCCCGGCCTGCCCGCCGATTCGCGCATGACCTTCAACCGCGTGTGGGCCGACAGCACGCAAGCGCGGCTGTGCGCCCTGGCCACGCGCCTGGACGGCGACCTGCTCATCAAGGATGGCCGGCTGCTGATGAAGCGCGTGCAGTTCCGCAAGCGTGGCGCGAAATGGGAGGTCGAGCGCAGCGAGCGCGTTGCCGTGCCGGCCGATCAGTCGGTCGAGACGGCCTGCACACAGCGCCCGCCCGCCGAAGCCGTGATGACGGCCGCGATCAAGGAGATGGATGCCCATCCGCCTGGCGCGGGCAGCACCAGTGGTGCGACCAAGCGCCCGACAGAAGCGTTGGCCGCGCCTGCCACGCCAGCTTCATCCGAGCTGCCGGCCCCCAAGACCGCGCCCGCCAAGGCGCTGAGCGTGGCCTCGGCCAGCACGACGAGCGCACCGCGCTGCAATGCCGAGCCCGAGCAGGCCTCCACCGAGTCCGCGGGGCCCGGCATGGTCGGCCTGCCCGGCCGCAGCCTGCTGTACACGGCGCCCGATCAGAGTTGCCGCACAGGCAAGTTCATCGTGAGCGGTGACAAGGTGGCCATCCTGGCCCGTGTGCCTGGCTGGACGCGCGTGCGCTACACGCACCCGCTTACTGGTGCCGTCACCATTGGCTGGGTCACCAGCGACCGCGTCAAACCAGCGCCGCGCCGTGATGAGAGCGTCGCCGCCCTCGCCCGCTGACCGCTCACTGATCGCCCGCGAGCCTGACGGGGTCTAGATATACCCCAACAGCAGCAGCACGACGAGCACGACCACGACAAGGCCGAGGCCGCCCGAAGGGCCGTAGCCCCAGCTACGGCTATGAGGCCAAGCGGGGAAAGCCCCCACCAGCATCAACAGCAGCACGATCAGCAAAATGGTCCCGATGGTCATGTTCGATCTCCTGGTAATCAATGACCACCACTATAGAGATCGCCCGACCGCGCGCGCATCAGCGCATGGCGCGACGCTCTGTAGGCAGGAGCCTACGCCACCCGGCCATTGGCTCAGATGTCGATCTCGACCGCGTCGCCGTGCAGTTCCATCAGCTCGCGGCGCGAGGCCGCTTCGCCCTTGCCCATCAGCTTGTTGAACGAGCCCTGCGTGGACTCGAAGCCCGGCTCGCCATAGGCCACGGGCAAGAGGCGCCGTGTATCGGGGTTCAAGGTCGTGTCCCACAGTTGCTCGGCGTTCATCTCGCCCAGGCCCTTGAAGCGGCTGATGGACCAGGCGTTTTCGCGGCAGCCTTCCTTGCGCAGCTTGTCGAGGATGGCGGTGAGCTCGCCTTCGTCCAATGCGTAGAGCTTGGCCGCCGGCTTCTTGCCGCGCGCGGGCGCATCAACGCGGAACAACGGCGGACGCGCCACGTGGATGTGGCCGGCTTCGATCAGTTTGGGGAAGTGCTTGAAGAACAGCGTCAGCAGCAGCACCTGGATGTGCGAGCCGTCGACGTCGGCGTCCGAGAGGATGCAGACCTTGCCGTAGCGCAGGCCGCTGAGGTCGGGCGAATCATTGGGGCCGTGCGGGTCGACGCCGATCGCCACGGCGATGTCGTGGATCTCGTTGTTCTTGAAGAGCAGGTCGCGCTCGACCTCCCAGGCGTTGAGCACCTTGCCCCGCAGAGGCAGGATGGCCTGCGTCTCCTTGTTGCGGCCCATCTTGGCGCTGCCGCCGGCCGAGTCGCCCTCGACCAGGAAGACCTCGTTGAGGCCGAGGTCGCGGCTTTCGCAGTCGGTGAGCTTGCCGGGCAGCACGGCCACGCCGGAGCCCTTCTTCTTCTCGACCTTCTGGCCGGCGCGCTGGCGGGCCTGCGCCTGCTTGATGACGAGGTCGGCGAGCTTCTTGCCGTGGTCCACGTGCTGGTTGAGCCACAGCTCCAGCGCGGGCTTGACGTAGGTGCCGACGAGGCGCAAGGCATCGCGGCTGTTGAGGCGCTCCTTGGTCTGCCCCTGGAACTGCGGGTCGAGCACCTTGGCGCTCAGCACGAAGCTCGCGCGCGAGAACACGTCATCGGGCATCAGCTTGACGCCCTTGGGCAGCAGCGCATGCATCTCGATGAAGCCCTTGATGGCGTTGAACAGGCCGTCCTTCAAGCCCGCTTCGTGCGTGCCGCCCGCCACCGTGGGGATCAGGTTGACGTAGCTCTCGCGCATGGGCGCGCCTTCTTCGGTGAAGGCCACGCACCAGGCCGCGCCCTCGCCTTCGGCGAAGTTTTCGGCCTCGGCGCCGGACGCGTACTGCTCGCCTTCGAACAGTGGGATGAGGGGCTCGGCGTTGAGCGTCTGGGTGAGGTAATCGCGCAGGCCGCCTTTGTAGAGCCAGGTCTGCACGTCGCCGGATTTCTCGTGCGTGAGCGTGATGGTCACGCCGGGCATCAGCACGGCCTTGCTGCGCAGCATGTGGACCAGCTCGGCGCGCGGCAGCTCGGCGCTCTCGAAGTACTTGGCATCGGGCCAGGCGCGCACGCTCGTGCCGTTCTTGCGGTCGCCTGAGCTGGCGGGGCGCACGCTCACGGGCTCGATCACATCGCCGCCGCTGAAGGCCAGTTGCGCAACCTGTTTGTCGCGGCACACGGTCACTTGCAAGCGGGTGGACAACGCATTGGTCACGCTCACGCCCACGCCGTGCAGGCCACCCGAGAAGCTGTAGGCGCCGCCCGAACCCTTGTCGAACTTGCCGCCCGCGTGCAGGCGCGTGAACACGATCTCGACCACAGGCACCTGCTCTTCCGGATGCAGGCCGAAGGGAATGCCGCGGCCGTCGTCGTCCACGCTGACCGAGCCGTCCGTGTGCAGTGTCACGGCGATGCGCTTGCCGAACCCGGCCAGGGCTTCGTCGGCGGCGTTGTCGATCACCTCCTGGATGATGTGCAGGGGGTTGTCCGTCCGGGTGTACATGCCCGGGCGCTGTTTGACGGGCTCCAGGCCCTTGAGGACGCGGATCGAGCCCTCGCCATAGATGGCGTTGGGCTGGCTGGACGAGGCTTTGGGGGATGGCTTGGCTGACATGGGGGCCCAAGTACGAAGTTCGGCGCGAGGCCCCTGCGCGACATCCACATGATCGGGGGCTTGCCAGGGGGCTGTCCTATTTCACATGATGTGCGGCGGGTGCCAAATTGGCCCCTCAATCCCAAACCACACAAAACCACACGGAGGACTCATGAAGTTCAAAACTTCTCATGCATGGCTCATCGCTGCCTGCGCGTTGTGAGCACCCCGGCCCACGCGGCCGATCCCGAAGCGTTCACCTTCAACATCAACGCGACCGACACCGACACGGGCGAAGCCGTGAAGGGCTCGGTCTTCATGTACCTCATGCCGGACACGCAGGTGCCTGCGCTGGACGAAACGCTCGCGGACGGCACGCTCCACCGCTCGTTCGCGCTGAACTACTTCATCTACATCAGCCCCTTCTACCCATCTTCCTGGCAGCTGAGCAGCGGCAGCAATGCCATCAATGCCCTGACAAACCCGGATGACTGGACCTCCCGTTTCACGGTAGACCAATACCTGTACACCAACGGCAGCAGCAGCCTGAGCTATCGAACCGGCAGCGGCATCGTCGTGGGACGCAGCGACACCGAAAACACCGTCCTGTCCTTCAAGCTCGATTGCGCATGCAACAACCTCTTCACCAGCACGATCACATCCGATACCTTCGCCCGGTACGACACGATCTCAGGCCTGGGCACACATGGCAGCACTTCGTACAATGACGTGAGCCAAGCCGTCACGACTGTCGACAACCACATCGCCTTCGCCACGACGGCCGTGCACGAACCAGGCGCCGTCAGCCTGATGCTGGCCGGCCTGGGCCTGATCGGTGCACGCCGCTGGTCGGCCTCGCGCAAGGCTTGATGCGGCGCGTCAACGCCCGGCTTCGAACACATCCGTGATGGGCAGCAGGTTCAGCCACTCTTTCTCCGCCTCGGAGCCTGAGCCGTCCGCGACCTTGTGGAACCGCTTGAAATCCGCCTTGAAGCGGTCTAGCGCACCATGCAGCCACAGCACGGTGGCCAGCACGTTGAGGTGGTCGATGCGCTGGGCGTAAGCGCCCTTCTTCACGCCCGCGCCGAAAAAAATCGTGGGGATGCGGTGGGTGCCCGTCACATACGGGTCGCCCTTGCTGGCATCGGTGCTGCCGTCTTCGTCGAACGTGACGATGAGCAGGCTGTTGTGCTTGCCCGCCCATTCGGCGTAGGCACCCAGGTTCTGGCGCAGCCAGTCGTCGGCCGCCTTGGCGGAGTTGCTGTGCGCATCGTGCTGTTCGTTGGGCACGACGATGGACACGTCGGGCAGCTTGTCGAATGGCAGGGACTTGCCTTGCGCATCCTTGTCGAAGCCGCGGAACCGCTGCTTGAGCGTCGGGTCCTGCGTGGGCGCGAACGCCAGGTTCACGCTCACGGGCATCACATGGCTGGCCAGATCGCCGCGCAAGCCGCGCGGGCTGGTCGGCGCGAGTTGGTCCGTCCAGTTGACGGTCGGGTTGTGCTTGCGGCGGTAGTCGTCGGACGCGGCCACGGTCGAACTGCAAGGCGCCATGCCCGAGTCGGTGCCGCAGTTCCAGCTCGGGTAAGGCAAGGACTCCGAGAAGCTCAGGAAGCTACCGCCGCTTTGCAAGATGGCCGCGCCCAGGTTGGGCGAAGTCAGCGGCAGCCAGGCGTCAGGCAGGTTGCCGTTGGCCACGCCCACATTGGTTTCAACGCGTTCAGCCAGCGGCTTGCCGTTGCGGTCGCGCAGGGCCACGCCTTTGTAGGGCGAGCGCGCGTCCTCGAACCAGGCGGGCAGCACGCCCTGGTGGTGCCCCGAGAACAGGAACAGGTAGTTGGGCTGGCTCGAGCGCGTGGGCAGCTCCGAGCCATAGGGCGTGCGCCCGAAATGCGCATTGGTGAAGCGCGCGCCCTTCTCGCCCAGCTCGTTCAGGAAGCGCCAATCGGATGTGGGCGCGTAGACGGGGGCGTAGCGCTCTTTCGTCTGCCTGGGCGTCGCGTCGTAGGCAGAGAGGTTCTCGAGGATGACGATGACCGTGTGATCAGGCCGCCACGTGGGCCCGCTCGCTTGGCTGGTGGCCGCGCCGGCCTGCGCAGCACCTTTGCCTGTCAGCGCCGGCAAGCCGGTCAAACCCAGGCCGGCCAGGCCCGACAGCACGAGGCGCCGGGCTGGCGATGCGGGGTGGTCGATGGTCTTCGCGGACCGATTGGCCGCGCGTTTGACCGCGCGTTTCGTCAATGGCGAAGGGCTGATGCAAGGGCTTCGGGCTGGCAGCTTCATGCCGCCAAGCTTACCGCTATGAAATCTTGAATGCCGCGACCGCCTGCACCAATTGCTCGGCCTGCAACCGCAGGCTTTCCGCGGCGGCGGCGCTTTGCTCCACCAAAGCGGCATTTTGCTGCGTGGCCTGGTCCATCTGCATCACGGCCTGCCCGACCTGCGAGACACCGGCCGACTGCTCGGAGCTGGCCACGCTGATCTCGCCCACGATGTCGGTGACACGGCGGATCGAGGTCACGACCTCGTTCATCGTCACGCCGGCCTTGTCGACCAGGGCCGTGCCTTGCTCGACGCGCTCGACGCTCGTGCCGATCAGGCCCTTGATCTCCTTGGCCGCTTCGGCGGAGCGCCCGGCCAGGCTGCGCACCTCGCTGGCCACGACCGCAAAGCCACGCCCCTGCTCGCCCGCGCGGGCGGCTTCGACAGCGGCGTTCAGCGCGAGGATGTTGGTCTGGAAGGCGATGCCATCGATCACGCTGATGATGTCGGCGATCTTGCGCGAGGACTCGTTGATGCCCTTCATCGTGCTCACGACCTCGGCCACGACATCGCCGCCTTCGACCGCCACGCTCGATGCGCTCATGGCCAACTGGTTGGCCTGGCCCGCGTTGTCGGCGTTCTGGCGCACGGTCGAGCCGAGTTGTTCCATCGATGAAGAAGCGCGCTCCAGCGAGCTCGATTGCTGCTCGGTCCGCACGGACAGGTCGTTGTTGCCCTGCGCGATCTCGGCGCTGGCCGTGGCCACGCGTTCGGCATGGCCCTTGACCTCGCGCACGATGTCGGACACGTTGCCGCGCATGCGCGCCATGGACTGCAGCAGTCGCACGGTCTCGTCGTTGCCGCTCGGGTTCACCTCGCAGGTCAGATCGCCCTGCGCGAGGCGATCGGCGACAGCCACGGCATGGGACATCGGCAGCGTCATGCGACGCGCCAGCCACAAGGCCAGACCGACCATCGCCGCCGTGGCCAAGGCCAGCGCCACCGAGATCGACAACACGGTGCGGTTCACGCTGGTCGTGGCGTGGCTGTTGAGCTCGGCGCCCGTCTTCTCGATCGTGTCCGACAGACTCGACATCTGTTTTTCAAGCTCGGAGAAAGCGGTTTGCAAGCCAGGCACGGCGGCCTGCGCGGACGCTTCGTCCACCTTGGAGGCCATCACCACGCGCGTGGCCGCATCGATGTACTTCTTGACCATGGGCCTGGTCGCCGCCAACATGCCGCGCGTGTCGTCGCTGACCGGCAGGCCATCGATCTTGTCGAGCGCCTTGTTGAAGGTCTCGGCGTGTTCCTTCAAATCTTTCTCGGCCTCGGCGATGCGCTCGGGGTTCTTCTGCATCACGCCGAACAGGGCCAGCTGGCCGTCGCCGCGGATGGCGTCGTGCATCATGTCCGCTTCCTGGCTGGCCTGCAGCGCCTGACCGGACTGGATCGCGCCCTCGATCGCACCGGCGAGCCTGAACGACGAGAACAACCCGATACCGCCCACGAGCGCCGCCAGCCCCGCGCCGGCCAGACCAAACCCGATAATTTGACTGCGTAGTTTCATGCCACTGTCCTTGCGCGCACGCCGACCCATCTGATCTGTGGTTTTCGGCCAAAGCCCGGACAAGTTGTGTGGACTCGGCATGGCAGGCCGCGACTTATTGCACACATGAACCAGCCAATCGGGCCATAGGCGCCCACGCCACCAAACCAGGGCCCCACCGGCCTCACTGGAAATAGGCCAGCATGCGCTCCAGCGCCACGGTCAGCGGCGTCTGCATCATGGGCAGCGTCAGCCACAGGCCGGTCAGCCCCACGCCCAGCGTGACCGGGAAGCCGATCGAAAAGATGTTCATCTGCGGCGCCACGCGCGCGACCAGGCCCATCACCATGTTGACCAGCATCAGCATGGCCACCACGGGCAGCGACACCCACAGCCCCAGCTTGAAGATCTCGGCGCCCCACACCTGTGGCTGCACCATGTTCAGGAAGGCCATGGGCTCCGGCGACACGGGGAAGGCCGAGAAGCTGTGCAGCACGGCTGCGGTCAGCATGAGGTGCCCGTTCATGACGACGAACAGCCACGAGGCCGTCGTGCCATAGAAGCGGCTCACGGCCGTGACCTGGCCGCCGCTCAGCGGGTCGAAGAAGCTGGCGAAGTTCAGGCCCATCTGCAGCCCGACCAGCTCGCCCGCGAACTCGATGGCCGCGAACACCACGCGCGCCGCGAAGCCCATGGTCAGGCCGATCAGCACCTCGTGCGTGATCACCATCAGCGCCTCGGGCGAATCGAGCCGGATGTTGGGCATCTCGGGCAGGCTGGGCTGGGCGCACACCACGATCAGGATCGCCAGGCTGATGCGCACCCGCCGCGGGATGTTCTTCATCGACAGCACGGGCGCCGACGTGAACAGCCCCAGCACCCGGAAGAACGCCCACGGCCAGGGCGTGATCCAGGCCAGTGCCTGCGCTTCTGAAAAGCTGACCACTCAGCCCACCACGGCAGGAATGGACTGCAGCACCTGCTGGATGTAGTCGACCAGCGTGCTCAGCATCCACGGGCCGGCCACGGCCAGCGTGGCGAAGGCCGCCAGCAGCTTGGGTACGAACGACAAGGTCTGCTCGTGGATCTGCGTGGCCGCCTGGAAGATGCTGACCAGCAAACCCACCGCCAGCACGACCAGCACGATGGGGCCGCACACGGTCAGCAGCGTGAGCAGGCCGTCGCGGCTGATGGTCAGGACTTGTTGGGGATCCATGAGGTGCTCCGATGGGGTGACACGCGTTACTGCACGAAGCTGGCCGCGAGCGAGCCGAGCAAGAGGTTCCAGCCATCGGCCAGCACGAACAGCATCAGCTTGAACGGCAGGGCCACCATCACGGGCGACAGCATCATCATGCCCAGGCTCATCAGCACGCTGGCCACGATCATGTCGATGACCAGGAAGGGGATGAAGATCAGGAAGCCGATCTGGAAGGCCGACTTGAGCTCGCTGGTCACGAAGGCCGGCACGAGCACGCGAAACGGCACGGTCTCGGGCTTGACATCGCCTTCGATCTTGGCGAGCTTGACGAACAGGCCCAGGTCGGACTGGCGCGTCTGCTTGAGCATGAAGCCGCGCATGGGGCCCTGGCCGCGCTCCAGCGCCTCGTTGAAGCTGATCTGGTTGGCCGCGAAAGGCTCGTAGGCATCCTTGTAGACCTTGTCCAGCGTCGGGCCCATGACGAACAGCGTCAGAAACAGTGACAGACCAATAACGACCTGGTTGGGTGGCGCCGCCTGCGTGCCCAGCGCCTGACGCATCAGACTGAGCACGATGGCGATGCGCGTGAAGCCCGTCATCATCAGCAGCACGGCGGGCAGGAAGCTCAATGCAGTGAAGAACAGCAAGGTCTGCACGGGCACCGAGTAGTTGGTGCCGCCCGCGCCCTGCCCGATCAGCAGAGGCAAGGTGCTGCTGCCCGCGGCGCCCGCGCTTTGCGCCCAGGCCGATGCGGCACCGAGCAGCAAGCCTGCTGCCAAGATGTTGCGCTTGATCATGAACCCTGCCCCTTGTCGCCACTCACCGCACGGCGCAGCAGCGTCGTGAAGGCGGGCACCTGGGCCACGTCGCCGGCGGCAGGCATCGCTTGCGGCGCCATCGTGTGCAGTGTGTTGATGCTTTGTGCGGTCACGCCCAGCACGAGCCAGGTCTTGCTGTCGCCGGAGCCCACTTCGACGGTCACGACACGCTGGCCGGGGCCGATGTTGTATTGCCCGACAGGCTTGATCAAAGCCTGCGCGCCCGCCATGGCACCACTGGCCAGGCCGGAGCGCTTGAGGCCCCACAGCGTCAGCGGGATCAGGGCCACGATGCCCAGGAACCACAGCACGGTCAATCCACTGGATGGCATCTCGATGAACCTCAGCTGCCTCTGCTCAAACGACGCATCCGCTCGGACGGCGTCACGATGTCGGTCAGGCGGATACCGAACTTGTCGTTCACGACCACCACTTCGCCCTGCGCGATCAGGAAGCCGTTGACCAGCACGTCCATCGGCTCGCCGGCCATGGCGTCGAGCTCGACGACCGAGCCTTGCGCCAGTTGCAGGATGTTCTTGATCGGGATGCGCGTGCGGCCCAGCTCGACGGTCAGCTGGACGGGGATGTCCAGGATCATGTTGATGTCGTTGCCAGCCGTCGAGGCATTGGATGGCGCGAAGTTGGCGAAAGCCGCCGGCGTCATCTGCGGCGCGACCTCGCTGGCGGCGGCGCTGGCGAACTCGTCCATGTCGGGCTGCGGCGCGGCGGCCTGCTGGGACAGCGCGGCCTCCCATTCAGCGGCCATCGCGTCCTGTTCGGCATTGCCGCCTTCGGCGGACGCGGCGCCTTCGGCCGATTCGGGCGGGAATTCTTCAGACATTTTGCTCTCCAAGCCAACTCATGCCGCCCGTGGTCAACAGCTTGTCCACGCGCAGCGAATATTTGTTGTTCGAGGTGCCGTAGTAGCAGTCGAACACGGGCACGCCGTCCACTTTCGCCTTGATGATCTTGTCGAGGTCCAGCTCGATGAAGTCACCGGGCTTGAGCGCCAGCAGCTGCTCGACCGTGGCGGGCGCATAGGCCAGCTCGGCCACCAACTCCACTTCGGCCGACTGGATCTGCTGCGTCAGCAACTTGACCCAGCGGCGATCGGGCTCGGCCGAGTCGCCCTGGATGGCCGAGAACAGCACATCGCGGATCGGCTCCAGCGTCGAGTAAGGGATGCAGAAGTGGATCGTGCCGCTGGCATCGCCGATCTCGAGCGTGAACGAGCAGCACACGACGATCTCGCTGGGCGTGGCCACGGTGGCGAACTGCGGCTGCATCTCCGAGCGCTGGTAGTCCAGCTCGATCGGGTAGATGCCCTGCCAAGACTTCTTGTACTCGGCCGTGATCACCTCGACCAGGCGATGGATGATGCGTTGCTCGGTGGCCGAGAAATCGCGGCCTTCGATGCGCGTGTGGAACTTGCCCGCGCCGCCGAACAAGGCGTCGATCACGGCGAACACGAGCGTCGGGTCGCACACGATCAGGCCGGAGCCGCGCAGCGGGCGCACGGACATGATGTTGAAGTTCGTGGGCACCACGATCTCGCGCAGGAAGGCGCTGTACTTCTGCACCTTGATGCCGCCCACGGACACTTCGGGCGACTTGCGGATGAAGTTGAACAGCCCGACGCGGATGTTGCGCGCGAACCGCTCGTTGATGATTTCCATCGTGGGCATGCGCCCACGGACGATGCGCTCCTGCTGCGCGAGGTTGTAGTCGCGGATGCCTTCCTTGGGCGTCTCTTCCTGCTCCAACTTCTGGCTTTCGCCCGTGATGCCTTGCAAGAGGGCATCGACTTCGTCTTGCGAGAGGATTTGCTGGTTCATGGCCGAAGGACTTCCGGGACCGTTGAGGAAAAAGGCAGCAGGGGCGTTACTGGATGATGAAGTTCGAGTAGTGCACTTGAACGATCGGGTTGTAGGACTCGACCTTTTTCTTCTTTTTCTTCTTCTTTTTCTTGGGCGCGTCGTCCGTGGCGGGTGGGTTGTCCTCGTCCTCGTCCGGATCTTCGATCTCGTAGCCCATGGCGCGGGCGGCATCGCGGCGGATTTCTTCGGCCAGCTTGACCTTGCCTTCCGAACTCAGCAGCTCTTCGGAGGACTTGTGCGAGAGGATCAGCAGCACGGCGTTGCGGATGGCGGGCATGTAGGCCTTCATCTCTTCGGCCATGTGCGCATCGTCGACCTGCAGCGTGATGCCGATCTGGGCGAAACGCTCGGACTCGCGGTCGGCCAGGTTGACCACGAAAGGCTCGAGCGGCACGAAGGCGGGCGGGCCTTCATGCTCTTTCTTCTCGGGCTTCTTGGCTTCCTTGGCGGGCTTGGCGTGTTCGCCGCCGCCATCGTCGTCGGCAGCGGCAGCCTCGGCATCGGCCTTCTTCTTCATCATGAAGAAAGCGCCACCACCCCCGACAACCAGCAGCAGGGCCACGGCGGCGATGATGATGATGAGTTTCTTGGAGCCCTTTTGGGGGGCGTTGCCTTCGGCCGGAGCGGCGGGGGCTGCTGACATGCTCGTATCTCCTGGGGTTCATGTCCCGCCGCACGCAGCGCTCGGGTCATGAGAGGATTATTCGAGGCCAGCGCCGTCGCGAAGGATCGATAAGCAGCGTGAAACACGCAGATTTCCAAGCGGCGAAACCGGCTTCAGGCGTACAGGTCCAGCCCGCCCGCGCGGCCGGGACGAGGCGCGCTCACGGCGCGCATGCTCATGCCCGTGTCCGCGTCGCCCCCATCGCCAGAGCGGCCCAGGCCACCCACGCGGCCCGAAGCGCCATCGCCCTGCGCCGACTGGTTGAAGGCCTGCTGCTGCGAGGTCTGCGACGACACGTCACCACCCGTCATGCTCAGGCCGACGTCGCTCAGCGCGCTCGACAGCATGGGCAGGCTGGATTCGATCGCCTGCCTTGTTTCTAACGCGGCGGCGGCGAAGTCCACGTGGGCCGATTGGCCGTCCAGTGAAATTTTCACGTTGATGGGGCCCATGTCGGCCGGATTGAGGTGCAGCTCGGCCGTCATCGAGCCGTCGGGCTGCGTGGCACCGACCCACATGCTGACCTTGTCGGCCAGCGCCTTGGCGAAATCCGTGG
>JASGJC010000049.1:0-181867 GCA_049840915.1 Aquabacterium sp.
AGGGGGAAGCACGATAAATCCGACACCGCCTCCGACAACCACCTGATCGAGTACGCGGTCGTGTGCGGTGATGGCCGCAATTACCTGACCGCCTTGCTCACCGTGGAGCCGCAGGCCCTGGCCGACTTTGCCAGCGCAAACGGCCTGCACGGCCCGGCCTTGAACCAGCACCCCAAGGTGCTGGAGGCCTTGCAAGAGGCAGTGGACCATGTGAATGAGCAACAGGCCCGCGTGGCGCAGATCCGCAAGTTCGCCGTGCTGGCCAAGCCTTTGTCGATCGAGGGCGGTGAGTTGACGCCCACGCTCAAGATCAAGCGCAAGGTGGTGCTGGAGCGTGAGCAGGCCTTGATTCAGGCCCTTTATTCGAATTGATCAGCCAGGCAGCCTGGCCAGCGCCTGCTGATACACCGGATGGTGCATGAGCTCATCCCAAGTCAAAGGCGCGGTTTGCGGCAGCAGATCAAGGCGCCGCGCTTCGCTGTCGGGGCTGGCCACCCAGTCGCCATAAGCCAGCGCTTCGCTCAAACCATCCAGCAACTCATCGACCGGCGCGCCGCCGTGCAACGACTGGTTGCACAGCAGCACCATGTCGCAGCCCGCATTGAGCGCGGCAATGGCCCCTTGCGTGTGGTTGCCCGCGACGCTGGCGCCTTCCATGCTGAGGTCGTCGCTGAAGATGGCGCCCGTGAAGCCCATGTCGCCGCGCAAAATGTCTTGCAGCCACTTGCGCGAGAAGCCCGCGGGGGATGAATCGACTTTCGGATAGATCACGTGCGCCGGCATCACGCTGGTCAGCGAGGTGCTCATCCATTCGTAAGGCTTGGCATCGTCGCTCAGGATAGCCTTGAGGCTGCGCTTGTCGATGGGCACGTCCACATGCGAGTCGGCCTTGACGAAGCCGTGGCCGGGGAAGTGCTTGCCGCAGTTGGCCATGCCCGCCAGCAGCAGGCCGTGCATCACGCTCTTGGCCAGCACGGACACCACGCGCGGGTCGCGGTGGAAGGCACGGTCGCCGATCACGCCGCTTTCGCCCCAATCGAGGTCGAGCACGGGCGTGAAGGTCAGGTCGACGCCGCAGGCGCGCAGCTCGCTGGCCAGCACATAGCCGCAGGCGGTGGCGGCATCGGTCGCGGCCATCGCGCCAGCGCCCGGGCCGCCCTTGCCATCGTCCATCCACATCTCGCCCAGGCGGCGCATGGGGGGCACGTGCGTGAAGCCGTCGGTGCGAAAGCGCTGCACGCGGCCGCCTTCGTGGTCGACGCAGATCAGCACATCGGGCCGGATCGATTTGATCTCGGTGCACAGGGCCGTGAGCTGAGCACGCGTGGCCCAGTTGCGGGCGAACAGGATCAGGCCGCCAGTGAGCGGATGCTCGAGCCTGCGGCGATCGTCGTCGTGCAGGCTCAGGCCGGCGATGTCAAGCACGACAGGCGCATGGGCGATGGCCTCGGCCGGCGAAGACGACACGGCGGCCTGATGGTCTTTGTGGTGTTTGCTCATGTTGAATGCGGCAAGGTTTCGATGACGACGAAGGCCTGGGCGAGGTCGCCTTCGTCCGTGAGTGAGACATGCGCTTGCCAGTGGCGCTGCGCGAACCAGTCGGCCAAGGCACCGCTCAGGCGGATCTGCGGCCGCCCTGAAGCGTCGTTCAAGGTCTGGCATGCGCGCCAGTTCATGGGCGAATGCATGCCCAGGCCGATGGCTTTGGAAAAGGCTTCCTTGGCGGCGAAGCGGGTGGCCAGGTAGCGTATGCCTCGCAAAGGCTGCCTGGCATGGCGCTGCCTGAAGGTGTGCAACTCCTCATCGCCCAGGATGCGTTCGGCGAACCGCGGGCCATGGCGCTGCAAGGCCGCCTCGATGCGGCGGCAATCGCACAGGTCGGTGCCGATGCCCGCGATCATGAGGGGCGGCGGGCGCGCACGACCTCGGCCTTGAAATCGGCGATGGCCTGGCGCAAGCCCACGAACATGGCGTGCCCGACGAGCGCATGACCGATGTGCAACTCGCCCACTTCAGGCAAGGCCGCGACCAACGCCGTGCTGCTGACCTGCCCCGGCAACACCTTGGTATCGCCCACGGGCAGATGCTGCGTGAGCGCCAGGCCATGGCCCGCGTGCGTGCGCAAGCCCAGGCTGCGCCCCAGTTGCAGGCCGACCTTCAGGCGCGCCAGCTCGTGCTGCAAGGCAGCGGCATCGCCATCCCACCAGGCATTGGCCAGGGCGCCCGTGTGCAGCTCGATGCACGGCGCGCCGACTTCGGCCGCCGCATGGATCTGCGCCGGATCCGCCCCGATGAACAAGGACACGCGCGAACCAGCCGCCGCCAGGCGCTGGCAGGCATCTTGCAAACGGGCGCGCTGCCCGACCACGTCCAGGCCGCCCTCGGTCGTGATCTCCTGGCGACGCTCGGGCACCAGACACACATGCTCGGGCGCCGTCCGCGCGATGATGGCCAGCATCTCGTCGGTCACGGCCGCCTCGAAATTCAAGGGCACGGCGATGTGGGCCTTGAGGCGTTCGACATCGTCGTCGCGGATGTGGCGGCGGTCTTCGCGCAGGTGGAAGGTGATGATGTCCGCGCCGGCCTCGACAGCCAGCTGCGCCGCCGCGACTGGATCAGGAAAGCGTCCGCCACGGGCATTGCGCACGGTGGCGATGTGGTCGATGTTCACGCCCAGCAAAGGCGCGTCATGAGCCGTCAGTTGAGAGCCGGAAAAGGTCATGGTTGTTGGAGCTCCATCATGAGCTGGCGTGTGCGCAGCGTCTGAGAACCCAGATGATAGTGAATCAATGTGCGCAGCACCGCTTTCAACTCGCTCAACGCGGGCATGCAGGCCGCCATCACGGCCGGCACGGGCGACATCTTGTGGCTCGATGACAAGGCTTGCTCGATGCCCGCCAGCACAGCACCATCCAGCACGACAGGGCCGGCACCCGGCTCCCCCACCCACTGGGCTGCCGCGACACCCAGCTCGGGATGCAGCTCGTACATGCGCCCTTCTGACACGCTCTGGCCATCGATCGTCTGCGCGGCCAGATCAGGCAAATGGCCAAGCTGGCGCAACAAGACCAGCTCGAACGCCCGCAAGGCCGCCTGCAGCAAGACCGGGTCGCCCATGGCCTGCAAGGTCTGCGCATAGGCATCAAAGAGTTCGGCATGCGGGTCGTGGCGCGTCATCAGGCGCATCAGCAACTCGTTGAGGTAGAAGCCGGGCAGCAAGGCCGCCCCGCCCGGCCAGGCCGCACCGCCCGCCCACTCGGCCTGGCGCAGCAGCCACACTTCGGCGTCTTCCGAACGCTTGGCGCCGAACGCCACGGTCAAACGCTGGAACGGCATCAGTACCGGCCGCAACTGCGAGTAAGGCCGCTTGGCGCCTTTGGCCACGGCCACCACGCGCCCATGCTCGCGCGTGAACAGATCCAGGATCAGGCTGGACTCGCTCCAGTCGTGGCTGTGCAGCACGAAGGCCGCTGTGCCTGGACGTTGATGCGCACGTGCCACGAACTGACGCCGCCTCGGGGCTTATTCGTAGCCGTAGGTCCGCAAGCGGGCTTCGTCGTCGGCCCAGCCCGAGCGCACCTTCACCCACAGCTCCAGGAAGACCTTCACGCCCATGAGGCGCTCAAGCTCCGTGCGGGCCTCGGTGCCCATGCGCTTGAGCTTCTCGCCCTTGTCGCCGATGACCATGCCCTTGTGCTGCTCGCGCTCGACCACGATCGTGGCCGCGATGCGCACCAGGCCCGTGGCCTTGGGCTTGCCGGGCGGCGGTGCCATCTCCTCGTACTGGTCGATCACGACCGTCGAGGTATAGGGCAGCTCGTCGCCCGTGAGCCGGAAGAGTTTTTCGCGGATGATCTCGCTGGCCAGGAAGCGGTCGGTGCGATCGGTCAAGGCCTCCGGGTCATACCACCAGCCCTGCTCTGGCAGATAAGGCCGCAGCACGCCCATCAGGCGCTTGCTGTCGTCTTCCTTTTGCGCGCACAGCGGGATGAATTCGGTGAACGGATGGTGTTCCTGCATGCTCTGCAGCCAGGGGAACAGGTCTTCGCGGCGATGGACCAGGTCCAGCTTGTTGGCCACGAGGATCACGGGCTTGTCCTTGGGCAGCAGCGCCAGCACCTTCGCGTCATCAGGACCGTACTTGCCCGCCTCCACCAAAAACAGCACCACATCCACGTCCGACAGCGTCGACTGCACGGTCTTGTTCAGGTTGCGGTTCAAAGCCGCCGTACCCCGCACCGTGTGGCGCGTCTGGAAGCCCGGCGTGTCGACGAACACGAACTGCGTGTCGCCCTCGGTGCGGATGCCCGTGATGCGGTGACGCGTGGTCTGCGCCTTGCGCGACGTGATCGACACCTTCTGCCCGACCAACGCATTGAGCAGCGTCGACTTGCCCACATTGGGCCTGCCGACGATGGCGACCAGACCGCAGCGCTGCGCCTCGACCGGCGCGGCGGCCTCCGCACCGCCCTTGCGCGCCATCGACAGATTGGCCAGCATCGCATCGAGCGATGGGTTCAGCTCATCCTTGGTGGGCGCGGCAGGCTTGGCGGGTTTCTTGGGCATGTGATTCTTCGGACGGTATTTTGGACGTGCGCGAGGCGGATATCGGATGAGCGATGCGCTTCAATCGCGCTTTTTATCGGATGACGTTGTCTGTGCTGTTGCTTGTGCTGACACGCGGGCCTTCTTGACCACGACGACGGGCTTCGCCTCAACCTGCCCCGTGGCCTTGGAGGCCGGCGGCATACTCTTGGCCGGCATGGCCAGCAGCTTGGCCAGCATCGCCTGCGCGGCCAACTGCTCGGCCGCCCTGCGCGACAGGCCCTCGCCCGTCAAGGTCAGCCCCAATTCAGGCAGGTCGCAGGCCACGACGAACACCTGCTCGTGCGCCTTGCCGCGCGTCTCGGCGATCCGGTAAGTGGGCACGGCGAGTTTGCACCCCTGCAGCCACTCCTGCAAGGCGGTCTTGGCGTCCTTGCTCCAGCCGTCCAGCGTCGTTTCGGCCACGACGGGCTCGAACAGGCGCAAGACCAGGTCGCGCGCCGCATCGAAGCCCGCGTCCAGGTAGACCGCCCCGATGATCGCCTCCAGCGCATCCGCCAGGATGGACGGCCGCTGCGCGCCGCCGCCCTTGGCCTCGCCTTCGCTCAGCCGCATCACTTGCGGCAGCCCGAGTTGCACGGCCAGCTTGTGGAGCATGTCCTGGCGCACCAAATGGGCCCTGACGCGGGTCAGGTCACCCTCGTCGCTTCGGTCGAACTGCTTGTACAGCAAGGCCGACACGCCCAGGCTCAGCACCGCATCGCCCAAAAACTCCAGGCGCTCGTAATGGTGCGCGCCAAAACTCTTGTGCGTCACGGCCCGGCGGAGCAACTGGCCATCGGCGAACACATGCCCCAGGCGCTTCTGCAAAGCCTGCAAAGGGGCCGGCAAAGCCTCGGCCGATGCGGCGCCAGCGCCCGCGCGTGATCGTGAAGTCGTGGCCATCAAAACAAAGCGGGCCTGAAGCCAGGCCCGTCAACCGCTGCATCCAGGCAAGCCGGCACACTCACTTGGATTGCCCTTTGAACTTGATCACCAGGTAGACGGGGTCGATGAGTTCGATCTCGCGGTCGTACGCGAACTTGACCACCACCTTGTCGTCTTCCTTGGTGATGTCCAGGTCCTTCGCCGTGAGCGATGTCACGCCATATTCGATGGATGCAGAACGCTCGAACGAAGCGCGGATCTCCGGCACGGTCGAGCCACCATCGTGCGCCGCCTTGTTGACCATCGACAAGATGGTGCGGTACTCCGTCACGGCCGGGAAGACCTTCATCAGCACCAGCGCGATGGACGAAATCAGCACCGCCCAGAACAGCAGGCCGATCAGTGTGATGCCCGACTGACGGCGACGGGCTGTTGAAGGACGGTTCGTCACGTTCATCATCTCTGTCTTGCGTTAATGGAAGAAGCCGATGCGCTTGATGTCGCCAAAATTCATCCAGATCACGAAGGCCTTGCCGACGATGTTCTCGTCGGGCACGAAGCCCCAGAAGCGTGAATCCTGCGAATTATCGCGGTTGTCGCCCATCATGAAGTAATGGCCAGGAGGCACTTTACACACAACGCCTTCGCCGCTGTACCGGCAGTTTTCCTTGCCCGGGAAATCCTCGATGGCCTGCGGCGGCACATAAGGCGGGCGGTCCTTGTCGACCAGGATGCGGTGGCTCACGCCCATCAGGCTTTCGGAGTACTGCAGCGAATAGCGCAGGCTGTCTTCATCGTAGAACTCGGCCATCGGCGTCTGCTCGATGGGCGTGCCGTTGATGGTCAGACGCTTGTTGATATAGGCGATCTCGTCGCCAGGCACGCCGATCACGCGCTTGATGTAGTCCAGACTCGGGTTGACCGGGTAGCGGAACACCATCACGTCGCCGCGCTGCGGTTCGTGGTTCGGGATGATCTTCTTGTTGACCACGGGCAGGCGGAATCCCGTAGTGGAATTTGTTGACCAGGATCAGGTCGCCCACCAGCAGCGTCGGGATCATCGAACCCGACGGGATCTTGAACGGTTCGAACAGGAAGGAGCGCATCAGGAACACGGCGCAGATGACCGGGAACAGGCCCGCTGTCCAGTCCAGCCACCAGGGCTGCATCAGGAGCTTGTCGCGTGCCTCGGCCACATTGCCATCGACCTGCGCGATGCCTTGCGTGGCCAGGTTCGAACGGCGCGTCTCGTCTTCGGCCACCAGCTTGGCCGCGGCGGCCTCACGCTCGGGGCGGAACTTGTAGCGCTCGGCCAGCCAGTAAACCAGCGTGACCACGGACAGCACGAACAGCAGCAGCGAGAAATTGCCCTGCCATTGGCCGATGTACCAGCCGCCCAGATACGCCAGCAAGGCGGCGTACAACACACCTGTGATCAAACTCATTAATCGTCCACTTGAAGGATGGCCAGAAACGCTTCTTGTGGCACCTCGACGGAGCCAACCTGCTTCATGCGCTTTTTACCGGCTTTTTGTTTCTCGAGCAGTTTCTTCTTGCGGGTGATGTCGCCGCCGTAGCATTTTGCCAGCACGTTCTTGCGCAAGGCCTTGATGTTCTCACGCGCGATGATGTTGCCGCCGATCGCCGCCGTGGATAGCCACGTCGTACATTTGACGCGGGATCTGTTCGCGCATCTTGGCCGCCACGGCGCGGCCGCGGTAGGCGCTCTGCGCGCGGTGCACGATGATGGACAGCGCGTCCACGCGGTCGCCGTTGATCATCAGGTCGACCTTGACCACGTCGGACGCGCGGTACTCCTTGAACTCGTAGTCCATCGAGGCATAGCCGCGCGACACGCTCTTGAGCTTGTCGAAGAAGTCCAGCACGATCTCGGCCAGCGGCATGTCGTAGGTCAGCATGACCTGGCGACCGTGGTAGGCCATGTTGATCTGCACACCGCGCTTGAGGTTGGCCAGCGTCATCACGGGGCCGACGTAGTCCTGCGGCATGTACAGGTGCACCGTGACGATGGGCTCGCGGATCTCGTTGATCTTGGCCACTTCGGGCATCTTCGAGGGGTTCTCGACCTCGATGACATCGCCGCCATTCAACTCGACCTGGTAGACCACACTCGGCGCGGTCGTGATGAGGTCTTGATCGAACTCGCGCTCCAGGCGCTCCTGCACGATCTCCATGTGCAGCAAGCCCAGGAAGCCACAGCGGAAACCGAAGCCCAGCGCCTGCGACACCTCGGGCTCATAACGAAGCGACGAGTCATTGAGCTTGAGCTTCTCGAGCGCGTCGCGCAGTTGGTCGTACTCGCTGGCCTCGGTCGGATACAGGCCCGCGAACACCTGCGGCTGGATCTCCTTGAAGCCCGGCAAGGCTTCGGTGGCCGGCCCCGCATTGTTCGGCAGCTTCTTCTCGACCGTGATCGTGTCGCCCACCTTCGCGGCCGTCAGCTCCTTGATGCCGGCGATGATGAAACCCACTTCACCCGCATGCAGCGCATCGCGGTTCACCGACTTGGGCGTGAACACGCCCAGGTGCTCGACCGGGTAGACGGCGTTGGTCGCCATCATGCGGATGCGCTCGCCCTTGCGCAGCTGGCCATCAACCACGCGCACGAGCATCACGACGCCCACGTAGTTATCGAACCACGCGTCGATGATCATGGCGCGCAGCGCGCCCTCGGGCTGGCCCTTGGGCGGCGGCATGCGCGCGATCACGGCCTCGAGGATCTCGTCCACGCCCATGCCGGTCTTGGCCGAGCAAGGGATGCCATCGGTCGCGTCGATGCCGATCACGTCTTCGATCTCGGCCTTCGCACGGTCGGGGTCGGCCTGCGGCAGGTCCATCTTGTTGAGCACGGGCACGACTTCCACACCGAGCTCGAGCGCGGTGTAGCAGTTGGCAACCGTTTGTGCCTCGACGCCCTGACTCGCATCGACGACCAGCAAGGCGCCCTCGCAAGCGGACAGCGAGCGGCTCACTTCATAGGAGAAGTCCACATGGCCCGGCGTGTCGATCAGGTTGAGGTTGTAAACCTTACCGTCCAGTGCCTTGTATTGCAAAGCCGCGGTCTGCGCCTTGATCGTGATGCCACGTTCGCGCTCGATGTCCATCGAGTCCAGCACCTGCGCCTCCATCTCACGGTCACTCAGGCCGCCGCAGCGTTGGATGATGCGATCGGCCAGCGTGGACTTGCCGTGATCGATGTGGGCAATGATCGAAAAATTACGGATGTGATTCATAAAAAAAAGGCACGTCCAAAGGAGTGACGCGCCTTCCAACAAAAACGTATGGCAACTGCTTGTTGGACTTTCATTGTACCGAAAAGCCCCCCCGCCGAGGCTGCGTCACAGCTCGAACTAGGGATGTTGCGGCCCCCGACTTTTACGATATTCACAGCTTATCCACAGGCATTTGTGGGTAACTTTGCTGTTTTTAGCCGTGTCTCGAAGGGGGTTCGCCAGCCCGGGGATTGTATCGGCAATCCGCGGGCCCGCTGGCGAGTTATCAACAGCAAAACGGGGTGTAGAGCCCATCCAACAGCTGATAAAACTAATCGGGTTTTCGTGAGAAAAAACCCTGACTGGCATGCGGATACCGGTCAGGGCCAGGGTCGGAAAAGGGCCAAAAGCCCCATGCCTATTGAAGATGCGCTTATTTGCCCGGGCGGATCACGGCGTACTGCGCCCACTCGCCACGGCGCACCAGCACGCTCACGGGGCGGGTTTTGTCCAGTTTCGCCAGCACCGCATCGAACTCCTTCACGCCGCTGATCTGGACGTTGGCCACGGCCATGATCACATCACCCGGGCGCAGGCCCGCACGCGCGGCCGGCCCATCGACCTTCTCGACCAGCACACCGCCGTTCTGCTTGAGCTCGCGCTTCTGGTCGGCACTCAGGTCGATGACGCCCAGGCCGAGCGCCGACGAGGCCAGCTTGGACGCCGGCGCCTCGGCGGCTTCGGCCTTCGTCTTGGTCGCCTCAAGCTCGGCGACGGTCACGCTCAGCTCTTTGTACGCGCCACGGCGGAACACCTGGATGGACGACTTCGTGCCCGGCTTGGTCGCGGCGACCAGGCGCGGCAGATCCTGCGCATGCTCGATCGATTGACCAGCGAACTTGGTGATGATGTCACCCGCCTCGATGCCAGCCTTCTCGGAAGGCGTGCCCGGCTCGACGCTCTGGACCAGCGCGCCAACCGGCTTGCCCAGGCCGATGGACTCGGCCACTTCCTTGGTCACGGGCGCGATGGCCACGCCGATGCGGCCGCGGATCACCTTGCCGCCCACGCGCAGTTGATCGGCCACCTTCATGGCATCGTCGATCGGGATGGACAGCGAGATGCCCATGAAGCCACCCGAGCGGCTCAGGATCTGCGAGTTGATGCCGACCACTTCGCCGCGCATGTTGATCAGCGGGCCGCCCGAGTTGCCGGGGTTCACGGCCACGTCGGTCTGGATGAAGCGGATCTCTTCGCCCGTGTCGCGCGCCTTCGCGCTCACGATGCCGGCGGTGACCGTGTTGTCCAAGCCGAAGGGTGTGCCGATGGCCATCACCCACTCGCCCACCTTGAGGCGGTTCACATCGCCGATGGCGACGGCAGGCAGCTTGTTCGCTTCGATCTTGAGCACAGCCACATCGGTGCGCTTGTCGACGCCGACGACCTTGGCCTTGAACTCGCGCTTGTCGGTCAGGTTGACGTAGACATCATCGGCGCCATCGACCACGTGGGCATTGGTCAGCACCAGGCCATCGGTGCTGAGGATGAAGCCCGAGCCCAGGCCACGCGGACGCTCTTCGCCCTGGTCATTGCCTTTCTTGGGCTGGTTCTTGCGCGGCGTCTGGCCAGGCATCGGCGTGCCGAAGAAGCGCTTGAAGAACTCGCGCATCTGTGCATCGGGGCCCTCGCCGTCGGCATCATCGTCGTCCTCGTCGGAGACACGCTGCGTGGTGCGGATGCTCACCACCGATGGGCCGACCTTCTCGACCAACTCGGTGAAATCCGGCAGGCCCTTGACGATCACGGGCGCGGGCGTGGCGGACGGCGCGGCGATGACGGCCGGCGCTTGCTGCGCCTGCGATGGATGCGGGAACAAACTGGAACTCAACGCCAGCCCGACGGCCGACACCACCGCACCCACAACCAGCGTGCGGCGAACGACAGAATTGGTCGAAGATCCAGACTGATGAGAAGACGTCATGTGCAAAACCTCGTTTGGCTACGAACGGAAAAGAGAAAAAACTCTAACGTCAGAGGGGCGAAATCGGCTGACAGTTCAGCCACTGCCTCGTTAAGAGAAGTAAAGACGTCAGATGGCAAAAACCGCCGGCCAGTGTGTCACCGGTCAGCGGCCCTTCTTCATGCGGAAAACTCAGATCGATGCGCCTCAAAATCACTGTGCGTCAAAAACGACTTGACGGGCCAAGGCCCTTTGGCCCGCGAATGTGCCGTCGGCATTGCTGGCCGCGTGTTGCGCCGCCAGGACCTGGTCCAGCTTCGGATCGCGGATCAGCACGGCCGCGCCATCCGGGCGGTTGAAGGACGGCCCTTCCGACATGCCCTGGGCCTTGACCGCATCGGCCACGGAAATGAAGCCGCCATTGCCCATCGGCGCAGGCGCCACGGACAGCGACAGGTCACCACCAAAGCCATTATTGGACTGGGCCATGGGCACGCCCCCGACAGGCGCATCGCCCGGCACAAATTGGGACGTCATCAAGGCACCGACCACCATCACGAAGCCGGCGGCCACCGCCATGGGCCCCGCCCAGGTACGACGGCGCAACAGCGGCGCGGCAACCGGCACAGGCTGCGACACGGGCATTGGGCGCTGGGCCGCCGCCGCGCTGGGCGCCAGCACCACGGGCTCTTGCGCCAGGCGTTCGCGGAAATTCTTCAAGAAGGCACTGCCCTCGCCGGCCTGGGCCAGATCGTCGGAACGCATGACGTCGCCGATCATCTGGTAGGCATGCCAGGTGGCGCGGGCGTCGGGCTGGTCTTTCCAGGCGGCGCAGGCACGCGCCACTTCGCTGGATTGAGCTTCGCCATCGGCCAAGGCCGAAAGCGCTTCACGTGAGGCTTCGCTGTCGCTGAAACGGTCAGACATGAGAGAGGGCTCCTGATCACACACTGGTACATGGACCTCGTGTCGCGAAAAAAGTTCACCCAGTTTTACAAATTACCAGCGTTCGCCCTGGCGGGTGTCGAGCAAGGGACGCAAGCGGGTGGCGATGGCCTCGCGAGCGCGGAAGATCCGGGAGCGAACCGTGCCGATCGGACAGTTCATCAACTCGGAGATTTCTTCGTAGCTCAGGCCCTCGATTTCCCGCAGCGTGATCGCCTGGCGCAGGTCTTCCGAGAGTGACTCGATCGCGACATTCACGGTTTCGGCGATCTGGCGGCTCGCCAGCACCGACTCCGGGGTCTCGCCATCAGTGAGTTCGTTTTCGACGCGAGAAGTTTCATCGTCGTCGTCACCGCCCGAGCCCATGGCCGCTTCGGTGAGCAAAGGGTCACGCTTGAGGCCGATCATGGCCTTCTTGGCTGTGTTGACGGCGATGCGGTACAGCCAGGTATAGAAAGCGCTTTCGCCCCGGAAGGACGGCAGCGCGCGGTAGGCGCGAATGAAGGTTTCCTGGGCGATGTCCTCGACCAGATCCACGTCGCGCACCATGCGGGCGATCAGGCGTTCGATGCGCCGCTGGTACTTGACGACCAGCATCTCGAAAGCCTTCTGGTCACCGCGCTGCACGCGCTCGACCAAGGCCGCATCCACATCGACGATGGGCTCGACCGGCTCCTTGAGGATTTCGCCCTCGGCCACCGGCACGGGCCGCACGGCGTCAGGCCGCCCGGCCTCTTGCGTGGCGGGATCCATCAATGCCGGGTCAAAAGGATCTTGCGGTTTCATGCCAGCCCCTTTGGCAGCACATGCTCGCGCGCATCGGCCTCGTCCAGCAACTCGGTCTGCGGGAACAAGGTGTCGGCCTCGCGGCTGACGGCTGGGGAACGGCGTTTGTCGGGCAAGGGCAACTTGGATCCTGATGACAGAAGGGCTGCCCATGATGCCACCGGCTTGGCCGCATGCCGAGCTTGCCCCGTGGGCAAGGATGGCTGATCCCCCTCCTGGGTGATCCAGGCGGCGGGCAGGTACAACAAGGTTCGCAACTGATGTAACGACGCGTTAGCGCGCGCCACTTGCGGTGCCTCACCCGGCATCGCGACCCAGCAAAACGCCTGGCGCCCTTGGCCCTTCACTGACGTGGCGCGCAGGCGGAGCAAGACCCAGCGCTGCCAATCACACACCACGTGAACCTGGACAGCGGATTGCCATTCGTTCACATGGAAGCCGCCCTCCGGCTTGTCTTCCTTGTCGCGGGTGGGATCGGGGGCGCGAACAGGGCCTCGCCAGGTCAAGGTCAATGTGCCTGACTGCATGAGCCAGCGCCGCGCCACCTGCCAGGCCAGTGCGAACCAAGCCATGATCGCCAGCGTGCCCGCAGCGCCCATCCAGGCGGACAGTTGCCCCGCGAAAGCATCCTGCACGAGGCCGATCAACCAGACCAGTGCCGCCAGCGCAGCCGCAAGCCACAGCGCGGCGCCGGCCCATTTGATCGCAGGCACGGACACCGCCCCGACATTCAATGGCCACGCGGCGGGTCGTGTGAGCGGGTGCAGGGCCATGGGCGATCAGCGTGTGGATTCAGCCAGAGCCAAATCAGGCGTCAGATGCGCTTGAACACCAGCGAGCCGTTGGTGCCGCCGAAGCCGAAGTTGTTCTTCAGCGCGGCATCGATCTTCATGTCGCGCGCGGTGTTGGCGCAGTAGTCAAGATCGCACTCCGGGTCTTGATTGAAGATGTTGATCGTGGGTGGCGAGATCTGGTTGTGCAAGGCCAGCACAGTGAACACGGACTCGATGCCGCCCGCGCCGCCCAGCAAGTGGCCGGTCATGGACTTGGTCGAGTTGACGACCAGGTTCTTGGCGCTGTCGCCGAAGGCCAGCTTGATGGCGTTGGTTTCGTTGACATCGCCCAGCGGCGTGGACGTGCCGTGCGCGTTGAGGTACTGGATCTGGTCGGTGTTCAGGCCTGCGTTGCGCAAGGCGGCCAGCATGGAGCGCTTGGGGCCGTCCACGTCGGGTGCGGTCATGTGGTAGGCGTCGCCGCTCATGCCGAAGCCTGCGAGTTCGGCATAGATCCTGGCGCCGCGCGCCTTGGCGCTTTCGTACTCTTCGAGCACCATCACGCCGGCGCCCTCGCCCAGCACGAAACCGTCGCGGTCCTTGTCCCAAGGCCTCGAGGCGGTCTTCGGGTCGTCGTTGCGTGTCGACAGCGCACGGGCCGCGGCGAAACCGCCGATGCCCAATGGCGACACGGTGGCTTCGGAGCCGCCCGCGACCATGACGTCGGCATCACCGTATTCGATCATGCGCGCGGCCAGGCCGATGGCGTGCAAACCAGTTGTGCAGGCCGTGACCACACCCAGGTTCGGGCCCTTGAAGCCGTACTGGATGGAGACATGGCCCGAGATCATGTTGATGATCGAAGCGGGCACGAAGAACGGCGAAATGCGGCGCGGGCCGCGCTCGGCGTAATCTTTGTGCGTCTGCTCGATCATGGGCAGGCCGCCGATGCCCGAGCCGACCAGCACGCCGATGCGCTCGGCGATCTCGGGCGTCAGGGCTTCGCCGGTGGGCAGGCCTGCATCACGGACGGCCTGCATGCTCGCGGCCAGCCCGTAATGGATGAAAGTGTCCATGTGGCGGGCTTCTTTACCGGAGATGTAATCCTCGATGTTGAAGCCCTTGACTTCGCCTGCGAACTGGCAGGCGAACGTCGCAGCGTCGAATTTGGTGATGGTTTGGATGCCGGATTGCCCTGCAACCAGGTTCGACCAGGATTCCTGAACATTGTTGCCCACGGGGGTAACGAGGCCCAGACCTGTGACGACGACGCGACGACGACTCATGCTTGATCTACAAAAGAATGAAGATGATGCGAACAAGGCCCCAAAGGGCCTTGACGCTACTCAATCAGCTCAGGCCTTGACGTGGGCCTTGGCGTAATCGATCGCCAGCTGAACGGTGGTGATCTTTTCAGCCTCTTCGTCGGGGATCTCGATGCCGAACTCGTCTTCGAGGGCCATCACCAGTTCAACGGTGTCCAGGGAATCGGCGCCCAGATCGGCCACAAATGCCTTTTCAGGGCTGACTTCAGATTCGGCCACGCCGAGTTGCTCTGCAATGATCTTCTTGACGCGTGCTTCGATATCGCTCATGACTCCTCCAGGAGGTGGGTGCAAACAAACCAGGGATTTTACCGGCTCGAAATTGAGATTCCCTGAATCATCTCAAAATCAATTCATGAACATGCCGCCGTTGACGTGCAATTCCTGCCCTGTGATATAGCCGGCCTGAGGCGAAGCCAGAAAGCCCACCGCATCGGCGATGTCTTGTGGCTGCCCCAATCGGCCCAGGGGGATTTGCGCCTTCAAGGCGACGTGCTGCTCTTCAGACAAACTCCGTGTCATGTCCGTGTCGATGAAACCCGGCGCCACGCAGTTGACGGTGATGTTGCGGCTGCCCAGCTCGCGTGCGAGCGCGCGGGTCATGCCCGCGACACCCGCCTTGGCGGCAGCGTAGTTGGCCTGGCCAGCGTTGCCGCTGGCGCCGACCACCGATGTGATGTTGATGATGCGCCCATAGCGCTGCTTCATCATCGGGCGCATCACGGCACGGCTCAGGCGGAACACGGCCTTGAGGTTGGTGTCGATGACGGCGTCCCAGTCTTCGTCCTTCATGCGCATGGACAGCGTGTCGCGCGTGATGCCGGCGTTGTTGACCAGCACGTGCAGGGCGCCATGCGCCTTGATGATCGCGTCGAGCGTGGCATCGACAGTGGCCGCGTCGGTCACATCGAGGACCAGGCCTTTGCAACCTTCGAAGGCCGACAGCGCTTCGCTGATGCCTTGCGCGCCCGATTCGGTCGTGGCCGTGCCCAGCACCTTCACGCCGCGTTGCGCCAGGCCCAGCGCGATGGCGCGACCGATACCACGGCTGGCGCCTGTCACCAGGGCGATCTGCCCTTTGAAATCCGTCATCACGTCCGCGTTCATGCCAGCAGCCCCTTGGCTTCAAGCAGGGAAGCCGGATCAAACACCGTTGCAGAGATCAGGTCGGCGTCGATGCGCTTGACCATGCCGGCCAGCACTTTACCCGGCCCGCACTCGATGACGTGCGACACCCCCCTAGCTTTGATGGCGGCAATGGTCTCCACCCAACGCACGGGGCCGAAGGCCTGGCGGTACAAGGCATCGCGGATGGCATCGGCGTCAGCGACGACGGCCACGTCGATGTTGTTGACGACATCGATCTGTGGCGCAGAGAAGGTCGTCGCGGCCAGCTTTTCCTTGAGGCGATCGGCAGCGGGCTTCATCAGGCTGGAGTGGAACGGCGCGGACACGGACAAAGGCAAGGCACGCTTGGCGCCCGCGGCCTTGAGCACCTCGCAAGCCTTGTCGACAGCGGCCTTGGTACCCGCGATCACGGTCTGCTTGGGGTCGTTGAAGTTGACGGCCTCGACGGGCTCGCCACACGCTTGCGCAGCTTGCGCGCAGCCAGCCTTCACGCCATCGGCATCCATGCCCAGGATCGCGGCCATGCCGCCTGCGCCCACGGGCACGGCGTCCTGCATGGCCTGCGCACGGAAGCGCACCAGGGGCAGCGCGTCCTTCAAAGTCAGCACGCCCGCGGCCACGAGCGCCGTGTACTCACCCAGTGAGTGGCCCGCCACGACAGACGGCTTGAGGCCGGCTTCGGCCAGCCAGGCGCGCCAGCAGGCGATGCCCGCGGCCAGCATCACGGGCTGCGTGTTGGTGGTCAGGTCCAGGCTCTCTTTGGGGCCTTCGGCGATCAGGCGAGCGATGTCTTCGCCCAGCGCGTCGGAGGCTTCGGCCAGCGTCTCGCGCACGGCCGCATGACCTTCCCAGGCGTTGAGCATGCCAACGGCCTGCGAGCCTTGGCCAGGAAACACAAATGCGAATGCAGTCATCAATGGTCCTTGTACTTCTCGGTCTTGTTTGTTGTGATGAACAGCTTGTGAATGGCTCGGCGAACAACTGGCGTCACGTTGGCATCAATAGTCAACAAGCACGGCACCCCAGGTGAAGCCGCCACCCACGCCTTCGAGCATCAGGGTCTGGCCGCGCTGGATCTGACCGTTGCGCACCGCATGGTCGAGCGCCAGCGGAATGGAGGCGGCCGAGGTGTTGCCGTGCTGATCAACGGTCACCACGATCTTGTCATATGACAGTTTCAGTTTTTTTGCAGTGCCCTGCATGATGCGCAAATTGGCCTGATGCGGGATCAGCCAGTCCACGCTCTGGGCATCGCGCCCGGCGGCATCCAGCACCTCGTGCGCGGTCTTGTCCAGCACGTTGACGGCCAATTTGAACACGGCCGGACCGTCCATCTTGAGCGTGACGTCGCCCGTGATGCCGCCCGCGGCCACATTGCCGGGCACCTTGAGGATGTCCACGTAGCGGCCATCGGCGTGCAGCTTCGACGCCAGGATGCCCGGCGTGCTAGACGCCTCGAGCACCACGGCACCAGCGCCATCGCCGAACAGCACGCAGGTCGTACGGTCCTTGAAATCGAGCAGGCGCGAGAACACCTCGGTGCCCACGACCAGCGCCTTGCGCGACACGCCGCTCTGGATCATGCCGTCGGCCACGGTCAAGGCGTAGATGAAACCGGAGCACACCGCCTGCACGTCGAAAGCCGGGCAACCATGGATGCCCAGTTCGCGCTGGATCAGGCAGGCCGTCGAGGGGAAGACCATGTCCGGCGTGGACGTGGCGCAGATGATGAGGTCGATGTCCGTGGGTTGCAGACCCGCCGCCTCGATGGCGCGCAAGCTCGCCTGCAGACCCAGCATGCTGGCCGTGACGTCAGGCTCGGCGAAATGGCGGGCCTTGATGCCCGTGCGCTCGACGATCCACTCGTCCGACGAGACGATGCCTTCGGCAGCCAACTGGTCGACCAACGCCTGGTTGGTGACGCGCCTGGGAGGCAAGTAGCTACCGGTTCCGGCGATGCGGGAGAAACGTTTTCCCGCTTCACGCGATGGTTCACCCGATCGTGATGGACTTGGGTCTTCGCCTGTCTGTCTGGATGACATTCAAAAAGGGATCAGGCCGCCTGCCCCACATCCGCCGAATCGCCCTTGTCGCCCGCCGTGGAAGGCAAGCTCTCGAGCGTGGCTGCGATCTGGTCGTGAACCCGGTCCAGCAATCTATGACGGGCCGCATCATAAGCGCGAATCATGGCCACTTCAAAGGCCAGGGCATCGGAAGAACCATGGCTCTTGAACACCAGCCCACGCAGTCCTAGCAGGGCCGCACCGCTGTAGCGGCGGTGGTCAACGCGGTTTTTAAAGCGATTTAGCATCGGCATCGCGACCAAAGCCACCATTTTGGTGACGATATTGCGCGTGAACTCTCGCTTGATGAAGGCGGCGAACAGCGCCGCCAAGCCCTCGGCGGCCTTCAAGGCGACGTTGCCGACGAAGCCATCGCACACCACAATATCGGACGTGCCCTTGAAAATATCGTTGCCTTCGACGTTGCCGTAGAAGTTGAGCAGGCCGCGCTCGTGCGCCGTGCGCAGCAGATGGCCCGCCTGCTTGATGACCTCGCTGCCCTTGATGACCTCTTCGCCGATGTTGAGCAGGCCCACGCTGGGGCTCTCTTTGCCATCGACGGCGGACACGAGCGCGCTGCCCATCACGGCGAATTGCAGCAGGTGCTCGGCCGTGCAGTCGACGTTGGCACCCAGGTCGAGCACGGTCGTGTAGCCATCCTTCTGGTTGGGCAAGACGGTGGCCAGGGCCGGGCGGTCGATGCCTTCGACGGTCTTGAGCAGGTAGCGCGCCAGGCCCATCAGGGCGCCGGTATTGCCCGCCGACACGCAGGCATGGCCCAGCGCGGGCTTGTCGGCCGTGGCCTTGAGCTGGCTGATGGCCACGCGCATGGACGAGTCCTTCTTGCGGCGCAGCGCGACCTCGACAGGGTCGTCCATCGTGACCACTTCTGTGCAAGGCACGAGCGTGGTGCGCGGCCAGCTACGGGCCGGCTCGATGGCTTCGGGCAGGCCGACGAGCACGAGTTCGGCCTCAGGGTGCTTGTCCAGGAAGGACTTGCTGGCTGGCATGGTCACCGACGGGCCGTGGTCGCCACCCATGCAATCCACGACGATGCGGACGGGGGACAGCACGTCTGCGGACGAGCGCTGGCCAGGGTTGGACTTGGGTGCGGCAGACGGTGATGCAGTCATAGCAAGGCAAAGCAACAAAAAACAAGGGCTGGCAAACCGAGTTGTCGGTTGATCCAGCCCTTTCGGCTTTGTGTTTACACCCGCAAAGCTGACGGGTCAGGCTCGAAGATCAGGCGTCGGCCTTGGTCTTGAGGACCTTGCGACCACGGTAGAAGCCGGTGGGGCTGATGTGGTGACGCAGGTGGGTTTCGCCCGTGGTGGCTTCGACAGCCGTGCCTGGTGTCACCAGAGCGTTGTGCGAACGGTGCATACCGCGCTTGGAGGGCGACTTTTTGTTTTGCTGAACGGCCATGATGGACTCCGTGTGAGCAGGCTTCTATGAAAAATCACAGCCTGCGGGTTTGTCAGACCACATTGCCGCCGCGCCGTATTGGTATCGGCTTGGCACCGCATGCAGCCCGCAAGTGTTGAAAACAGGATTATTTACCCGGCGAAACTGCCGGAAAGCCATCGATTCTAGCACGCCTTCGCGCCAAATATCAAATCAGGATTTGTCCTTTTTCAAGGAAGCCAGCACCGCGAAGGGATTTGGGCGGCCGGAAGCGGTGGTCTGCCCCTCTTGCTCGCCTTGCGCGCCTTGCTCGGCGGGCTGGCCGGGCACGGGCACCTCCACGTCCGACCGCATGAGCCGGGCGACGTCGCCAGGGCAGGTTTCATGCCGCGGAACGATGGGCTGGGCCATGATCAGCTCGTCTTCGATCAGGTCCATCAGGTCGAACTGGCGTGACAGGGCCAGCACGTCGTCGTCGGAATCGGCGTCCATCTCGGCCGCGGCGGCCTCGTCTTTCAAGAATCGGATGCTGCGCTCGACGCTGATCGGCAGCGTCACGGCGTGCAGGCAGCGTTGGCACTCCCAGGCCAGATGGCCGCTGGCGGTCAGGTCCAGCCACATTTGCGGGGCGCCCACGCGCTGCGTCACCAGTCTGCCCTGGGCCGACCAGTCGATGGCGGGCAATGTCGTCAGATCGACGTCTTTCGCCAAGCCCTCGGCCAGGCGCGACAGCTCGGCCACGGGCGCGGCGCCGGTCATGGGTTCGCCGGATTCGATGAAGGCCCCGATGTCCAGCTTGCGGGGCGCGAAGGTGCGTGCTTTCATGGGGCGGAGTTTAGGGCACTGCTACCAAAAAGGTAGCATTTGGCTGGGACAATGCATACATGAACCAGACCATTCCCCAGCGTGACAACAACTTAGCGACGTCGGACGCTGTAGCAATGCGACTGGCCGTCTGGCCGCATTTGATCCTGGGCTCGACCTCACCCTACCGCCGCGAATTGCTCGGCCGCTTCGGGCTGCCCTTCGACACCTGCGCCCCCCGTGTCGACGAAATCGGGTTGCCAGGTGAGGCGCCGCGCGATCTGGCCTGGCGTCTGGCGCAGGCCAAAGCCGCCGACGTGGCGACCCAAATGCGCGACAGAGGCATAAGCGATGTGCTGGTGATCGGCTCGGACCAGGTCGCGGACCTCAACGGCCAGGCGCTGGGCAAGCCAGGGACACACGAGCGCGCCGTGACCCAGTTGCAGGCCATGCGCGGGCAATGCGTTCAATTCCACACGGCTGTGTGCGTGATGCGCCCGGCCCATGGCTTTGCGAAGACCTGTGTACGCACAGTGCAGGTCCATTTTCGCGACCTGAGCGATGCCGACATCGAGACCTATCTGCAGGCCGAGCAGCCTTACGACTGCGCCGGCAGCGCCAAGGCCGAGACGCTGGGCATCGTGCTGCTGTCCCGCATCGAGTCGGACGACCCGACCGCCTTGATCGGGCTGCCGCTGATCGCCACCGCCACCTTGATGCGCGAAGCAGGCGCCGACCCGCTGCGCTGGCGCGCCGCCCTCCGCTGAATCTTCTGATTTATGAACCGCTCTTCCGACACCCCATCCAACCCGGCCCCGCGCACGGGCCGCCTCTTGCTGATCCCCAACACGCTGGACCTGGGCTGCGTCGGCGACGACGGCCAGCCGCTGCCCGATCTGCGCGACGTGCTGCCCATGGGCGCCATCCAGGCAGCCGCGGGCCTGCGCCATTGGGTGGCCGAGAACGCCAAGACCACGCGCGCCTTCATCAAGCGTGTCGGCGAGATCCTGCCGCTGGCCGCGCCCCTGCAGGAGCAGGACATCCAGGTGCTGCCCAAGCCACCCAAAGGTGGCGGCAAGCCCGCGCCCGATGCCGACAAGGCCGTCCACGCCCTGCTCACGCCCGCGCTGTCTGGCCAGGATCTGGGTTTGATCTCCGAAGCGGGGCTGCCCGGCGTGGCCGACCCGGGCGCGGCCGTCGTGCTGGCTGCGCACCAGGCGGGCGTGCAGGTGCTGCCGCTGTCCGGGCCGAGTTCGTTGGTGCTGGCGCTGGCGGCGAGCGGTCTGCATGGCCAGAGTTTTGCCTTCGTCGGCTACCTGCCCGTGGACGCCACCCAGCGCGGGCAACGCATCCGCGAGCTGGAGCTGGTTTCGCGCAAGGCGCACCAGACGCAACTGGTCATCGAGACGCCGTACCGCAATGCGGCGCTCTGGCAGGCGCTCGTCCAGCATCTGCAGCCCACGACCTTGCTGAGCGTGAGCTGCGGCCTGACCCTCGCGCAAGGCTGGAGCCGCACCGACACGGTCGTGCGCTGGCGTCGACAAAACCTGACACTGCCCGATAACGTGCCGGCTGTTTTCAGCTGGCTGGCGGCTTGAGCACCGCCAAGGTCATGCGCTTCTTGCCACAATGTCGCGATTGCCCGATTTGCCCCACATGAACGATTCCGCCACCGTGCCATCCTCGCCCTCTCAATTGCCCGCCCGATTGCCCACCCACCACCACGCCGAGCCCAGCGAACTGGCCTTGAAGCTGGGTTACGCGGGCCTGATCCCCTTTGTCGCGGGCGCGGTGTTCATCTGGCTGCTGGCTGGCCGCATGGAGCCCGAGCCCTTCAACTTCCTGGTCATGGCCGTGGCCAGCTATGCGGCGCTGGTCGTGTCTTTTCTGGGCGGCATCCCCTGTGGCCTGATCATGTGGCAGTCGGCCGCCGGCCAGGCCTTGCCCGACAAACACAAACGCGCGCTTCTGACGGGCCTGGCTTACGGCGCGGCGGCGTGGGTGGGCATGCTGATGCCGCCGCATGCCGGCCTGGTCGTCCTGGGCGTGCTGCTGATCGGCTGCTACCTGAGCGACCGCAAGCTGTACCCGGAGCTGGGCGCATCGGGCTGGCTGACCTTGCGTTTCCGTTTGACGATCTTCTCCAGCCTGAGCTGCTTTCTGGCCGCCGCGCAGATCTGAGCTCCGCCCTCCTCCATCACGCATGACCACCTCATCGCCCATGATCCAGTACCGCATTGAAGTCGCCGATGCCCACGCGCACCGCTTCCAGGTGACCTTGCGCATCGCCCGGCCTCTGGAGGCGCAACGCCTGAGCCTGCCGGTGTGGATCCCGGGCAGCTACCTGGTGCGCGAATTCGCGCGGCACCTCTCGCCGATCACGGCCAGGCAAGGCACACGCGCCTGCGAGGTCACGCCCATCGACAAAGCCACGTGGCAGGTCGACACCCAAAGCAGCGCAGCTTTGACCGTGCAGTACGAGGTCTATGCCTTCGACACTTCGGTGCGCGCCGCCTTCCTGGACGCCCAACGCGGCTTCTTCAATGGCACAGGCGTCTTCCTGAAGGCGCATGGCTTCGAAGACATGCCGCAGGCCGTCAAGATCACCGGCCTGCCCAAGGGCTGGCAAGTGGCCACGGCCCTGCCTGCGGTCAAGGTCAACGCGCAGGGCGTGGGCGACTACGAAGCCCCCGACTACGACGCGCTGGTCGACCACCCGGTCGAGCTGGGCACCTTCTGGCGCGGCGAGTTCATCTCGCGTGGCGTGCGGCACGAGTTCGTGGTCGCCGGCGCCACGCCAGATCTGGACGGCGCCAGGTTGCTGGAGGATACGCGCAAGATCTGCGAGGCGCAGATCGCGTTCTGGCACGGCCGCCGCAAGCCGCCCTTCGATCACTACGTGTTCATGCTCAATGTGGTCGAAGACGGCTATGGCGGACTCGAGCACCGCCAAAGCACGGCCCTGATCTGCGCGCGCAAGGACGTGCCTCGCATCGGTCGCCCCATCAACAAGGACGCCTACACGACCTTGCTGGGCCTGATCAGCCACGAGTACTTCCACACCTGGAACGTCAAGCGGCTCAAGCCCGTCGCGTTCGCGCCTTACGACTACACGCAAGAGAACCACACGCGCATGCTGTGGTTCTTCGAAGGCTTCACTTCGTACTACGACGACCAGTTCCTGCTGCGCACCGGCCTGATCGACGCCGCCACTTACCTCAAGCTGCTGGGCAAGACGGTCAACCAGGTGCTGTCCACGCCCGGGCGCCTCAGCTACAGCCTGGGCCAGGCCAGCTTCGACGCCTGGACGCGCTACTACCGTCCCGACGAAAACTCGGCCAACGCCACCGTGAGCTACTACACGAAGGGCTCGCTGGTGGCACTCGGGCTGGATTTGGCCTTGCGCCAGTTGCCGCCCGTGCAAGGCCGCAAACCTTCGCTCGATGGCGTCATGCAGGCGCTGTGGCAACTGCAGCGCCCGATCACGCAGGCCGATGTGGCGCAAGCCTTGGCCGACGAAGCGCAGCACCTGCCCGGCCTGATGCCCTTCAAGGCTGGCACCACGCCGCTTCAAGCCTGGCAGAACCTGCTGGACCGCTGGACGGAAGGCTGCGACGACCTGCCCTTGCAGACCCTGCTCACGCAACACGGCATCCACTGGGCCAGCAAGCCTGGCTCCTTGACGCAGCGTTGGGGCGTGCGTGTGCAAGACAGCAGCGGCACGGCCAAAGTGCAGGCCGTCATGCGACATGGCCTGGCGCAGCAGATCGGCCTGAGCGTGGGCGACGAATTGCTGGCGCTCGATGGCTGGCGCGTCAAGCGCGGCGACGATCTGGCCACGTGGTACGACGCCGGGCGCGACCAGGCCCTGCTCGTGAACCGCGACCAGCGCATCCTCACGCTGACCATCCCCGCGCAAGCACCGACAGGCAAACGCGGCAAGGCCAAGCCCACACAGGCCGACCTGGCGATCGAAGCCCCTAACGCCGATGTGATCAGCCTGACACTCAACGACACGGCCCTGCCTGCCGAGATCCAGGCGCGGCGACGCACCTGGCTGCACACCTGATGCCGCTCGCGCCCGTGTCCGACGACCACACACCCGCACCATCCGGCCCGCGCAGGCATTGGGTCCTGCTGGGCGGCATGGTCGCGTGCGTCCTGCTCATGCATGGCTTCGTCACCTACGAGGTCGCTCAGGAGATGCAGGACGTGGCGCCGGGCAAACTCAGCATCAAGCGCATGCAGGCCACGTACGTGTCCGAGGTCAAGCTGAGCGCGCCGCCCGTGGCGGCCGCCGCGGTCAAGCCAGTGGCACCGCCTGCGCCCGCCCCCATCGCCAAGCCTGCAAAGAAGCCGCGCAAACCAGCCAAGGCCGCGTCCGAACCGCAAGACAAGGCATCCGAACCCGAGATCAAGCAGGCCGAGCAAGCCGCCTCCGAAGCCGCCAGCGCCGTCGCGCAAGCCAAGCCGCCAGCCCAACCCACCTCGAGCGCCAGCACGCCTGACGCCGCCGCGGCCATGGCCGCCCAGGCCGCCGCGAGCGCGCCCGTCAAGCAAGGCCCCATCTTCGTGTGGCCCAAAGCGACGCGCGTGAACTACAAGCTCGAAGGCAACTACCGAGGCCCCTTCTACGGCACCGCCTCGGTCGAATGGGTCAGGCAGGACAACCACTACCAGGTCAGCCTCACGGCCGGCGTCCCCATCTGGGGCTCGATGACCATGACCAGCGATGGCGAGATTGTGCCGCAAGGCCTCTCGCCCAGACGCTACGAAAGCCTCAACCGCCTGCTGTTCAAGACGTCCAAGCCCAACATCATGTCCTTCGAGGACAACGAAGTGGTGCTGGCCAACGGCGAGCGTGTCAAACGCCTGCCCGACATGCAGGACCCGGTCAGCCAGCTCATCCAGCTGGCCTACAAGTTCATCACGAACCCGGGCCTGCTCAAGCCCGGCAACACCATCGAGATGCCGATGGTCTGGACCAAGCGCTTCGAGATGATCGCCTTCGATGTGATCGATGAAGAGGTGCTGAAGACGCCGCTGGGCGACATCCCCACCTTCCACGTCAAGCCCAGGCGCATGGTGCAGGACAAGGACAATCTTTCGGGCGAGATCTGGTTCGCGCCCAGCCTGCAGTACCTGCCGATCCGCATCTTCACGAGATGGCCGGACAACGTCTATCTGGACATGCAGATGGATGGGGCGCCGCAGCAGACCCCGGGCGATGCGCCGGATGGCACAGCGCCGCAAAACCCGGCGCAACCCAGCCAGAGCGCCAGCGCACCCTGAGCTGGTTCAGTGCGGCCTCAAGCCTGAGTCAGGCCTGAATCAGCCGCCGACCTTGGCGGTCGCGCGGTTCAGGCGCTGCTCGATCGTGGCCGCCGCCGCAGCGGACGCCAGGCGCGAACCATCCTCGAAGAACATGGCGGGCGTGCCCTGCACGCGCAACTTCTGCGACAAGGCCAGGTTGCGCTGGCCGGGCGAGGCGCACATGCCCATGGCGCGAGCCGGTGGCGCGCCAGTGAGCATCCAGTCGCGCCAGGCCTGCGTGCGGTTGGAGACGCACCAGATGTTGTCGAGCTTGACCTTCGAGTCGTCGCCCAGAATGGGGATCATGAAGGTGTAGACGGTCACGTCCTTGAGCGACTGGATTTCTTTTTCCAGGTGCTTGCAGTAGCCGCAGTTGGGGTCGGCGAACACGACCAGACGGCGCTTGCCCGTGCCCGTCTTCCAGACCACGGCATCCTTCATCGGCAGCGAGGCGAAATCGATCTTGTTGATCTCGTCCAGGCGCTCTTCCGTGAGGTTGCGCTGCGTCTTGGTCTCGACCAGTTGGCCTTCGATCAGGTAATCGCCATTGGCATCGGTGTAGAGCACGCTGCTGCCGGCCTTGAGCTCGATCAGGCCGGGCATGGGTGTGGTCCGGGCCGCGTCGATGGGCGGCAAATCCGGCACGCGCTGGCTCAGCTTGAGCTTGAGGGCCGCCAGTTGCGCCGCCGACAGGTCGGATTGCGCCATGGCCACGGAGCCCAGGCCCATGATCAGGCTGGCCAGTGCCAGGGTTCGAAATTTGTTCAACATCCTCAGTCCTTCTGATTCAGAAAATATGCGCCCGGCGCCGATCATGCATCCAAAGCGTGACCGATCAACCAACGCTTGACCGGCCCCAGGCGCTGAACCAGCGCCATCCCGGCATTGCGCAAATCCTTCACGGGCGGGCGCTCGTCGGCGAACAGGTGCAGCAGGCCGTCGGTCAGGCCGGCCATCGCCTTGGTCGGCCACTCGCGCTGCCTGGCGTAGCGCCTCAAGGTTCGTTCGTCCCCTGGCGTGCGCCAAGGTTCCGTTGTCCGCGCCTGTTTCAGCACTTCCACCAGGGTATCGACATCGGCGAGCCCCAAGTTGAGCCCTTGCCCGGCCAGCGGGTGCACCTGGTGTGCGGCATCACCCAGCAAAACCCAGCCCGGCCCGGTCCAGCGCCGAGCTTGAGCCAAAGCCAAAGGCCATGCCGCCACAGGGGACGCCAGCGAGAGCGGGCCCACCTTGGCTGGCGCTGACGGGTCGGACAGCAGCAGCGCATCGTGCAACTCCTGCTCGAAGTCGGCGGGCGCGAGCGTCAGCAGGTGCTCGGCACGCGCCTTGGGCACCGACCAGACCAGGCCGTACGAGGCGCCGGGCTCGGGTTGGTTGAAAGGCAGCAGCGCCAGCACATCGGGCGAGCGGAACCACTGCCGCGCCACGCCGTGATGCGGCTCGCCGGCCTTCAAGCGGGCGGCAACGCCCCAGTGGCCGTAATCCTGGCGGGCGAACTCGACGCCCAAGGCCGCGCGCGTGCTTGACTGCTTGCCCTCGCAGACGGCCAGCAGCGCCGCCTGCACGGGTGCGCCTTGCTCGGACACGGGCGGCACGACCTCGACGCGCGGCGCGAAACGCAGCGCCTCGCCCAGCAGGCGCTCCAGCGCGGCGGCGTCCACGATCCAGGCCAGCTCGCTCACGCACTGTTGCCAGGCGGAGAACGACAAGGCGCCGCCCTCGTCGCCGCGCACATCCATCTCCGAAACGGGCGAGGACCATTCCTTCAAGGCGGGCCACACGCGCAGGCGCTCCAGCAGCTTGATGGCGCGCGCATTGAGCGCGTAGGTGCGCACATCGGCCTGCTGCGACTTGGCCGATTCAGGCGCACGCGCCCAGGCCACGCGCCAACCTTCGGCCGACAAGGCCAGGGCCAGGCTCATCGCCACGGCGCCCGAGCCGCTCACGCATACATCAAAACCCGTCACACGCATGGCTATCCGACAAAATCAAAAGACACAAAGGCTTGCAAACCACCAACACCCACATGGCGGCATTTCCATTAATCTAATATGGATTTTCAAAACCATAACGACAGACAGGGCGCAAATGGCAGCAACCCGCTTGTGGAGGTCTGTTTTGGGCTATCCGACATCTCCTGCTGGGGCCGATGATGCAGGCCACGAACACTTCCTGTCGCTGATCGAGCGCAAGACTGCGCTGCGCATCTATGTGATCGCCGCCGTGGCGGCCCTGGTGCTCTGGGGTTGCGAGTGGGGCATGCACGTCATCACGCCGCACGACCGCTGGGCGCAACCCGCGCTGGCCGTTTACCTGCTGTGGCTCTACAGACTGCTGAGCAAGAAGCCCGACACCCTGCTGCTCACGCAGCGCATGGCGGCGGGCGGCCTGGGCGTCTACCTGCTGGTGAGCCTGCTGAGCGCGCTGGTCTTCAACAGGCAGGCGGTGTCGCCCTACTGGATCGCCAACCACTTCCAGTGGATGCCCGTGGCCACGCTGCTGTTCCACCTGACCTTTCCGTGGCGCTGGGCGATCCGGCTGTCGCTGGCGATGCTGGGGCTGGTGGCCCTGCCTGCGGTCTGGCTGAGTTGGACGTCGACCGAGCCGGGCTGGGCCAGCGTGATGCAGTCGCTGCTGATCAACGGCGTGCTGATGCAGGTCACGTTCCTGATCAGCCTGATCAGTGTGGATCGGCTCAAGCATGGCGTCGGGCTGATCGTGGCCGGGCACACGGTGGGCCATGGCGATGCCAGACAGGCGCTGGAGTCGTGGGTCAAGGACCGCACCAACGAACTGGCCAAGGCCTGTGACGCGGCCGAGTCGGCATCCAAATCGAAAAGCCGTTTCCTGGCCGTGATGAGCCACGAGCTGCGCACGCCTTTGCACGCCATGCTCGTGTCCGCCGACCTGCTGGCCGACAAGAGCGGCCTGCCGCACGACAAGGCCCGCGACGCGCGCCTGCTGCACACGATCCAGACCAGCGGCCAGCACCTGCTGAGCCTGATCGACCAGGTGCTGGAGCTGTCGCGCATCGAGTCGGGCAAGGTCGAGCCGGTCGAGCAGCCGATCGACGTGAAGGCGATCGTGCAGAAGGCCTGCGCGGCCGTCAAACCCATGGCCGAGCTCAAGGGGCTCAAGCTGCTGGTGGGCGTGCCCGACGACCTGCCGCCGCTGCGCATGGGCGACGAGCTGCGCCTCACGCAGGTGCTGATCAACCTGCTCGCCAATGCCACCAAGTTCACGACGCATGGCCACATCAGCCTGACGCTGCGCCGCACGCCCGATGCGCCTGTGGGCGAAGGCTGGCTGCGCCTGAGCGTGATCGACACGGGCCAGGGCATGAGCGAGTCCGACCAGAGCAAGGTGTTCGATGCCTTCTACCAGGCCGACAGCGGCACCACGCGCGGCCATGGCGGCGTGGGGCTGGGCCTGACGATCACGCAGGAGTTGGTCATGCTCATGAAGGGCCGCCTGTCGCTCAACAGCAGGCCAGGCGCGGGCACGCGCATCGACGTCGACCTGCCCTTGCCCATCTTGCAGGACACGAGCCCGGCGCTGCCGGCCAAGGTGGCCAAGCCCCGGCATCTGGGTGGCCAGCTCGTGCTGGTCGTGGACGACGACGATGTCAACCGCATGCTGGCCAGCGAGATGCTGACCGACGCGGGCGCCCGCGTGCACGAGGTCGACAACGGGCAGGCCGCGCTGGACTACCTGCGCGAGCACCGCCCGGCCATCGTGATCATGGACTGGCGCATGCCCGGCATGGACGGCCTGGAGACGACGCAGGCCCTGCGCACCGGCGGCGCGGGCGACCTCAGCCGCGACGTGCCCGTGATCGGGCTGACGGCCAACGCCTTCGACGAAGACCGCCATACCTGCCTGAACGCGGGCATGAACAACGTGCTGACCAAGCCGGTCGACCGCCAGCTGCTGCTCGACGAGGTGGCGTTCTGGGTGACGCCGGAGGCACCGGGCCGGGCGGCGGCCGCCTCTTCCGCAGCCGCATAAAATAGGCGTTTGGCGCGGTCGCCCTGCGAGGCGCGCCCTTGTCTCACATCCCGTTTCCCTCTACCAGGAACATCCATGAGCCTCCAATGCGGCATCGTGGGTCTGCTGCCGAGAAACACCCCTTCCGAGGGCAAGGCTGGAAGCTCCTTTTCGATCAGTCACTTAAGCGCTTTGCTTTTGGATAGCATTGCGAAGAAGCCCGCTCATGCGGGCGTCAATCTTCAGCTTACTTGGCTTTTCTGGCACCGCCATCTGGAGCGCCCCCATCCGGCGCGCCACCGTCAGGTGCCCCAGGTGAGGTGGGCAGCACGGGCTGTGCTGATTTAGGTCCATTGCTATTGCTCCCGCATCCTATGCGTCCATTCGCCGTTGGCTTCGCCTGTATCACAGTTGCGATTGAGTAAATGACCTCTGAACTGATTTTGAAATGCTTGCAGCCGTGGCTTTTTAGATGTTCGTGCAATTCAGCCCATAGATCATGTTCGGCGATGAACTTCAGGTAGTCAACTGCGCGTTGAACAGGCAGGTCAACCAATTGATCAATGTCGATGCTCTTCGGCTTGCTCATAAGAAGCTCCTTAAAGTTTGGATTGGTGCACGCATGTTCGGCATCGACGATGCAACCCACAAGGTGCGCCCCCCTAGATTGAACCGGACCAAGGCTGTTGGTTGCATCTTCTAGGGGGTCAAGCCAGTGTTCATGCATCTGTGAAGGTCGGGAGTGATGGCTTGCTCGCCACCGCAGGTCTGCGCCCTGCCCGGCACGCTTTCAGCACGTCCATGGCCTTGGCCCGTGCATCGCCCACTGTCATCAACGGCCAATGACCGAACGTCATCCGAAACTGCTTCCCAGCAACACGCGCGGCCACCATGAACGTGCGCCGTCGGCGCATCAAGCGGACACAAAAACCACAAAGCATGCGGTCGCGAAGGATACGCCCATCAGAAGCACGCTCCCTTAGGAGCAAAGCCTCGCTGATCATTACAATTGGCACTTTGAAACGCAGGCAAAACTGAGACAAAACTCCGCAAAAGTGATCGCGGAACGGCATTGCGTCGTTGTCTTTGTCTGGCCTATCGGAATGCGCGCATCGGTCACTTCGACCACGCCCACATTGGGCTCGATGGTGCAGTAAGTGATTGATCCATAAGGAAATTTCCATGAGCCTCAAATGCGGCATCGTGGGTCTGCCCAACGTCGGCAAGTCCACCCTTTTCAACGCCTTGACCAAGGCTGGCATCGCTGCCGAGAACTACCCCTTCTGCACCATCGAGCCCAATGTGGGCGTGGTCGAGGTGCCCGACCAGCGTCTGCAGGCCCTGGCCGAGATCGTCAAGCCTGAGCGCATCTTGCCGGCCATCGTCGAGTTCGTGGACATCGCCGGCCTCGTGGCGGGGGCCTCCAAGGGCGAAGGCCTGGGCAACCAGTTCCTCTCGCACATCCGCGAGACGGACGCCATCGTCAACGTCGTGCGCTGCTTCGAAGACCCGAACGTGATCCACGTGGCCGGCAAGGTCGACCCGATCGCCGACATCGAGGTCATCCAGACCGAGCTGTGCCTGGCCGACCTGGGTACGGTTGAAAAGAGCCTGCACCGCTACAACAAGGCTGCCCGCTCCGGCAACGACAAGGAAGCCGCCGCGCTGGTCAAGGTGCTGGAGAAGTGCCAGGCCGCGCTGGACCAGGCCAAGCCCGTGCGCTCGATCGATTTCAGCAAGGAAGAGCTGGTCATCCTCAAGCCGCTGTGCCTGATCACGGCCAAGCCCGCCATGTTCGTGGGCAACGTCTCGGAAGATGGCTTCGAGAACAACCCGCTGCTCGACCGCCTCAAGGCATACGCCGCCGCCCAGAAGGGCCCCGTCGTGGCGATCTGCGCCAAAACCGAGGCCGAGCTGGCCGAGATGGAAGACGAGGACCGCGCCATGTTCCTGGCCGAGATGGGCCAGGACGAGCCGGGCCTGAACCGCCTGATCCGCTCGGCCTTCAAGCTGCTCGGCCTGCAGACTTACTTCACCGCCGGCGTCAAGGAAGTGCGCGCCTGGACCATCCACATCGGCGACACGGCCCCGCAGGCCGCCGGCGTGATCCACACGGACTTCGAGCGCGGCTTCATCCGCGCCCAGACGATCTCGTTCGACGACTACATCCAGTTCAAGGGCGAGCAAGGCGCCAAGGACGCGGGCAAGATGCGCGCGGAAGGCAAGGAATACGTCGTCAAGGATGGCGACGTGCTGAACTTCCTGTTCAACGTCTGAGCGACCAACGACGTTTCACGACAGTTCACGGTGTTGCAAGAGAGTTCAACATATCCTTTTGAATCAAGGGCTTAGGCATTAACACAACACCGTTTTGTTGCCCAACGTTGCGCATCGTTCCACGTCGTTTCACGCAAAAACTGGGTACAGCCACGGGTACAGAAATTTTTGACCCGTGCGAATGGTGGGTATAGATTGAAGACTCCTTCACACGCTGGAGTCCTCAATGGAAGCCCAATTTGCCCGTCTTTTCTTCATCGAAACTGACTTTCCGTATTGCAGGGACTGCCCTGTGTCGCGAGCCGAAGTCCATATCCATGGCGGCGGTCTGTCTGCCCTCCATTTAACCGAAACTGAACTGATGACATCGGCCCTGGCCTGGCTGGATGGCATCCCCGCCCAAATTGCGTTCGTCCTTGAAGACAAGGAGACGCATCTTGATGAAGGCCAGAAGGATCACGAGATGCTTGCCGAGTTGAAAGAGCTTGGCAGACAAGCCACCTTGCTCGACAAGCAAGTGTTCAAAGCTTGCATCTTTAAAGAGCTACATGAACTTGAGTTGGCCTGATGCTGTCCGACTTGCATTGCCGCACAGCCAAGGCGCGCGACCGCCTGTACCGGCTGAATGATCGAGACGGCCTATATCTTGAGGTCAAGCCGAATGGCGTCAAGGCCTTCCGGTACCGCTTTAAGCTGGGCGGCAAAGAGTCCATGATGGGCTTGGGCGAGTACCCGGCTACGACGCTTTCGGAAGCTCGTACAAAGGCCCAGGCGGCTCGCAAGCTGGTGAAAGAGGGGGTGAGCCCTGTTCATCAAAAGCAGCTTGATCGAGCCAACACGCTCGAAGTGATTGCGGCCGAATGGCTGGCAACGAAGGACTGGGAAGACGTTACTAAAAAACGTCGCATCGACATGCTGCGCCGAGTCGTGTTCCCAAGCCTTGGCAACACGCCGATCCGCAATATCACCAGCCATCAGGTTCTGCACATACTGCAAACGACCCACGCGCGCGGTGCCCCCTCCGTTGCGGCAGAAGCTAAGCGCACGCTGTCCTCCATCTTCCAATTCGCTGTTTCGACGCTCCGCACTGATACCGATCCGGTGTGGCCCGTGCGCAATGCACTGCCCAAGAACAAGACACAGCACAAAACGGCGCTGACCAAAGATCAGGTCAGCAAGCTGCTTGGCGAGATCGATGGGCACAAGGGGAACTTCTCAACCGTGCAAGCCTTTCGTCTGCTCTGGTACTCACTGCTCCGGGCCAACGAAGTCGCAGCAGCCGAGTGGTCTGAAGTTGACCTTGAAAAGGGTGTATGGACTATTCCCGCAGGACGCATGAAAGGTCGTCGCGCTCATTCAGTCCCGATCACCATCCAAATGCGAAAGATCTTCGAGTCAATGAAACCTCAGAACAGCAAACACAAATATGTGTTTACTGGACGGGACTCGAAAGAGAGTCCACTTTCAATTGCCACATTTAGGCAATTTCTATATAAAAACGGATGGTCCGGCACTTTCTCGCCACATGGAGTGCGAACCACTGGATCCACGATGCTGCATGAAATGGGATATCGCAGCGAATTGATTGAAGCTCAACTTGCGCACTTGGATCAGAACCAAGTCAGACGCACCTACAACCATACTGACTATATTTTAGAAAGGGCAAAAATGATGCAGTATTGGTGCGACTTTTTGGATCAAATTTCTGGCAATTCGCTCCAAGGAGCACTCACATGAGCGTAGACTACCTTAAAAAATTAGCCGAACGGCAAGATCAACTGCTGGATGAGTTGAGATTAAGAGTTTGTGCCGTCTTCACGCAGCAAGGATTAACTCCTACATCGTCAGCAATCGATGAATTCTGCCACCTTGCAACGAGACACCGCGCTCGAATTTTGGATTTAGATCGATCCAATAAAAACATCAACCACCCAGCCAAAGACGTAATAAACACAATCGCTTTACTGGAGAGGCAACTCGATGAATTGCAAGCTGAACTTGATCGCACACCAATTGATCCTACGCACGAATTAGGATGGAATCGTCATCCCCACAAGAGCCTTTCAGAGCTTTTTGAGTTCGATTATGGCGAAGCAGCCATCAGCCCGACCCAGCTACGAAGATTTCGACACAATATCGAAGCATCGGTTTTTGCTGATTTTGGTGTCGATGACGATGATTTCTCGGGTGTTGCAAAGAGCCGCTTTGAAGATGTACTGTGGGATTTTCTGAAGCTGATCGAAAAGCACAGAATATCAATTGCCTTATCAAAGGAGTTCACTCAGCTATCATCTGAGGGTGCATTTTTTCTACTATCCAGCATATTTGAATTTTGTGAATTTAATTTCCAATGGATTTCCAAAAAATCAAGCTCCCTAGAAGGGCTTTTACATAGCAGACTGCTCGCAATAAAGAAAAAACCTTTGCGTAGAAAAGTATTTTGCGAGTATGTCGGCGACTCTCAATTTGAGTTCACAGGGATAGGAGAAACCTTGCAACAAGCACGTTCCGAGATTTCCGTCATTGGCAAAATACCCCAATTTAGCGATATAAAAGCAAGCAGTACATAGCTTCGATTCCGCGTTTCGTCTAGGGAGCAACTGCAAATCGGTTGCTCCCTATTTTTTTGCCTTGCCGGTAAACAGACTTGTCGGCATGGATGCAAACCGTTTCACTCAAGACCACGGCCAACTTGTCACGTTTTACCAAGCGTGTTCGTTACTTTGCGTGAGTCGCACTACGTTGTGGCGCCGGGTTCGTTTTGATCCGAATTTTCCGCGTCCCGTCGTACTTGGGTCGCGTACTCGACGATTCCGCCGTTGTGATCTGCTCGATTACTTCAATCAGCAGCAGGAGCAGCAGTCTGACTGTCACCCAGAAGCTATTAACGCTCGGGAGCCATCGCTGTGAACAAGCCCTACACCCATTGCGATCATTCGACGCGATGTGTCGCCGCCGCTCATGCAGGGATCGTCCTGGCACGGAAGCATGTGCAGGTCCGTCGTGGCCCTGTGGTCTGCTGCGCTCGCATCGTCGAAGCATTGACGCTGCCGCAGGTTGGCGATTGCTGGAAGGTTGATGCCCTCTTCCCATGGCGCGGTCTGATTACTGTGCCCGTTCGTAACGTGAGGGAGTGCCAATCGGTCGATGGCCATTGCCATTGCGCTGGGGAGGCATCCGTATGACTCGCCGGGTGGACACAACGCAAGCTGCTGGCGCGTGCGCCCACAGCACCAGCGAGGACGAACGCGCCAGCAGCGCCCCGGCGAATCCCCCCCCAAGTAATACGGGGGGAATTCAGGTCAAGCGCCAGGATGTCTGGGAAGACTCTGAAGAGTTGGTCAGCGACGGGCAAGACATTTGGCTCAAGTGCAAACAGCGGCAGTCAGAAGGGGTCGTCTTTGTTGACTGGCTCAGTTTCACCGTTAGGTCCAAAGAGGATCAGATCAAGCCAATTGCCGGTCAACTCGCTGAGCGATTGTCCAAGCTGCTAGCTAGCTCCATTCATGAAGGCAGGGGAGCGCACTATTACGAAAGCTCGTTCCGAATCGTCAGCAATGAGACTCTGTTGGCGGTCGTGTACTACGGCGGACCTCACCAGCGCAACACTGTGCACGTCTCGCTGCCCGGTTCCGCTTGGCTGTCGTCCGACCAAAGCCTTAATCGACACGTCTACGACCTGATGGTCGAATTCGGTGTTGAGCGCATCAGCCGAATTGATCTTGCGAGGGATTGTTTTGATAACGAGGCGTCCTTCGAATCAATGAAGCAGGCCTATTGCGATGGGCATTTCAAGCCGTCTCGTGGTGTAAGCCCTTCCATGTGGTTAATCGAAGATAAGCGCCGAGGCTCTACTTGCCATGTCGGACGACGTGAGAACGGCAAGTTGATTCGTGGTTATGAAAAGAGCATGCAGCTTGCTAGGCAGCAGGGTTGGTTCCGTGTCGAACTTGAACTGCGCAGCGTCAACCGCCGCATTCCTGTCGAAGCGATACTAAATCCAGCGTCTCACTTTGCCGGTGCATGCAAGTTCCTTGCATATCTTGCTGATACAGCTCGCACTGAGCGAGTCGCTACGTTCCGCAAAACCGCCGAGTTGAGCCTGGAACACATCACGCACTACGCCAAGTTGGCTTACGGGAAGCTGGTGCGATTTCTTTCCGATGCTGGCGTCACGGCCGATCAAATTGTGCATGACCTGACTCATGGCGTCGAGGGGATGCCGCGTCGCTTGCGCATCGCCCCACACCGCAATCTTTTAAACGCCGTGGCGCTCGCGCCCGCCACGAACACAGCGTTGTTTGGCGCTTCTTGATGGAGCAACCGAAATGAAATTCACAACCCAAATCGAAGTGGTCGGCATGAAGGGCTCGAAAGGCACCCTGGAGAACGGTCAGGCCTATGACTCGACCAAGGTATATGCCTTGATTGACCTCGATGATTCCAAAGGTATGGCAAAGGGAAAAGCGGTTGCCGAATACACATATGGCACCAGCGCTGAATTCGATGCATTCAAACACAACCCCTTTCCGCTCGTCTGTGACGCCACCGTCGAGATTGTTACCACCGGTCGCGCTCAGAAAACCACCATTGTGGAACTGAAGCCGGTGGCGATGAAGAAAGCTGCTTGACGAGGTGATCTGACCTGCTCCCTCCCAACCGTACCATCCTAATGGAAGCGAGGTCCATCAACATGGAGAATGACGGACATGAGGAAGAGTCGATTCACAGAGCAGCAGATCATTGGTTTCCTGAAGCAAGCCGAGTCGGGCCTGGCGGTCAAGGAGGTCTGTCGCCAGGGCGGTTTCAGTGAGCCCACGTTCTACAAGTGGCGTGCCAAGTACGGCGGCATGGAGGCCGAGGAAGCTCGCCGGCTGAAGGATTTGGAAGTCGAGAATGCGCGACTCAAGAAGCTCCTGGCCGAAGCCCACCTCGATCTCGAAGCGCTCAAAGTCGGTTTCGGCGTAAAGCGCTAGCCCCGCAAGACAAGCGCAAGGCCATCGCGAAGATGCTGGAGCACACCCAGATTTCCGAGCGCAGGGCTTGTCGTCTTGTGGGGCTGTCCCGAGATGCCTGGCGGCATTTACCGCAACCACACGCCCATACCGTGCGTCTGGCCGAACGCATTCAAGCCGTCGCGATGGAGCGCCGCCGCTTCGGCTACCGGCGCGTACATGACATGCTGCGAAGCGAGTTTCCGGGCACCAATCACAAGAAGGTGTTCCGCCTTTACCGTGAGCAGGGCTTGGCTGTTCGCAAGCGCAACACAGGCAAGAAGCACCGAGGCGAGCGAACGCCCCTGGTGGCGGCTACACAGGTCAACCAGACCTGGAGCCTGGATTTCGTGAGCGACGCATTGAGCAACGGCCGACGTATCAAATGTCTGACCATCGCAGACGACTTCAGCCATGAATGCATCGACATCGCCGTAGACCTGTCAATCCCAGGCGCCTACGTCACCCGAATCCTGGATCGCGCAGCACGGTTCAGAGGGTATCCGCAGGCCATCAGAACAGACAATGGGCCGGAGTTCACCTGCAGGGCCTTCATGGCTTGGATGCAAAGTCGGGGCATCCAGCACATCCTGATTCAGCCTGGCAAGCCAACCCAGAATGCTTACATCGAGAGCTTCAACGGCAAGTTCCGGGATGAATGTCTCAACGAGAACTGGTTCGAATCCCTGGCCCAGGCCCGTGAGGTCATCGCCATCTGGCGTCAGGACTATAACGAGGTGCGGCCTCATGGAACCATCGGCCGAATCCCGCCGGCTGCATTTGCAGCCAAACACCGCAACCCAAACCCAACCACCACCGACGCAGGATCAGTTAACCTGCAAACCCTTGGACCTCTTTTCAATTGAATGGTATGGCTGGAGGGGGCAGGTCAGATCGGCATGCGTCTCTACCTCATTCAATCACGCGAAACGGGGCAATTCCTTGTTCCTCATTGCGGATACGTTGGGTGGACACAAAGTTTGCGTCACGCGCTTGATTGCGGTCTTGTCGATCACGAGACGGCGAGCGAATTGGTGGTTGAGCATGCCGATGACGCAGAACTCGTGTTCGTCATGAGCGATGAAAGGCACTGATCTATATGCCAGCAGGCACAGTGCAAGGCGTCGTTGTCTGCGTTGCTTCTACGACCGCCAATGCACGCCAGCAGGCGACTTGTCCACCGATTGGATCTCAGTACTACGTTCCTAACGTGGTTCAAGCCTATCTGCTTGACCCATCTCAGCAAAGCGTCATAGACGCCGCACTCGGTGATTTTGACTATTCGTATGCGGCTAGCGTCTGGGCGCTTGCGTTCTCGACAACCGTAGGCCTCTATTTGGCCGCTCACTCAATTGGTGTTGTCCTCGGCTTTATTCGTCGGGGCTAATCAATGCGCTCGGGGCGCTTCCCCGCTTTACCTTGAAAGGAAACATATGAAAGCTATCAAGAAACTTGTCTTTGTTGCTGCCGCTGTCGCAGCCCCTGTCGCTTCATTTGCCGCTACGACAGCTCCTGATTTCTCTCAACTCACCAGCGGCATCGATTTCAGCACGGTGATCACTGCACTGTTTGCTGCCGCCACAGCGCTGGTCGGCGTGTACCTGGCTGTGCGTGGCGCAAAGATCGTGATGTCGATGATCAAGTCTGGTTAAACCAGGCCTACGAACTCAATGGGGGCGGTCTTTGTGCCGCCCTTTTCTCAAGGGATCTTGCACATGACCTCGTTCCAGCTTTGGTATCTGCTTTGCTTCGCCTGGGGCTTGGTATGCGCTTGGGCTGTTGTGACTGGCCTGAGTAAAGGGTAGTCAATCATGTTTAAACGGTTTGTTGTTCTCATCTTCTGCCTGTCATTTTTGTGGAGCACATGCCATGCGCAAGCCTTGCCAGTCTCAAGAATGCAAAACGCAATTGCCGGTGCGATGGGGCAGAAGGCCTTTAAGCGTGGATTCGCGGCCAATGACCCGCGTTTTGGCGCGACACTGGATTTGGTGTCTGGCAACTTTGCTTCTCTTGCTGGCAGTACAGCCGCTGCCATCACTCTCGGTTCTATTACTGCCCCTGCCTGGGCTAGCGTGGCGATTGCTGCTGGCGTGGGTCTCGTTGTTACTGCTGGCGTCAGTCTGGCGCTGAACGGCATTTGGAGTTGGCTCTTTGCGAGCGACCCAAAGAGCAGCACTCCCATCACGCAGCATTCATCACAGACTCAATCAACAGGTAATGGACTCACTGCTGGTGGACCATATTGGGTCAGTTCCATCCTGTCAATATACGGTTCTGATGCAATGTCTGTTATCGGCACCGCTTTGTCGCTGAACTGGCCTGCCGATAGCACTAGTTACTATCAGCTTGGCAATTGCACAAGCACAGCAACGTCCGTAAGCTGCTTGGTAACGCGTGTCAACAAGACAAGCGGCTATCAGCAAACCGGTTACGCTGGCATCGGCGCTAACTATCAAGCTGCGGGTGCTCCTGGCACATGTCAGCCTGGGTTTGTTTATCGCTCTTCAAGCTGCATTGCCGTACCGGCTCAGGCCGTGCCTGATGTAGCAGGCCTTACCGCTCAGCAGGCCATCAACAACATTCCTGCCTCTGAGCTATCCAAGCCATTGAATCCAGCGCTTGTCGCATCCATTGCAGACAAGGCATGGCGAGATGCCGCTGCGCAGCCTGGATATAGCGGCATGCCATATGTCGCGTCTGATCCCATCACAGCGTCAGAGGTTGATGCATGGAGGCAGGCCAATCCCAACTCATGGCCGACCGTACAGGATTTCGTCAATCCACAGCAATCTACGAATAGCCCATGGAAGCTGCCATCTGACGCGACGGCCACGCAGCAAGATCCCACTCAACAAACGGTGTCGTCAGTCAATCCTGCTGCCAGCGCTGCTCTGATCAATCTTGGCGCTGACCCTGGCATTGGTTCGCCCACGCTTGAGGCAACGCCTACCGCTCAGCAAATTCTGCAACCCTTGTTGAATCTGTTTCCAGACTTCAGATCCTTTGTGGTTCCAAGCCACCAAGCCCAGTGTCCAAAGCCTACGTTTACCGTGCTTGGCAAACAGTTTGTGATGGATGCGCAGTGCACGCTCAGTGAGCAGATTCGCTCGACTCTATTTTCAATCATGGCAGCAGTCTGGGCCTTGGTTGCAGTGTTCATTGTTCTTGGAGCCTAAGTATGTTTGGAATCTTCCTTTCTGCTGTCAACTCCGCGCTGGCGTTCCTCCTGCGGTCTGTTGTTGTCAAATTCGCGCTTTACTTTGGCCTGTTCTTTGTCACGAACGAATTCATTCAAGTCTTGATGTCCTCTGGGCTATTGCCTTCTGCATCATCGGTTAGCACGGGCCTCGCCTCTATTCCCGCCACTGTCTGGTACTTCCTTGATCTTTTCAACGTGTCTGCGGGCATTCCATTGATCCTCTCAGCCTATGCAACACGCTTCATCATCCGTCGCATTCCTTTGATCGGGTAAGTCAATGGCCATCAATTGCTACTGCGGTCTCCAGGGTTCAGGCAAGAGCTATGAGGTCGTATCTTCTGTCGTGATCGAGGCTGTGGCTGCTGGTCGTCGCGTTGTCACGAACATCGCGGGCATTGACGAAGGCAAGATTCATGAATACCTTGTCACCAAGCGCAATGCCGAAGAAGACAAGCTAGGCCTCATCGTTCACATTGAGAACGAGCGTATCAAGCAACCTAACTTTTTCCCTGACGAAGCAAAGCCTAGCGAGGAAGCCGTTGTACGGGGCGGCGATCTAGTCGCCATTGACGAGGCATGGCGCTTTTGGGGAACGGACGAAGGCAAGCTCAGTCACGAACACATGCAGTTTTTCCGCATGCATCGCCATTATGTGCATCCAGATACTGCCGTTGCCTGCGATGTGGCGCTCATGACGCAGGACGTTACTGGTCTTCACCGAAGCGTGAAGAACGTCATTGAAGTCACGTTTCGTATGCAGAAGCACAAGAAACTGGGCTTTGCAAATAGATACCGTGTCGATATTCACGATGGCTGGAAACTCAATCGTGGCACGCACATCGACAGCCGTCAGAAGTCTTATGACCCGGAGATGTTTCCGCTATATCAGTCATATGCTGGTGGCAAAGGCCGCGAGACGGCCATAGACAAGCGCCAGAACCTGTTTGCCAATCGTGCGCTGTGGGGCTACATGGCATTCATTCTTGTGCTTTCAGGTGCGTCATGTTTTATGCTCTGGCGCTTCTTCCATCCTGCTCTTGCTGCGTCGTCTCAAACAGCTAAGCCTGTTCTCAGTTCAATGGCAACGGCCACTCAGGCTTCGCATCAGGTTGTCAGCGATGCTTTGCCGCCATTCTCTGACTCGTGGAGGATTGCAGGCGAATACCAGAATGGCAATGAGCACTGGGTGGTTCTTGCCTCTGCTGATGGTCGCGTCAGAGTCGAGAGCCCAAGCATGTTTACCGGCGCTGGTGTGTGGCGGATCGGCAGCGTTGATGGTGCGCGTGTCGGTCAGTGGACAGGGCAGATGCAGCGTTCCCAAGCCATCCAGCCATCTGGGTCTCCAAGATGAAAAAGCTGCTTGCTGCACTGTTGCTTTGTCTGAGTTCGCTGTCGTGTCAAGCTGAGCCACGCGCTTTGCCGGTCAAGTTTGACTTTCAGGCCATCAGCGTGCCGCAAGTGATTCAGCTTGTCTATTCAGAGGTGCTCAAACAGTCATTTGTTTTGGACCCGGCCTTACTGGCCGATCAGCGCACGGTCTCTTTCAGATATGACTCTTCGACTTCCGATGTGCGCTCGTTCTGGCTGAGCTTTTTGGACTCTCTTGGCCTGTCTGTCGAGACAAAAGCAGGCGTGGATTTCGTGTCCGTAAAGAAAGCGGAGTCACAACGTTCCCTTGCATCAGATGTCTTGGTTTATCGCCCGCAGTATCGTTCCGTGTCCTATCTGGTTGATGCCATTGGGTCATTGTTCAAGTCGGGCTCATTTTCTGTACAGCGATCCATCAAGACTCCGCCCGATGAACCTGTTCCATCGAATGCCCCACCAAATAGTGCGGCTGCGTTGCTTCAGACCGATTCAGATGTGTTGCTCTTTTCAGGCAGCGCTGACGATGTGGCGTTGCTGAAGCATGTGCTTTCAGAGGTCGATGTTGCGCAAGGCGAGGTGTTCGTTCGGGCCTCTGTATTCGAGGTTTCGACAAGCGCGCAAGACGGCTCAGGTTTCTCTCTTGCTTTGAACGTGCTGGGCGGCAAGTTGGGGCTGTCTCTTGGCACGCCTGCTGCTTTGCCAAACGCACTGACCATCAAGACAAATTCGGTTGACGTTGCGTTTGGTGCATTGCAGGCCGATAGCAGGTTCAAAACGATCTCAGCGCCTCGTGTTCGCGTCAAGAGTGGCACGTCAGCACGTCTCGTTGTGGGGCAGGATGTGCCCACGCTTGGATCACTCACGTATGCGGTGGGAGCAAACTCTCCTGTCCAGTCAGTTGAGTACAGGTCTGCCGGTGTGATCTTTGGGATAACGCCAACGGTTCGCAACGACTCCATTGATTTGCAGGTTGACCAGCAAGTCTCTGATTTCGTGGTTACGGAGACAGGCGTCAACAACAGCCCGACGCTCAACAAGCGCAGTTTGACAACGACGGTAAGCCTTGCTGACGGCGAAGTTGTGCTTCTTGGTGGCTTAACCAGTCACAAGCACGTTGACTCAACAAACGGCTTGTCGTGGCTTCCACGTGCGCTTGCGACTACCTCGCGAGGCGATGATGAAGTCGAGATTTTGATACTCTTGGAGGCTGAACGTGTGCATCCAGCGGCTGTCGCTGCACGCTGAAACGCTTACACCCCAACTGCCAGTTGGGTTTGCGCCGTTTGGAGGGTTGCGACCATGCGAGATGACGACCGGCACTATTCCCTGCGGAATGGAGCCCGACATGCGGCTCTTGAAGCGACGAGGTATTACTTTGCGCCCCTTGTAGGAGCTTGGCGTGGCATACGCAACGAATATTGTGTGATCGAGGCCGAATGCCAGCAGTCTGCATCGCAGTGGCGGGCACCGACTGGTGGTGAGTCAATGCCCTGGCGCGAAATTCGGCGTGCCGCCAGTGAAGCGTCGCGGCTGTTCCTTGCGCCTCTTGTTGGTATGTGGCGCGGCATATGCAACGAGTACCGCACCATCAATGCTGAGCACCAGAGCTTCATCCAACGGAGGCGAAAGCGCAACACCAGAGTCATGCCCCGGGATTGACTCTGGATTGCGCTGATGCTGTCATTGAAGGTTGACGTGAACTCACCGATCCTAGTTATCGACCTTGAGGCGACTTGCGCCGAAGATGGAACGATACCGCCTGAGGAAATGGAAATCATTGAGGTGGGCGCGGTCTGGGCTACACAAGCCGGACAAGTCATTGATGCCATGCAGCGCTTTGTGCGCCCGACCGTGAGGCCAGTCCTCACATCGTTCTGCGTTCGCTTGACCCACATCGAGCAGACCAGCATTGATACCGCGTTGAGTTGGCCTGATGTAGCTGTTGACTTAGCCAAGTTCGCCCGTCGCCATTCAAGCCAGTGTTGGGGAAGCTGGGGCAACTATGACGCTCGCCAGATCGAGCGTGAGAGTGTCCGGCATGGCCTGACTGATCCACTTGCAGGACTTACGCATGTCAACCTCAAGGCGGCCTTTGCCAAGGTGCGCCGGATCAAACAGGTGGGCATGGCTACGGCCCTGCAAATCGCCGGGCTTGACTTGGAAGGCGATCACCATCGCGCCTTGTCTGACGCCCGTAACATCGCTCGGCTTTTGCCCCATGCATTTCGCTGAAAGCCAACTGCCAGTTGGGGTGTAAGCTTTTCAGCGTGGCTCATTGCTTACTATTCAGTGCTCTACTGTAATTACGATAATTACAGTAATCGCGTCTGAGTCGGGGCAATCTCGGTCTTGGTGCAAAAGTCGCGGGAGTGTGCAGCCGGTAGGCTGTCACTAGGCCCAGAGCCATAAGGATCATCCAGCCGCCCCGGCCTGCAATGAGGTCAAGAACCGCACCACGTCGTCCGCGCGTCTGTCGGCCACCAGCGTTTCTGCCGTTTTGTAGTCGAACGGCGTTAAGGGCTCATTGCGATACCAAAACAAAGCGTTGTACACGTCATCACCATTGAGATCGACAGCTGCCTTGATCACGCGCAGCATTTGGCGCATGTAATCCTGCACCGCTTTGGAATGTGGCGCGTGGACAATTGTGCTGCGGTGGATGTGGGCCTGGTCAGCGAGATCCTGTAGGTCAATCTTGAGCGCTGCCACATACTGCTTTGGGGACAACACGGGCGCGATCTCGCCAGGCTCTTGCAGGTATGCAACGAACTGTTGGTAGGTCCGCCCATAGAGCGGGGCATCTGCGACAGTGGACATTTACGTCTCCTTGAGATATGGCTGCGGCCCTGCAAATCGCCGGGCTTGACTTGGAAGGCGATCACCACCGCGCATTGTCTGACGCCCGAAACATCGCTCGGTTTTTGCCCCATGCATTTCGCTGAAAGCAAACTGGCAGTTGACGTGTAAGCGTTTCAGCGTGGCTCATTGCTCTAGCGGAAGGATGGGTCAAGGGCTCGACCGGAAGCCGCATGCGGAGCGCAGCCAATGGCGAGCACCGAACGGGTGAGGATCGTGGCGTAGCGAACCCTTGATGCAGCCTGGAGCGACATAGCCTCCCGCTCAGGGGTGCAGTGCCATGGCGCTGCACCCCCGAGCGTCCGGGGCGGCCCCCGGTGGGGTGTGGGGCAAAGCCCCGGTTTTGCCTTCTTGCTCTCACTGAGTTTGCATTGATAGCGCTGCTCGTAAAATCGGCCCATTCCTAGTACACGACGTGGGTGGCAAAGCGCGTATGGATTCAGCGTTAGTGAACCGCTTGGTATTCCTTTGGTGGAACACGGGCCTCACCCCGCCTGTCTCAAGGCGTAATGCCGCGCGTAAGGCTATGGCCGAAGACAGCGAATTCGTAATTGCTCAACTGAGAGATATGCGCAATATTCTCGATTTCGGAGTGCTCGGCTTATGTGAGGTGCAGGAACGTGATTTGGATGCGATCATGCAGGGATTGGCAGACCCAAATCTACGCGTTATAGATAAAACCGACATTTCCGGAAGAACGAAATCAGATATTGCTCTAATTTATGACGAGTCAAAAGTTTTACTTGTAAACTCGCATTCATTAGTTGAATACTGGGGTAAGCGTAAATTTAAATTAGGTGAAATGATGACATTTGTGACCTTAATCAATAAGGTTACTATTCATGTAGTTTTATCACACTGGCCCAGTCGTTTGCGCTTGAACGAAAAGGATCCGAAGCGCGCTCAGTTAGGAATGCTGCTTGCGCAATCGCTTGCTGATCTACGTACTGACCCAAATGCATTTCTGGTGTTGATGGGAGACTTTAACGATGATCCGTTCTCACCGTCACTATCCGAGCATCTACTTGCGACGCGTGACAGAGAACTCGCCAAGCGAGATAGTCGCTTTTTTTATAATCCGTTTTGGCGGTGGCTAGGCGAATCACACCCATCGTCTTCCATGGACAACGGTATTGGTAGCGTTTGCGGAACTCATTATTATAGAAATGGAGATCATACGGAGTGGTATACGTATGATCAAATGATATTTACATCGGCTTTTCTTAATCGACAGGATGCCTGTTTGGACGAAGAGTTGACTCAAATAATTTCGACACCTGAGTTAAGCATTAGACTGCGTGATAGAAATAGTGTTTTTGATCACTTTCCTGTGACTAGCGCAATCAAATTGAGAAGGATATTGTCATGACTGATTTCGGAGCTGCCTTTCGTGCGGGCCAAACTGCTGCCGCAAAGGCTCAAAGGGCCAAAGAGCAAATTACAGAAGTTCTTGAAGCGGTAGCCAGGGATTTGACTGAAGCTACTGAAGGAAAATTGACAATTTATGAGGCTGAATTGGGCTCTTTTGCTACGACAGTCTTTGCGGCGGCTCAATCTCTAAATACCTTATCAGGGAAAACAGATCCTGCTCCTATTAAAGAGCGGTCGATTTTTGCAAAGAACCTGTTAGCGATTGATAGTTCGTCCATACGGCTTGCCCGCTGGAGTGTTCCGCATTCGGGCTTTCCATGTATTCTTGGCTATTCCGGCCAAGATGTACGTTGTCATGATCGTTCCGGCTTGGAAGCTGCCTTCGTTGACCTATTGAAAGACGCATGGGTTGGAGATCAGCTTGGTCGCTTGTTAGCTCGGGAAACAAGTGACTCAATCCAGTTTGAGGATGATGTAGACAATGCTTCGTAATGTCTGAATCATTAAAGGCAAAATTGTATATTCGGGAGGCGGCATGTCCGATGATTTTAAGAAGCTCTTCACTATTCAATCCTCAATTGATGCATGCACTGACGCAGTGAAATTTATTAAATCAAGCGCAACCGAGGACGATCACACTGAATTTATGCTGACATCACTATCAGCGATTCTTGATGATATAACCAAGCGCCCCGAAAAATATGATGAAAACTGCCAAGCTAATATTAATTGGATAGGTGATAGATTTGTAAATGCCATTCGAGAAATTAGTGGAAGCAGCGCAATTCATTTAGATGTTATTGAATACACATTTATTTATGCCTTTCGCTTTTTGTGTGAGTTTGATTTCAATGAGGACATTGACATGTTCTCGCCGTTATATCGTATTCGGAATGATACATTTGAGCGATTGTCAAGCTTCTCTACGAATATGCAAAGTCAGATTGTTTACGCGGGCTATGCAATGCCTGCACAGGTAGTAAAGACACTAATAAAGCATGAAAACATTTCTTCAGTTAAGGCATTTGCCGAAAATTTAAGCAAATACGAGAAAGCAAGAAATGATTCTGAAAATGAACTCAATGCACATACAGCTAGAGTTCAAACCCTCAAGAATCAACTTGACGAGTATCAGCAGGCATTTAATTTTGTTGCCTTAAATAAAGGCTTCGGCAATCTGACCTGCCCCCTCCAGCCATACCATTCAATTGAAAAGAGGTCCAAGGGTTTGCAGGTTAACTGATCCTGCGTCGGTGGTGGTTGGGTTTGGGTTGCGGTGTTTGGCTGCAAATGCAGCCGGCGGGATTCGGCCGATGGTTCCATGAGGCCGCACCTCGTTATAGTCCTGACGCCAGATGGCGATGACCTCACGGGCCTGGGCCAGGGATTCGAACCAGTTCTCGTTGAGACATTCATCCCGGAACTTGCCGTTGAAGCTCTCGATGTAAGCATTCTGGGTTGGCTTGCCAGGCTGAATCAGGATGTGCTGGATGCCCCGACTTTGCATCCAAGCCATGAAGGCCCTGCAGGTGAACTCCGGCCCATTGTCTGTTCTGATGGCCTGCGGATACCCTCTGAACCGTGCTGCGCGATCCAGGATTCGGGTGACGTAGGCGCCTGGGATTGACAGGTCTACGGCGATGTCGATGCATTCATGGCTGAAGTCGTCTGCGATGGTCAGACATTTGATACGTCGGCCGTTGCTCAATGCGTCGCTCACGAAATCCAGGCTCCAGGTCTGGTTGACCTGTGTAGCCGCCACCAGGGGCGTTCGCTCGCCTCGGTGCTTCTTGCCTGTGTTGCGCTTGCGAACAGCCAAGCCCTGCTCACGGTAAAGGCGGAACACCTTCTTGTGATTGGTGCCCGGAAACTCGCTTCGCAGCATGTCATGTACGCGCCGGTAGCCGAAGCGGCGGCGCTCCATCGCGACGGCTTGAATGCGTTCGGCCAGACGCACGGTATGGGCGTGTGGTTGCGGTAAATGCCGCCAGGCATCTCGGGACAGCCCCACAAGACGACAAGCCCTGCGCTCGGAAATCTGGGTGTGCTCCAGCATCTTCGCGATGGCCTTGCGCTTGTCTTGCGGGGCTAGCGCTTTACGCCGAAACCGACTTTGAGCGCTTCGAGATCGAGGTGGGCTTCGGCCAGGAGCTTCTTGAGTCGCGCATTCTCGACTTCCAAATCCTTCAGCCGGCGAGCTTCCTCGGCCTCCATGCCGCCGTACTTGGCACGCCACTTGTAGAACGTGGGCTCACTGAAACCGCCCTGGCGACAGACCTCCTTGACCGCCAGGCCCGACTCGGCTTGCTTCAGGAAACCAATGATCTGCTGCTCTGTGAATCGACTCTTCCTCATGTCCGTCATTCTCCATGTTGATGGACCTCGCTTCCATTAGGATGGTACGGTTGGGAGGGAGCAGGTCAAATCTTCTCTCTCAAAAAAAGACAGAATCTCGCATCGCTCTAGGCGGGATGATTTTATTGGCCGTCTTGATGTTGTGTCTGCTTAAATTTGAATTAAGTGATTTGAGATTAAAAATATCATCCCCATCAACAAATCTCACTGTTTTACTAGCCGCATCAACTCCGATTGCAGCTATTGAATTACTATTTATTTACTTCTTTAGAGTAATTCTTAGCAACTATCATTCGATAAGAAAGCAGATGCTGCAAATAGAGCTAAGGAAATCCCTATGCGAATTCATTCAAAGTTATGCTGACTACGCCAAAGGAATTAAGGAAAAAGACAAGACAGCGTTAGAGAAGTTTGAAAATTTAATATTTAGCGGCATCGTAATGGATGATCAAAATCTTCCATCGACGTTTGACGGCCTTGAACAAATCGCTAAGCTGATTGAAGCAGCGAAAGGGGCAAGAAAGTGAGAGCCCACGTACTGTTTCCTTGGTCGGACGGCGTTCGTGAATTCGATCAACCTTGCAGGTGATTTAAATCACAGCTATCTTCAATACGGTGATGACCTGTAAGCCACTGGAAGCGCCACTCGTAACTTTGCTAGCCGGTTCGATTCCACTGCGCTTGGCGTGCTAGCAATGTCGATCAACTCCAACGGTGAAAAAATTGGGTACAGCAATGGGTATGGCTTCAGAGTGCTAGGTTCTTAGTCGAAGAAAAACAACAACTTGGCTCGCTACTTTTGGTTCAACGTCTGACCAGCGCGTCCTTGACCAGCTCGCGAAACAAAGCCCGGACGCGACAAACATCACCAGCCAGTGTGCAAACCTGGCTGGTTTTTTCATGTTGTCCGTATAACTCATACCTCAAGGCGGCCCTGTCGGCGCCGAAACAACCCAGGAGTCGCACACCGGCCCGGAACGTGGCCGAACACGCCGAGGAGCCGCCCCCACATGCCCAGGATTGCCCGTACCGCCGCCCAGGCCAGGCTATGCGGCCCCCTGTTTGCCATCGGCGCGGTGCTCACACCCCACAGCTGGGCCGGACGCCCCCTGGGCACGGAAGACGCGGGTACCAACTCGCAGGCCCAATGCCAAGTCGAGGCCTGGGTGGATTCGGCCAGCGAAGGACGGCAAACACACGTCGCGCCCGCATGCGGCCTGATCGATGGCCTGGAGCTGGGCCTGGAATGGGTCAAGGCGACGCCGGGTGACACGCTGCCTCAAGGCCGCAGCGGCGCGCTGAAATGGGCGCCCGACTGGCTCGGGTGGCATGGCTGGCGCTTCGGCGCCAAGGTGTCCGCCGGGCAGGAAAAAGCGCCGGACGATGCCAGATGGCGCAACGCCAGCCTGGCCGCGCTGGGCATCGCCAGCTACACGGTGTCACCCGAATGGACCGTGCACGTGAACATGGGCCGCGCCCGCAACCGGCTCGCTGGCGTCACGGCCGCCACGTATGGCACGGCGCTGGTCTGGACGCCCCATGAACGCTGGCTCGTGTTCGGCGAAGTGACCGGCGACAGCAGGACACCCGCCATGCAGACCATCGGCATGCGTTGGTGGATGCTGCCCGAGCAGCTCGGTCTGGACGTGACGAGCAGCCGCACCAATGCCACGTCGGACAGCGCCGCCTGGGGCCTCGGCCTGGGCTGGTATGGCATCAAATTCTGATGCTTGGCATCTCTTCGTCCTTCAGTTCGCCAGCGAACCGCCGATATCGAGCTTGAAACCCCGTCCCTCCGGTGTGCACCCGCTTGGCGCACAACCTTCGTACCCAAAGGACAAGCATGGAAACCGCCGCCCCACCCCAATCCACCGCTCGCAGTGAATCGGCGTCGCCTTCGGGTGGCCTGGGCATGCGCAACAGCCCTGCCCGCCAGGTGCGCCATGTGCCTGCGGGGCGTGAATACCTCACGTTCCGCCTGGGCAGCGAAGAGTACGGCATCGATATCCTGAAGGTCCAGGAGATCCGCTCCTACGAGCAGCCCACGAAGATCGCCAATGCGCCCGCCTACCTCAAGGGCGTGGTCAACCTGCGCGGCGTGATCGTGCCCATCGTGGACATGCGCGTGAAGTTCAACTGCCTCGAAGACGATGGCCAGACCGACATGAGCAGCTTCACGGTCGTGATCGTGCTGAATGTGCGGGGCCGCGTGGTCGGCGCCGTCGTCGATTCGGTCAGCGATGTGATGCAACTGGCCGAGCAGGCCATCCAGCCCGCGCCGGAGATGAGCACGTCCGTGGTCGACACGACCTACATCACGGGCATCGCCAATGTGAACGAGCGCCTCCTGATTTTGATGGACATCGAGGCCCTGATGAGCAGTGCCGAGATGGGCCTGATCAACAACCTGTCACCCAATTGATGCCGAACTGAGGCCCGCAGACTACTCGGCTTGCCGCAAGGTCAAGGCCACAGGCCGTTTGACCACGCCGCGCAGGCTCCACCATCCGGCCAGCCAGGCCAGCAGCGCCCCGATGAGGGCTCCGAGCAGGGGCCACCACAGGGGCGCTTGCCATTCGAACTCGAAAACCTTTTCGGCCAGCCCCCAGCCGATGCCCAGCGCCGCCGCTGCCGACATCGCGCCCGACAGCGCGCCCATGCCCAGCAGCTCCACGCGCTGCACGGTGAAGAGCAGCGTCTGCGTCGCGCCCAGCGAGCGCAGCACGGCCCACTCCTTGGCGCGCCGCTCGCGCGAGGTCATCAGCCCCGCCATCAGCACGATCACGCCCGTGGCCAGCGTGAAGATGAAGAGGAACTCGACCGCCGTGATCACCTGCCCGAGGACGCTCTGGATCTGCGCCAGCGTGGCCGACACGTCCACCACCGTCACGTTCGGGTAGTTCTGCACGAGCGTGCGGTCCAGCTTGCCCTGGGGTGGCATCTTGAAGGCCGTGATGTAGGAGACGGGCCATTGCGGCATCTCCGCGGCGGGCGCCATCACGAAGAAGTTGACGCGCATGGACGACCAGTCGACCTTGCGCAGGCTGGTGATGCGGCCTTCGTGCACGACGCCGGCCATGTCGAAGCTGAGCCTGTCGCCGAGCTTGAGCTTGAGCGTCTTGGCCAGGCCCTGCTCGACGCTGAAGGCATTGGGCTCGTTGGGCTTGTACTCGCCGGCCACGACAGGGTTGTAGTCGGGCGCGTGGGCGGCGTAGCTGAGGTTGAACTCGCGGTCGGCCAGGCGCTGGGCGCGCTCGTCGTCGTAGTCCTGCGGCTTCATGGCCTTGCCGTTGATGGCGACCAGGCGGCCACGCACCATGGGATACCAGTCGAAGCGCTGCACGCCCGATTCGCGCAGCAGCTTCTGGAAAGGAGTGACCTGGTCGGGCTGGATGTTGATCACGAAGCGATCGGGCGCATCGGCGGGCGTGGCCGCGCGCCAGCTCGCGACCAGATCCGTGCGGATCAGCACCAGCAGCATGAGCGCCAGCAGCCCCACGCTCAGCGCACAGATCTGAACGACCGTCTGCACGGGCTGCGCGGTGACCTGGCGCGTGCCCAGCGTCCACCAGGTGGGCATGCGGCCGGCCAATCTGTCGGCGATCGCGCGCAGCATGAGCACGGCGCTGAAGCCCAGCGCGGCGAAGACCAGTATCGCGCCGAGGAAGCCGCCCAGCGCGATGCCGCCCATCTTCACGTCACGCGCCACGACCATCAGCATGCCCAGCAAGGCCGCGCCGCCCAGAGCCCATACCGCCTTGGACATGGGCCGCAGCTGACCCAGGTCGCGCCGCAGCACGCGCAAAGGCGGCACGCTGGCCAGTTGCAGCACGGGCGGCAAGCCGAAGCCCAGGGTCAGGAGCACGCCCACGCCGACGCCCAATGCCACCGGCTGCCAACCTGCAGCGGGCAAAGTCACGCCGACCAGATCGGACAGCAAGGCCACGAACACCAGATGGAAAAGCCAGCCCAGCAGCAGCCCGATCACGCTGGCCAGCAGGCCCACGAGCGCGAACTGCAGGCCGTAGGACCAGGCCATGACATGCTGCGGCACGCCCAGGACGCGCAACAAGGCGCAATCATCCAGCCGGCGCTGGGCGAAGTCGCGCGAGACGAGCGCCACGGCCACGGCCGACAGCAGCGCCGCCAACAAGGCCACCAGCCGCAGGAACAGGCCGGCGCGGTCCAGCGTGGCGCGCATTTCGGGGCGGCCTTGATCAAGCGTTTCGATGCGCAGGCCGCGCAGGGTGTCCGCCTTCTTCTTGCTGCCTTCCACGAACTGGTCGACCTGCGGCTTGCCGTCCTTGGGCAGGGTTGCGTTGGCCGAGCCACCCGCGTCGCCCGCATCGCCAGATCTGGCTGGCCCGGCCACCAGCAGGCGGTAGGTCACGCGGCTGGCGGGCTGCACGAGCTGCGTGCTGCCCAGGTCGGCTTCGCGCAGCATCACGCGCGGCGAGAAGGTGGCGAAACCCGCGCCGCGATCGGGCTCGTTCACGACCACGGCATCGATCTTGAACCTGGCCTCACCCAGCCAAATGCTGTCGCCCACCTTGAGGTTGATCGCCAACAGCAAGCCGGGATCGACCCAGACATGGCCGGCGGGCGGACCGCCCAGTGGCGCCTTGCCCGTGGGCTTGACGCGGCCGTCGTCGCCCATCGTGCCCAGCGTCAACTGGCCGCGCAGCGGGTATTGGCTGCTCACCGATTTGAGCGCCACGAGCTTGGCCTCGCCACCCTGCTCGTCCAGCGCGCGCACCATGCTGGCCATGACGGCCGTGTGGGCGGTACGCAAGCCCAGCTTGACCGCGATGGCGTCCAGTGCCGGGGGCACGGGCTGGTCGGCCACGACCACGGCGTCGGCGCCCAGCAGTTGCGCGGCATCGCGGGCCAGGCCGCGTTCGATGCGGTCGGCGAAGAAGGACACGGCCGTGAGCGCCGCCACGGCCAGCACGACCGCCAGCAGCAGAAAGCGCATGGTGCTGGCCCGCAGGTCCCGGCGCGTCTGGATCAGGGCCCATCGCCAGGCGGGGACGGACATGCTGGAAGGCTGGGTCATGTTTCTTGCGTGAGTTGCGCGATGATGTCAGCTTAATCCGAAGTTCGCGCGAGGCCGATCACATGCCTGTCAATTACCTGCGGACGCTCACGGCCCCGGAGCGCACCCGTCGCAGCAACCTGCACCTGGGCTTGTCGCTGGCCTTCGTGGCCGGCGCCACCAACGCGGGCGGCTTCCTGGCCGTCAAAGAGTACACCTCGCACATGACGGGCGTGGTCTCGAGCATGGCCGATGACCTGGCCCTGGGCCGGCTCGACCTGGTATGGGACTGGATGACCTCGCTGCTGGCATTCCTGCTGGGCGCGGCCACGTCGGCCATCCTGATCAACTGGGCGCGTCGGCGGCATTCGCGGCACGCCTACTCACTGCCGTTGCTGATCGAAGCGGCCTTGCTGCTGGCATTCGGCGTGATGGGCACGATGCACCATGTGATCGGCACGTCGATGGGCTTGACCGTGGGCTTGCTCTGCTACGTGATGGGCTTGCAGAACGCGATGATCACGAAAGTCTCGAACGCCGAGATCCGCACCACGCACGTGACCGGGCTGGTCACCGACATCGGGATCGAGCTGGGCAAGGCCCTGTACTGGAACCGCGATGCGCAGGCCGATGCGCCGCCCAACGTGCATGCCAATCTGGACAAGCTGCAGGTGCATGTGCGCCTGGTCCTGTCCTTTTTCATCGGGGGTGTGATCGGGGCGCTGGGCTTCGCGCACGTGGGCTACGTGTCCACGGTGCCCTTGGCCCTCATGCTGGCTTTGCTGTCGTTCGTGCAGTTCATTCCGGCGCGGCGCTAGACTGGCTTTCATGACCTTGCCAACCCTCTACCTGTCGCACGGTTCGCCCATGATCGCGCTGGAGCCTGGTGCCGCCGGGCGGTTCATGCAGCGCCTGGGGCCGGTGATCGATGCCATGTGGGGCCGCCCGCGCGCCGTCGTGGTCATGTCGCCGCACACGGCCACGCGCACGCCCTTCGTCCTAGGCGCGGCGCAGCACGAAGCGATTCACGATTTCGGCGGCTTTCCGCCAGAGTTGTACGAGGTGCGCTACGACGCGCCCGGCTCGCCCGGGATCGCGCGAGAAGTGGCCGCCCTGCTGGCCCGGCACAACCCCGCCACGCAATGGGCGGAGCAAGGCGGCCTGGACCACGGCATCTGGACCGCCTTGATGCACCTGTACCCGCGAGCCGATGTGCCCGTGGTGCCTGTGTCGTTGATGCCGCACTCGTCGCCCACGCAGATGCTGGCGTTCGGCGCCGCGCTGCACACCTTGCGCGAAGACGGCATCTTGGTGATCGGCTCTGGCAGCCTCACGCACAACCTGCGGCGCTTCTTCACGCGGCCCGTGCCGGTCGACGCGACGGAGGAGCCCGATTGCGCGGCCTTCAGAGCCTGGGTGGACGAGCGCACGCGCGCATCCGACTGGCCCGCGCTGCTCGACTACCGCACGCAAGCGCCCTTCGCGCTCGACATGCACCCGACGGACGAGCACTGGCTGCCTTTCTACTTCGCGGCCGGCGCGGCCTCATCGCCAGACAACGCAACGCCGCCCGCCGCGCTCAGGCTGCACGCCAGCGTCACGCACGGCCACATGGCCATGGACGCCTACGCCTTCGGCGAGCCCGATCAGCTGGCGAACTGCGCGAAAGCCTTGTCGAGCTGAGCGACCCAGCCCGCCTTGACCTGCTCGCTCACGAAGCTGGCCTCGAAGCTGTTGCGCGCCAGCGTGTAGGCGTCGTCGGCGTCCAGATTGAGATCGGCGAAGGTGGCCAGGAAGTTCTGGTTCATGTAGCCGCCGAAATAGGCCGGGTCGTCCGAGTTGACCGTGGCCTTCAGGCCCAGCGCGAGCAAGGCCTTGAGGTTGTGGTCGGCCATGGTCTTGAAGACGCACAGCTTGACATTGGACAACGGGCACACGGTCAGCGCCGTGCCTTGCCTGACCAGGCGCTGCACGAGGGCCGGGTCTTCGACGCAGCGCACGCCATGGTCGATGCGCTCGACATGCAGCACATCCAGCGCGTTGATGATGTATGCGGGCGGGCCTTCTTCGCCCGCATGCGCCACCAGGTGCAGGCCCAGCGCCTTGCAGCGTGCGAACACGCGTGCGAACTTCTCGGGCGGGTGGCCGCGCTCGCTCGAGTCCAGCCCGACGCCGATGAAGTGCTGGCGGTAAGGCAGCGACTGCTCGAGCGTCTTCAAGGCCTCGTCTTCAGACAGGTGCCGCAGGAAGCACATGATCAGCGAGGCACTGACGCCCAGCTCGGTTTTGGCACGCTCGCACGCGCTGCTCAAGCCTTCGATGACGACCGCGAAGGGCACGCCGCGGTCGGTGTGTGTCTGCGGGTCGAAGAACATCTCGGTGTGCACGACGTTGTCGGCCTTGGCCTTGAGCAGGTAGGCCCAGGCCATGTCGTGGAAGTCCTGCGCCTTGAGCAGGACAGACGCACCGGCGTAATAGATGTCCAGGAAGCTTTGCAGATCGGTGAAAGCGTAGGCCGCACGCAAGGCCTCGACGCTGGGGTAGCTCAGGGCCACCCCGTTGCGCCGGGCCATCTCGAAGATCAGCTCGGGTTCGAGCGAGCCTTCGATGTGCATGTGCAACTCGGCCTTGGGCATGGCCTGCACGAGCGCGGGCAGCTTGTCACGCGGGATGGCCCAATGTGCCGTTGAACGCGCTGGTGTCATGGTGCTCACTGATTGGATGGAGGCTTACTTGCTGGCCGGCATGACCGCATCCACGCCCTTGACGTAGAAGTTGATGCCGCCCAGGAACTTGTCGTCGGCCACGGTATCCTTGGGCACAACGTCCTTGCCGTCCTGGCCGAGGATCGGGCCCTTCCAGATCACGAGGCTGCCGTCCTTCAGGCCGGCCTTGACCTTCTCGACCTTGTCCTTCAAGTCGGCAGGCACCTTGTCGGAGATCGACACGAGGTCGATGGCGCCTTCCTTCACGCCCCACCAGACGCCACCCGTCTTCCAGGTGCCATCGAGCACGTCCTTCGTGGCCTTGATGTAGTACGGGGCCCAGTTGATGATGCTGGACGCCAGGTGGGCCTTGGGGCCGAACTGGGTCATGTCCGAATCCCAGCCGAAGGCATACTTGCCGGCCTTCTCGGCCGTTTGCAGCACGGCTGGCGAGTCGGTGTTCTGGAAGAGCACGTCGGCGCCCTGGTTGATCAGGCTTTGCGCGCCTTCGGTCTCTTTGGGCGGGTCGAACCAGCCGTTCACCCACACGACCTTCGTCTTGATCTTCGGGTTGACGCTTTGCGCGCCCAGCGTGAACGAGTTGATGTTGCGGATGACCTCGGGGATGGGGATCGAGCCGACCACGCCGAGCACGCCCGACTTGCTCATGCCGCCCGCGATCACGCCGGCCATGTAGGCGCCTTCATAGGTGCGCGAATCGTAGGTGCGCATGTTGGGCGCGGTCTTGTAGCCCGTGGCGTGCTCGAACTTCACATTGGGGTTGTCGGCCGCGATCTTGAGCATGGGCTCCATGTAGCCGAAGGTCGTGCCGAAGACCAGCGTGTTGCCCTGGCCGACCAGATCACGGATGACGCGCTCGGCCTCGGGGCCTTCAGGTACCTTCTCGACGAAGGTCGTCTTGATCTTGTCGCCGAATTCCTTTTCGAGCGCCAGGCGGCCGGCGTTGTGCGCGAAGGTCCAGCCGGCGTCGCCCACGGGGCCCACGTAGGCGAAAGCGATCTTCAGGGGGCCGGTGGGCGCGGCGGCCGCCGATGCAGCCGAGGCGGGCTCGGACGGGGCGGAAGCGGCTTCGGGCGCGGCTTCTTTCTTGCCGCAAGCCCACCAGTGCGGCCGTGGCGGCCAGCGTGGCCCAGCCAGCCAGCTTCAGCAGTGAGCGCTTGGACGCAGTCGAATTCATGTCATCTCCAGGGTTGAAAACAGCTCAGGTCAACAAGGGTTGCAATGATCGTGCCGCGATCATGCCCATTCAGGCGCCTGGATGGAAGGGCTTGCCCAACGAAGCCGGCATGTTGATGCGAATCCACATCGGATTGCGCGAGATCAGGACCAGCACGACGATGGTCGCGAGGTAAGGCAGCATGGTCAGGAACTGACTGGGAATCTGCACGCCCTGCCCTTGCAGCTGGAACTGCAGCATCGTGACGCCGCCGAACAGGTAGGCACCCAGCAGCACGCGGCCCGGCCGCCATGTGGCGAACGTGGTCAAGGCCAGCGCGATCCAGCCTCTGCCCGCGACCATGCCCTCGACCCACATGGGCGTGTAATGCAAGGAGATGAAGGCGCCCGCCAGACCGCACAGCGCGCCGCCGCTCATCACGGCCGCCATGCGGATCAGCCTGACCGGATAGCCCAGGGCATGCGCCGACTCGGGCGACTCACCCACCGCGCGCAGCACCAGGCCCGCACGCGACCGCATCAGGAACCAGCTCAAGCCCATCGCCATGACGATCACGATGTAGACCATGGGGTGCTGCCTGAACAAGGCCGGACCGACAAACGGCAGATCGGACAGGTACGGGATCGTGAAGTGCGCGCGCTCCGGCAGGCGCTGCTGCGTGTACTGGAGGCCCGCGAAGGCGCTCAGGCCCGCGCCGAACAGGCTCAGCGCCAGGCCGGTGGCGTATTGATTGGTGTTGAGCCAGATGACCAGCGCGCCGAAGAGCGCCGCCATCGCCGCGCCCGCCAGCGCACCGGCGCCGAAGGCCAGCACGTCGCTGCCCGTGTGCACGCACGTGGCATAACCCGCGATGGCCGCGACCAGCATCATGCCCTCGGCGCCCAGATTCAACACGCCTGAGCGCTCGTTGATCAGCAAGCCCAGAGAAGCCAGCGCCACGACCGTGCCCGCATTGAGCGTGGCCGCGATCAGCAGCGCCAGCGAATCCAAAGTCAGTCCGGTCATGGGCTTGCCTTGACAGTAGAGGGCACCCAGCGCAAACGCTGATGGATGAAGGTGTCGCAAGCCAGCAGCGCGAACAGCAGCAGGCCCTGGAAGACGCCGGTCAAGGCCTTGGGCAGGCCCAGGCGCGATTGCGCCAACTCGCCCCCGATGTAGAACATGCTCATCAACACGGCCGAGAACACGATGCCGAAGGGGTTCAGCCGGCCCACGAAGGCCACGATGATGGCACCGAAGCCATAGCCCATCGGGATGTAAGGCGTGAGCTGCCCTTGCGGCCCGGCCACATCGAGCCCGCCCGCCAAGCCAGCCATGCCGCCCGACAGCAGCAGCGCCGTCCACAAGGCACGTCGCGAAGAGAAGCCCGCATAGCGCGCCGCATCGGGCGCCAGGCCGCCCACCAGCAGTTGAAAGCCCGCATAGGTGCGCGCCAGGAAAACGGCGAAGCCGACCACGGCCGCCGCCGCGATGAACACGCCGATGTTCATGCGCAGCCCGGTCATGAGCTTGGGCACACGCGTGGCCTCTAAAAAAGTGATCGTCTGCGGGAAGTTGTAGCCCGCCGGGTCCTTCCACGGGCCGTAGACCAGGTAGCTCAGCACCATCTCGGCCACGTAGACCAGCATCAGGCTGACCAGGATCTCGCTGGCATTGAAGCGGTCGCGCAGCAAGGCCACGATGGCCGCCCACAGCATGCCGCCCAGCGCCCCGGCCGCCAGCACGGCGGCGACGATCCAATGACCCGTTTCAGGCGTGGCATGCATGGCCACACCGCCCGCGAACACGGCGCCCAACACGAACTGCCCTTCCGCGCCGATGTTCCAGATGTTGGCCCGAAAGCATGCCGCCAGCCCCAGCCCGATCAGGATCAGCGGCGTGGCCTTGATGCTCAACTCCGACAAGGCATAGGCGCTCTTGAGCGGCTCGACGAAAAACATCTGCAGGCCCGCCAGCGGATCTTTGCCGAGGGCCGCGAACAGCATCACGCCGACCAGCACCGTGATGGCCAGCGCCACCAGCGGCGAGGCCAGCATCAAGAGCGTCGATGGCGCCGCCCGGGGTTCAAGCTTGAACATGCCCTGCCTCCTTGCCCGTTGCCGAACCATGGTCCCACAAGCCGCTCATCCAGATGCCCAGCTTCTCGACCGTGGCCTCGGCCTTGGTCAGGCTCGGCGACAAGCGCCCTTGTGCCATCACCATCATGCGGTCACACACCTCGAACAACTCATCGAGCTCCTCGCTGACCACGAGCACGGCGCAACCGGCATCGCGCAAGGCCAGCAGCTCGCCGCGTATCTGCGCGGCGGCACCCACGTCCACACCCCAGGTCGGCTGCGAGATCAGCAGCACGCGCGGCGCGGCGTCGATCTCGCGGCCCACGATGAACTTCTGCAGGTTGCCGCCCGACAGGCTCTTGGCCAGCGCATGCGGCCCGCCCGCCTTCACCTTGAACTTGTCGATCAGCGCGTTGGTCATGCCGATGACACCGGCCATGCGCAGCCAGCCGCCCGGGCCGATGGCGTCCTTGCGCGTGAGCAGGGTGTTGAGCGCCAGCGACATGGTCGGCACGGCGCCACGGCCCAGGCGCTCCTCGGGCACGCTGTGCAGGCCCAGATGGCGCCGGCGCATGGGCGTGGCGCGGCTGATGTCCTGCCCGAACAGGCTGACGCTGCCCGGCGCGGCGCGCGGGTCTTCGCCGCTGAGCACGGACATCAAGGCCTGCTGCCCGTTGCCCGACACACCCGCGATGCCCAGGATCTCACCTGCGCACAAGTTGAACCGCACGTCCTTGAGGTCGACACCGAAGGGATCGCTGCGCGGCACGTTCAGCTTGCTCACCGACAAGGCCACCTCGCCCAGCGTGGGCGGCGAATGCTTGAGTTCGGGCGGCTCCGCGCCGATCATCAGACGCGACAAACTCGCGTTGCTCTCGTTGCGCGGATCGACCTCGCCAGTGACCTTGCCGCCGCGCATCACGGTGCAGTGGTGGCACAGCGATCGGATCTCATCGAGCTTGTGGCTGATGTAGAGGATCGCGCAGCCATTGGCCGCCAGTTGCCGCAAGGTCGTGAAGAGCTTCTCGACCGCTTGTGGCATCAGCACCGAGGTCGGCTCATCGAGGATCAAGAGCTGCGGCTTGGTCAGCAAGGCCCGCACGATCTCGACGCGTTGGCGCTCGCCCACGGTCAGCGAATGCACGTGCCGTGTCGGGTCGACCTCCAGCCCATATTCTTTCGACACATCGACGATGCGTTTGGTCACCTCTTCCAAGCTCATGCTCTTGTCGAGGCCCAACCACACGTTCTCGGCTGCAGTGAGCGTGTCGAACAACGAGAAGTGCTGGAACACCATGCTGATGCCCAGCGCCCGCGCCTCGTGCGGCGACTTGACCTGCACGCGCTGCCCGTTGAAATGCACCTCGCCCGCATCCGGCTTGACCGAGCCGAAGATGATCTTCATCAAGGTGGACTTGCCCGCGCCGTTTTCGCCCAGCACCGCATGGATCTGGCCTGCTTCGACTTTCAGACTCACGCCGTCATTGGCGCGCACACTGGGGTACTGCTTGGTGATGCCGCGCAATTCGAGCCTGAGGGTCATGCGTTGGGTCTTTCCGGCGATGCGGCGTCGAAGACGGTCTGGCCCGCGACCAGCGTGGCCTGCAGGTTGCGCTCGTCGCCCAGGGTCATCAAGATGAAGGCGCGCTCGTGCAGGTCGGACGAAGCCTGCGCGATCTGGTCGCGGTGCGTGGCCACGGGGCCGTGCGCCCAGTTCCACACGGTCAGATCGGCCATCAGGCCGGGCTCGATCCGGCCGATCTCATCAGCCAAGCCAAGCGCTCGGGCCGCACCCAAGGTGGCCGTGTAGAAGGCCTTCCAGGCCGTCAGGCGGACGCCTTGCAGCGCCTGGATCTTGTAGGCATCGGCCATGTTGCGCAGCATCGACAGGCTGGTGCCGCCGCCCACATCGCTGCCCAGGCTCACGTTGACGCCTTCGCGCTCGGCCTGCGCCCAGTCGAACAGGCCGCTGCCCAAAAACAGGTTGGACGACGGGCTGTGCGCGATCTGCGCCCCGTGCTCGCGCAGCACGATGCGGTCGCGCTCGTCCAGCCAGATGCCATGGGCCAGGACGGCGCGCGGGCCGATCAGGCCATCGCGGTCGTAGACATCGAGGTAGCTGCGCGCATCGGGGAAGAGCTCGGCCACCCAGCGCACCTCGTCGCGGTTCTCCGCCACGTGCGTCTGCATGAAGATGCCGGCGTAGGTCTGGCACAAGCGCCCGGCCATGACGAGTTGCTCGGCCGTGCTGGTCGGGGCGAAGCGCACGGTCACGGCGAAGGCCTGGCGCTGCTTGCCGTGCCACTGGTCGATGAGGTCGATGCAGTCGCGCTCGGCCTGGTCGACGTCGTCGCGCAGGCCATCGGGCGCATGGCGGTTCATCAAGACCTTGCCCGTGACCATGCGCATGTGGTGCGCACTGGCCACTTCGAACAGCGCCTGGGCACTGGTCTTGTGCACGGTCGGGAACACGACCGCGCTGGTCGTGCCGTGCGCCCACAGCGCCTGCACGAAGCGCTCGGCGCCCTCGCGCGAAACCTGCGGGTCGGCATACCGGCGCTCGGCCGGGAAGGTGTAGGTGTTGAGCCAGTCGAGCAGCTCGGTGCCGAAGCTGGCGATGACATCGAGCTGCGGGCAATGCACGTGCGTGTCGATGAAGCCCGGCATGATCAGCCTGCCGCGGTGGTCTTGCACTGGCGCGCTTTGCCAATCGGGTGGCAAGGCTTGCGAGCGCGGCTGCACGCCCGCGATGCGGCCCTGCTCGATCAGCACGGCGTGGTCAGGGCGCCAGCGCACGCCGGGCCTGTCACTTGGCAAGGTAAAACCCGGGTCCGCCGTGAAATCCAGCACATCGCCCCACAGCACGAGGCGGCTGGGCATTGCATGGGATGAGGTGGGGCTTACGGCTGAGGTCATCGGGTAGGGCGCAGGTCAGGGCAATCGCGCATCCATCAACTGGCGTTGCGCACCGGCAAGGCCTCGGCGCGCGCGGGCGGACGGACAAGCTGCAGGCCTCGCACAACCTCGCGCACCTGCTCGCGCAACCAGCGGCTGGCGGCGGAATGGTGTGTCAGGTCATGCCAGAGTTGATAGTAGTTCATGGCGGGGAAGGCAACCGGGCAACGAACGATCTTGACGCGCAACTGTTGCGCATACCGCTCACAAAATCGCCGCCCCGTGGTCAGCACGAGCAAGGAGCCTGCCACCATGTACGGCAGTTGGGCGAAATGCGGGTTGCGCACGACGATGTTGCGGCGCAGGCCCTGCATGGCCAGGTGCTCGTCGATGATCCCGACGCCGCCCGGGTGCAGGGCCGGCGGCGCCACGTGTTCGGCGGCGAGGTACTGGTCGACCGTCCAGGCGCGCTTGCCTTCCTTGGGCAGGCGCGCGGCCGGGTGGTCTTCGGACACCATGCACACGACCTCGTCGGTGACCAGGCGGCCCAGATGCAGCTCGTCGGACGGCTCCAGCCAATTGCCGACGACCAGATCGACCTCGCCGCGCGCCAGGCTGCGCCGGTATTCGAAATCGGCCGTGAGCTGCACGACCTCGACACGAATACCAGGTGCCAGGCGCCGCACGCGCAAGGTCAGCTCGGGCAAAAAATAAGGATCGAGGTAGTCGGTCGCGGCGATGCGGAAGGTGAGCGACGAGGTGCCCGGATCGAACTCGCGCATGGTGCTCGTCTGGCCGAACATGCCCTGTGCATGCTGCAGGATCGCTGCGGCGGGCGCCAACAGACTGAGGGCCACGTCCGTCGGGGCCATGGCCTGGCCGCAACGCACCAGCAATGGGTCGCCCGTCAGCTCGCGCAAGCGCCTCAACTGCGAACTGACGGCGGGCTGGCTGGACTGCAGGCGGATGGCCGCCCGCGAAACACTGCATTCGGTGATCACGGTGTGCAAGACACGGATGAGGGAGAGGTCGATCTTCTCGAAAAGCGTGTGCTTATTCATACACCAATTTTGATAATAGTTATCAGCCAAATGGTATAGCCACACCCTACACTGGCGCTACCCTCTGATTGGTGAGCAAGTCGCTTTGGCTTGCTGTTTGACGCGCCGTTTTCCGTTGCCGCTGTACCCAGGAGCCCTACCCATGAGCACCGCCGCCCCACGCCCGATCCGCTTTTTCCATCAGGGGCGGATCCAGGAGGTCAGCGGCCTGCCGGCCACCACGACGGTGCTGCAGTGGTTGCGTGAAACGGCGCACTGCACCGGCACCAAGGAAGGCTGCGCCGAGGGCGATTGCGGTGCCTGCACGGTGGTCGTGGGCGAGCGCGATGCGGACGGACAGTGGCGACAGCGCACGGTCAACGCGTGCATCCAGTTCCTGCCCACGCTTGATGGCAAGGCCCTGATCACCGTCGAAGATTTGCAGCAACAGGCGCAAGGCGGGCTGCACCCTTGCCAGCAGGCCATGATCGACTGCCACGGCTCGCAATGCGGCTTTTGCACGCCAGGCTTCGTGATGTCGATGTGGGATGTCTACGAACAGCATGAGCAGCCGCTCAGCCGCACTGATCTGGCCGATGCCTTGTCGGGCAACCTGTGCCGTTGCACCGGCTACCGGCCGATCCTGGATGCGGGGCAGCGCATGCACGACTTGCCTGAACTGCGTTTCGATTCGGATGCCGTCTTGAAGGTGCTGGACACGCTCGCCTCGTCGGCTGGCACGGGCCTGGTCTACGAAGGCCCGGATGCCGACCCCGCCCGCCCTCGCGCACGCCTGTATGCGCCCGATACGCTGGACGAGCTGGCCACCCTGCGCGCGTCGATGCCACAAGCTCGGCTCCTGGCCGGCAGCACGGACATCGGGCTGTGGGTCACCAAGCAGTTCAAGGCGCTGGGCGACATCGTCTACCTGGGCAATGTGGCCGAGCTGAAGCAATGCTCGATCCATGCGGATGCATCGGGCGTCGCCATCGACATCGGCGCGGCCGTGTCACTGGAGACTGCCTGGTCTTTGTTGACCGAGCACATGCCCATGCTGCGCGAGATCTGGCTGCGCTTTGCCTCGCCGCCGGTGCGCCACGCGGGCACGCTCGTGGGCAACCTGGCCAACGGCTCACCCATTGGTGATTCCGGCCCCATCATGCTGGCGCTGGATGCTGTGCTGACGCTGCGACATGGTGCGCAAACCCGTGAGCTGCCGCTGCGCGAGTTCTATCTCGATTATATGAAGAACGCGCTGCAACCCGGCGAATTCATCCAGTCGGTGCGCGTGCCGGTGATCCAGCCAGACAAGGGTGACGTCTTGCGCACCTACAAGGTGTCCAAGCGCCGCGACAGCGACATCTCGGCCCTGTGCGCAGGCTTGTGGCTGCGCCTGGATGGTGACACCATCGCCGAAGCGCGCCTGGGCTGGGGTGGCATGGCGGCCACGGCGCGCCGGGCTTCGAAGGCCGAAGCAGCATTGGTCGGACAACCATGGACCGAGGCCACGCTCCGCCAAGCCCAGGCCGCGCTGGCGCAAGACTTCCAACCCATGACCGACATGCGCGCCACGAAGGACTACCGACTCAAAGTGGCCGCCAACCTGCTGGAACGCTTCTGGCTTGAAACCCGACCTGCCCAGCCGCTGCCAGCCGACCAGGTCCAGGTCTGGCCCGCCAGCACGGTTTGATTCGATTCAGGCAACATCCGACTCGCAAGCCACAAGACATGAACCAAGCCACCGAGGCCTTTCTCAGCACGCAGACCGCGCACCAGGCTGCGGGGCGTGCCCTGCCGCATGAATCGGCGCACCTTCATGTGACCGGCCAGGCCACCTACATCGACGACCTGCCCGAACTCGCCGGCACGCTGCAGGCCGCGCTGGGCCTGTCGTTCGTGGCGCACGGCAAGCTGCTGTCCATCGACGTCGAAGGCTTGAGGGCGCAACCGGGCGTCGTGGCCGTGCTGACGGCGGCGGACATCCCCGGCCTCAACGATTGCGGCGCGCTCGTGCACGACGACCCCATCCTGGCCGACGGCACCGTGCAGTATCTGGGGCAGCCCGTGTTCGCCGTGCTGTCGTCCCAGCGCGAGACGGCGCGCCGCGTGGCCGCTCGCATCAAGGAGTTCGTGCGCATCGAGCCTCTGCCGGCCTTGATCACGGCCGAAGCGGCGCATGCGGCGCAGCAGTATGTGGTGCCGCCGATGCACCTGAAGCGCGGCGATGTGGACGCGGGCATGGCGCAAGGCGCGCACAAGCTGCAGGGCCATATCAGCATCGGCGGGCAGGAGCAGTTCTACCTCGAAGGGCAGATCAGCTATGCGATCCCGCGCGAGAACAAAGGCATGTTCCTCCACTGCTCGACGCAGCACCCGAGCGAGATGCAGCATGCCGTGGCGCATGCGCTGGGCCTGCATGCGCACCATGTGCTCGTCGAGTGCCGACGCATGGGTGGCGGCTTCGGCGGCAAGGAGTCGCAGTCGGCGGTGTTCGCCTGCATCGCGGCGGTGGCCGCCTTCAGGCTGCAGCGCCCCGTCAAGCTGCGCCCCGATCGCGACGATGACTTCATGATCACGGGCCGTCGCCATTGCTTCGAGCACGACTACGACGTGGCGCACGACGACGATGGCCGCATCACGGCCGCGCGCATCGACATGGTGTCGCGCTGCGGCTTCTCGGCGGACTTGTCCGCGCCCGTGATGACGCGCGCGCTGTGCCACTTCGACAATGCCTACTACCTGCCCGCGGTCGACATGCATGGCTACTGCGCCCGCACCAACACGCAGAGCAACACGGCCTTCCGGGGCTTCGGCGGCCCGCAAGGTGCGCTGGCCATCGAGGTGATCCTGGACTCGGTGGCGCGCAAGCTGGGCAAGGACCCGCTCGACGTGCGGCTGGCCAACCTCTACGGCATCAACGACCGCAACACCACGCCCTACGGCCAGCTCGTCGAAGACAACGTGCTGCGGCCGCTGATCGACGAGCTCGCGCACAGCAGCGGCTACCGCGCCCGCCGCGATGCCATCGCCGCCTTCAACGCCGGCAGCCCCGTGCTCAAGAAGGGCCTGGCGCTGACGCCGCTCAAGTTCGGCATCTCTTTCAACGTGGTGCACTTGAACCAGGCGGGTGCGCTGGTGCATGTCTACAGCGACGGCAGCATCCTCGTGAACCACGGCGGCACGGAGATGGGCCAGGGCCTCAACACCAAGGTGGCGCAGATGGTGGCGCACACGCTGGGCGTCAAGCCGGAGCGCGTGCGCGTGTCGGCCACGGACACGAGCAAGGTCGCCAACACATCGGCGACGGCCGCGTCCACGGGCAGCGACCTCAATGGCAAAGCCGCCGCCGACGCGGCCATGCAGATCCGCGAACGCCTGAAGATCATGCTGGCCGCGCGCCATGGCGTGGCGCCCGATGCCGTTGTCTTCGAGCACGACCAGGTCACCATCGGCACCACATCATCGAGCTTCGAGGACGTGGTCGCGGCGGCCTACCTGGCGCGTGTCCAGTTGTGGTCGGACGGCTTTTACGCCACGCCCAAGCTGCACTGGGACCGCCAGACCATGCAAGGTCGCCCCTTCTTCTATTTCGCCTATGGCGCGGCCGTGAGCGAAGTGCTGGTCGACACGCTCACGGGCGAGTGGAAGCTGCTGCGCGCCGATGTGCTGCACGACGTCGGCCAGTCGATCAACCCGGCGCTGGACATCGGCCAGGTCGAAGGCGCCTTCATCCAAGGCATGGGCTGGCTGACCAGCGAGGAACTCTGGTGGCACCCCGAATCGGGCAAGCTGATGACGCATGCGCCATCGACCTACAAGATCCCCACGGCCAGCGACTGCCCGGCGGACTTCCGCGTCAAGCTCTTCAAGAACCAGAACGTCGAGGACACCATCTACCGCTCCAAGGCCGTGGGCGAGCCGCCTTACCTGCTGCCCTTTTCGGTGTTTTTGGCCATCCGGGATGCGGTGTCATCGGTGGGCCGGCACAAGATCGATCCGCCCTTGCGCGCGCCGGCCACGCCCGAGGCCATCCTGGATGCCGTGGACGCGGTCAAGGCCGCTGACGCATCGGCTTGAGCCGCATCGTCGACATGAGCATCACAAGCTGCCACACCCAACGTGCCCTGCGCCAGACGGCATCGGCATGCCTGGCGGATGGCATGCCGACCATGCTCGTGAGCGTGGCCGAGATCAAAGGCTCGACGCCGCGAGAGACCGGCACGCGCATGCTCGTGAGCGCATCCCATGTGCACGGCACCATCGGCGGCGGCCATCTGGAGTGGCAAGCCATCGATTTGGCGCGGCATGTGCTGGCCGAACAATTGCCCGACCGGCGCACGAGCAGCTGGCTCAAGACCTACCCGCTCGGCCCGACCCTGGGCCAATGCTGCGGCGGCGTGGTCACCTTGCGCTTCGCGCCTTTGAACGACGCGGAGATGGCGCTCTGGCCCATGCCCCAGCCCATGATGCACATCGAGTTGCACGGCGCGGGCCATGTGGGCCAGGCCATCGTCAAATTGCTGGCCGACCTGGACTGCACCGTGCGCTGGATCGACACCCGCGATGCCGACGAAGGCGCGCCCGGCCTGCCCGATGCGCAGCTGCTGGCCGCCCTGCCCGACCACATCACCTGGCTGCCGACGGACAGCCCGCCCGACGAAGTGCTCGACGCCCCGCCTGGCGCCTGCCACCTCGTGCTCACGCACCGCCACGACCTGGACCTGCGCATCATCGAAGCCGTGCTCAAGCGCGGCGACGCGGCCTTCGCCGGCCTCATCGGTTCGCAGACCAAGCGCGCCAAGTTCCTGCACCGGCTGGCCGACAAAGGCCTGCGCCATGAACAACTCGCCGCCATGGTCTGCCCGATCGGCCTGCCCGGCCTGATGGGCAAAGAGCCCGCCGTGATCGCCATCTCGGTCGTCGCGCAACTGCTGCAGCGCCACGACCGGCAAAGCACAGCATGACAACACCCATCCTGCTGATCAAGGACGCCACCTGCGTGGCGACCATGGACGACGCCCACACCGAATGGCGCGATGCCAGCGTGCTCGCGCGCGGCCACGAGATCATCGCCGTCGGCCCGCTCGCCGATCTGCCCACGGACCTCGTCGCGCAAGCCAGCACGGTCATCGATGCCCGAGGCCACGTCGTCATCCCTGGCCTGGTCAACACGCACCACCACATGTTCCAGAGCCTCACGCGCGCCGTGCCCGCCGCGCAAGATGCCGAGCTGTTCACCTGGCTGCGCACGCTCTATCCGATCTGGTCCCGGCTCACGCCCGACATGATCAAGGTGTCCACGCAAGTGGCGATGGCCGAACTGCTGCTCAGCGGCTGCACGACCAGCAGCGATCACCTTTACCTCTACCCCAACGGCATCCGGCTGGACGACAGCATCGAAGCGGCGCAGGCCATCGGCATGCGCTTTCATGCCTCGCGCGGCAGCATGAGCGTGGGCGAAAGCGCCGGCGGCCTGCCGCCCGACCGCCTCGTCGAAAACGAAGCCGACATCCTGCGCGACAGCCAGCGCCTGATCGACACCTACCATGACCCATCGCGCTTCGCCATGGTGCGCATGGCCCTCGCGCCCTGCTCGCCGTTTTCAGTGACGCCGGCCTTGATGAAGGAATCGGCCCGGCTCGCGCGCAGCGGCCGCAACGGCGTGCGCCTGCACACGCACCTTGCCGAGAACGACCACGACGTGGCCTACAGCCTCGCCCACTTCAACTGCACGCCCACGCAGTACGCCGAATCGCAAGAGTGGCTGGGCGACGATGTCTGGCATGCACACTGCGTCAAGCTCGATGACCACGGCATCACGCGCTTCGCCGCCACGCGCACGGGCGTGGCCCACTGCCCCTGCAGCAACATGCGCCTGGCCTCGGGCATCGCGCCTGTGCGCCGCATGATCGATGCGGGCGTGCCGGTGGGCCTGGGTGTCGACGGTTCGGCCAGCAACGATGCCGGCCACATGCTGGGCGAAGCGCGCCAGGCCATGCTGCTGGCCCGCGTGTCGGGCAGCCTCGCGCCCTTCGGCTGCGACACCGGCCCGAAAGACATGAGCGCGCGCGACGCCCTGCGCGTGGCCGCACGCGGCGGCGCGCAAGTGCTGGGCCGCGACGACATCGGCCAGATCAAGCCAGGCATGGCCGCCGACCTCGCCATCTTCGACCTGAACACGCTGGGCATGGCCGGCAGTGCCGTGCACGACCCGGTCGCGTCATTGCTGATGACGCACGGCCAGCACACCGCCTGGACGATCGTCCAAGGCCGCGTCGTCGCCGACCATGGCCACATCACGACCGTGGACCTGCCGCCCCTGATCGCCCGGCACAACCAGTATGCCCGCCAGTTGATGGCCTGAGCCTGCGCCTGAAAGCAAAAAGGCGCCACCGGAGTGACGCCTTTCGAGCCTGGAAGGTTCGCGGCACAGGCCGCGCCAGCACCAACGCTTCTATCAACGCTTGTTGCGACGAACCACCGCGGCACCGACCACGCCCAGGCCAGCCAGCAGCAGGGCCACGGACTCGGGCTCAGGCACGGCGGCCGTCTGCACGCCGATCTGGTATTGGTTCAGCGTGGCCACGGCGCCGCTGCCGTTGCCATGGGACATGGCGAGCGCCTGCAGGTACAGCGACGACAGCACGATCGAACCAGGCGCCAGGCCTTCAGAGGTGATCACAGGCAGGAAATCGAGCGAACCCGATGCCTTGTATTCGCCGGAGATGCCATCCTGGCCAGCCACCACATAGCCGGTCTGGTAAGGCATGTTCTGACCCAAGGGCACCACGCCGTTGGCATAGACCCAGCGCGACAACAGGCTGCCCGACAGGCCGGACATGGCGTCTTGCGCGGAGCCAGCGACAGCCTCGTAGCGACCAGAGACGGATTCCGTCAGGCCGATGATCTGGTAGCCGGCCTTGGCCGTGATCGTGATGGGGTAACCGACATTGAAGTAGCCGTCGGCCGACTTGGAGGCGATGTCCAGTTCATTGACGCCGCCCACGGACGTGGCCGCCAGACCCAGGCCGCCGAACGTGAAACTGTTCCCGACGTTCGAGAACGACGAACCAGCCAGGAAGCTGTCGTCATAACTGAAGATGAACGTACCCGCGTCCACACTCACGGTGGCGGCTTGGGCAGCGGGCAAGGCACCCAGGAGACCCAGCGACAACACAGCAACAGCAAACTTCTTCACGGCAGGACCTTAGTTTGTAACGGTATGTCTCAACTATAGGTGTTGCTGTGACATTGTGATACCCCGCCGGCCCCCTCATGCATGGGTGAAAGCACACCCCACTTCAGGGTGGTGACGCACCATGTGGAAAGAAATGGCCGGTTTTCTCAAGGTTTACCCACCTGCGCCTCGTACCAGCGCTTGATTTGCGCGCGCTCATCGTCCGTGATGCCCGTGGCGTTGTTCATCGGCATGAGCTTGAGAACGACCGCCTGCTGGTAGATCTGCTGTGCGTGCGACTGGATCAACTCGGGCGTGTACAGCATGACCCCTTTGTTGGCCAATTGCGCGTTGTGGCAGACCACGCAGCGCTGCTGGGCGATGGCATGCACTTGTGCCAAGGTGACAGGTGCTTCGGCTTCGGCTTGGGCTTGGCTGTCGGCGCGGACACAGGCGCCGGCGCCAGCCACACGGCCACGCCGACCAGCACGGCGATGCCGGCCAGGCCCAATGCCATGGCGCGCCCTGCCCGGCCACTTCCGTTCTATGGCGGGCCGCGACGAAACTGCCTGATCAAGGCGCCGGCCAGCATGATCAGCACGAGCACCAGCCAGTTGTGCGCATGGCTGTAGGCCCAGCCGTAATGGGTTGCTGAGCATCGCGAAGAGCACGGGCAGCGTGAAGTAGGTGTTGTGCACGCTGCGCTGCTTGCCGCGCTTGCCATGGACCGGGTCGACAGGCTCGCCCGCCTTCATCGCCGCCACGACCTTGCGCTGCCCGGGGATGATCCAGAAAAACACGTTGGCGCTCATCGACGTGGCCATCATCGCGCCGACCAGCAAAAACGCCGCCCGCCCGGCGAACAGCTGACACGCCAGCCAGGCCGCACCTACGACCAGCACGAGCACGACGGCGCCCACGACTTTGTCGCCATTGTGTCGCTGGCCCAGCGTGCGGCAGGCCAGGTCGTACAGCACCCAGAAGCCCGCGAGAAAGCCCAGGGCCGCGCCGATGGCCTCCGGCGGTGTCCATGCGTAGACGGCCTTGTCGACCAGGAAGGTGCCCGCGTTGAACAGGTACAGCGCCGTGAACAGGGCGAAGCCCGTCAGCCAGGTGGAATAGCTCTCCCAGTAGAACCAGTGCAGGTGCGCGGGCAAGGCCTTGGGCGCGCCAAGGTACTTCTGCGGGTTGTAGAAACCGCCACCGTGCACGGCCCACAGCTCGCCGCCGACGCCTTTGCTTTTGAGCGCTTCGTCAGTGGGCGGCGTGAGCGAGTTGTCCAGCCACACGAAATAGAAGGAGGACCCGACCCAGGCGATGGCCACGATCACGTGCGCCCAGCGCAGCAGCAGGTTGGCCCAGTCCAGCGCATAGGCCAGCAACGGCGAGAACTCGGTCATGTCGTCGTGCCCTCAACTGCCGCGGTAGGTGGAGTAGGACCAGGGGCTCACCAGCAAAGGCACATGGGTAGTGCGCGCCCGCATCGGCGATGCCGAAATCGAGCGGCACCTTGCCCAGGAAGGCAGGCTGGGGCAGCGCATGCCCCTTGTGCTTGAAGTAAGCCTCGACATCGAAGATCAGGCGGTAGCCGCCCGTCTTGAAGTCATCACCCGACAGCAGCGGCTTGTCGAGCCGCCCATCGTCGTTGGTGACCACGCTGCGCAGGGACAGCCAGCGCCCTTCGCCGCAGCCATCGGGCGAGGTTTCGCGCACATAGAGCTCGATCTTCATGCCGGCGGCGGGCACGCCGTTGACGGTATCGAGCACGTGGGTGGTGAGGTAGCCCTGGGTCGTGTCTTGCGTCATGTCGTCGCTTGCCATCGCATTGCAAAAGTGTATACACTTTATCCATGATCCGCGAAGCAAGCAAGACCCGCGCGAAGCCCTCGCCCGCCCCGGCAAGGCGTGTCGCGCGCATGCCGCGCGCCAATCCGGACCACATCCCCGAAGCGCCCTTGCCCGATGCCGATGGCGACACCTCGAGCACCGAAGCCATCGTGGCGGCGGTCACGCGGGCCATCGTCGAGCACCGTTTGCTGCCGGGTGCCAAACTGGTCGAGCAGAAGCTGGGGGACCGCTTCGGCGTTTCGCGCACGGTCGTGCGGCAGGCTTTGTTCCGCTTGTCTGAATTGAAGCTGGTGCGGCTGGAGCCCGCGCGTGGGGCGTTCGTGGCGGCACCGTCGATCACGGAGGCGCGCGAAGTGTTCGCCGTGCGGCGAATGGTCGAGTCGCAGATGCTGCGCGAGCTGATCGAGCGCGTGCGCCCGGCTGATATCAAGTTGCTCAAAGCGCATGTGAAGGCCGAGCGCGAGGCCGTTGTCCGCATCGACGTGCCCACGCGCACCAAGCTGCTGTTCGACTTCCATGTGCGCCTGGCCGAAGTACTGGGCAACCAGGTGCTGACCGAGCTGATGCAGGAGCTGGTATCGCGCTGCTCGCTGATCACGCTGATGTACCAGTCCGCCGACAACGCGCAGGCCTCCAACGCCGAACACATGGGCCTGCTCAAGACCATCGAGGCGCGCGATGCCGAGCGTGCCGTGGCCCTGCTGCATGCGCACCTGGCCGCCGTCGAGCAACAGCTGACCGAACAGCCCCGCGCCAAAGGCCTGCCTTTGGAAGATGCCCTTTCTGCCTGATGTCACAGCCTGATCTCATGAGCACATCCACATCGTCCTACCCGCGTGACCTGATCGGCTACGGCCGCAACCCGCCGCATGCGCAGTGGCCACAGGGCGCGCGCATCGCCGTGCAGTTCGTGCTGAACTACGAAGAAGGCGGCGAGAACAGCGTGCTGCATGGCGATGCCGGCAGCGAGCAATTCCTCAGCGAGATGTTCAGCCCGGCTTCGTATGCGGAGCGGCACCTGAGCATGGAGTCGATCTACGAGTACGGCTCGCGTGTGGGCGTGTGGCGCATCCTGCGCGAGTTCGAGAAACGCGGCTGGCCGCTGACTGTGTTCGGCGTGAGCATGGCCTTGCAGCGCCATCCCGATTTGACACAGGCGTTCGTCGAACTCGGTCACGAGATCGCCTGCCACGGCTGGCGCTGGATCCACTATCAAAACTTCGACGAAGCCACCGAGCGCGAACACATGCGCATCGGCATGCAGATCATCGAAGCGTTGACGGGCCAGCGCGCCACGGGTTGGTACACGGGCCGCGACAGCCCGCGCACGCGCCGCCTCGTGGCCGACTACGGCGGCTTCGACTACGACAGCGACTACTACGGCGATGACCTGCCTTTCTGGACCGAAGTGGAGCGCACCGACGGCCAGACCGTGCCGCAGCTGATCGTGCCCTACACGCTCGACGTCAACGACATGCGCTTCTCGCTGCCGCAGGGCTATGCGCAGGGCGAGGACTTCTTCATCTACCTGCGCGACACGTTTGACTTGCTTTATGCCGAGGGCGATCCGAGCGGCGACAACAGGCCGCAGATGATGAGCGTGGGCATGCACTGCCGCTTGCTGGGCAGGCCCGGGCGCTTCAGGGCCTTCCAGCGCTTTCTGGATCACGTGCAGCAGCACGACAAGGTGTGGGTTTGCCGGCGCGTCGACATCGCGCGGCACTGGCAGGCCACGCACCCTTTCCAACCCCGGCAGGCTTGAGGCAGGCCATCATGACGCTCACGCTGGATCAACTCAACGCGGCCGACGAGGCGGGCTTCATGGCCTTGCTCGATGGCGTGTACGAGCACTCGCCCTGGATCGCGCAGGCCGCCTGGGCTGGCCGCCCATTCAAGACCGTGCCGCATCTCAAGTACGTGCTGGCCAAGGTCGTGCGCGAATCGGGTGTCGACAGGCAGAAGGCCTTGATCTGTGCGCACCCCGAGCTGGCGGGCAAGGCGGCCATCGCCGGGCAGCTCACGGCCGAGTCCACGAACGAGCAAAGCCGCGCGGGCCTCACGCACTGTTCGCCCGATGAGTTCGCGCGCCTGCAGCAGCTCAATGCCGACTACAAGGCGCGCTTCGGCTGGCCCTTCATCCTGGCCGTGCGCGGGCCGCGCGGGCTGGGCCTGAGCCGCACGCAAATCATCGAGACCTTCGCGCGGCGGCTGGGCAACCCGGCGGACTTCGAGCTGGCCGAGTGCCTGCGCAACATCCACCGCATCGCCGAGATCCGGCTGCACGACAAGTTCGGCTCCGAGCCCAGGCTGGGCAACCTCGTGTGGGACTGGGCCGAGGCGCTGGCCATGCACAGCGAGCCGGCCTATGCCGAGCAAGGCCAGTTGACCGTGACCTACCTGACGGCCGCGCACCGGGCGTGTGCGGCGCAGTTGAGCCAGTGGATGCGCGAATGCGGCTTCGATGAAGTGGACATCGACGCGGTCGGCAATGTGGTCGGGCTGTATCACGGCCAGGACAAGCAAGCACGGCGCCTGCTCACCGGCTCGCATTACGACACGGTGCGCAACGGCGGCAAGTACGACGGGCGGCTCGGCATCTTCGTGCCCATGGCCTGCGTCAAGCACCTCGCCGCGCTGGGCAAGCGCCTGTCCTTCGGGCTGGAAGTGGTCGGCTTCGCCGAAGAAGAAGGCCAGCGTTTCAAGGCGACCTTTCTGGGCTCGGGCGCCTTGGCTGGCGACTTCACACCGAGCTGGCTGGATCAGCAGGATGCCGATGGCATCAGCATGCGCCAGGCCATGATCGATGCGGGCTTGAGCGCGCAGTTGACCGACATTGCCAAACTCAAGCGCGATCCGCCGCACTACATGGGCTTCGTCGAAGTGCACATCGAGCAAGGCCCATGGCTCGACGAGATCGACCAGCCGCTGGGCGTGGTCACGGCCATCAATGGCAGCGCACGCTTCGCGGGCGAGGTCATCGGGCAGGCCAGCCATGCGGGCACGACGCCGATGGACAGGCGCAAGGACGCCGCAGCGGCCGTGGCCGAGCTGATTTTGTTCGTCGAACAACGTGCGGGCCAGGATGCGGGCTCGCCCAAAGGCCCGTCGGTCGGTACCGTGGGCGTATTGCACGTGCCGTCGGGCTCGCTCAATGTGGTGCCGGGGCGCTGCCAGTTCACGCTGGACTTGCGCGCGCCCGACAACGCCCAGCGCGATGCGCTCGTGGCCGATGTGAAAGCCGCGCTGGCCGCCATCTGCGCGCGACGCGGCGTGCGCTTCACGCTCGAGCAGACCTTGCTGGCCTCGGCCGCGCCCTCCTCGCCCGACTGGCAGGCCCGATGGGAAGCCGCCGTCCAGGCCACGGGCTTGCCCGTCTTCAAGCTGCCCAGCGGCGCGGGCCACGATGCCATGAAGCTGCACGAGGTCATGCCGCAGGCCATGCTCTTCGTGCGCGGCGGCAACGCGGGCATCAGCCACAACCCGCTGGAAACCATCACCAATGACGACGCCCAACTGTGTGTGGACGCCTTCATGCATCTGCTGGACAAGCTATGAGCACTGCCAACGCCGCTTACCACGACGCGATCGATGCATGGATCGATGCGCACTTCGATGAAGAGATCGCGTTTTTGCAAGCGCTGGTGCAGGTGCCCACGGACACGCCGCCCGGCCACAACGCGCCGCATGCCGAACGCACGGCCGAGTTGCTGAAAGCCTTTGGCTGGCAACCCGAAGCGCATGCCGTGCCCGAAGCCGAGGTGCATGCCTATGGCCTGCAAAGCCTCACCAACCTGATCGTGCGGCACCGCTTCGGCGAAGGCGGCCGCACCATCGCCTTGAATGCGCATGGCGACGTGGTGCCGCCCGGCGAAGGCTGGACGCACGCGCCCTATGGCGGCGAAGTGGTCGACGGCAAGCTGTACGGCCGCGCCGCCGCCGTCAGCAAGTCGGACTTCGCCACCTTCAGCTTCGCGCTGCGCGCCATCGAGGCGCTGTCGAAACAGGCGCAGGCCCCAGCGCTGCACGGCGGCGTGGAACTGCACTTCACATACGACGAGGAATTCGGCGGCGAGCTGGGCCCGGGCTGGCTGCTCAAGCAAGGCCTCACCAAGCCCGATCTGCTGATCGCGGCGGGCTTCAGCTACGAAGTGGTCACGGCGCACAACGGCTGCCTGCAGATGGAAGTAATGGTGCACGGCCAGATGGCGCACGCGGCCATCCCGCACACAGGCGTCGATGCGCTGCAAGGCGCAGTCGCCATCCTCCATGCCTTGTATGCGCAGAACACACTGTACAAAGGCATCCGCTCGAATGTGCCGGGCATCACGCACCCGTATCTGAATGTGGGCCGCATCGAAGGCGGCACCAACACGAATGTCGTGCCGGGCAAGGTCGTGCTCAAGCTCGATCGGCGCATGATCCCCGAAGAGGACCCGGTGGCCGTCGAGGCCGACATCCGCCGCGTGATCAATGATGCGGCCGCGGCCTGCCCCGGCATCCGCGTCGAGATCAAGCGTTTGCTGCTGGCGCAGTCGCTCAAGCCGCTGCCGGGCAATGCGCCATTGGTCGAGGCCTTGCAAAAGCATGGGCAGGCCGTGTTCGGCGAGCCTCTGCCCACCAGCGGCACGCCGCTCTACACCGATGTGAGGCTGTACTGTGCGCAGGGCATCCCGGCGGTCATCTATGGCGCCGGGCCGCGCACCGTGTTCGAGTCGAACGCCAAGCGCGCCGATGAGCACCTGGTGCTCGAAGACCTGCGTCGCGCGACCAAGGTCGTGGCGCGCAGCCTGCTCGATCTGCTGAGCTGAAACTGCCTGCCTTAGTGGCGGGCTTTCAAACTGGCTTCGAGTTCGGCCAGCTTGCCGCGCGCCGCTTCGCCCACCTTGATCTGCGGGTTCGAATAGCCGTCGTCCTTGCCTGCTTCGATTTCGCGCTGCTCGATGACCTTGCGCGCCGCCGCGTGGGCCTGCTCGAACGAGAAGGTCTGGCGCAACTGCTCTTCGTACATGGCCCTGCCGAAGAAGGTCAGGGGCGAGCGTTGGCCGCAGCCGTATGAGGTGTGATCGGCATCGGCCGCCGTCATGACGAGCGTGTCGTCGTCGGCGAGCAGCGGGACCCAGCTGCCCGAGAAGCAGGCCGAGATCGAGATGACGCGCCACTTGATGCCCGCCTCGTCCAGCCATTGTTTCAGGTCTTCGGGCGTGACCGGATCGATGGTCAAGGGGTCGAAGGCCGTGGCCAGTTCGCCGTCGCGCGCGCCGTGCGATGTGAGGTGGATGAAGAGGATGTCGCGGTCGCGGTCCATCAGTTGGGCCATGCGGTGGATGGTGCGCTGCAGGTTCAAGGGCGTGGCCCAGGGCCAGTCTTCGACCGTGGCGCGGTTATTGATCAACTGCATCGTGCGGCCGGTGGTCTGGAAGCGCTCCTGCATCAGGGTGGCCACGACCTGGCTTTCGTGCGCGAACACGTCGGCATCGGCATAGGGCGCGTAGGTGATGGCGAACATCTTGGGCGCCACACGGCCTTTGGCGGCATGGTCGACCGGGCCGGCCGTCAGGGCGCGCAGCTTGGCGTCCAGCAACTTGGGCTGGGCTTCGAGCAGTTCTTGCGTGAGCGCGAGCGGCGGCGGCCCGCTGTCGTCATCGGCGGCGGCATCTTGCTGGTCTTGCGGCGGATACCAGTGCTGCGGCGGGCGCAGCGCCGCCTGCAGGGTCACGCTGACGATGAGCATGGCCGCCACGCTCAAGCGGGCACGCCATCCGGCAGCGCCGGACAGCCACAACAGCCGTATCTGCGCCAGCACGTGCCAGGCCATCGGCACGCCCCATACCAGCCACAGCTGCCAGCGCCCTTGCAGCGCGTCCATCATGTCGTCGTCGCGGTAGACCGGCAGCATCGCCAAGCCTGACAGCACGGTGAGCATGAAGCCTTGCGCCACCATCATGGCGAACAAGCCCGTCACGCCGGGCGGGGCCTCCACATCGGGCTGCGCCGCATCTTCGGCCGAGGCGACAGGCCCGCGCCGCGTCGCCCGCCAGCACACCCACAAGGCGATGACCGTGCCGAACCAGTTGCAAGCGACCAGGGAGGCCCAGTAGAAATCCGCCGGCCCGTTGATGGTCAGGCGCTCCATGCCCACCTTGGCCGCATAGGCGAGCAGCAGCATCAAGGCCACCAGTTGCGGCGTGGTTTGCAGGCCTGTCCATTGAGGCTTCAAGAACAGGGCGCTGCGCAGCCCTTGCCACCACCATGCGCCCAATGCGCCGCTCGGCAAGGCTTGTGGCGCGGTCGAGCCTTGGGGCGCGGGTTGTTGAACCGTGTCGATGTCCGTCATGGCTTGAGATCAGGCCAGTGTCTTCGGTTGACCGTCAGGCCCGGGCGGCCCGCCGCGGTGCGCTTTCGACCAGCTGTAGTCCTCGGGCAACTCGTCGCTCACGCCCGGCTTGCCCACGCAGTCGCCCAACTCCGAGTTGGTGACGATGTGCTGGTTCAGCGGCTGGCCGTCGTCGCCCTTGTCCTTGCGCCGGGCCTCGGAAAAGGCCAGCGCGGCGAGCAACTGGTCGTCGTTGAAGAACTCGACGAAGGGGCGGCCCTTGCTCAGCCAGTAGACGACGATGCTCATGATGTGAAATCCGGTCTGGATGGATGCCGCCAGTAGAACATGGAGAACATGGCCGCCGGCATGGGTGCGCAGGCCACGCGGCGATTTTGAGACAATGGTGGGATGTCGTCGTCCAAGCCCATCACTCCGCCCGCGCCCCTCAAGGCAGACCGGGGCCCCGCTTTCGAGCCGGGCCTGCAGCACACGTCCTTCTACCGCTTCGTGGCGCTGCCTGATCCCGACTTCGTGGCCGAGGTGCTGCGCGAGCTCGTCCAGCCGCTGACGGGCAGCGTGCTCGTCGCGCCCGAGGGCATCAGCGGCGCATTGGCCGGCCAGCCGGCGCAACTCGATGCCTTCGAGGCCGCCGTGCACACTGACCCGCGCTTGAACGGCGCCTTCGCCGGCATGCCCTTCAAGCGCAGCGCCTGCAAGACGCGCCCGTTCTGGAAGGTGCGCGTGCAGCGCAAGGAAGAGATCGTTGCGCTGCACCTCGATGGCGTCACCGGCGTCGTGCCCGACCGCGCGCAAGGCCAGCACCTGGGCCCCCAGGCCTGGCGCGAGCTGATCGCGCGCGACGACGTCGTCCTGATCGACAACCGCAACAGCTTCGAGTACCGCCTGGGCCATTTCAAGAACGCCATCGATCCCAATGTCGGCAACTTCCGAGACTTCCCCAACTACGTGCAGACGCACGCCGACCAGTGGAAGGCCGAGGGCAAGAAAGTGGCGATGTACTGCACGGGCGGCATCCGCTGCGAAAAGACCAGCGCCTGGATGCAGCAGTTCGGCCTGGATGTCTACCAGCTCGACGGCGGCATCCTCAACTTCTTCCTGGGCATGCCCGACGCCGAGCAGGACTGGCAAGGCGAATGCTACGTGTTCGACAACCGCGTCGCCATCGACACCAAGCTGCAAGAGACCGACACCACGGCCGACGATGTCTACAACGACGCGCCCGACGAGCTGTGGCGCAAGGAGCGCGCGCACCGCCTGCACGCCTTCACGCCCAAGCTGCCCAAGAAGCCCTCCGAGCCGGGCGGCGACAACTGACAGGCCATGTCCAGGCCAGCGCGCGCGGCCTCGCTGCCGATGAAAGACGGTGTCAGCGCCAGCTGCGTCGCCCTGCAAGCCGGCCCCTGGCGCACCATGCTCGACTTCCTGGCCGAGCGCATCCCCGCTGTCTCGCGTGATGACTGGGCCCGGCGCCTGCAAGCCGGCGAGGTCGTCGATGAACACGGCGCCCCTGTGCCGGCCGATGCGGCGTACAAAGCCCAGACCAGGCTCTACTACTGGCGCAGCCTGCCCTTCGAGCACCGCGTGCCTTATGAAGAACGCGTGGTCTTCCAGGACGACCACCTCGTCGTTGCCGACAAGCCGCCCTTCCTGCCCGTCACGCCCAAAGGCCGCTACCTGCAGGAGACCTTGCTCGTGCGCCTCAAGCGCAAGCTGGGCATCGCCACGCTGGTGCCCATGCACCGCATCGACCGCGAGACCTCGGGCCTCGTCGCCTTCACCATTCAGCCGCACACGCGCGATGCCTACCAGGCCTTGTTCAGGGACAAGGCCGTGCGCAAGACCTACGAGGCCATCGCGCCCTTGCATGCTGGCTTGGCATTGCCGATGCTGTACCGCTCGAGGCTCGAAGAAAGCGCGCACTTCATGGCCATGCACGAAGTCGATGGCCCGCCCAATGCCGAGACGCACATCGAACTGATCGAGACCAAAGAAGGCTGGGGCCGATACCGCCTGCAACCCGTCACGGGCCAGAAGCACCAGTTGCGCGCGCAGCTGTGCGCCCTGGGCATCCCGATCCTGAACGATCAGATCTACCCGACACTGCAACCGAGCCCGCCGATCGACCAGGCGCCGGACTTCAGCCAACCGCTACAGCTGTTGGCCCAGTCCCTGTCCTTCACAGACCCCATCACGGGCCAGCCGCGCGCCTTCCACTGCGGCCGACATCTCAGCCTGGATCAGCTCAGCGCCGCGCCATCGCCTCGCCCAGCCTGATCGGCTTGGCGGGCACCCAGGTGTTGTCGAAGTTCAAGCGCCCCTTCGGGAAGAGCATCACAACCGTCGAGCCCAGCAGGAAGCGCCCCATCTCGTCGCCCTGCTTGAACGTGATCTGCTGGTCGTCGTAGCGCCACTCGCGCACGTTGCCGCTGCGCGGCGGGTTGACCACACCGTGCCAGGTCGTGGCCATGCTGCCCACGACCGTCGCGCCCACGAGCGTCAGCACGAAAGGGCCGTTGGGCGTCTCGAACACGCACACCACACGCTCGTTGCGCGCGAACAGGCCGGGCACGCCGCGCGCCGTGGCCGGGTTCACGGAGAACAGGTCGCCCGGCACATAGATCATGCGTGTGAGGCGGCCGTCGCAGGGCATGTGGATGCGATGGTAGTCCTTGGGGCTCAGGTAGAGCGTGGCGAAATGGCCGTCCTCGAACTGCGCGGCCAGGCGCGCATCGCCACCCACGAGCGCACGTGTCGAGTACGAATGGCCCTTGGCCTGGAAGACCTGGTCTTTGCTGATCGGGCCGAACTGGCTGATGGCGCCGTCGACCGGGCAGATCAGATCGGCCTGCGCGAGCGGCCGCGCGCCCGGCTTCAGGGGCCGCGTGAAGAACGCGTTGAAGGTCGGGTAGCTGGCGATGTCGGGGTTGGCCGCCTCGGCCATGTTCACACCGTAGCGCTTGACGAACCACGCGATGAAACGCGTCGTCGCCGTGCCGCCGCGCAACCCGGCCAGCAAACCCGCCCCCTGCGTCAAGGCTTTCTTGGGCAGGATGTACTGCATGGACACAAAGAGACGATCAGACACAACAGGCCCCCAACGCTTTGGATGAAGCGGGTTGAAAGGCGCGCATTTTATGTTTGAATCGGCTGTCCGAGACAGGAGCTTTCGCTATGCCCTTCGCCTTGCGTCGTCATCCGCTGGCCCTGCGCGCCGCCAGCCTGGTCACCGCCCTGGCCGCCTTGTGTGGCGCACCCTCCGCCCAGGCCGCCGACAAATTCACCTACATCACCAACTGGTATGCCGAGGCCGAGCACGGCGGCTTCTACCAGGCGCTGGCCACCGGCCTGTACGCCAAGGCCGGGCTCGATGTCACGCTCAAGATGGGCGGCCCGCAGGTCAACCACATGCAGTTGATGATGGCCGGTCAGGCCGACTGCGTGATGGGCTTCGACGTGCAGGTGATCCAGGCCTGGGAAAAGGGCATCCAGTCGGTCACCGTGGCCGCGGCCTTCCAGAAAGACCCGGTCGTGATCGTGGCGCACCCCGACGTGCAGCGCATGGAGCAGCTCAAAAGCCGCACGCTGCTGGTCGGCAGCGCCGGTCAGGTCACCTACTGGCCCTGGCTCAAGACCCAGTACGGCTTCACCGACGCGCAGATGAAGCCCTACAACTTCAGCATCCAGCCCTTCCTGGCCGACAAGAACGTCGCGCAGCAGGGTTACCTGGCGTCCGAGCCCTACTCGATCGAGAAGGAAGCCAAGATCAAGCCCAAGGTCTTCGTGCTGGCCGACCAGGGCTGGCCACCCTACGCCATGACCATCGTCTGCCCCGTCCAGACGATCAAGCAGCGTCCCAAGCAGATCGCCGCCTTCGTCAAGGCCACGATGGAAGGCTGGAAGAGCTACCTGACGGGTGACCCGACCCCGGCCAACACGCTGATCAAGAAAGCCAACCCCGACATGACCGACGACCTGCTGGCCTACGGCATCGCGCAGTTCAAGGCGCAGGGCATGGTCATGGGCGGCGATGCGGCCAGGCAGGGCATCGGCATCATCACCGACGCGCGCATGAAGCAGACCTACGACCTGCTCGTCAAGCACAAGCTGCTCGACCCGAGCAAGGTCGACATCAAGCAGACCTACACGACCGCGTTCGTCAAAGACCTCAAGGTCATGCCTTGAATGCACTTGAATGAGTGACAGGCCAGCAGCCATCGACATCCAGGCCGTAGCGCAGGTCTACCCCAACGGCACGCGGGCCTTGATGCCCGTATCGCTGACCATCGAGCCCGGTGAGTTCGTGACGCTGCTGGGCCCCTCGGGCTGCGGCAAGAGCACCTTGCTCAAGATGGTGGCCGGGCTGCTCGCGCCCACCTCGGGCCGCATCGTGCTGCAGGCCGGGCACGAGCTGTCCTTCGTGTTCCAGGAGGCCACGCTGATGCCCTGGGCCGATGTGCAAAGCAATGTGCGCCTGCCGCTTGATCTGGCCGGCACGCCGCGCGCGCAGGCCGATGCGCAGGTGGCTCAGGCCTTGCAGCTGGTGGGCTTGAGCGGCTTCGCGAAACAGCGTCCGCGCGAGCTCTCGGGCGGCATGCAGATGCGCGTGTCCATCGCGCGCGGCCTGGTCACGCAGCCCAAGTTGCTGCTGATGGACGAGCCCTTCGGCGCGCTCGACGAGATCACGCGCAACCGCCTCGATGCCGACCTGCTCGAGCTGTGGCGGCGCCAAGGCCTGACCGTCGTGTTCGTCACGCACAGCATCACCGAGGCGGTGTTTTTGTCGAGCCGCGTGATCGTGATGGGCGCGCGCCCCGGCCGCGTCGTCGAAGACCTGCGCATCGGCAACCCCTGGCCGCGCGGCGACGATCACCGCACCAGCGCCGAATTCAACGCGCACGTGCGGCACTTGCAGCGCGTGCTGCAGCAAGCCAGTGCGCCATCCGAAGCAGGCAAGGCGGTGCGCCCATGAAGGCGTTCATGCAATGCACCCTTCAACGCGCCTTGTGGCCACTGCTCGTGGCCATCGCGCTGCTGGGCCTGTGGCAAACCTGGGCCGTCACCCAGGACGTGCCCGCCTACCTCGTGCCCTCGCCCTGGCTGATCGCGCAGACGCTGGTCAAGGACTGGGCCTTGCTGAGCAGCGCCCTGCTGGTCACCATCAAGATCACGGTGCTGGCCTTCGTCAGCGCGACCGTGCTGGGCACGCTCATGGCCTTCGCGTTCGTGCAAAGCCGCTGGATCGAGGCGGCGTTCTTCCCATATGCCGTGCTGCTGCAGGTGACGCCCATCGTGGCCATCGCGCCGCTCATCATCATCTGGGTGAAGGACCCGACGGCCTCGCTCGTCGTGTGCGCGACGCTGGTGGCGCTCTTCCCGATCATCTCGAACACGACCATCGGCCTGCGCAGCGTGAACCCCGGGCTGGCCGCCTACTTCAAGCTGCGCCGCGCCACGCGCTGGCAAACGCTGTTGCGCCTGCGCATCCCCTCCGCGTTGCCCTACTTCTTCGCGGGCCTGCGCATCTCGGGCGGGCTCTCGCTGATCGGCGCTGTCGTGGCCGAGTTCGTCGCGGGCACGGGCGGCACGGGCACGGGGCTGGCCTACCAGATCCTGCAGTCGGGCTACCAGTTGGACATTCCCCGGCTGTTCGCCGCGCTCGTGCTGATCTCGCTGACCGGCGTGGCCGTGTTCGCCTCGCTGGCGGCCCTGTCGCGCTGGGTGCTGGGCGGCTGGCACGAGAGCGAGTTGCACTGAGCTGTCAGACGAAGCTTTTCGCTTCACGCAATAACCCCACGCGGAATTTGGCCATATGGCGCCGCCAGCCTTTTCAAGACGACTGGTCATATTATTCGGCGCATGCCCCGCACCGCCGACAAAACCGACATCCCCAACCGCCTGACCGAGGCCGGCTATGCCCTGTTCAAGCAGCACGGTTACAACGCGACGGGCATCCAGCAGATCACCGATCAAGCCGGCGTGCCCAAGGGCTCGTTCTACAACCACTTCGAGAGCAAGGAAGCGTTCGCCGCGCAGATCATCCGCAACTACGCGCAGTGGGTCGAGAACGCCTGGCACAAGGGCCTGCAGGATGCGCCCGCCTCGCCGCTGGCCACCATCCGCCAGCTCTTCGCCATGTTCATCGCGCACCACGCGCAGTCGGGCTGCCAGGGCTGTCTCGTGGGCAACTTCGCGGCCGAAGTGGTCGAGGCCAGCCCGCACTGCCGCTCGGTGCTCAGCGCCGTCATGCAGGACTGGCGCGGGCGCCTGGCCATGCTGATCGCGCAGGCCCAGCAGGCCGGCGAATTGCGCGAAGACCTCGATGCCCAGACTATGGCCGGCTTCTTCTGGGACGCATGGGAAGGCGCCCTGCTGCGCACCAAGGTCGACAACAGCGTGCAGCCGCTCGAGGACGCGTTGCGGCTCATGCTGGACAAATTCTTCATCCGCTGACGACACGGTCAGCGTCACCCCTTCCTCTCACCCGATTCCTCAGGAGCCATCGACATGGGAACCCGCGACAACATGACATCCGACAACGCACTGTTCGAGCCCTTCAAGCTGGGCGGCATCACCTTGGCCAACCGCATGGTCATGGCCCCGTTGACACGCAACCGCGCCGAAGCCGGCAACGTGCCTGGCCCGATGACCATCGAGTACTACGCGCAGCGCGCCTCGGTCGGCCTGATCATCGCCGAGGCCACGCAGGTATCGGCCCAAGCCCAGGGCTACTACGCCACGCCCGGCGTGCACTCGCCCGAGCAGATCGCCGCCTGGCGCAAGGTGACCGATGCCGTGCATGCGCGCGGCGGCCGCATCTTCCTGCAGATCTGGCACACGGGCCGCATGTCGCACACGGCCTTCCAACCGGGCGAGGCTGCGCCTGTCGCGCCATCGGCCATCGCGGCCAACGCCAAGACCTTCATCCCCGGCACGGGCTATGTCGAGACATCGACACCACGCGCCCTGGAGACATCCGAGATCGCCGGCATCGTCGATGACTTCCGCACGGCAGCACGACATGCCATCGAGGCGGGCTTCGATGGCATCGAGGTCCACGGCGCGCACGGCTACCTGCTGGACGCCTTCCTGCGCGATGGTTCGAACAAGCGCACCGACAGCTATGGCGGCAGCATCGAGCACCGCGCGCGCTTCCTGATCGAGGTGATGGCCGCCGTGATCGGCGAGATCGGCGCGGACAAGGTCGGCGTGCGCCTGTCGCCCGTCTCGCCCGTGAACGACTCGAGCGAGAGCAAGCCGCAGCCGCTGTTCGAGCACGTGGTGCGCGAGTTGAACAAGCTCCAGCCCGTCTACATCCACGTGGTCGAAGGCCACACGGGTGGCCCGCGCGACAACGCCCCGTTCGACTACGACGCGCTGCGCAAGCTCTACAGCGGCGTCTGGATGGTCAACAACGGCTACAGCAAGAAGATGGCCGCGCAGGCCGTGTCCACGGGCCATGCCGACCTCGTGTCCTTCGGCCGCCTGATGCTGACCAACCCCGACCTGCCACGTCGCTTCAAGGAGAACGCGCCCCTGAACGAGCTGTTCAGCGATGCGCCGCTGTATGGCGGCATCGGCCCGCATGGCTACACGGACTACCCTTCGCTGCCTGCCTGATATTCTGAAACGCCCATCTGGCGCCATGTGGCATCGAGCCTGAGGCCCGGCGAATTCCAGTTTGACAAGAAATGTTGTCAAATCTAGAATCGCCGGGCCTCTTCTCTCGACAACAACCTTCGACAACACCAACTGGAGACCAGATGACCATCGCCAATACCGCCGTTCTGATCGCTGCCGTGATGCCCGTTCTGACCATGGGCATCGCCAAAGGCAGCACTGCCGGCAAGAAACGCAGCCAGGGCGGCTACGACAACAACGACCCGCGTGGCTGGGCCGCCAGGCAGGACGGCTGGCGCGCACGTGCCGCCGCCGCGCAGAACAACGGCTTCGAAGCCTTGCCCTTGTTCGTGTTCGGCGTGCTGGCCGCGCAGTTCGCCGGCCTCGACCAGGCCCGCACCGACCATCTGGCACTGGCCTTCATCGGTATCCGCGTGCTCTACACGGCCATCTACTTCGCCAACTTCGGCGCGCTGCGCTCGCTCGTGTGGTTCGCGGCGCTGGCCGTCAACGTCGCCATCTTCGCGCCCACGTTGAGCATGCCCTTCTGAGCCAACGCGTTCTCGAAGCACATCGGCTCAAGGTTTTCCGCGAAGCGGCTCGACGGGCTGCGTGCAGTCATCGACGTTCACATACACCTCCTGCCCCTCTTCGACACGGTCGGCCCCCATCAAGGGCACGACACGGTAGACATCGACAGGCGGGCGACGGAAATGCAGCAAGGCCCAGCGCGCAGGCTCAGGGCGGCCGATCGGGATGGGCACCGCGCGGCAGTCTTCCGTGAAGCGCACCAAGGGCGTCGACTCGTTGGCGGTGACCTCGTGGTCCACATGGGCCACGCGCCAGCCATCGCTCATCGGGTGAGCGGCATCGGGGTAGCTTTCGCAGCCCGACAGCGTCAACGCGGCGATGCACAGCAGGCCTGTCGGCAAACGGTGAGTCGGCTTCATACGGCGTCGTCCTTTTCCACAACAGACAGCAGCGTCGGCAACAGCAGCAGCGTGAAGAGGGTCGCCGACACGATGCCACCGACGATGACCAAGGCGAAAGGCCGCTGCGTCTCGGAACCGATGCCGTGCGAGAGCGCGGCGGGCAGCAGGCCCAGGCCGGCCATCAAGGCCGTCATCAGGATGGGCCGCATGCGCACGACCGAGCCTTCGATGATGGCCTCGCGCGCCTTCAGGCCGTTGTCCATGTTGGTCTTCACCTCTTCGACCAGGATCACGCCGTTCTGCACGCAGATGCCGGCCACGGCGATGAAGCCCACGGCCGCCGAGATCGACAGGTGCATGCCCGCCAGGGCCAGCGCACCGAAGCCGCCGATCAACGTGAAAGGCACCATCGCCAAGACCAATGCGGCGCGCGACACCGACCGGAAGGCCCAGAACAGCAGCACGAAGATGCCCGCCAGCGACAGCGGCACCACGATCATCAAACGCTTGGCCGCGCGCTGCTGGTTCTCGAACTGGCCGCCCCAGCTCATCGAATAGCCTTGCGGCAGGCGCACCGCGTCGGCCACCTTGCGTTGGGCCTCGGCCACGAAGCTGCCCTGGTCGCGCCCACGCAGGTTGGCCTTGATGTGGACCATGCGCACACCGGCCTCGCGCGAGATGCGCGTCGGCCCTTGCTTGACTTCGACCGATGCCAGCTCGCCCAGCGGGATGCTCGAACCCGTCGGCAGCATGATCGGCAGGCTGCTGACCGCATCGATGGAATCACGGTAAGGCTTGTCGAAGCGCAAGGTGATGTCGAGGTTGCGGCGCTCTTCGTAGAAGGTGCTCACGGTGACGCCGCCCAGGGCGCCCTGCACGAGCGTGTTGAAGTCGTTGATGCTCACGCCGTGGCGCGCGAGGCGGTCGCGGTCAGGCGTGATGGACACTTCGCTCTGGCCGTTGATGCGGATGGCATCGACGTCGGCCGCGCCACGTATCGAGGCCAGCACGGCCGCGACCTGGTCGCCCTTCTGGCTGAGCACATCCAGATCAGGCCCGAAGATCTTCACGGCCAGCTCGCCCTTGCCGCCCGACAAAGCCTCTTCGACGTTGTCCTCGATGACCTGGCTGAAGTTGGGGTGCACGCCAGGCAAGGCGTCCATGCGCCTGGAGATGTCGTCGATGAGCGCTTCCTTGTCCTTGAAACGCCAGGTCGAGTGGTCGTGCAGGTCGGCCAGGATCTCGATGCTGTTGGGGCCTTTGGGGTCGGTGCCGTCGTCAGGGCGGCCGATCTGGCTGATCACGCGGCTCACTTCGGGTGTCGCGAGCAGGATGGCGCGCAACTGCTTTTCGACGTCCTGCGTGGCGTCCATGCTGCTGGCGGGCGGCAGGCTCAGCGTGATCCACAGGTTGCCTTCATCGAGCTTGGGCAGGAACTCGCTGCCCAGCACGGAGGCCAGGCCGATGGCGGCCGCCAGCGCGATCAGCGACGCCACGATCACGCGTTTGCTGTGGACCTGGCAAGACAGCAAGGCCGACTTGTAGCGCGCCTTGAACTTGTCCATCCAGGGCAGGTGCTTTTCGACCAGGTTGCGCGAGCCCAGCAGGAAGGCCAGCATCGTGGGCACCCAGGTCATCGTGAGCAGCACGGCACCGGCCAACGCGAACGACAACGTGAAGGCCATGGGCGAGAAGATCTTGCCCTCGACGCGCTGGAAGGTGAAGATCGGCAGGAAGGCCAGGATGATGATGGCCTTGGAGAACACGATCGGGTGGCCCATGCTCGTGGCGGTCTGGCGCAGCGCGGCCAATCTGTGCGAGCTGTCACCCTTGAGCGCGCCTTCGGCCGCGTCCATCGTCAGGCGCACCATCAGCGCCTCGACCAGCACGACGGCCGAGTCGATGATGATGCCGAAGTCCACCGAGCCCAGCGAGATCAGGTTGGCCGACATGCCGTTGATGTGCATGAGCGTGAAGGCCGTGAGCAATGCCAGCGGGATCACGCTGGCCACGATGAAGGCGGCCGTCCAGTTGCGCAGGAAGACGACCAGGATCGCGACGACCAGGATGGCGCCCGTGACCATGTTCTCGGTGACCGTGCTGACCGTGTGCTCGATGAGGTCGCGCCGGTCGTAGATGCGCTCCAGGCTCACGCCCTTGGGCAGGCGCAGGCTCAGCAGCTCCATGCTGTGGTGCAGCGCTTCGTTGACCTTGGCCGGGTCCTGGCCCTTGGTCATGTCGACGATGCCTTCGACCACGTCGTCGCGCTTGTCGAGGGCCACGATGCCCGAGCGCTCGCGCTCGCCATAGTTCACATCGGCCAACTCGCCCACGGTGATGGGCTGGCCGTGGTGCGCGATCACGACCGTGTGGCGGATGTCGTCGAGCGAGCGGTACAGGCCGAGCGAGCGCACGACCAGGGCCTCGTCGCCGCGCTTGAGGATGCCGCCGCCACCATTGGCGCTGTTGTTGGCCAGCGCGTCCTGCAGTTGCTGGAAGCTCACGCCGAACTTGATCAGCGCCTGTGGCTGCGCCCTGACCTGGATCTCCTTGATCGCGCCGCCCATCGTCACCACATCGGCCACGCCGGGCACGCGGCGCAAGGCCGGGCGCACGATCGTGTCCTGGATGGTGCGCAGCTCGGCCAGCGGCATGTCCTTGGGGCCGCGCACGCTGTAGCGGTAGATCTCGCCCACGGCCGTGCTCAGCGGCGCGAGCTGCGATGTGATGCCCGTGGGCAGTTGCACGTTCTGCAGCTTCTCGAGCACCTGCTGGCGGGCGAAGTAGTCGTCCGTGCCATCGGAGAACAGCAGGGTCACGATGGACAAGCCCGTCATCGAGATGGAGCGCAGTTGCGTGATGCGCGGCACGCCGCTCATCTCGGCCTCGATGGGCTTGGAGATGGCGCGCTCGACCTCTTCAGGCGCACCGCCCGGATAAGGCGTGATGACCTGCACTTGCACGTCCTGCACATCGGGGAAGGCCTCGACGGGCAGGTTGAGCACGGCATAGCCGCCCACCAGCAGCAGGCCGATCACGGCGAGCACAACGAAGACGCGCTGCTGGAGCGCGAACCGGACCAGTCTATCGAGCATGTCAGCTGTCCGATGCGAGTTCGGCGTCCAACAGGATGGCGCCCTTCGTGACGACCCTGTCACCCGCGTTCAAGCCTTGCTTGACGTAGCTCAGATCACGCCCGCGGCGCGCTAAGGCCACTTGCGTCTTGACCAGCAGGCCGGGCGAGCGCTCGACGAACACGAAGCTCTGCAAGCCCGTCGTGACGATGGCGCTGTTGGGCACGGCCATGGCCTGGTCGGGCGTGTCGCCCAGGGGCGCCATGCGCACGAACATCTCGGGGCGGGCCGTGGCCGGCGGCGCGATGAGGTGCGCCCGCACGGGCACGCGGCGCGTGTTCGGGTCCATCGTGACGCCGACGGTGGCGATGCGCCCATTCAGGTCGGGCAGGCTCGCATCGCCGTTCTCGATGCGCACGGCCTGGCCCACATGCAGCTTGCCCACGTCGGACTCGGCCACATCGGCCACGACGTCCAGGTGCGCCGGGTCGGTGATCGTGAAGGCCGGATCGGCCGCATCGGGGCGCAGCTCCTGTCCGGGGTTCAGGTGGCGGTCGGCCACGACGCCCGAGATGGGCGCGCGCAAGGCGAAGCGGCCATCTCGGCCCACGCTGCCCAGCTCGTGCATGTGGGCGCTGGTGCGCTCCAGCTCGGCCTGCGCGCTGCGGGCATCGGCCTGGGCGGCCTCGAGGTCGCGCGTGGCGATCACGCCGGCCTCATGCAGGCGCTGGGCGCGCTCGAAGGCGGCCTTCTTGCTGTCGTGGTCGGCCTGGGCCTTGTGCAAGTCGGCCAAGGCCGTGTCGTAGTCGGGCGCCAGCAGCCAGGCGAGCACATCGCCGGCGTGCACCTGCTGGCCGGGCTGGGCCACGATCTGCTGCGTGCGGCCCGCCACGGGGCTGAAGACGCGCACGGTGTGGTCCTCGTCGAATGTGATGCGCGCGGGCAAGGGCTCCAGCGCGGGCGGCGCCTTGGGCTTGACCGTGTCGATGGCCAGATAGGCCAGTTGCGGCGAGCCGGGGCGGTAGCGCAACTCGTTGGGCGCCGTGCGCGTGATGTCGGACGAGGCTGGCGCCTCTTCTGTCGACGCGGCATGCGACAGGTGGCTGGCGTAGACCGCCAGCAAGGCCGCCACGACGCCAGACGAGAGATAAGGGATGTAGTTCAGTTTCATGGCATCTCAGCCTTCACTTCAGAAGTCATGGTCAAGGCCACCCAGGCCTTGGCCGCATCGGCATGGGCCGTGGCGGCATCGAGTTCGGCGGCATGCAGGGCGCGCCGTGCATCGAGCACGTCCTGCAGGCTCAGGGCGCCTTGCTGGCGCGCGAACTCGGCACCTTGCAGGGCCTCGCGCGCTTGCGGCAGCAGTTGTCCATCGAGTCGCTGCAGGCGGGCCAGCGCACTCGTCAAGGTGTCGCGTTGCACGTTGCGGTCGGCCAGGGCGGCGGCACGCACCTTGTCCAGTTGCGACTGCGCATCGTCCACGGCGATCAAGGCGCGCTTGACGGGGCCTTCCTGCCGGCCGTCCACGCCGATCGGAAAGGCCACGCCCACGCCCCACAGGCGATCGGCCACCGTGGGGTTGTGCTCGAATTGCACGCTGACCGTGACATCCGCCACACGCTGCGATTGCGCCAATGCCAGGGCGGACTGCGCCTGCTCCAGGCGGCGCTGCGCGGCCAGCACATCGGGGCGGCTCGTGAGCCAGTCTTCATCGGGCACCTGCTCGCCCAAGGCCCGGATATCGGGCCAGGCATCCACCGCCTGCGGCGCTGCGCCGTTGACCATGGCCAGGGCCTGCGCGAGCACCATGCGCGCCTGCGTCAGTTGCGTGCGCGACTGCGCCTGCTCGTTGGCGGCCTTGTCGGCCTCGACGGCCAGGCGCAGGGCCTCGAGCCTCGACAGGTCACCATGCTGCAAACGCAGTTGCGCGGCCTGGCTGCTTTGCTGCGCCAGCTGCAGGTTGTGGTCGCTGATGCCCAGTTGTTCTTGCGCCAGCTTGAGGTCCCAATAAGCCTGGGCCGCGGCCATGCGCTGCGCACGCAAGGCATCGGCCTCGTCCCAGCGCGCGGCGGCCAGCCCCACATCGGCCTGGCGTTCGCGCAAGGCGGCCTTGTCGCCGCGCTCCAGTGTCTTGTCGATGCGCGCGATCGTGTCGATGGGCCGGTGCCACAAGGTGCCGCTGCCCATGTGCTGCGGGTCGATCGACTGGCTCAGCAAGCTGAACTGCGCAGGCGGCGTCACGGCCGCGCTGAGCTGATCGGCCTTGGCCGCATCGACGGCGCGGCGCGCGCTCAGCACATCCAGATTGGCCTCGTCCACGCGCTGCAGCACGGCGGCGAGATGCCAATCCTGCACGGGCTTGGCCTGGGGTTGCGGCGGCGTCTGTGCCCATGCCACGGCGCCCCACATCAAGGCTGACACATACAGGACACATTTCATGGCGCTAGCTCGTTCATCAATGGCACACTTCTCGATGAACACAGTGTCTCGGCACTCCCTTTCACCAACCTTTCAACATCGATATGCGGTTGCTGCTCGTTGAAGACGATGAGCCGCTGGCGGAAGGCCTGGCCGCCAGCCTGCGCCTGGGCGGCTACAGCGTGGACTGGATGACGCTGGGCAGCCGCGCCAGCGCCGCACTCGCCGTTGAAACCTACGACGCCATCATCCTCGACATCAACCTGCCCGACACCGACGGCCTCACGCTGCTCAAGCAATGGCGCAACAAGTCGCTGCGCGTGCCCGTGCTGATCCTGTCGGCGCGCGATGAAATCGAAGACCGCGTGCGCGGCCTGGACCTCGGCGCCGACGACTACCTCACCAAGCCCTTCGACGTGGCCGAACTCGAAGCGCGGCTGCGCGTGCTGATCCGGCGCATGCAGGCCGGCATGGTCGACAACGTGCTCGAAGTCGGCCCCTTGAAGCTGGACCTCAACGCCCGCCGCGCCCACCTCGCCGATCAAGACCTCGCGCTCACGGCCAAGGAGTTCGCGCTCATGCAGATGCTGGCCATGAAGGCCGGCCAGGTGCAGGCCAAGGAACACCTGCTCAGCCGCCTGAGCGACTTCGAGCAGGACACCAGCGCCAACGCGCTCGACATCCTCATCCACCGCCTGCGCAAGAAGCTCGACGGCAGCACCCTCGTCATCCGCACCCTGCGCGGCTTCGGCTACCTGCTGGAGCACAAGCCATGACCACGCTCAGCCTGCGTCGCGGCCTGCTGCTGCGACTGGGCATGCTGATGCTGGTCTTCTCGGTGCTGGCCTCGGTCGTGGTCTACCGCATGGCGCTGCGCTTCGCCGACGAGGCCTATGACGAGTGGCTGCTGGACTCGGCCCGCTCGCTGTCCGAGCTCATCCACGTCACAGGGCAGCATGAATCCGTCGAACTGCCCGGCGCCACCTTGCAGGCCTTCGTCTTCGATGCGCACGACCGCGTGCTGTTCCGCATCGACGATGAACACGATGGCCTCGTCACCGGCCAGACCGCGCTGCCGCCCCCCAGCTTTGGCGACCAGGAGGTGCACTACACGGACATGTGGGTGGACGGCCAGGCCATGCGCGGCGTGCAGGTGATCAAGCGCGACGTGCGGCCCGGCTCGGCCGTGAGCATCGTCGTGGCCGAGACCTTGCACAAGCGGCACAGGCTGGCCTCGCGCGTGCTCGGCACGGTCATGGCGCTGAGCGCCGTGCTGGGCCTACTCACCGTCCTGCTGGCGCGCGATGCCGTGACACGCGGCCTGCGGCCTTTGGTGACATTGTCCGAAGCCATCCGCCTGCGTCCGCCCGGCGACATGACCAAGCTGCCCGACACCGATGTCGCGCAAGAGCTGCGCACCTTCACGGGCGCCATCAACGACACGCTCGAGCAACTCGCGCACGCCAGCCAGTTGCAGCGCCGCTTCATCGCCGACGCCGCGCACCAGTTGCGCACGCCGCTGGCCGCCTTGAAAGTCGAGCTCGAACACGCCCTGCGCGAGCCCGACCCCTCGCGCCACGCGCAGGCGCTCGATCAACTCAAAGGCGGCCTCAACCGCCTCTCGCGCCTGGCCAACCAGTTGCTGACCCTGGCCCGCGCCGAGCCCGGTGCCCTGGCCAGCAGCGGCTTCAAACCGCTGGACCTGCACACCCTCGCGCACCAGACGGCCATGCGCTTCCTGCCGCAGTACATGAACGCCGACCTCGAGCTCGGCTTCGATGGCGAAGACCACCCCATCGTGCGCGGCGACGCCCTGCTGCTCGAAGAGCTCGTCAACAACCTGCTCGACAACGCCATGCGCTACGCGGGCAAGGGCAACCACGTCGCCATCAAGATCGCCAGCCATGACGGCCATGCCACGCTCACGGTGGAAGACGACGGACCCGGCGTCTCGCCAGACGAACTGCACAGGCTCACCGAGCGCTTCCATCGCCCGCCCAACAGCGCGCCGGGCGGCTCGGGCCTGGGCCTGGCCATCGTCGACGAGATCACGCACCTGCACCAAGGCAGCCTGCACATCAGCCTGATCGAACCGCATGGGTTGCGCGTCGAGGTCAGGCTGCCCACCAAGGAATCCGCATGAACACCCGCTCTCCGCTCGCCCTCCTGGTGCTCGCTTCCGTGACGAGCCTGGCCCACGCCGACAGTGGCGACAATGGCGACAACAAAACCCCCTTCAAGCTCACGGCCGGCTACTACCAGTACCACGACGACGAAGGCAAGGACGTGAACCTGCGCTGGCAGCACGGCGACACGCACGCCTGGATCGGCCACTACCAGGACGGCACCTTCGGCAAGCAGGACCGCATCGGCATCGACACCAGCTTCGACCTGACGGACATGGTCGCCATCCAGCCCTCGGTGCAAGCGGCCACAGGCGACTACCTCGGTGGCAGCCTCAACGCCCAGATCGGGCACGAATGGTATGGCCTGCTGGGCTTCGGGCGCACCAACCTCAAGCCCTACTTCAACCTCAACTTCGACCCGAACGACGCCATCACGCTGGGCGCCGGCCACCAGTTCGACAACGGCCAGAACTGGTCGCTCTTCGTCATCCACGACGACCGCCTGCACACCGGCCAGACCGACTGGCACCTCACCGCGCGCATCCCCTTCGACGCCGACCGCCTCTCGCTCGACCTCATGCGCAAATCGGGCGACAGCGACGTGGGCTACATCAAGGCCTGGTCGCTGAGCGTGACTTACGACTTCCCGAGCTGGTTCCTGCGCATCGCGCGCGACCCCAAGCAGAACTTCTCCGGCGAAGACGCCTGGCGCTTTTCAGGCGGCGTGCGCTTCTGACCGTGCGCCGAAAGCCGCTCAGGACAGCAGCTTGACCAAGGCGTCGGGGTGAATGGGCAGTGCGCCCAGCCCCGCCACGCCCATCAGCACACCGAAGGCTGTGGGCACCAGCGCGGCCCAGTACAGCGCCCACATGCCCGTCAAGGCCGTGACCGCCAGCATCGCGATCGCGATGGCCAGCAAGGCGTCCGACAGATCGAACTGGTCGTCGCGGTAGTTCGCGGCATCGTAGTTCTTCTGGTCCTGCTCGGCGGCGGCCTTCATCTCTTCCTTCTTCTGGCCTTGTTCGTAGGCCAGCGCTTCATACTTGGCCATGGCGGCGTCATAAGCCGCGGCATTGGAAGGCGCCCCCAGTTTGGCCAGAGACAGTTGCGTGCGCGTGGCCTCGGCCACCTCCTGGCGCACGTTGCGCGCCTGGTAGAAGGCCCAGTGGTCGATCTCTGTCGGCCTGCGCCTGCTGCATGGCCTGCACGATGTTGTCGTCCTTGACCTTGCAGATGCCCATGAAGGTCGCGAGCACGGCCACGGTGATGGCCACGGCGGCATTGAGGCGCGCCTTGCGGGCCTCGCGTTCTTCGGTCGCGGCCTTGGCGGATTCGATGAGGTCCTTGGGATCGATGTCCATGTTGCTGCGCTTGCGCGGATGAAGCCGGGTCGGCCGCGATGTTAGCGCGTTGCCAGACGGGCCTGCCCTGCACCGGGCCCGCGCCCTGCACTGCCGCCCGGCATCGACGGCAGGCAGCCCAGCCCGACAAGGCTCTCGCGAACGGCCTCTTCCAGGGGCGTGTGCGGCTCTTCACCCAGCAAGCGCCGCAGCTTGGCGTTGTCCAGTTGCAGCGGCACGCGCCACAGGTAGCGCATCTCCTGCACCTCGCGCAGCACGCGCACGAAAGGCGCCAGCCAACGCACCACGCCCCACGGCATGGACCTGATCGGCAAGCCGGGCACGCCCGCCGCGCGCCGCACTGCCTCGGCCATATCGATGCCGCGCGGCAACCAATGCCCGCCGAAATGCAAGACCTCGCACGTCGCCAACGCGCGAGGATCGGCCACATCCAGTTCCATCAAACGCAGCATCGTGGCGGCCAGATCCGGCAGATAGGCCCAGGCATGCCCGACCTCCGGCTCGCCCGGATAAACCACCCTCGTCAACGCCCGCCCCGGCTTGACCAGCAAGGTCTGGAACCACGATGCGGGCGCATGACCGCCAAAGAAATCGCCCGCGCGCACGACCAGCGAACGCACCGGATGCGCCATATCGTGCGCCGCCGCCGGCAGCATCTGCTCCATCTCCACACGCACAGCGCCCTTGCGCGTCAAGGGATGCTGCGGCGACGCCTCGTCCACACACGCTCCCGCATCCGGCCCGAAGTTGTAGACATTGCCCGGCAGGACCACGCGAGCGCCCACGGCACGCGCCGCCTCGATCGCATGGGCCAGCATGGGCAACGCCAACTCGCGCCAGCGGGTGTAGCGCGGCGGGTTGGCCGCGTGGACGATGAAGCGCATGCCCCGTGCTGCCTGCAGCACATCGCGCGCGTTCAACGCATCGCCCAGGCACCAGGCCACGCCTTGCAGGCCGCTTGGCACAGCGCCAGCAGCAGCGGTGCCTGCGGCCACCTCGGCATGGCGGGTCAATGCCCTCACCTGCCAGCCGTGTGCCAGCAACTGCCTGGCCACCTCTGCCCCGAGCCCGCCCGTGGCGCCGATCACCAGCGCCGTGCGCGCCGCCGAGTCTTGTGCATGTGTGCCCATGATGTGCCGCCTCGTTGAAGGTAAGTTGAAAGTGACCTCATCGTAGGCAGGCGGCACACATACGGCAATTACCCAGCACCGACTACTTGCTATACATTTTCGCATGGACACATCGGACATCGACTGGAGCCTGTACCGCTCCTTCCTCGCCGTGCTGCGCGAAGGCAGCCTCTCGGCCGCGGCGCGCGCACTGGGCACGACCCAGCCCAGCGTGGGCCGCCACATTTCGGCGCTCGAAGCCGCCCTGGGCCTGCCCCTTTTCACCCGCTCGCAAGACGGCCTCAGGCCCACGCCCACCGCCCTCGAACTGCGCCAGCCCGCCGAGGCCATGGCCGCCGCCGTGCAACAGGCCGCCCGCATCGCCTCCGGCTCGGCGCAAGAAGAAGGCGGCACCGTGCGCCTCACGGCCAGCCAGATCATCGGCGGCGAAGTGCTGCCCGAACTGCTGTCCCGCTTTCACGAACAGCACCCGCGCATCACCATCGAGCTCGTGCTCAGCAACCTCAACGACGACTTGCTCCAGCGCGAGGCCGACATCGCCGTGCGCATGGCCAAGCCGACGCAGAAGGCATTGATCGCCAAAAAGCTGGGCCGCGTCGACGTGGGCCTGTATGCCCACCAACGCTACGCCAAGGCCCGCGGCCTGCCGCGCAGCCTCGCCAACCTACCCCGGCACACGCTGATCGGCGCCGACACCGATGCGACGGCCTTTCGCCTGGCACAGGAGGCGGGCTTCCCGATCACGCGCGAGGTCTTTCAACTGCGCTGCGACAACGACCTCGCGCAACTCGCCGCGATGCGCGCAGGCTACGGCATCGCGGGCTGCCACATCGGCATTGCGCGGCGCGATGCTTCATTGCTGCCAGTCTTGGCTGACCAGATCACCTTCAGCCTGGACATGTGGCTGCTCATGCACGGAGACTTGCGGCACAACAAGCGCGTGATGGCGTTGTATCGCTACCTGGCGCAGCACTTGAGCGCGTATGCGTTGTCGAGTCAGCGCCTGACTGGGTAGGCCAATTGATGCAACATCACGGCTGCTTCTTGCCCAGTGCCTTGTCGCCAGTCAGCGCCTCCAGGAATGCAATCAGATCCTCTCGTTCGATGGGCGTGATGACCAAGGGCCGCCCGTCCTGCGTGCCGCGATAGTAGATTTCCAGATCAACCGCCTGAGCCAAAGTGGCAACGCTGCCATCGTGCATGTAAGGTGCCGTCAAGGCAACATTGCGCAAACTCGGCGTCTTGAACTTGCCGATGTCCGCCGGATTTTCCGTCACGGCGAATCGCCCCAGTTCTGCCATGTCGTCGTCCGACAAGAGGGTCTGGCCCACATTGGCATTCAACGCTTTCGCCGACATGAAGCGCGTCACAAGCTGGGGCAAATGATCTTGTATGCGGTTGAGCGTGATCGGCAGCACATGAAAGTCATGATCGGTGAACAAGGCCGGTGCCGTGGGCCCGACTTGATGACACGCAATACATTGAGCTCGGCCACTGAACAACAACCAGCCGCGGCGCGCCGCATCTGTCAGCGCGGCCTTGTCCTTGGCGTACATGAAGCGATCGAACCTGGACTCCCCATCCGTGATCGTCGATTCGAACGCCGCCAGGGCTTGGGATACACGCAGCAGTATCTCTGCATCGTTTGGCTTTTTACCGGTGGCGCGCTCAGGGGCAGTCAACGTCCGATAGTCCTGGAGCGATCGAATTTTGGATGCCAACGCCGACGCCGAACCCATTGCATGCTCGCGATGGTTGAGCAAAGGATCCAAAGCCTGGGCGGCCAACCCGACCCGGCGACCATCCCAGAACAGGCTTTGCTGGTAAGACACATTCAGCAAGCTGGGTGTGTTGCGGCTGCCAACGCGCTCAAAAGAACCGACTGCCTTCGCGCGGCCGTCCTGAAAAGCCTTTTCAACCTGATGGCAGGAAGCACAAGCAATCTCGCCACCTCCGCTCAGGCGCTGATCAAAGAACAGTTTTTCACCAAGGCTGGCATCGCCAGCCCCTCCCCATGCCAGTGGCCAGACGCTGAAGATGCCTAAGGCAATCAAAAATCGATATGCAACAAGCATGAATGACTGACATCCTTTTGTTGAAGCCGACCTGACCGATCAACTCTTGCAGTTCATTTTAAAAGCCGCGATCATGACTACGGTCCTCACACTCAGCAATCAATCCGTTCGCAATTAATACAAACCCAGCGATAAGCGATGCAACCAGGAAATCAACTCTGAATAAATAACTACCAACGGCCCCAGCCAATAATGAAAAGATGAGCCAGATCAAGACATCAAACATCTTTTTCATCAAGGACACCCCGTCACGCCCAAAGCGCCGCCACGATTCATATTGGTGATCGCGTTCACGCTGCTAGATTCGTTCACCCTGCGGTGGCCTGAATCACGTCGTCCGCAATCAGATCCACATAGTCCACCCTGGCCAAACTCTTGAAGTCGCCTGTCCAATCGCTTGTTGAGCAAGGATACCTTTGTTAGGTATCATCATCCTTTTACTTTTGCTCTTCAAGAAGGCGAATTTTCTCCAAATCAACAAAATCAGGCATTAAGGCTCCAACAGTATTCGTACACTGACTCGACTTCAAGCACCCCCTTACTCGCTGGATTTGCAGTTTCGTATACCTCAAAATTGCCGTATCAGCCTCGACTATCTTACCAGCCCGCAGATTCAAAAGGGCTTTACTGAGAACAAAAAAGGCATATGTACCAGTTGCATTGCTTTCGTCATCAAGAGTCGTCTGCATTTTTTTTTGTGCATCGTAGTCTCCGACATATTTTCCCGCATAAAAAGCGGAAACAACTCCGATGATTAAAAGAACCAAAAAAAAGCTTAGTGATTTACTCTTCATAAGCAGCGCCCCAATCTTATTACTGCCCTTGACAATCAGAACTCATCGGAAATGTCCAGTTGCGCGTGGGATCCCCTCCCGAGATCGGGTTTCCTAAACTTGCAGGAGGTTCATTTGACATCAACTTTTTTGCAACTTTATACGCCAACTTTGGGCCGAGTTTTAATTTCCCCAATCGCCCAATAGTACTAGCATCCTTTGCTGCCTCGGCTGTCTTATCGAGAACAAAATCCAGACCCAAACTCACAATAGTCATCCTATCCACTTCTCTTTGCTTATCAAGATAGTTAAGCATGAAATTATCCGACGGCGACATTGGCTGATTCTGCATTTTCTCAAGCAATGCGCCATACGCATCATTACGACGATTAATATTCCCCATCATGCAATTGGCATATTCATCTGACAACAAACCATACGGGTCACCAAACTGAAGGGGATTGCCTCCCACATATGCGTAGTTATTGGTCTGCCCCGAAGCCCACCCAATAGGGTCTTCAGAGATGAACCGTGCACAAGCAGGCATATAATAGCGATTACGGTAGTAATACAAGCCCGTATTGTCATTTTCACGACCTGTGTACTGCTGGCTATTGGCGCTGCCCCCTGATTGGGTGGTCGTGCCGTAAGAGTCGTAGGTATATGTCTGCGAAACGGTGCCATTGTTATCCGTCAATGCCGTGACGTTGTTGTTGGCATCGCTCAATGCCCAGCTCGTGGCCCAACTTCCGGCTGATTGGCGACTGCGCGCAAACAGCTGGTCAACGCCACCGGTGAGCAAGTTCGCCGAAACCGCCGCAGTGTTGCTGGTGCCGCTCAACTCCTGAATGAAATTGTCACCGTCATACACGAAACCGGTCGTGTTGCCCGCCACCGTCTTGCCTGTGCGCCGCCCCTGGCTGTCGTACTGAAAACTGGCCGTTGTCGCGCCCGTCATGCCTTTGAGCCTATTGCGTTCATCCCATTGGAAACCGCTTACGCCGTTACTGGTCATGTTGCCATTGGCATCATAGGCATAGGTCTGCCCCGCCCATCGGGTGAGCTGGTTATTGGCGTTGTAAACCGCATCAAGTACATCGCTTCCGCTGGTCTGCACATTGGCACCTGAACCCGTGGCCCTGACACGGCGGCCGGCTTGGTCATAAGTGTAGGTCACGCTGCTGAGAACCTGGGCCGAGCTATTGGCCTGGATGATGCTCTTGACTTCATCGGCATCGGTATAGGTGTAATTGGTCACCACACCATTGCTGTAGCTCACCTGGGTCAATCGGTCGGCGTTGTCGTAGACAAAGCTCACTTGCTGAGCCACGTTGTTGTTGCTGGCGCCGGCCGCCTGGCTGATCTGGGTGAGCCGATTGGCCGCGTCCCATGTGTAGCTGATAGTGGGTTGTACCACCTGGCTACCCGCCGGCCCATTGGTGACCGTGGTGCTCAAGCGTCTTCCACCATTGTCGTAGGTGTAGGTGACTTTGCCCTGCGGCGTGGTCTCGCTGGTCATGCGATCCAGGTCGTCATATGCACGCGTGATGGTGCCAGAGACGCTGTCCACGATCTGGGTGAGGCGGTTGCCCTTGTCCCATGTCAGCGTGACGGTGCTGGTATAGGCGGTGGGCGCCGCTGCCGTGGCGCCAAAGCCGATGGTCTTGACGCGCCCCAGGCCGTCATAGGTGATGCCGGAGACCTGGCCCTTGCGGTCCGTCAGTTGCTTGAGCTTGCCACCCGGCTCGTACAAACGGCTTTCTGTCTTGCTCAAGGCATCGGTCTGGCTGAGCAAGGCCCCGATCGCATTGAACACCGAGGTCGTCGCGTGGTTGTTCTGATCGGTCTGGCTCGTCACGTTGCCATTGGCGTCATAGCCCATTTGGATGGTGCCGCCCAGTGCATCGGTGATCTTGGTCAGACGATTGAGGTTGTCCCAATCCTGGATGGTGCGGTTGCCCAGCGGATCGGTGGTGGCCATCACGCGCCCAACCGCATCGCGCATATAGTTGACCTGGCGATTGAGAGGATCGCTTTGGCTACCGAGATCCGCACCGTCATAGGCAAAGGTGCTGACCTTGCCCAGTGCGTTCTGGACAGAGGTGCTGCGCCCCTGAGCGTCATATCCCACAGTCGTGACATGCCCCAGTGCATCGGTCACGGTCGTCAGATTGCCCTTGGCGTCATACCCCATCGTCGTGACGTTGTTGTTGCCGTCGGTCAAGGTCAGCGGTTGGCTGAACGTCTGATCGTATGTGGTCGACACGCTCACCGCATTGGCCGTCCCCGACAGCTTCGTCACCTTGGTCTGATTCCCCAATGCATCGTACAAATAGCTCGTCGTGCGGTTCAACGCATCCGTCTTGCTGACCAGCAAGCCAGTGAGGCTGGAGTAGTTGAATGTGGTGACCTGCTCTTCTGGCAAGCCCAGAGGGAAGGTGTTCTTGACCACATAGCCCTGCGCATTGAATTGCAAGCGGCGAATGTTGCCACGGCGATCCTTCACATCCACTTGCGTGACCTTGCCCGTGCCATCCACCGTATAGGCGTACTGGAAGGTGCTGTTGTCTGCGAGTGTCTGCTTCAATACGCGACCCGCGGCATCGAATTGGTCGTTGCTGACCATGCGATTGCCATTGGGATCCGTGATGGCCGTGATGCGGTTGTTCGTGGTGTCCCAGGTGTAGATGCGTGTCTTGCCATTGGGGTCGGTGACCTGTGTCAAGCGACTGGCTGTGTCATAGGTATACGTGAAGCTGCGCCCGGCGTTGTCGGTCACCGCAGTCACGACATCGTTCGTGCCCAGGGTGAAGTCCAGGTAGCGGCCATTGGGGCTCGTGATGCGGGTGACCGGACCACTCATGCCACCGCTGTCACGGCGCGTGATCTTGGTGATGTTGCCATTGCGATCGGACATGGCGTGCATGGGCTGGTAGTCGCTGAAGTACCAGGTTCTGCCATCGCGGAACTGAAGCTTCCAGCCACCCTCGGCTGTGTTCCACATCACTTGCGACTGCGTCCACTGACCAGGCGCCGCCGTGGCGAACACGGCATCCGAATAGCTGGTACCGGCGGATGTGCGCGTGTAGTGAACCCTGCCGCCATTGGGCAGGATCAGATCCACTTCCTGGTACTGGTTTGCCGAGTAGAAGAAAACATCATAGGGATGGCTCATGCCAATCCCGAACGCACGCCGGTTGATGTCCAGGGAGCGATAGGTTCTTGTCAATTCGATAGGCGTGACATCCGGCAAAGCGAAATCGCGCTCAGTCTGCTCGAACTGCCCGGTGTACAGACTGACCGGGTCCCCGCCATGGCCACAAGCACCATTGCCCGCGTCGGAGCTTTGGTTGCTCCAACCGCCGCCACCGCCACCATCACCTGGGCCATTACCCCCAGGCGAGCAGCACATGCCAGCGCCACATGGGGGCGGGCCTGGTGGCGGTGGTGAGTTGCCGCCGTTGAACATCGCGCCCGTGAACTGGTAGATGGCCACGCCTGGATCCGGCACGGCTTGTTTGCCGTCGGCACTGATGTGCCCTTGGCCATACACGTACCAGCCCTTGTTGGTAGCGTCATAGTCCCAAAATACGCCCGACGCACCGGGCACGTCGTGCTTGAAATTCGGGTAGATCAGTCTGGCGCCTTTTTGCACGCGGCTGTTGATGGTTTGGATGACCGCGCCGCCGGGCTGGACCGTGAAGTAGACCGGCACGCCCAGGTCAGGCAGGGGGAACGGAGGACGGTCAACCGGAATGGCCGTGATATTGATCCGCGTGACGATCTTGCCGTCACGGTCCCGGATGACCGTGCCTGCGGGAATGCGCAATTCCAAACCTGGGATGCGCGCCGATGACACCACGACTTCGCTCGTTGTCGGAGATGGCAGGGTCACGTAGCCGGCTGGATCCATGCGCGGCATCCACACCGTGTAGTTCAAGGCCGTGGTCTGACCCGCCTTGAGGTTGACCCGAACCTGGAAGAAGCCGTACTTCGATGTTTCGTTGCTGGCGGCCTGTCCGTCAATCTGGAGGACCTGGAAGCCCGCAGGCACATGGGCCAGCAGGAAGCGACCTGTCTGGTCGGTCTGGGTCGTTGTCGTGCCGATCCGCAACGTCACGTTGGCCAAAGGACGGCCATGCATGGTCAAGACTTGGCCGGCCAATGCCGTCACACCTGGTGCCGCCTGCAGCGCGGGCAGGTCTTGCGCCGCTGCATGGCCTCGCTGGGCCCACCAACGGCCATTGAAATGGCGAGCATCAGGAACCCAATCCTCCGTGTCAGTTGCCGTGCTGGCTACGGGCTTGCTGGATGATTGGGTGTCTTGCTTCGCGGACGGCGAGGCTGCAATCGCTTGTGACGCCAGCGCCGTTACCGCAGGCATAGCGCTGGAAGCTTGAGCCGTGTTGACCGTTGTCGCTGCTTTGGCGGCGCTTGACTGGGTCTTGCTGCGATCCGTTGAGGATGATTTGTCAGGCACTTGCAGCGCCTGCGTGTCAAAACCCATTGAAAACAGCGGCAATGGGCGCTTGAGTGTGTCCTGCGCGCCTTTGATGAACAGCGTATAGCGGCTGGCCGGCAAGAATTGCTGGGTTGGGGTCACCGCCAGCAAGGCACCTTGCTCCAATGGCACCACCCGCACTGGCAGGGTGCCATTGGGGCCGATCAGCGTCACCGTCGCGGTGTTCAAGGATGACACTTGCAGGCGCGTACTGAAGCGCACCATCACGCTGGCGTCCAGGGGCAAGTCGTTGGCGTTGGCCGAGGGCAGGGTTGCTGCCACTTGGGGCCCACCGACGGCGGCGATCAAGTCTTGCATGCTGCCCTTGGCCATGTCGGCGCTCAAGCTTTCAAATGCCTGGGACTCGCTGTTGTAGATCTCCGTGGTGCCAATAGGCCGCCCCACGCCATCCACACCACCTGCCACGAGCACATTGGCATTGGGAAGCAGCGCGGCCACTGCGTTCAAGCGCGCCGTGTCGGTGCGTGCATTGAAGACTTCGACCTGACCTGTCTTTGGGTTGAAGAGTTCGGCTTCGACCAATGGCGCGCCGTGCTCGTCCTGCCCGCCGGTCACCAATACCTTGCCATCGGTCAGGACCGTTGCGCTGTGGTAAGCGCGGGCAAGCAAGCCTGCATCAGGCAGCAAGTGGCTCTGGCCACTGACGAGATCAAAAATCTCAGGCTGCTGCTGAATCAGCCCGCGTTCGTCCAATCCACCGCTGATGAACAGGGTGCCATCGGGCAACAGCGTGGCGCTGTGGCCTGACCGGGGGATCGACAAGGTGACAGACAGAGGTTGCGTCCGTGCTGTCAACGGATCGAAGATGAACATCTTCGTCGTGGCCGCCGTGCCATTGATACGTCCCCCCGTGAGCAGCCACGTCCCATCAGGCAGCAAGGTTGCGCTTTGCCCCGCAGCCACGGCAAGGCCAGCCGGGTGGCCGCGCAGTGCATTCAGCAGCAAGGCCGTTTGATCGACTGGCTGCGCAGGCGTGGCGACATTGGCCGCAGACCGCGCAGGAATCGACGTCAGCATCAAGCTTGATGCAACGAGAAGGCAAACAAAGCGCCGTAGCTTTATCCATGAGGTATGTTGCTTCATGTTCTCCGTCCCTCAATTTTTAGCGTAGTGCGAGATTGATCGTGCCTGTTGTGGCCGCATAAGGGTCAACAAACACTGTGTAGGTTCCACTGACAGGCAAGTTCGTCAGGGTGATGGTTCCGCCAAAAGAGCCGCTGTTCAGGCTGGTGCCATCAGGCTTGTAGATCGTCACGTACCCCGCGCTGGCAAAGGTGCTGCCCGAGGTCACCACCGAAGCGTTCTGGCCGGCTGTGCCGCTGAAGCTGTAGCGGGCGTCCTGGCCGATGCGCGTTGTCGAGAAGGTGCTCGCCGCTGCATTCGCCACCAGTGTGCCTGTCACTTCGCTGGACAGGGTCAGCGTCGCTGTGGCCGACGAAGTGCCGGGAGGTGACACGCGCACGATGTAGGTGCCCGTGGTCGGCAGGATAGTCAGATTGCAATTGCCGCCAGTGCTGTAGCTGGAGCAACTGGTCAGCGATGTGCCGTCCGGTTTGTAGACCTGCACGCTCACCGAGCCGCCCGAAGGCGTCGTGGTCACCGCGCTCACGCCCAGCCCCAGGCGTTGGCCCGATGTGCCGCTGAAGCTGTAGTCGCCGCTCTGGCCCGCGGCCAGTGTCACGGCCGTCGTCGCGCCATCGATCGCCAGCGTGCCCGTCGCATTGGCCTTGAGCGACAGCGTCACCTGGCCCGTGCTTGCACCGTACGGGTCCACGTACACCGTGTAGGTGCCCGTGGCTGGCAGGTTCACCAGGTCTAGGCGGCCGTCCACATTGCTGTAGCCTGCGCCGAAGTAGCTCGAGTTCAGCTGCGTGCCGTCAGGCTTGTAGATCGTGATGTAGGTCCAGGTGCCGGGGAAGGTCGCGCCGTTCCACACCACCGAAACGTTCTGACCGGCTGTGCCGCTGAAGCTGTAGCGGGCGTCCTGGCCGATGCGCGTCGTCGCGAAGGTGCTCGCCGCCGCATTCGCCACCAGCGTGCCTGTCACTTCGCTGGACAGCGTCAGCGTCGCTGTGGCCGACGAAGTGCCGGGAGGTGACACGCGCACGATGTAGGTGCCCGTGGTCGGCAGGATAGTCAGATTGCAATTGCCGCCAGTGCTGTAGCTGGAGCAACTGGTCAACGAAGTGCCGTCCGGTTTGTAGACCTGCACGCTCACCGAGCCGCCCGAAGGCGTCGTGGTCACCGCGCTCACGCCCAGCCCCAGGCGTTGGCCCGATGTGCCGCTGAAGCTGTAGTCACCGCTCTGGCCTGCGGCCAGTGTCACGGCCGTCGTCGCGCCATCGATCGCCAGCGTGCCTGTTGCATTGGCCTTGAGCGACAGCGTCACCTGGCCCGTGCTTGCACCGTACGGGTCCACGTACACCGTGTAGGTGCCCGTGGCTGGCAGGTTCACGAGATCCAGTCGGCCGTCCACGTTGCTGTAGCCCGCGCCGAAGTAGCTCGAGTTCAGCTGCGTGCCGTCAGGCTTGTAGATCGTGATGTAGGTCCAGGTGCCTGGGAAGGTCGCGCCGTTCCACACCACTGAGACGTTCTGCCCGGCTGTGCCGCTGAAGCTGTAGCGGGCGTCCTGGCCGATGCGCGTCGTCGAGAAGGTGCTCGCCGCTGCATTCGCCACCAGTGTGCCCGTCACTTCGCTGGACAGGGTCAGCGTCGCCGTGGCCGACGAGGTCCCCGGGGGCGATACGCGCACGATGTAAGTGCCCGTGGTCGGCAGGGCCGGCAGATTGCAGTTGCCGCCGCTGCTGCCATAGCTGGAACAGCTCATCAGTGAGGTGCCGTCCGGCTTGTAGACCTGCACGCTCACCGAGCCGCCCGTAGGCGTCGTGGTCACCGCGCTCACGCCCAGCCCCAGGCGTTGGCCCGATGTGCCGCTGAAGCTGTAGTCACCGCTCTGGCCTGCGGCCAGTGTCACGGCCGTCGTCGCGCCATCGATCGCCAGCGTGCCCGTCGCATTGGCCTTGAGCGACAGCGTCACCTGGCCCGTGCTTGCACCGTACGGGTCCACGTACACCGTGTAGGTGCCCGTGGCTGGCAGGTTCACGAGGTCCAGGCGGCCGTCCACGTTGCTGTAGCCCGCGCCGAAGTAGCTTGAGTTCAGCTGCGTGCCGTCAGGCTTGTAGACCGTGATGTAGGTCCAGGTGCCTGGGAAGGTCGCGCCGTTCCACACCACCGAGACGTTCTGGCCGGCCGTGCCGCTGAAGCTGTAGCGGGCGTCCTGGCCGATGCGCGTCGTCGCGAAGGTGCTCGCCGCCGCATTCGCCACCAGCGTGCCTGTCACTTCGCTGGACAGCGTCAGCGTCGCTGTGGCCGACGAAGTGCCGGGAGGTGACACGCGCACGATGTAGGTGCCCGTGGTCGGCAGGATAGTCAGATTGCAATTGCCGCCAGTGCTGTAGCTGGAGCAACTGGTCAACGAAGTGCCGTCCGGTTTGTAGACCTGCACGCTCACCGAGCCGCCCGTAGGCGTCGTGGTCACCGCGCTCACGCCCAGGCCCAGGCGCTGGCCCGATGTGCCGCTGAAGCTGTAGTCGCCGCTCTGGCCCGCGGCCAGCGTCACGGCTGTCGTCGCGCCATCGATCGCCAGCGTGCCCATCGCATTGGCCTTGAGCGACAACGTCACCTGGCCCGTGCTCGTACCGTACGGGTCCACGTACACCGTGTAGGTGCCCGTGGCCGGCAGGTTCACGAGGTCGAGTCGGCCGTCCACGTTGCTGTAGCCCGCGCCGAAGTAGCTTGAGTTCAGCTGCGTGCCGTCAGGCTTGTAGATCGTGATGTAGGTCCAGGTGCCTGGGAAGGTCGCGCCGTTCCACACCACCGAGACGTTCTGGCCGGCTGTGCCGCTGAAGCTGTAGCGGGCGTCCTGGCCGATGCGCGTTGTCGAGAAGGTGCTCGCCGCTGCATTCGCCACCAGTGTGCCTGTCACTTCGCTGGACAGGGTCAGCGTCGCTGTGGCCGACGAAGTGCCGGGAGGTGACACGCGCACGATGTAGGTGCCCGTGGTCGGCAGGATAGTCAGATTGCAATTGCCGCCAGTGCTGTAGCTGGAGCAACTGGTCAGCGATGTGCCGTCCGGTTTGTAGACCTGCACGCTCACCGAGCCGCCCGAAGGCGTCGTGGTCACCGCGCTCACGCCCAGCCCCAGGCGTTGGCCCGATGTGCCGCTGAAGCTGTAGTCACCGCTCTGGCCTGCGGCCAGTGTCACGGCCGTCGTCGCGCCATCGATCGCCAGCGTGCCCGTCGCATTGGCCTTGAGCGACAGCGTCACCTGGCCCGTGCTTGCACCGTACGGGTCCACGTACACCGTGTAGGTGCCCGTGGCTGGCAGGTTCACGAGATCCAGTCGGCCGTCCACGTTGCTGTAGCCCGCGCCGAAGTAGCTCGAGTTCAGCTGCGTGCCGTCAGGCTTGTAGATCGTGATGTAGGTCCAGGTGCCTGGGAAGGTCCCGCCGTTCCACACCACCGAGACGTTCTGCCCGGCTGTGCCGCTGAAGCTGTAGCGGGCGTCCTGGCCGATGCGCGTCGTCGCGAAGGTGCTCGCCGCCGCATTGGCCACCAGTGTGCCTGTCACTTCGCTGGACAGCGTCAGCGTTGCCGTGGCCGACGAGGTGCCAGGGGGCGACACGCGCACGATGTAAGTGCCCGTGGTCGGCAGGGCCGGCAGATTGCAGTTGCCGCCGCTGCTGCCATAGCTGGAACAGCTCATCAGTGAGGTGCCGTCCGGCTTGTAGACCTGCACGCTAACCGAGCCGCCCGAAGGCGTCGTGGTCACCGCGCTCACGCCCAGCCCCAGGCGTTGGCCCGATGTGCCGCTGAAGCTGTAGTCACCGCTCTGGCCTGCGGCCAGCGTCACAGCAGTTGTCGCGCCATCGATCGCCAGCGTGCCTGTCGCATTGGCCTTGAGCGACAGCGTCACCTGGCCCGTGCTTGCACCGTACGGGTCCACGTACACCGTGTAGGTGCCCGTGGTTGGCAGGTTCACGAGGTCCAGTCGGCCGTCCACGTTGCTGTAGCCTGCGCCGAAGTAGCTCGAGTTCAGCTGCGTGCCGTCAGGCTTGTAGATCGTGATGTAGGTCCAGGTGCCTGGGAAGGTCCCGCCGTTCCACACCACCGAGACGTTCTGCCCGGCTGTGCCGCTGAAGCTGTAGCGGGCGTCCTGGCCGATGCGCGTCGTCGCGAAGGTGCTCGCCGCTGCATTCGCCACCAGTGTGCCCGTCACTTCGCTGGACAGGGTCAGCGTCGCCGTGGCCGACGAGGTCCCCGGGGGCGATACGCGCACGATGTAAGTGCCCGTGGTCGGCAGGGCCGGCAGATTGCAGTTGCCGCCGCTGCTGCCATAGCTGGAGCAACTGGTCAGCGATGTGCCATCCGGCTTGTAGACCTGCACGCTCACCGAGCCGCCCGTAGGCGTCGTGGTCACCGCGCTCACGCCCAGCCCCAGGCGTTGGCCCGATGTGCCGCTGAAGCTGTAGTCACCGCTCTGGCCTGCGGCCAGTGTCACGGCCGTCGTCGCGCCATCGATCGCCAGCGTGCCTGTTGCATTGGCCTTGAGCGACAGCGTCACCTGGCCCGTGCTTGCACCGTACGGGTCCACGTACACCGTGTAGGTGCCCGTGGCTGGCAGGTTCACGAGATCCAGTCGGCCGTCCACGTTGCTGTAGCCCGCGCCGAAGTAGCTCGAGTTCAGCTGCGTGCCGTCAGGCTTGTAGATCGTGATGTAGGTCCAGGTGCCTGGGAAGGTCGCGCCGTTCCACACCACTGAGACGTTCTGCCCGGCTGTGCCGCTGAAGCTGTAGCGGGCGTCCTGGCCGATGCGCGTCGTCGCGAAGGTGCTCGCCGCTGCATTCGCCACCAGTGTGCCCGTCACTTCGCTGGACAGGGTCAGCGTCGCCGTGGCCGACGAGGTCCCCGGGGGCGATACGCGCACGATGTAAGTGCCCGTGGTCGGCAGGGCCGGCAGATTGCAGTTGCCGCCGCTGCTGCCATAGCTGGAACAGCTCATCAGTGAGGTGCCGTCCGGCTTGTAGACCTGCACGCTCACCGAGCCGCCCGTAGGCGTCGTGGTCACCGCGCTCACGCCCAGCCCCAGGCGTTGGCCCGATGTGCCGCTGAAGCTGTAGTCACCGCTCTGGCCTGCGGCCAGTGTCACGGCCGTCGTCGCGCCATCGATCGCCAGCGTGCCCGTCGCATTGGCCTTGAGCGACAGCGTCACCTGGCCCGTGCTTGCACCGTACGGGTCCACGTACACCGTGTAGGTGCCCGTGGCTGGCAGGTTCACGAGGTCCAGGCGGCCGTCCACGTTGCTGTAGCCCGCGCCGAAGTAGCTTGAGTTCAGCTGCGTGCCGTCAGGCTTGTAGACCGTGATGTAGGTCCAGGTGCCTGGGAAGGTCGCGCCGTTCCACACCACCGAGACGTTCTGGCCGGCCGTGCCGCTGAAGCTGTAGCGGGCGTCCTGGCCGATGCGCGTCGTCGCGAAGGTGCTCGCCGCTGCATTCGCCACCAGTGTGCCCGTCACTTCGCTGGACAGCGTCAGCGTTGCCGTGGCCGACGAGGTCCCCGGGGGCGATACGCGAACGATGTAAGTGCCCGTGGTCGGCAACACGGTGAGGTTGCAATTGCCGCCACTGCTGCCATAGCTGGAGCAACTGGTCAGCGATGTGCCATCCGGCTTGTAGACCTGCACGCTCACCGAGCCGCCCGTAGGCGTCGTGGTCACCGCGCTCACGCCCAGCCCCAGGCGTTGGCCCGATGTGCCGCTGAAGCTGTAGTCACCGCTCTGGCCTGCGGCCAGTGTCACGGCCGTCGTCGCGCCATCGATCGCCAGCGTGCCCGTCGCATTGGCCTTGAGCGACAGCGTCACCTGGCCCGTGCTTGCACCGTACGGGTCCACGTACACCGTGTAGGTGCCCGTGGCTGGCAGGTTCACGAGGTCCAGGCGGCCGTCCACGTTGCTGTAGCCCGCGCCGAAGTAGCTTGAGTTCAGCTGCGTGCCGTCAGGCTTGTAGACCGTGATGTAGGTCCAGGTGCCTGGGAAGGTCGCGCCGTTCCACACCACCGAGACGTTCTGGCCGGCCGTGCCGCTGAAGCTGTAGCGGGCGTCCTGGCCGATGCGCGTCGTCGCGAAGGTGCTCGATGCACCGTTGGCCACCAGTGTGCCCGTCACTTCACTGGACAGCGTCAGCGTTGCCGTGGCCGACGAGGTCCCCGGGGGCGATACGCGAACGATGTAAGTGCCCGTGGTCGGCAACACGGTGAGGTTGCAATTGCCGCCACTGCTGCCATAGCTGGAGCAACTGGTCAGCGATGTGCCATCCGGCTTGTAGACCTGCACGCTCACCGAGCCACCCGAAGGCGTCGTGGTCACCGCGCTCACGCCCAGGCCCAGGCGTTGGCCCGATGTGCCGCTGAAAATCAACAAAGCAGACTTTGCGCTCGGAAGATTCAGTGACTTGGACACGCCATTGACGACAATGCGATCCGTGATGGCGATGTCGGCCGCAGCATACCCGCTGGGCAGCAGATAAAAATCCTGCGTACTGGTCCCGGCGCCATAAGCGGTAGTCACTGTGATGGGGCCCGATTGCCCGCTTGCAGGCACCGCCGTCGAAAGCGACGAGGAACTTGCAGCGCTGGTCGCGGCCAGAGCCGGACCAAAAGAAATCCTGTCTCCCAACGCATTGGGCTGGAAATTGGTTCCGGAGATCGTCACCGAGGTACCGGCTGTGCCAATCTTTGGCGTGAAATCGGTGATGACTGGCGCCAAGCTGGATCCAACCGTGAACGACTTGGAACTGGTGACCGTACCCTTGCTGTTGGTCACGCTGATGGTGCCAGTGGATACGCCCGCCGGGGCAGTGACATTCAATGTGCTGGCACTGGCTGACGTGACGGTGGCGGCCACGCCGTTGAACTTGACTGTGTTGTTCGCGGCGACGGGGTCAAAACCCGTTCCGAAAATGGACACGCTCGTCCCCGCGCTCCCGCTCGCGGGAGAGAAATCCGCGAGGCTCAGGGCATTGGCAGCGACATGCTTGATGGACGTGATATTGCCTGCCGCATCGTATGCATATTGCGCACTGCTGCCATCCGAGCCGACTGTTTCGACCAAGCGCCCCAGTTGGTCGTAATAGTGCTGGACGTCCGCCCTGGCGACGCTACCCAAACACATGGACAGCAGCATGCTGCCCAGGACTTGGGCGAGCGCGCTCAACCCAACCGTCACGTGGCGAAGCCGCATGGCCCGCTTGCCAATGCTTGCGCAGGTTTTTGACAGCATCAAGCTGCTCCCTAGATTGAATACTTATGCAGTGGTCGTTGCGCTTTCGGGCCACACGACACCATCGCAGATTTTATACACGCTATTCGTGACAAATGAGCGACCTACCCCCTTAAGGGGGAGAAGGTGAAGCGTCTGCCCTTGGCGCGCCAACATGGACATGGGCGCCATGCCAAAGCGCGTGGGCGGCGACATTGCGAAGTGCCCCATCGACATCGCACAGCGCGATGCTTCACGGCTGCCTGTGCCGCTCGAGCAGATCGTCATCAAAAGCTGTTTTGCCTTACGCGCAAGACAAAAAGAGCGGCTTGCAAGGTTGCCAAGCGTGAAGTGAACAAGCTCACGTGCCAGCTTATTTCAACGGCTTCAGGGCACCGGATTGCTGACGGGCACGTTTTGATTGTCGCGGATCGAACATGAAAAGCGGGTTACCAGACGCTTTGACAGAGCACTGAGGCCAGATCAGGAGAACATGCGTTGATTGGCTTGACCGGTTCAGTGTATTGGTCCGCTTGCAGCACGGGCATCATGTGCTGCGCACAAATCACCCCCCAATTTGAGCGTTAGGCTTTTCCTAAAAGACATGAAACGCATTTCCATGAATGCTTATGTGCAGTATGGTTGAATCCCGTTTCTTCCAGCCACCTTGCTTAACAAAGATCTTCATCTCCATGCACAAGCTCCGCCATATTTTTGTACTGATCGTTTTTGCACTGGCAAAGTCACCATCCTGGGGCGCCGTCCAGATCGAAGAAAAAGTCAGCTACCTGCAAGGCGTCCAATCAGACAGCCCGGACTGCACCTGGGAACCCAGCATCGCGACAGCCGCGATCACCAATGCCCAAGGCGCCCTCACTTCCGCAGCCAAAGCCGCAACGGGCACCGGCCCCAAGCTGTCATTGCAGGTGATCAAGCTCGGCAACATACCCAAAAAAACCGGCTACACCGTCAGCATCCGCGCAGACGTGACGGAAGACGGCAAGCTCCTGGCCACGCGCGATTTCAACGGCGAAGGCACCTTCAAAGACAAGCCGTCGGCCTGCCCCGCTTTGAACAAGATCGGCACGGCCATTGGCGAAAGCATGGGGGAATGGATGTCGCAGACGCACCTGATGACATGCGGCGAAGGCTGCACCGGCATTCACCCGGATGACACCATCGTCGTGGGCGCAGAGGTCTTGGTCGGCAACCCCGATGCCATCAACGACACGGTGCGCAATGACTGCCATTTCCAGACCGCGTTGGTGACCAAGCTCGTCGAAGCCTTCAATGAAGGCGACACGCCGCCACGCGCCAAACTCGAGTCCCGTGGCATCGACATCGAGAAGTACACAGGGCGTCGGCTGATCCTTCGCGTGGATGACGTGCATGCGCTCGGTGGTGGCGGCTACACCGGCCCCAAGTGGATGGACATGTCCGGCGAGCTGCGCGAAGGCAATGTGCTCGTGGGCAGCTTCCATTCGCACACCAATTCAGGCCGCGGCCTGACGACGTGCAGGTCGCTCGACTCGCTCAACGACAGCACGGTGGACATGATCGTGCAGTGGCTGAACAGCCCGTCGATCGACGCCAAGCTGAATTGAGCGCCGGGCGCGCATGGGCTTGCCCGGCGGCGCCATCAACAGGCGTCAGCCGTCACGGGCAAGGCCAGCAAGCCCTTCAGTTCATCGCCCGACAACACCTCGCGCGCCAGCAACGCCGTCGCCATCGCGTCCAGTTGCGCGCGGTTGTCCCGCAGCAGCTGTGCGCACGTGGCTTGCGCCTGCTCGAGCAGTGCCCTCGCCTCCTGCAGCACGGCGGCCTGGATGTCGGGGCCGAGCAGCTCCTTGGGCACGCCGGCCACGCTCAGCAGGCCGAAGCTTTTCGAGAAGCCCAGTGAGCCGACCATGTTGATGGCCAGCTCCGATGCGCGCTTCAGGTCATCAGAGGCGCCCGTGGACACGCTGCCCTGCACGAGCAGCTCCGCCTCGCGCCCGCCCAGCATCATGGCCAGCCGGCTGCTGAGCTCGGCCTGCTTGTAGAGCGGCTCTTCGGTGTCGCGGGTGATGTAGGTCACGCCCAGCGCCTGGCCCCGAGGCTCAATGGTCACGCGTTCGACGACGCCGGCGCCCAGCCAGTGGCCGATGAGCGCGTGCCCGGCCTCGTGGTAGGCCAGCCGCTCGCGTGTGCCTTCGGTCAGCAGGTCCTTGATGGCGGACACTTCGCCGCCCAGCTGGTGCGTCTCGATGGCGCGCAGCAGGTGCTCGGCCGAGACGCGCTCGGCGCCGGCCTCCGCAGCGGTGGCGGCGGCCTTGTTGACCGTGTTGGCGATGTCGGCGGGCGACATGCCCGATGTCATGCGGGCCAGCGCGGTCGTATCGGCCGAGCCATCGTGGGTCACCTTGCTCAGGTACAGGTCGAAGAGCTGTGCGCGTTGCGGCAGCGTGGGCAGGGTCAGGCGCACGAGCATGTCGAAGCGGCCGGGCCGGCGCATGGCGGGGTCGATGGCGTCTTCGTGGTTGGTGGCGGCCACGACGACGACGTTGTCCAGCGTATCGAAGCCGTCCATCTCGACCAGCACGCGGTTGATGATGCGGTTGAGCTCCGACTCGGCGCCGTTGCTGTTGCCGCTGTGGGTGCGTTGCCCGATGCCGTCGACCTCGTCGATGAAGAGCACGCAGGGCGCGTTCTTGCGTGCGAGCTTGAAGAGCTCTTTCACCTTGGCCACCCCGGCGCCGTAGAACATCGCCGTGAAGTAGGAGCCATCCACCGCGATGAAGTTGGCCTTGCTCTCGCCCGCCAGCGCCTTGGCCAGCAAGGTCTTGCCCGTGCCAGGTGGGCCGACCAGGAGCACGCCGCGCGGCGCCTTCGCGCCCAGCTTGGCGTAGTGGGCGGGGTCGTGCATGAAGGCCTTGACGCGGTTCAAGGCGGCCTTGGCCTCGTCGTTGCCGATGGCATCGTCGAAGCCGGTCTCGGGGCGCGCCGTGAGCCGCGAGGCCGCGCCGCCCATGCCCGTCTGCAGCTTCATCGCCACGACCGTGGCCACCACGATCGTGAGCACGAGCACCAGCGGCGACACGACCGCGTCGAACCCATCGAGGATGCGGCGGCTTGCCGTGCGCGGGTCGACGTCGATGCTGACGAGGGCAAAGCCGGTGGCGGCGCTGCGGTCCGCGAGCTTGTCGAGCACAGTGCCCGAGCAGCCGATGACCGTGCAGCCGGGCACCATCACGCTGGCTTTATCGCCGTTCTTGAGCGTGTACAGCACGAGGCCAGGATGCGCGGCCGACAGGCCGACGACGGCCAGCTTGCCGGCGTCGAGCGCCTGGCGAAAAGCCGAGGCGCTGGCCGGATGGGCCAGCCACGCTTCGGGCGCCTGCTCCACCTGCCGCGCCTCCGGGCTCTTGCGGGCGTCGACCTCGCGGGCGGCGCTGGCGTGCAGCGCGAAAAGGCCCGCCACGGCGAGCCCCAACAAAACGAACGCCGCCAGGATCTGCGGGTTGGCGCGGGCCTGCCGCACAAGGTTCTTCAACAAATTCATCGGGCGGTCCAGGGCTGACGGGTTCTCACAAAGGTCCAGCGTGCTGTATCGGCTCGCGCGGTGGGATCTTGAGTGCGGGCTAGCCCGAACAGGGGTCGCTCATGTGGGTGGTCCGGCGGCGTTTCAAGGGTTTGCGCATCAAATCTGTCATTTGTGAATGACAGAATTACTGAATTGAAGAACGCGCACGAAATCATGCCCCTGAACGATGTCTCCACCTTCGAGCCACAACGCCGCTTTTTGCTCGAACTGGCCTGCCGCATGTTGGGCTCGTCCAGCGAAGCCGAAGACGTCGTACAGGACGCCTGGCTGCGCTGGCGCATGGTCGACGTCGCCAGCGTGCACAGCCCCCGCGCCTTCCTGGTCCAGGTCACGACGCGCTTGTGCCTGGACCGCATCAAGTCGGCCCAGCACCAGCGTGAGCAGTACGTCGGCGTCGGGCTGCCCGAGCCGCTGGCAGGCGCCTGCGACCAGCTCCACGCGTGCGAGCCGCCAGCCGAAGCAGCGCTGGAGCTGGCGCAGGACGTGAGCCTCGCGTTCACGCTGATGTGGCAGCGCCTGTCGCCGCTGGAGCGCGCCGTGTTCCTGCTGCACGAGGTGTTCGACTGGGGCTTCGACGACATCGCCCAGGCATTGGGGCGCAGCAAGGCCGCTTGCTGGCAGTTGGCGGCGCGGGCGCGCGCGCAGGTCAGGCTCGATGTCACCAAGCCTTCGACCCAGGCCGCCGACCCTCGGCAAGTGCAAAGGCGGCGGGCTTTGTCCGATGCCTTCGCCGTGGCTTTGCGCGACGGCAAGGTCGCCGAACTGGCCCTGACGCTGGCCAGCGATCTGGCGTGATTCTTTTCGCGTCAAAACACGTCAAATTAGTCAATTGTTTATGACAAATAGATGGTTAGGAAGGTCGGGTGAGAGGGAGAACCAGTTGTGAAAACAGGCTGCTTTACCCCCTCATACCAGGGGAAATGGGGTCTTGAGCGAGAGGCCCACAGCCCAACCCTATGTCTTTCTGACTTGATCGTTATTCAAAATTAACCCGTCAATCAATCGATTGTCGACGACCCCAAACGGTCGCCTTCGTCCCCTCTGGAGAGAGAGCAACACCATGATCAAGACCTTCACCCGCAAGTCGGTACTCACCGTTCCGCTGGCAGCCCTCACGCTGGCTGTTTCGTCCGCCTACGCCGCCACGCCCGGCCCATCGGATGCGTCTTTCTACAACCCGCCCGCCAGCCTGACTGGCTCGCGCGGCGACCTGATCTCCTACCGCTCGACGACGCCCAAGCTCGGCACCGGCGCACCCGCCGTCAACGCCTGGAACGTCATCTACCAATCGAAGAACGCCGGCACCAAGAACCAGGCCGACCAGGACATCGCCCCCAAGGACAACGCCGTCTCCGGTACCGTGCTGGTGCCGACGGCCGCCTGGACTGGCGGCGGTGACCGCCCCGTGATCCTGTACGCGGTGGGCACGCAAGGCCTGGCCAACGGCTGCGCACCTTCGCGTCAGTTCGACGCCGGCACCGAATATGAAAACGCCAACATCGTCGCCGCGCTGAAGGCGGGCTACGCCGTGCTGGTGTCCGACTACGCCGGCTACCTCAATGGCCAGCAAGCCACGTATCTGGCGGGCCGTTCGCAAGGCCACGCCATCCTGGACATCTTCAAGGCCGCGACACAGATCCCTTCGAGCGGCGTGAGCGCGACGGCCAAGATCGGTATCTGGGGCTTCTCGCAAGGCGGCCAGACATCGGCATGGGCCGGCGAGCTGCTGTCGTCCTACGCGCCTGAACTGCAGTCTCAGGTGGTGGGCGTCGCGATGGGCGGCATCCCCGCCAACTTCCGCGCCTCGGCCGAGATGCTGGACAAGAACCTGGGCTTCGCTTTCCTGGCTTCGGGCGTGAACGGCCTGGGCGCCGAGTACGGCCAGAAGGGCACGTACGGCATCCCCATCGGCCTCGTGGCCAGCCAGGCCGGCAAGGATGCCTTGGCCAAGCTGCAGACCCAATGCGTGTTCGAAGCCTTGCTCACGCATGAGAACCAGAGCCTGACCCAGTACACGCAAGACCCCAGCACGCTGAGCGACCTGCTGGACACGGTCGACGGCGTGATGAACATGCAGAACCTGGGCAACAACCCGATCCCCGTGCCCGTGTACCAGTTCCACGGCAAGGCCGACGAGTTCATCGGCATCACGCAGGACTACGCCTACAAGAAGCAGCTGTGCGCCAAGGGCACCACCGTGCAGTTCGACGTGTACCCCAGCGAGCACATCGCGACCCAGTTCCAGGCCGCGCCTTATGCGCTGTCGTGGATGGCCGACCGCTTCGCCGGCAAGGCCGCGCCCAACAGCTGCAACACCAGCCGGCCTGATCCCGTGTCGACGAACGCCACGCCCAATGGCGGCGACCTGATCGTGAACATGGACAAGTGGAAGCTGGGCGCCAGCGTGCACCTGCGCACGCTGATGCAGGACTTCCCCGAGCCTGACGCTTCGACCTTCTCGGCCGTGGCCAACCTGACGACCAAGAAGATCACCGGCCAGGTCGCCATCCCCGACTTCGCCTATCCGGTCAAGATCGTCGGCATCCCGTTCTCGACGGGCATGAGCATCGCGCCCGCCGCCGACATGACCGGCTCGGTCGAGCTGGACAACGCGGGTCTGCTGCACGTGCACGGCTCGGTGCCGATGAACCTCACGATCACGTCGCTGTGGGGCATCCCGATGGGCAAGTGCGCGATGACCGCGCCCGTGGTCTTCCCGCTGGACTTCGACGGCCCCATCTCGTCGTTCGGCAACGGCAGCCTGACCTTCAAGGGCACGACGACCTTCCCGCAAATCAAGGGTTGCATCATCTCGGCCATCTTGTCGGCACTCGTGTCGGGCACTGGCCAGCAGTTCACCTTCACGGTGTCGCCACCCGCTCCTGTCAGCAACTGATCGAGATTGGCTCGACAGCCTGAAGTCAGGCCGGCCTGTTCATGCGGCCTGACTGTTCCATCCAACCTACTCTTCTGAAAGAAAGATTGAGGACTTCATGACATTCGCTCAAAAACACATCGCCGCCGCCCTCGCCTTCGCAGCCATCGGCGCGGCCCACGCCGACGTGCTCACCGTCAAGAATGGCGGCGCCACGTTCCAAGGCTCCGGCACCCTGACGTTCAGCGCCGACCTGCTGGGCGCCCTGGACACCGCCAAGATGGCCGTCACCAACTACGGCACGGTCACTTCCGTGATCCAGAAGGACTCCGACGGCTACTTCTCCAACATCTCGGCCACGGCCCCGATGCAGACGCTGTCCCTCGACGACACCAGCCTGCAAGTGCTCGGCGTGGGCACCAAGGGCGGCCTGACCATGACGGCGCCCGCGCTCAAGAGCGTGTCCAGCGGCGGCTCGATGACCGTGACCGACATCACGGCCGATCTGACCACCAAGACCATCTACGCGACGATCATCGGCGCCAATGGCGTGGGCACGCTGAACAACTTCGCGCTGTGGAACTTCGCCACGCTGACCGGCCCGACCACGTACGCCGGCCCCGGCCAGTATGTCGATGACATCAGCGGCCTGAGCCTGACGACGCAAGGCTTGTCGGTGTTCTCGCAATCGCTGGGCCTGCTGACGCTGGGCAAGTCGGCCCTGAACGGCATCACCGACTACGGCTCGATCCACTCCGTGATCACGACGACGCTGGTGATCGATGGCGCCACGCCTGTCGTGCCCGAGCCCTCGACCTATGCCCTGATGGGCCTGGGTCTGGTCGGCATTGCTTTCAAGGCGCGCCGCAAGTCGGCGTGAGCCGGCCTGAATTGACATCGACTTGACACGTTCCTCTTTGAACACACGTCCGCGTCAGCGGCGTGTGTTTTTTCATGCTTGGCGCTGCCTGGCACTCAGTGCTGCGTCACGATGATCGGAGCGCCCTTCGTGATGATCATCGTGTGCTCGTACTGCGCCGACAGGTTGCCCGGCGCGCCGACCAAGCGTCCAGCCGTCGTCTGTCTCGGACACGACGCGGCTCTTGGTCGAGAGGAAAGGCTCGATCGTGATGACCATGCCCTCTTTCAGGATGCGTTTGTCCGCCGGATCGAAGTAGCCGGGAATGAATTCGGGCGCTTCGTGCAGCGCGCGGCCCACGCCGTGGCTGCCGAGGTTCTCGATGATCTTGAAGCCATACGTCCGGGCCGTGCGCTCGATGGCTGCGCCGATGCCGTTGAGGGGCTGGCCGGCGCGCGCCTGTTTCATCGCTTGCGCGAGCGCCGTGCGGGTGGCGTGGCACAGGCGCGTCTTCTGCGGGTTGGTCGGCGGCACGACGGTTGAGCCGCCGGTGTCGGCGAAGTAGCCGTTCGAGCTCGGCGGACACGTCGATGTTCAGCATGTCGCCAGCGCGGATCACGCGGTCGCCGGGGATGCCGTGCGCGGCTTCTTCGTTGATGCTGATGCAGGTCGCACCCGGGAAGCCGTAGGTGAGCTGCGGTGCCGAGCGGGCGCCGTGCTGTGCCAGCAGGCGCGCGCCCAGTGAATCCAGTTCGCGCGTGGTCATGCCGGGCTCGGCGGGCTCGGCATCATCTGCAGAACGCAGTTCGACACGATCTTGCCGATGCGTTTGAGGGCATCGACGTCGTCTTCGGTTTCGATGGTCATGGGGTCTCCTGGCTGAGCCCAGAGACTACCCGATAACGCTCAAGCGTAGGTATCGACGTACGTGCCGACGGTCGAGCCATTGGCGACGGCCCTGGCCCTGGCCTGCCTGTCCCGCTCGTCGGCCGAGATGGGGCCGGTGCCGTTGGTCAAGGACTGGGTTTGGGTATTGCCGTTCTGGCTTGCCTGCGCGGACGTCGTCTGCGTGGTCTGAGCGGCCCGGCTGGCCTGCTGCTGCGCCTGCGTGATCTGAGCCTGATCAGGTCGATCTGCTGGGTCAGGGTCTGCGCCTTCGCCACGGAAGCCTGGTCCGTGGATTGTTGCGCTGCGGCCAATTGCTTTTGGAGATCCGCGAGCTGCCTTTGCAGGGCTGCCGTGTTGGTGCTCGGGCTGTAGGCGCTGGAAGCACTCGTGGATGAAAGGGCGCTGATGTCCATGGCGCTCTCCTTTCTTGACAGGAACTTGTCCAAAGTATCGAACGCTTGCGCCATCGCGCGAAGCGACTTTACATACTTGTCCACTTGGTGAAATCCGATGCCGCCTCGGCAATATCCGGGCGCCGCGCATCGGGTTTAAGCTCACGCCACCGCACTCATCAAGGAGCAAGCCGTTGGACAAGCTGCCACTCACCCCTGAACAAGCCCGCGTGCTGGCCGTGCTGGTCGAGAAGCAGCACACGGTGCCCGACAGCTACCCGCTGTCGCTCAACGCGCTCACGCTGGGCTGCAACCAGAAGACGGCGCGCGACCCGGTGATGCAGTTGAGCGAGTCGGATGTGCTGCAGGCCGTCGATGGTTTGAAGGAGCGCAGCCTGGTCAACGAGGTCAGCGGCAGCCGCGTCGTGCGCTTCGACCACAATGCCGCGCGCGGCCTGGGCGTGCCCAGCCAGTCGGTGGCGCTGCTGACGATGCTGATGCTGCGCGGGCCGCAGACCTCGGCCGAGATTGCGCCTGCACACGGAGCGGCTGCACCGCTTCGCCGATGTGTCGTCCGTCGAAGGCTTTCTGGAGGAGCTGGCCGAGCGCGAGCCGCACCGCGTGGTCAAGCTGCCACGCGCGCCGGGCGAGCGTGAAGCGCGCTGGATGCATTTGCTGTGCGGCGAGGCGCATGCCAATGCGCAGGCCGCTCAGGCTGCGCAGGCCGCGTCCAGCACAGGCTCCGGCGGCAGCCGCGCCAGCGGCCATGATGATGAACTGGCCGCGCTCAAGGCCGAGCAGGCCCGCATGGCGCAGGAGTTGGGCAGCCTGCGCGCCCTGGTCACGCGCATGGCGACCGAGCTGGGCCTGTCCACGGGCGAGTAAGGCGCGGGCCGCGTCAGCCCACCTGCCACAGCTTCTTCCAGCCTTCGTGGCCGAGCTTGTCGAGCGTCTCGATGTTGGCCTCGTAGATGTCCGCGGCATCGGGGAAGGCGGCCACCGCCTGCTCGAGGCTGCTTTCACGCAGCAGGTGCAGCGTGGGGTATGGCGAGCGGTTGGTGCAGTTCTCGATGTCGTCGGGGCCCGTGCCGCCGAACTGGTAATGCGGGTGGAAGCTGGCGATCTGGACGACGCCTTCGAGGTCCATGTCGGCGATGGCGGCATCGGCCACGTCGAGGAAGTCGTTGTAGTCGAGGAAGTCGGTGAGCGTGGCCGGGTGCACGAGCAGGGTCGTGTCGATCTGGCCAGGGTCGGCGTCGCGCAGCAGGGCCAGCTCGTCGATCAGGTCCTGCAGCAGGGCCTCGGGCGTCGTGGCGTCGGACACTTTATAGCGGATCTGGTTCTTGACGTGCACGGCTTTGGCGAAGGGGCACAGGTTCAGGCCGATGACAGCCCGGGTCAGCCAGGTGCGCGTGTCGTCGATGATCTTGTCGTGTTCTGGTTTGCGGTCGGGGCTCATGGCGGCATTGTCCCCGACCGGTACACTGCACCGCAAGCAGTGACTCCGCGCCTTCCCATCAGGCGCAACATCCCCATGAGCTGGCTCGGCCACCTGACCCTGGACTACCGCCGCGACGGCGACCGCACCATCGCCTTCGACAAGCACGACGGCCCTTTGCGGGTGCTGCAAAGGCTCTACCCCGAAGGTCCGGGCATCTGCCACCACGTGTTGGTGCACCCGCCGGGCGGCATCGCCGGCGGCGACGTGCTTAAGCTGCATGCGCGACTGGCCGGCGGCACGCATGCCGTGATCACGACGCCGGGCGCCACGCGCTTTTACAAAAGCACGGGCGCCGAGGCCATGCAATCGGCCGTCGTGCAGGTGGGCGATGGCGCGCGCCTCGAATGGCTGCCGCTCGAAACGCTGGCCTACCGCAGTTGCATCGCCACCAACCGCATGCGCTTCGAGCTGGCCCCCACAGCCGAGATGATGGGCTGGGATGTGCTCGCGCTGGGGCTGCCTGCCGCGTCGGAAGCCTTTGATGACCCGGCTGATCCGCACGGCCGGTTCACGCAGGAGATCGCGCTGCCCGGCGTGTGGCTGGAGCGCGGCACCGTGCGCGCCGACGACCATCTGCTGCTGGACAGCCCGCTGGGCTGGGCCGGCCAGCGCGTGATGGGCACGATGTGGCTGGCATGCGGCAGCGCGATGCCACGCGAGCGCCGCGAGGCCTTGCTTGAAACGGCCCGCGAGATCCAGCAGGGGCACCCGCTGGCTGCCTTGAGCGGCAGCACGAGCCCGCACGAAGCGGTCATTGTCTTGCGGGTACTGGCCGAACGGGTCGAGCCGGCCATGAACCTGCTGACACAGGTCTGGGCGGCATGGCGGCAGGAGGCCTGGGGGATGGTGCCCTGCCCGCCCCGGGTCTGGCGCACCTGAATCGCCGGCAGCGGGGCTCAGTGAGCGGCTGCGGACGCGGCTTCCTTCTCGGGATGCCAGTCGATGCACTGCACCTGGTTGCGGCCCAGTTCCTTGGACACGTACAGGCCCTGGTCGGCACGCTCGATCAGCAGCAACACGCTGTTGGCCTTGCCTGAGCCCAGCTTGGCGATGCCGAAGCTGGATGTGACGCGCATGTTGGGCACGGACTCGATGGCCGGGCCCGCTTCGTCCTGGATGGTCTGGCGGATCTTGTCGGCGAACTCGGCGGCGGCCTTCTCGTCCATGCCGGGCATCAGGGCGCAGAACTCTTCGCCGCCGTAACGGCACAGCACGTCTTCGGGGCGCATGGCGGCCTTGAGGATGCGCGCCACCTGCTGAATCACCAAGTCGCCCACCGAGTGGCCATAGGTGTCGTTGACGGACTTGAACTTGTCGATGTCGGTCATGAAGCAGGTCAGGTTCTCGCCCTTCTTCATCGCATTCTCGAGCATGGGCTCGGCGCGCGCGAAGAAGGCGCGGCGGTTGAAGCAGCCGGTCATCGGGTCGCAGTTGGCCAGCAACTGCAGCTCTTCGTTCTGCTTCTGGATCTGGTCGCGCGAGGACTCGAGTTGGAACATGGCCTCGCGCAGGCGCGCATTGGCCTGGTCCAGCGCGGTCACGTCGTCGAGGGTGACCAGGCAGCCGCGCGCATTGCCGGCCGCATCGCGCACGGCGGCGCAATTGAGCAGGGCGCGGCGTGGCTCGCCGTCTTCATGGGTCAGGTCCAGCTGCACGCCGAGGATGGGTTCGGTGCTCAGCAAGGCGCGCTGCCATGGCGGCAGGTCGGCCTTTTCATGCAGGCCCTGCATCAGCCATTCGATCTCGTTGATCGAGCGGCCCAGCAGCACGCCGCCCGCTTGCGGATGAAAGCCCCGGAAGGCCGAGTTGGCCATCAGGATCTGGCCTTCCACGTCGAGCACGAGCAGGCCTTCGGTCAGCGTGTCGAAAGCCACGCGCACCCGCTCGGGGATGGCCTTGGACGGGTCCAGATGCTGCAGCACGCGGCGCAAATACAGGTAGAAGGCCACGAAGCTGGCGATGCTCAGCGTGACCACGAGCTGGATGGTCGGCTGCTTGAGCCAACCCAGGATGCTGTCCGGCCAGGGCGACTTGAACTGCACTTCGAGCTGGCCCCAGCGCTTGTCGCCCGCATTGAGCGGCACGACCACGGCATTGAGCGTCGAGGCGCCCAGCGGCGGCGCTTCCCAGGCCTTGTGGTGCAAGGCCGAGGCGGCGTAGATCACGCCGTTGTCGCGGCGCACGGCCATCGAGACGATGTCCGACGATTGTTCGACCAGTTCGACGAGGATGTCCTGCAAATGCGTGGCGCCCTGGTTCTCGTTGAGCTCTTTGCGCACCTGCACGGCCAGATGAACGGCCACCTGCTCGCGCAGCTCCATGGTCATGGCGCGCTGGTCGGGCAGGATCTTGAGGATCAGGTCCAGCACCATCAGCAAGCCCATCAACATCGACACCAGCCCCATGCTGATGCGCAGTGTCGGGCTCAGTGCCCACCATTTGCGGCCACCGGACGGCGGCGCCTTGGCAATCGCTTGGGTCATGCCCGCACTTTCTCCGTTCAGTTGCTCAACGGACGCTGGCCAGCCGCACATCGGCGGCAACAGCGGCCGGCGCAGGCTTGGCCGTGGCAACGGGCTTGACGGCCGGCTTGGCAATGGCGACGACGGCGGCAGGCGGCGCGGCGGGTGCGACAGACTCGGCGGACGCGGCCGGCGCATCAGCCAGGGAAGGCATGGCTGTGGACAGCGCCATCACATTGGGCCGATCGGCCAGTGCCTTCTGGATGCCCGCCTTGAGCGGCAGGGCCTGCGGCGAAGGGATGCGGCCGCCCGGCGACGTGTTGGCCAGCACGGCCATGGCGAACTTCAGCGTCGACGAGATGAAGCGCTTGGGCTCGCCGCCTGGCAAAGGCAGCATGGCCGACTTGTTGGTCGGGTTGTAGCTCACGGTCATGACGCGGCCTTGCGGCATCGGCACGGCCGTCGGTGCGGGTGGCGTGGGCGGCGCCCAGCGCGTGGGCGCCACTTGCACGGTGGCGGCGGCAGGGGCGGCTGCGGGCGCGGGCGTGGCGGCGCCCGGCTGCGTGGCCGATGCGGGCGCCTCGGCTCCGCCGAACGCGATGCGGCAGCGCAGGCCGGAGGGGATGCGGTTGCCGGGGTTGGGCACGCTCAGGCGCACGCGAAAGCTGTTCGACGCCGGGTCGACCACCCGGTCGACCAGCGTGACCTGGGCGCTCAGCACGGGGAAGTCGGGCAGATCGGTCTTGATGTTGGCCTGCTGGCCAGGCTTGACCGTGCCGAACTGCGAAGCGGGCACGATGGCCTCGACACGCAGCGGGTCCAGCCGGGCCACGCGGATCACGGGCTCGCGCTCGATGCGCTCGCCTTCCGTGCGGTAGCGCTCGACGACGATGCCTGCAAAGGGGCTGCGCACTTCGCGCTGCGCCAGTTGGGCATTCGAGAGCATGAACTCGCGGTGCGCCACGCGCTGGGCCTCACGGGCCTGCTCCACGCGCTGCTGGGCCACGCGCGCTTCGGCTTCGGCCTGGTCCAGCGCCTGGTCCGACACGAAATCGCGCTTGACCAGATCGCGGGTGCGCTCCAGCTTGCGACGCGCCAGCTCATAGGCGGCCTGGGCCTGCAGGGTCTCTGCTTCGGCACGGGCCTTGACTTCGGCCACGGACACCGAGGCTTTCTCGACGCCGGCGTTCAGGCGGGCCACGACCTGGCCCGAGGCCACGGCATCGCCACGCTCGACGCTGAGCTTCTCGATCACGCCTGTCGACTGGCTGCCGACGTCGGCAACACGGTCCGGCTCGATCAAACAACCGAGCAACTCGGCATGGCTGCAACCCCACCAGGTCATGCTGGTAGCGGCGATCACGCTCAAGGCTTTTTTGTTCACTTGGATTCTCCTGCAACGCACGTATCAGGCCCATTGGCTTGCCCACATGCACGTGTACAGGATGATCGGCCGCCTTGGGTGTCCGCGATCGTGAGAAAAGAACGGTTGCTCAGTCCCAGTCTTCACTGCCGGCCAGCGCCAGTTGGCGGGCCATGGAGGCTTCGGTCAGCAGCATGCCCCAGCGCTTGCGCCGCGAGCGGGCCTCGGCGGCGTCCTGGATCTGGTCGCACACCCAGCGTGCCAGCAGGCCCGGCAGCCAGCCGTGCCGTCCCCAGCCCACGGCGGCATGGCGCCAGCCGCGGTCGGCGAACTCGTCGAAGCAGGCGTCTTCCCAGCTCAGGATGGTCTCGCAGCTGCCGGGCGTGCCCTGGCGCGCGCAGCGGCCGATCAACTGGCGGTCGATCCGCCTGGATTTGTTGAGGTTCGTGTTGATGACGTGCAGGCCGCCCTGGCGCAAAGACACGTCGTCCAAATGGATATCGGTGCCCCGCCCGGCCATGTGCGTGGCCACGGTGATGTGGCCGGGCTGGCCGGCCTGGGCGATCACGCCGCGCTCCTGCTCGCCTTTTTCTTCGTCCTGGCGCGCATTGAGGATCTGGTGCGCCGCGCCAAGCGAGGTCAGCACGCGCGAGATGGCGTCCGAGTCGGCCACCGTGTCCGTGCCGATCAGCACGGGTCGGCCCTTCTTGGACTCGGCCATGGCGCTGTGGGCCACGCGCGCCCATTTGGACGCGGCATCGGCGCAGACCAGCGCCGGCTTGATCACCCGTTTCGAGGCCACACGCAAGGGCACACGGCACATCGGCAGGTTGTAGACGCGCAGCATCTCGGCGCGGTCTTCGTACAGGGTACCGCTCAGGCCCGCCAGGCGCAGATAGCGTGGGAAGAAGGACTGGTAGCTCGTCTGGCTCAGCGTCTCGTTCTCGGGCTTGGGCTTGACCGATTCCTTGATGGCGATCATCTGGTGCAGGCCGCGCGACCACGAGCGCCCCACGGCGAGCCGCCCGGTCGTTTCATCGATGATGTGGATGTCGTTGTCGCGCACGAGGTAGTGCACGTCGCGCTGGAACGCATGCAGGGCCTGCAAGGCGCACAGCACCTGCGTGTGTCGGTAGCGCTGCCAGGTCCACTCGCCTTGCATCGAGGCGGACAGCGTCTTGAGCCGGTCTTCGCCCGCCTGCGTCAGGCGCACCTGCAGGCCTTCGTTGCAGATGAAGTCGGTGCCGTTCTTGAGTTGCCGCGCCAGGAAGAGCGACATGCGGTAGCGCTGATCGGCCTCGCGCAGGTCGGTGGCGCGCGCCAGGATCAGCGGCGTGCAGGCCTCGTCGATGAGGATGCCGTCGGCCTCGTCGACCACGGCCATGCATAGGCCGCGCAGGACCATGCCCTTGGCATCGCCCACGGCCCGCGCGGCGCGGTCGCGCAGGTGGTCGAAGGCGACCTCCTTGGCCGTCACGTGCACCACGTCGGCGAGGTAGGCCTGCTTGCGTTCGTCCGGTGTGCTCGAAGCCGTCACGAAGGACACGCTCAAGCCCAGCGAGGCATAGATGGGCGCCAGTTGCTCGGCATCGCGGCGCGCCAGGTAATCGTTGGCCGTGAGCACATGCACAGGCACGCCCGCCAGCGCCGCCGTGGCCGCGGTCAGCAGCACAGTCAGGGTCTTGCCCTCGCCCGTGGCCATCTCGACCAGACGCTGGCCCAGCATCCACCAGGCCGCCAGCAACTGCACGTCGTGCAGCGCGAAGCCCATGTGCTGCTGGACCGCCCAGCTCACGAGGCCGAAGCCTTGCGCGGACAAGGGCGCCGTGAAGCCCTGCGTGCCCAGCTTCACCCGCAAGGCCACCACATGGTGCGCCAATTCTTGCGCGTCCATGCCGGCCCAGTGGGCGCGCGCCTGCTTCACCTCGGCCAGGAAGCGGCGGTTCTGCGCACGGCTGGGCATGGCGGGGGCGCGCCAGCGGGCCTGCAGCCACGCGATCAGCGGGCTGGTGGAGCGGCGCCCGATGTCCTTGAGCGGATAAGCGCCATACACCGGACCGGGGCGAGGCACCTGCGTCCCGTGGAGCAAGCGCTCGGACCAGGTATCGAGCCCGCCCACATCCGGCACCAAGCTCATGCCGCTTCTCCCACATCGGAGAAATGCTTGAGGAAGAGCTGGCGCAGCCTCATGCCCCAGGTCTGCAGCAAGGGTCTGGGCGTCAAGTCGAGCCGCACCCTGGCCAGCCCGCCCGCGCGCGGGATGCGCTGGCCGAGTTGCACGTCCATCACGAACATGGGCTCGGCGGGCTTGAGGCCATCGGGGTCGCTCGCATCGGTGGCCACGGGGCCGCCCACCTTGTTGCTCAGGGCCGGCGCGGGCAGTTTCTCGACGGCGGCCGGCGTGTCGTCCAAGGGCCTGGCGGGCAGCTTGACGCCCGGCTGTTCGGCCAACATCACCGACACGCCCTTGAGGTTGCGGCGCACATCGTTCACATCGCGCTGCGACACGACCACGCGAACGGTCGTGGGCCCGTCGGCCAGCACATAGGCCAGCAGCTGGCCACGGCTCACCTGCTTCTGGTCCAGGTCTTCCTGGCGCGACAGCACGAACTCGCCGGCGCTGCTCGCGCGCAGGACCAGGTTGGACAGGTCGGTGTCCACCTGGGCCAGTTGCGCGTTGTCGCGGCTCAGCGCCTGCTGCGCGTTGCTGACCTTCAAAGGCTCGATGCCGATGGCGGCGTTGAGCTCGGTCTTCGAGGCCTCGATCTGGGTCAGCAGGATCTCGCGGCGCGTGAGCAAGGCCGGGTCTTTCAGGCGGATGAGCGGCTGGTCCTTTGCGACCCGCTGGCCGCTTTGCACCAGCAGCGCATCCACTTCGCCATCCGTCGCGGCGCGGACCTGCGCATCCGGCGGCAGCCACACGACGCCATCGGCCACGATGAACGAAGGCACCGGCACCAGCGCCATCGCCGCCACCACACCGAGCATGACCACCATGCCGCCCCAAGTGGCCTTGGCGCGCACGGACTCGAAGCCCTGCGCCATGAAGAGGTTGTCGGCCCAACGCTTGCAGGGCTGCAGGATCAGGCTCCAGAGCATCCAGGCCAGGATGCCCATGCCCAGCCACGAGGACTTGTCAGAGGCCCAGTTGACCATCAGCCCGCTGACCGTCAGCCGGTACAGCCACGACAGCGGCGCGTACAGGCGCAGGGCCCAGCGCTCGAGATGGTCGCTGTCGTGCTGCTCGTGGCTGTCCCACGGCATGCGCAGCAGCCAGGCGACCAGCCTTTGCCACATGCGGTCGTTGATGCGGGCGCTGCGGTTGGCCAGGTTGGGCAGGTCGAACACATCGCAGGCCACGAAGTAGCCGTCGAACTTCATCAAGGGATTGCCGTTGAACAGCAGGGTCGACAGCCCGCCGATGGTCATCACGGCGAAAGCCAGCTCGCGCACGATCCCGTCTTCGACGCTCAGCCACAGGAGCAGCCCCAATGCCGCCCAGGCCAGCTCGACCATGATGCCCGCCGCGCTGATCAGGGCGCGCTGCATGCGGCTGTTCAGGTGGTTGGCGGCGCTGGCGTCCACATAAGGCATGGGCACGAACAGGAAGAAGTTCACGCCGACCTCGGGCACCTCGCAGCCGAAGCGGCGCAGCATCAGCGCATGGCCCAGCTCGTGCATGGACTTGAGGATCGGGTACAGCAGCCAGACCATCGCCAGGAAACGCGGCGTCATGAAATGCATGGCCGAGTAGTTGCGGATGTCCGTCCAGTTGACCATGGCCGTGACCAGCGCCACGCCAATGGCCAGTGCCCACAGGAACAGCGTCGTCGAGGTCAGCATGCCGCGCACGCGCGGGTAGACCGCCTCGAGCACCGACGAAGGGTTGAACAGGCTCAGCCTGAAAGACAGCGGGTTGAGCCGGGCGCGGCGGTCGCGCTTGCCGCGCTCGTCGTCGGCGGCCATCATCTGGCGCACGTCCGGCGTCACCTCGGCCTGCACCAGGCCCGCATCGGTCAACTGGCCCATGATGCGGATCACGTCGTTCTGCGTGGGGGCATCGTCGCCCTGCTTTTGCAGCAAGGCCTGCCAGATCTCGTCGACGCTCAGGCGCCCATCGAGCCGCCCGACCAGCTCAAAGGCCTGGGCGTTGACGCGGTGGTAGCGCCCCGTGGCCTGGTTGTGCAGCACATACCAGGCCTGCCCTCTCGTGCGCTGCATGCGCACGCTCACATGCCCACGCAAGCGAGGATGCAGCTTGGCGATGCGGTACCAGTAGGGTGACAGCAGCGTATCTTGCATGAGGGGCGATCACAGGGTGGTCACAGCCAGGTCCAGGTCAACATGCGCAGCCACTGCCAGAAGCGGTCGGCGGCGCGCCACAGCAGCGGCCTGGCCGGCATGTCGATGCGCGCCACGCCCTGCAGACCCGGCCGCAGGCCACGCGCACCGGCGCCGGCGCCGCTGGGCAAGGCCTCGATCTCGTACTTCAGGCCCGACGCCGTGCTCTTGCCCACGGGCGTCACGCGGTTGAGGACCAGGCCGATGGTCTGGTCAGGCATCGCCGCCAGGCGCAACTGCGCCAGTTGGCCCTTGCTCAGCACGGCCACATCGGACTCGTCCACCTCGATGACCACGCGCCAATCGAGGCCCGGCGCCAGCGTCAGCAGGTTGTCGCCCCGCTTGACCGGCGCACCCAGTTGCTGACGCAGGTCGCCCGCGATGACCACGCCATCGAAAGGCGACCTGATCTTCAAGCGCGCGATCTGCTGGTCGATCAGCGAGAGTTGCGCCTTGGCCTCCATCGCCTTCGACTGCGCGATCGCGGCCTGGGCCCGATCGCCACGCGCGAACGCTTCGGCAAATGAGTTTTCGTGCTGCGTGGCCTCGGCCAGGCGCGCACGGCGGGCGCTTTGCAAATCGTCGTCGGACATGTCGGCCAGCACCTGGCCCGTCTTGACCACATCGCCCGGGTGCACATACACCTCGCGCAGGAAACCATCCTGCGGCGCGCTCATGATGCGCTGCACGGAGCCTTCGAGGTGGGCCGTTGCCGTCACCTGATAAGGCATCGGGAAGCCGATCAGGAACGAGGTCACGCCGAAGAACGCCAGCACGGACCCGCGCAGCACACGCTCGCGCGGGTCGGACAGGCGGCCACGCAAGGTATCGACCCAGCTTTGCAGCCGCTCATACCAGGGCTGCTCCAGCTTGTAGCGCAGCGACAAGGCCGGCGCCAACAAGGCCGCCAGCTTGCTCAGCCATTGGATCTCGTCTTCACTGAAGCCGGTGACGGCCTCGCGCTGTTCGGCCGACAGGGGCCGCAGCGGATCGTGATGGGCGGTGCGCTCGCAGGTCAAGGCGCCCACGACGGTATCGCCCAAGGCCAGCGGCACGGTGATCAGGCCCGACAGGCCCTGCACGCGGCTCAAGGTCTGGTGCGCCAGCGTGATGTGGCTGCTGGCCGCGGCCCTGCCGTCCTTGCCATCTTTGCTCTCTCTGCCATGGGCCAGCGGCGGCCAGACCAGCACCGCCTGCTGGTGCGCGCCTTCCAGCATGGCCTGGTGCAACTCGGGCATGGCCACGCCCTCGTCCAGCAGGACGCCGTCCGACAGCACGCGCAAACGCAGCGATTGCCCGCTCACCCAACCGAGCGACACCCGATGGCAGCGCAGCATCTTGTTGAGCAGGGTGACCATGGCGCCGCAGCCCGAGGTCCAGTCCAACTCGTCCAGGAAGCTCTGCAGGCAGGCGACCGATCCGCTGTCATCGAGCACGACCGCGGGCGCGCGAGGCCGCGCGGCAGGCGCCGTGGGCGAAGCCGCTGGTGCTTCGTCCTGCTTCGTACGGGTCGGTGTGGCGATGCTCAACGCGAATTTCCTAAGTCACAAGCACGGGTGGCCAAGGTATTTCTACCCGGCTTAGCCCCTATGATCTGGAAATATCGCGCGGCCAATGCCCTAAAAAGAGGACAAAGTTCACACCTGACCCGAGGATTTGCGTGTGACCTGCCCGTTGCCACCCCATGACTCAGGAGTTTTCCCATGAAGGTTTTGCTGATCGACGACCATCCGCTGATCCTGGCTGCGCTGCAGTCGGTGATCCTGGGGCTGGGCGACAACGTCACCGTGAGCGCCGCCGACAGTGGCCGCGCCGCCCGTGAAACCCTCCGCCTGGACGCCAGCTACGACCTCGTCCTGCTCGATCTGCACCTGGGCGACGCCGACGGCTTCGATCTGCTGGGCGAGTTGCGCACCAAATACCCTGCCCTGCCCGTGGTCGTGATCTCGGCCTCCGACCGCACCAGCGACGTCATCCGCGCCATCGACATGGGCGCCATGGGCTTCGTGCCCAAACGCGCCACCAACGAGACCCTGTTCGACGCGCTCCAGCAGGTCATGTCGGGCGGCGTGTACGTGCCCCCGATGAGCATGGGCGCCGACAACCAGGCGCAGCTCAGCAGCTCGCCCCACATTCAGCAGGTGCAGCGCGAGGCGGCCGACAGCGGCTTCCAGACCATGCCCTCGCTCGTGCAACTGGGCCTGACGCCGCGCCAGTCCGACGTGTTGACGCTGCTGCTCAAAGGCCAGCCCAACAAGCTCATCGCACGCGAGCTGAACCTGTCGGTCGAAACGGTCAAGGACCACGTGGCCGCCGTGCTGCGCGCATTGGGTGTCAGCTCACGCACGCAGGCCGTGATCGCCGTCAGCCAGATCCTGCAAAAGCAAGGCGGCGCGCAGGCCGGTGCCGCCGCCTGGCGCGCGCGTTGATGAGCCTTGACCCTTGCTTCAACCTTCGCAGCCCATGAACGCGATCGCCACTTCCCAGCCCATCGCGCCTGAACCCTACACGGCCGAGCACGACCCGACGCTGCCGCCGCCATCGGATGCGGCCCTGGTCCAGGACACCGTCCGCCTGGTCTACCGCCAGACCGGCGCCGGCCTGATGGGCCACTTCCTGGGCATGGTCGTCACGACCTCGGTCTACTGGAACAACGCGCCCCGCATGCTGCTGTGGGGCTGGACCATCGCCTTCACGGTCATGTGGGTGGCGCGCTTCCTGGGCCTGCTCACCTACGACCGCGCCGTGCTGCAAGGCCGCGCCGTGCCCGCGGTGTGGCTGCGGCGCTGGAACATCGGCGCGCTGGTCGGCGCCGCCCTGTGGAGCACGGGCGGCATGCTGTTCTACGACTACGGCGGCGCCTTCGAGCGCGCCACGCTGATGCTGACCATGTACTCGTTCGCCATCGGCGGCGTGCCCTACATGGCCTCGCAGACCAAGGTCTTCCTGTGCAGCATGGGCCTGTACTTCGTGCCCATGATCGTGCGCCTGGCCCTGCACGGCGGCCCCAACGACCTGCAGATGGCCGGCGTGTGGTGCCTGCTGTGCCTGTGCACGATGACGGTCGGCCGCGCTTTCCACAACGTGTTCGGCGAGATGGTCAGCCTGCGCGTGCACACGCAGAACCTCGCGCAGAAGCTGCGCGGCGAGATGGCCGTGGCCGCCGCCGCCCAGCGCCAGGCCGAAACCGCCAACCGCGCCAAGACGCAGTTCTTCGCCGCCGCCAGCCACGACCTGCGCCAGCCCCTGCACGCCATGGGCCTGTTCGCCGAAGCCCTGCGCCAGCGCAGCAAGGACGGCGAGGTCGCCCACCTCGTCAACAGCATCAACAGCTCGGTCGACGCGCTCGAAGGCCTGTTCAGCGAGCTGCTCGACATCACGAAGATCGACACGGGCGGCGTCGAGATCGAGCCCGAGCACTTCTCGATGCGCGACCTCTTCAGCCGCATCCGCCTGACCTTCGAGCCCAACGCCTTCGAGAAAGGCCTGATGCTCAGCTTCAAGGGCGACCAGCACCACGCCTACGCCGACCCGCTGATCGTCGAGCGCATCCTGCGCAACCTCGTCTCGAACGCCATCCGCTATACCGAAGACGGCGGCGTGCTCGTCACCTGCCGCAAGCGCGGCGAGCAGCTGTGCCTGCAGGTGTGGGACACGGGCATCGGCATCTCCGAGAAAGAGCAGGCGCGCGTCTTCGAAGAGTTCTACCAGACGCAGAGCGGCCGCCCGCTCGAGCCGCATCACCGCAAGGGCCTGGGGCTGGGCCTGGCCATCGTCAAGCGCCTGGCCGACATGATGCCGGCCCCCTTGAGCCTGCGCTCGCGCGTGGGCCGCGGCACCGTCTTCACGCTGATGCTGCCACTGGGCCGCGCGCCGCGTCTGCAGGCCAGCACGGGCACGCCCAAGGCCACGCTGGGCGTCACGCTCGACCGCCGCCACATCGTCGTGGTCGAAGACGAGCTCGCCGTGCTGGAAGGCCTGGAAGTGCTGCTCAAGGCCTGGGGCGCCACGGTCAGCGCCTTCGATACCGTCGAGGCGGCCACGGCCTGGGCGGCCCAGACCGACGTCCAGCCCGACCTGCTGATCGTCGACTACCGCCTACCCGAGAACCTGACTGGCATCGACGCCATCAGGGCCCTGCGCGCGCGCTTCGGGCCCGAGCTGCCGGTCATCATGGTCACGGGCAGCACGATGACCGGCCACGAAGAAGAATCACGCCAGCACAGCTTCCACCTGCTGATCAAACCGGTCGTGCCGACCAAGCTGCGCGCGATGATCGCCTTCAAGCTGGGCCTGCGGTAAACCCGCGACCTCGGGAAGCCCCTGTACCCGATGGGTACGCCGATTGCGTTCTCTTTTCATAAGGAGCGCATGCCATGCACCCACTGCACACCCTTCCCTCTTCGCCAATGTCGCGCTCGACGCAGCTTGGCCGGCGCGCGCTGCTCTGCGTGGCCGTGCTGCTGCTCACGGCCTGCAGCATTGTCCGCACCATTTACAACCAGGCACCCAACCTGGCTTATTGGCAGCTCAACCGCGCCTTCCATCTGGATGACGACCAGGCCGACCAGGTCAAACGCAACCTGCGCGCGTTCTTTCAATGGCATCGGCAGACGGAATTGCCCGTCTACGCGCAGTTGCTGGCGCGCGCCGCCCGCGAAGCGCAAGGCAACATCTCGCCCGAGCTGGCCTGCGAGCGCCGCGCCGAGTTCGAAAAGGTGGGCCGCCGCTCGATCGACAAGGCCGTGCCCATGCTGGCCGAGTTGCTGCGCTCGCTCAAGCCCGAGCAGATCAAGAACGTCAGCGACTACATCGGCGACCTCGACGAGGATTTCCGCGACGACTTCCTCAGCGGCGACCAGGCCGAGCGCGACCAGGCCTGGGGCAAGTACGCGCTCAAGTGGGCCGAGTTCTTCTACGGCCGCTTCAGCAAGGAACAGCGCGAAGCCCTCGTCAACGGCGTGATCGCGGGCCCGCTGTCCGCGCAGGATGCCTACGGCGAGATGCAGCGCACGCAAGGCGAATTCATGCAGATCGTGCGCCGCGCCGTGGCCGAACGCCCGCCCCAGGCCCAGATCGAGCAGGCCCTGCGCACCATGTTCCACGACATCTTCGAGCCGCCCACGGAGGCACGCAGGCTGCGTCTGGCCAAGTGGATCAACGCGGGCTGCGCGCTGGGCTCGGCCACGCACAACGGCACGACGGCGGCCCAGCGCGACAAGGTCAGCGAACGCCTGCTCAGCTGGGAAAGCGACGTCCGCATCCTGTCGACACAGCAGTGATGCGGACGTCCCGGCGGGCTGATCAACCCGGCGATCAGCCCAAGGACAAGGCCGCGCGCGCCGCGTCGTACTCGGCCTTCAGGCGCGCCACGAAAGCGGCCGTCGGCACGATCTGCTTGACCGCACTGATGCCCTGGCCGCAGCCCCAGATGTCCTTCCAGACCTTGGCGTCGCCACCGTCCTTGCTGCCGAAGCTCATCTGGCTGGGGTCGCCGTTGCCCAGCGTGTCCGGGTCCATGCCGGCGTTGACGATAGAGGGGCGCAGGTAGTTGCCGTGCACGCCCGTGAACTTGCTCGAGTAGATGATGTCGGCGCTGCTGCTGTCGACGATCATCTGCTTGTAGGCATCGACCGCGCGCGCCTCTTCGGTCGCGATGAAGGCCGAGCCGATGTAAGCGAAATCCGCGCCCATCGCGCGCGCCGCCAGCACCGCGCGACCCGTGGCGATCGCGCCCGACAAGGCCACCGGGCCATCGAACCACTCGCGGATCTCCTGGATCAAGGCGAACGGGCTGGTCGTGCCCGCATGGCCGCCCGCGCCCGCCGCCACGGCGACCAGGCCATCGGCGCCCTTCTCGATCGCCTTTTTCGCGAACTTGTTGTTGATGACGTCGTGCATCACGATGCCGCCCCAGCCGTGCACGGCCTGGTTCACGTCCTCGCGCGCGCCCAGCGACGTGATCACCACGGGCACCTTGTACTTGGCGCACATGGCCATGTCGTGGTCGAGCCGGTCATTGCTCTTGTGCACGATCTGGTTGATGGCGAAGGGCGCGGCAGGCTTGTCGGGATGCGCGGCGTCGTAGGCGGCCAGCGTTTCGGTGATCTCGGCCAGCCATTCGTCGAGCTGCGATGCAGGGCGGGCGTTGAGCGCGGGCATCGAGCCCACGACGCCGGCCTTGCACTGCGCGATCACCAGCTTGGGCGTGCTGACGATGAACATGGGCGAAGCGATGACCGGGAAAGAAACGCGCTTGAGTACGTCGGGCAGTGCCATGGTGTTGTCTCCTCGATATCAACAAACATCAAACGAAAAAAGACGCCCTCACCGGCTTGAACCGCATGGGGCGTCTTGTGGTGGGTAGCGGTTTTGAAAGCGCTACATCAGGCCGATCAGAAAGCGTCCAGCGCCAGGGCCGTCACGCTCTCACCACCGTTCAGGATGGCGTCGCGCTGCGAGGCGATGCGCGACAGGATGTGGTCGCCGTAGAAGCGTGCCGTCGCGATCTTGGCTTCCATGAAGGCCTTGTCGTTGCCAGCGGCCAGGTTGTCTTCGGCAGCGATCAAGGCGCGGGCCATCTGCCAGCCGGCCACCAGGTTGGCGGTCAACATCAGGTAGGGCACGGAGCCGGCGAACACGTCGTTGGGCTTGGTCTTGACGTTGGCGACGACGAAGTCGACGACCTGCAGGAAGGACTCACGGGCGGCCTTCAACTGCGTCGCCAGCTTCTTGCCGGCGGCGCTGTCACGGCCGGCCAGTTGGCCTTCGGTGCCTTCGATCATGGCGGCCACGGCCTTGGCCATGGCACCGCCGTCACGCGCGGTCTTGCGGCCAACCAGGTCGTTGGCCTGGATGGCGGTCGTGCCTTCGTAGATGGCCAGGATGCGGGCATCGCGGTAGTACTGGGCGGCGCCCGTCTCTTCGATGAAGCCCATGCCGCCGTGCACCTGCACGCCCAGCGAGGTCACCTCGTTGGCGTTCTCGGTGTTGTAGCCCTTGATCAGCGGCACGAGGAACTCGTAGAAGGCCTGGGCCTGCTTGGCCGTGTCCTTGTCGGGGTGGTTGTGGGCCGTGTCGTAAGCAGCGGCGCCGACCAGGGCCATCGCGCGCTCCGATTCGCACAGCGCGCGCATCGTCATCAGCATGCGCTTGACATCGGGGTGATGGATGATCGCGGCCGAACCAGGCTGCGAGCCATCGACCGGACGCGACTGGATGCGGTCCTTGGCATAGGCCACGGCATGCTGATAAGCACGCTCGGACACTCCCAGGCCCTGCACGCCCACGTCGTAGCGGGCGGCGTTCATCATGATGAACATGTACTCGAGGCCGCGGTTCTCTTCGCCCACGAGGTAGCCCACAGCGCCAGGGTTCTCGCCAGCGCCCACGTCGAACTTGCCGTCGCCGAACACGAGCACGGCCGTCGGCGAGGCCTTGATGCCCAGCTTGTCTTCGATGGAGGCGCAGTACACGTCGTTGCGCTTGCCCAGCGAGCCATCGTCGTTGACCAGGAACTTGGGCACGACGAACAGGCTGATGCCCTTGACGCCTTCGGGCGCGTCGGGCGTGCGGGCCAGCACCAGGTGGACGATGTTCTCGACCATGTCGTGCTCACCATACGTGATGAAGATCTTCTGGCCGGTGATGCGGTAGCTGCCGTCGCCTTGCTTGACGGCCTTGGAGCGCACCAGCGCCAGGTCGGAGCCGGCCTGGGGCTCGGTCAGGTTCATCGTGCCCGTCCAGGTACCCTCGATCATCTTGGGGATGTAGTTGGACTTGAGCTGCTCGCTGCCGGCTGTCAGCAGGGCCTCGATGGCGCCGCCCGTCAGGATGGAGCACAGCGAGAAGCTCAGGTTGGCCGAGGTCATGTGCTCGATGCACGCGGCACCGATGGACTTGGGCAGGCCCTGGCCGCCGAACTCGGCAGGCTGGCTGACACCTTTCCAGCCGCCTTCGGCCAGACCTTGGTAGGCTTCCTTGAAGCCCTTGGAGGCGCGCACGTTGCCGTTGTCCCACGAGCCGTGGTCTTCGTCGCCGTGCGGTTGAGAGGTGCCACCACGCCTTCGTTGAACTTGGCCGACTCTTCCAGCACGGCTTGTGCGGTGTCGAAGCCTGCATCTTCAAAGCCCGGAATCTGGGCGATCTTGTCCAGGCCTGCCAGTTCCTTGAGGCAGAAGAGTTGGTCTTTGACGGCGCGATGTAACTCATAGGTATTCTCCGATAAACGACAAAAGGGGCGCCTTGGTAAGCGCCCCTGGACGGGTCTGTCAAACAGAAAATCTGTCTGTCATGAATTATCCCGTATCTTGCTTGTGGTCATGTGTGATCACAGAGCTTTGACAAGCTCAGGGACGGCCACGAACAAGTCGGCTTCCAGACCGAAGTCGGCCACTTGGAAGATCGGTGCTTCGGGATCCTTGTTGATGGCCACGATGACCTTCGAATCCTTCATACCGGCCAAGTGCTGGATCGCGCCGGAGATGCCGGCGGCGATGTACAGCTGAGGCGCGACGATCTTGCCGGTCTGGCCGACCTGCAGATCGTTCGGTGCGTAGCCAGCGTCGACGGCAGCGCGGGAAGCACCCAGGCCGGCGTTGAGCTTGTCGGCCAGCGGCGACATGACTTCGTTGAACTTCTCGGCGGAGCCCAGCGCGCGGCCACCCGACACGATGATCTTGGCGGCGGTCAGCTCGGGGCGAGCGGACTTGGTCACTTCATGGCCCACGATGGACGAGGTGCCCGAATCGGCCACGGCAGCCACGAGTCTCGACAGCGGCGGAACCACCGGTAGTGGCGGCGGCGTCGAAGACGCGGTACCGCGCATGGTCACCACTTTGATCTTGTCTTCAGATTGCACGGTGGCAATAGCATTACCGGCGTAGATCGGGCGCTCGAAGGTATCGGCGACTCGATCTTGGTGATTTCGGAGATCTGGCGCGACGTCCAGCTTCGCGGCGATGCGAGGCGACACGTTCTTGCCGACGGCGGTGGCGGGGAGCAGCACGTGCGAGTAGGCACCCGGCCAGCGGACAGCACCTAGCCGCCACGTTCTCCGGCCAGGGCGTCGGCGAACTAGGGTGCGTCGGCCACGAGGACCTTGGAGACACCAGCAATCTTCGCGCGCATCGGCGGCAGCGGCATTGCGCATTGGCGCCGGCAACCAGCACGTGCATGTCGCCACCGAGGGCCTTGGCGGCAGCGTCACGGCATTCAGCGTGGCGGACTTGAGTGCTGCTGTTGTCGTGTTCAGCAATGACGAGAGTGGTCATGATGCGTCTCCCTTATCAGATCACTTTGGCGTCGTTCTTGAGCTTGGCGACCAGGGTCGTTCACGTCGGGCACCTTGATACCAGCGGAACGCTTGGGAGGCTCAGCGACCTTCAGGGTCTTGACGCCGCGGGGTCACATCGACGCCCAGATCGGCCGGGCTTGATGGTGTCAAGCGGCTTCTTCTTGGCCTTCATGATGTTGGGCAGCGTGACGTAGCGGGGCTCGTTCAGGCGCAGGTCGGTGGTGACCACGGCCGGCAGGCTCAGGGCCGACGGTTTCCAGGCCGCCGTCGACTTCACGCGTGACATTGACCTTGCCGCCGGCGACTTCGACCTTGGAGGCGAAGGTGGCCTGGGGCCAGGTCGGCAGCGCGGCCAGCATCTGGCCGGTCTGGTTGCTGTCGTCGTCGATGGCTTGCTTGCCGAGGATGATCAGGTCGGGCTTTTCCTTGTCGACCAGGGCCTTGAGCACCTTGGCCACGGCCAGGGGCTGCACGCTCGACGTCGGTCTCGACCAGGATGCCGCGGTCGGCACCGATGGCCATCGCCGTGCGCAGGGTTTCCTGGCATTGCGACACGCCGATGGACACGGCGATGATTTCAGTGACCACGCCCTTTTCCTTCAGGCGGGTGGCCTCTTCGACGGCGATTTCGTCGAAGGGGTTCATGGACATCTTGACGTTGGCGATGTCGACACCAGAGCCGTCGGACTTCACGCGAACCTTCACGTTGTAGTCCACAACCCGCTTGACCGGAACCAGAACCTTCATGCGTTGTTCTCCTGCGTCATGAGGAAGTTAATTGAAAAGTTGCCGCGCCGAAAAAAGCACGATCGTTCGATTCTAACGCGAACCTGGGGAGATTGGACCACAATTGCATGGTCAATCGCATGACAATATGCGACGGATGCCTCCCGGTTCGCCCTTTGCCCTTCCAAACGCCCGTCTTGTGACCCAGTCTGCCGCCCTCACCCCTGAAATGGGTGCTCCTGCCGCGCCGGCCTTCTCGGGCGAGCGCACCCACATCGGCGTGTTCGATTCGGGCCTGGGCGGGCTGTCGGTGCTGCGGGCCTTGCGCGAGCGCCTGCCGCGCGCCGACCTGACCTATGTCGCCGACTCGGCGCATGCGCCCTATGGCGAGCGCGACGACGACTTCATCGTGGCGCGCAGCCAGCAGATCTGCGACCACCTGATCGCGCAGAACGTGGACGCCATCGTCGTGGCCTGCAACACGGCCACGGCGGCGTCCATCCACTTGCTGCGCCAGGCCTACCCCGGCCTGCCCATCATCGGGGTCGAGCCTGGCGTCAAGCCGGCGGTGGCGCAATCGCGCGGCAAGCGCATCGGTGTGCTGGCCACGCCGAGCACATTGGCCAGCGACAATATACAAACGTTTGATTGAAACGCACGGGCAAGGCGCGACCATCGTGTCGCAGGCCTGCCCCGGTCTGGCCAAGGAGATCGAATCCGGCCAGTTGGACACGCCCTCCTTGCGCGAACTCGTCGAGCGCTTCTCCGCGCCCTTGCGGCAAGCCGATGTGGACACCATCGTGCTGGGCTGCACGCACTACCCGTTCGTGGCGCTTTTGTTCCAGCAGGCGCTGGGGCCCAGCGTGACCGTGATGGACACAGCCAAGGCCGTGTCCGAGCAGGCGGCCAGGCTGTGCGCACGCCCGGCCTCCAACCATGCGTCAACGCGCCAATCGAACGGTACCCTGCACTTTTGCACGAGTGCCGAACCCGCCCACCTGGCCCATGTCGTGCGCCATTGGCTGGGGCTGGATTGCCAGGTCACGCGGCTGACCTGAGCCCGCCCGTGGCGCCCTCGCCCGCCTAACCAGACGCCAGAACGTGCCGCCGTGCGGTTTCACACGGTGAGGTCCGCCTTCGTTTTCGGACCACTCAAGCGTACAGACCCCTCGTCGATAACCCGAAGTCGTGCTGAATGCGCAGGGCTTTTGGAAACAGTCCCCAGAAGCTCGGCTTATTCGCACTTCAGAGGCTGCTCGTCCCGAATAGCCTCAGCGTGATCAGGTTTTCCCGCTGCCGCGGATGGGTGGCGGGATCTTCAAGGTTGTCGATGGCATCGTCTTTAATCACTCAGCTCAGCCCCGCGCAGATCGCTACGATAAGTACGACCACGCTCGGCCGACTGACGACGACGGACTGGGATGCCTTCAACACCGCGCAGATCCAGGCGCTGACCAGCACGCAGATCCCGTACATCAGCACCACGGGCATCCAGGGCATCACCAGCACGTCGCTGGCGGCGCTCACGACCATGCAGATCGCGACCATGATCTCCGCGCAGTTCGCGGGGCTGAGCAGCAACCAGCTCTCCCTGCTGACCACGACGCAGATCTCGGCCATCGAGACGCAGGACCTGCAGACCTTCGGCACGGCGATGATCCGCGTGCTCTCGACGGCCGACATCGCGGCCTTGAGCACCATCCAGGTCGGCAGTCTGAGCACCACGCAGTTTTCGAACCTGATGACCAGCCAGGTCGCGGCGCTGTCATCCGATGCCGTGGCCTCGCTCAGCACGAGCGACATCGCCATCCTGACGTCGGCGCAGGCGGCCGCGCTCAAGACGGCCCAGGTGCAGGCGCTGACCTCCCAGCAGATGGGCACGCTTTCGTCGAGCGCCGTCCTGGGCTTGAACACGGCCGACATCGCCGTGCTCAGCACCAGCCAGATCCTGGCCTTCGGCAGCGCGCAGATCGTGGGCCTGAGCACCGGCCAGATCAATGCCTTCCAGAACAGCCAGATCACGGCCATCGATTCGATGGCCATTGGCGGCCTGAGCACGGCCAGCGTGCAGGCGCTCAACACATCGGCCGTGTCCGCGCTGACCACGGCGCAGATCTATGCGCTGAGCTCGACCCAGTTCGGCGCCTTCGTCACCAAGCAGATCGCGGCGCTGACCACGACGCAGATCAGTGCGATCTCGTCGGCGGACATCGTGGCCCTGTCGACCTCGCAGGTAGCCGTGTTCAACTCGACGCAGGCCGGCGCGCTCAGCACCGACCAGTTCAGCGCCTTCAACACGGCCGATTTGCGCGCGCTGGCCACGGGGGCCATTTCGGCGCTGGGCTCGGCGCAGATCGCCTCGTTGAACTCCAGCCAGATCGGCGCCCTGACCACGGCCCAGATCGCGGCCTTGAACACGACGCAGATCGCGGCGATGACGACGGACGAGATCGTCGGCCTGACGACCGCCGACATCCGCGCGCTCAATACCGCGACCGTGGGCAACATGCGCACGGACCAGGTCGCGGCGATGAGCTCGACCCAGGTCGCCGCGATGACGACGGCGCAGTTCGGCGCGCTCGACGACCTCGCATGTGCTGGCCTTGTCGACCACGAACATCCTGGGCATCACGACGGCCGACATACAGGCGCTGACGACGGCAGCGATCTCGGTGATGAGCTCGGACCAGTTCGCCACGCTCAGCTCGGCGCAGGTCCAGGCCTTGCGCACGGCGCAGATCGCGGGCCTGGGCACGGACCAGATCAGCGTGCTGACGACGGGCAGCGTGGCCGCGATGAGCAGCAGCCAGATCGGCGTGCTGAGCTCCGCGCAGGTGATGGCGCTGAGCACGGCGCAGATCGTGGCGCTTTCGACAGCCGACATCCGCGCCCTCACCACCATCAATGTGGTGGCGCTGGGCACGGACCAGGTCGCCGCCTTGACCACGGCGCAAATCGCGGCGTCCTCGACCGCGCAGATCAATGCCATCGAGACCGTTGACCTGGGCGTCTTGGGGCAGCGCGCAGATCGCGGCCATGGGCACGGCGCAGGTCGGCGCCTTCAACACGATGCAGATTGGCGTGCTGACCACGGACCAGCTTCAAGGCTTCAGCACATCGGATGTGCGGGCGCTGGGTACGCTCGCCGTGCACGTGCTGAGCAGCGCGCAGATCGCCGCGCTGGGCTCGATGCAGATCTCGGCGCTGAGCACCGCGCAGGTCAGCGTGCTGAACACGGACCAGGCTTCGGCCATCAGCACGGGCGGCCTGAGCGCCTTGAGCACGGCCGATATCCGCGCGCTCAACACGGCCCCTCTGGCCGTGCTGAACACCGACCAGGTCAGCGCCTTGACCACCGCGCAGATCGTGGCGCTGAGCACCGGCCAGATCGCCGTGCTGACCACCGACCAGCTCACGGCGTTCTCGACCCTGGATGTGTCGGTGCTGACGACGGCGCAGGCCGCCGTGCTGAGCACCGCGCAGTTCTCGTCGCTGACGAGCGCCCAGGTCAATGCGCTCACCAGCAGCGCCTTCAAGGCCTTGAGCACGGCCAACCTGGCGGCGTTGAGCACCGACCTGATCCACAACCTGACGTCGGCGCAGATCTGGGCCATGGCGACGTCGCAGATCACGGGCTTCTCGACCACGCAGTTCGCGGCGCTGAGCACGGACGCCATGCTCGGCCTGACCACGGCCGACATCCGTGTGCTGAGCACGGGCACGTTGACGGCGATGTCGACGGACCAGCTCTCGGTTTTCAACACGGCGCAGTTCGCGGCGCTGACGACCGCGCAGATCGCCACGATGAACACGCTGCAGATCCAGACGATCAGCACGGGTGGCATCGCGGCCTTGAGTTCGGCGCAGGTCGCGGCCTTGAACACCGGCCAGGTGCAGGCGCTGCTGAGTGCGCAGCTCGGCGCGATGACGACGGCCGACGTGCGGGCCTTGACCACGGCCGATGTGGTCGCCATGACGACCGACCAGTTCGCGGCCCTGAGCACGGCGCAAGTGGCCGCGCTGTCGACCGCGCAGATCGCCGTGCTGGGCACGGGCGACCTGATGGCGCTGTCGTCGGCGGACATCGCGGCGATGGGCACGGCGCAGTTCCTGACGCTGAGCACGCAGCAGGTGGCCGTGCTCAACACCGACCAGATCCAGGCGCTGACCACGGCCGACGTGAAGGCCTTCAGCAGCACGGTCATCGGGGCCTTGAGCACGGACCAGATGTCCGCCTTCCGCTCCGAGCAGATCGCGGCCTTGAGCACCTCGCAGATCTCGGCGTTCAACACGGGCCAGGTCGCGGCCATCGGCACCGTCGGCATCGCGGGCCTGAGCACGGCGGACATCCGCGCCCTGAGCACGCTCGTCGTGTCCATGCTCAGCACGGATCAGATGGGCGCGCTGAGCACGGCGCAGGTGGCCGCGCTGAGCACGGGCCAGATCGCCTCGCTGAACACGAACCAGATCACGAACCTGTCGACGGATGCCATCCTGGCGATGAGCACGGGGCAGATCGCCACGATGACGACGGCGCAGTTCACGTCGATGAACACGTCGCAGATCCAGGTGCTGAGCACGGCCGAGATCAAGGCGCTGTCGACGGCGGACATCGCCAACCTGGGCACCGATCAGGTCGTGGCGCTCACGTCCGCGCAGATCGCGGCGATGAGCACGGCCCAGGTCACGGCGCTGGCGACGCGCCACGTGATCGTGCTGGAGACCGAGGACATCACGGCCCTCAACACGGCCGACATCAAGTCGCTGTTCACGAGCGCCATCTCCGTGATGACGACGGACCAGTTCAACACGCTGACCTCGACGCAAGTGGCCGTGATGACGACGGCGCAGATCGCCGCGCTGAGCACCGGGCAGATCACGGTCATCACGACGACCAGCATCGCGGCCTTGACCTCGACGCAGATCGGCGCGCTGAACTCGGCGCAGATCACGGCCCTGAGCACGGCGCAGATCAGCGTGCTCAACACGGGCGACATCCGCGCGCTGAGCACCTATGACATCGCCGTGCTGAGCACGGACCAGATCTCGGTGCTGACGACCGCGCAGTTCCAGGCCTTGTCGACCGCGCAGATGGCCGCGCTCAACACCGCCGACATCGCCGTGCTCGTGACCGGCAACATCGCCGTGATGAACACGGCGCAGGTGGCCGCGCTGAACTCGCAGCAGGTGCTGGCGCTGAACACGGACCAGTTGAGCGTGTTCGATGCCAACGACATGCGCGCGCTGAGCACGGGCGCGATCGCGGCCTTGACCACGGACCAGCTGTCTTACTTTTCGACGATGCAGATCGCGGCGCTGCGCACGGCCCAGGCCGCCGTGCTGAGCACCAGCCAGGTCGCCGCGTTGACGACGGACCAGGTCGGCGCGCTGACCACGGCGGACCTGCGCGTCATCACGACAGGCGCGCTGGCCGTGATGAGCACGGACCAGATCTCCGCGCTGAACACCGCGCAGGTGATGGCCCTGACCACGGCGCAAGTGAGCGCGCTGACGACATTGCAATTGACGGGCCTGGCCACGGAAGACATCAACGCGCTGAGCACCACGCAGGTCGCGGCGCTGCGCTCGACGCAGTTCGCCGCGCTGGGCACCGACCTGCTGCAGGCGCTGACGACGAACGACATGCGCGCCCTGACGACGGCCGACATCGCCGCGATGACGACCGGCCAGGCCATGGCACTGCTGTCGTCGCAAGTGGGGGCCATGACCACGCTGCAGATCAGCGTGCTGTCGACGGCGCAGATGAGCATGCTGTCGTCCAGCGACATGCAGGCGCTGAGCACGGCCGACATCCGTGCCCTGAGCACCGCGGCCATCGCCGTGATGAACACGGACCAGTTCACCGCCCTGAACTCCGTGCAGACGATGGCGCTGACCACGGCGCAAGTGGCCGTGCTGAGCACCACGGACCTCAATGCCATGGCCACGGTCAACGTGGCGGCCATGGGCACCGCGCAGATCGCCGTGCTGAACACCAACCAGGCCCTGGCGCTGACCACCGACCAGATCGCCGTGCTGACCACCGCCCACATCCGCGCGCTGAGCTCGGCGGATGTGGCCGCGCTGCGCACCGACCAGATCGCGGCGCTGGCCTCGACGCAGTTCGCGGCACTGACCACGGCACAGATCAATGTGCTCAGCTCGAACGACATCATGGTGCTGAGTTCGGCCGACATGGCCGCGATGAGCACGGCGCAAGCCGCCATGATCAGCACGATCCAGGCCCTGGCGCTGAACACCGACCAGGTCAGCAACATGACCACGGCCGATGTGCGCGCCCTGAGCACCAGCAGCTTCGCCATGTTGGGCTCGGCGCAGATCGCCAGTCTGACGACCGGCCAGGTGGCCGCGCTGAGCACGGCGCAGATCAATGCGCTGACCACGTCGCAGGTCGTGGCCATCGAGACCGAGGATCTCCTGGCGATGACGACGCTGGAGATCCGCGCCCTGAACACGCGCTCGATCACCGTGCTGACGACGGACCAGGTCAGCAACATGGGCACCGCCCAGATACTGGCGCTGACGACGGGCCAGGTGGCCGCGCTGAGCACCAGCCAGATCCTCGCGCTGACGACCGCAGACATCGCGGCCATGAACAGCACGCAGATCGCCACGCTCAACTCGGCGCAGGTCTCGGCCATGAGCACGGACCAGGTCTACGCCCTGAGCACGTCCAGCGTGCGGGCCATGACGACGACGGACGTCGCCGGCCTGCGCACCGACCAGATCGCGGCCCTCGTGTCGGCGCAGATGGCGGTCATGACGACCAGCCAGGTGCAGGCGCTCACGACCAGGCAAGTGGCCGCGCTGATCACCGAAGACGTGGCCGCGCTGAGCACCGCCGACATCCGCGCCCTGACCACGGCGCAAGTGGCCGTGCTGAACACCGACCAGTTCACCTCGCTGAACTCCGTGCAAGTGGTGGCCCTGACGACTGCGCAGATGGCCGTGCTGGGCACCGCCGACATCAGCGTGATCGCCACGGCCAGCCTGGCCGTGATGGGCTCGGCGCAGATCGCCGTGCTGAACACCAACCAGGCCCTGGCGCTGACCACCGACCAGATCGCCGTGCTGACCACCGCCCACATCCGCGCCCTGAGCACGGCGGACGTGGCCGCGCTGCGCACCGACCAGATCGCGGCGCTGGCTTCGACGCAGTTCGCGGCACTGACCACGGCACAGATCAATGTGCTCAGCTCGAACGACATCATGGTGCTGAGCTCGGCCGACATGGCCGCGATGAGCACGGCGCAAGCCGCCATGATCAGCACGATCCAGGCCCTGGCGCTGAACACCGACCAGGTCAGCAACATGACCACGGCCGATGTACGCGCCCTGAGAACGGCCACGTTCGCCATGCTGGGCTCGGCGCAGATCGCCAGCCTGACGACCGGCCAGATGGCCGCACTGAGCACGGCGCAGATCAATGCGCTGACCACGAGCCAGACCGTGGCCATCGAGACCCAGGACTTCGCCGGCCTGACGACCGCGGACATCCGCGCCCTGACCACCAACGCGATCTCGGTCGTGACGACGGACCAGATCAGCGCCATGGGCACGGCGCAGGTTCTGGCCTTGAGCACGCTGCAGATCGCCGTGCTGAGCACAGGCCAGCTCGCCGCCTTGTCGACCGCGGACATCGCCGTCATGGGCAGCGCGCAGATCGCCGTGCTGAACACCGACCAGGTCTCGTCGCTGAGCACCGACCAGATCTCGGCCCTGAACACGGCCGATGTGCGCGCCCTGAACACGAACAACATCGCCAGCCTGCGCACCGACCAGATCGCGGCGCTCGTGTCGGCGCAGATGGCGGCCATGACGACCAACCAGGTGCAGGCGCTCACGACCAGCCAGGTCGCCGCCCTGATCACCGAAGACGTGGCCGCGCTCAGCACCGCCGGCATCCGCGCGCTGACCACGGCGGCCATCGCGGTACTGAGCACCGATCAACTGAGCGTGCTGTCGACGACGCAGATCGCCGCCCTCACGACCGCCGCGACGGCCGCGCTGAACACGCAGCAGCTCTCGAGCCTGTCGACCGCCGACGTGGCCGCGCTGACCGTCGCGCACATCGCGTCGTTCAACTCCACGCAGATCCTGGGCCTGACGACGGCGCAGGTCATGGCGCTGAACACGGCCGACGTGCGCGCGATCTCGACCATGAACCTGGCCGCCATGGGCACCGACCAGATCAACGCCCTGACCACGACGCAGGTCGCCTCGCTGCTGACCTCGCAGACCAGGGTCTTGAACTCGGCGGACATCGCGGCCATGTCGAGCAACGCCATCATCGCGCTGACCACGGCGCACTTCGCCGTGTTCTCGACGGACCAGGCGCTCGCCCTGAGCACCATGCAGCTCGACGCCATGCAGACGGTCGACGTGCGCGCCCTGAACACGACCGCGTTCAGCGTGCTGGGCAGCGCCCAGATCGCCGCCTTCAACACCAACCAGATCGGTGTGCTGACCACGGCGCAGATCGCCGCGATGAGCACGGACCAGATCTCGGGTTTGCGCACCGAGCAGATCCAGGAACTCAGCATGGCCTCGACGTGCGCGTGCTCGACTTCGGCCGACCTGCAGGCGCTGAGCACCGGGCAGTTCACGGCGCTGGGCACCAGCCAGATCGCCGCGATGAGCACGGCGCAGGTCTGGGCGATCACCACCGACCAGGTCTCGTCGATGCTGACCGCGCAGCTGACCGGCCTGAACACGGCGGACATCCGCGCCTTGATCACCGATGCCATCGCGGCCCTGACGACCAACCAGATCGTGGCGCTGAGTTCGGCGAGTGGGCGGCCTTCACGACCGCCGAGATCAGGGCCCTCGGCACCACGCAGATCGTCAACATCGAAACGGTCGACCTGCGCGCCTTCACGACGACCGAGATCCGCGCTTTCACTACGGTGCACATCGCGGCGCTGACGACCCTGCAGTTCGTGGCCCTGACCTCGGCCCAGTTCGTGTCGATGACCACCACGGAAGTGAGCGTCTTCACGACCCAGCAGATCGCCGCGATGGAAACCGCCGACCTGCACGCGCTGACCACGGGCCAGATCAGCGCCTTGAGCACCGCCTCGATCGCCGCGCTGGACTCCACGCATGCGATCGCGCTGACCACGCTGCACATCCACGCATTGAGCACGGACCAGATCGCGGCGCTGTCGACCGACAGCTCGCGGCCCTGACCACCGCGCACTTCCACGAATTCAGCACCACGCAGATCGAAGCCTTCACGACCGCGCAGATCGTGGCCTTCGAGACGCAGGACATCGCCGCCTTGTCGATCAACCAGGCGATGGCCTTCACGACCGACCAGATGGCCGCGATGAGCACGACGCAGCTGGACACGCTGATCATCTCGACGCCGATCGTGCTGGACCTCAATGGCGACGGCATCCAGACCGTCAGCGCCTCGCGAGGCACGCACTTCGATCTCAACGCCACGGGCAGCAACGCCCTGCACGGCTGGGTCTCGCCGCAGGATGGCCTGCTGGTGCTGGACCGCAACCACGACGGCGTGATCAACGATGGCACCGAGCTGTTCGGCACGGCCACGATCTTGTCGAACGGCCAGCGCGCGGGCAATGGCTACAACGCCCTGCTCGAGCTGGACACCAACCACGACGGCAAGATCACGGCCGCCGATGCGCAGTTCAAGGACCTGAAGGTCTGGGTGGATGCCAATGGCGACGGGATCTCCCAGCCCGGGCGAACTCAAGGACCTGGCCAGCCTGGGCATCATCGAGCTGGACCTCAACGCGCACGCCAGCACGGAGCTCAACCAGGGCAATGTGCTCGGCCTCGTCTCCAGTTACAAGACCAGCGATGGCGTCAGCCACGCCATGGCCGATGTGTGGTTCAGCAAGGACCAGAGCACGGCCGCAAACGCTGTCGCGACAGCGACCCCAGCCACGTCCACCACACCGGATGCCAGCCACGAGGCGCCGCATGCAGCAGCCAGCGTATCGGCCAATGCGTCAGCCCATCCATCGACACATGTATCGGTCGATGCAAATGGCACGGCATCCGCCCCCAATTCTCCCATATGAGTATTTCTGCCGCCGATGTGCTTTCCGATCGGGGCAGTGATTTGCTGGCTGGCCATGACATATCGATCAGGCCGGACATACAGCGCCATGATGGTGGCTTCGCATATTCAAGCCCCATTTGTGCAAATAGATCACACACAGCTCACGGATGAGAAGCAAAACACCCCTCTCATTTGAGCTTATGTGAAGTCCAGGATCAGAGACCATCTTGCTAAGTCGATATAGGACGTCAACGACTCGAGAAGTCGGCCCGTTCACGTGGCCAATTCGGGCCGCCGATTCGGGAACTGACATCCAAATCGCGCCATTCGCATTACCGCCAACGCCCCACCGGATCCAAAGGGATTGATCATGTGCACACTGATTCCCAAGTTTTCTACCGCACAGATTGCTGCTCTGTCCACGACGGCGATTTCGCATCTGTCCACGGAAGATTGGGCTGCGTTCAATACCGCGCAGATACAGGCACTGACCAGCTCCCAGATCCAGGTCATCGAAACCACTGACTTGCGGGCCCTGACGACATCGAGCGTGACGGCGCTGCTCAGTGCGCAGGTCAACGTGCTGACCTCGACGCAGGTCGGCGTGCTGGGCACCAACCAGATCGCGGTCTTGACCAGCGAGCAGGTGGGTTCGCTCAACACACTGGACATCACGGCGCTGACGACCACCGGGTTGCGAGCGTTATCGGTCACGGGCCTGACAGGCTTGACGACAGCGCAGGCGGCGGTTCTGGCCTCTTCGCAAACGGCGGCTTTGAGCACCTCTCAAGCCGCCGTGCTGACATCTGCACAGGCGATCGCCTTGAACACGGACGCCGTCAACGGCTTCACGACCAGCGCGGTCCGCGCGCTGTCCACGGATGTGATCGGCAACCTGGTGAGCGCGCAGATCGCTTCGCTGTCGACGGCGGACATCGTCGCGTTGTCGACCTTGCAGACGGGCGCCTTGACCACGTCGCAGATCGTCGCGCTGACCAGCGCGGCCGCCGCGTCCCTGACCTCGGCGCAGGTCGCCAACCTGAACTCCTCGCAGCTCACGGCCATGGGAACGGCCGACTTCGCTGCCTTGAACACGGCCGCCGTGCGCGCCCTCAGCACCGGCGCCATCGGCACCCTCACGAGCGCCCAGGTGGCCGCGCTGACGACCGCGCAGCTGGCCGCCTTGAGCACCGGCCAGGTCTCCTCGCTGAGCACCGATGAAGTCGCCGCGCTGACCACGACCAGCATCGCCGCGCTGAGCAGCGCGCAAGCCGCCGTGCTGACCAGCGGCCAGCTGGGTGCCCTGAGCACCCTGGACGTGAGCGTGCTGAGCACCGCCGACGTGCGCGCCCTGAGCGTGGGCGCGCTGGCCGGCCTGACCAGCGCCCAGGCGCATGTGCTGACTTCGGCGCAATCGTCCGTGCTGAGCACCGCCCAGGCCGCCGCGCTGACATCCGACCAGACCGCCGCCCTGTTGACCGACGCCGTTGCCGGCCTGAGCACGGCCTCGGTCCGTGCCCTGACCACGGCCGCGATCAACGCGATGAGCACGGCCCAGATCGCCGCGCTCAGCACGGGTGATGTCGCCGCCTTGAGCACCGGCCAGATCGCCGCCCTGGAAACCGCGCAGATCATCGCGCTGACCTCGGCCGATGCCGCCACGCTGAGCTCGGCCCAAGTAGCCGTGATGACGAGCGCGCAGGTCTCCGCGATGGAGACCGCCGACTTCGCCGCCCTGAGCACCGGCGCCGTGCGCGCCCTGAGCACGACGACCATCAACAACCTGACGACGGCCGAAGTGGCCGTGCTGTCGACCGCGCAGATCGCCGCGCTGAGCACGGGCCAGGTCGCCGCCCTCGGCACCGATGCGATGGCCGCCATGATGAGCGCCGACATCGCCGTGCTCTCCAGCGCGCAAGCCGCAGTGCTGACCAGCGGCCAGTTGGGCGCGCTGACCACGGCGAACATCGCCGCGCTGGGCACCGCCGACATCCGCGCCTTGAGCAATGCCGCGCTCAATGGCCTGACCACGTCCCAGGCCCATGTGCTGACCTCGACACAGGCCGCCGCCCTGACATCGGGCCAGGTGGCCTCGCTGGGCACCGACCAGGTCGTGGCCCTGCTGACCGAAGCCATCACCGGCCTGAGCACCGCCGCCGTGCGCGCCCTGAGCGCCGCCAGCATCACGGCCATGGGCACCGCCCAGATCGCCGCGCTGAGCACAGCCGATGTGGCCGCGCTGAGCACCGGCCAGATCGCCGCCATGGGCAGCGCGCAGATCATCGCGCTGACCTCGGCCGATGCCGCGGCACTGAACTCTGCCCAGGCCGCCGTGCTGACCACCGACCAGGTCTCCGCGATGGAGACGGCCGACTTCGCCGCGCTGGGCACCGCCGCCGTGCGCGCCCTGAGCAATGCCACGATCGGTGCCCTGACCACGGCTGAAGTGGCCGTGCTGTCGACCAGCCAGATCGCCGCGCTGAGCACTGGCCAGATCGCCGCGCTCGGCACCGATGCCATCGCCGCCCTCGCCAGCGCCAACGTCGCCGCCTTGAGCAGCGCGCAGGCCGCCGTGCTGACCAGCGGCCAGGTGGGCGCCTTCACGACGACGGACATCGGCGCGCTGAGCACGGCCGACATCCGCGCCCTGAGCACCGCCGCCCTCAACGGCCTGACCACCGCGCAGGCCCATGTGCTGAACTCGACGCAAGCCTCGGTATTGAGCTCGGCGCAAGTGGCCTCGCTGGCCACCGAGCAGATCGCCGCGCTATTGACCGAAGCCATCGCCAACCTGAGCACCGCCGCCGTCCGCGCCCTGAGCACGACCAGCATCAGCGTGATGGGCACTGACCAGATCGCCGCCCTGAGCACGGCCGACATCGCGGCCATGGGCACCGCCCAGATCGCGACGCTGAGCAGCGCCCAGGTCGTCGCCCTGACCTCGGGCGATGTCGCCACGCTGACCTCAGCCCAAGCCGCGGTGCTCAACAGCACCCAGGTCTCGGCGATGGAGACGGTGGACTTCGCCGCGCTGAGCACCGCCGCGATCCGCGCCCTCGGCACCGCCACGGTCAATACCCTGACCACGGCCGAGGTCGCGGTCATGACCACGGCGCAACTGACCGCCCTGGGGACCGCGCAGGTCGCCGCTTTCGGCACCGACGCGATCGCCGCCATGACCAGCAGCAACGCCGCCGCGCTGACCAGCGCCCAGGCCGCCGTGCTGACCAGTGGCCAGCTCGGCGCCATGAGCACGCTGGACGTGAGCGTGCTGGGCACCGCCGACGTGCGCGCCCTGAGCGTGGGTGCCCTGGCCGGCCTGACCAGCGCCCAGGCGCATGTGCTGACCTCGGCGCAATCGTCCGTGCTGAGCACGGCGCAGGCCGCCGCGCTGAGCACCGACCAGGTCGCCGCGCTGATCACCGAGGCGATCGCCGGTTTGAGCACCGCCGCCATCCGCGCCTTGAGCACGGCCGCCATCAACAGCATGAGCACGGCCCAGATCGCCGCCTTGAGCACGGGTGACGTGGCCGCGATGACCACCGGCCAGATCGCCGCGATGGAAACCGCGCAGATCGTCGCCCTGACCTCCGCCGACACCAACGCCCTGAGCTCGTCTCAGGCTTCGGTGTTGACCAGCACCCAGGTCTCGGCGATGGAAACCGCCGACTTCGCCGCCCTGGGCACCGCCGCCCTGCGCGCCCTGAACACGGCCGCCATCAACGGTCTGACCACGGCTGAAGTGGCCGCGCTGTCGACCGCGCAAGTCGCGGTCATGAGCACGGCCCAGATCGCCGCCTTGAGTTCCGCTTCGATCGCTGCGCTGGGCAGCGCCGACGTCGCCGCGTTGACCAGCGCCCAGGCCGCCGTGCTGACCAGCGACCAGATCGGCGCTTTCACGACATCCGAAATCAGCGCGCTGAGCACGGCCGACATCCGCGCCCTGAGCACGACCGCGCTCAATGGCCTGACCACCGCGCAGGCCCACGTGCTGACATCGACCCAGGCCGCCGCGCTGAGCACGGCGCAAGTGGCCTCGCTGGCGACCAGCCAGGTCATCGCGCTGCTGACGGAAGCTGTCGCGGGCCTGAGCACGGCCGCCGTGCGTGCCCTGACGACGGGCACGCTCAGCGCCATGGGCACCGACCAGATCGCTGCCCTGACCACGGCCGACATCGCCGCACTGAGCACCGGCCAGATCGCCGCGATGGGCAGCGCCCAGATCATCGCCCTGACCTCGGCCGACATGGCCACGCTGAGCTCGGCTCAAGCCGCCGCGCTGACCACCGACCAGGTCGCCGCGATGGAGACGGCCGACTTCGCCGCCCTGTCCACCGCCGCCGTGCGCGCCCTGAGCGTCTCGGCCATCGGCGCCCTCACCTCGGCTGAGGTGGTCGTGATCACGACCGCGCAGGTGGCCGCGCTGGGCACCGCCCAGGTCGCAGCGCTGACCACGGCCAGCATCGCCGCCATGACGACGGCCGATGTGGCCACGCTGTCCAGCGCCCAGGCCGCCGTGCTGACCAGCGGTCAGCTGGGTGCCATGAGCACGGCCGACATCGCCGCCCTGGGCTCGTCCGACATCCGCGCCCTGAGCACGGGCGCCCTGCAGGGCCTGACGACGGCCCAGGCCGCCGTGCTGGTGTCCTCGCAAGCCGCCGCGCTGACCTCCACGCAAACCGCCGCGCTGGGCACCGACCAGGTCGCCGCGCTGCTGACCGATGCGGTCGCCGCGCTGTCGACGGCCGCCGTGCGCGCCCTGACCGCCGCCGACATCAGCGCGATGTCGACCGCCCAGATCGCCGTGCTGACCACGGCCGATGTGGTCTCGCCCTTGAGCACCGCCCAGATCGGCGCGCTGACGACCGCGCAAGTGGTCGCCCTGACCACGGCCAACGCCGCCGCGCTGAGCTCCGCGCAGGCCTCGGTGCTGAACAGCGCCCAGGTCTCCGCGATGGAAACGGCTGACTTCGCCGTGCTGAGCACCGCCGCCATCCGCGCCCTGAGCACCATCGTGATCGGCACCCTGACCACGGCCGAAGTGGCCGTGCTGTCGACCGCGCAGATCGCCGCCATGAGCACCGCCCAGGTCGCCGCGCTCGGCACCGACGCCATGGCCGCCATGGTGAGCAGCGACGTCGCCGCGCTGTCCAGCGCGCAAGCCGCCGTGCTGACCAGTGGCCAGCTCGGTGCGCTGAGCACCCTCAATGTCAGCGTGCTGAGCACGGCCGACATCCGTGCCCTGAGCACGGGCGCCCTGGCCGGCCTGACCAGCGCGCAGGCCCATGTCCTGACCTCGGCGCAGTCTTCCATGCTGACCACGGCGCAGGCCACGTCGCTGAGCACCGACCAGGTCTCTGCCCTGATCACCGATGCCATCGCCGGCCTGAGCACCGCCGCCGTGCGCGCCCTGAGCGCCGCCAGCATCACGGCCATGAGCACGGCCCAGATCGCCGCCTTGAGCACGGGTGACATCGCCGCCCTGAGCACCGGCCAGATCGCCGCGATGGGCAGCGCCCAGATCATCGCCCTGACCTCGGCCGATGCCGCGACACTGAGCTCCGCCCAGGCCGCCGTGCTGACCACGGACCAGGTCTCGGGCATGGAGACCGCCGACTTCGCCGCCCTGAGCACCGCCGCCATCCGCGCCCTGAGCACGGCCGCGATCAACGCCCTGACCTCGGCTGAAGTGGCCGCGCTGTCGACCGCGCAGGTCGCCGCGCTGGGCACCGGCCAGATCGCCGCGTTCAGCACCGATGCCATCGCCGCGCTGGTGACCGCCGACATCGTCGCGCTGTCCAGCGCGCAAGCCGCCGTGCTGACCAGCGGCCAGCTGGGCGCCTTCAGCACGCTGGACATCAGCGTGCTGAGCACCGCCGACATCCGCGCCCTGAGCACGGGCGCCCTGGTCGGCCTGACCACCGCGCAGGCCCATGTCCTGACCTCGGCGCAGTCTTCCGTGCTGACCACGGCGCAAGTGGCCTCGCTGGGCACCGACCAGATCGCCGCGCTGATCACCGACGCCATCGCCGGCCTGAGCACCGCGTCTGTCCGCGCCCTGACCACGGCCGACATCGCCGCACTGAGCACCGCCCAGGTCGCCGCGCTGACCACGGCCGACATCGCCGCCTTGAGTACCGGCCAGATCGCCGCCTTCGAAAGCGCGCAGATCATCGCCCTGACCTCGGCCGATGCCGCGACACTGAGCTCGGCACAAGCCGCCGCGCTGACCACCACCCAGGTCGCCTCGATGGAGACGGCCGACTTCGCCGCCCTGAGCACCGCCGCCATCCGTGCCCTGAGCACGGCCGCGGTCAATGCCCTGACCTCAGGTGAAGTGGCCGTGCTGACCACCGCCCAGATCGCGGCGATGACCACCGGCCAGATCGCCGCGTTCAGCACCGACGCCGTCACCGCCATCGTGAGCGCCGACATCGCCGTGCTCTCGAGCGCGCAGGCCGCCGTGCTGAACAGTGGCCAGCTGGGTGCCTTCACCACGCTGAACGTGACCGCGCTGGGCACCGCCGACATCCGCGCCCTGAGCACCGCCGCCCTGGCCGGCCTGACCACCGCCCAGGCCCATCTGCTGACCTCGACGCAAGCGACCGCGCTGACCTCCGGCCAAGTCGCTGCGCTGGGCACCGACCAGGTCGTGGCCTTGCTGACCGAAGCCATCACCGGCCTGAGCACCGCCGCCGTGCGCGCCCTGAGCGCCGCCAGCATCACGGCCATGGGCACCGCCCAGATCGCCGCGCTGAACACGGCCGACATCGCCGCCCTGAGCACCGGCCAGATCGCCGCGATGGGCAGCGCCCAGATCATCGCCCTGACCTCGGCCGACGCCGCGACCCTGAGCTCCGCCCAGGCCGCCGTGCTGACCACGGACCAGGTCTCCAACATGCAGACGGCCGACTTCGCCGCCCTGAGCACCGCCGCCATCCGCGCCCTGAGCACCGCCGCCATCGGCACACTGACCTCGGCTGAAATCGCCGCGATGGGGACCGCGCAGGTGGCCGCCCTGGGCACCGGCCAGATCGCCGCCCTGAGCACCGATTCGATCGCCGCGCTGACCAGCGCCGACGCCGCCGCCCTGAGCAGCGCGCAAGCCGCTGTGCTGACCAGCGGCCAGCTCGGCGCCTTCACGACGGCCGACATCGGCGCCCTGAACACGGCCGACATCCGCGCCCTGAGCACGGGTGCCCTGGCCGGCCTGACCACGGCCCAGGCCCACGTGCTGACCTCGGCGCAGACCTCGATGCTGACCACGGCCCAGGCCGCGGCCTTGACTTCCGACCAGGTCGCCGCGCTGATCACCGACGCCATCGCCGGCCTGAGCACCGCCGCCGTCCGCGCCCTGAGCACGGCCGCCATCGACAACCTGACCACCGCGCAGATCGCCGCCCTGAGTACGGGCGACATCGCCGCGATGACCACCACCCAGATCGCCACGCTGGAAAGCGCCCAGATCATCGCGCTGACCTCGGCCGACGCCGCGACCCTGAGCTCCGCCCAGGCCGCCGTGTTGACCACGACCCAGGTCGCCTCGATGGAGACGGCCGACTTCGCCGCCCTGAGCACCGCCGCCATCCGCGCCCTGAGCACCGCCGCCGTCAACGCCCTCCTGAGCGCTGAAGTGGCCGTGCTGTCGACCGCGCAGATCACCGCCCTGGGCACCAGCCAGATCGCCGCGCTGAGCACCGACGCCATCGCCGCCCTCGTGAGCGCCGATGTCGCCGTGCTGTCCAGCGCCCAGGCCGCCGTGCTGACCAGTGGCCAGATCGGCGCCTTCACGACACTGGATGTGAGCGTGCTGAGCACGGCCGACATCCGCGCCCTGAGCACGGGTGCCCTCAACGGCCTGACGACGGCCCAGGCCCACGTGCTGAGCTCGACACAGGCGACGGCGCTGACCTCCGGCCAGGTGGCCTCGCTGGGCACCGACCAGGTCGCGGCCCTGCTGACCGAAGCCATCGCCGGCCTGAGCACGGCCGCTGTCCGCGCCCTGAGCGCCGCCAGCATCACGGCCATGAGCACGGCCCAGATCGCCGCCTTGAGCACAGGTGACATCGCCGCCCTGAGCACCGGCCAGATCGCCGCGATGGGCAGCGCCCAGATCATCGCCCTGACCTCGGCCGACGCCGCGACCCTGAGCTCCGCACAGGCCGCCGTGCTGACCACGGACCAGGTCACCGGCATGGAGACGGCCGACTTCGCCGCCCTGAGCACCGCCGCCATCCGCGCCCTGAGCACGCTGTCCGTCAACGCCCTCCTGAGCGCTGAAGTGGCCGTGCTGACCACCGCGCAGATCGCGGCCCTGAGCACCGGCCAGATCGCCGCGCTCAGCACCGACTCGATCGCCGCGATGACCAGCGCCGACGCCGCCGCCCTGAGCAGCGCGCAGGCCGCCGTCCTGACCAGTGGCCAGCTCGGCGCCTTCTCGACGCTGGACATCAGCGCGCTGAACACGGCCGACATCCGCGCCCTGAGCACGGGCGCCCTGGCCGGCCTGACCTCTGCCCAGGCGCACGTCCTGACCTCGGCGCAGTCGTCCATGCTGACCTCGGCCCAGGCCGCCGCGCTGGGCACCGACCAGGTCGCCGCGTTGCTGACCGAAGCCGTCGCCGGCCTGAGCACGGCGGCTGTCCGCGCCCTGAGCGCCGCCAGCATCACGGCCATGAGCACGGCCCAGATCGCCGTCCTGAGCACCGCCGACATCGTGGCCCTGGGCACCGCCCAGATCGCCGCGTTGACCTCGGCACAGATCGTCGCGCTGACCTCGGCCGACACGGCCGCCCTGAGCTCTGCCCAGGTCGCCACCCTGACCAGCGCCCAGGTCACCGCGATGGAAACCGCCGACTTCGCCACCCTGAGCACCGCCGCCATCCGCGCCCTGAGCACGCTGGCCGTCAACGCCCTCCTGAGCGCTGAAGTGGCCGTGCTGACCACCGCGCAGATCGCGGCCCTGGGCACCGGCCAGATCGCCGCGCTCAGCACCGACTCGATCGCCGCGATGACCAGCGCCGACGCCGCCGCCCTGAGCAGCGCGCAGGCCGCCGTCCTGACCAGCGGCCAGCTCGGCGCCTTCTCGACGCTGGACATCAGCGCGCTGGGCACGGCCGACATCCGCGCCCTGAGCATGGGCGCCCTGGCCGGCCTGACCACGGCCCAGGCCCATGTGCTGACCTCGACGCAAGCGTCCGTGCTGTCCACGGCACAGGCGGCCGCGCTGGGCACCGACCAGGTCTCGGCCCTGCTGACCGAAGCCATCGCCGGCCTGAGCACGGCGGCCATCCGCGCCCTGAGCACGGCCAACGTCAACGTCATGAGCACGGCGCAGATCGCCGCGCTGACCACGGGTGACATCGCCGCGATGACCACCGGCCAGATCGCCGCGCTGGAAAGCGCCCAGGTCATCGCCCTGACCTCGGCCGACGCCGCGACCTTGAGCTCCGCCCAGGCCGCCGCGCTGACCAGCGCCCAGGTCATCGCGATGGAGACCGCCGATTTCGCCGCCCTGAGCACCGCCGCCATCCGCGCCCTGAGCACGCTGGCCGTCAACGCCCTGATCAGCGCTGAAATCGTCGTCCTGACCACCGCGCAGATCGCGGCCCTGAGCACCGGCCAGATCGCCGCGCTCAGCACCGATTCGATCGCCGCGATGACCAGCACCGATGCCGCCGCCCTGAGCAGCGCGCAGGCCGCCGTCCTGACCAGCGGCCAGCTCGGCGCCTTCACGACGCTCGATGTGAGCGTGCTGAGCACGTCCGACATCCGCGCCCTGAGCACGGCCGCCCTGGCCGGCATGACCTCCGCCCAGGCGCATGTCCTGAGCTCGACGCAGGCCGCCGTGCTGACCACGGCCCAGGCGGCCGCGCTGAGCACCGACCAGACCGCCGCGCTGCTGACCGAAGCCGTCGCCAACCTGACCACGGCCGCTGTCCGCGCCCTGAACGTCAACAGCATCACGGCCATGAGCACGGCCCAGATCGCCGCGCTGAACACAGGTGACATCGCCGCGCTGACCACCGCGCAGGTCGCGGCCCTGAGCAGCGCCCAGATCGTCGCGCTGACCTCGGCCGACACGGCCACCCTGAGCTCCGCCCAGGCCGCCGTGCTGACCTCGGCGCAGGTCTCGACGATGGAGACCGCCGACTTCGCCACCCTGAGCACCGCCGCCATCCGCGCCCTGAGCACGACGGCCATCAACGCCCTCACGACCGCCGAGGTGGCCGTGCTGTCGACCGGCCAGATCGTCGCCCTGAGCACCGGCCAGATCGCCGCGCTCGGCACCGATGCGATCGCCGCGATGACCAGCGCCGACGCCGCTGTCCTGAGCAGCGCCCAGGCCGCCGCCTTGAACAGCGCCCAACTCGGCGCCTTCACGACGCTCGATGTGAGCGCGCTGAACACGGCCGACATCCGCGCCCTGAGCACGGGTGCCCTGGCCGGCCTGACGACTGCCCAGGCGCATGTCCTGACCTCGGCGCAGTCGTCCATGCTGACCTCGGCCCAGGCCGCCGCGCTGGGCACCGACCAGGTCGCCGCGCTGATCACCGAGGCCATCGCCGGCCTGAGCACCGCCGCCGTCCGCGCCCTGAGCACGGCCAGCATCACGGCGATGGGCACCGACCAGATCGCCGCGATGAGCACCGCCGACATCGCCGCCCTGAGCACCGCCCAGATCGCCGCGATGGGCAGCGCCCAGGTCATCGCCCTGACCTCGGCCGATGCCTTCACCCTGAGCTCGGCCCAGGCCACCGTGCTGACCAGCACCCAGGTCTCCGCGATGGGCACGGCCGACTTCGCCGCCCTGAGCACCTCGGCCATCCGCGCCCTGAGCACGGCCGTGATCAACAACCTGACCACGGCTGAAGTGGCGGTCCTGAGCACCGGCCAGATCGTCGCGCTGAGCACCGCCCAGATCGTCGCCTTCGGGACCGACGCCATCGCCGCGATGACCAGCGCCGATGCCGCGGTCCTGAGCAGCGCCCAGGCCGCCGTCCTGACCAGCGGCCAGCTCGGTGCCTTCACCACGCTGGACATCAGCGTGCTCAACACGGCCGACATCCGCGCCCTGAGCACGGGTGCCCTGGCCGGCCTGACCACCGCCCAGGCCCACGTCCTGACCTCCGCGCAATCGTCCGTGCTGACCTCGGCACAGGCGGCCGCGCTGAGCACCGACCAGGCCGTCGCCCTGCTGACCGAAGCCATCGCCGGCCTGACCACGGCGGCTGTCCGCGCCCTGAACACGGCCGCCATCACGGCCCTGGGCACGGCCCAGATCGCCGCGATGACCACGGCCGACATCGCCGCCCTGAGCACCGCCCAGGTCGCCGCGATGGGCAGCGCCCAGATCATCGCCCTGACCTCGGCCGACGCCGCGACCCTGAGCTCCGCCCAGGCCTCGGTGCTGACCACCGACCAGGTCTCCGCGATGGAGACGGCCGACTTCGCCGCCCTGAGCACCGCCGCCATCCGCGCACTGAGCACCCTGGCGATCAACGCGATGGTCTCGGCTGAAGTGGCCGTGCTGACGACCGCCCAGGTCGCCGCGCTGACCACCGGCCAGATCGCCGCGCTGACCACGGCCAACATCGCCGCGCTGACCAGCACCGACGCGTCCACCCTGAGCAGCGCCCAGATCGCCGTGCTGAGCAGCGGCCAGCTCGCTGCCTTCACGACCCTGGATGTGAGCGTGCTGAGCACCTCCGACATCCGCGCCCTGAGCACGGCCGCCCTGGTCGGCCTGACGACGGCGCAAGCCAACGTCCTGGTCTCGTCGCAGGCCGCCGCGCTGACATCGTCGCAGACCGTCGTGCTGACCTCGGCACAGGTCTCGGTGCTGTCGACGGAATCGGTCGCGGCCCTGACCACGGCCGCCGTCCGCGCCCTGAGCACGGACAGCGTCGGCGCGATGACCACGGCCCAGATCGCCGCGCTGAACTCCGCTGACGTCAGCGCGCTGAGCACCGGCCAGATCCTCGCGCTGGGCACCGCCCAGATCGTGGCCCTGACCTCGGCCGACACGGCCGCGCTGAGCTCCGCGCAAGTGGCCGTCCTGACCTCGGCACAAGCCAGCGCCTTCGAAACCGCCGACTTCGCCACGATCACGACGCAGGCGCTGCGCGGCCTGAGCACCGATGCCTTCAGCAACCTGACCACGGCCCAGATCGTCGCCATGACGACGGCCCAGGCCGCCTCGCTCTCGACGGCCGACATCCGTGCCCTCACCACGACCCAGATCGCGGCCTTCCAGACCGCGGACCTGGTGGTGTTCAAGACGGCCGAGATCCGGGCGCTGACATCGACCTCGGTCACCGGCTTCACGACCGCCCAGATCGCGTCCCTGACGACGGCGGAATTCGCGGCCTTCGCCACGGAAGCCATCGCGGCCCTGAGCACCGCTCAGTTGGTGGCGATGACGACCGCGCAGATCGCCTCGCTGACCAACAGCGAAATCCTGGCCCTGACCACGACTCACATCGCCAGCTTCACGACGGACCAGTTCGTGGCGCTCACGACCTCCGAGTTCGCCTCGATGACGACCACGCAGGTCAACGCCTTCACCTCCGCCGAAATCGTGGCGATGGAAACGGTCGACCTGCGCGCCCTCAGCACGGCGCAGTTCGCGGCCTTGAGCAGCTCTGCGGTCCATGCCTTCACCACGCTGGAGATCCAGACGCTGTCGACCACGCAGATCCGTGCGCTGACGACAGACCAGATCGTCTCGATGACGACGGACGACATCGCCGCCTTCCTGACACAGCAGATCGCCGGCTTCTCGACCGCCCAGATCGCCGCCTTCACGACGACCGAAATGGCGGCCCTGACGACGACCGAACTGGCGGCCTTCTCGATGGCCCAAGGCGCGGCGCTGGACTTCAACGCCCTGTCGACCACGCAGACCAACGTGCTGGCCGGTATCTCGCCGATCGTGCTGGACCTCGGCGGTACCGGCATCTCGACGACCTCTTCGGGCCAGGGCACCCACTTCGACCTGCTGGGCACGGGCGCCACGGCCGAGCACGGCTGGGTCTCCAGGACCACCGGCCTGCTGGCGATCGACCTGAACCATGACGGCAAGATCAACGATGGCTCCGAGTTGTTCGGTACGGCGACAAGGCTGGCGAATGGCCAACTGGCCAACAACGGCTTCGCCGCGCTGGCCGCGCTCGACACGAACCACGACGGCAAGATCACGGCCGCGGATGCGCAGTTCAAGGATCTGCGTGTCTGGGTGGACGCCAACGGCGACGGCATCTCGGAGGAAGGCGAGCTCAAGGACCTGTCCAGCCTGGGCATCATCGAACTCGACCTGAACGCCTACGCCAGCTCGGACACCAACAACGGCAACCTGGTGGGTCTGATCTCCAGCTACGTGACGGCGGACGGCGTCAGGCACGAAATGGCCGACGTGTGGTTCGCGAAGGGGTCGAACATCGACACCTCCGCGCTCACCAACACGACCATGGCCTCGCTGACGGCCGCCCAGATCGGCAGCCTGAGCACGACCGACATCGCCGCGATCACGACGAGCGCCATGTCCGCGATGAGCGCCGATCAGGTCCAGGGTCTGAGCGTGGCCGACATCCATGCGATGAGCACCGCCCAGTTCGCGGCGATGAGCACGGATGCGATCCATGCGCTGACCACGGCGGACGTCTCGGCCATGAGCGCCGACCAGCTCCATGCCCTGTCGCATGAACAGCGGGCCGCGTTCACGACCGCCGACTTCGCCGCGATGACGACCAGCCAGATCGAGGCCCTCGGACACGACGCACCGCATGCGCTGGATCCGCATCACAACCCGGCCTTCCTGACTGGCGACGTCCAGGGCAGCGGCCAGGCCACGGATGCCAGCCAGCACGTGTCGGTCTCGCCGACGACGACGCCGGCGGACCACGGCGCCAACACGCTCAGTGTCAGCGCCAGCGATCTGCTCGCCCACCCAGGTGACCACCTGCTCGCCGGCCCGGCCGACACGAACCATGTGAACGTCAACGCGACGCTCGCCGTGGTCCATGCCGACGTGCCGCTGATCCAGGTCGACCACACCCAACTGGTCGATGACAAGCAGAACAACCCGTTGATCTGATCTTTTCTCGGCAGTATTTGGCGCGCCCCGTGACCGCATGGTTATGGGGCGCGCTTGCGTCCAGCGGCTTCCAGTACCTTTCGTCAGCGCACACGCCACATGACCTGAAAACATCCCGCCACGACCTGCGCCTTCTCAGGCCGACCTGATCCGACGAGATTCACATGGCATCACTGATCCCCAATTATTCGAGCCAACAGATCGCGGCGCTGACCACATCGGCGATCGTCAACTTGAATACGAGTGATTGGGCCGCATTCAACACGATGCAGGCGCGTGCGCTGACCACGCAGCAGCTTCAGGTGATCGAGACGGCGGACTTGCGGGCCATGGCATCGACCAGCATCGGGGCCCTGCTGAGCCAGCAACTGGCCGTGCTGGGCACGGACCAGATCCAGGCACTGGACACCATCCAGATCGCGGCGCTGGGCAGCGCGCAGATCAGCGGGCTGAGCACGCTGGACCTGAGCGTGTTCAGCACGGGCGACATCCGCGCCCTGAGCTCGAGCGCGCTGCAGGGCTTGACCAACGCGCAGGCCGCCGCATTGACCTCCAGCCAGGCCGCGGCATTGGTCTCGGCGCAGACCGCCGCGTTGACGTCCGCCCAGGTCAGCGCCTTGCTGACCGAGGCCATCGCCGGCCTGAGCACGGCCGCCTTGCGCGCACTGAGCACGGACACCGTGCTCAACCTCGGCACGGCCCAGATCGCGGCCCTGTCGACCGCCGACATCGCCGCGCTGAGCACGGCCCAGGTCGCCGCGCTGGGCACGGCCCAGATCGTGGCCTTGAGCGTCGATGACGCGGCCACGCTCAGTTCGGCGCAAACGGCCGTGCTGAGCAGCACGCAGCTGGCGGCCATGGGGACGGCCGATTTCGCCGCGCTCGCCACGTCCGCCCTGCGCGCCCTGAGCACCGCCTCGATCAGGGGCCTGAGCACGGCCGAAGTGGCCGCCCTGACCAGCGTGCAAATGATCAGCCTGGGCACCAGCCAGATCGCCGCGCTCGCCACGGATGCCGTCGCGGCCCTGACCAGCGCCAGCGCCGCCGCATTGAGCAGCAACCAGGCCGCCGTGCTCGGCAGCGCGCAGCTCGCCGCCATGGGCACGCTGAACGTGAGCGTGCTCAGCACCAACGACATCCGCGCCTTGAGTACCGCCGCGCTCGCCGGCATGGGCACCGCGCAGGCCCAGGTGCTGGCGTCGAGCCAGGCGGCGGCGCTGACCTCGTCTCAAACAGCCGTGCTGACCTCGGCGCAGACGCTGTCGCTGCAGACCGAAGCCATCGCCGCCCTGAACACGATGGCGGTGCGCGCGCTGAGCACGGACGCCGTCTCGCACATGGGCACTGCCCAGATCGCGGCCTTGTCGACAGGCGACATCGCCGCCATGGGCACCGCGCAGATCGCCGCGCTGACCACGGCGCAGATGGCGGCCTTGACATCCGCCCACGCGGCCACGCTGAGCTCCGTGCAGGCGGCCGTGCTGAGCAGCGCGCAGGCCTCGGCGATGGACACGGCCGACTTCGCCGCGCTGAGCACCAATACTTTGCGCGCGCTGGCCACGTCCACGATCGGCGGCCTGAGCACGGCCGACATCGCCGCGCTGAGCACGGGCCAGTTCGCGGCGCTGGGCACGGCGCAGATCGCCGCGCTCACGACCAGCCAGATCGCGGCCATCACGAGCACCGACGCGGCCGTGCTGGGCAGCGCGCAAGCCGCCGTGCTCAGCAGCATCCAGCTGGCCGCCCTGAGCACGCTCGACCTGAGCGCCCTGAGCACGACCGACATCCGCGCCCTGGGCACATCCGCCCTGATGGGCCTGAGCACGGCGCAATCGCAGACCTTGTCCTCGGGCCAGGCCGCCGCATTGACGTCCGCGCAGACCAGCGTGCTGACCTCGGCGCAGGCCAGCGCCCTGCTCACCGAATCGGTGGCCGCGCTGACCACGTCCGCGCTGCGAGCGCTGAGCACCAATGCGTTCTCGAACCTGGGCACCGGCCAGATCGCCGTGCTGACGACCGCCGACATCGCGGCCCTGGCCACGGCCCAGATCGCCGCGCTCACGACCGCGCAGATGGTCGCGCTCACGACGGCCAGCGCCGCCGCGCTGGGCTCCGCGCAAACGTCCGTCCTGGGCAGCGCCCAGGTCGCCGCGATGGAGACCGAAGACTTCGCCGTGCTGGCCACGTCCGCCGTGCGCGCGCTGGCCACGGCGGCCATCGGCGGCATGGGCACGGCCGAAATCGCCGTGCTGTCGACGGGCCAGATCGCCGCCTTGAGCACCGCCCAGATCGCCGCGCTGACCACAGCGGGCATCGCCGCCATCACGAGCGCCGACGCGGCCGTGCTGAGCAGCGCCCAGGTCGCCACGTTCAGCAGCGTGCAACTGGCCGCGCTGAGCACGCTGGACGTGAGCGTGCTGAGCACGTCCGACATCCGCGCCCTGAACTCGAGTGCGCTGGCCGGCCTGACCACGGCGCAGGCGCATGTGCTGGCCTCGTCGCAGGCGGCGGCCCTGACATCGGCGCAGACGGCCGTGCTGGGCAGCGCCCAGGTCGCGGCCTTGCTGACCGAAGCGGTCGCGGCCTTGAGCACATCGGCCATCCGCGCCCTGAGCACGGCCGACATCGCCGCCATGGGCACCGACCAGATCGCCGTGTTGACGACCGCCGACATCGCCGCGCTGAGCACCGCGCAGATCGCCGCCCTGGGCACCGCCCAGATCGTGGCCCTGACCTCGGCCGATGCCGCCACCTTGAACTCGGTACAGTCGGGCGTGCTGAGCAGCGCCCAGCTGGCCGCGATGGAAACGGCCGACTTCGCCGCGCTCAGCACGAATGCCGTGCGCGCGCTGAGCACGGCCGCCATCAAGGGCCTGACGACGGACGAAGTGGCCGTGATGTCGACGGCGCAGATCACGGCCCTGGGCACCGCGCAGATCGCCGCGCTCGGCACGGCCGGCATCGCCGCCATCACAAGCGCCGACGCGGCCGTGCTGAGCAGCGCCCAGGTCGCCACCTTCGGCAGCGCGCAACTGGCCGCCCTGAGCACGCTGGACATGAGCGTGATGAGCACAACCGACGTGCGCGCCCTGAGCTCGACCGCCCTCGCGGGCCTGACCACGGCACAGGCGCTCGTCTTGAATTCGGCGCAGGCGGCCGCGCTCACATCGGCGCAGACGGCCGTCTTGAACAGCAACCAGGTCGTGGCCCTGCAGACCGAATCGGTCGCGGCGCTGAACACGGCCTCCGTGCGCGCATTGAGCACCGGCAACATCGGCGCGATGACGACGGCGCAGGTCGCCGTGCTGAGCAGCGCGGATGTGGCGGCGCCCCTGAGCACCGCGCAGGTCGGCGCCCTCACGACGGCCCAGGTCGCCGCCCTGACATCGACCCACACGGCGGCGCTGAGCTCCGCACAGGCCTCGGCGCTGAGCAGCGCCCAGCTCGCCGCGATGGACACGGGCGACTTCGCCGCGCTCAGCACGGGCGCCGTGCGCGCGCTGAGCACAGCGGCCATCCTGGGCATGACCACGGCCCAGGTCGCCGTGCTGTCCACAGGCCAGTTCGCGGCCCTGGGCACCGCCCAGATCGCCGCCTTCTCGACCGCCGACATCGCCGCCATCACGAGCAGCGACGCGGCCGTGCTGAGCAGCGCGCAAGCGGCCACGCTGGGCAGCGCGCAACTGGCCGCGCTGGGCACGCTCGACATGGCCGTGCTGAGCACGACGGACATCCGCGCCCTGACCACGACATTGCCAAAACGTTCTTACGCAGACTCGGCAGGACTTCAACTGGTCTCTCCGCTACCGCATCCAGAAGCAGCGGATGGCCGGCGAGCGGGGCGGCGAGGGTGAAGGTGACGCGGGGAACTCGGCGGCGAGGCGGTCGCGGGCGGTGGCGAGGTTTCGACCACATGCCGGCCGGGGGAGAGGAAAGTACGGCACCATCACCACCGCCGTCGCCCCCGCCTCGACGCACGCCACCCCGCCAGCGTGGATGTCCGGCTTGGCCAGTTCCAGGTCGACGGCTGCACGAATGCGAACTGCCCCCGCCGCCGCATGTCGTCCGCGACGTGAAGCAGATCGGCGTTCGCTTCAGCCCGACGGCTGCCGTGAGCGATCAGAAGGAGAGCGTGCATGGGGGTAGGCCAGAAGAGAATCGGAACGCCGTCGGTGCTCATTGGTCTGAAAAACTTCCGAATACATGCAGGTATCGCCGATGACCTCGTAGGTACCCCCACTCTTCCAGATGTCATAGACCGGCTCAAAGTCGAAAACGACGGTGTGCCATTGTGACATCAACCAGTGGGCCAACTCGAAGCTCGCCGCGATCCCGTAGCACGCTTCGGACAGACAGTACATCCAGTGGCCCTCAATCACCCTCGACTCGGAGATGATGTTCATCCGCGAGAGCCAAGGCATCAACCACTCGCTGGTTGCTCCCCTGTTCCGGTCAGGTCTCCCAGATGTGAATTTGAGCCCTTCCAACGAGCCACTCTGTTGGATAAGCCGCCGTCCGCAACAACACGGCACGGTTCGCCACATCAGCTTTTACCAAGTCGATCAGGTCGCCCTGTGCCGATGGGTGTTTCTCTAATGGGCTCACATACAAGGAGAAACGCTCGGCTCTCCCCGTCCCAAAGGAGGTTGCCGTTCCCCTTCCGGTGTTCGTGAAAGAACCGATGGAGCTTACGGATGGCTCTTCCCCACCGGGTAATCGACGAAGAGTTCGCTACTGGCTTGGGCGTGGCGTCTTTGATCAGGGCGATGAGCAACGACGATGTGAACCGCTTCCTTCCCCGCCTTCACCTCACTCCACATCCCGTGAAGATGATCCTCTTCATCCTGGAGAAGGCACATCTTCGCGGCCCGCGAGGATACGGGAAGTCTTGAAGTGGGACTAGATGTTGACCACAACCATCCCGTTTTACCGACCACCGGATCACTGTCCCCCGGCTACGCAGCCGCTGTGCTTCTACGCCCAGACGCTTCCCATCGCGCGATCAAGGCGACCACCTCTCTGTACAGAAGACGCTTCTGTACCTCGTATTCCGGTGTGAAGAGTTCGGCCTGACAATTCGAGAACTTATCGCCCACGCCTTGACCTCCTGGTGTCTCGCCAGGTCCAATGTTGTCCGCCGGGTACAGTTGGTCGCAGACGATCTTGCCCTTCTTCCATTCACCAGGGAGATGGGGAAACAACCCCGTGGTTCTCACCACCCGGTGCGAACGAGCCGTAAACGATGAGCATGTTGCAGACGTTGTTGACCGTCATGGCGCCGTCTCGCTTTGGACGTGGCCGATGCTATCAGAACGGCGGCCTGAAAACAGAACAACCCGTGAGAGGGAATTGCTTCCCCCTCACGGGTCGCCGAGTTATGACTCGGGGCGGCCGTCGCAAACGGTCACCCGTTTGCGGCCGTTAGGACAGCCGCCCGACCTGGCTACTATGACTGGTCAACGGACCACCTCCTTTTGAATTGAGGTCAGCCGCCGGATTCCTCGAACCAGTAGGGGCACCGGAGACGTCTAGTCCGTCGCGGAACGGGATCCGCGACCCATGATGGAACTATACGCCACACTACGCGGAAGGCAAATGGTTTTGGCGCGAGCGGTCGGCGTGAGGCGGCCGGTGGTTCACGTCACCACCGGCGGCTGACGCCGCCGTTCGCCGTCTAGCCACGCCCGCGCGGCGGCGTCCGACGGCATCCGCCAGTCGCCGCGGGGGGTCACGCTCACGCTCCCCACCTTCGGGCCGTCGGGCAGGCAGCTCCGCTTGAATTGGTTGGCGAAGAACCGCTTCAGGAACACCCGCAGCCACCGCTGCACCTCGTCCGGCGGTGTACGGCTTGTCGAACTTCGCCTGGCTCGCCAGGTACAGAATCTTCTCCGGCTCGGCGCCCCCACCGCAGGAAGTGGTACAGGAAGAAGTCGACCAACTCATATGGCCCGACGCTGCTCTCGGTGGCCTGGGCGATGCTGCCGTCGGCGGCGGTCGGCAGAAGCTCCGGCGAGATGGGCGTGTCGGCGATCGCGTGCAGTGTTCGCCGAGCGTCGCCGTCGAACTCGTGGTCCGCCGCCCACCGCACCAGGAACCGCACCAGCGTCTTCGGGATGCTGACGTTCGGGTTGTACATGCTCATGTGGTCGGCGTTGTAGGTACACCACCCCAGCGCAAGTTCGGACACGTCGCCGGTGCCGATGACGAACGCCGTGTTCATGAGCAGGTTGGTCCGCACGCGGGCTTGCACGTTCTCGAACGTCAGATCGCTCCGCTTGTCCGCCGGCAGTCTTCGTGAGCGCTCCGTGCAGCGTGTCCTCGGTGTGCTCTTCGAGCGTGATGCCGAACGGCGAGTGCCCGAGCGCCCGCATCTCGGCGAGGCAGAGCGGCGCGGATGTCGATCTCCTTCACGCTACGCCGAGCGCCTTCATCAGCGCGTGGGCGTTGGTCTGGTCCCGGCGTGGTGCCGAAGCCGGGCATGGTCAGCGCCTTGATCTTCGTCGCGGCTGACGCCGAGCAGGTCGAACGTCTTCGCCACCACCAGCAGCGCCAGCGTGGAGTCCAACCCGCCGGAGACGCCGATGCTGACGGGCGGACGTGCCGATGTGCTCGAGCCGCTTCGCCGAGCCCGGCCACCTGTGTGGCGAAAATCTCTTCGCACCGTTCGTCGAGCGTGGCCGGGTCGGACGGCACGAACGGGTGCGGATCGACGAGCCGCTCCAGCGTCGGCTCGCGGGTGTTCGTGCGGACGAGTGTCGAAGGGCACCCGGCGGAACGGCGGACGCAGCCCGCCGTGAGTCGTGGAAGCTGTTGGCGAGTGATACCGGTCGCGAGCCAAGCGGTCGAGATCGAGGTCGGCGACGAGTAAGCGATTGCCCCGTGCGAAACCGTTTCGATTCGGCGATCAGCGCTGCCGTTCTCGGCGATCAGGCAGTGCCCGCCGAACACGATGTCGGTCGTGGATTCGCCCACCCCGCACGAGGCGTAGACGTATCCCGCCACGCACCGCCCGCTCTGCCCGGCGACCAGTTGCCTGCGGTACCCGCCTTGCCAATGATCTCGTTGCTCGCGCTCAGGTTGGCGAGTACCGTCGCCCCGGCGACTGCCTGGCGCGAACTCGGCGGGATCGGCATCCACAGGTCTTCGCAGATTTCGACCCCGAGCACGAACCCGGGTAGTCGGCGCTCGCAGTCGAACAGCAGGTCGGTGCCGAACGGGCGCCGTTTGCCCGGCGAGGCGTGATGCTCGTGTCGACCGCATTGCACGCCGGGGCGAAGTAACGGGCGTCGTAGAACTCCTTGTAGTTCGGCAGGTGCGTCTTTGGGATGACGCCGAGCAGCTTCCCGCCGTGCAGCACCGCGGCCGCGTTGAACACCATCCCGTCGAGCAGCACCGGCAGCCCGACCACCGCCACGCCGGTGAACGGCACGTCGAGCAACTTCGCCAGTGCCGTCTTCGCGCCGCGCCGAGCAACCGCTTGTGGTGGAACAGGTCGCCGCAGGTGTACCCGGTCAGCCCGCATTCGGGGAACACGACCAGGTCCACATCGCGGTCGCTCGCAGGTGAGGAGCAGTTCGGCGGTGCGGTCGGCGTTGAACGCGGGGTCGGCCACCCGTAGTTCGGTGGTCGCCGCCGCCACTCGAAGGAAACCGTGGGTGGGCATCGGAAAGGCTCCTCGGCATCGTCTCACGGGTTTCTTACGACCCGTTATACCGAATTGCGTTGAATCCTTATGCTCTTCTGGGCACCCGGTTGTCCAGAGGACGTGTCGTGGCCGGCATCCCGTTCGTCCGCCATCGGACGGTCGCCCAGATTCAGGGCGGCATCCGTGCCTGTCGCCACCCGGTGGAGAAGGTGCGATGGCAGGCGGTGTGGCTGCTCGCCCGCCCCGACCCCCGCCGCACCCCGGCGGAGGTGGGCGGCGTCCTCGCCCTGTCCGCCGTCCGGGTGCGGCAGGTGCTGCACCGCTGGAATGCCGACGGCCCGGCCGGGTTGACCGACGGCCGGGCCGGGAACGGGGCCGCGCCGAGGCTGACCGCCCGGCGGTTCGCCGCCCTCCGCGCCGCCGTCCGCCGGCGACCCCCGGACGGCGGCCTGTGGACCGGGCCGAAGGTGGCCGGGTACGTGGCCCGGCGGTGGGGGGGTGCGGGTCGGCCCGGTGACCGCCTGGCGGTGGCTGCGGCGGCTCGGCTTCGCCCTCCGGGTGCCCCGCCCGCGGCACCCGAAACGCGGCCGACCCGCCCACCCGCCGGCGGTGGAAAAAAACCTCCGCCGGCGGGTGCGGCGGTGAGGGCGGCGGACCCGACGCGGGCGGTGGAGGTGTGGGCGGAGGACGAGTTGCGGCTCGGCCTGAAGCCGACCACCCGGCGGGTGTGGTGGCCGTGGGGGGAGCGGCCGACCTCGTGCGGGCGGGCGCGGTACGAGCCCTGGCTGTACCTGTACGGGGTTCGTCGCCCGGCCACCGGCGGGTCGTTCACCGCCGTCCACCGCGCGAAGAACGCCGACCGGACGGGCGAGGCGCTGGCCGCGTTCGCCGCCCACGCCGAACCCCGCGGGGGCGGAAGGTGCTGGTGCTGGTGGTGGACCGGGCGGGGTGGCATGTGGCCAAGCGGCTGGCGGTGCCGGCGAACGTGCGGCTGCACTTCCTCCCGCCGAGCACCCCTGGAACTCCAGCCGGCCGAACCGTTCTGGCCGCTGGTGCGGGAGGCGGTGGCGAACGACACGTTCGACCGCCTCGCCCAACTCCGCCGGCGGATCGGTCGCCGCTGCCGGTGGCTCGCCCGCCACCCCGCCACCGTCAAAGCCGCCGTCGGCTTCCGGTGGGCGGTCGCGCTCGTAGTAATAAGGATTCAACGGAATCCGGTATTACACCAGTGGTCTTCCACCCCCGTCCGTTGCCCAGCGATAATCGCGGGCCCGGGTTGTACACCGTGCCCCACCTACTTCGACGGGAGAGAACCGTGACCCCGCGAACCCTACTCGCTACCGCCCTCAGCTGCGCCGCCGTCCTCACCCTCGGCTGCACCGCCCCGCCCGACACCACGGGAACCGAACCCACCACGGCCGACGCCCGCGTCCCGCTGCTGGAGACGTACCGCGCGACGCCCTGAAGCCCGACCCTTCGGCCCGGCTCTTCGTCCACGATTCCTGGCCGTTTCGGTTCACGCGGTCGTCAACGCCGCCGGTGTCCACAGTCACTATGTCGAGGACTTCCTACGCCATCCAGGGGCCGGCTTCGGTCGGATGGGCCCGCCGCCCTCGCCGCGGTCGGACTGGACCTGAATCTGGTCGCCGTCAGTTCCGGCGGGGTCCACCCCGCCGGTGGCCCGCTTGAGTACGAACGGGTGGCCGGAAACGCTCACACTGAGCGACGGCACTCGCCAGGACCGCCACGAGCGCGTCTGGCTCCTGCTGCAAGATCGACAACTGGTGGGCCTGACCGTCGAGGCGGGGCCGGCGGTCTACCTGAGCACGCCGAAGAACCAGCATGCGCTGATGAAGGGCAAGCCGGACGGCGACGTCCCCACCCGCCAAGCGGTCGCTCGACGTGTTCGAGACGGAAGCGCTCGAAAAGCTCGGGGCCGGCGATGAGGTGGCTCTGCGTGCGTCCGACAAGGACATGCGGATGCTCGGTGCCATCCGCGCCGGCAGGACTGCCTGTCGTGCACAAGGTGGAGGTGGGCCACCTGCTCGGCGCGTTCTCGTACACCCTGAAGGCACAATCCGAAGAGACGCCGGCGGAACACAAACTGACGGACCTGTCCGGTCTGTCGGACAAGCAAATCGCGGCGGTGCGCGGTATCGAATCCAGCGGCGGGAAGGTGATCCGACCCCCGGCGGGCCGGTGACGGAGGTGAAGATACCTTGCCCGGAAACGCGAAATGGCGATCCCGCGGAACGGGTCGTACTCCACCCGGCTCACGTCTGCGACTCGGCCCTCTCGTACCTGCTGGCGTTCCCAGAACTGACCACGGTGGACGTGTCGAAGTCGCTCGTCTCGGACGCCGGACTGAAGACCCTCGCCGGTCTGCCGAACTTGAAGAAGTTGGACGTGCAACACACCAGCACCACGGAAGCGGGCGTGGCGGAGTTGAGGAGGCGCTGCAAACTGTGAGGTCGCCACCAACCCGCCGCCTGTACCCGCCCCCGCTCCCCGGCCGCGGTAACGAAGTCGTGATGTTCGCCGCGAGCGTGCGACGGCCAACCGCCGACGCGGTTGGCGCTCGCACGCTCGCGGCGACGCTCTTCTACACCCCCTCCTGCGTCTCGGCGATTAGGTGGTCCACCACCGCCTTCGCGTTCCGCCGGTCTCGTTGAACACCTTCAACTGCCGGTCGGCGCTGCTGCCACCTCCATGATCTTGTAGGCGTATTCCACCTCCTTGCGGGTGCCCAGTTCGTCGATCACGTCGTGGAGGAACCAGTCGATCATCTCGTGGATCAGCTCGCGGGCCGGCAGCTCCTCCTGCTTGCCGAAGTCGAGCAGCTTGCCGTCCAGGCCGTACCGCACCGCCCGCCACTTGTTCTCGTCGATCAGCGCCGTCGGGTACACGCGGAAGGTCATGTTGTCCCGCCGCAGCTTCCACACTTGGAGATGATGGCCTGGAAGATCGCGGCGATGCACACCGCCTCGTCCACCTTGGTGCACACGTCGCAGATGCGGAATTCGAGCGTCGGGTAGCGAGTTCGGCCGCACGTCGTACCAGATTTTGGTGCCGTCGGGGATGCACTTGGTGCGCACCATCATGTCCACCATGCTCCTCGTACTCGGCCCAGTCGAATTGAACTACGGCGGGATGCCGGTGCGGGGGAAGTGCTGGAAGATGATGCTGCGGTAGCTCTTCAGCCCGGTGTTCCGCCCGATCCAGAACGGCGAGCTGGTGCTCAGGCACAGGATGTGCGGCACGAAGTATCTGGCCACGTTCATCGCGTCGATCATGAACTCGCGGTCCTCGATGCCGATGTGAACGTGCGTGCCGAAGATGAGCAACTGCTGGGCGAGATCGCCCATGTCGTTCTTCACGCCCGAGATAGCGCTCGAACGGCGTGATCTCCTGCTTCTCCCAGTTGCTGAACGGATGCGTACCAGCCGCCGCGATCTTCAACCCGTGCTGGCCGCCAGCTCGGTGATGCCGCCGCGCAGCTTGATCAGTTCGGCTTGCGCGTCGGCCGGCGTCTTGCACATCTCGGTGCCCACTTCCACCATCGATTGGTGCAGCTCGGCCTTGATCTGCTCGCTCAGCGTGAGCTTGCCGTCTTCGAGAATCTGCGTGATGTAGCTCTTCAGCTCGCCGGTCGCAGGGTCGATGATCTGGTATTCCTCTTCAATGCCGATGGTGAGCGACGGCGGTTTCATGACGGCTCCGGGGCGACTCGGAGGGAGGGGAGGTGGTCCGGTCGGGTGGGGGATGTTAGCCGAACGCCTTCTGCTTGGCGAGCGGGAACCCGCTGGCGGGTGATGGCCACCCCCTCGTCCCCGCCCTATCACGACCCCGTTCTCCTCTCTTCGACCGGGCGCGGGCTATGCAGGAACCTCTTGGGGTGGCGGTAGTCGGGTGCGGCACCGTCGGCGGCGGCGTGGTGAAACTGCCACTCGAACACGCCGACCGGATGACGCCCGCGCGGGCCGGCCGTTGCAAGTGCGACGGGTGGTCGTCCGCGATGTGAACAAGCCGCGGGCGGTCGCTCTGCCCGCCGGCGTGATCGGCACCGACTCCGCCGCGTCTCGCGACCCCGGCGTCCACGTCGTCGTGGAACTGATCGGTGGCACGACCACGGCGAAGCAGATCGTGCTGGACGCGCTCGCGGCCGGCAAGCACGTCGTCACCGCGAACAAGGCGCTGCTGGCCGAGCACGGCAAGGAGATGTTCGATGCGGCCCGCGGCGGCCGAGCGGGTGGTCTGCTTTGAGGCGGCCGTCGCCGGCGGGGTGCCGATCATCCGGGCGATCGGGCGAAAGCCTGGCGGCCAACCAGGTCACCGAGCATTCAGGCGCATCCTGAACGGCACGTCGAACTTCATCCTGACGGCGATGGCGGACAGCGGCGCTGACCTACGCCGAACGCCCTCGACGGAGGCCCAACAGCTCGGCTACGCCGAGGCCGACCCGACGCTCGATGTGGACGGGTCCGACGCCGCCCACAAGCTGGCGGTGCTGGCCCAGATCGCGTTCGGCGTGACCGCCAAGCCGCACGAGATCGAGCGGGTGGGCATCGCCACATCGACGTGATGGACATTCGGTTCGCCGGCGAACTCGGGTACACCATCAAGCTGCTCGCCGAGGCGCCGGTGTGCCGCACGAAGCGATCGTGGCAACTTCACGTCGGCCCCCGGTGATGGTGCGCAACGACCGACATGCTGGCGCAGGTGCAGGGGCCGTACAACGCGATCCTGGTGATCGGCGACGTGGTGGGCGAGACGCTCTACCAGGGGCCGGGGGCCGGGATGATGCCGACGGCCAGCGTCGGTGGTCGCGGACCTGATCGACCTGGCCGTGGGCCGGGCGCAGAAGACGTTCACGGCGGCGAAGTTGTGGTGCGGCGAGCCGCGGGTTCACGCGTGGAGCCGTCGGAGAAGGTGCGGAGCCGGTTCTACCTGCGGCTGCTGGTGCCGGACCAGCCCGGCGTGCTGGCCGACGTGTGCCGGCTGCTGGCCGACCAGCAGCATCAGCATTTCGCAGCGTCATCCAGCACGAGGCCCGCGAGGACGGCCGGAGCAGGTGGTGCCGCTGGTCATCGATGACGCACTACGCCGAGACCGGCCGCTTCCGGGCGGCCAAGCGGACCATCGACACGCTCTCCACCCTGGGCGAGCCGGCCGTGGCCTACCCGGTGGATGATTAACCCGTAGGGTGGGTCCGCACCCGCTCGCCATAGGTCGCCTTGACGTTGGCGTCGGTGTACACCTCCGCCGCCGGCCCGCTGGCTACCTTTCGCACGTTCAGCAACGGGACGTGATCGAAGTAATCGGTCACCGTGGACAGGTCGTGATGCACGACCAACACGGTTCGGCCCTTGGTCGCGGAGTTCTTCGGAGAATGTCCACGATGGCCAACTCCGTCGGTGCGTCCACCCCCTGAAACGGCTCGTCCATCATGTACACCGGTGCTTCCTGAACGAGTGCGCGAGCGAGGAACACCCGCTGTTGGCCGCCGGAGTAGTTGGTTGATCTGCCGGGCTGCGAATCCGTAATGCCGACCCGATCGAGCGCGTCCGGGCCGCCTCTTCTGCCGTGGGCCGGGCCGGCGGAACCAGCCGAGTTGCCCGTAGGTGCCCATCGTGCACCACGTCCGCCACGGTGGTGGGGAACTCCCAGTCCACACTGCGTCGCTGAGGTACGTACGCGACCGCCTGCTTCTGCCGCGTGGTATGGTTGGCCGTGGATGAGTACCCGCCCGGACACCGGTTTGATGAGGCCGAGCATCGCTTTGAGGAGTGTTGTTTTCCCGGCCCCGTTCGGCCCGACGACGCCATCAGCACGCCTGGCGGGACGGTCAGGTCAACGTCCCACAGCGCGGGCTTCGTCGTCGGTAGGCGACGGTGAGGTCGTGTACGTCGATGGCGGGGGAGCATGGGGGGACCATTTACTTCTTCAGTACTTCACGATCACGTCGATGTTGTGTCGCATGGTGCCGGGGTAGGTGCCGGTGGGAGTGCCAGGGGTGCCGAGCGAGTCGGAGTACAGCGCGTCGGCCTCGCTCGCCAGCGTCACCCGCCACCCACGGCGGTTCACCGCGTCGAGCACCTGCTTTAACCCCTTCGGGTCTACCGACGTTTCGGTGAACACTGCGGGTATCTTCCGCTCGCTGATGGTGGCCGCCAGTTCTTCCACGCGGGCGGTGCCGCTCCCTCCGCCCCAGTGCTCGCCCCCCTCAAGTCCCGATCACCTCGAACCCGTAGGCGTCGGCGAAGTAGTTGAACGCATCGTGGCTCGTCACCAGCACCGGCTTCGGCCCCGACTCCTTCGCCTTCGCCCGCACATACAGGTCGAGTTCGTCCAGTTCCTTCAGGTACTCGGCGGCGTTGGCGCGAAAAGTATCGGCGTGTTCCGGGAACTTCTCGCACATGGCGTCCCGCACCGTGCCACGCACACCTTCCACCGGGCCACGTCGAACCACACGTGCGGGTCGTGGTCCCCGCCGTCGATGTCCGCCTTCAGCAGTTTGCTTTCGGGCAGTCCGCGTGTCACCGCCACCGCGTTCCCGCCGGGGCTGTGTTCGAGCACGTCCGTCATCTTCCCTTCGAGGTGCAAGCCGTTGAACAGCACCAGTTTAGCCGACGCGAGGCGGTCGAGGTCGTTCGGTAAGGCGACGTACTTGTGCGGGTCCGTTCCCGGCCCCATCAGCATCTCCACCGGCACCTTGCCGTCACTGATACGATTAGCAGCGTCGCCGATGATGCTGGTGGTGCAAAGTACGTCTCGGCCGCGGGTTTGGCCGGCCCGCAGCCGACCGCCGCAAGTGTGAGGAGTGGTAGGGCGATGTAGAAACGATGCATGAGGATATTCGGTGAGGCGAAGAGATCGAATTAGTCTAGACCAGCTCAATTACATCGGCAACCCCGGCTAACGACGTGACGTCAGTCCGCCGGGTAGTGAACGGCACCGGCGGACTGACGCCGTGCCCGTCGGGCTGCTCTCCTTAGACGTGGGGATGAGCGCAGACGCCGTGAACGTACTGGTGGTGGGCAAAGGGGGGCGGGAACACGCCCTCGTGTGGAAGCTGCGCCAGTCGCCGCGGGCCGGGCAAGGTGTTCTGCGCCCGGGCAACGCCGGCACCGCCCGCGACGGCACGAACGTGCCGTTCGACGGCACCGACTTCGACCGCATGGCCCGCTTCTGCAAGAAGGAGAACATCGGGCTCGTGGTGATCGGCCCGGAAGACCCGCTCGCACTCGGCCTGTCGGACTATCTTCGCGGACGCGGGATCGTGGTGTTCGGCCCGTCGAAGGACGCCGCCCGCATCGAGGTCGAGCAAGGTCTTCAGCAAGGAGCTGATGCGGCACGCCGACGTGCCGACCGCCGATTTCCGCATCTTCGACCACCCCGCCGCACGCCCGCACCTACGTGGAGAGCCGCGACTACCCGGTGGTGGTGAAGGCCGACGGCCTCGCCGCCGGCAAGGGCGTGATCGTGTGCAACGACACGCCGACGCGTGAAGGCGGTGGACCGCATCATGGTGAAGGAGGAGTTCGGGGCGAAGGTGGGGCGGCAGATCGTGGTCGAGAAGCGGCTCGGAAGGCGAGGAACTGTCGCTGCTCGCGCTGGTGGCCGGGCGGAGCGATCCTGCTGCTGCCGCCGACGCAGGACCACAAGGCGGTGTTCGACGGCGACACGGGGCCGACACCGGCGGCATGGGCACGTACTGCCCCGCCCCGGTCGGCACGCCGGAACTGATCGGCGAGCGCGGAGAACGACGTGTTCGTGCCGATCGTCCACGCCATGAAGCGGGGGCGGTTCCCGTTCCACGGTGTGCTGTTCGCCGGGCTGATGCTCACCCCGCAGGGCACGAAGGTGCTGGAATTCAACGCCCGGTTCGGCGACCCGGAAACGCAAGTGATCCTGATGCGGCTCAAGTCCGACCTGCTCACCCTGCTCGAAGCGGTGGCGATGGAGAAGCTCGGCGAACTGCCCGAGGACGTGGTCGAGTGGGACCCGCGACCGGCGGTGTGCGTGGTGATGTGCAGCGGCGGCTACCCCGGCAAGTACGACACCGGCAAGCATCATCACCGGGCTGGACGAGGCGGCGAAGCTGCCGGACGTGAAGGTGTTCCACGCCGGCACGAAGGACGTCGAACGGCCGGGTGGTGACGGACGGCGGCCGGGTGCTCGGCGTGACGGCGCTGGGCGACGACCTGGCCGCGCGAAGGCGCAGGCTTACGAGGCGGTGAAACTGATCACGTTCACCGGTGCGCACTACCGGACGGACATCGCGGACAAGGCACTGAAGCCCAAAACGCTTAACCCCAGGCCGTTGGCCTGGGCCTGAGGGAGGCCGCTCCTTAGGGGCTTCAGGGCGAAGTAGCCCCGCAGGGGCGCCCCTCACCTCAACCCAGTCCCCCACGGCCAGGGTAACGAGAACACAAATGCCCGTCCACCTGCTCGTCCGTGCCGCCCGCGGGGAACCGGTCGAACGGCCGCCGGTGTGGGCCATGCGGCAGGCCGGCCGATGGGACCCGGAGTTCCGCCGGGTCCGGGCCGGGGCCGAGTTCTTCGAGTTCTCCGAGGACGTGAAGAAGGCGGCCAAGGCGACGCTCTGCCCGAAGCGGTTCGGCGTGGACGCGATCATCCTCTTCTACGACATCACGACGCTGCCGCTGGCGATGGGCCTGCCGTTCGAATTGAAGCCGACAGTCGGCCCGGTGTCCGGATCGCCCGATTCACACGCTCGCCGATTTGGACCGCTTGAACCCGAACCCGTCGCCGAACAGCTACCAGCACATCCGCGAACTGCTCGCACGAGGTGAAGACACGAACTGGACGGCGAACTGCCGGTGATCGTGTTCGCCGGCTCTCCGTTCACCGTGGCGACGTACTGCATCGGCACCGGCAAGGACATGGCCGCCACGCGGAGGTTCATCGCCGAGCAGCCGGCCGTGTGGGACGCGCTGCTGAAGCCGACTTTCGCAGGCGACCATCGACTTCCTGAACCTACTTGTCGCGCGACGGGCGCGGATGTGTAGCAACTGTTCGACTCGTGGGCCGGGATGCTCACCGAAGAAGAGTACGAGCGGTTCGCCCAGCCGCTTCCACACGCACATCCTCGGCGGCGGTGACCGGCGTGCCGCGGATCCTGTTCGTGAAGGAGTGCCCGTACCTCGACGCTGATGGCGACCACCGGGGCGGACGTGATGAGCCTGGGTGTTCAGCACGACCTTGCCGCGGCACAGACGGCGTACCCGCACCTGGTGTTCCAGGGGAACGTGGATGAGGAAGTGCTGCGGACAGGCACGCCGGAGCAGGTGAAAGCGGCGGTGCGGGCGTGCGTGGCGCCGGCGGCGGGCGACGGCACATCGTCAACCTGAACCACGGCGTCGGCAAGGAAACGCCGGTCGCGAACTTCGAAGCGTACATCCGCGCGGTGAAAGGCGAGCGGTCGGCGTGAGCCGGCCGGTGGTTCAGGCCAAATCCTACCATGGCCGGCTCACCTGACCGTTTGCCTCTTGTCCTGCACACCCCTGCGTGATTGCGT
>JASGJC010000050.1:0-36967 GCA_049840915.1 Aquabacterium sp.
CTCGAGATCGCGCTGCAGGCGCAGGTGCTGCAGGCCATCGTCGCAAACAGGCAGGTTGATCTCGGGATGCGCCTTCAGCAAAGCAAGGCCACTTGCCCGCGCGGTCGCGCCCGACCATGACAGGCGCACCCGTTCGTCGCCAGATCAGCATGGGTTCGTCGCCCGTGGCTTGCGCCTGCAGGCTCGATGCTGTCTGCGTATCGATGAGCACAGGCCAAGCGCCGCCGCCTTCAGCCTTGTAGCCACGGCTGAGCACGCCCGGCCGCCAGCCGCGTGTGACCGCAGGTGTTCGAGTAAAGCAATGGTCGTCGGCGTCTTGCCAGCGCCGCCCACCACGCGGTTGCCGCACGACCAGCACAGGCACAGGCAGGCGCGTCGACTTCATCCAGCCGCGATGGAAGGCTTGCCGACGCACAGCCACGAGCACACGCATCAACATCGACAGCGGCGACAGCAACATGGCGAGCCAGCCGGCGCCGAACCAGGCCCGGTTGAGTTCTGCGGCAAGGCTGATGGTCGTGCGGAATTTGTGTGGCGTGTGTGCGGCGAGCAACTGGCGATGTCGGATTGACCTCGTGGCACGCGCCGATCAGGGCTCGGACTCGGCCGAACCCGGCGAGGCCTGGCCTTGCGTGGCGACGTCGGCTGCGAGCAAGCCGACACGCCGGTGCCGCGTCCATCACGTTTAATCACGCTGGTGCGTGGCCGAGGCATCGGCCGTCGAGCACGACGATCGTGTCCTTGACGCCGCCAGCGGCGCTGCTCAGCCCACTCGCCAGCACCTCGACGCTGCGGCCTTCGACCATGTGCTGGTTGATGCAGATAACGCCCGTCTGCCGTGACGACCACGACCACTTCGCGCGGACGCGCCTTGGGCGCCTGCGCATTGGCTGTCGGCAGGTTGATCTTGAGCTCGGTCAGCTTCGAGTACGTGGTCGTGAGCATCAGGAAGATCAGCACGACCAGCAGCACGTCGATGAACGGGATCAGGTTGATCTCGGGCTCTTCGGGCTGGTGCCGCTTGCGAAAGTTCATCGCCATGCGCGTGCCACCTCGCTCAACGGCGACCGGAAGTCAGGCGCAGCAGATGCGGCACCATGCGCTCGGCTGCCTGCTCCATGGCCAGCGTGTAGCCCTCGATGCGGGCCCGGAAGTGCCGGTAGAACATCAGCGACGGGATCGCGACGATCAGGCCGAAGGCCGTGTTGTACAGTGCCACCGAGATGCCGTGCGCCAGCTCCATCGGGTTGGCGCCACCCGAACCAGCGGCGGCGCCAGTCGAGCCGAAGATCTCGATCATGCCGATCACGGTGCCCAGGAGGCCCAGCAGCGGCGCGGCGCTGGCGATGGTGCCCAGCGCGTTGAGGTTGCGCTCCATCTGGTGCACGGCGTCGCGCCCGGCCGACTCGAAGGCGCCGCGCAGATTGGCCTCGGTGATGCGAGGCTCGGCGACAACGGCGCGCAGGCCCTGCGCCAGCAGCAGGCCCAGCGTCGAGTTCTCGGCCAGCTTGTTGACCGTGTCGGCGGGCGGCAGGCTGGTGCGCGTGACCGAGATCACCTCATCGACCAGCCGGTTGGGCGCCACGCGCGCTTCGCGCAGGCTCAGGAAACGCTCGATGACCAGCGCCAACGCCGCGATGGAACACAAAACGAGCGGGATGATCGGCCAGCCGGCAGCTTGTAAGATCGACAGCAACAGAGGACTCCCCAAGGGACGTGAGCGCAGGCCGGCAAGCTGGATCGGCGAGCCGCTTGGCCTGGACGGGATAAGCTGTCGATTATGGCGCCGAATTGCCCGGATCCCGTGTCGTGGAAGCCTCGCGACACCCATCAGGGCTTTCCCCGAAAGGGGCGAATGGCCGCCATGTCGGGCACGCATGTTGCAATGCGGCATTCATCCACCGAAGTTGTGGATAACTTTGTGGGTAAGTGGGCCGCGCACCGCGCAAAGCCGCGAAAAATAGCGCTTTTCAACAGAATGCCACATTTTTGAGCAGCATTTTATCTTTGCAAAACAACAACTTAGACCAATGTTAAGGCGCTGTGACACTGCATTGCTCCCAACGAGCCCATACTGGCACGGGTGTGGACTTGTCCAAGTACGACACCTGCGGATGCAAGCAAAACCATGAGCAGTTGGTTGTCTGATCGAGGGACTCCCAGCGCCCGGGTCTGGGGTGTGGCAGCGCTCGTGCAGGCGGTGGGCGACACGCTGGCGACGCGTTTTGCTTCGTGCGTCGTGCGCGGCGAAATCAGCGGCTTCACGCGGGCCGCCAGCGGCCACGGCTACTTCACGCTCAAGGACGAGCACGGCAACGCCTCGCTGCGTTGCGCCATCTTCCGCAGGGCCTTGTCGCAGGTGGACTTCCAGCCCGCCGAGGGCATGCTGGTCGAGGCGCGCGGCAACCTGGCCGTGTACGAGGCGCGCGGCGAGTTGCAGATGGTCGTCGAAGGCCTTCAGCGGGCTGGCGCAGGCGCCTTGTACGAGCAGTTCCTGCGTTTGAAAGCCCGCCTCGAAGCTGAAGGCTTGTTCGACGCCGCGCGCAAGCGGGCCATTGCGCGCTTCCCCAAACGCATCGCGGTTGTCACGTCGCTGGCGGCTGCCGCATTGCATGACGTGCTGACGGCGCTGAAGCGGCGCTCGCCGCATGTCGAGGTCGTGGTGTCGCCATGCGCGGTGCAAGGCGCGGAGGCGCCGCCCCAGATCGTGAACGCCTTGGCCGCCATCGGCCTGGCGCACCATGCGGGGCAGGTGTTCGATGCCGTCATCGTGTGCCGTGGCGGCGGTTCGATGGAAGACCTCTGGGCCTTCAACGACGAGCGCGTCGTGCGGGCCATCGCGGCGTGCCCGGCGCCGGTCATCGCGGGCGTGGGCCACGAGACCGACGTGACGCTGGCCGATTTCGCCGCCGATCTGCGCGCACCCACCCCGACGGCCGCCGCCGAACTGGTCGCGCAAGGCCGCGATACCGCGCTGGCCCAGCTCGATGCCATGCAGCGCCACATCCAGCACCGCGTGGACCAGCGGCTGGACAATCTGTCGCAGCGTCTCGACAGGGCCACGATCAGGTTGGCACGCCCGGCGCAGGTGCTGGGCCAGCACGCGCAGCATCTGAACCGCATCGAGCAACGCATGTTGGCCTCGTGCCAGCAACGTGTGCGCTGGGGCAAACAGCATTTGCCCAATTGGCAGGCTCGCCTGGCCCGCGCCGTGGCCGTCCAACAATCGCGTCAGCAGCACAGCCTCGATGCATGGGAGGCGCGCCTGGCCGCCTTGAACCCGCGCAATGTGCTCGATCGCGGCTATGCCTGGCTGAGCCAGGAGAGCGGCGAGCCGATCACGCGAGCGGCCCAGGCCCAGCCGGGTCAGGTCGTGCAGGGCGTGATGGCCGATGGGGTGTTGCGTCTGAGCGTCACCGAGGTCGACATCGACGAAGCCCTTTAGGCCTGACTCAACCCTGGCTTGACCCTGTCATGCGGCTTGGCAAAGCCCTCGTTTGCGGATGCATGGCCGAGCGTGCCTACAATCGCCCTTGATTTTTCTCACACCTATCAGGACCACGCCATGGCACACACGCTCCCCCCACTGCCGTATGCACAAGACGCGCTTGCCCCCCACATGTCGAAGGAAACCTTCGAATACCACTACGGCAAGCATCACCAGGCCTACGTCACCAACCTGAACAACCTGATCCCCGGCACCGAGTTCGAGAACCTGCCCCTGGAAGAGATCGTCAAGAAGTCCAGCGGCGGCATCTACAACAACGCCGCCCAGGTCTGGAACCACACCTTCTTCTGGAACTGCATGAAGCCGCAAGGCGGCGGCGAGCCCACGGGCGCTTTGGCCGCGGCCATCAACGCCAAATTCGGCAGCTACGCCGCGTTCAAGGAGGCCTTCACCAAGTCGGCCGTGGGCAACTTCGGCTCCGGCTGGACATGGCTCGTGAAGAAGGCCGATAGCTCGGTCGACATCGTCAACACGGGCGCCGCCGGCACGCCGCTGACCACGGGCGATACAGCTGTGCTGACCGTCGACGTGTGGGAACACGCCTACTACATCGACTACCGCAATGCCCGTCCGAAGTTCGTCGAGACCTTCCTGAACAACCTGGTCAACTGGGACTTCGCCGCCAAGAACTTCGGCTGATCCCAGCCGTTCATTGCAGGGCCCGCAAGGGTTTCCATCAAAAAGCCGGGTCACTCGCCCGGCTTTTTTGTTGTTCACGCCGAAGTCAAGGCTCGTTCAATAGCCAGGGTCTTTACACGTTCAGTCACATTGAGGTGGCAATGTTCCGCATTGGTGGTACATTGCTTCCCGGTTCTCTCTTTTAGGCCCTTCCCGTCGCCCTTGCTGGATATTGCTTCCATGCAGTCAGCAAGGCGGGTCGCAATCCGCCAACCGGTCAAGCCGTGTCGCGGAAGGTTTTTCAACCGCCAATGTCCAGGCATACCCTGGAGTGAGGTAAGCGAAATGATGCAGCAGTTCAGGTCGAACTCGTACCTGTTCGGGGGCAACGCCCCTTATGTCGAAGAGTTGTACGAGGCCTATCTCGACAACCCGGGCTCTGTGCCAGAAAACTGGCGCTCCTACTTCGACGCCCTCCAGAACGTTCCCGCCGCCGATGGCACCGATCACCGCGATGTGGCGCATGCGCCCGTGGTCGAATCGTTCGCCCAGCGCGCGAAAGCCAATGCCTTCATGGTCAAGACCAGCTCGGCTGACTTGGCCGTGGCGCGCAAGCAGGTGCACGTTCAATCGCTGATCGCCGCTTACCGCTTCCTCGGTTCACGCTGGGCCGACCTCGATCCGCTCAAGCGCCAGGAGCGCGCCAAGATCCCTGAACTGGAGCCATCGTTCTACGACTTCACCGAGTCGGACATGGACATCACGTTCAGCGCGACGAACACCTATTTCACCAAGGCCGAGCACATGACCCTGCGCGAGATCGTGCAGGCCTTGCGTGAAACGTACTGCGGCAGCATCGGCGCCGAGTACATGCACATCACCGATCCGACCGAGAAGCGCTGGTGGCAGGAGCGGCTGGAAGCCATCCGTTCCAAGCCCACGTTCAGCGTCGACGAGAAAAAGCACATCCTGGAGCGCCTGACGGCCGCCGAAGGCCTCGAGCGCTTTCTGCACACCAAGTACGTCGGCCAGAAGCGCTTCTCGCTCGAAGGCGGTGAGAGCCTTCATCGCCGCGATGGACGAGCTGATCCAGCGCGCCGGCGAGAAGGGCGTGCAGGAGGTCATCATCGGCATGGCGCACCGCGGCCGCCTGAACGTGCTGGTCAACACGCTGGGCAAGCAGCCCGCCGAGCTGTTCTCGGAGTTCGAGCACACGGCGCCCGAGAACCTGCCTTCCGGTGACGTGAAGTACCACCAGGGCTTCTCGAGCGACGTGACCACGCCTGGCGGCCCGATCCACCTGTCACTGTCGTTCAACCCCTCGCACCTCGAGATCGTCAACCCGGTGGTGGAAGGCTCGGTCAAGGCCCGCATGGACCGCCGTGGCGACACCAAGGGCGTGCAGGTGCTGCCGGTGCAGGTGCACGGCGATGCGGCCTTCGCCGGCCAGGGCGTCGTGATGGAGACGCTGGCGCTGGCGCAGACCCGTGGCTACTTCACGGGCGGCACGGTCCACATCGTCATCAACAACCAGATCGGTTTCACGACCTCCGACCCGCGCGACAGCCGCTCGACGCTGTACTGCTCGGACGTGGTCAAGATGATCGAAGCGCCCGTGCTGCACGTGAATGGCGACGACCCCGAAGCGGTCGTGCTGTGCTCGCAACTGGCGCTGGACTACCGCCAGGAGTTCAACAAGGATGTCGTCGTCGACATCGTCTGCTTCCGCAAGCTGGGCCACAACGAGCAGGACACGCCGTCGATGACCCAGCCGCTGATGTACAAGAAGATCGGCCAGCACCCGGGCACGCGCAAGGTGTACGGCGATCGGCTGGTCGGTGGCGGCACGCTGCCGGCCAATGGACCCGACGACATGGTCAAGGAGTACCGCGCCGCGATGGAGGCGGGCAAGCACACGGTCGATCCGGTGCTGACCAACTTCAAGAGCAAGTACGCGGTCGACTGGACGCCCTACCTGGGCAAGAAGTGGACGGACAGCGCCGACACGGCCTTGCCGCTGGCCGAGTTCCGCCGTCTGGCCGAGCGCATCACGACGATCCCGGCCGACTTCAAGCCGCACCCGCTCGTGCAGAAGGTGATCGACGACCGCGCGGCCATGGGCCGCGGCGAGATCAACGTCGACTGGGGCATGGGCGAACACATGGCTTTCGCCTCGCTGGTGGCCTCGGGCTACCCGGTGCGCCTGTCTGGCGAAGACTGTGGCCGCGGCACCTTCACCCACCGCCACGCCGTGCTGCACGACCAGAACCGCGAGCGCTGGAGCGAAGGCACCTATGTGCCGCTGCAGCACGTGGCCGAGAACCAGGCGCCGTATGTCGTCATCGATTCGATCCTGTCGGAAGAGGCCGTGCTGGGCTTCGAGTACGGCTACGCCGGCTCCGACCCCAACAGCCTGGTCATCTGGGAAGCGCAGTTCGGCGACTTCGCCAACGGCGCACAGGTGGTGATCGACCAGTTCATCGCGTCCGGTGAAGTGAAGTGGGGCCGCGCCAACGGCCTGACGCTGATGCTGCCGCATGGCTACGAAGGTCAAGGCCCCGAGCACAGCTCGGCCCGCCTCGAGCGCTTCATGCAGCTGGCCGCCGACAACAACATGCAGATCGTGCAGCCGACCTCGGCCTCGCAGATCTTCCATGTGCTGCGTCGTCAGATGGTGCGCATGTTCCGCAAGCCGCTGGTGATCATGACGCCCAAGTCGCTGCTGCGCAACAAGGACGCGACATCGCCGCTGACCGAGTTCACGCGTGGCGAGTTCCGCACGGTGATCGGCGAGGTCGACGAGACCATCAAGGCCGCCGATGTGAAGCGCATGATCTGCTGCTCGGGCAAGGTCTACTACGACTTGGTCAAGAAGCGCGCCGAGAAGAAGGCGACCGACGTGGCCATCGTGCGCGTCGAGCAGCTGTATCCCTTCCCGCACAAGGCTTTCGCCGCCGAGGTCAAGAAGTATCCCAACCTCACGGACCTGGTGTGGTGCCAGGACGAGCCGCAGAACCAGGGCGCCTGGTTCTTCGTCCAGCACTACGTGCACGAGAACATGGTCGAAGGGCAGAAGCTGGGTTACGCGGGCAGGCCGCCATCCGCTTCGCCTGCCGTGGGCTATGCCCATTTGCACCAGGAGCAGCAAAAGGCTTTGCTGGACCAGGCCTTCGCCAAGCTCAAGGGCTTCGTCCTCACCAAATAAAGGTTATGACGTCACTTCGTGACGCCATGACCGCGCGGGTTCGAACGGCACGATGTGCCGGTCAACTCGGGCGATAGGCGAGCGAAGGGGCGTATCTGGAGATACACAATCATGGCAATCATTGACGTCAAAGTTCCTCAGCTGTCAGAGTCCGTGGCCGAGGCCACGCTGCTGCAATGGAAGAAGAAACCGGGCGAGGCCGTCGCGGTCGATGAGATCCTCATCGAGATCGAGACCGACAAGGTCGTGCTGGAAGTGCCCGCGCCATCCGCTGGCGTGCTGGCCCAGCTTGTCAAGGGCGACGGCGACACGGTCGGCAGCGACGAGGTCATCGCGCGCATCGACACCGAAGGCGCCGTGGCCGTCAGCCCGCTGGAAGTGAAGGCCGTGCCCGCGCCGGCCGCCGCGGCGCCTGCGCCCGCCGCAGCCACCTCGGGTGGCAACAAGGGCGATGTGGCCATGCCCGCCGCCGCCAAGCTGCTGGCCGACAACAACCTGAGCACGAGCCAGGTGCCTGGCACGGGCAAGGATGGCCGCGTGACCAAGGGCGACGTGCTGCAGGCCGTGGCTGGTGGCACCGCCGCCAAACCAGCCGCAGCCGCGCCTTCGGCGCCCGCCATCCCCACGGGTGTGCCGACGACCTCGTTGCCCGCCGTGCAGGCGCCGAGCGTGCCCAATCCTTTGGGCGAGCGCCCCGAGCAGCGCGTGCCGATGAGCCGGCTGCGTGCCCGCGTGGCCGAGCGCCTGCTGCAATCGCAAGCGACGAACGCCATCCTGACCACGTTCAACGAAGTGAACATGGCGCCGCTGATGGAGATGCGCAAGAAGTTCCAGGAGAAGTTCGAGAAGGAGCACGGTGTCAAGCTGGGCTTCATGAGCTTCTTCGTGAAGGCTGCCGTGCATGCGCTCAAGAAGTTCCCGGTGATCAATGCATCGGTCGACGGCAACGACATCGTCTACCACGGCTACTTCGACATCGGCGTGGCCGTGGGCTCGCCCCGTGGCCTGGTCGTGCCCGTGCTGCGCAATGCCGACCAGATGACCTTCTCGGAGATCGAAAAGAAGATCGCCGAGTTCGGTGCCAAGGCGCGCGACGGCAAGCTGGGCCTCGATGACCTGACGGGCGGCACGTTCTCGATCTCGAACGGCGGCACCTTCGGCTCGATGCTGTCGACACCGATCATCAACCCGCCGCAATCGGCCATCCTGGGCGTGCATGCCACGAAGGACCGCGCCGTCGTCGAGAACGGCCAGATCGTGATCCGCCCGATCAATTATTTGGCGATGTCTTATGACCACCGCATCATCGACGGCCGGGAAGCCGTGCTGGGCCTGGTTGCCATGAAGGAGGCGCTGGAAGACCCGGCGCGCCTGCTGTTCGACATCTGAATACGGCCGGGCGCCTCACCAGGGCCCGCCGCACAGCATCGATTCAAAAGCGAGACTATATGAGCTCTCTGATGAAATGAAACGTCTCGCAGACCTGCACCAGGCCGGCGTGCTCAGCTTTGATGAGTTCTCAGCAGCGCCAAGGCCAGCGCCTGCTGAACGGCGCGCCGCCGCCCGTGTCGATGGACGACAACTGGTGGTCGATTCGTTCAGCCGTGCGGCGCTCGCGCGACGACCGCTGGATCGGTGGCGTCTGCGGCGGCCTGGCCCGCGTGACCGACATGGACTCTTGGATCTGGCGCCTGGTCTTCGCGCTGTTCACCTTCTCCTTCGGCATCGGCCTCGTGATCTACATCCTGCTGTGGATGTTCGTCCCACAGGACGACCTGATTGGAAACTAAGCAACAATGAGCAAACAATTCGACGTCAGTAGTCATCGGCGCCGGCCCTGGCGGTTACATCGCCGCCATCCGCGCTGCGCAGCTGGGCTTCAAGGTGGCCTGCATCGACGAATGGGAGAACGAAAAAGGCGGCCCGGCTCCGGGCGGCACCTGCACCAACGTCGGCTGCATCCCGTCGAAGGCGCTGCTGCAATCGTCCGAGCACTACGAGCACGCCGGCCATCACTTCGAGGACCACGGCATCAACGTGACGGCCTGTCGCATCGACCTGGGCCAAGATGATCGGCCGCAAGGACACCGTCGTGAAGCAGAACAACGACGGCATCCTGTTCCTGTTCAAGAAGAACAAGGTGAGCTTCTTCCATGGCCGCGGCTCGTTCGCGAAGCCGCGGCCGATGGAGGCTACCCGATCGCCGTCAGCGGCCGACAACCGAGACCATCACCGGCAAGCACATCATCGTCGCCACCGGCTCGAACGCCCGCGCACTGCCGGGCGCGCCTTCGACGAGAAACTGATCCTGTCGAACGACGGCGCGCTGGCCATCGGCGAGGTGCCCAAGAAGCTGGGCGTGATCGGCGCCGGCGTGATCGGCCTGGAGATGGGCTCGGTGTGGCGCCGCCTGGGTGCCGAAGTCACCGTGCTGGAAGGCGCTGCCGACCTTCCTGGGCGCGGTCGACGAGCAGGTCGCCAAGGAAGCCCAGAAGTTCTTCACCAAGCAAGGCCTGAAGCTGGACTTGGGCGTGAAGATCGACGAGGTCACCAGACCGGCAAGAAGGGCGTGACCGTGAACTACGCCAACGCCAAGGGCGAAGAACAGAAGCTCGAGTTCGACAAGCTGATCGTGTCGATCGGCCGCGTGCCGAACACCAACGGGCCTGAACGCCGAAAGCGTGGGCCTGAAGCTGGACGAGCGCGGCGCCATCGTCGTCGACGACGACTGCAAGACCAACCTGCCCAACGTGTGGGCGATCGGTGACGTGGTGCGCGGCCCGATGCTGGCGCACAAGGCTGAAGAAGAGGGCGTGGCCGTGGCCGAGCGGATCGCCGGTCAGCACGGCCACGTCGACTTCAACATCATTCCTTGGGTGATCTACACCATCCCGGAGATCGCCTGGGTCGGCAAAACCGAACAGGCGTTGAAAGCGGAAGGCGCGGCCCTACAAGGCCGGCTCCTTCCCCTTCATTGCCAACGGCCGCGCGCGCGCGCTGGGCGACACGACCGGTTTCGTCAAGTTCCTGGCCGATGCCGCGACGGACGAGATCCTGGGCGTGCACATCATCGGGCCGTACGCCTGCGAGCTGATCTCGGAGGCCGTGGTGGCGATGGAGTTCAAGGCCATCGCCGAAGACATCGCGCGCATCTGCCACGCACACCCAGTTGCTGTCCGAGGCGACCAAGGAAGCAGCGCTGGCCGTCGACAAGCGCACCTTAAACTTCTGAGTTGGCAACGACGGCTCGCGTCGGGGCGGCGATGGCGCCGCCTTTGATTGCCTCTGCAACATTGCCAACCGCGTCTCCATTTCCAGAGCGTACGACAAGCCTTGCCGAGCGAGGCTGTCAAGGCCGACGACGCACAGCTGCAAGGGCATCGCCGCGCTGCAGCAGCTGCTAGAACGAGTGGGAGAAGTACAAGGCGCAGCGCTCCAACGCGCTGACCAAGACGCTGCTCAACCCCCGATCTGCCGCAAGGGCGTGTACATGTAGGGCGGCGTCGGGCGCGGCAAGTCCTTCATGATGGACTGCTTCTACTCAGGCCGTGCCGCTGGCAGCGCAAGACGCGCCTGCACTTTCACGAGTTCATGCGCGAGGTGCACCGCCAGCTGCACGAGCTGCAAGGGCGTGACCGACCCGTTGGAAGTGCTGGCCAAGAAGATGTCGCGCAAGTACCGCCTGATCTGCTTCGATGAGTTCCATGTCGTCGGATGTGACCGACGCGATGATCTTGTACCGCCTGCTGGACGCGATGTTCCACAACCGCATGAGCATCATCACGACCGTCGAACTTCCACCCCGATGGGCTCTACCCCAACGGCCTGCACCGCGACCGCATCCTGCCGGCCATCGAGCTGCTCAAAAGCCACCTCGAAGTGGTCAATGTGGACAGCGGCAACGACTACCGCCGCCGCACGCTGGAACTGGTCAACCTTTATCTGACGCCGCTCAACGACGACACGGGCAAGGAGATGCGGCGCGCATTTTCGACAAGCATGGCCGAGACGGCCGATGAAGACCCGAACCTCAACATCGAGCACCGCATCCTCAAAGCCAGGCGCCGTGCGGGCGGCATCGTGTGGTTCGACTTCCAGACGCTGTGCGGCGGTCCGCGCTCGCAGAACGACTACCTCGAGCTGGCCTCGCGCTTTCACACGGTGATGCTGTCGGACGTGCCGCACATGCCGGTGCGCATGGCCTCGGAGGCGCGCCGCTTCACCTGGCTCATCGACGTGATGTACGACCGCCGGTGCAAGCTGGTCATCTCGGCCGAAGTGCCGCCCGAGCAGCTCTACACCGAAGGGCCGATGTCGCACGAGTTCCCGCGCACGGTGTCTCGCCTGACCGAGATGCAGTCGAAGGAATACCTCAGCGAAGAGCGCCGCGTGGTCGATACCTCGCTGACCTGATCCAGGCCGCGCTCAGGCGAAATGGCGCTTGAGTTTGAGGAAGTGGATCTCGTACAGGTTGTACGACAGCCAGGCCAAACCGAATGATGCCGCCGCGACCACGCTCAAATGCAGGCTCGCCAGCGGGATGTCGCCTTCGGTCTGGATGTGCCAGCGCTTGAGCAAATCCGCGCTGAACACGTCGTGCAAAGGCTTGTGGAAGACGTACATGCCATAGCTGTATTGCCCGACCTTGCGCAAGGCCGGCCAGGTCAGCAGGCGATGCCACCAGGCCGATGCCTTGCCGCGCGCCACGGCCACATCGACCGAGGCCGCCGAGAAAATGAAGCTGGCAAAGGCGACGGCCAGCAGCCAGTAGCCTTCGATCATGCTGTTGGGCGTCTGCCGGGGGTAGCCGCGTGTCCAGAACAGGCCGGCGATCAGCGCCACGGCCAGCGTGCTCAGCAGCGTCTTGGCGTGGCGGCGCACCCACGCGGCCCACGCGGGCACGTGCCAGCACACGGCGGCCAGCCCGCCCATGGCCAGGGCATCGAAGCGGCAGGGCGTCCAGCGGTAATCGGCTTCCAGCGTAAAGCCTTCGTAGATGACCGTGAAGCGGCTCAAGGGGCCGATGACGATGCCGACCAGGCACGCGATGGCCACGCGCTCGGGCGTCTTCAGGGCGAGCACGAGCAAGGGCCAGAACAGGTAGAACTGCTCTTCGACGGCCAGCGACCAGAAATGCGGCAGGTTCTCCGGCCCGATGCCCATCGCGTCCGTCCAGTTCGAGAGGTACGGCCACAGCCAGATCTGGTGCGGCGCCTGCGCCTTGTAGATCGCGGGCTGCGCGTTCAACAAGGGCAGCAGCACGAAGATGACGAAGAGCGTGCCGTAGTAGAGCGGGAAGATGCGCAAGGTGCGCCTGGCCACGAAGCGGCTCAGGGCGTGCGGCTGGCCCATCGAGTCGAGCAGGATGCCCGTGATCAGAAAGCCGCTGAGCACGAAGAACAGCAGGACGCCGGTCCAGCCGAAGTCGAACAGGTTGCTCACGATCCTGGCCGGCCTGGACATGCCCGGGCCTTCCAGCATGTGCGCGTTGTGGGCGATCACGAGCAGCACGGCCAGGCCGCGCAAGCCGTCCAGGGCAGGCCAGTGCGTGTCGCGGTTGGCTTGACTGCCCACTTGTTACAGCTCGCTCACACCGTTCAGCTTGACGACTCGACCCGCACCAACGCCAGTGAGAGGTTGTCGCCCCCCGCGCGGGCGCGATGGCGCGCTTTGCCGACCAGCATCTCGGCCGCTTCGCGCGGTGGCAGCGTGTGCACGATGGCGCCTAGCTCCTTGGGCGTGAAGTAATGCCACAGCCCGTCCGAGCAGGCCAGCAGCGTGTCGCCGACTTCCAGCTGCGGGATGCGGTGGCAGGCCACGGGCGGATCCTGCTGCGTGCCCAGGCAACCCGTCAGCAGGTTGGCCTGCGGGTGCACATTGGCTTCTTCTTCGTTGATCTGGCCTTCGTCGACCAGGCGCTGCACGAAGGAGTGGTCCATCGTGCGGAAGGCCATCTCCGGCCCCCGGAAGTGGTAGATGCGCGAATCGCCCGCGTGCACGAGGTCGGCCGACAGGTCGGGGTTGATGATGAAGGCGCCGATGGTGCTGTGCGGCTCTTCTTCGAAGGCCAGCGCCGTCAGCTTGATCATGAGGTGCGCCTCGTTGATCAATTGCGCCAGCGTCTCGACGGACAGGTCCTTGTTGGGCACGTAGCGGTCGAAGACCTGCCGGGCCGTGAGGATGACCTGGTCGGCGGCCTTGCGCCCACCGCTCTTGCCCCCCATGCCATCGGCGACGACGGCGAGCAGGCAGCCCTGCACCCGGGGGTGAGGGATGATTTCGACCTGGTCTTGTTGGTAAGGCCTGTCCCCCCGATGGATACCGGTGGCGGCCACCAGGCGGAAACTGCTTGGTGCAATGCTCATATCGAAAACTATAATCGCTAATTAACCGGATCCGGGGGGAGGCGATGCCCCGGGGCATCCCTTGTTCGTGCGCCTTGTCATGGAGCCCTCAGGCATCCGAGATGCAAGAAAACCTGCATTCCCCACATCGCCAGTTGATCGAGTTGCGCATGGAACACGCGGACCTGGACAATTTGATCGACCGCGCTGTCGAGCAATCCCCTGTCGATGAACTCAGCTTGCGCCGTCTGAAAAAGCGCCGCCTGCTGCTGCGCGACCTGATCGCCCGTCTGGAGCTGATGCTCGACCCGAAAGAGCCCGCCTGACCAGGCCCTGGATCAGGACGAGAGCGCTTCCAGCAGTTCGGTCTCCAGGGCCAGTTGTTGCTTGTCCTGGCGCAGGGCGTCGCCGGTCACGAGGAAAGTGTCTTCCACGCGCTCGCCCAGCGTGCTGACCTTGGCCAGTTGCACGTTGACGTGGTGATGCGCCAGTGTGCGGGCGATCACGTAAAGCAGCCCCGAGCGGTCGCTGGCCGAAACGCTGAGCAGCCAGCGCTGCGCGCGCTCATCGGGCTTGAGGCTCACGCGCGGCTTGACCGGGAATGACTTGACCCGGCGAGACAGCCGCCCACGGCTGGGCTCATGCAGGGGCTTTTCTGACACCAATGCTTCGGCCAGCTGGTTCTCGACCAGCGCGATCAGCTCGCGGTAGTGCACGCCTTCGTACTGGATGCTGTCGCTGGGCAGGATCTGGAAGGTGTCCAGCGCGTAGTTGCTGCGCGTGGTGTGCACGCGGGCATCCTGGATGTTGAAGCCGGCGCGGTCGAAGTAGCCGCAGATGCGGGCGAACAGGTCGGCGCGGTCGGGCGCGTACACGAGCACCTGCAGGCCTTCGCCCACGGGCGACAGGCGCGCGGAGACGACGGGCTTGCTCGTCTCGACATGGCGCCACAGCATGCGCGTGTGCCAGGCGATGTCGGGCGCTTCGTGGCGGGCGAAGTAGCTCATGTCCAGCGTCTGCCACAGCGGGCCTTCGACGCCGGGCGGCATGAAGTACAGCGCGAGCGTCTGCCTGGCCTGCTGCTTGCGGGCCTCGATCTCGGCGTCCATGTGCGGACGGGCACCGCCCAGTGCGCGCAAGGTGAGCTTGTAGAGGTCTTCGAGCAGCTTGCCCTTCCAGGCGTTCCAGACCTTGGGGCTGGTGCCACGGATGTCGGCCACGGTCAGCAGGTACAGGCCGGTGAGCGCGCGCTCGCTGCCCATGCGCTGGGCGAAGGCCTGGATCACATCGGGGTCCGACAGGTCTTCCTTTTGCGCGACGCGCGACATGGTCAGGTGCTCGGCCACGAGGAACTCGATGAGCTTGGCGTCCTCGCCCTTGATGTCGTGGTCGCGGCAGAAGCGCCGCACCTCGACGCCGCCGAGCACGGAGTGGTCGCCGCCGCGGCCCTTGGCCACGTCATGGAAGAGCGCGGCCACGTAGAGCAGCCAGGGCTTGTCCCACTCGGCGGCCAGTTGCGTGCAGAAGGGGTACTCGTGCGCGTGCTCGGGGATGAAGAAGCGGCGCACGTTGCGCACGACCATCAGGATGTGCTGATCGACCGTGTAGACGTGGAAGAGGTCGTGCTGCATCTGCCCGACGATGCGGCGGAACACCCACAGATAACGCCCGAGCACCGAGGTCTGGTTGAGCAGGCGCATCACGCGCGTCTGGCCTTGCTCCTCGCGCAGGATGGCCATGAAGGTCGCGTGATTGACCGGGTCGCGGCGGAAGGGGCCGTCCATCACGTTGCGGGCGTTGTAGAGCGCGCGCAGGGTGCGGGCCGACAGGCCCTTGAGCGTGTTGTCCTGCTCGAGCGTGAGGAAGGTGGCCAGGATGGCGTGCGGGTCGCGCTGGTAGAGGTCGTCGCTGACCACTTCGAGGAAACCGCCGCGATCGAGGAAGCGCTCGTTGATCGGGCGCATGGGCGCGTTGTGCGAGCCGTGCACGCGCTCCTCGATGTTGAGGATGAGGATCTGGTTGAGCTGGGTCACGGCCTTGGCGGCCCAGTAGTAGCGGCGCATCAAGGCTTCGCTGGCGCGCAGGGCCTTGGTGTTCTCGTAACCGAAGGACTCGGCCACGGCGGTCTGCAGGTCGAACACGAGGCGGTCTTCGCGGCGCCCGGCGATCTGGTGCAGGCGTGTGCGGATGAGTTTGAGCGTGCCTTCGTTACGCTGCAACTGGCGGGCTTCGAAGGCGGTCAGCAGGCCGTTCTTGGCCAGCTCGTGCCAGGTCTTGCCCAGGCGCGCGGCGCGGGCCAGCCACAGCACCACCTGCAAGTCGCGCAGGCCGCCGGGGCTTTCCTTGCAGTTGGGCTCGAGCGCGTAGGGCGTGTCTTCGTACTTGGTGTGCCGCTGGCGCATCTCCAGCATCTTGGCCGTCACGAAGGCGGGCACGTCGATGTGCTGGTAGGTGGACTTTTGCAGCTCGTCGAAACGCGCCTTGGAGCCGCAGATGAAGCGCGCTTCGAGCAGCGCGGTCTGCACGGTCACGTCGCGCTGGGCTTCTTCGCTGCACTCTTCGACGCTGCGCACGCTCGAGCCGATCTCCAGGCCGATGTCCCAGCAGGCGCTGATGAAGCTCTCGACGCTGGGCGCCAGGCTCTCGTCGCCCGCGATGGACGGCGAGATGGGCAGCAGGAGCAGCACGTCGATGTCGGAGTGCGGGAACAGCTCGCCGCGGCCATAGCCGCCCACGGCCACCAGCGCCGCGCCTTTGGGCAGCGCGTGCGCATCCCACAACTCGATCAGCGTGCGGTCAACGAGGCGCGCGAGGTTGGCCAGCAGGCTGCTGGCCGATGTGGTGGTGGCGCGGTTGTCCTGGAACTGCGTGAGCAGCTCGGACTTGGCGGTCTTGAACTGCGTGCGCAGCGCGGCAACGTCCAATGGCATGTTCTATGTTTTCGGTACTGCGGGGGCTAACGAGAGCGTGTCATGCGCATCGGACGTCACGGAAACATCGTCAGGTCTTCGTCGATGTGACGAAAGCCGGTGGCGGCGGGCTGCCGGCGGACAGCGTGAGCACCTCATAGCCCGTCTCCGTCACCAGGATGGTGTGCTCCCATTGCGCGGACAGCGAGCGGTCCTTCGTGACGATGGTCCAGCCGTCGCCGAGCGACTTGATGTCGCGCTTGCCGGCGTTGATCATGGGCTCGATCGTGAAGGTCATGCCGACCTTGAGCTCCTCGAGCGTGCCGGGGCGGCCATAGTGCAGCACCTGCGGCTCTTCGTGGAACTTCAGGCCGATGCCGTGCCCGCAGAACTCGCGCACGACCGAGAAGCCGTTGTTCTCGGCGAAGATCTGGATCGAGTGGCCGATGTCGCCCAGGCGCACGCCGGGCTTGACCTTCACGATGCCCTTCCACATGGCCTCGTAGGTGAAGGTGCACAGGCGCTTGGCGGCGATCGAGCCGTTGCCGACGATGAACATGCGGCTGGTGTCGCCGTGCCAGCCGTCCTTGATGACCGTGACGTCGATGTTGACGATGTCGCCGTCCTTCAGGGTGCGCTCATTGGGGATGCCGTGGCAGACCTGATGGTTGACCGACGTGCAGATCGACTTGGGGTAGGGCGAGTGGCCGCCCGGCGCGTAGTTCAGCGGCGCGGGGATGGTGCCTTGGACGTTGACCATGTAGTCGTGGCACAGCTTGTCCAGCTCTTCGGTGGACGCACCGGGTTTGACGAAGGGGGTGATGTAGTCCAGCACTTCGGAGGCCAGGCGGCCCGCGACGCGCATGCCTTCGATCTCGGCGCCGGATTTGATGGTGATGCTCATGGGCGTCGATTATCCGGGATTCGGCAAGACCATGGACCTGAAACCAGCTTGGGCATGCCGCATGCGCCACAACGCCGAGTGAACATGCATGGTTTAACCATGGTCGTTTATGTCATAAACTGGGCATTCAACCATTTTTTCAGGAGCCTACGATGCGCGTTTTGTCTGCCCAGGAAATCAGCCATGTATCGGGTGGCGCGACCACCAGCGTCACTTCCGCACTGAGTTCGATCACGAGTTTGCTACAGGGCTTTTTCGCCTTGCTCACCGGCGGGAACTTCCTCAAATATTGGTATTGAAGATGCGCGCATGAGGCCGGCGCGCGCGCGCGGCGCAGCCTGCCCTTGCTAAAATAGCGGTCGCCCAGCTTTTCAACGCGACCGTCCATGACGCCCTGCAGTGCAGGGCGGTCGCATTTTCAGGCCTCCCTCGTGACCGAACGCACCCCCTCCGCGATGTCCACCTTGATGCACTTTGAAGGCGGCAACGCCCTGGCTCCCCACCAAATCCAGGCGCTCCTGCCCAAGCTGCAAGCCATCAATCCCCGGATCAGCGGCGTGCATGCCCGCTTCGTGCACTGGGTGGCGCTGGACAAGGCCCTGCCGCAGGGCGAGCTGGACAAGCTGGCGGCCTTGCTCACTTACGGCGATGCCTACGATGGTTCGGCTGAAGGTGACCTGATCGTCGTGGCGCCGCGTCTGGGCACGGTCTCGCCCTGGGCGTCCAAGGCCACCGACATCGCGCACAACTGCGGCCTGGCGATTCGCCGTGTCGAGCGCGTCACCGAATTCCGCATCACGGTCAAGGCCGGCGTGATCGGCGCCCTGATGGGCGGCGCCAAGCCCATGGCCGGGCAGGACGTGCAGGCCTGCGCCGCGCTCCTGCATGACCGCATGACCGAAAGCGTGCTGCTGGCCCGCGACGAGGCCCGCCACCTGTTCGACGAGCAGGTCGGCCAGCCGATGGAACACGTCGATGTGCTGGGCCAGGGGCGCAAGGCGCTCGAAGAAGCCAACGTCACCTTCGGCCTGGCCTTGTCGGATGACGAAATCGAGTACCTCGTCAACGCCTTCACCGGCCTCAAGCGCAACCCGACCGACGTCGAGCTGATGATGTTCGCGCAGGCCAACAGCGAGCACTGCCGCCACAAGATCTTCAATGCCCAGTTCACGATCGACGGGCAGGCACAAGAGCTGTCGATGTTCGGCATGATCCGCAACACGGAGAAGCTCAACCCGCAGCACACGGTCGTGGCCTACAGCGACAACGCCTCGGTGATGGAAGGCCACCAGATCGAGCGCTGGATGCCCGCCGGCTACACCGATGCGCCGCGCTACGAAGCCCGCGAAGAGCTGGCCCATGTGCTGATGAAGGTCGAGACGCACAACCACCCGACGGCGATCTCGCCTTTCCCCGGTGCCTCGACGGGCGCGGGCGGCGAGATCCGCGACGAAGGTGCCACGGGCCGTGGCTCGCGCCCGAAGTCGGGCTTGACGGGCTTCTCGGTGTCCAACCTGAACCTGCCGGGCACCAACGAGCCCTGGGAGGCCATGAACTTCGGCAAACCCGAGCACATCGCCAGCCCGCTGCAGATCATGATCGAAGGCCCGCTGGGCGGCGCGGCCTTCAACAACGAGTTCGGCCGCGCCAACCTGGGCGGCTACTTCCGCGTGTTCGAGCAGACGGTGGGCGAGGGCGCGGATGCCATCCGCCGTGGCTACCACAAGCCCATCATGATCGCGGGCGGCCTGGGCACGATCAGCAGCGAGCAGACCAAGAAGGTGCAGTTCGCGGCGGGCACTTTGCTGATCCAGCTGGGCGGCCCCGGCATGCGCATCGGCATGGGCGGCTCGGCCGCATCGTCGATGGCCGCCGGCACCAACGCCGCCAATCTCGACTTCGACTCGGTGCAGCGCGGCAACCCCGAAATCCAGCGCCGTGCGCAAGAGGTCATCAACCACTGCTGGGGCCTGGGCGCGAACAACCCGATCCTGGCCATCCACGACGTGGGCGCGGGTGGCATCTCCAATGCCTTCCCCGAACTGGTCGACGGCGCGGGCAAGGGCGCGCGCTTCGACCTGAGCAAGGTGCCGCTCGAAGAGACCGGCCTGGCGCCGAAAGAGATCTGGTGCAACGAGAGCCAGGAGCGCTATGTGCTGGCCATCGCGCCCGAATCGCTGCCCGTCTTCACGGCGATGGCCGAGCGCGAGCGTTGCCCCTTCGGTGTCGTCGGTGTCACGACGGATGTGTGCGAGTTGACGCTGTCTGACAGCGCGCAACCTGAAGCCGACAAAGCCATCGACATGCCGATGGACGTGCTGCTCGGCAAGCCGCCCAAGATGCACCGCGATGTCAAACGCGTGGCCCGCGATGGCGGTCAGTTGGACCTCACTGGCGTGGCGCTCGACAAGGTCGCGCTCGATGTGCTGCGCCACCCGACCGTGGCGAGCAAGCGCTTCCTGATCACGATCGGCGACCGCACGGTGGGCGGCCTCAATGCCCGCGACCAGATGGTCGGCCCATGGCAGGTGCCCGTGGCCGACGTGGCCGTGACCCTGGCCGACTACAAAAGCTTCGCCGGCGAAGCCATGGCCATGGGCGAGCGCACGCCGCTGGCATCGGTCAACGCGCCGGCATCGGGCCGCATGGCGGTGGCCGAGTCCATCACCAACCTGCTGGCCGCGCCCATCGAGTTGTCGCGCGTGAAGCTGTCGGCCAACTGGATGGCCGCTTGCGGCGAGGCCGGTGAAGACGCCGCCTTGTACGATACGGTCAAGGCCGTGGGCATGGAACTGTGCCCGGCGCTGGGCGTGTCCATCCCCGTGGGCAAGGATTCGCTGTCGATGCGCACCAAGTGGGCAGACAAGGGCGACACCAAGCAGGTGACCGCACCCGTCTCCCTGATCGTGACGGCGTTCGCCTCGATCAGCGATGTGCGCACAACGCTCACGCCGCAGTTGGTCACCAGCGAGCACGGCCAGGCGCTGGACACCAGCCTGATCCTGATCGACCTGGGCGAAGGCCGCAACCGCATGGCCGGCTCGATGCTGGCCCAGGTTATCAACCAGTTCGGCAACGACGTGCCCGACTGCGACAACCCCGAGGCGCTCAAGGCCACCGTGTCGGCCGTGAACGCATTGCGCGCACAAGGCAAGCTGCTGGCCTACCACGACCGCGGCGACGGCGGCCTGTGGGCCACCGTGTGCGAGATGGCCTTCGCGGGTCACACGGGTGTGAGCCTGAATGTGGACATGCTCGTCACGGAAGGCGACGGCATCAGCGACAGCCGCACCGACATGGGTGACGCCAAGAACTGGGCAGGCCAGACCAGCGAGCGCCGCAACGAGCTGACACTCAAGGCCCTGTTCAACGAAGAACTCGGTGTGGTCCTGCAGGTGCGCACAACTGACCGCGATGCCGTGATGCAGACGCTGCGCGAGCACGGCCTGAGCAAGCACAGCCACGTCATCGGCAAGCCTGTGCTGACGGGTTCGGCGAAGGACGAAGTGCAGGTCTGGCGTGACGCCAAGGCCATCTTCTCGGCGCCTTTGGCGCAGTTGCACAAGACCTGGGACGACGTGAGCTGGCGCATCGTGCAACTGCGCGACAACCCCGCCTGTGCCGACAGCGAGCACGCCGCCATCGGCTTGCCGAGCGACCCGGGCATGCACGTGCACCTCACGTTCAACCCGACCCAGAACGTGGCAGCACCCTTCATCAACAAGACGCGCCCCAAAGTGGCCATCCTGCGCGAGCAGGGCGTGAACTCGCACGTCGAGATGTCGTATGCCGTGGCGCAAGGCGGCTTCGACACCTTCGACGTGCACATGAGCGACCTGATCGCGGGCCGCGCGCGCCTGGACCAGTTCCAGGGCTTCATCGCCTGCGGCGGCTTCAGCTATGGCGACACGCTGGGCGCCGGTGAAGGTTGGGCCCGCTCGATCATGTTCAATCAGCAACTGGCCGACCAGTTTGCCGCTTTCTTCGGCCGCACGGACACCTTCGCGCTGGGCGTGTGCAATGGCTGCCAGATGCTGGCGGCGCTGAGCCCGATCATTCCCGGCGCGCAGGACTGGCCCAAGTTCACCAACAACCGCAGCGCGCGCTACGAGGCCCGCCTGAGCCTGGTCGAGGTGCTCGATAGCCCATCGCTCTTCTTCGCGGGCATGGCCGGCAGCCGCATGCCGATCGCCGTGGCGCACGGCGAGGGCTTCGCCAACTTCTCGCAGCGCGGTGACGCCGCCAAGGTGCACAAAGCCCTGCGCTTCGTGGACAACACGGGCGCCGCCACCGAGGTCTACCCCTTCAACCCCAATGGTTCGCCTGCGGGCCTGACCGCCGTGACCACGGCCGACGGCCGCTTCACGGCCATGATGCCGCACGCCGAGCGTGTCTTCCGCAACGTGCAGATGAGCTGGACCAGCGGCGACAAGAGCGAGCCCAGCCCCTGGCTGCGCATGTTCTGGAACGCGCGCAAGTGGGTGGGCTGACCGCGGCAGCGTCTTGCCTGGGCCAGCCCGGCCTGATCAGCTCGGCTGACCGCCGCCCGCCGCCCAGGTGCGCACGGTCTTGTCGTCGACCCCGCAGATGCGCGCCACGGCCCGCACACTCTGCCCGGCCTGCAGCGCCTGCCGTATCCAGTGCTCGAGCTCCCTCGTGAGGCGCTTGCCGGGCAAGGCCCAGGCCGGCTGGCACGAGTGCGTCTGCATGCACGCCGGACAGCGCCAGCGCACGATGTGGCCGCGCCGCACCTGAGGCTTGCCGCACGCGGGCACATCGCGCCACCAGGTCGGCCGCATGGCATGGCGCCTCAATGGCCCTTCGTGCCGGCAGGCGGGGCAGGGGCCCGAGTGCATCTCATCGAAGGCATGGTGCGTGTTCATGCGGCATGCTCCCTGAGTGAGTGCGACTGGGCCTCGTTCTGCAAGGACCATCCCGCTTTCAACATCAGGCGGTTGAGCGCCTGCATCATGGCCTGCAAGGAGGCGCTCACCAGATGCGGATGTTTGCCTGCGCCATATACGCTGGTCGAAATACCCGGCGCGCCGACCTCGACCCAGGCCAGCGCCGTGGCGTCCGAGCCCTGGCCGATGGCGTGCTCTTCGAAGCCATGCCACTGCGTGCCTTCGGGCAGGCCCAATGCCTGCACGGCCTGCCAGGCGGCATCCAGCGGGCCATTGCCATGGCCATGCAAGCGCTGCGTGCTGTAAGGCGTCTTCACGAGCAACTCGACGCGTGCCTGCCCGAGGTCATCGCTGACATGGTGATGCAGCAACTGCCACGGGCCTTGCACCTCGAGGTAATCGGCCTGGAACAGCGTCCACAGATCGGCTGGCGTCATCTCGCGGCCCGTGTCGTCGGTCACGGCTTGCACGGAACCGCTGAACTCCACTTGCGCACGGCGCGGGATCACGAGCCCATAAGCCGATTCGAGCAAGTAGGTGATGCCACCCTTGCCCGACTGGCTGTTGACACGGATGACGGCCTCGTAGCTCGCGCCCACATCGCGCGGGTCGATCGGCAAGTAAGGCACAGCCCAGTGTTCATCGGCCTGTTGCGCGGCCAGGCCCTTGCGGATGGCATCCTGGTGCGAGCCCGAGAACGCCGTGAACACGAGGTCGCCGGCATAAGGATGGCGCGGGTGCACGGGCAAGGCGATGCATTGCTCGACCGTGCGCGCGATCGCCGGCAGGTTCGAGAAAATCGAGCTTCGGGCTGACACCCTGGCTGTAGAGGTTCATGGCCAAGGTGACCAGATCGACATTGCCCGTGCGCTCGCCGTTGCCGAACAGGCAGCCTTCCACGCGCTGCGCGCCCGCCATCACGGCCAGTTCGGCGGCGGCCACGGCCGTGCCCCGGTCGTTGTGCGGGTGCACGCTGAGGATCACGGCCTCGCGTTGCGCCAGCCTGCGGTGCATCCACTCGATCTGGTCCGCGTAGACATTGGGCGTGCAGGCCTCGACCGTCGCGGGCAGGTTGATGATCATGGGCTTGGCGACGGTCGGCTGCCACGCCTCGATCACGGCGTTGCAGACGGACAAGGCGAAGTCCGGCTCGGTCGTGCTGAAAGTCTCGGGGCTGTACTGGAAGGTCCAGGCCGTCCCGGGATTGGCATCGGCCAGCTGCCGGATCAGGCGCGTGCCATTGACGGCCAGCGCCTGCACCTCGTCCTTGCTCATGTTGAACACGGTGCGTCGCCAGGCCGGCGCCGTGGCGTTGTAGAGGTGCACGATGGCCTTGGGCACACCTCGCAAGGCCTCGAAGGTCTCGCGGATCAGGTCCTCGCGCGCCTGGGTAATGACCTCGATGGTGACGTCGTCCGGAATGTGCCCGTCTTCAATCAGCGTCCGTACGAAATCGAAGTCGGTGCGTGACGCGGCCGGGAAGGCCACCTCGATTTCCTTGAAGCCGATCTCGACCAACATCTGGAACATGCGCAGCTTGGTGGCGCCGTTCATGGGCTCGAACAGGGCCTGGTTGCCGTCCCGCAGGTCGGTGCTCATCCAGGTCGGGGCCTGGGTGATGCGCTGGCTGGGCCAGGTGCGGTCGGGCAGAGCGAAAGGGGCGACGGCTGCGTACTTGGCGGAAGGAGTGGCGAGCATGCTCATGACAGTGGGCTTTCCTCAAAACGATTTGAAAGAAGAGCCGACTGGCGCGGTGCAAACAGCTTGGGGGAGCTACTGCCTGAAAACTGCCTCAACTACCCCGGAAATGCAAAACGCCAGCGGCTTGGGCTGGCGTTGCGGGGGAGTGGTGGTGTTGAACGATGAACTGACTCAATCAGACACACGCGAACCCGGAACGCCAGCAGGTGTTAGCCAGCGAATTCGTAGGGATCGGGTTACGGAGGTGTTCATGCGTCGCAGTTTGTCGGTAAATGCGATGCAGGTCAAGAACTTCACCATTTTTTCCACCGAGGGGGCTTTTTACTGGCCAAAATGAAGAGGCCTTTGGCTTTTGGCAAAATGTGGGCCCTTGAGGAAATTGAATGTCACTCTCTGATCCTGCTAGTCATTCCACAAGCCCGTCCGCCAGCAAGCAGCCCGTTGATGCCGTGACGCCTGTTACCGCCGCCTTGATCGAGTTCCTGGCCGAAGCGCGCGTGCCGACCGAGCATGGCAGCTTCACCATGAAGCTCTTCCGTGAAAAAGCCACCGGCCTGGAGCACGTGGCCATGGTCATGGGTGAGGTCGCGGGCAGTGCGCTGGTGCGCGTGCATTCCGAGTGCATGACGGGTGACGTGTTTGGCTCGCTGCGCTGCGATTGCGGCCCCCAGCTGCATTTCGCCATGGGAGAGATTGGCAAAAAAGGACAAGGCGTGGTCGTCTACCTGCGGCAAGAAGGGCGCGGCATCGGCTTGGCCAACAAGCTCAAGGCCTACCAACTGCAAGACCAGGGCATGGACACGGTCGAGGCCAACCAGCACCTGGGCTTCGCCGCCGATCTGCGCAACTTCGATGTGGCCGCCGAGATCCTCGATTACCTGGGCGTCTCGTCTGTCAAGCTGATGACCAACAACCCGCGCAAGGTCGACACGCTCACGGCGCATGGCGTGAAGGTAGAAGAGCGCGTGCCGGTGCGCAGCGACGTGCAGCCCGAAAACGAGCGTTACCTGGGCACCAAGGCGCGCAAGCTCGGCCACCACATCGACTGGCTGGGTTGAGTGCGCCCATGCACCTGAAGCCGCAGGACGCCTCCAAGCAAGATGCCGCGCAGCGGCACGAGGTGGCCAGGCGAAGCACCTTGATCAGCGTGCTGGTCAACCTTGTCTTGACGGCCGTGCAGATGGTCGTGGGTGTGCTGGCGCATTCGCAGGCCTTGATCGCCGATGGCATCCATTCGCTGTCCGACCTGATCGCCGATTTCGTCGTGCTGCTGGCCAATCGCCACAGCCGCAAAGAGGCCGATGCCGACCATCAGTACGGGCATCAACGCTACGAGACCGCTGCCTCGCTGGTGCTCGGCGGCCTGCTGATCAGCGTTGGCGTCGGCATGCTCTGGCGCGCCGTCATCAGGCTGAGCGAGCCGGGTCTCATCGCGCAGGTCAAGCCTGTCGCGCTGTACGTGGCTTTGACAGCGCTGGTAGCCAAGGAGCTGCTCTTTCGCTACATGCTGGCCGCGGCCGAGCGGGTGCGCTCGAGCATGCTCGTGGCCAATGCCTGGCATGCGCGCTCGGACGCGGCCTCGTCGCTCGTGGTCTCGCTGGGCATCGTCGGCAACCTGATGGGCTACCCTTTGCTCGACCCGGTGGCGGCCTTGATCGTGGGCTTTCTCGTGGCGAAGATGGGCTGGTCCTTCGGCTGGGATGCGCTCAATGATTTGATGGACCGCTCCGTGTCCGACGAGCAGATCGCGCAGATTAAAAGCATCCTGAGCGAGACACCCGGCGTGCAGGGCGTGCACGATGTGCGCACCCGCAAGATGGGCGACATGATCATGGTCGATGCCCATCTCGAGATCGACGGCAGCCTCACGGTGCGGGAAGGGCATGACATCGCCACGGCCGCCCGCGACCGGGTCATGGGTCAGTTGCCCGTGCTCGACGTGATGACCCACCTGGACCCGTCGGCCCGCGTTGATCAGGCCTGGGCAACGGTGGCTGGTGCGGGCAGCGCCTTGACGCAGATGCGGTTGCGGCCTTCGCGCTTGGCCTGGTAGAGAGCGCTGTCCGCGGCGGCCATCAAGGCCATGTCTTGCCGCATGAAGTCGGCTTGGCAGGAGGCGATGCCGATGCTGACCGTCACGACCAAGGCGGTCGATGAGCTCTCATGCCTGATCTGCATGGCCTCGACGGCTTCGCGAACGCGCTCGGCCACCAGCAGCGCGTAGCTCGGCTCGGTGTTGGGCAGCACGGCCACAAACTCCTCGCCGCCATAGCGCGCCACCGAGTCTTCAGGCCGGCGCAGGTTGGCGACGAGCGCCCTGGCCACCTGACGCAGGCACTCATCGCCAGCCTGGTGGCCATAGCGGTCGTTGTATTTCTTGAAGTGGTCGATGTCGACCATCATCACGTTGACCTGGCTGTTGTCGTACTGCGCGCGCTCCCAAACATGCGAGAGGTACTCCTGGAAGTGGCGGCGGTTGTACAGGCCGGTGAGGCTGTCTTCGTGGGTGAGTTCACGCAGGCGCTCGTGAGCACGCGTCAGCTCGCGCACGACGCCGCGCTCGCGCAAGGTCAGCAGGTAGCGCTTGCGCTCGTCCCGCTCCATGGCGTAGTTGGCCGCCAGCGAGAAGGCCGCCGTGGCCGCGACCAGCGACATGATGGGCCACACGAGGCGAGGCGGGAAGCTGTCGAGCAGCACGACGCCCGAGATGTGGATGCCCATCACGGCGATGGCGAACACGACCGCGTACCAGAAGCGCAGGCGCTGCACGATGTTGCCGTACATGATCACCACGCTGAAGCCCACGTGGTAGAAGTGCGCGTAAGGGCTCTTCGTCTGGGCCAGGATGAAGGCCAGGCTGGCTGCCGCGAACAGGCCCGTGCCGACCACGATGACCTCGTAGACCACGGGCGGCACGATCTTCACGATCGTCCACTCCGCCCGCGTGCCGATCAGCAGCAGCGCGATCGACAAGGGCGTGAACATGTACAGGCGCAGCTCCACGGCGAGGTCGAACACGTCCCTGGCCATCAGGTAGTCGACCAGCAGGAAGCCGTTGTAGACGAAGAGGGACAGCAACCCGCTGATCAAGAAATGGCGGCGGCGCGAATCGCCTGCGTCGCGCAGGAACTGTGCCTCCAGCGGCTCGGGAAAGCGCATCCACAGGAAGCCCTTGGTCAGCAGGGCCTCGATGCGCGCCATCATCGGGTCGTCGAAGCGGCGGGCCGGCTTGGCGCCCGCTTCCTGCGGCACGGCGGGGGAACTGTCTTGCGCCACCATCAGTCGTTCGTGGCAAATGCAAACACGCGGTTGCGGCCGCGTGATTTGGCTTGGTAGAGCGCCTCGTCGGCCGCGGCGATCAACTGCGCGGGCGAGGCGTGCGGGGTGTTGGGGCGCAGGCAGGCCACGCCGATGCTGACCGTGACGACCGAGTCCGTCGTGGACGTGGCATGCAGGCGGTTCATGGCCTCCACGCCTTTGCGCACGCGTTCGGCGGCGCTGGCGGCCGTGGCCAGCGGCGTGCCGCCGAGAATGGCAATGAACTCTTCGCCGCCGAAGCGGGCAATCAAGTCACCGGGACGCCTGAGGCGGCGCTTCAAGGTCGAGGCTACTTCCTTGAGGCACTCGTCGCCTTCGGGGTGGCCGTAGCGGTCGTTGTAGGCCTTGAAATGGTCCACGTCGATCATCATCAGCGAGATCTCGCTGCCATCGACCTGGGCGCGGTCCCACACCTGCTGCAAGAACTCGTCGAAGTGCCGGCGGTTGGCCACTTCGGTGAGCATGTCGCACTTGGAGACGGCATCGAGGTGCGCGTTGGCGCGCTCGAGGTTCTCGAGCAGCAGGCTCTCGCGCAGCAGCAGCAGCCAGTTCTGGCGCTCGTCACGCTCTTGCACGTAGCAGCCATACAGCGTGAACGTGGCCGCCGACATCAGCGTCAAGGTGGCGGGCACCATGATGGCCAATGGCGCATCGGGCGTGAGGTGCCAGGCCCAGAAGAAGCCCGCGATCACGACGCCGTCCATGGCCAGCGATTGCACGAAGCGCATGCGTGCCACGGAGTTGGCGAACATGATGATCGGGACCAGCGCCACCAGATAAGGCCCGGCCATCGGGTCCCGGCTCGAGACGCACACGTAGATGTTGATGCCGCTGGCCGCCAGGCCCCAGACGAAGGTCATCCACTCGCGCAGCAGGTGCGAGCGCAGGAGCGTGACCAGCAGGATCCCCGCGATCGTCACGGGCGTGAACACGAACAGGCGCAGCTTGAGCCCCAGGTCGAACACATCGGGCACCATCAGCCAGTCCGACCACAACATCCAGTTGAAGATCACGGACACGAGGATGCCGTTTTGCAGTATGGAACGCAGGCGCTGCCCGGCGCACTCTTGCTGGAACCGCTCTTCGAGGTCGGGCGGGAAACGCAGCAGGCTGGCGCCGCGCTCGATCAGCTCGTCGATCTGCCGCGACATCCCGGCATGCACGGGCGCCTGATCCAACTCGGTCGGTGCGGTCAGATCAAAGCCCACGCCGTGTAGGCCTGGGCTGGAGTGGGCGGCGATGGGAGGCACTTCGATCAATCCAACCGTTTCATGCTTGAGACCGTTCAACATGGACTACCGGTTTCTTTCGGTTGACACGCACAGGACCGGATCGAGACGCATGCGTTGCTTTTCAAACAAGGCTCAAGCTTTGTTGTGATAAATCGTAAATGATCGCCCTGTGCCTGGGGCCGTCATCTTCATGGCGATTTCCCTAGGAGAAAAGGACCTTTGTACGACTGATCGCACGGCACCTGGTCGAGCCAACCGATGACCATGCAGGTCACTGTGCATAACGGCACACAATACGGCCAAGTATGATCAAGTTCGTATTGAAAATCGCCACCCAGTCAGGGGGGCCGAGCGATGAAAACCCATCTGTCGCGGCTGTATTACTCGACGCTGATTCCTGTCGTCATATTGGCCGCATGGCAGGGTTTCTCTCAGGCCGGTGTGGTGTCGCCGATTGTTTTGCCGGCGCCCACGGCCATCACCCGGGCTTTCGTCGCGGGCATTCAAAGCGGTGAGCTGGCGCTGGACGCGCTGGCCAGCCTGACTCGCGTGCTGGCTGGTTTCCTGCTCGGTGCCTTGGCCGCCTTGCCTCTGGGCTTGCTGATGGGCACGCGGCCCGTGGTCTTCCAGCTCTTCAACCCGATTCTTCAATTGCTGCGGCCCATTCCGCCCATCGCCTACATCCCGATGGCCATCGTGTGGTTTGGTATCGGCAATGTGCCGGCCATTTTCCTGATATCGCTGGGCGCCTTTTTCCCCATATTGATTTCGACCACGACGGGCGTGCAGCAGGTCGATCGCCTTTATGTTTTGGCCGCGCAGAATCTGGGCGCCAGCCAGAAAACCATGTTTTTGCGCATCGTGCTGCCCGCGGCGTCGCCGGCCATACTCAATGGCATGCGCGTGGGCATCGGCACGGCTTTCATTGTCGTGATCGTGGCGGAAATGATCGCCGTACAAAATGGCCTGGGTTTTCGCATACTGGAGGCGCGCGAATACATGTGGTCCGACAAAATCCTGGCGGGCATGTTCGCCATTGGTCTGTTGGGGCTGGGCATCGACACACTGCTGTCGCAGGCGAGCAAGCGGTTGTTGCGCTGGCACAGGGGCGTGGGGCAGTGAGGGCCGGCGAGCGCAGATGAGCCACATCGTTTTCGAATCCGTCAGGCAGGTCTATGCCAACGGCGTGCTGGCCGTCGACACCACCAGCTTTTCAGTCGGGCGCGGCGAGTTCGTCTGCCTCGTCGGGCCGTCGGGCTGCGGCAAGTCGACGCTGTTGAACATGGCCGCGGGGTTTCAGCGGCCGAGCTCGGGCGCCGTGCTGGTCGACGGCGAGCCCGTGCTGGCGCCGCATCCGGACCGGGCGATGGTCTTCCAGGAGTATGGGCTGTTCCCGTGGATGACCGTGTTCAGGAACATCGCCTTCGGGCTCGAGAACGCGGGCCGGCCGGCCTCGCAGATCAAGGCGCGCGTGCAGCAGTTGCTGGGCATGTGCGGCTTGTCGGATTTCGCCGATGCCTATCCGAAGGACTTGTCCGGCGGCATGAAGCAGCGCGTGGCGCTGGCGCGCGCATTGGCGCTCAAGCCGCCCATCCTGTTGATGGACGAGCCTTTCGCCGCGCTCGATGCCCTGACGCGCCGGACCTTGCAAGACGAGCTGCTCAAGCTCTGGCGCGAGTCGAACACCACCGTGCTTTTCGTGACCCACTCGATCGAAGAGGCGCTGCACCTGGCCGATCGTGTCATTGTGCTGACGAGTCGGCCAGGTACGATCAAATGCGACATCGGCATCGACCTGCCTCGTCCGCGCGAGGCGTCGAACCCGACCCGCTTCCATCTGCATCAGATGCTCGACAAGACCGTCATGGCCGAGCAGGATCGCCACATGCAGGCGCAAGCCCACAAACCATCAAACAGAGGATCCTCATGACGCCACGCATCCCCCTTACCGCTTGCATCGGTCTGGCCATGGCCGCCACGCTGGGCATGACCGACGCCCACGCGGCCGACACGGTCAACCTGGGCAACTTGCGCTTCGCGCACTACGGCGCCGTGTCCTACATGAAGGAGGTCTGCCCCAAGTACGGCATCACGGTGTCGGAGCACGTCTTCGCCAAAGGGCCCGACATCATGCCGGCGATCGTGGCGGGCGACATCGATCTGGCCGCGCTCGCCTCGGACGGCGCGATCGGCGGCCGGGCCAATGGCGTGCCCATCTACGTGGTGGCGGGCTTCGCGCAGGGTGGGGCACGCCTGGTCGTGGGCAATGGCACGGCCATCCGCTCGGTCGGCGACCTCAAGGGCAAGAAAGTGGGCGTGACGCGTGGCGGAGCGCAGGAGCTGCTGCTCTATGCCGAGCTCGACAAGCACAAGCTGAGCTGGTCGTCGACCGGCGACAAGGGCAAGGACGTGGAAGTCGTCTTCCTGCCGTTCGCCGATTTGAACCAGGCGCTGGCGGGCGGCCACATCGACGCGATGATGCAGTCCGAGCCGCAGTCGTCGCAGGCGATCCGCAGGCAGATCGGGCGCGAGTTGCTCAAGCCGTACGACACGGCGCTGGGCCAGCCCAAGCGCCTGCTCGTGATGAGCGAGCGCCTGTACCGCAACCGCGATCTGGCGCTGCGTTTGACGAAGTGCTTCGTGGAGTCCACGGCCACGTTCATCCAGAACCCGGCGCTGGCCGAGCAGTACGTGCGCGAGAAGATGTTCAAGGGCGACCTGAGCGCCGAGGAGTTCCGCGACGCGATCTGGAACGCCCCCTATACCTACGACGTGACGATGGCCCACATCGATGTGGCGACCGACCTGATGCGCAAGTTCGGCGTGGGCAAGGTCAGCCCTGCGCTCAAGGCGGCCGACTGGACCCGGCTGGATCTGCTGGTGCAGGCCAAGCGCGAGCTGAAGATCAACTGAGGCGTGATGGAAGCGTGATGCTGGCGTTCACCTTGTTGGCCGCATCGGTCCTGATGGTCTGGTGCCCGGCGTTGCCTTTGTCGCGCGGGCATTACATGCGCGCCTTGGGCCTTGTTGTTCGTGGCGGCCGTGGTCGCCGGCTGCCTGGCCGGCGTATTGACCTGGCCTGCCATGCTCGCCCTGGCGATTCTCGCGGGCTTGTGCCGGCTCAGTGCGCGGCATGCGGGGCGCCCGATGGGCTGGGCATGGACAGGCGCGGCGGGTGCGATGTCCCTGGCCATGGCCGTGCATGCGCTACCGGGGTTTCACAACCTGTTGCTGCTGGATGCCGTGCACACGCGCGCCGACGCCTTGCCTTTCAGCCTGTATGCGAACTTCGACAAGGCCAGCGTGGGCCTGTTCCTGCTGGTCTGGCTGGCGCCACGTTTGGCGTCGCTGGGCGAGCTCAGGGCGGCGCTCAAGCCGATTGTGCTCGGTGCATGCGGCACGGTGCTTGTCGTGGTCGGGCTGGCATGCGGGTTGGACATGGTTCGCTTCGAACCCGTCTGGCTCGGCTACACGCCCACGTTCCTGACCGTGAACCTGCTGTTCACCTGTGTGGCCGAAGAGGCGTTTTTCAGAGGCCTGATCCAGGAGCGGCTGAGCAGGGCCTTGCGTCATCACCCGGGCCTCATTGGCGCCGTGCCCGTCTTGCTGTCGGCGATGCTGTTCGGTCTGGCGCATTGGGGCGGCGGGCCGGCCTATGTCGCGATGGCGGCGCTGGCCGGTTTCGGTTATGCGCTCGTGTATGCCAAGGTCAGGCGTGTCGAGGCATCGATGGCCGTGCATTTCGCCGTGAATGCCGCGCACTTCATTGGTTTCACGTATCCGGCCATGGCCTCAAGCCCGTTGCGCCTTCACTGATGCCGCCTCACTGGCGCGAAGGCAGGCTCGATGCCAGCGTGCTGCTGGTGCGCGAGTCATCGGCGTTCATCCGGTCTTTGTCGGCGCGTGTCTTCCAGAGAAACACGCAGGTCAGGCAGATCACGGCAAACCACGCCAGGCCCAGGGGCAGCAGTACGGGGCTCCATGCATTCATGTCCATGATCGACTCCTTTGTGGTTGAGGAATCCATTCCTGGACCCGGAGAATGCGGTTGTTGGCGCGATTTGGCAATATCCGAAAGTCACTATTGCGGATTTTGGCGAGCGTGTTTCTATTTGAGATACGACTTCAAGACCTGCAGCACCACATCGAGGTATTCCTGGCGTTGCGCCAGTTCGGGCTCGTGCACGACGTGGTCCACGAGATGCCCTTCGATCACCGCCGCCATCAAGCCATTGACCGCGCCCCGGATGGCCGCGATCTGCTGCAAGACGGCGATGCAGTCACCTTCCTGATCGAGCTGTTTCTCCAGCGCGGCGGCCTGACCCTGGATGCGCCTGACGCGTGTCAGCAGCTTGGATTTGTCTTGGATGGTGTGCATGTCAGGTCGATGGCGGGTGCATGGTTCTTCTGGAGAGGGTAGCATAAACATACTGGGGGGTAGTATGATGCGGTCCTCCTCGATGTGGACTGGCGGCGCCCCGTATGACCGATTTTTCAACGCTCCTTCAGCAAGGCCATGCCTGGCTCTTCGTCCCCAGCGCCATCCTGTTGGGCGCCTTGCATGGGCTGGAGCCGGGGCATTCCAAGACCATGATGGCGGCCTTCATCGTGGCGGTCCGGGGTACGTTGGGGCAGGCCGTCTTGCTGGGGCTGGCGGCCACGATCTCGCACACGGCCGTGGTCTGGGCGGTGGCCATGGGCGGCATGTACCTGGGTGGCAACTGGAAAGCCGAAGCGATCGAGCCTTATCTGCAAGTGGCCTCGGCCATCGTCGTGCTGGGTGTGGCCGCCTGGATGCTGTGGCGCACATGGCGCAACCAGCGACTGGCGCATGAACACGATCACCGGCATGGCCACGATGGGCATCATCACAGCCATGACCACGACGTCGAGTTCGTCGAGCATGGCCACGCGCATGCGATCGCCAGTCTGGAAGGCCTGGATGCGGCCGCGCCTGGCTATCAGGATCCGCACGAGCTGGCGCACGCGAATGACATCCGCCGACGCTTTGCGAACCGAGAGGTCACGACGGGCCAGATTGTCTTGTTCGGCTTGACGGGCGGGCTGATCCCTTGTCCGGCGTCGATCACCGTGCTGCTGATCTGCCTGCAACTCAAGCGCATCGCATTGGGCGCGACGCTCGTGCTGGGCTTCAGTGTCGGGTTGGCATTCACGCTCGTGGCTTCGGGTGTGCTGGCGGCGCTGGGCGTGCGGCATGCGGGCAAGCGTTGGAACGGCTTTGGCGAGTTCGCGCGGACAGCGCCTTATTTCTCTCGAGCGTGTTGATCGCGGCGGTTGGCTTGTACATGGGATACCAGGGGATGCGGGCCTTGGTCTGAGCGCAGGCCCAGGTGACTTACACCTACACAGGCAAGAATTTCACCGATTTTGCCTACGATGATGCAGGCGATACTTACCCGGTCAGGCTGTTTTCCGAGGCGGACAACCTGTCTTTCAGCTTGACATTCGCGCAGCCGCTCGCGGCTGGCTCGACCAATATATTCAACTCCCTGTTTGTGAATACGGACAATGGCACGCCGCCTGTGTCCTGGGACGTCAAGGCTGGCGTGGATGCTTCGAGCATTTCAAATTTCTACTATGTGCTTAACGTCGATGCCTCGGGCAACATCTACGACTGGCATGTGGTTTTCGAGAAAATGCTGCTGACTACAACGGGCCTGGCTGATGGCCCGTCTGGGAAGGCGGCTTTTTTTCCGGGTACAAAACGTGCTCTTCGTCCAGCAGGCTTCGAACCCTCCCAGGTAGCCTGGAGAAATCGACATGGATCTGCTGGATACCGCGTTTGGCCATGGCAGCGATTTGACTTGTCTGCAGATGTCGTTGCGGGCCACGTCAATCTTTTTCATCGCGTTGATCATGCTGAGAACAGGCCGGGCGCCGTTCCATTGGCATGCACAGCGCCTTTGACTCCTGCACCATCGTGCTGCTCGGCGCTGTACTGAGCCGGGCCGTCGTGGGCGCTTCGCCTTACTGGCCCACGGTGCTTGCTTCGCTCGTCATCGTGCTGCTGCATCGGCTGCTTGCGCTGGCGTCGATCAGGTGGCGGCGCATCGAGGATCTGATCAACGGCAGCGAAAGACGGGCTGGCGGTCGATGGCCGAGTGGATTGGGAGGCCATGCACTTCCAAGTCGGCCGCACCGGCGCGCTGACGCCTATGGTGCGTCTGCGCACGGTGTTCGTCGGCGGCGCCAACGTCAGCAACGCCACGCTGCACAACATGGACGAGGTGGCGCGCAAGGACGTGCGCATCGGCGACACGGTGATCGTGCGCCGCGCCGGCGACGTCATTCCGGAGGTGAAGGTCGTCGCCGGCAAGCGTCCGCCCGGCGCGCGGCCAGTCGTCATGCCCGCGCGTTGCCCGGTCTGCGGCTGGAAAGTGAAGCAGGACCCGGACGGCTGATCTACCGCTGCATCGGCCGCCTCGTCTGCAAGCGCAATTGCAGCAGTCTCTGCAGCATTTCGTGTCGCGCCGCGCCGCCGACATCGAGGGCATCGGCGAGGCGCTGATCGCCGAACTGGTCGAGCGCGAGCGCCTGAAGACGCCGGCCACTGGATACACGCTCGAAGTGGCCGACGTCGCCGCGCTGTACAAGGCCGCCGAAGTCGCGCCGGCCAAGGTCATCGACGCCATCGCCGCACGCCGCACGCTGCCGCTGGCGCGCTTCGTCTACGCGCTCGGCATTCCGCAGGTCGGCGAGACCACGGCCAGCTACCCTGCCCTGCACCTCGGGGTTCGCGCGCGTGCGCGCGGCGCTGCCTGGAGTGCTGACGCTGGTCGAAGGCATCGGCGAGGGCCGCCGCGGCCGAGATCCGCTGGTTCTTCGCGGACAGCCACAACGCGCGCGCCGTCGATGCGCTGCTCGCGCACGTGACGGTCACCGACGAGCATCCGGTGTCGGCGGAAATCGCCGGCAAGCGCTCGGTTGCCCGGCCCGCTCGCCGCACAGAAGGTCAGGGGCCTCGGCCCCGTGAAGGCCGAGAACTCGCGGCCTGGTGTCGCCGGGGCCGCGGACCTGCTGGCGCGCATCGACCACGAGGCTGCGCTGCTGCGCGCGCTCGACGAACGCACCACCGCGGCAGTGCGCGAGCACTTCGCCGATGCAGGCGCGCGCGCGCCTGCTCGTGCTCGATGCGCAGGCGCAGTCCTTCGGCCTGCTCGGCGCCGCGAAGACGGTCTGCGCGACGGTCTACGGTCCGCTGCGCGGCAGGACTTTGTGCTGACCGGCACGCTGCCGATATCGCGCGACGAAGCCAGCGCGCACATCGAGGCGGCCGGCGGCAAGGTCAGCGGTTCGGTGTCGAAGAAGACCGATTACGCGATCGCCGGCGACGAGGCGGGTCCAAGCTCGCCAGGGCCAACAGCTCGGTGTCGCCATTCTCGATTACGCGGGGCTACAGAAGCTGCTCGCCGAGGAGCGCTAATGGACCTGAACTTCGATTGGGATTTCGCGCGCATCCTGCGCCAGCTCGAACGCTGGCCCTTGTATTCGACGGTCGCCATCCTGTTGCTGTCGATCGGCTTCGCCGTCGCGCTGCACGCGACGGCACGCACGCTGAACGTCGGCCGTTACGGCTCAGCCGGCGGCTGCGCGTCCGGCCGGCGTTGCTGAAGACAAGAAGATCGGCGAGCTGCGTTGGCTGTTGATCACCGCGGATTCTTCTGCTGGCAGTACGTCGCGTATCTGCTCTTGCATATTTGGGGCCTGCGCGACGAGAGCGAGAGCCTGCTGCGCACGGTGGTCGATGGCATCGCCATCGGCGGCGTCAAGATCGTCGTCGGCAAGCTGCTGATCGGCATGCTGCTGTTCATCGTGCTGTTGACGTTCACGCGCTGGCTCAGGCGCAAGCTGGAGGTGGACTGGCTGGTCAAGGCCGGCGTCGAAGCGAGCACGCGCGACGCGGCGGCGACGCTGTTCGGCTACGTGACCTTCCTGATCGCCGCGCTCACGGCACCTCCGGTACCCGCCGGCGTCGACCTGTCGAAGCTGGCGATCGTCGCCGGCGCGCTGTCGGTCGGCATCGGCTTCGGCCTGCAGAACATCGTCAGCAACTTCGTGTCGGGCCTGATCCTGCTGTTCGAGCGCCCGGTGCGCACCGGCGACTACATCAACGTCGACGGCAGCGAAGGCATTGTGCGGCGCATGCCGACATCTGCGCCACCGAGATCGAGACCGGCGATCGCGAGACCATCATCATGCCGAACTCGAACCTGCTGTCGAACCCGGTGCGCAATCAGTGTCGTTTGGATCATTTGGTTTCCCTATTAACCTTAGCAATACGCAACTGAACCAGGTACTACACA
>JASGJC010000051.1:0-19901 GCA_049840915.1 Aquabacterium sp.
GCAGCGTTGGGCAGGCCGGCGGCGCGCGGCACGCGTGTGGTCACGCCGTTGCTCACGGTCGTGTTGACCGTGTTGGCCGAGCAGTTGTAGGCCGTGTGCGTGTGGCCGCTGATCACGAGGTCGACGGCGTTGTCCAGGCGGCTCGCGATCTTGGCGATGTCGGAGCCGGCGAGGTCGCCATCGCAGCCGTTGATGTCGGAGACCGAGCTGGCGCTCTGGAAGCCGCCCTGGTGCACGAGCACGACGATGGACTCGATGCCCTGCGCACGCAGACGCGGGATCAAGGCATTGACCGTGTCAGCCTCGTCCTGGAACTGCAGACCGGCCACGCCGCTGGGCGTGACGATGGTGGGCGTGTCTTTCAGCGTCATACCGATGAAGGCCACCTTGACACCGTTGAAGGTCTTGATGCCGTAGGCCGGGAACAAGGTCTTGCCCGTGGCCGTGGACACCACGTTGGCCGACAGCCACTTGAACTTGGCGCCCTCGAACGGCACGGGCGTGCCCACCGTCGCGCCCTTGCAGCTGCTGCCGGCCACGCTGCCGTCGGTGTTGAGCTTGCAGCCGCCGTTCTGCAGGCGCTGCAGCTCGAGCGAGCCCTTGTCGAATTCGTGGTTGCCCACCGACGTGAATTCCAGGCCGACGCGGTTGAGCGACTCGACGGTCGGCTCATCCGAGAACAGCGCCGACACGAGCGGCGATGCGCCGATCATGTCGCCCGCACCGACCACCACGTTCAAAGGATTTTGCGCCTTGAGCCTGGCCACGAAGCCCGCCACATAAGGCGCGCCGCCCACGGCCGGCTTGACCGTGTCGACAGCCGTGATGCCGAAAGTGCCGGGCGACTCGAGGTTGCCGTGGAAATCGTTGAAGCCAATGATCTTGACCGTGAAAGGTGGCTTGGGCGCGGGCGTGGCGGCATGTGCCACGCTGACCAGGTTGCCGCCGAAAGCCAGCGCCAGGCTGGCGCACAACGACGAATCATCATGATGGAACTCCGATGGATTGAAGTGTGATCAGCGTGCGAGATCAGCGAACGGCGCGGCGGCGCGACACCAGGAAGGTCACGCCCAGCGCAGCCAGCATCAAGGCGGCCGACGAAGGCTCGGGCACGGCGCTCACGCTGAGCTTGACGCCGCCGCCCGTCGCGTTCAGCGGCTCGCCGCCCACCATCAGCGACTGCGACAACTCGCCGCTGATGCCGTAGGTGCCCGAACCCAGCGTGAACACGCCGCGGCTGAAGTGGCTGCTGGCCATCGCCGCGTCGTAGTCGTCGCCCACGTCGGGCGCGCTGCCGTATTGCTGCACGGCCACGTTGCTGGTCTCGCCCAGCAGGCCGCCGTTGTTGAACACCTTGAAGGTGTCGCCGGCCATGTTGGCGTCCACGATGGTCAAGGTGCCTTGAAAGCCCTCGGCGATCGTGAACGTGAAGCTCAGCGGCGAGCCGTAGCCGGCGTCATTGGTGTTGGCGTTGTCGATCCACTCCTTGCCGCCCGACAGGCTGGCGAAGCTGTCGACGCCGAAGGCCTGCCATTGGCCATCGGCATTGAGGCTGACCGTGGTGGCCTGCGCGGCCAGGAAGGTGGACGTGAGCAAGACCGCCGACAGCAGCACTTGTTTGAAGGACATCATGGCGCAACTCCGTGTTGAAAGGCTTGCGCCTAGTTCAACAAGCGGGCATGACGCCGTGATTGCGCCCGGATGAGCCGATGGGCTATGGCCTCGATCGGGCAGCGCCGACCACGCCCGACGCTCAGGCCAGCAGGCGCTGCAAGGTCGGGTTCAGGTGCTCGGTGGGCAGGCGCTTGAAGCCCGTGCGCGCATAGCGGTGCAGACGCCCCAGCACCAGGCTGATGGCGACCGAAGCGCCCACCTGCGCATCGACCGTGGGCGAGGCCGACCCGCGCGCGTCGGCCAGCGCCTTGTAGCTCTGCCTGAGCAGGGACTCGAGCCGGTCGTGGCACTGGTTCATGCGCGCCGACAGCCGGTCGTGCTCGAACACGAGCGCATCGCCGACCATCACGCGCGTCATGCCCGGGTTCTTCTCGGCGAACTGCAGGACCATGGCCAGCGTGCACTGGATCTGCACGGCGGGGTCGGCTTCGCGCGCCATGATCTGGTTGGCCAGCGTGAACAGCGATTGCTCGATGAACTCGATGAGCCCTTCGAACATCTGGGCCTTGCTCGCGAAGTGGCGGTACAGCGCAGCCTCGCTCACCGAGAGGTGCGCAGCCAGCGCGGCCGTGGTGATGCGGTCGGCATCGGGCTGCTCGAGCATGGTCGCCAGCGCCTGCAGGATCTGCACGCGGCGCTCGCCGGGCTTGGGTCGCTTGCGAACGGGGGCGCCTGCCTCGGCACCAGGCCCGGCCTTGCTTACCTCAATCGAGCCCTCGTCGTTCATCGCGCCTCCAAGCATGCAGTGCCCTGAGCTTTTTGATTCTGACACACACGCCTGGCGGTCTGCCATGTAAGCGCATGCCCACTTCGGGGCCATGTTGGTGATGGCGCAAATAGTGTTGCATCCACACCGTGCGCATCCCCAGCCTGCGGGCGCTCTTGAGGTTGGCGACCGTGTCTTCGACCAGCACGCAGCGCGACGCGGGCAGCTTGAAGCGCGCCAGCACGACCTTGAGCATGCGGGCATCGGGCTTGGGCCGCAGGTCGCCGAAGACGCGCATGCCCTCGATGGCGATGACGCCTTCGAAGCACGAGGCCATGTCCAGCGCGGTCAGCACGCGCTTGGCGTAATCGGCCGGGGCGTTGGTGAGCAGGAACTTGCGGCCGGGCAGGCGCTTGAGCGCGGCCAAGTCAGCCGGCGGGATGTGCAAGGCGCCTTCGAGCCCGGGCAGCACGTGCGTCTGCGCCAGGAAGTGCGCCGCGCGGATGCCATGGTGGCGCTCCAGGCCCAGCAAGGTGGCGCCATAGCGCCGCCAGTAGTGGATGCGCAGGCGATCGGCCTCTTCGTGCGGCAGGCCCAGGTGCTCGGCGATGTACGTGGTCATCGAGCCGTTGAGTCGCCAGAACACGGCACGGCTCGCGTCGTGCAGCGTGTTGTCGAGATCGAACAGCCAGATGGGCTTCAATGGGACCGAATCATGGTGCCGTAAGCCTGCTCGGTCAGTATCTCGAGCAGCATGGCGTGCGGCACACGGCCATCGACGATGTGCACGGCATTGACGCCGCTCTTGGCCGCGTCCAGCGCACCCGCGATCTTGGGCAGCATGCCGCCGGAGATCGTGCCGTCGGCCACCAACTCGTCGATGCGGCGCGCGGTCAGGTCGGTCAGCAGGTTGCCCTGCTTGTCGAGCACACCCTTGATGTTGGTCAGCAGCATGAGCTTCTCGGCCTTGAGGATCTCGGCCAGCTTCGATGCCACCAGGTCGGCGTTGATGTTGTAGCTCTCGTTCTGCTCACCGAAGCCGATCGGGCTGATCACAGGGATGAACTGGTCATCTTGCAGGGCCTTGACCACGCTCGGGTCGATGGCCTCGATCTCGCCGACCTGGCCCACATCGTGTTCCTTGCTCGGGTCTTCGAGGTCGATCAGCTTGAGCTTGCGCGCGCGGATCATGCCGCCATCGCGGCCCGTCAGGCCCACGGCCTTGCCGCCGGCGGCGTTGATCAGGCCAACGATGTCCTGCTGCACCTCGCCGGCCAGCACCCACTCGACCACTTCCATGGTCTCTTCGTCGGTCACGCGCATGCCCTGGATGAACTGGCCCTTCTTGCCGATCTTGTTGAGCGCGGCATCGATCTGCGGGCCGCCGCCGTGCACGACCACCGGGTTCAGGCCGACCAGCTTGAGCAGCACCACGTCTTCGGCGAAATCGACCTGCAAGGCCGGATCCGTCATGGCGTTGCCACCGTACTTGATGACGATGGTCTTGCCGTGGAACTTGCGGATGTAGGGCAGCGCCTGCGCCAGGATCTCGGCCTTGTCGCGGGGTGCGATGTTGACCAGGGAATCGGGGTCGGACGGCGGAATGGCAGTGGACATGGCAGGCGCGCGCGAAATGTTCGAAAGGGGTATTTTAGAAGGCTCGCGCAGACACTCGCGAGCCCTTGCGCGCACGAAGTCGGGAACGCCCGCTTACTTGGCGCGGCGGCGCGTGGCCAGGCCGCCCAGCAGGCCCAGGCCGATCAGCATGGTCGACAAGGTGGCGGGCTCAGGCACGGCCGACGGGCCGGTCACGGTCGTCGTGCCCGAGAACACGACGGACGCGGCCTGGTTGACACCCAGCGAGCTGACGATGGTCGAGGGCACGCCCAGCTCGAGGATCACGGGGCTCAGGGAGGCGATGTCGAAGTAGCCGGCGCCGCTGAACGTGATGGGCACGGCCGACGACGAGGTCAGCACCGCGTTCAAGCTGGCGCTGCCACCGACGCTGCCGACGGGTGACTTCACGATCAGGAAGCCCACGTCGTTGTAGGCCTTGGTCAACGTGGCCGAGCTGAAGGCGATGTCAGCGGTGATTTCGGATGTGGCCGCATCGAACACGAAGCCGGAGAACACGGCCGTGGCTTGCGAATTGGCGATGGTCAGGCTGGCGTTGGCATTCCAGGTGACCGAAGCGGCGCTCGGGCCGGCCGCAGCGAGCGACACGCCGGCGATGGGCGCAGCGAAAGCGCCGCTGTTGAAGCTGACACCCGTGCCGGCGGCCGTGACCGACGCGCCCAGGAAGCCCAGCGCGGACAGCAGGCCCGCGTCCAGCGTGACGGTGGCCGTGGCGGCCGCTTGCGCCGAGCCAGCGGCAACGAAAGAGGCCGCGACCAGCGCAGCCGACAAGACATGACGATTCATTTTGATGACAGACATGGAGACATTCCCCGTTTGTTGGTAGATTGGACTGCCTGAAAGCAAGCGGCCACACACCCGTGTGAGCCGGCCGGCGCCATCTTAAAGGCAAGCGCGAAGATGGCAAGTAAAAACCCTGAGTCCCTTCGCATGTCCGGCATGTCCGCCAAAACGTCGTTTCTCGCCTTGCTGCTGGGGATGTCAGCCTTCTGGGGCCCCTCGAAGGCGCAGACGGCCCCCCCCCCGTTCAAGGGGCCGTGTTGAGCCAGGCGCAGGCCGTGGCCGCCGCCCTCCAGCACAGCCCGGCCTTGCAGGCCCTGATCGCCAGCAACCAGGCCAGCCAGGACCGCGCCCTGGCCAACGCCCGCCCGGCCCTGTTCAAACTCTCGCTGGCGCGCCTCAGGCAAGGCGACGAGCGCGAGATCGACCGCGGCCTGAGCATCGGCCTGTTCGATCTGTTGACTTGGCCCTGGCGCGCCCGCGCCGCCGACAGCCAGGTCGCCGTGCTGCAGCAACAGCAGGCCATCGGCACGCTCAACCACGCGCAGGCCGTGCGCGTGCAGTGGGTGCAGGCCGTGGCCTCGCAGCAAAGGGCCGGCTACATGGCCGATGTCATGAGCGCCTCGCACACAGCGGCCACATTGGCGGCGCGCCTCGAAGCCTCCGGCCAGTTCAGCGCGGCGCAGGCGGCGCAAGAGCGCGTGGCCGAAGCCGAAGCGCAACAGGCCTTGTTGCGTGCCCGGCAGCAGGCCCTGTCCGACAAAGAAGCGCTCGTGCGCCTCATCGGCCTGCAAGGCGACGAGGCCTTGCACATGACGCTGCCCGAGCGACTGCCCGATGTGCCGGCCACGCCCGCATGGCGAGCCGACCAGGTCGCCGAGACCGCGCGGCGCGAGCGCCTGGACACGCGCATGGCCCAGGCCCGCTGGCAAGCCATGCAACGCGGCAACACCGATGAAACCCTGCACAGCCTCGTCGATGTCGAAGCGGGCTGGCAACAAGAGCGCATCACCGGCCAGCCCGTCAAGCAAGGCCCCGAGCTCAGCTTCTCGCTGCTTGCCGCCGACCTCGGCGCGGCCCGCCGCCGCAGCGCCGATGCCGAAGAACAGGCCGCGCTCGCGCAATGGCAGCAGACGGCGCTCACGGCCGAATCGCAGATACGCGAAAGCTGGGCGCGCTACCAGAGCGCCCACGAGGCCGCCGTGCACGCGCGCGATGTGCTCGCGCCCATCCGCCAGCGCCTGCTGGGCGAGAGGCTCAAGCAGTACAACGGCATGCTCATCGGCCCGCTCGAGCTGCTGGCCGAAGCCCGCGCCCAAACGGGCAGCGTGATCACGGCGCTCGACGCCCAGCGCGACTACCACCTGGCCGAACTGGCCCTGCGTTCGGCCATGGAAGGCAGCACCGCAACCGGCACCGACAGCACGGCCGAGCATTGAGCACACACCACCCATGTCCTCCAGAAGACGTTTCCTGACCGGCGCGCTATCGGGCGCAGGCGCCGCACTGGTCACCACGGCCCACGCCAGCCAGGTCTCGCGCGCCTCGCTCGCGGGCCTGCCCGACCTGATCCTGCAAGACAGGCCCGACACCCAGTCGCCCTGGACGCCACCCGGCGGGCGCCCCTACAAGCCCGTGTTCACGCTCAACGGCTGGACCCTGCCCTGGCGCATGAAGAACGGCGCCAAGGAGTTCCACCTCGTGGCCGAACCCGTGCTGCGCGAGATCGCGCCCGGCATGACCGCGCGCCTGTGGGGCTACAACGGCCAGAGCCCCGGCCCGACCATCGAGGTGGTCGAAGGCGACCTCGTGCGCATCTACGTGACCAACAAGCTGCCCGAGGTCACGACCGTGCACTGGCACGGTCAGCGTCTGCCCAACGGCATGGACGGCGTCACCGGCCTCACGCAGCCCGGCATCGAACCCGGCCAGACCTATGTCTACGAGTTCATTGCGCGCCGTCCCGGCACCTTCATGTACCACCCGCATGCCGACGAGATGGTGCAGATGGCCATGGGCCTGATGGGCATGTGGGTCACGCACCCCAGGGCCAGGCACCCGCACATCGCCGATGTCGACCGCGACGTGTGCTTCCTGCTCAATGCCTACGACATCGAGCCCGGCGCCTCGCTGCCCAAGGTCAACACGATGCTCGACTTCAACCTGTGGACCTGGAACAGCCGCGCCTTCCCCGGCATCGACAGCATCAACGTCCGGCAGGGCGACCGCGTGCGCCTGCGCATCGGCAACCTGACGATGACCAACCACCCGATCCACCTGCACGGCCACGAGTTCGAGGTCACGGGCACCGATGGCGGCGCCGTGCCCAAATCGGCGCGCTGGCCCGAGGTCACGACCGACATCGCCGTCGGCCAGATGCGCCAGATCGAGTTCATCGCCGACGAGCCGGGCGATTGGTCGCTGCACTGCCACAAGAGCCACCACACGATGAACGCGATGGGCCACAACGTGCCCACGATGATCGGCGTCGATCAGAAGGACATCGTCCAGCAGATCAACAAGCTCGTGCCCGGCTACATGGCCATGGGTTCGACCGGCATGCACGAGATGAACGAGATGGCCGGCATGGAACTGCCCGACAACACCCTGCCGATGATGATGGGCGACGGCCCGTTCGGCGCGATCGGCATGGGTGGCATGTTCACCACACTGAAAGTGCGGCGCGACCAAGCCCCTGGCAGCAACAGGGATCCGGGCTGGTATCGTCAACCTGCGGGCACGGGTGCCCGTTCATGGCAAGGAGGGGGCGACCCCTTGCCCGATGCCGCGCAGGCCGCATCCCCGGCAGACGCCCCGTCGAAAGGGCCGGTGCTGGAACTGCAAGTGCGCAAGCCGTCGGGCCATTCAGGGCATTGAAGCGCCCGAGAAGGAGCATCAAGTGAAACACGCATTCGCGCGCACCATCGGTGGTCTGTTGATCGGCCTGGGTGTGGCGCTGTCCGCGCTCGCCCAGTCGGTCGACGGCGAAGTCAAGAAGATCGACCTGGATGCCGGCAAGGTCACCCTCAAGCACGGCGAGATCAAGAACCTGGACATGCCCGCCATGCAGATGTCCTTCCGCGTGACCGACCCGAACTGGCTCAAGACGCTGCAAGTGGGCGACAAGGTCAAGTTCTCGGCGGACAAGGTCAATGGCCAGTTCACGGTCACGGCCATCGAGGTGCGCAAATAAGTGCGCCAGTAACCTGCGCCAGCGGACGCTGGAAAGCAAACAGGCCCCGGCGATCACGCCGAGGCCTGCTGCAACGCAATAGTCCTCCCCGGATGACTATGTATGAGACAGCGTTGCGCGCCCCGCTTCCTTGTTGGTTCTGCGTGGGTTCACGCTTTTTTCGTGGATGCGGTAGCGCAAAGTCTAGGGTCCGTTTTTGACAATTCACGAAAGCGGACAAGGCAAGTGGTTACAAAATGCGTCCCATGTTCATGTGACTTTCGACCCTTCGCGGGGCCCTTCAAATGACGTGCATCAGCAGCGCCGTCATCAGCACATAGCGCACGAACTTGCCGATCGCCATGTAGGCCAGGCACGGCCAGAACGGCAGGCGCAACCAACCCGCCACCGCGCACAGAGGGTCGCCCACCAGCGGCAGCCACGACAGCAGGCACGCTGCCGCGCCATGGCGTCGCAACAGGTTCAAGGCGCGGTGGGCGCTCGGCTTGTCGTGCGCCTCGGGCAAAGGCACTTCGTCGGGATGCCTGGCGTGGTGCACGCGTTGCGCGGCCACGTGCGCGGCGTGCCCCATCCACCAGGTCAGCGCGCCACCCAGTGTGTTGCCCGCCGTCGCCACGAGGACGGCCGGCCAGAACAGATCGGGCTGCAGCCTGACCAGGCCGAACACGGCGGGCTCGGAGCCCAGCGGCAGCAGCGTGGCCGACACGAAGGCGATCACGAAGACCGCGCCCAGCCCCACCTGCGGTATCGCCAGCCAGTGCAGGATCCCGGCGACGCCCGCCAGCAATTCGTTTTCCATGCACGCATTGTGCGGGGATCGTGCCAGACATGAATGGGCCGCGCGTCATGACCTGTTTCACGTCGGCCTCACTGGGGTGTCAGCACGGCCCACGACCAGCCGCTGGTCGAGCCGTCCGTGCTGACCAGTATCTGCCCCTTGTTGTTGACGGCGATGGCCTGGCGCAGCACCAGGCCGCTGGGCAAGGTCGTCACGGTGTTGAAGTCGATGGCCTGCCCGCCCTTCCAGATCGTGGCCCGCCGCGGCCCGAAAGACGCTGACAGCGGCGTGCCCGCAGGCAGGTTCTCGCCCACCACATCGCCCGCGTCATTGAGGCTGCCCGAGGGGCCATAGCCCAGCCAGGTCGGCAAGGTCTGCACGGTGTCGGCGGCGATCTGCCAGCGGCTGTAGGTGTAGGGCACCGTGTCGGCGACGATGTCCGGCGTCTGGTCGGTCGTGATCAGGGCCTCGTCGTTGGCGTTGATGTCGAGCACGGCCACGCCCGGGTCACCCGTGCCGCCCATGCCCCGCTTCGCCAGGCCGCCGATGTTGCGCTCCTGCCATTGCACGCCGTTCCACCAGAACCAGCGCGGCGCGGCCGGCGTTGCCGGCGTGCCCGCCGCGTGGGTCTGGACGAGCACATGGCCATTGGGCGTCATGCGCCTGGCGCCCAGCACGTCGCCTTGCAGCTGCGTGGGCGCCAGCGGCAGGCGTGTCACGGCCGTGCCCTTGACCACGGCCAGCGCCCCCGCTTGTGCCGCGTCCTGCGCCGCCAGCAGCATCATGCCGGAGCGGCTCAGCTGCGCGATTTGCCAGTTGCCGGTCAGGGGGCTGGGCGGTGTCCACTTGGCCCACGTGCTGCCGTTGTACGTGTAGGTGCCCAGTTGCTTGAGCGCGTTGAAGCTGCGTACCGGCGTGGCCACGAGGTCGGCGTAGAGGCGACCGGATGCGTCGCGTCCGTAGGCGCGCCAGGCCGAGGCCGACGCGGGGTAGCTGCTGAGCACGCGCGTGCCGTCGGCCTTCCAGGTCACGGTCTTGCCGCGCCCGTCGGGAATCGGCAGGCCGTAGACGAAATAGATGCCGCCTGTCCACATGGGACACCAGCCGTACACATTGCCGTCTTCGTCCAGGGGCGCATCGCCCTGCCAGGCCAGCTCGCAGGTGCCGGCCAGGCCCACGGGCAGCCTGAGCTCGCGCACGGTGTAGTGCTGCTGCGCCGACACCGACATCGATGCCGACAGCGCGCACAACCCGATGGCGGGCCACCGCAGCGGCCGCCATGCCGTCGTCTTGACACGTGCGTTGCAATACATCGTTGGTCCTTTCTGGTTGAACACCCACGCGGGGTTGGCTGACCAGGATTGTTCGAGGCACGGGCAGCGACTGGTGATCAGCAATGGCCATTCATGGCTCAGTTCGCGCCAAGGTGCCGGCGGCACGCCGCCGATGCGGGTGTGCTTCATGGGGTTTTCTTGGGGTTTCGTGGGTACCGCCCGAATCGCAGCACTGAACGGCGCGTGTTATTTTCGAAACGATGAACCCCCGCCCCCACGCCACGCCCACCGTGCCCATCAGCTATGTCTTGCTGATGCTGGACCTGGCCGCCGCGCATGGCGTGCCCGCCGAGCGCCTGCTGCACGGCCTGCGCATGCCCGCCAGCCTCCTGGCCGATCCGGATGGCCGCGTCAGCCTGAGGCCCGACTACGCCGAGCTGTGCCGCCGCGCCCTGCAGGCGACGGGCGAGCCCGCGCTGGCCTATGAGTTCGGCCTGCGCTCGACGCTGACCACGCACGGCATCGTCGGCTACGGCCTGATGAGCCAGCCCAGCCTGCGCCATGTGCTCGACTTCGCCGAGCGCTTCGGCTCGGTCCTGCGCCTGGCCGCCTGGGACGTGCACTTCACGCAGGCCGACGGCGTGGCCTGCATGCGCGCGCTCGAGAGCGTGCCGCGCAACGACCTGGCCTTGTTCTCGGCGCAGCAATTGATCATCAGCTGCTGCACGATCCTGCGCCAGCTCATGCCCGATCACCACGAACACATCGTGCTGCGCTTCGACTTTCCCGAGCCGCCGTATCACGGCCGGTATGCGCGCCGTCTGCCGCGCTGCCAGTTCGACGCGCCCTTCAATGAAATCCGCGTGCCGCTGCGCTACCTCGATCAACCGATCAGGACGGCGGACACGGTCTCGGCCAAGCTCGCCGAGCGGGCCTGCGCGCAGGAACTGTCGCTGATGTCAAAGGCGCCTGGCGAAGCGATCGTGCGCGATGTGCGCGCCTTGCTGGTGCTGTCGCCACAGGGCTATCTGTCGATGGCGCAGATCGCCGCGAAGCTGTGCGTGTCGCCGCGCACGCTGACGCGGCAGTTGAGCGGGCACGGCAGCAGCTACCGCATGCTGCTGAGCGAAGCCCAGCGGCGCGACAGCCTCACCTTGCTCAAGGATGCGCGGCTGAGCATCGCGCAAGTGGCCAGCCGGCTGGGCTACAGCGCCCTCACCAATTTCGCGCGCGCCTGCCGTGGCTGGCACGGCATGTCGCCCAGCGCGCTGCGGGCCGGGCAGCAAGCCCAGCCACGCGGCGCACCGCACGCGTCAAGCGCGACGACGGCGGCCGGTCAAGCCGATGGCGCCTAGGGCCGTGAGCACCAGGGCATAGGTTTCGGGCTCGGGCACGGCGGCGATCGATTGGGCGGTCAGGCCGCCCGTGATGCCCTTGGCCGCCAGATCGGCATCGGTGAAGCGGAACATGTAGTCCTTGTTGTCACCCGATGTGCCCGGCACGAAATCGTTGTCGTTGCCGATGAAGAGCGTGTGGTACAGGGTGCCATCGGCGCCCAGCACGTCCTCACCGAACGCCATCCCTTCGAGCTTGGACGGGATCTGCGTGGCCGGAATGCCGGCCGCCGTGAGCTTGGCCACGATGTCGAACAGCACGACCGTGTCCAGCAACTGCTTGCCATCGAACAGGCCCGTGCCAGCGTTGGCCGACATGCCGGTGATGTCGTTGGCGGCCGTGGCCTTGCTCAGGTCGATGGCCACGACGAACTTGTTCTTGGCGGCGCTGCCATCGCCCAGGCCCTTGCCATCGCGCGGCAGGAAGGCCAGCGTGTTGTCGTTGATCGAGACCAGCTCGCTGTTGTTCAGCTGCACGCCGTTGATCGTGTTGCCGATGGCGAACTCTTTGGTCTCGCCGGAGGCGATGTCGATCTGCACGATGCGGTTGGTCTTGCCCGCGGCCGTGTCGCCGCCGTCTTGCAGCAACGCGCTTTGCATGATGCCGTACAGCTTGGTGCCATCGGGGCTGATGGCCAGGCCTTCCATGCCCTTGTTGGCCACGCGGCCGGTGGTGTTGCCGCCGATCTCGGTGCCGGCCTGGCCGACCTTGCCGCCCACGGCGTACTGGTTGGGCACGGCGAAGTCATTGGGCAGCGTGAAGGTGCGTGTGCGCTCGCCGGTGGCGCGATTGAACTGGTAGACGTAAGGGCCGTACTCGTCGGAGATGTACACGCTCTTGCCATCCTTCGAGACGCGGATGGACTCGGGGTCCAGGCGGGCGTTGTTGGGGTTGCTCGACAGGCCGGGCGCGAAGCCGTCGGAGCGGCCGGTGAAGTAGTACTTGCCGGTCGTGTTGATGCTGGGCACGGCGCTGGGCAAGCCGGCCGTCGTGCCGTAGTTCAGCGGCGTGCTGCTCCACAGCAGCGTCGTGCTTTGCAGCGTCGGCGTCACCGTGTAGGGCGCGCTGCTGCCGTTGGGCAGCGTGGAAGGCGTCGACGTGACGCCCATGTCGATCGTGTTGAAGCGCGCGATGTACGACGTGGTGTTGTCGACCGCCGCGCCGCCGCTGTAGGCCGTGGCGTTGGGGCCGCGATCGGGCAGTGCCAGGAAGGTGCTGCCACCCGCCCAGGCCAGCCCCGATCCGATGCCGCCGAGGATGTTGGCGGGGTTGCCGTTCTCGAGCGTGCCGGTCAGGCCCGACAGATCGGTCGTGCCGCTGATGGTGCCGATGCCGACGAGGTCGAATGCCGCGTGGGCCGAACCGACGGCCGAGGTCAACAAGAACAGGCCGGCCAATCGGGCGGCCAGGGGGCGAAGGGCGAACGTCATTGAATGCTCCAACAATACTTTACAAAACAGCGCGGCAGCATGACCTGCTGTTGTGACAGTTCGTTGAAGCACCGATGGGCACACTGGCGACGGGGCATCCGGTGGCATGCGCGCTCACCGGCTGAATGGACTACACGCCATGCCGCGATGGTCTGGTCAAACTTTCATACGAGGCCCTCAAGATGCGCCATCCATCACCCAGAGAAGTAGCAGGTTCAACATGACACTGTTCAGCATCCGCGGCGTCGCTTCGGCCGCCGCCCTCACGCTGTCTTTGCTTGCCTCGGCGCAGGCGAGCATCATCATTTCGGAAGTCTCGGCCTTCGGCAGCGGCAACAACACCTATGCCGCCGACTGGTTCGAGCTGACCAACACGGGCAGCACGGCCGTCAACATCACGGGCTGGAAGATGGACGACAACTCCAACGCCTTCAGCCAGGCCGTCGCGCTGCGTGGCGTGACCTCGATCGCCGCCGGCCAGTCGGTGGTCTTCCTGGAAGGCACGGCCAACGGCTCGACCGACGCCACGATCAACGCCGCGTTCAAGTCGGCCTGGTTCGGCGCCAATGCCCCGGCCAGCCTGGTGCTGGGCAACTACGGCGGCTCGGGCGTGGGCCTGAGCACCACCGCTGACGCCGTGAACATCTTCGATGCCAGCGGCGCCCTGATCACCCGCGTGGACTTCGGCGTCTCGTCCGCCGCCAACCGCACGTTCGACAACGCTGCGGGCCTGAACAACGTGACGATCTCGCAGGTGAGCACGGCCGGCGTCAACGGCGCCTTCGTGTCGGCCAATGGCGCGGAGATCGGCTCTCCGGGCAGCATCGGGGCGGTGCCGGAGCCTGAGTCGTATGCCATCGCCTTGGTGGGCTTGGCTGTGCTGGGCCTGACAGGCCGCCGTGCGCGCCGGGGTTGATACCTGGGTTTTACGACGCCGCGTTTTTGGATCACGCGGCATGAAGTAAAACGGGCACCACGTTTGACGTGGTGCCCATTCAGGCAGAGACCTGCCTGGCCAGCGATCCGGAGATCAGCCGATCAGAACTGGTAGCCCACCATGACCGAGAACACGGATGGGTGGAAGCGGTAAGAGGCTGTCTGCTCGCTGTGGTCAGTGCGGATGGTGATGTTGTTCTTGACACCGGCGGTCGACCAGGAAGCATTGAGCAACCAGTGTTTGTCGAACTTGTAGTCGGCGCCAATATGGAAAGCCAGGCCAATCGAATCCGTTGAGCTGATGCGCACGGGGCCGTCACTATAGATGGCATTGCCGAGGTCTGTGGACGTAACCTTGAAGTTGGTGTAGTTGATACCCACACCAACATAAGGACGGAACGCCGATGAAGCGTCCAGGAACTTGTAATTGATGAAAGCTGTCGGCGCGATTTCGCGGACTTTGGCGACGACCTCACCATCTGCGGCCTGCAAGTGCTGCTTGACCAATGGCACAGCGGCCGCTAGCGGTCCGGGTGCCGTCACAGAAGGCGTCGAAGAGCGCAGTTTGACGTCGTGCGTAGGTGGGACGCCCAACACCAACTCGGCGCTCCAGTTGGTATCGAAAGCCCGTTCGATGCTGAAAATCAACGTGGATTTGCGTTGCACTTCGAAAAACACACCGTCATTGGTGCTCGCATTGCCCAAATACGAGCCCGTTAAAGGACTGTGAATGGGAATCGTGCCCTGAACCGCGCCGCTGGTTGCGCGGGGATCGATCGACGCGCCGCCCACCTTGAGGGTATACGTCTGTGCCATGGCTGCCGTCGCAGCCAGGCCGAGCACCAGAGGCGCCAGAGCCAGACGCGCGATCGTTGTCTTTGCAGTGTTTTGCATGGATTTTCGAGGGGTGATGGCAGAGCGGGATCCGCCGGTTGAAAGAAATGCTTACGTTTACAGTTGCCTTGCAATTGTTGCACCCCCCTCGAATGAGTGGTGCATGGTTTTTACCAATCTGCCAAGAAACGGCCGGTTTGCGTGACGGGTGACACGGCCACCCACGGGCCCTCGAAAATTTGACGAAAAGAGGCGTTGCCTCGCCGCCACGGCGCTATACTCTGCCTCCTTTTTAAGCAGCCCTGATCGCCGCCCTGTTGGTCGCCGCGCTCGGGGCTGTGGTGTCTTTTCCCGCCGCATCCGCCACCATGCCCACCCCCTTCCCTACCGCCAGCACGCTGATGGTCGGCGCCGTCGAGCTGCCCAACCGGCTGTTCGTGGCGCCGATGGCGGGCGTGACGGACCGGCCCTTTCGGCAGCTGTGCAAGCGCCTGGGCGCGGGCTACGCGGTCAGCGAGATGGTGACCTCGCGCAAGGACCTGTGGCACACGCTCAAGACCTCGCGGCGCGCCAACCACGAAGGCGAAGTGGCGCCGATCGCCGTGCAGATCGCCGGCACGGACGCGGCCATGATGGCCGAGGCCGCCGCCTACAACGTCGACCGCGGCGCCCAGATCATCGACATCAACATGGGCTGCCCGGCCAAGAAGGTCTGCAACAAGTGGGCGGGCTCGGCGCTGATGCAGGACGAAAAACTCGCCCTGGCCATCGTGGAAGCGGTCGTGGCCGCCTGCGCGCCGCACGGCGTGCCCGTGACGCTCAAGATGCGCACCGGCTGGAGCGCGCAGAACAAGAACGCCGAGCGCATCGCCCGCGCCGCCGAGCAGGCCGGCATCGCGATGCTGACCGTGCACGGCCGCACGCGCGAGCAGGGCTACAAGGGCCAGGCCGAGTACGACACCATCGCCGCCGTGAAAGCCGCCGTGCGCGTGCCGGTCGTGGCCAATGGCGACATCACGACGCCCGAGAAGGCCGAGGCCGTGCTGCGCCAGACGGGCGCCGACGCCATCATGGTCGGGCGGGCCGCGCAAGGCCGGCCCTGGGTGTTCGGCGACATCGCGCACTACCTGGCCACCGGCACGCACCGCGCGCAGCCTTTGACGCAGCAGGCCCGGCAGTGGCTGGTCGAGCACCTGCACGAGCACTACGGCCTGTATGGCGAGTTCGCCGGCGTGCGCACCGCGCGCAAGCACATCGGCTGGGCCGTGCGCGCCCTGCCGGGCGGCGAAGCCTTCCGGGCCCGCATGAACACCCTGGACACGTGCGACAGCCAGATCCAGGCCCTGAGCGATTTCTTTGATGAACTCAGCCTGAGCCATGACCGCCTGCCGGACGTGGCCTCGGACCCGGTCGATGACGACGACGCTGCGCAGGCGCCCTCGGCCCTCTGCCATGCGAACTGACAAGCATTATGAGCAAGAAGAACATCCAAGACTGCATCCGCGACAACCTGGAAGGCTACTTCCACGACCTGCGTGGCGCCGAGCCGCATGCCGTGTACGACATGGTCGTCAATGCCGTCGAGCGCCCGATGCTCGAAGTGGTGATGCAGCGCGCCGAGGGCAACCAGTCCAAGGCGGCCGACTGGCTGGGCATCAACCGCAACACGCTGCGCCGCAAGCTGCTCGAGCACAAGCTCATCAAGTGATTTTTATAGGAAGACCCATATGGCCTCGACTGCCTTGACCGCCCTGCTGTCCGTGTCCGACAAGACCGGCATCGTTGAATTCGCCCAGGCCCTGCATGCGCAAGGCGTGAAGCTGCTGTCCACGGGCGGCACGGCCAAGCTGCTGGCCGACAAGGGCCTGCCCGTGACCGAAGTGTCCGAAGTGACGGGCTTTCCGGAGATGCTGGACGGCCGCGTCAAGACCCTGCACCCGCGCGTGCACGGCGGCCTGCTGGCCCGCCGCGACCTGCCCGAGCACATGGCCGCCTTGAAAGAGCACGGCATCGACACGATCGACATCCTGGTCGTGAACCTGTACCCGTTCGCGCAGGCCACGGCCAAGGCCGATTGCACGCTCGAGAACGCCATCGAGAACATCGACATCGGCGGCCCGACCATGCTGCGCGCCGCCGCCAAGAACTGGCAGGACGTGGCCGTGATCATCGACCCGGTCGACTACACGCAGGTGCTGTCCGAGCTGAAGGGCGAGGGCCTGACGCGCTCGACCAAGTTCATGCTGGCCAAGAAGGTGTTCGCGCACACGGCGGCCTATGACGGCATGATCACCAACTACCTGACCGCGCTCGAAGCCGGCAGCGAGCTCAAGACCGAAGCCGTGCCTGTGCGCGCCGAGTACCCCGACGTGTTCAACGTGCAGTTGAACAAGGTGCAGGGCATGCGCTATGGCGAGAACCCGCATCAGAGCGCCGCGTTCTACCGCGAAGCCCAGCCTGTGGAAGGCACGCTGTCGCAGTGGACGCAGATCCAGGGCAAGGAGTTGAGCTTCAACAACATCGCCGATGCCGATGCGGCCTGGGAATGCGTCAAGGCCTTCGAGCAGTGCGCCTGCGTGATCGTCAAGCACGCCAACCCTTGCGGCGTGGCCGTGGGCGCGACACCGCTGGAGGCATATCAGAAGGCCTTGAAGACGGACCCGACCAGCGCGTTCGGCGGCATCATGGCCTTCAACCGCCCCGTCGACGCCGATGTGGTCGAGGCCATCAACGCGAACAAGCAGTTCGTCGAGGTGGCGATCGCGCCGGCCTTCACGCCCGCGGCCCGCACGGCCTATGCCGGCAAGCAAAACGTGCGTCTGCTCGAAGTACCCATCAGCAAGCTCTCGAACACGCTGGACTTCAAGCGCGTGGGCGGCGGCATGCTGCTGCAGTCGAGCGACAACGTGGACATCGTGGGCGAGGTCAAGGTCGTCTCCAAGCTGCAACCCACCGCGCAGCAGATGCAGGACATGCTGTTCGCCTGGACGGTGGCCCGCTTCGTCAAGAGCAACGCCATCGTGTTCTGCAAGGACGGCATGACCATGGGCGTGGGCGCCGGCCAGATGAGCCGCCTGGACTCGGCACGCATCGCCTCGATCAAGGCGGGTCACGCCGGCCTGACGCTGCAGGGCACGGCCGTGGCGTCGGACGCGTTCTTCCCGTTCCGCGACGGGCTGGACGTGGTGGTCGACGCGGGCGCGACCTGCGTCATCCACCCGGGTGGCTCGATGCGCGACGACGAGGTGATCGCCGCCGCCGACGAGCGCGGCATCGCGATGGTCTTCACGGGCACGCGCCACTTCCGCCATTGATCTGTTTTGGACAGACTGGTTTCAGGCAACGGCCCCTCTGGTCCACGGAGGGGCCGTTTTGCATGGTGCCTCGCCACTGTGTTGTCATGAAGCTGGCACATGAGGCCGGTAGGCTGCGCAGCGACTTTGTCTGGTCCGCAGCATGCTCAAGCAGTTCTCATCCCTTCTCCGCCATGCGGTTCTCGCGCTCGGTCTGGCCTTGGCCGGCCTCGCGCAGGCGCAATCCACTCAGCCCGGCAGTTGGCTGGAGCGCCTCCTGATCGCCTGCGGCGAAGAGCCGCCGCCCGCGCTCACGGGCAAGTACACGACGGGCGCCACGGGCGACATGCCGCCCCTCGACAAGCTGACCGAGCTGGGCCGCAAGATCTTCTTCGACCCGGGCCTGTCGGCGTCGGGCAAGCAGGCCTGCGCGAGCTGCCACAGCCCGTCCAACGCCTATGGGCCGGCCAATGCGCTGTCGGTTCAACTGGGCGGCCCCAGGTTGAAGAACATGGGGTTTCGCAACACGCCCGCGCTGGCTTATCTGCACGGCCCGTTCGCCTTCGAAGAAAAGCACGTCGACCTCGTCGACAAGAGCGGCGCGCCGCCCGGCCCGGCTGGCGGGCGCACCTGGGATGGCCGCGTCAACCTCGCGCGCGAGCAGGCGCTGATGCCCTTGCTCGACCCGAAAGAGATGGCCAACAAGGACCTGAGCGAGGTCGTCGCCCGTTTGCGCAAGGCGCCCTACGCGGCCGAGTTCGACGCGCTGCTGAGCCCGCCCGGCACGCACATCCTCGACAACGAGGAAGGCGCGATCAGCTGGCTGACGAGCGCCATCGAGTTCTTCGAGCAATCGCAGGACGACTTCCACCCGTTCACCAGCAAGTACGACGCCTACCTGAAAGGCCGCGTGCAATTGACGGCATCTGAAAAGCGCGGCGTGCAGCTGTTCACCAATGTCAACAAGGGCAACTGCGCGAGCTGCCACCCGATCGTCGGCATCTCGGCCGCGGTGCCCTTCCCGCGCTTCACGGATTTCGAGTTCACGGCCATCGGCGTGCCGCGCAACCGCGCCATCCCGGCCAACCGCGATCCGGCCTTCTTCGACATGGGCCTGTGCGGCCCGATGCGCAAGGACCTGAGCGACCACCCCGAGTACTGCGGCCTGTTCCGCACGCCCACGCTGCGCAATGTGGCGCTGCGCAAGTCCTTCTTCCACAACGGCGTGTTCCACTCGCTCAGGCAGGTGCTGGACTTCTACGCCACGCGCGACACGCAGCCCGAACGCTGGTACGGCCGCGACGCCAAGGGCCGCGTCATGCGCTACGACGACCTGCCATCGGCCTACCACGGCAACGTCAACCAGGAAGCGCCGTTCAAGCCCTTGCCCGGCAACCAGCCGCGCCTGAACGAGCGCGACATCAAGGACCTGCAGGCCTTCCTGGGCACGCTCACCGATGGCTACGTGCCGCCGCCCGTCAAGCTGCTGATGCGCACGGCGCAGAGCCATTGACCACGGCCAAAGCGCTCACGCAACGCCATGCAACCGTCACAAAGCATCGGCATGCTGTGCGCCGCTCTAAGTACCCACCACTCCCCCACATCATGAACACACTCACCAAGCTCACTTCCGTGTGCGCCGCCGTCGCGGCCATCGTCCTGGCCAACGCGGCCCATGCGCAGACCGACGCCGTCGTGCTGTCCTTCTCGACCGTCGGCGACTCGCGCCAGGACCCGAGCAAGGTCGACAGCACGCAAAAGCCCATGAGCGCGCAAGACTACCAATGGCTGCAGAACAGCAAGGCCTGGTCGCGCCTGATGCGCGAAATCACAGCCAAGAAGCCCAACATGCTGTTCTTCAACGGTGACGAGATCATGGGCTACGGCAACGCCGACCTGTCCACCGTGTCGATGGGCAGCGTCGCCGGCGTGGTCAACTCCGACCTGGTCCGCTACTACACGCAGATGGCCTT
>JASGJC010000052.1:0-69957 GCA_049840915.1 Aquabacterium sp.
TCTCGCCCGAAGCCTCCACGAGCTACACGCTGATCAGCGTCAAACATTCGTGGCGAATAGGTGCTGAGTGTTGGGCCCGACGGGAAAAAGCTGCCGCAGTGGTATTGCCCACGCTGCTGGGAGCAACGCCGCCGTCAAGCCAGTCCCTAACGCCAATGGGTGTCGGGTTTCGTCCCGACGTTCGCGCCACGTTGAGAAATCCGCCGAGCATTCGCGTGTGTTGCGCGGACGCTACCGAACCACTTGATGCAATACGGGCATCCGAGGGAGGCTTTGGTCCTGCCGAGCGATATGTCCGATCCTGACCCAATCGACGATTCCGAGTGGCCAGAGCGCGCCCGAGGCCGAGCCTGCGGCGACCTCGCAGCGTCGGTGTGTCGATTCGCAGGCAGCGGACACGTCAACGGCCTCCGAGCCAGTCGAGTAGGGCTCGGACGCGGCGGAAGCAGGGTCCGAAGGGAGCATTCCAACGGCGCCTGACTCGACGCGCGAGCGGCCGCGTAGGCGCTCGAGCATTCGCCCTGCGCGCGCCGATTGGCGTCCCAGCAACACGCCTGCGAGCCCGCCGCGCCCCCCATGGTGGTGGTCTATTCGGGCGAAGGCGATCGCCCCGACCGCTGGTGGGACGAGCGAGGCTATCCGCAGTCGCTCGACTCGGACACGCCGTTGCCTCCCGAACCGTCGTTGTCGGCGCGTGACCTGCGTCCGCCGGCCACGGCTTCAGGCTTTCCCCGAGATGGTGCCGCCGGCTCCTGAAGCCAGCGCAAGCGCGGAAGCATACTCGCGAAGGTACAGGAATCGATACGCCGCTGCGCCTCCAAGCGCGAGGCGCGACCGAAGCGCCGGTGGCGTTGTCGTCGTCAGGCGGCGCTTCGCGTGCCGGCGATCCTCACGGCAGTGCCTCGACGCCTGTACCCGAGGGCAGCGTGGCGCGCTCGATGGTGCTGCGCCACGGCACCGCGCGGCGCGCCGCTGTCGTGGTGGTGGGCGCTTTGCTCGGCGCCTACATCGCGGTTCGCAAGCCCACGCCGGACGCCGCGGAACTCCCACAAGCATCCCAAGCAGCCAGCGAAAACATCGCTTCGGCAGCGCTGAACGCGTCTCCGGAGCCGCCCGCACCGGCGGCGCCTGCGCCCGTTGAAGCGGCTGCAGCCGCTGCGCCCGAGCCGAGTCCGCCGCCCGCGCCAGCCAGCGAGGTTCCGCGCTCGTCCACGGCAGTCGAGATTGAGGTGGTGCCGTTCGACGCGCAGGTCGTCGTGGCAGGCGTTGCACAGCCAGGGCCGCCGTTCGTGATCGACGTGCCGCCGGGCAAGCGCATGGTGTTCGAGGTCGCGCGTAAGGGCTACGTGCCTCGACGCGTGGTGGTCGACGGGCACGAAGCCAAGATGACGATCGGCTTGTTGCGGCGAGGCGGGCGCGGCGTCGAGCCAGCGCCCGCGGCCGAGTCGGCGGCGGAGCCAGGCGAGGCCACCAAAGACTCACGCCTGCGTGTGCGCAGCGGCTTGTGAGCGGCTAGCTCCTGACGCCGGGCGCTTCTTGCCCGGTCTCCTGCACGTACTCGCCGTAGCCGCCGCCGTACAGGCGCACGCCGTCCTGGTTGACTTCGAGCACGCGGTTCGAGAGTTGCTTCAAGAAGTGACGATCGTGCGAGACGAAGAGCATGGTGCCTTCGTAGTTGGCGAGCGCCTCGACCAGCATCTGCTTGGTGTCGAGATCGAGGTGGTTGGTCGGCTCGTCGAGCACCAAGAAGTTTGGCGGATCGTACAGCATCAGCGCGAGCACCAGGCGCGCCTTCTCGCCGCCGGAGAGGAAGCGGCAGCGCCTTCTCGATGTCGTCGCCGCTGAAAGCCGAACACACCGACCAGCTTGCCAAGCGAGCCGATCGAAGCCAGCGGAAATTGCGTGCTTCAGCGTCTCCCACACGGTGTTGTCCGCGTTCAAGATCTCCATCGAGTGCTGCGCGAAGTAGCCGAGCTTGCACGCTGCCCCCACGTTCACGCGCCCTGATCGGGCGATGGTGCCGGCGAGCAAGCTTGCAGCAACGTCGACTTGCCGGCGCCGTTCACGCCCATCACGCACCAGCGCTCTTTGCGGCGCACCAGCCAGTCGAAATCTTGGTAGATGACGCGCTTGCCGTAGGCCTTGCCCACGCCGTCGAACTTCACCACGTCTTCGCCCGAACGCGGCGCCTCGGGGAAATCGAAGCGCAACTTTTGGCGTTGCTTGGGCGGCTCCACGCGCTCGATCTTTTCGAGCTTCTTCACGCGCGACTGCACCTGCGCGGCGTGGCTGGCGCGCGCCTTGAAGCGGGCGATGAACGCTTCTTCCTTGGCCAGCATGGCCTTTTGGCGCAGAAATTCGCTTCGCGCCTGGGCGTCGAGCTGCGCGCGCTGGCGTCATGTAAAATTCGTAGTCGCCGCTGAAGAGGTCAGCTCACCGCCGTCAATCTCGACGATCTTGTTCACGATGCGGTTCATGAATTCGCGATCGTGGGACGTCATCATCAGCGCGCCGTCGAAGCCCTGCAGGAATTTTTCGAGCCAGAGGATCGACTCGATGTCGAGGTGGTTCGTCGGCTCGTCGAGCAGCATGCACGTCCGGCTTCATCAACAGAATGCGGGCCAGCGCCACGCGCATCTTCCAACCGCCGGACAGCGCGCCCACGTCGCCTTCGATCATCTCTTGCTGAAGCCCGAGGCCGGCCAGAATTTCACGTGCGCGCGCGTCGAGCGCGTAGCCGCCCAGCTCTTCGAAGCGCGCCTGCAGCCTCGCCGAAGTCGCTCACCAAGCTGCTCCAGCTCGTCGGCGCAGCGCCGGATCGGCCAGCGCGTGCTCGAGCGTCTTCAAGCGCTCGCCCGCCTCGGCCACAGCGCCCGCGCCCGGCCAGCGTCGCGGCCACGCACGCTCATGCCCTTCATGTCGCCGACGTCCTGGCTGAAGTAGCCGATGCTGGTGCCGCGATCGACCGCCACCTGACCGCCGTCGGGCGTCTCTTCCTTCACGATCAGGCGGAAGATGGTCGACTTGCCGGCGCCGTTGGGCCCCACCAGGCCGACCTTCTCGCCGCGGAACAGCGCGCACGACGCCTCCAGGAACAGAACCTGGCGACCGTGTTGCTTGGTAACCGAATCGAGGCGGATCACGCGCCCCGGTTAGCACAGAGCGCGCGCCTCCGCGAATCGCGGCGGTTTAGGGGCCGCCGGAGACGGGCCAGCCTGCTTCGTCCCAGGCAAGTTCCGCGATGCGCAGCGTGGCGGCGCCGGCGTCGTCGGCGTCGTACGCATGGTAGACGTTGTAGGCCTTGCCGCGCCGGTAAACGACGGCGTTGCTGCCCGGGCCGCGCCAGCGCTCACCGCTGACGAGCACTTCGCTGCCGCCTGCCTCGAGCAGCGCCTTGCCGCTGCGATCGACATAGGGGCCCGCCAGTGCCGTCGCGCGGCCGACCATCAAGCGGTGCGTGCTGTTGGCGCCGTCGCAGCACAGATCGAACGACGAGAACAAGTAGTAGTAGCCGCCGCGCTCGACCAGCGCCGAAGCTTGAATGGCGTTGCCGTTGCCTTCGCGGGAAGCGATTGGGAGCAGCTCCCTGATGTCGTCGAGCCGGTCGGATCGAGCGCCACCAGTTTGAGCCCGCTGTCGAAGCTGCCGAACGCCAGATACGGTGCGCCGTCGTGATCGAGGAACACGTCGGGATCGATTGCGTTGAAGGGCTCGACTACATCGCCGACGTTGGAGCAGACCACGGCGCCGCGATTGACCCAGCTGGCTTCGGCGCCGAGCTTCGCGCTAGTGGCGTGGCCAATGCACGAGCGGGCGCTGCCGAAGGTCGAAGCCGCATAATAAATGTGGAACGAGCCGTCGAAGTAGGCGATGTCGGGCGACCACAGCGCGCTCGCGCCGGGCACCTTTTCGGCGATCCAGCTGGGGTTCTCAGTGAAAACGCGCGGTGCCGCCTGCCACGCCAAGAAGTCGGTCGAGGTCTTGCTGACGATGCCATCACCGCTCGAGAACAAGTAGCTCACGCCCGCCGCTTCGATCACGCTCGGATCGTGCACCAGCAGGTCACCGCTGAGCGCGAGCGTGACCGGCGGGTGATTGGGGTCGAAGTCGTCGTGCGCTCGCGCCACGATGTCGGGCGAGCCCGAGCACCCCAAGACGAGGACGCCGACGCACCAGTGTGCGCGCATCAGCGGCTCTCGAGCTTGCCGCGCAGACTCGCCGCCTGCACACTCTGCGGGTAATCGGTGAGAAAGCTCTCGATCGCCGCGCGCTCTTGAGCCTTGCGACCGAGCCGCCCCAGCGCCCGAATGCGCCCATAGCGTGCCTCCTGCGTGAGGCCGCCGCCCTGCTTCAGGTAGGCATCGAACGACCCCAGCGCCGAGCGCGCGCGTCGTTCAGCTCGGAGAGCGACATTTCACCGAGCGACACCAACGACACGCGCGCCTCGGCGCTGTGCGGAAATGCCTGCATCAGCTGACGATAAACGTGCGCGGCTTCGGCGAAGCGCTCGCTGGCACGAGCGGCGCGGGCGCGCGTCAAGAGCTCGGCAGGCGTCGCGCGCGTCGCGCTGTCGCTCGCAGAGACGTCGACGGCGCGCGCAGGCGCTACAGCGGCGGGCCGGTTATCGGCCAGCGGCGGCAACGCGGCGAGCTCGTAGTCGCGCGTGACCGCGGCTCCGCCCTGCAAAGACAGCCGCTCGCTGGAGCGGGTACGTAGCCGGAAAGCTCCAGCGAAAGGTGAAGCCCTGCCGCTCGGTCGCGGCTCCAGCTCGGCCAGCGAGTAGCTGCACACCGGGCATGAGAACTTGGCCGAGCACAGGTGCTCGGTGCCCGTGTCCATCTCGAGCGCGAGGGCGCGGCCGTCGGCCAGGCGCAAGGCGGCTTCGAAGCTTTCCGCCAGGCGCTGCGACATGTCGGGCTTGACCTTGAGCCGGTCGACGACCACGTCGATGTCGTGCTTTTCGTTCTTGGCCAGGGGCTTGATGTCGGCCGCTTCGACCGTCTTGCCATCGATGCGAAAGCGCACATAGCCTTGCGCCTGCATGTCGGCGAAGAGCTCGGCGTGTTCGCCCTTGCGGTCGCGCACGACGGGCGCCAGGATCATCAGCTTGGTCTCCGCGGGCAACGCCAGCACCATGTCGACCATCTGGCTCACGCTCTGCGCCTGCAGCGGCAGGTCGTGGTCGGGACAGAACGGCGTGCCGGCGCGCGCATAGAGCAGGCGCAGGTAGTCGTGGATCTCGGTGACCGTGCCGACCGTGGAGCGCGGGTTGTGGCTGGTGGCCTTCTGCTCGATGGAGATCGCCGGCGACAGGCCCTCGATCACGTCGACATCGGGCTTGTCCATCAGCTGCAGGAACTGGCGCGCGTAGGCCGAGAGGCTCTCGACATAACGGCGCTGGCCTTCGGCATACAGGGTGTCGAAAGCCAGGCTCGACTTGCCCGAGCCCGACAGACCCGTGATCACGACCAGTTGGTGGCGCGGCAGATCGAGGTCGATGTTCTTGAGGTTGTGGGTGCGCGCGCCGCGGATCTGGATCTGCGGGTTGTCCCAGCGGGGGCGGATGGCGGGCGGCTGCGGGGTAGCGTCGGCGGCAGCGACGGGGCGGGCGGAACGGGACACGGCGCGGTCAAACCTAGGTCAAAAGCAACCGGACATGATACGTCGCCTTAGGCCGGACGCGCCAGCCCCGACCCGATGCCCTCCCCTCGCTTCAGTGCATCAGGTTCTGCTTGAAGAACGCGGTCTGCCTGGCCACCACCTGCTCGAACAGCGGCCCCGTGTACGGCGAAAAGTGGTTCGCGCCCTTGAGCTCGACGTACTCGCCGTGCTGCAGGCTCTTGGCCGCCTCGCGCACCTTGTCGACGGGGATCAGGCCGTCGTTCTCGGCGGCGATGATCAGCGTGGGCGCCTGGATGTCGGCGGCGCGCTGGCCGGGAAAGAAGAACGGCAGGGTCAGGAAGACGCGCGCGGCCACCTTGTTCTCGTCGCCCGTGCCCTGCGGATGCAGGCTCATGTAGCCCGCGACGCACTCGTCGCAGACCAGCGCCGAGAAAGCGTCCTTGGCGACGATGGGTACGTACAGCGGCTTTTCCGAATCGCTGCGCAGCATGTCGCGCATGGCGTACCAGCCGGCCACGAGCTGGTACTTGAGCGGGAACTTCAAGCTGCTGGACAAGCCGTTGACAAAGGGCACCTGCGCGCTCACCGCCTTGACCACGCCCGGGCGCTCGGCCCCGGCCACCAGCACCTGCCCACCGCTGTAGGACGTGCCCCAGATGCCCAGGCGCTGCCCGTCCACATCGGGGCGCTTGCTGACGGCGTCGATGGCGGCGAGCCAGTCCTTGACGTGTTCCTTGCCGTCGACCACACGGCGTGGCTGCCCGCCGCTCTGGCCGAATCCACGGTAGTCGAAGCGCACGACGGCGAAGCCCGCCTTCACGAAGCGCTCGGCGAAGGCGGGCAGGCCCCATTCCTTCAAGGCGCCAAAGCCGTGCGCCATGATGATCACGGGCGGCTTGGGCGCGCCGGCGGGCTGGATCGGCAGCCACAGGTCGGCGTTGCAGGTGGTCTGCTGACAAGGAAAGGTGGCGTCCACGGAGGTGTCGGGCTTGGCATGGGGCGCCGGGATGGCGGCCGGCGGGGTCTGGGCCTGGACGTGGGCAAAGCCCATCAGGGCGGCCAGCCCCACGGACCAGCGGCGAAGGGCGGTATTTGACGGCATGATCGGGGTCTCCTCGTGATGCGCACAACTTGGTACCCATCGGTACCAACGAGTGAGATTGAACCAGCAAGAATTGGTACTGTCAAGTACCATGCACGACAAACCGTTTCGCCCTCCATGGACCAGGACCCCGCCCCACCAGCCGCTGGCGCCCCAACCCTCGACTACCGCCAGCGCCTGCTCAACGGCCTGGCCGAGGCCCTGGCCGCCAAGCCCTATGCCGAGTTGACCATCGCCGACATCGTGGCGCAGGCGCGGGTGTCCAAGCGCACCTTCTACGAGCAGTTCGCCAGCAAGGACGCCTGCCTGCTGGCCCTGGGCGAACGCCTGAGCGAGCAGACGCTCGCCCTGATCGCCGCCAACTACCGCGTGGACGAAGACTGGGTGACGCAGCTGCGCAATGTGACCCACACCTACCTGAGCAGCCTGGCCAGCCAGCCGGCCCTGGTGCGCGGGCTCTACATCGATCTCTTGAGCATCGGCCCCGAAGGCCTGGCCTTGCGCCGGCGCATGGGCCAGCGCTTCGCCGATTTCCTGATCATGCAGGTCGACGTGTTCCGCGCCATCGAGCCCGGCAAACAACCCATGACGCCTGAATTGGCCACGGCCGTGGTCGGCGGCATCAACGAGCTGATCCTGCAGGCCATCGAGCAAGGCCGCGCGGACCAGTTGAGCGCGCTCACGCCCACGGTCACGGCCTTCGTGCAGGCGGTGCTCAAGTCGCTCGATCCGCCTGAAGCACCAGCCTGATCACGCGGGCGCTTCGGGGTTTTCGGGGCTTTCGTCCTCGCAACGCGCCACGATGGCGCCCAGCCCGTCGATCTCGACACGCACCGTGTCGCCATGCCGCAGGAACCTGGGCGGGTTGGACGCCGCGCCCACGCCGCTGCACGTGCCCGTGTAGATCACGTCGCCCGGCTCCAGCGTCATCACCTGCGTGAGCTGCGCGATCTGGTCCCACACGTCGTGGATCATCAGGCGCGTGTTGCTGCTTTGGCGTTGCTCGCCGTTGACGAGGCAGCGCATGTCGAGCTGGTGCGGGTCGCCCACTTCGTCGGCCGTCGTGATCCAGGGGCCGAAAGGCGCGTGCGTGTCGAACGACTTGCCCAGCATCCACTGCGATGTGCGCTTCTGGATGTCGCGCACGGACACGTCGTTGCCCACGCAGTAGCCGAACACCACTTCGGCGGCGCGCTCGCGCGGCACGTGGCGGCAGCGCTGACCGATGATGGCGACCATCTCGGCCTCGTAGTCGGTCATCGCCGAGATGCGCGGCAGCACGATCGGGTCGAACGGCCCATTGATGGCATTGCCCAGCTTCGTGAACCAGATCGGGTGCTCGGGCACCGTGCGCGCCTCGCCGATGATGTGCTCGTTGACGTGCTCGAGGTAGTTCAGGCCGATGGCCAGCACCTTGCCCGGACGCGGCACCGGCGCCAGCAAGCGCACCTGCTCCAGTTGCACATCGGCCGGTGCGCCCGCCAGCGCGGCCACGCGGTCCTTCAAGTCGGCCCAGCGCGCGATCAGGTCAATCATCGGGTGGATGCCCGAGACCTCGCCGGCCAATGCCTGGCTCAGGTTGACGATGCCCGAGCCTTGAACCAGGCCGATCTGCGTGCGCCCTTCGAACGCATACGTGCACAAGTGCATGAGTGTGTCTCCATTGCAAATGGGGTCAGGCCTGACGCAGGCAATCGATGATGTTCATGCGTGCCGCGCGCCAGGCCGGGATGAAACCGCCCACGATGCCCATGGCCAATGCGAAACCGATCGATTTGGCCGCGATGCCGGGTGTGAGCGTGAACCGGAACGCGAGTTCCGCGAAGGTCTGGAAATTGACGGTCGAGATGTTGACAGTCTGCATCAAAGCCGCCGCCCCCAGGCCCATGATGCCGCCAACCAGCGACAACAGCAGGGACTCGCTCATGAACGCCGACAACACGGCCACGCGCCGAAAACCCAGCGCCCGCAAGGTGCCGATCTCGCCCACGCGCGAGGCCACCGACGCGAACATCGTGATCATCGCGCCCACGATGGCCCCGATCGAAAAGATGATCGACAAAGCCAGGCCCAGGATGCGGATGAACGTGGCCAGGGCCTCGGACTGCTCGGCATAGAACACGCGCTCGGGCTTGGCCTCGAGCGTGAGGCGCGGGTCGTCTTCGAGCGCGGCCTTGACCTGGTCGAACGCCGACACGTCCGTCAGCTTGAAGATGACGCTCGAATAGGCCTGGCGCCTGAAGGCCTGCATCATCTGGTCGGCATCGCCCCAGATCTCGGAATCGAAGCCGCTGCGGCCCGCGTCGAACACGCCCACGACCCGCCACTCGCGGCCCGCGAAGCGCATCGTCTCGCCCAGGCCCGCGCCCGCGAAGCCGCGCGCCACCGCCCCGCCCGTGACGATCTCGCTCGTGCCCGGCCTGAACATGCGGCCCTTGATCAACTGCACTTGCGGCCGCAGCGACACGCCGATGGGCGACGTGCCCCGCACCGTGACATTGCTGGGCTTGCCATTGGCGCGCTTGGGCAGCGTGTTGAGCACGACGGGCTCCTTGCTCACCAGCTTGTTGCCCTGCCCGTCGGTCGCGATGCGCGCCAGGCTGCCGATGATGGCGGCCTGCCCGCGCGAGATGCCCGAGTTGATCTCGGCGCCCGCGCCCTTGCGCAGCACCATCACGTTGTCGCGCTGGCCCGTCGCCACCAGCGTCGCGCGGATGCCTTCGCTCATCATCAGCACGGTCGCGAACACGTACACGACCAGACCCATGCCCGCAGCCGTCAACAGCGTGGTCACCCGGCGCACGGCCAAGTTACGGGCGATGTAGCTGAAGGGAACGATGCGCAGGGCGGCCATGGGCCTCATTGTGCCCGCCGCCCACGCCGCCGGCCTCTGGCTTATTTGCGGTCGGGCATCGTCTTGCGCAGCACGACATGGGTCGGCACCCAGATCAAGGTGGGCAGCGCCACCAGCATCAAGGCAAAGAAGGCGGGCTGCGGCATCCAGGTCTGCGGGCCCTTGTCATTGATGCCGAACACATAGTCCACGTTCACGGGCAGGCCGGGGTTGCCGGCTGGCGCGGGCGGCTTGGGCAGGTACAGGTAGGACACCCACATCGCCGCCCAAGCCACGACCCACCACAGCCACAGCCCGCGCCGGTCATAGCCCAGGCGGACGACCAGCCACAGCAGCACGAGCGGCAGCCAGAAATGGAAGAAGGACAGGAAGCGGGCAAACAGCGGAATCGCGTCCTGGAACATGTAGCCCGTCATGCCCGTCACGGGCAGGCCCAGCCAGGTGCCGACGAAATCGATCATCCACAAAAGCTGCGGCAGCAGGATGCCAACCGCGCACGCGGATGCCAGCAAGGCCGATTCGGTCCACATCGCCACGCAGGTCATCAGCAAGGCGATGTCGCAGAAGTACAGAAAGTTGGCGGGGCCGTAGGCCGTCCAGTAGTGCGGCACCAGCACGGCCACAAAAGCCGTGTAGACCACCTTGGTCCACAAGGGCAGACGTGAAGAAGCGTGTTGAACCTTGAGCATCCATCCTCCCGAAACAAACAAGACGCTGGCACATGAGGCCATCTTGCCTCTCATGGCGCCATCGGCGGCCGCCAGCATAACCGCGAAGATACGTGGTTCAGGCCACGTGCCTCAGGCCCTGGACGATGTCGATGCGCGACATCTTCCAGGCGGGCCAGGCCGCGGCGGACAGTCCCACCACCACGCACGCCAGCAGTTGCAGGGCCACGGTCAGGCCCGACACATTGAAGATCGGGAACAAGGTGCCCACCTGGCTGACGAAGAGGCGCGCGGCCGGGAAGGTCAGCGCCATGCCGATGCCGCCGCCCAGCACGGCGATCAGCAGGCTCTCGCCGAACAGCAGCTTGACGACGAAGCTCGGCTTGAACCCAAGCACCTTGAGCGTCGCGTACTCGGCCAGCCGCTCGCGCGCGGTCATCGTCATCGTGTTGGCCATCACGGCCATGATGATCAGGATGATGATGAAACTCACGGCCTGCACGGCCATCAGGATGGCCTCGCTCATGGACACGAAGCCGAGCTGGAAGGCCTTCTCGGTTTCGGTGAGGGTTTCGGCCAGCGAGTTCTTGAACAGCTCGTCGATGCGCTGCGACACGAGCGGCGCCTCGTCCGGGTTCTTGATGCCGACCACGTACACGCCGACATAGTCGGCCTGCGAGCCGCCATTGCCGGCACGGGCGCGCAGGCTTTCGGCCAGGCGCTTCCATTGGATGAACATCTGCTGTTCGTCGGTCTTGGCGTCCTTGCCTTGGTAGATGCCGCGGATGGTGAAGGACCACGTGCCCGGGTAGATGGTGCCACGCAGCGAGATGGTGTCACCGAGCTTCCAGCCGAACTTGCGCGCCAGCTTGCGGCCGACGACGCAGCCTTGTCTGTCCCGGAAGAAGGCGGTGCGCTGGGCATCGGGCAGGATGAACTCGGGGTAGAGCGCGAGGTAGCTTTCGGGGTCGACGGCGAACTGCGCGAAGAAGTTGCGCTCGGTGATGTAGACGCCGCCGAACCAGTTGGCCCATGAGATGCCGCTCACGCCGTCGACGGCCTTGATGCGCTCGGCGTAGTTGAGCGGCAGGGGAAAAGTCAGCGAGATCGAACTGCGTGTGACCAGGCGGGTGCTGGAGGTGGCGTCGACACCCGCATACCAGGCATCGACGATGGTGCGCAGCAGGCCGAAAGCCGTGATGGCCACGACAAGGCCGACCATGGTCAGCAAGGCGCGCAGGCGGTGTCTGAACGCGTTCTTGAGCAGCAGGCGCAGGAGGAACATGGCGCGATTATGTGTGCCTGCGGTCGAGCGCTTTCGCGCTGCGCGAGCAATCAGCGCGCGGCGTTCAAAGCTTGCCGGGTAGCCAACGCAGCCTGACGCGCCGCGCTCGCAAAGTCCGCCCCACTGCTCGCATACAAGACCGCACGCGAACTGTTGACCACGATCGTGCCCGTGATCGCCCCGCTCGCGTCCATCTTGAGGCCCGCCTTGACCGTGGCTGCCGCATCCCCGCCTTGCGCCCCCACACCAGGGATCAGCAAAGGCAGCGTCGGCGCCAGCTCGCGCACGCGCGCGATCTCTTCCGGAAAGGTCGCGCCCACGACCAGGCCGATCTGCCCATTGGTGTTCCAGTTGCCGAAGGCCTGCGCCGCGATGTGCTCGTACACGCGCGGCTGCCCCGGCATGTCCGCCAGGCGCAGGTTCTGCAAGTCAGAGCCGCCCGGGTTGGACGTGCGGCACAGCAGGATCACGCCCTTGCCCGGGTAACGCAGGAAAGGCTCGATCGTGTCGAAACCCATGAACGGCGACAGCGTCACCGCATCGGCTTGGTAGCGGTCGAAGGCCTCGCGCGCATACTGCTCGGCCGTGCTGCCGATGTCGCCGCGCTTGGCATCGAGGATCACAGGCACCTGCGGTGCCACGCGGCGCATGTGCGCCATCAGCCGCTCCAGCTGGTCTTCCGCGCGGTGCGCCGCGAAGTAGGCGATCTGCGGCTTGAAAGCGCAGACCAGGTCCTTCGTCGCGTCCACGATGGCGGCGCAGAAATCATAGATGCGGTCGGTCTGACCCTTCCAGGCCACAGGGAACTTGGCGGGTTCAGGGTCCAGGCCCACGCAGAGCAAGGAGTCGTTCTGGCGCTGGGCGTGCGCAAGCTGGTCGATGAAGTTCATCCCTCGATTTTACCGGCTCGCGCCCCGGCGCCCCCGTCACGCCTTGCCGAGCCCGATCAGGCCCGCTTGCTCTTGCGCAGCAGCACGCCCACGGCCGCCATCCCCGCCAGCGTCAAAGCCCAGCTCGAAGGCTCTGGCACAGCCGACGGCGCGAATGTGGCATACACGCCAGACAACTGCTGCGAGCCCGCCGTCAGCATGTCGTAATGGCCGGTCATGGCATACGAGGTCGCATCGGTGTGCAGGAAGAAGAAACGCGATTCGCTGCCCGCCGTGATGGCGCTGTTGAACAGGAAGTTGATGGCGCCGTTCGGGTAGGACGCGACGTTGAACACGCGCGCCGTGGTCGGGGCCACGCTGCCCAGGCCATCGATGCGGTAGTCGCCATCGGTCAACTTGCTGGCGTCGAAATCGATCAGGCGGAACGCGCCCACGCCCGTGCCGGTCGATGCGGCATCCACGTCCACTTTCCAGTAGAAATCGAGCGTGCCCGTGCCGCTTTCCTTGACCACGCGGTTCTGCACCGTGCCGCTGACGCCATTGAAGCTGAAGGGCGTGAGCACGTCTTCCAGCACCGTGCCGGCCAGCTCGGGCCGCGCGGCAGCGGTCGTGCCGGACAGGGCCGTGTCGGCGAAATTGGCGGGCGAAACGGGCTGGTTCAGGCTCGTGGCGTGTGCGGCCGATTGGGTCAGCAGGCCGACGGCCAGCGTGAACAGGGACAGAGCGAAACGTGAGTCAAAGCGCATGATGAAACTCCTGGAGGTCGATGAAAAACAGAAGTCATCACTCTAGGCATCACGGCCCGTGCGCGCCTCCCTAGCCATAGGGACAAGGCCGGCCCGATGTTAGGGACACGGCCCGTGGCGGATTCGGCCCGCCGATCCCGTGTGCACGGGCCCTGCCACCAGCATCAGCGCGACATCAGATGCGCTCGGCCAGTTCCACCGCCTTGCCGATGTAGTTGCCGGGCGTCATCGCCATCAGGCGCGCCTTTTCGTCATCGGGCAACTCCAGCGTCTGGATGAACGCCTGGATGGACTCGCGCGTGATCGCCTTGCCGCGCGTCAGCTCCTTGAGGCGCTCGTACGGGTTGGGCAAGGCATAGCGGCGCATCACGGTCTGGATGGGCTCGGCCAGCACTTCCCACGCGCTGTCGAGGTCGTCGGCCAGCGCTTGCGGGTTCACTTCGAGCTTGCCCAGGCCGCGCGCGAGGCTGTCGTAGGCCAGCAAGGCATAGCCCAGCGCCACGCCCATGTTGCGCAGCACGGTCGAGTCGGTCAGGTCGCGCTGCCAGCGGCTGATGGGCAGCTTCTGGCTCAGGTGCGTCAGCACGGCATTGGCCAGGCCCAGGTTGCCTTCGGCGTTCTCGAAGTCGATCGGGTTGACCTTGTGCGGCATCGTGCTCGAGCCGATCTCGCCCGCCTTGGTCTTTTGCTTGAAGTAGCCCAGGCTGATGTAGCCCCACACATCGCGCGACCAGTCGATCAGGATCGTGTTCGTGCGCGTCACGGCATCGAACAGCTCGGCCATGTAGTCGTGCGGCTCGATCTGGATCGTGTAAGGGTTGAAGGTCAGGCCCAGTTGGTTCTCGATGACCTTGTGGCTGAAGGCTTCCCAGTCCGTCTCGGGGTAGGCCGACAGGTGGGCGTTGTAGTTGCCCACGGCGCCGTTCATCTTGGCCAGCAGCTTGACATCGGCGATGCGGGCGCGGGCACTGGCCAGGCGCGCCACCACGTTGGCGACTTCCTTGCCCACGGTCGTGGGCGATGCCGTCTGGCCATGCGTGCGGCTGAGCATCGGCAGGTCGGCCAGGTTGTGCGCCAGGCCGCTGAGCGTGCCGATCAGGCTGTCGATCGTGGGCAGCAGCACCTGTTCGCGCGCGGCCTTGAGCATCAGGCCGTGGCTCGTGTTGTTGATGTCTTCAGAGGTGCAGGCGAAGTGCACGAACTCGCCGGCCTTCTCCAACTCGGGATGGCTGGCGAAGCGCTGCTTGAGCCAGTACTCGACGGCTTTCACATCGTGGTTGGTGGTCTTCTCGATGTCCTTGATGGCCTGGGCGTCGGACTCCGAGAACCGCGCGACCAGCCCGCGCAGGTAGCCGCGCGAGGCCTCGGTCAGCGGCGAGAACTCGGGCAGGCCCGCGTCGGACAAGGCGATGAACCACTCGACCTCGACCTGCACGCGGCGGTGCATCAGGCCGAACTCGGACAGCAAGGGGCGCAGCGCGGCCACTTTGGCGGCATAACGGCCGTCCAACGGCGACAGGGCGGAGAGTGCAGACAGGTTCATGGGCGGCGTCCAGATCGGGAAAGACAGCGGAAAACAAAAGAATTCACCCGCGCGGCCGCGCAGGCGAACCCGCCATTTTAGCGACCCGCGCGCCCTTGTGGGTGGCCCGGTGCGGCGGCCAATTGGCTTTGAGGACCTCGGCATCCACCCGCGACCAGATGGTCAACGCATGGGTGCGCATGCGCCGCGTGGCCACGGCGGCCCAGGGCCAGTACAGGCCCAGCGTCAGGGCCAGCAGCAGGGCATGGCGACACTGCAGTTGCACGAACATCGCGACCGGCAGCTTGCTGCGGACGCGCACATAGCGGTTGCCGGTCTTGCTCCACACCAGGTTCTGCAGGCGCGCCTGCAGGTAGGGCTGCACGGCCGCGCACACGGCCAGCAGGCACAAGGCGGCCAGACCGCGCGTGGCCGTCCAGCCCACGTGCCCCCGCATCACCATCAGGCCCGCCAGGCACATGGCCCCCACGCCCAGGCTGAACAAGCTGGTCAGGATCGTCCAGACCAGCGTGCGCGTGAACAGCATCAGCACCGCCGGGCGCGTGGCCTTCCACATCAAATTCAAAGGCCCCAGCCGCACATGGCGCTGTCGAAACCGGAACCACGTCCACACGAACACGGGCATGCCCAGCAGCCACAGGGCCAGCACGGCCCCGCACGCCACCCAGGCCGCCGGCCGGTGCAGGATCACGGCCGCCATCAGCAACCAGGTCAGCGCGCCGCCACCGGCCAGCGGCGCCCACAAGGCCTTGTAGACCTCCTGAAAGCGCCCGTCGAAGGCCAGCCGCCGCCGCGCCCAACTGGTGTGCGTCAAACGCTGATGCAGCCCCATGAACACGAGCAAGGGCCACACGGCCAGGGCCAGCGACGTGGCCAGCATGCCCGCCAGCACCGACCCGGCCCAGGCGCCCGCCACCCCGGCCATCAGGCACAGGCTCAGCACATAACGCGGCAACAAGGTGGCCGCCGCTTCGTGGTAGTCCAGCGCGTGCCCGGCCACCCGCGTGTGACGCATCATGTAGCGCTGGCTGCGCACCTTCGCCCAGGGCCAGTACAGGCCACCAGTCAACACGATGCGCAGCAGGTTGGCGAACCACAGGCGCACGTACTCGGCTTCATCTCCCCGAAAGCGCACCGGCCAGCTGGTGACCACGCCATGCGGCAGACGCGGCATCGGCGCCGTGGCATCGGGCTCGGCGCGCAAGGCCTCGACGCGGGCTTCCAGCGCGGGCGCCAGGGGCATCACGAGCGGATCCGGGTGATCGGCCACCATGCCGCCCACCCCACCGGCAGACGCATGCGCGCGCACCGACCCGATGGGATCGGGCCAGCTCATGGCAGGCAACGTGGACCACTCGTCATCCGGTTCGCCCGGCCCGGGCGGTTCGGTGTTCGCCCTGGCCGGATCGAACGCGTCCAGACGAATGACACGTACTGCTGATCGGACGCCGGATTGGTTCATTTGGGCATCAAATGTAACTATTGCAAGCAGCGCCGGCGATCTGGTCTCCCCCTGATTGGGTGTATCACCCCCCTAGAATTCAAGGGCCCTTCGATCAAGCGCGCCGACAGCTAAAATCGGGATCAAACACACATCACGACACAGAATGAAACTGATCGGATCGCTGACCAGCCCGTTTGTCCGCAAGGTGCGCATCGTGCTGGCCGAGAAAAAGCTCGACTACAAATTCGACGTAGAGGACGTCTGGTCGGCCGAGACCTGCATCGCGGACTCCAACCCGCTGGGCAAGGTGCCGTGCCTGGTCATGGAGGGCGGCGAGGCCATTTTCGACTCGCGCGTCATCGTCGAATACGTGGACACCCTCTCGCCCGTGGGCAAGCTCATCCCCTTGAGTGGCCGCGAGCGCGTCGAGGTCCGCACCTGGGAAGCGCTGGCCGACGGCCTGCTGGACGCCGCCATCCTGGCGCGCATGGAACAAACCTGGGCCGGCCGCACCGAGGCCCAGCGCAGCCAGGCCTGGATCGACCGCCAGCTCGACAAGGTCGCCGGCAGCCTGAAAGCCATGAGCCTGGGCCTGGGCGACCGCCCCTGGTGCACCGGCATCCACCACAGCCTGGCCGACATCGCCGTGGGCTGCGCGCTGGGCTACATCGATTTCCGCTTCCCGCAGATCGACTGGCGCGACGACTACCCCAACCTCGCCAAGCTCTTCGAAAAGCTGGCGCAGCGTCAGAGCTTCATCGACACGGCGCCCCCGAGCGCCTGATCAACGGCGCCTGATCAGACAGGCGTCCAGTCCGCCGGCTCGAACGAGTCCGCGCGGGCACGCCGCCAGTACTGCTCGAAGCCCGTCTGGCGCCAGGGTGCCTCGCCACGTTCGTTGGCCAGCAACTCGCCCGGCTTCATGTAGGGCAGCAGGTTCGCCAGCCGCCCCACTTCAAAGCCCGACACGCGCTGCAGGATGTGGTCCGCCGTGATGTCGTTGGGGTGCTGCAGGCCCGCCGCCTGCACCAGCTCCTGCAAGGCATGCAGGGTGTTCTGATGGAAACGGTAGACACGCTCGGCCTTGTCCGGCACGACCAGCGCGCGCTGGCGGCCGGGGTCCTGCGAGGTCACGCCCGTGGGGCAATGGCCCGTGTGGCAGCTCTGCGCCTGGATGCAACCCAGCGCGAACATGAAGCCGCGCGCCGAATTGCACCAGTCGGCGCCCAGCGCCATCATCCGCGCGATGTCGAAGGCGCTGATCACCTTGCCCGCGCAACCGATCTTGACACGGTGCCGCTCGCCCAAGCCCACCAGCGTGTTGTGGACCAGCAGCAGGCCTTCCTGCAAAGGCGCGCCGACGTGGTCGGTGAACTCGAGCGGCGCGGCGCCCGTGCCGCCCTCGGCCCCGTCCACCACGATGAAATCGGGCCAGATGCCCGTCTCGCGCATGGCCTTGGCCAGCGCGAACCACTCCCACACGTGGCCGATGCAGAACTTGAAGCCCACGGGCTTGCCGCCCGACAGCTGCCGCAGCTTCTCGATGAAATGCATCATCTCGATGGGCGACGAGAACGCGCTGTGGCTGGAGGGCGAGACGCAGTCCTTGCCCACGGGCACACCGCGCGCCTCGGCGATCTCCGGTGTCACTTTCGGGCCGGGCAGCACACCGCCGTGGCCGGGCTTGGCGCCCTGGCTCAGCTTGAGCTCGATCATCTTGACCTGCGGCTCCCTGGCGTTGCGCACGAATTGTTCTTCGTCGAACTGGCCGTTGGCCGTGCGACAGCCGAAGTAGCCCGAACCGATCTCCCAGATCAGGTCGCCGCCCGGCTGGCGGTGATAGCGGCTGATCGAGCCTTCGCCCGTGTCGTGCGCGAAGCCGCCCCGCTTGGCGCCCGTGTTGAGCGCCAGGATGGCGTTGGCGCTCAGCGCCCCGAAGCTCATCGCCGAGATGTTGAAGATGCTGGCGTTGTAGGGCTGCGTGCACGACGAGCCGCCCGCGCCGATGGTCACGCGGAAGTCTTCGGAGGCCACATGGCTGGGCACCAGCGAATGGCTGATCCATTCGTAGCCCGTGGCGCCCACGTCCCTTTGCGTACCGAAGGGGCGCTTGTCGGACTCGCCTTTGGCGCGCTGGTAGACCAATGAGCGCTGCTGCCGCGAAAACGGCGCCGCCTCGTTGTCGCTCTCGATGAAGTACTGGCGCAGCTCGGGCCGGATGAATTCCAGCAGGTAGCGCAGGTGCCCGATCACCGGGTAGTTGCGCAGCACCGAGCGGCTGGTCTGGTTCATGTCGTTGATGCCCTGCAGGGTCAAGGCACCGCCGATGGCGGCCAGCCACAGGCCCAGCTCGGCACGGCTGTCGAACCATTCCACCAGGCCGATCACCATCGTGAGCACGGCCAAGGCCCAGGCGCTGAAGCGAATGGGCACGTGATTGTTGAGCCGGATCAACCACCTGGGCATGCATGTCTCCTGAACATGGGACAGATTGGGTGCCCCTTTCCGCCATGCTACGGTGACCGGTATGACACCAGTCAATGCGAATACCGGGCAAAGCGCCCCCAGATTGTGAAATGTGTCCACGCGGTGCAACGGCCGGCGCGAGGCAAATGGCGCTACACTGCCGCCATAGCGCCGATTTGTCCGGATTGCGGGCGCTCAAGAAATTCCGCTAAAGAGGGCGCTGCTCACCGGCCCCTGCTTTCATGCGAGGCCGGTTTTTTGTTGTCCATTCACTGCCCGTAGCGTCATGTCTTCGATCGGGGTCGTCACCCCTGCCACCATGCATTTCAGCGAGCCGCTTGCCCTGCAAAGCGGCGCCGTGCTGCGCGACTACACCCTCGTCTACGAAACCTACGGCCAGCTCAACGCCGATCACAGCAACGCCGTGCTCGTGTGCCACGCGCTCAATGCCTCGCACCATGTGGCCGGCCTGCATGCCGATGCCAACGGCCAGCCGCTGCCCAAGAGCCAGGGCTGGTGGGACAACCTGATCGGCCCGGGCAAACCGCTGGACACCGACAAGTTCTTCGTGATCGGCATCAACAACCCGGGCTCGTGCTTCGGCTCGACAGGGCCCATGCACACCAACCCTGACACCGGCAAGCTCTACGGCGCCGACTTCCCCGTCGTCACGGTCGAAGACTGGGTCAACGCGCAGGCCCGCCTGCTCGACCAGTTGGGCATCACGCAACTGGCGGCCGTGCTGGGCGGCAGCCTGGGCGGCATGCAGGCCCTGAGCTGGACGCTGCAGCATCCCCAGCGTGTGCGTCACTGCGTGGCCGTGGCCACGGCGCCCAACCTCTCGGCGCAGAACATCGCCTTCAACGAAGTCGCGCGCCGCGCCATCGTCACCGACCCCGACTTCCACGGCGGCCACTTCTACGAGCATGGCGCCGTGCCGCGCCGCGGCCTGCGCGTGGCGCGCATGATCGGCCACATCACCTACCTGTCCGACGACGTGATGGACGAGAAGTTCGGGCGCGGCATGGTCGGCCGCGAGATCGGCGCCGCGCCCAGCTACAGCACGCAGGACATCGAGTTCCAGGTCGAGAGCTACCTGCGCTACCAGGGCGACAAGTTCAGCGACTACTTCGACGCCAACACCTACCTGCTGATCACGCGCGCCCTCGATTACTTCGACCCGGCCCGCGCGCATGGCGGCAGCCTGTCGGCGGCCATGGCCCGGGCCATCGCCAAGTTCCTGGTCATCAGCTTCACGACCGACTGGCGCTTCTCGCCCGCGCGCTCGCGCGAGATCGTCAAGGCCCTGGTCGACAACCGGCACGACGTGAGCTACGCCGAGATCGACGCCCCGCACGGCCACGACGCCTTCCTGCTGGACGACCACCGCTACCACGAGGTCGTGCGCGCCTACTTCCACCGCATTGCCGCCGAACTGCGCGCGGCAGGCGCGCCCGCATGAGAGGGGACGCCATGACCCAACGCGCCATCCACCAGATCATCGCCGACCTGATCCCGCGCGGCGCGCGCGTGCTCGACCTCGGTTGCGGCGACGGCGCCCTGCTGGCCCACCTGCGCGATGCCCGCCAGTGCACGGGCTACGGCGTCGAGCTCGACGATGCCAAGGTGATCGAATGCGTGCGACGCGGCGTCAACGTGATCCAGCGCAACCTGGAAGAAGGCCTGGCCCTGTTCGACGACGACAGCTTCGACGTGGTCCTGCAGCTCGACACCCTGCAGCACCTGCGCAATACCGAAGCGATGCTGCGCGAGACCGCGCGCGTGGGCCACATGGGCCTGGTGAGCTTCCCGAACTTCGCGCACTGGCCGCACCGCCTGAGCGTGCTGCGCGGGCGCATGCCCGTGACCAAGGCTTTGCCCTACCAGTGGTACGACACGCCCAACATCCGCGTCTCGACCTTCGCCGACTTCGAGGTGCTGGCCCGCAAGAACGGGCTGCGCATACTCGAGTCCTTCGGGCTGGACGGCGGCGAAGTGAAGACTTGGCTGCCCAACCTGACGGCGGCCACGGCCGTGTTCAAGTTCGAGCGCAGTTGAGGCCGTGGCCTTCGCCGATGCTTGAAACGCGGCTGGATGCGCCAAAAGAAAAACGCCCCGCGAGAGGCGTTCTTCATGCTCGGATCAGACCCGAAAAGGTCGATCAGAAGTTGTGGCGCAGGCCCACGGCGTAGGTCTGACCAGCGGCGTTGTTGCGCGTTGCGGCAGACTCGCTGTTGGTCATGAACACGGCGTAGACGTCGGTGCGCTTGGACAGGTTGTAGTCGAGGCCCAGCGAGAAGACGCGGTCCTTCACGCTCTCATCGCCAGGCGCGCTGCTCTTGGCCTTGTTCTCGCCGTAGGACGCCAGAACGGCGGCCTTTTCGGTCACGGGCACGGACACGCCCAATTGCCAGACCTTGGCCTTGGAGTTCAAACCTGTGTCGATGACAGCCGGCGTCACAAGGGAGTCGTAGGCCGACGATGTCCTCACGTAGGTGTACTGGCCGAACAGCTTGAGCACGCCGAAGTCATAGCTCGCGCCTGCATCGGTCACCTTCTGGTCGGCGAAATAAGCGGTCTTGACACCGAGAGGATTGGCCACCGTGCCAGCGGTCGACGAGTTGCCAGCCTTGGCATAGGTCAGCGCGGCGCTGAAGGGGCCGTTGTTATACGAGCCCGACAGCGTGTAGCTGTTCTTCGTGTTGGCAGCCGTGGTTTCCTTGGCGGCGAACTGGCCCGTCAGCTGGAAGCCGCCCATCACGGGCGAGATGTAGGTGACCGAGTTGACCCAGCCCGTGTCGAAGCCGAAGGCCGCGAAGTCACCACCGCTGTAGAAGTGGCGCATCGTGGGCGAGAAGGTCATCGAGCTGCCGAACGGGTTGTACGTGTAGCCGGACGTGAAGAGGGGGTTGTCGTACTGGCCGAGGGCGACCGTACCGAAATTGCCAGCCAGGTAGACGTTCGAGGTACGGCCCCAGAAACCACCAGCCAGGTTGGTGGCGGTCGTGCCGGTGTCGGCCTTCAGGAAGGACTCGAGTGCGAAACCGGCCTTCAGACCGCTGCCCAGGTCTTCTTCGCCGGACACGCCGATGTAGCTGGTCATCATGTCGCCGCTTTCGACCTTGGTCACGCGGGAGCCAGACGAATCCTTCGGGTGGGCCAATTCATACGAACCAAACGAGGCATCGACCATGCCGTACAGCTTGACATCAGCGTGGGCGACGCCAGCGACAGCCAGCAGGGCGGCAGCTGCCACCAGGTTCTTCTTTGCAAACATTGAGTTCTCCTAGCAATGAGATGAACAAAAATTTGAACAGGGAGAGTGCTGAAAACAGCCCCAGCCACGAAGTTCATTGTGGGACGGAAAGTCCGCCGGGGACTCATCTAGCAAGAATCGTGACAGGCTCAAGTCGTCTTTTAGCCCCTTTTTCGTTGCCACATCACAACGAAGACCCATTCATGCATGAGAAATTGGGACAAAACCGGGCTTTGCAGGCCTTTTAACCAAGGTTTTTTATTGCCTGGTCAATGAAAAACGCATGAGCACCAGGCTTGTGCGAAATACCAAGTTCAAGCTCGGCCATTCGGACAATCCGCCCCAATCCGGGGCCCGGATCGGGCGCTTTGGATGCCCCCTTTTACGGGTTGAGCACGGCCAGGATCTGCTCGCCGTAGGCCTGCAGCTTCTTGGCGCCCACGCCGCTGATGCTGCCCAGCTCGCCCAGGTTCTGGGGCGCGATGCGGGCCATGTCGGCCAGGGTGGCGTCGTGGAACACCACGTAGGCGGGCAGGTTGTGCGCGCGGGCCACGCCGGCGCGCCAGGTCTTGAGTTCGGTGAACCGGGCCAGGGCGTCGCCCGTGAGGTCGGCGGGCGCCGATGCCTGGGGTTTGCCGCCCGCCTTCGGCAGGCGGCCGCGCTTGGGGGCCTCGACCGCTTCGCGCAGGGTCAGTCGCACCTCGCCTTTGAGGACGGCGCGGGCGCTGTCGGTCAGGGCCAGGGTGTTGTACTCGCCCTCGGCCACCACATGGCCCAGCGCGACGAGTTGGCGGAGCACGGCGCGCCACTGGTTCTCGGACAAGTCCGCGCCCACGGCGAAGGTGCTGAGGGACTGGTGGCCGTACTGCTTGACCTTGTCGGTCTGCTTGCCGCGCAGCACGTCGATCAGGTGGCCGGCCCCGAAGCGCTGCTGGCCGTGCTGCCAGAAGCGGTAGATGCAGCTGAGCATCTTGCGGGCGGCCTCGGTGCCGTCCCAGGTGGCGGGCGGATTCAGGCAGTTGTCGCAGTTGCCGCAGTTGACCTTGGCAGCGCGGGCCTGCAGGGGCGCGCCGTCGGCGTCCGGCGGCGTGGCGCCATAGGTTTCGCCGAAGTAGGCCAGCAGGCGCACGCGGCGGCAGTCGTGGGCTTCGGCCAAGGCCAGCAGGGCGTCGAGCTTGCCGCGCTGGATGCGCTTGAAGTCGTCGCTCGAGGGGCTCTCGTCGATCATGCGGCGCTGGTTGACGACGTCGGCCAGACCGTAGGTGAGCCAGGCATCGGCGTCGCCACCATCGCGCCCTGCCCGGCCGGTCTCCTGGTAGTAGGCCTCGATGTTCTTGGGCAGGTCGAGGTGGGCGACGAAGCGCACGTCGGGCTTGTCGATGCCCATGCCGAAGGCGATCGTGGCGACCATGACCAGGCCGTCTTCGCGCAGGAAGCGGTCTTGATGCTTCTGGCGCACGCTGGCATCAAGGCCGGCGTGATAAGGCAGGGCGGTGATGCCTTGCTCGGTCAGCCAGGCGGCGGTCTCTTCGACCTTCTTGCGGCTTTGGCAGTAGACGATGCCGGCGTCGCCGTCGTGCTCGTCGTGGATGAAGCGCAGCAGCTGCTTGCGGGGCTCGTCCTTTTCGACCAGGGCGTAGCGGATGTTGGGGCGGTCGAAGCTGCTGATGAAGACGCGCGCGTCTTCGAGCCGCAGGCGCTCGATCATGTCGGCGCGGGTCTGGTCGTCGGCCGTGGCGGTCAGGGCCAGGCGCGGCACGTCGGGGAAGCGCTCGTGCAGCAGGCTGAGCTGCAGGTAGTCTTCGCGGAAATCGTGTCCCCACTGGCTGACGCAGTGGGCTTCGTCGATGGCGAAGAGGCTGAGCAGGCCGCGCTCGTGCAGGCTGGCCAGTTGGGCCTGGAAGCGCAGGTTGGTGACGCGCTCGGGCGCCGCGTAGAGCAGCACGAGCCGGCCGGACATCATCTCGCGTTCGATGCGCTGGGTGTCCTCCGAGCTGAGCGTGCTGTTGAGGAAGGCCGCGTGCACGCCGACTTCCTCGAGCGCGCCGACCTGGTCGTGCATCAGGGCGATCAGCGGCGAGACGACCACGGTCACGCCTTTGCCGGCGCGGTGACGGGCGATGGCCGGGATCTGGTAGCACAGGCTCTTGCCGCCGCCCGTGGGCATCAGCACGAGCGCGTCGCTGCCCGCGCTGACGTGGTCGACGATGGCCTGCTGCTGCCCTCTGAAGGCGCCGTAGCCGAAGACCTCCTGGAGGATGGTCAGTGGCTGGGTGGGCAACGCGCCGGAGGCGCTGGCGGCAGGCAGGGCGGACACGTTCGGGATCGGTTGGACGGCAGACCGCCATTGTCGCCGCTGTGGCGCCCTGATTTTCGCCGCGCCGCCCAGCACCCCTTTCAGAGGGACAGAAGCGGACATCCGTGACGACCCAAGGGGAAACCCCCGCTGTACGCTCCCGAAAGCGCCCTCTACATTCGTGGATCGGTGTCATCCCATCAGCCAGGACATGACGGTCATCGCACCCTCTGATCAGCCTGCACACCCGCTGTGGCATTCGCTTGCCCGCATCAGCGCCGCCCCGAGGCCATCACATTGCCTGGGCGGATGACCGATGCGCGCACGCCGACTGTCCTCCCGCCCCGTTCCGCTGCGCCGCTATCTGTTCGTCCAGTTCCTGGCGCTGTCGCTGCTGCCTTTGATCCTGGTCATCGCGATCGCCGCGGCGGTCACGGCCCGGGACCTCGTGCAATCGGTCGAGGGGCACACGGCCACTTTGTCCTTCGCGGTGCGCGACCAGCTCGAAACGCGGCTGAGCGTGCGCCAGCGCACCATCGAATTGCTGAGCAGCCTGCTGCAGCGGCAGCCGGGCACGGCCGCGCAGGAGCAGGCGCTGATGCGGGACACGATGCAGCACGACCCGTATCTCGAGAGCCTGTATGTGACCACGGCCGACGGCAAGATCGAGCGTGTGGCGCTGACCAGCGATTCGACCTTGCGCGACACGGCCTTGCGCGAAGCCGAGCTGCTCGGGGCCGATCTGTCCGGCCGCGCGTCTTACCAGTCGTCGCGGCAAAAGCTCATGCCGGTCTGGTCGGACACCTTCTTGTCGTCGCTGACGGGGCGTGTGGCGGCGGCGCTGTCCGTGCCCGCGGGGCCGCGCACCGTGATCGCCGAATTGTCCTTGCAGGCTTTGTCGAAGGCCGTGCAGGATCTGGCGGAGGCGCAAGGCAATGTCATCGTGGTGCTCGATGGACACGGCCGCGTCATCGTGCACCCGGATCCTTCGCGCACGCCGCGCCAGGAAGACCTGAGCCAGCTCGAACTGGTGCGCAAGGGCATGGCCGGCGGCCACGAGAACGGCAGCTTCGATTGGGGCGGCACGCGTTACCTGGGCAGCATCGCGCCCATCGGCCCGGCGGGCTGGTCGGTGCTGGTGGGACAGCCTCGGGACGTGGTGTACCGGCCGCTGCTGCGCCTGGGCTGGGCGCTGATCGGCGGGTTGATCCTGGCCGTGATCGGCTCGTCGACGGCGGCGCTGCTGCTGGCACGCCGTGACGAACGCCGCTACCGCCGCCTGCTGAAAGCGGCCGAAGGGCTGGTGCGCGCCGAGCCGCAAAGCGAGGTCTGGTTCGACGTGGAGGAGTTCGCGCAGCTGTGGCGCAGCCTGCGGCACCTGTTCGAGCAGGTGGAGCAGCGCGACCGCGAGACCCGCGCCACCCGCGTGCAGCTGCAGGCCGTGCTCGATGCGGCCACCGAGGTCTCCGTGATCGCGACGGATGCGCAAGGCGCGATCACCATGTTCAATCGCGGCGCCGAGAAGATACTGGGCTACAGCGCGGCATCGGTGCTGGGTCGCTCGCCGCTCATGTTCCATGACACGGACGAGATCAGCGCCCGCGCGGCCGAGTTGAGCCTGCAACTGGGCCGCGAGATCGAGGGCTTCGAGACCTTCGTGGCCGTGGCGCGGCGCTCCGGCTACGAGGTGCGCGACTGGACCTATATCCGGCAGGACGGCAGCCGCCTGCTGGTCTCGATGGCGGCCACGGCCGTGTGCGACAGCGAGGGCACGGTCACGGGTTTTCTGGGCGTGGCGATCGACCAGACCGCGCGACAACAGGCGGCATCGCTGGAAGTGGCGCGCCAGGCGGCCGAGGCAGCGAGCCAGGCCAAGTCGGAGTTCCTCTCGCGCGTGAGCCACGAGCTGCGCACGCCGCTCAACGCCATGCTGGGCTTCGCGCAACTGCTGGAGCTCGATCCGCAGCATCCGCTCGATGCGCATCAGCGCGGCCGGCTGGCTTCTGTTCAGCAGGCGGGCTGGCATCTGGTGCAGTTGATCGAGGACGTGCTGGATTTGTCGCGCATCGAAGCGGGCAACCTCAAGGTCAACGTCGAGCCGGTCGATGCCATGCGCGTGGTGGACGAGGCGCTGGAGCTGGTGTCGCAGGCGATGGGCACGAGCCGCATCAGGCTGCAGCGCACGCATGCGCCCGATACGGGTGACGCGCCCGTGCTGGTCCAGGCCGACAAGACGCGGTTGACGCAGGTCATGGTCAACCTGCTGACGAACGCCATCAAGTACAACGTGCCGCAAGGGCTGGTGCGCATCCACGTGGATTCGGGCATGCCGGGCCACACGCGCATCGAGGTGAGCGACACGGGACGCGGCATGAGCGCCGTGCAGCTGAGCCGCATCTTCGAGCCCTTCAACCGGTTGGGGCAGGAGCAAAGCGGCATCCAGGGCACGGGCATCGGCCTCGTGATCACCAAGCGCCTGATCGAGCTGATGGGCGGCGAGCTGGGCGTGCAAAGCGAGCAGGGGCTGGGCAGCCGCTTCACGGTCACGCTGGCGGCGGCCGATGTGGCGCACAGCGTGTCTGCCGCCTCCGAACCCGCCAGCGATGAAGCCGATCCGGGCGCGCCCCAACGCAATGTGGACGTGCTCTACATCGAAGACAACCCGGTCAACGCGATGCTGATGGAATCGATCGTGGCGATCAAGCCCTTCTGCAGGCTGCATCTGGCGGGCACGGCATCGGAAGGCGCCGCGCTGGCCGCGCGCGTCAGGCCCGATCTGATCATGCTGGACATGCACCTGCCCGATGGCAGCGGCGTGGCCCTGCTGCACCGACTGCAGGCGATACGCGGGCTGGGCCACACGAAGATCGTGGCCGTGTCGGCCGATGCCACGCAAACGCAGGTCGACAGCGTGCTGGCTGCGGGCGCGACGGCCTATCTGACCAAGCCGGTGTCGGTCAACGAGGTGCTGGGGCTGCTCGATGAGGCGGCCGCATCCGCCGTCGTGAAGGACTCGGCGTTCAGCCAGCTGGCTTGATGGCTTCTTCAGGCACGACGGCCTGCGAATAGGCCGCGACAAACTCGGGCGGCATGCGGCGCACGCGACCTTCGGCGATGTCCACGCACACGAAGTGGGTGCGGCCGCGGAACACGGTCACGCCATCGTCGATGCGGATGAACTGGTAGTGCCGATGCAGCGAGAGCTTGTCGGCCTGCGTGAGCCAGGTGCCCAGCGCGATGCGCTCGCCCAGCCGCGTGGCCTGCAGGTAGGTGAGCTCATGCTGGCGCACGACCATGCCATGACCGAGCGCTTCGTATTGGGCCGGGCCCAGGCCGAGCGCCGTGGAATGCGCCCAGGCCAGCTCCTCCAGCCATTGCAGGTAGACCACGTTGTTCGTGTGGCGCATCAGATCGATGTGCGACGCCTGCACGGTGACATCGATGATGTGGGGCTGCGGGCGGTCCCAATGGAGCGAGGACGTGTTGTTCATGGGCCGAGATGATGCCATCGCGTGGAAGATCCCACATGACAAGCGCGGGCCGCGGTGCTACAACCACTGGCACGGGCCGCATGTGGACGGGCCGCGAGGAGCCGCGCCATGAACATCGCCGATTGCGTCTTTCTGATCACGGGCGGCAGCTCCGGCCTGGGTTCATCGGCGGCCGTGATGGCCTGGCAAGGCGGTGCACGCGTGCTGATCGCCGACCGCGCCCCGCCGCGCGACGACAACCCGCTCAAACAGCTCGACCCCAAGGGCGAGCGCTGGGCCTGGCACGAGACCGATGTGAGCGACGACGTGCAAAGCTCGGCCGCCGTGTACATGGCGCAGGACCGCTTCGGCCGGCTCGATGTGCTGGTCAACGCGGCGGGTGTGGCCTTCGCCGAGAAGCTGCACGGCCGCGAAGGGCCGCACCAGTTGTCGACCTTCCAGAAGGTGATCCAGGTCAACCTGCTGGGCAGCTTCAACATGATGCGGCTGGCCGTGCCTGTGATGCTGGCCTCGCCTGCGCGAAAGCATTGCACACCCGGTGATGCGAATGGCGAGTCACGCGGCGTGATCGTCAACACGGCCTCGATCGCGGCCTTCGACGGGCAGATCGGGCAAGTGGCCTACGCCGCGTCCAAGGGCGGCATCGCGGCCATGACCCTGCCCGCCGCGCGCGACCTGGCGCGTGACCGCATCCGCGTGATGACCGTGGCGCCGGGCGTGTTCTCGACGCCGATGATGGCCAGCCTGCCGCCCGATGCGCAGACCTCGCTGGCGGCCAATGTGCCCAACCCCGCACGGTTGGGGCGGCCCGACGAATACGCGGCGCTCGTGCGCCACATCGTCGAGAACGATTACCTCAATGGCGAAGTGATCCGCCTGGACGGCGCCCTGCGCATGGCGCCGCGTTGAGCCTGGCTCAATATCTGTGACGTAGCGGCGGCAATGCGTCACACAAGGGTGAACCCTGAGTTCATTTTGGCGTGCCCGCACCGATGAGCATGGCATGATGCGGTCAATATTGAGTGTCACTCAAAAATCAACGTGCCCAGCCTGCAACGCGCCACCCCTCGCCGAGCCAAGTCGCAAGAACGCATCCCCGCCTTGTTGAGCGCGGCTCGACAGGTGTTCTCGACGCACGGCTACCAGCGCGCCACGACGGCCCAGATCGCCGAGGCGGCGGGCGTGTCCGAGGCCACGGTGTTCACGTACTTCCCGGGCAAACGCGAGCTGTGCATCCAGGTCATCAAGGACTGGTACGACGAGATCAGCGGCGAGCTGGAGCGCGACATGCCGCATCTGCAAGGCGTGCACGCCAAGCTCGGCCACGTGGTGCGCGCGCACCTCGTCACCTTGCTGGCCGATGGCTCGGGCATGTGCGCGCTGGTGCTGAGCGAAGGCCGCGCCGCCGAACCCGAGCTGGCCAAGGTCATCACCGATTGCAAGCGCCGCTACACCGCGCCTTTGATGGACTGCCTGGCCGAGGCCCAGGCGCAAGGCGAGATCCGCCAGGACATGCCGCTGCGCCTGCTGCGCGACCTGGTCTACGGTTCGATGGAGCATGTGCTGTGGGACGCCATCACCACGCTCAAGCGCCCGCGCATCGACACCACGGCCGAGCAACTCACCCAACTGATCTGGAGCGCGCTGATGCCGCCAGGCACCTCGCTGGCGGCGCTCACGCGCTTTCGCGACGAGGTCTCGCAGGCATTGCGGCGCGCGCAACCTACGGCCTGAACGGCCCAGACAACATGCCTGTCATCGAGACCCAACTCAACCCGCGCGCGGACGGCTTCAAGGCCAATGCCCAGGCCATGCAGGCTTTGGTGAGCGACTTGGAAGCGCAGTTGCGCACCATCGCGCAAGGCGGCGGCGAAGGCCCGCGTGCCAAGCACCTGGCGCGTGGCAAATTGCTGCCGCGTGACCGTGTCGAGCAGTTGCTGGACGCGGGCTCGCCGTTTCTCGAAGTGGCACCGCTGGCCGCCTTGAACGTGTACGACAACGCCGCGCCTTGCGCCGGTGTGGTCGCGGGCATCGGGCGCGTGTCGGGCGTGGAATGCATGATCGTGTGCAACGACGCGACCGTGAAGGGCGGCACCTATTACCCGCTCACGGTCAAGAAGCACTTGCGCGCGCAGGAGATCGCGTGGCAGAACCGCCTGCCCTGCATCTACCTGGTGGACTCGGGCGGCGCCAACCTGCCCAACCAGGACGAGGTCTTCCCGGACCGCGACCACTTCGGCCGCATCTTCTACAACCAGGCCAACATGAGCGCGGCCGGCATCCCGCAGATCGCCGTGGTGATGGGCTCGTGCACGGCGGGCGGCGCCTATGTGCCCGCGATGAGCGACGAGACCATCATCGTGCAGAACCAGGGCACGATCTTTCTGGGCGGGCCGCCATTGGTGAAGGCCGCCACGGGCGAAGTGGTGAGCACGGAGGATCTGGGCGGTGGCGATGTGCACACGCGTTTGTCAGGCGTGGCCGACCACCTCGCGCGCGACGATGCGCATGCCTTGGCGCTGGCGCGGCAATGCGTGGCGCGGCTGAACTGGCGCAAGGCTTCTGACATGGCCACGATCGAACCGCGCCCGCCACGCTACGACGAGGCCGAGCTCGATGGCGTCATCCCGACGGACACGCGCAAGCCTTTCGATGTGCGCGAGGTGATCGCGCGCCTGGTGGACGGCTCCGAGTTCGACGAGTTCAAGGCGCGCTACGGCAGCACCCTGGTCACCGGCTTCGCCCACATCGAGGGCATGCCCGTGGGCATCGTGGCCAACAACGGCATCCTCTTCGCCGAAAGCGCCAACAAAGGCGCGCACTTCATCGAGCTGTGCTGCCAGCGCGGCATCCCGCTGGTCTTCTTGCAGAACATCACGGGCTTCATGGTCGGGCGCAAGTACGAGAACGAGGGCATCGCGCGCGCGGGCGCCAAGATGGTCACGGCCGTGTCGTGCGCGCAGGTGCCCAAGTTCACGGTCATCATCGGCGGCTCGTTCGGCGCGGGCAACTACGGCATGTGCGGGCGCGCCTTCAACCCGCGCTTCATCTGGATGTGGCCCAATGCGCGCATCAGCGTGATGGGCGGCGAGCAGGCCGCCAGCGTGCTGGCCACGGTCAAGCGCGATGGCATCGAGGCCAAGGGCGGCGCCTGGAGCGCCGACGAAGAGGCCGCGTTCAAGGCGCCGATCCGCGAGCAGTACGAAGCCCAGGGGCACCCGTATTACGCCTCTGCCCGTTTGTGGGACGACGGCGTGATCCGCCCCACGGACACCCGGCGCGTGCTGGCCCTGGCCTTGAGCGCCAGCCTGAACGCACCGATCGCCGAGACGCGCTTCGGCGTCTTCCGCATGTAAGGAGCGCAGCCATGTCCAAGCTCGATGTCCAGCACGACGGCCACGTCAGCCATGTCTACCTGAACCGGCCCGAGATGCGCAATGCCTTCGATGCCGAAACCATCGCCGAGTTGACCAGCGTCTTTCAAAGCATCTCGGCCGATGCGGGCATCAGGGCCGTCGTGCTCGGCGCGCATGGCAAGGCTTTTTGCGCGGGCGCCGATCTGAACTGGATGCGCGCCATGGCCGATTACTCCTGGGCCGAGAACCACAGCGATGGCGCCCGTCTGGCCAACATGCTGTGGACGATCGCCTCATGCCCCGTGCCCGTGATCGCCAAGGTGCAAGGCGACTGCTATGGGGGCGGCGTGGGGCTGGTGGCCTGCTGCGATGTGGTGATCGCGTCCGATCAGGCAGGCTTCTGTCTGTCTGAGGCGCGGCTGGGCCTGATACCAGCCACGATCAGCCCTTATGTGATCCACGCGATCGGCGAGCGTGCCGCGCGGCGCTACTTCGTGACGGCCGAGCGCTTCGATGCGCGGCATGCGCAAATGGTCGGGCTGGTGCACGAGGTGTGCGAGGCCGATGCCTTGCACGAGACCACGCGGCAGGTCGTGCACAGCATCGTGCAGAACGGGCCGGTGGCCGTGCGAGCCTGCAAGCAGCTCGTCAAGGACATTGGCAAGCTGCCCATCAGCCCCGACCTGCGCGACCTGACAGCGCGCCGCATCGCCGATGTGCGCGCCAGCGACGAAGGCCGCGAAGGCCTGCGCGCCTTTTTGAGCAAGGCCAAACCCGCTTGGCAGCACGAAGCCAAGGCCGGCGCACCCAAGCCCGGCTTGCGCGACAGCAACGAGCCCAACGACTGAGCGATCACACCATGTTCAACAAGATCCTCATTGCCAACCGAGGCGAGATTGCCTGCCGCGTGGCTGCGACCGCTCGCCGCATGGGCATCCTCACCGTGGCCGTTTACTCAGATGCCGATGCCAACGCGCTGCACGTGCAGGCCTGCGACGAGGCCGTGCACATCGGCCCGGCCAGCCCGCGCGACAGCTACCTGCGCGCCGACCGCATCCTCGCGGCGGCCCAGACCACGGGCGCGCAGGCCGTGCACCCGGGCTACGGCTTCCTGAGCGAAAACGAAGACTTCGCTCAGGCTTGTGCGGACGCGGGCATCGCCTTCATCGGCCCGCCCGCATCGGCCATTGCCGCGATGGGCAGCAAGTCGGCCGCCAAGGCCTTGATGGACAAGGCCGGCGTGCCTTTGGTGCCCGGCTACCACGGCGACAACCAGGACCCCGCCTTCTTGCGCGCACAGGCCGATGCCATCGGCTACCCGGTGCTGATCAAGGCCAGCGCGGGTGGCGGCGGCAAGGGCATGCGGGCCGTGCAGCGCTCCGAAGATTTCGAAGCCGCGCTGGCATCGTGTCAGCGTGAGGCGCAAGCGAGCTTTGGTGATGCGCACGTGCTCGTCGAGCGTTATGTGCGCCAGCCGCGCCACATCGAGATCCAGGTCTTCGGCGATGCGCACGGCCACTGCGTCTACCTGTTCGAGCGCGACTGCTCGGTGCAGCGCCGCCATCAGAAGGTGCTGGAAGAAGCGCCCGCGCCCGGCATGACGCCCGAGCGCCGCCGCCAGATGGGCGAGGCCGCCGTGGCCGCCGCGCGCAGCGTAGGCTATGTGGGCGCGGGTACGGTCGAATTCATCTGTGAGCAAGATGGCCGCTTCTATTTCATGGAGATGAACACGCGCCTGCAGGTCGAGCATCCGGTCACCGAAGCCATCACGGGCCTCGATCTGGTCGAGTGGCAGCTGCGCGTGGCTTTTGGCGAGGCCCTGCCTCTGCAGCAAGACCAGTTGCGCATCAAAGGCCATGCCATCGAGGCGCGCATCTGCGCCGAGAACCCGCAGCAGCACTTCCTGCCGGCCACGGGCACGCTGCGGACCATGCGCACGCCGCTCGCATCGGGTTTCAAAATCGCGCCCGTGCGCATCGACAGCGGTGTAAAGGAAGGCGATGCCATCTCGCCCTATTACGACTCGATGATCGCCAAGCTCATCGTGTGGGGCGATGACCGCGACGCCGCCTTGCGTCGATTGGACCAGGCGTTGAGCGAGCTGCACATCACGGGCCTGCACACCAATGTGGCTTTCGTGCGCCGCGTGATCGGCACGGACTCGTTCGCGCAAGCCAAGCTGGACACGGCCTTGATCGAGCGTGAGCATGCGGCGTTGTTCGAGGCACCTGGTGTGCCCGCCTCCACGGCACTCGCCGCAGCCATGGCTTGCCTGATCGCCGATCAAACTCACAGCGCATCCAACACGTCTTCAGATCCTTGGTCACGCGGCGACAACTGGCGCCTGCACGGCCAGGCCCGCCAACGCCACACATTGCAATACGGTGACGACACGCACACCATCGTGGCCACGCACCTCGGCGACCAGCGCTACAGCCTGCTCATCGGCCAGGATGAGATCACATTGCAGATCCACACTGGCTCGACCCCGACCACGCTGGACATCAGCCTGAACAGCCAGCGCATGCGCCTGAGCGCCTACCGCCATCAAGACGACATCCACCTCTTCACGTCCCAAGGCCCCGCCCACGTACAGCGCCTCGACCCGCTCACGCAAGCCGACCACGCCCACACGCCTGGCGGCAGGCTGACCGCGCTGATGCCTGGCAAGGTCGTGGCTTTGCTGGTCAAACCAGGCCAGGCCGTCAAGCAAGGCGAGCCCGTGGCCGTGACCGAAGCCATGAAAATGGAGCACACATTGACCGCGCCGCAAGACGGCACCGTGGCCAGCATCCTGTGCGCCGTGGGCGACCAGGTCGCCGAAGGCACCGAGCTGCTGCGCATCGAATAAGCACACACCATGACGACCAGCAAGCTCCCCACACACGTCACGCTCGTCGATGTCGGCCCGCGCGACGGCCTGCAGAACGAAGCCCAGCCCGTGGCCGCCGCCCACAAGATCGAACTCGTGCACCGCCTGCAGGCAGCGGGCCTGCGCGAGATCGAGGTCACCAGCTACGTGAGCCCCAAGTGGGTGCCGCAGATGGCCGACAACGCGGCAGTGATGGCGGGCATCGCGCGCCAGAGCGGCGTGCGCTACGCGGTGCTCACGCCCAACATGAAGGGCTTCGAAAGCGCCATGGCCGCGCACAAGCCCGATGAAGTCGTGATCTTCGCGGCCGCCAGCGAGGCCTTCAGCCAGCGCAACATCAACTGCTCGATCGCCGAGTCCATCGAGCGCTTCAGACCTGTGGTCGAGGCGGCGCGCGCGCAAGGCATCAAGGTGCGCGCGGCCGTGTCCTGCGCATTGGGCTGCCCTTATCAAGGCGAAGTCGGCATCGACACTGTCGAAGATGTCGTCAGGCAATTGCAGGACATCGGCAGCCATCACATCGGCATCGCCGACACGATCGGCGTGGGCACGGCGGGCCGCGTGCAAGCCGTCATGCAGCGCGCCATGAAGCACGTGTCGTTGAACGAGCTCAGCGGCCACTTCCACGACACCTACGGCCAGGCCCTGACCAACATCTACGCCTGCCTCGAGCTGGGCGTGCACACCTTCGATGCCAGCGTGGCCGGCCTGGGCGGCTGCCCTTACGCCAAGGGCGCCACGGGCAATGTGGCCACCGAAGACGTCGTCTACATGCTGCACGGCCTGGGCATCCAGACCGGCATCGACCTGGACAAACTCGTCGACGCCGGCGCCTTCATCTCGGGCGTGCTCGGCCGCAAGCCCGTGTCCCGCGTGAGCAATGCCCTGCTGGCCAAGCGCGCGCGCAGCGACTGAGCACACGCTGTCTTCATCAACGATCACATCCGCACTCGCAACCGGAGACATCACCATGACCCTGCCCGGCCTCAACCACCAACTCGGTGACGACATCGATGCCCTGCGCGAAGCCGTGCGCCACTTCGTCAAGCAGGAGCTGGCGCCCATCGCGGACCAGGTCGAGCGCGACAACGAGTTCCCCGCCGCGATGTGGCAGAAGCTGGGCGCCCTCGGCCTGCACGGCATGACCGTGCCCGAGCAATACGGCGGCACCGACATGGGCTACCTCGCGCACATGGTGGCCATGGAGGAGGTGAGCCGAGGCAGCTCGGCCGTGGGCCTGAGCTATGGCGCGCACTCCAACCTGTGCGTCAACCAGATCCACCGCAACGGCACTGAAGCGCAAAAACAAAAATACCTGCCCAAGCTCGTCAGCGGCGAGCACGTGGGCGCACTGGCCATGAGCGAGCCCAATGCCGGCTCCGATGTCGTCAGCATGAAGCTGCGCGCCGACCACAAGGGCGACCGCTATGTGCTCAACGGCAGCAAGATGTGGATCACGAACGGCGGCGATGCCGACACCTTGGTCGTCTACGCCAAGACCTCGCCCGACCAAGGCGCCAAGGGCATGACCGCCTTCATCATCGAGAAGGGCTTCAAGGGCTTCGGCAAAGGCAAGAAGCTCGACAAGCTGGGCATGCGCGGCTCCAACACCTACCCGCTGTTCTTCGAAGACTGCGAAGTGCCTGCGGAGAACGTGCTCGGCGGCGAAGGCAACGGCGCCAAGGTGCTGATGAGCGGCCTCGATTACGAGCGCGCCGTGCTCTCGGGCGGCCCGCTGGGCATCATGGCCGCCGTGATGGACAACGTCATCCCCTACATCCACGAGCGCAAGCAGTTCGGCCAGGCCATCGGCGAGTTCCAGCTGCTGCAAGGCAAGGTCGCCGACATGTACACGATGACGCAGGCCGTCAGGTCGCTGGCCTACACGGTGGCCAAGAACCTCGATGCCATGGGGCCCGCGCACGCCCGCCATGTCCGCAAAGACTGTGCCGCGCTGATCCTGATGGCCGCCGAGAAGGCCACCTGGATGGCCGGCGAAGGCATCCAGATCTTCGGCGGCAACGGCTACATCAACGACTACCCGCTGGGCCGCCTGTGGCGCGACGCCAAGCTGTACGAGATCGGCGCGGGCACATCGGAGATCCGCCGCATGCTGATCGGGCGCGAATTGTTCGCCGAAACCGCGTGAGTCCCCCTCAATCGGGCGGGGGGATCGACCCGAATTTCTCACGAACGGCCAGGGGGACCGGGTGGATACCTCAATGACACACCCTTGATCCTTGGCAAGACTGCGTGGACAGGAATGCACGTTGGGTGCATGACAACATGGTCCACGCCTCGCAAGAACCAGCACTCGACCCGACAGCGGCGGCCCTGCAGGCCCGCATCAGGCGTTCGCGCCTGAAGATGCTGATCGGGCACATCCCCTCGGCCACGCTGATGGCCGCGGTACTGGCCGTGCTGATCGTGATCCTGGTTTCGTCGATCCTGCCAGGCCCGCTGAGCAAGCCAACCTGGCTGTGGCTGGGCACCACGCTGCTCATCTCCGTGGCCCGCACCGTGCAGGTCGCCGCCTACCGACGCGCCAGCAACCAGGACGCCAGGCACTGGCGGCTGAGCTTCCTGGGCCTGACCTTCGCGTTCGGCACATGCTGGGGCAGCCTGATCTGGATCCTGCCCATTCAAGGCCACATCGAGCTGTATGCCGCCCTGATCGGCACGCTGATCGGCATCACGGCAGCCGGCGCATCGATGGTCAACATGGACCGCGTCACCGCGCGCACCTGGCTGGTCACCGTCTTGCTGCCTTGCTCGGTGTTCGCGGGCCTGTCGCACGGCCCGCTGGGCTGGTTCGGCTTCATCACGGTCACGGGCTTCGGTGTGATCCTGTGGGCCGAGGCCAACCGCTCGCATCGGCGCATGGACGAGGTCCTGCGGCTGCGCTACGAAAGCGAGCAACTCGCCCAGGCGCGCGAGCAGGCCCTCAAAGAAGCCGAATCGCTGAGCGCCGCCAAGGGCCGCTTCCTGGCCACGATGAGCCACGAGATGCGCACGCCGCTGCACGGCATCCTGGGCCTGTCGCGCATGCTGCGCAACGAGCTGTCCAGCACCGACAGCCACGCCCAGATGACCTTGCTGCAGAACGCGGGCGAGCACCTGCTGTGCGTCATCAACGATGTGCTCGATTTCTCGCGCCTCAAGGAAGGCCACCTCACGCTCAAGCCCGCGCCCACGGCCCTGAACCAGCTCGTGCGCGACGTGTGCCTGCTCGCCGACGTCAACGCGCAGGACAAGGGCCTGGTCGTCAGCATGCAATCGACCTTGCCCGATGACCTGTGGGTCGAGGCCGACGCCGACCGCCTCAAGCAGATCCTCACCAACCTCGTCGGCAACGCCGTCAAGTTCACCGACCAGGGCCATGTGATCGTGCGCCTGCGCCCGGCCTCGCAATCGCCGCAGGGCAAGATCATGGTCGTGTTCGAAGTCGAGGACACGGGCAGCGGCATCCCCGACAACGAGCTCACACGCATCTTCGACGCCTTCCACCAGGTCGATTCGCGCGATGAACGCAAGGCCGGCGGCAGCGGCCTGGGCCTGAGCATCGCGCAACAGCTGTGCAAGGCCATGCACGGCGACATCCGCTGCGAAAGCCGCCTGGGCATCGGCAGCACCTTCCGCTTCGCCCTGCCCCTGCCGCACCTCGACGGCCCTCACGGCAGCAGCCATCAACGCCACGAAGCCCTCGAGCCCGCGCCACTCAAGGAGCCCGAAGTGCCCTTGTTCGGCACCGTGCTCGTCGTCGAAGACAACCCGGTCAACGCCCTCGTCGCGCAGGCCTCGCTCGAGAAACTCGGCCTGCAGGTGCACCTCGCCGAGAACGGCCAGCACGCGCTCGACTGGCTCGGCCAGCACAAGGCCGACCTCATCCTGATGGACTGCCACATGCCGCAAATGGGTGGCATCGAAGCGACCAAGCGCATCCGCGCCATCGAGAAGCAGCGCGGCCTGCCTGCCACGCCCATCGTGGCCATGAGCGCCAGCAACGAACCCGAAGACCATCGCCAGTGCCTGGCCGTCGGCATGGACGACTTCATCTCCAAGCCCTTCATGCCCGCCGAGATGGCCCGCGTGCTGCGCCGCCATCTGCAGCACCGCGCCCCGCGTGCCAAGCGCGTGGCACGCAAGGGCCTCTTCCTGCGTCAGCCCCGGTCGGCGATCCAGTTGCCGTGAAAGCCCATGGGCACGCGCTGCGGCAGCTTCACGATGGCCTGAGGCGCACCACCCAGGTCATCGGCATTGAGCACGTGCAGCTCGCCCTGGTTGGTCGCGCGGTTGGCCACCAGGCCCACGAGCCAGCCATCGGTCTCGCTTGAACCGGCCCGGCGCGGCACGAACACGAACTCGCCGGGCGTGCAGTCGGGGCCGAAGCTGTGGTGCAAGGTCGTGCCGGCTTCGAGGTCGTGGCGCATCAAGGTCTGCCCGCCGCCGCCAGGGTTGCTGAAACCCACGGCATAGGCATAGCGGTAATGGCGTCCCAGCAGGCGCTCGTCGAGCCTCGGGAATTCCTGCGATTCGTTGCTGATGACCTTGCGATGCACCTGCGTGCCCTTGGCCGGCAGCGTCCAGCGCTCGAAGCGCGAATGCCCCTCCAGCTCGGGGCCCACGCGCGAGCGGTCGAACATGCGGTCATGCACGACCACATCGAGCACGACGGAGCCATCGGGCAAGTCATAGGCATTGCCCGTGTGGAACACATAGCAAGGCTCGACATCCAGCCAGCGCACATCGCGACCCGTGCCGTTGCGCGGCAGCAGGCCCACGCGCGCCTTGTGCTGCTTGTTCCACGCATAAGGGAACATCGCGCCGCCCATGGCCATGCGCACCGAGAACGTCACAGGCAGGTCCAGCACGACCACCCTGGATGCCGTGAAGGCGCAGTCATGGATCATCGGCCCATGTTTGACCTTGATGTCCGCCATGTGGTCGACATCGCCGGCCGCGTTCACACGCATGTAGCGCACGCGCCTGGGCGAGAGCGCGTCGTAGCAGATGGCATGCAGCTCGCCCGTCACCGGGTCAGGATGCGGATGCGCCGTGTAGGCCGCCGACATGCCACTGTTGAACAGGCTGTGGCGCAGCGTGTTGAGCTCGTCATCGAGCTCCATGGGCAGCACACCAGCCTCGGTCGACACCCACAAGCGCCCCGCATGCCCGTATACATTCGTGTTGACCACGTCCGACACGCCCCGGTGCTCGCCCGGCACCAGCGGCCGGCCCAAGGCCCCGTTGACCGACGCCGAGCCCACCCAACGGCTGCGGTACCACAGCGCCTCGCCCTCGCGCAGCCGCACGCCGTGGACCATGCCATCGCCGATGAACCAATGGTATGCGCCACGGGCCGGCGGCTTCAACGGGTTGGGGCCGATGCGCGCATACAGACCGTTGAGCGCCTCGGGCAGGCTGCCCACGACCTCGAGCGACGTGGCCGTGGTCTCGCGGTCGACCGGCGCGAACACATCGTCCAGGAACGGGTTCGGCGCGGCGGGATCGTGCACCTGGCGCTCGGCACTGCGCCTGGCCAGCCAGCGGATGATGCGCGTGCCCAGGCTGGAGCGGTTCTTGGGCAGGGATGCGGTCGATGCAGCCGATTCAGTCGGTAAGGTCGATGCGGACATGGTCACCTCGCTGATGTTGTCAGTGTGAACATGCGCATGGGAACACAGAATGTGGACAATGTCAACATGGAAGAAAAAAGCTACCACCACGGCAACCTGCGCGCCGCCCTGATCGAGGCCGCCCTCGCCGCCCTGGCGCGATCGGACACCGCCGACGCGCTCAGCCTGCGCGCCATCGCCCGCGAAGTGGGCGTGTCGGCCAACGCCGCCTACCGCCACTTCGCCGACAAGGAGGCGCTGCTCAACGCCCTCGCCGCCGAAGGCTTTCGGCGCTTCGCTGCGCACCAGGCGCAGACCCATGCGCAGGCCCAGCGCCAGCATGCCGCCCCCAAGGAGGTGCGCGCCGCCTCAGGCAAGGCCTATGTGCACTTCGCGCGCGACAACCCCGCGCTGTTCCGGCTCATGTTCGGCCGCATGGTCAGCCAGAACATCCACGACAGCGCCAACGAAGAGCTGCAGCAAATGGGCACGTTCGCCTTCCAGGGCCTGCTGCAGGCCACCGCGCAAGAGAACGGCACGCCGCCGGACAGCGAGCAGACCCTGCTCATGGCGATCGCCCGATGGGGCCTGGTGCACGGCCTGAGCCACCTCATGCTCGACGGCCAACTGGCGAGCTTCGGCAGCGACGTCGATCAGATCATCGACGGCGTGTTCAAGCTCAAGCTCTCGGAGCCCGAGGCTCACCCCGGCCGGCCGCCCTCGAAGGCCAGGAGCTGACCGGGCGTCATCGCGGTCCATTGCTCGTCGCGCGTCAGCGGCTCGGTCGCGATCACGGCCACGCGGTCGTCCGCGCCTGCCAGCTCGGCGAAGTTCAGCGCGATGTCCTGGTCCTGCAAGCGCGCGATGCCGAAGGGGTGCTGGCGCACCAGGTAATGCAGCTTGGTCGAGCAATGCGCCCACAGCGCCTCGCCCTGGCTGAGCATGAAATTGAAGGTGCCGTGGGCGGCGATCTGCGGCACGAGCTCGCGCAAGGTCACGGTCAGCTCGGCCACGCTGGGCGCGCTGGCATGGCTCTTGGCCAGCTCCTGCATCAGCCAGCAGAAGGCGCGCTCGCTGTCCGTGTCGCCCACGGGCTTGAAGGCCGCGTGCAGCTTGGGCGTGAAGTCGACGAGGTTGCCGTTGTGCGCGAACACCCAGTAGCGCCCCCACAGCTCGCGCACGAAGGGATGGCAGTTCTCCAGCGCCACGCGGCCCTGCGTGGCCTTGCGGATGTGCGCGATCACGTGCTGGCTTTGGATCGGGTAGCGCTTGATCAGCTCGGCCACGGGCGAATGGCTGGCCGCCTCGTGGTCGACGAACAGGCGCACGCCACGCCCTTCGAAGAACGCGATGCCGAAGCCATCGGCATGCTCCACCGCCCGCGTGGCGAAGCCGGAAAAGCTGAACACGATATCCGTGGGCTTATTGCAGTTCATCCCCAGCAATTGACACATCGCGCGCCGCTCCTCGCTCGTCCTCGTTCACAAGGCCATCATCCTAGGGTCAAAACGGCGCGCGCCTCGCGCATACCCCGCTTTTGCCACCATGCGGCACCCTCGGGCGGGCGACCTCTCCAGGGGGATGGCGGCGCGACGGCCGAGTGCGGTGATAATCGTGCGGCTAACTAACGGCACCTTATTTAACCAACCTCAGCTTTCAGGAATCAGGCCATGGCCTCCATCAACAAAGTCATCCTCATCGGCAACCTGGGTCGCGACCCCGAAGTGCGCTACACGCCCAACGGCGCCGCCGTCTGCAACGTCTCCGTGGCCACCACGCGCAACTGGAAAGACAAGAACAGCGGCGACAAGGTCGAGGAAACCGAATGGCACCGCGTGGTCTTCTACGACCGCCTGGCCGAAATCGCTGGCGAGTACCTCAAAAAGGGCCGCCCCGTGTACGTCGAAGGTCGCCTGAAGACCCGCAAGTGGCAGGACAAGGACGGCAAGGACAACTACACCACCGAGATCGTGGCCGAGCAGATGCAATTGCTGGGCGGCCGTGAAGGTGGCGGTGGCGGCGGCGGTGGTGGCTACGGCGGCAACCAGGGCGGTGGCGACGACTACGGCCAGGACGCGCCTTCTGCACCGAGCCGGCCGGCCACGCGGCCCGCCGCGGCGCAACGCCCCGCGCCATCGGCACCCAAATCGTCGACCGGGTTCGACGACATGGACGACGACATCCCGTTCTGAAACCTACCTGCATCGATGATGTAAACAAGAAGCCCCAGGTGCCCGTCACTTAGGGCTTTTTTTTGCGCGGCCACTCTACACAGACCTGCTCGGTACGGACCGCGTCATGCGGCCGCCGAATTCGTGCGTTAGACCCCGACGGGCAAAGCAAGTGCAGCAATCAAATGTCTGTTCCAACTTACGACAAATTCATTGAGCCAGTACTTCGGTACTTGGCCATGCAGAACGAGGCAGTCGCCGCAAAAGTCGTCGCCGAAGCTGCCGCCAAGGCATTGGGACTCTCAGATCAAGATCGCCAGGAATTGCTGCCTAGCGGAACGCAACAGATCTACAAGAACCGGACTGGGTGGGCGCACGATCGATTGAAGCGCGCAGGCCTGTCATCCAGTCCCAAGCGAGGCTATTGGCGCCTGACAGAAGAAGGGAAAAAGTTCTGCAGCCAGCATGCGCAACCATTCACTTCGGATTTGGTTGAAAAGCTCGCGATGGGCTATGTGAATGTCAAGTTGAAACCCGCATCCGCAAGCTTGGACAGCCCTCTCGAGGGAGCGCCCCCAACACGGCCTGATAGCTCTGCAACGGAAAGCCCGGACGACAGGCTGAGCGCAGCACTCCAGGAAATCAGGGCATCCGCGGAAACCGAGCTCCTGGAGCTCCTCGCCACTGTTTCACCAACCTTCTTTGAAACGATCGTCCTGGATCTTTTGCACAAGATGGGGTACGGCGCCAATCGAACAGACCTCCAACAGGTAGGTGGTAGCGGTGATGCCGGGATTGACGGCATCATTTCGCTCGACAAACTCGGACTTGAAAAAGTTTATGTACAGGCAAAGCGCTGGCAAGGCAGCATCGGACGGCCTGAGTTGCAAGCTTTTTTTGGTGCGCTCGCGGGACAGAAGGCGAAGAAAGGCATCTTCATCACAACCTCGTCCTACACGGCGCAGGCCGTGGATTTCTCCAAATCAGTGGAAGGCATGGTTCTGATTGACGGCCAACGTCTTGCCAGTCTGATGATCGACCATGAAATCGGCGTGACCTCGAAAGCCATCCGCGTTCCCAAGATCGATGGCGATTACTTTGAAGAAGAAAGCGCTTGACGCGCGCGGGCTTCCTGCATCGTCCCGCATCAAAAGGCCGATGGCGCGTTCAGGCTGGCCCAGAGGTGGGCGGCCGCCATTGTTCGATGCGGCGCATATTGTTCGAGGAAGGCCTCGGTCTCGCCGACAGCGGGCCGTTGCGCATGCCCCCACAGGCGCGCGATCGCGGACCTGACCGCCACATCGCCGTGCAGCGATGAATCCGTGTGGCCGTAGCCACGCAGCAACGCGTAGTTCACGGTCCAGGGCCCGATCCCCTTCACGCCGAGCAGCGCTTGCGTGATGGCCTCGATCGGGTTGCCCTGGCTTTCGAGCAGGTCCAACTCGCCATTGGCGAGCAGCGTCGACAGCCGCAGCACCGTCTCGGCCTTGGCGCGCGAGAACTTGCGCGACGTCAGCTCGTCGAGCGGCACGCGCGCGGCGTCGTCGGGCGTGGGATAGCACCACAGCCCGCTGCTGTGCCGCCGGCCCGCCAGTTGAATGAACGTCCGCCTGAGGGCGACAGCGAAGGACACATTGATCTGCTGACCCAGGATGGCCCAGGTCAAGGCTTCGTAGATGCTCGCGACCTGGACGATGCGCAGACCGGCTTGCCTCGCCGTGAGCGGGCCGAACACAGGGTCCTTGGCCACGGCCATCGCGAAGGCCATCGGGTCGATGCGCAGCCCGAGCAGGCTCTTCGCCACTTCTCTGGCCTTCGCCCGCATCGCGTCGGTGACAGCGCCATCGACATCGACCGTGCAATTCGCTCGGCGCTTTTCCGCAGAGAACTTCACATGGAAGGCGGCCGGCGCCCCACCCAGCACGATCCCCTTGGTCAGGCTGGTCTCCGTCACGGTCTCCGCGATGTCCTCCTTGTCACGGCCGTGGAACACAAGCACGGCCTGGGTGTCGTATCCCTCGGGCAAATCCATCGCCAGCTTGATCTTCGCGTCCGCCATTTGAAGCTTCCTCCGTTCACTGCGGGATCGTGCATCCGCCGCCGATGCCGAGACGCACTCCGCTTCCCATCTTGCCTTGCATGAGATGCGAGGCAAATCATGGGGCCTTGTCTCATGCAGATCATCCAGCGCCTCGACACGGCCGGATGCGGACGCCTCAGGGGTTTCCATGGCTTTTGTCTCCCGTGCCAATACATGGCCGCCATGGCCATTGTGAGCATGCCCCTGCTCCGTGAGACTCGGCCATTGCCTTTTCAGACATTCGAGGAATCAAAAGATGAACGGTTTCAATCGACGCAAGTTCCTGGGCGGCGCGGCCGCTGCGGCCGTGGCGGGTCCGTCCCTGCCCGGCGCCGCGCAGGCCGCCACCATTCCGACAACGACGTCGCAGGAGCGCGTCGTGGTGATCGGGTCGGGCTTCGGCGGCGGCGTGTCGGCGCTGCGCCTGGCCCAGGCCGGCGTCAAGGTGCTGGTGCTCGAGCGCGGCCGCTGGTGGAAGAGCGGCCCCGATGCCGACACCTTCCCGCACGCCACCGTGCTCGACAAACGCGACCTCTTCTACACCTTCTGGCCCGAACTCAACGGCAAGCGCATCGGCGCCAATCCCTATGTGGGCCTGCTCGAGCCCGTATTCGGCCAGAACATCACGGCGGTCACACCGGCCGGCGTGGGCGGCGGCTCGCTCATCTACCAGGGCATGACGCTGCAGCCCGACGAGAGCGTGTTCAAGGCCTGCTTCCCCGGCATCGACTACGCACAGATGGACGCGGTCTACTACCCGCGCGTCGCGCAGATGCTGCAAGCGCAGACGGCGCCTGATGAGCTGATCAACAGCCCCACCTACCTGGCCGCGCGCACCTTCGCCATGAACGTGCAGGCCGCCGGCTACGATCTCTCGAAGATCCCCATGCCCATCGACTGGAGCTTCGCACTGGCCGAGTTGCGCGGCGAGATGGCGCCCTCCTACACCAACGGCGACTGCGCGCTCGGCGTCAACAACGGCGGCAAGCACTCGGTCGACGTGACCTACCTGTCGCAGGCGCTTGCCACGGGCAACGTCACGGTCGAGGCGCAGCACAACGTCACGCGCGTGGCCCGCGCCGCCAATGGCGCATGGACGGTCTACGTCGACCGCACCGACGAGAGCGGCACCGTGCTCGAGCGCAAGGTCATCACGACGAAGACACTGATCATGTCCGCCGGCACGGTCAACACGTCGAAGCTGCTGGTCCGCGCCGCGGCCAAAGGCGACATCCCCGGCATGCCCGCCGGCCTGGGCGAAGGCTACGGCACCAACGGCGACCAGATCTATGTGTGGAACAACAAGACGCAGGAGCTCGGCGCACCGCAAGGCGGCCCCGTCATCTACGGCAGCAAGGAGTGGCACGCGCCGGGCCAGCCCGCCAACACGGTGATCCAAGCCTCCCTGCCGCCCTTCTTCAAGAACTCCAGCTCAAGCGCCATGGCCGCCTTGCTGCCCGGCGCCGCCAGCGCGATGACCAGCACCGTGTGGGACCTGCATTCGACCATGCTCGTCGGCTTCGGCATGAGCAATGGCCGCGGCAAGTTCGTCTACAACGCGCTCACGGACAAGGTCGAGCTGAAGTGGCCATCCAATGGCGACGCGGCCGTGGCCAAGCGCATCAAGGAGCGCCTCACGGTCATCGCGGGCGCGGGCAACAAGCTGATCAACACGAACGACATCGCCAACACGACGTGGCACTCGCTCGGCGGCGCCTGCATGGGCGTGGTCTGCGACCTCGAAGGCCGCGTCAAGGGCCAGCGCGGCCTCTACGTGCTCGATGGCGCGCTGATGCCCGGCACCACCTGCGCCTGCAACCCCTCGATGACCATCGCGGCCATCTGCGAGCGCGCGCTCGACCTCATCGTGCAGCATGACGTCGGCACGATCATCTGATCGTCAGAACGGCAGCTTGCCCGTGATCGTCTGCCAGAACATCACCCAGTCGCCCATCAGGCTGTACAGCGGGTACTCGAAGGTCGCGGGCTTGTTGTGCTCGAAGCGGAAATGCCCCACCCAGGCAAAGCCGTAGCCCACGGCCGGCAAGAGCAGCAACAGCCAGCCATTGCGGGCCATCAAGGCGCTCACGATCACGGCCAGCACGCACAGGGAACCGATCACATGCAGGCGACGGCAGGTGCGGTTCTCGTGCTGCGACAGGTAGAAGGGGTAGAAATCACCGAACGACTGGTAGCGACTCATGGCTGTCTCCTTGCTGTCTCGCGGTCAAGGCCTGGACGATGGCCAGCGAATAGCGGCTGGCCACCGCCTTGATGAAGCGCGGGAAATCGATGTGGGCCTCGTCATCGGCCCGGTCCGAAATCGTCCGGATGATGGCCCAGGGCACCCCGAAATCATGACAGACCTGGGCGACCGCAGCCCCCTCCATCTCGACGGCCATCGCCTCCGGCAAGGCCTGCAGCAGCGCGTGGCAGGCCTGCGCCGAATGGATGAACTGGTCGCCGCTGATGACCAAGCCCCGGTGCACACGGGGCTGCCCCAGGCCCAGCTCGCCCAAATGCACACCTGACAGCGCGCCGCCTTCGGCCAACGAAGCCGGGCTGAGCACCTCGGCCACGACGTCCGCCACCCAATCGGTCAAGGCCGCGGGCGGCTGCAGGCTGCGCGCACCCAGGCCGGGCAACTCGAAGCGCGGGAACAAGGGCGAGGCATCCATGTCGTGCTGGACCAGGCTGCTGGCCACGACCACGTCGCCCACGTTCACGCCCGCGCCCAGACCGCCCGCCACGCCCGTGAACAGCACCTGCGTGACACCGAACTCGGTCAGCAGCAGCGTCGTGGTCGTGGCCGCCGCCACCTTGCCGATGCGCGAGAGCACGGCCACCACGTCGCGGCCATTCAAGTGCCCGACCCAGAACTGGCGCCCGGCCCGTGTCACCATCGCCTCGTCGGGCATGGCATCGAGCAAGGCTTGCAACTCTTCGGGCATGGCGGCCATGATGCCGATGCGGCCGCCGCGAGAAGGGGTGTGTTCGAACATGGCGCACATCATCGCTCAAGCGCGGCCCCACAAAAAAACCACCCCGGAGGGTGGTTTCAAAGCCTTGCGGCACCAACCTGGTTGGCAGACGCGAGGCCCGCTGATCCTGGTTGTTCGACCTTCCAAACAAGGTCAAAATTTTTATAAATTTCCCTGAGCAAGTGCCCTGTATCCGTTATGGTTTTTTCCAGCGCACGGCCCATTGTAGTGAGCATATTTGGAGCTAATGTTCATATGTGATGTTTGGTTACCATTTAGGGGTCGTTTTTGATGTCATCAACCACAGTTATCATGTCGATACGCGCAAATTTGAACGCATCACCTCATGGACACTCCTGATCAGCATGAAGAAAGCCACAGTCCAGCCGATCCCGTCTCGGCCTGGACCAGCGCGACGCTGACGTCTTTGATGACGCAAAACGGCGTGGCCAGCCGGAACCAGGCCACGTTGATCGCGCAAATTTGCAGCATCTCGGTGAGCCAGGCCCGCCGCAAGCTGCGTGGCGCGGTGTGGCTGTTCGGCGAAGTCCTGGCCGTGTGCCAGCACTTCGGCAAGCCGCTGGACGAGGTCTTCGGTCAGCACAGGCAGCCCGACCTGGGCGCCGCCATCCAGCCCGGCCAGCCCGCCGCTGCGGCCACCTACCCCGCCACACTGCTGGTGGACGAGCAGCGCCTGCCGTGCGACATCCAGCTCGGCGCCCTGTGCCCGGCCCCGCTGAACACCCAGAAGCACGCCGGCCTCATCGCCATCCACCAGCCGCACGAGGGCTGGCTGGTCGGCAGCCCCAGGCGCATGGCGCAGGCACCTTACCGGCGGCCCGCACTACGAAGTCAGCCATGTGGCGCTGCAGGCCCAGGCCGCCGAACACAGCCGCGCCTGCATCGCCATCCTGGACGACGACGCCGGTTCCGCCGGCGCCCTGACCGACTGGTTCAGCGAACTGGGCTACCAGGCCCGCCCCTACACGACGGCCGCGCAACTGCTGGCCACGCCCCTGCACGAGCACGACGCCTTCATCGTCGACCTCATCCTCGGCGGCGGGCAGACCTCGCAATCGGTCGTCGAACAGATCCGGCGCGAGCTGCCGCAAGCGCCCATCGTCTTGCTGACAGGGCAGTTGCGCGACGGCACGGCCTCCGAAGCCACCTTGTCGACCATCCTGCGCACACAAGGCGTGACCTTCTTCGAAAAACCCGTCCGCCCCGCTGTGCTGACCGCAGCCATCCAAAGCAGCCTGGACCGACTGAGCGCCTGACATGTCCGATCACCAAGTCATCCAACCACCGGCGTTCACGGGCGCCGGCCCGTCCGCGAGCAAGCCGCTGCCCGTGCCCGACACCGAGACCATCTCGCCGCCCCTGCTGGCCTGGGTCTGCGTGCTGGCGTCCATCAGCGCCGTCAGCACCTGGTACCTCGACAACAGCCAGGGCATGACCTCCGCCTGGGAAGACCTGGGCGCGCCCATCCTGGGAGTGCTCTACGGCCTGACCGGCCTGTGGATCTTCATGCGGCCGCGCTGGCTGACACCCTTGATGGCCTTTGCCATGCTGGTCACGGGCGCCTATTTCCTCGGCTGCCTGCACTACGCGACGCTCGACGGGAGCGACAAAGGGCTGTACACCTTCTCGTCCAACGCGCAGTTCATGCCCATGCTCTACCTGGGCGCCTTCATCTCGATGCGCAATGGCGCAGCCACGCTGTGCTGGGTGCACTACACGGGGCTGGTGACGGTCTACCTGCTGCACTACGGCCTGCACCTGCCCGTGCCCAAGGACACCGTCGGCCACACCTGGATCGTGCTGCTGCTGACCCACCCCGGCTACATCCTCGCGCTGCACTACATCGCCACGCTCAAGGGCCGCCTGCGCCAGTCCGAGCGCGACGCCCAGGCCAGCAAGGAGCGCTTCCTGGCCATGCTCTCGCACGAGATCCGCTCGCCGCTGCAGGCCATGCTGGGCTCCATCGACCTGCTCGGCCTGAAGGTGCAAAGCCCGCCCGAGCGCCGCGCGGTCGACCGCCTGCGTCAATCGGCCGCGCAGCTCGATGCCCACCTGCGCGACGTCATGGAGTACACGCGCCTGGAGAACCCCGCCTGGCAGCTGCAGCTCGACACGGTCGACCTCACCGCCCTCGTGCGCGATGTGTGCGACACCTACCAGCCCCAGGCCGCCAGCAAGGGCCTGCGCATCTACTGCGAGATCTCGCCCGACGACGACAAGGCCCTGCGCACCGTCTGCACGGATGCCCGCCGCACCCGCCAGATCCTCAGCAACCTCATCACCAACGCCATCAAGTACACACCGCACGGCAACGTGGGCGTGCAGGCCTCGCACATGCCGGGCAGCGACAGCTTCCAGCTCGAAGTGAGCGACACGGGCATCGGCATCCCGAGCAACGAGTTCGGCCGCATCTTCGAGCCCTATGTGCGCCTGGAAGACCGCCGCACCGAAGGCGCCGACGGCTCCGGCCTGGGCCTGGCCGTCGTGCAGCGCCTCATCGACCGCCTGGGCGGCCATTTGCAGCTGACCAGCAAACTCGACGTGGGCACCACCTTCAAGGTGATCCTGCCCATGCAGGCGCGACAATAGCCAGACCTTGTCCCGCCCTCCAGGTTCCGCCATGACCCAGCCACTGCACACCCTGCCTTTGGGCACGCCCCTCTCACCTTCCGCCGCACGCGTCATGCTGCTCGGCGCGGGTGAGCTGGGCAAGGAGGTGCTCATCGCCCTGCAGCGCCTGGGCGTCGAGACCATCGCCGTCGACCGCTACGACAACGCCCCGGGCCAGCAGGTCGCGCACCATGCCCGCACCATCACCATGAGCGACCCCGATCAGCTGCGCACGCTGATCGACACCGAACGCCCGCACCTGGTCGTGCCCGAGATCGAGGCCATCGCCACGCCCGTGCTCGAAGAACTCGAAGCCCAGGGCCTCGTGCGCGTCATCCCCACAGCCCGCGCCGCCCGCCTCACGATGGACCGCGAAGGCATCCGCCGCCTCGCCGCCGAAACGCTCGGCCTGCCCACCAGCCCCTACAAATTCTGCGATTCGCTGGCCGAGCTGCAAGCCGCCATCGACGAAGGCATCGGCTACCCCTGCATCGTCAAGCCCGTCATGAGCTCCTCGGGCAAAGGCCAGAGCAAGATCGACGGCCCGCTTGATGTGCAAAAAGCCTGGGACCACGCCATGGCCGGTGGCCGTGTCAGCCACGGCCGCGTCATCGTCGAAGGCTTCATCGACTTCGATTACGAGATCACGCAGCTGACCGTGCGCGCCGCCGGCCAGGGCGCGCCACAAGGCGCACAACCAGGCCAGACCGCCACGTACTTCTGCGAACCCATCGGCCACCTGCAGGTCAGCGGTGATTACGTCGAGAGCTGGCAGCCGCACCCCATGCATCCGCAAGCGCTGCAAAAGGCCCGCGACATCGCCAAGGCCGTGACCGACAACCTCGGCGGCCAGGGCCTGTTCGGCGTCGAGCTGTTCGTCAAGGGCGATCAGGTGTGGTTCAGCGAGGTCAGCCCGCGCCCGCACGACACGGGCCTGGTCACGCTGTCCACGCAGGTGCAAAGCGAGTTCGAGTTGCACGCCCGCGCCATCCTCGGCCTGCCGGTGGACACGTCTCTGCGCTCGCCCGGTGCATCGGCCGTGATCTACGGCGGCGTCGACACGCAGGATGTCGTGTTCGACGGCGTGGCCGATGCCCTGGCCCTGCCCGGCACCGACCTGCGCCTGTTCGGCAAGCCAGAGAGCTTCGTCAAGCGTCGCATGGGCGTGGCGCTCGCAGCCCATGCCGACCTCGACACGGCCAGGCGCATCGCCAAGGAAGCCGCCGGCAAGGTCAAGCCACGGCCCGGCGCGCGCTGACCCGGCCCGGCCTCGCGCCAGCCCCTCAGCTTTGCGCGGGTGGCTGAGCAGCGGGCGGCTGCAAATCGTCGTTGTGCGTGGGCAGCGTCACGCCCAGCCCCGGGTCCACCATGCCCGCCTTCGCCACCAGGGCCATGATGTCCAGGATCTCGACTTCGGCGTAGTGCAAGGCCAGCACGCGCTCGTTCTCCAGCGAGCGCAGCACCTTGTTGATCGTCTGCCGCGACACGCCCAGCATGCGCGCGAGGTATTCCTGCGGCAGGCGCAAATGGCGACGCACCTCCGTCGTGGTCGACTGCCCGAAGTTGGTCGCCGAAAACAGCAGGCGCCGCACCAACCGTTGCTCGATGGGCAAGGTGGCGTTGTCCTCCATCGCGGTCAACATCAAACGCAGCTTGCCGCACGCCAGGCGGGCCAGGTCGCGCCAATACTGCGGATGCTCGGCCAGCCATTCCTCCAGCGACTTGCCCGACACCACCAGCACCGTGCTGTCCATGTCGGCCACGGCGTCCTGGCTGCGCGGCATGCGGTCGATGAAGGCGATCTCGCCGAACCAGTGGTACGGCTCGACATACAGCGTCAGCAGGTGCGAGCCATCGCGCGGATCAACCGAGCCCAGCTTCAGCGCCCCGGCCACCACGCAGCACAGGCTCTCGTTGCTCTCGCCCCGCCCGAACAGCGACTCGCCCGCCCGCAGATGCCACAGGCGCGACCGCTCGAACAAGGCTTGCTGAAGGGGCTCCGGACAACTCGCGAACCACAGATGGGTCTTCAGCGCGGGCAGCAAAGTGGGCGGTGTGGACTCGGTACGGCGTGCCATATTGTCGTCAAACGGTAAATGTTGTAGGGGCTTACCCCTACACCCCCTGAAATGGTTAGATGAATTGCATGCTAATTGTCCAAGTTTTGACAATCAGAATGAGACAAACCTCATACCATCTCGCCAGTATCTATGAAAAACCCTTAGTCCAAAGTCCTATGAACAACTCTCAAGCAGTGCATCCCGGTGCCATCCTCCGCGCCAAGTTCATGGAACAACATGGCCTGTCGGCCAGCGGGTTGGCGATCCGCCTGCATGTTCCTGCACCCCGCGTGAACGACATCGTGCGTGAACGCCGTGGCATCAGCCCCGATTCGGCGTTGCGCCTGGCCCGCTTTTTCGGCACCACGCCCCAATACTGGATGGACCTGCAAGCCGCCTACGACCTGAAGGTCGCAGAGCAGCTGGCCGGTGACCAGATCCGCCGCGAAGTGGCCCCCGTGGTCGCCAAGGACGCGCCGGTTCTCGAGGCAGCCTGAGCGGGCGGCCCGCTGCGACAGGCCCTCGAAAACGGTCGAAAAGGCGAGCCGGCATCACCGCCGTTCGTCGCTTTTTCAACCCGAAAGTGTTATGTACCCGAACAATACGCGTTGAACGGTGCACTTTCACTGGAATGCCACTTCCGCGAAGCTCCTGAGCTTGCGGCTGTGCAACTGACCCGCCCTGTTGACCCTCAAGCGCTCGATGGCACGCAGGCCGATGCGCAGGTGCTGGTCCACCCGTTCGCGATAGAACTGGTTGGCCATGCCGGGCAGCTTGAGTTCGCCGTGCAGCGGCTTGTCGCTCACGCACAGCAAGGTGCCGTAGGGCACGCGGAACCTGAATCCGTTGGCCGCGATGGTCGCGCTCTCCATGTCGAGCGCCACGGCGCGGCTCTGGCTGAAACGTCGCTCGGGTTCGCGCTGCGGCAGCAACTCCCAATTGCGGTTGTCGGTCGAGGCCACGGTGCCCGTGCGCATGATGCGCTTGAGTTCGTAGCCATGCAGTTGCGTCACATCGGCCACGGCCCCTTCCAGCGCCAGCTGGATTTCCGCCAGCGGCGGGATGGGCACCCACAGCGGTAGATCTTCGTCGAGCACATGGTCCTCGCGCACATAGCCGTGCGCCAGCACGTAGTCGCCCAGTTGCTGCGTGTTGCGCAGGCCCGCGCAGTGGCCCAGCATGATCCAGGCGTGCGGGCGCAGCACGGCGATGTGGTCGGTGATGGTCTTGGCGTTGGCCGGCCCTACGCCGATGTTGACCATCGTGATGCCGCTGCGGTCCTTGCGCATCAGGTGGTAGGCCGGCATCTGCGGCAGACGCGGTGGCGCCGCGCCCAGGGCATCCTCAGGCTCGACGGCCTGGCCCACGCGGCGCGTGATCACATTGCCCGGCTCCACGAAGGCCACGCAATCGTCGTCGTCGCGCGGGTTGTTGGGGTCGGGTGCGCGGCGCATCAACTCGTGGCCCATGCGCACGAACTCGTCGATGTAGAACTGGTAGTTCGTGAACAGCACGAAGTTCTGGAAATGCTCGGGCGACGTGCCCGTGTAGTGGCGCAGGCGGTGCAATGAATAGTCGACACGCGGCGCAGTGAACAGCGACAGCGGGCGCGCGCCGCCCTTGGTCTCGTAGGTGCCGTTGGCGATGCCATCGTCCATCGAGGCCAGGTCGGGCAGGTCGAACTGGTCGCGCAGCAGCAGGCGCCGCTCGGCGGGCATGCTGCCCTCGAGATGCTGGTTCTCGGCCAGACTGAAGTGCACGGGGATCGGGTCCGAGCCCAGCCCCACCTCGATGGAGATGCCGTGGTTGGCCAGTAGCAGCTTGAACTGCTCGCGGTAGTAGTCGGCGAAGAGATCGGGGCGCGTCAGCGTGGTCTCATACGTGCCCGGCCCGGCCACGAAGCCGTAGGACAGGCGCGAGTCGGCGCGCGCCACCGTCTCGGTGTGGATGCGCACGAAGGGGTACTTGGCGCGCACGTGGTGCTTGAGGGTCTCGCCCGCCACGAAGCGCTGCAAGGCGTCGCGCAGGTAGGCGATCTGGGAGTCGTACAGCTTGGTGACGTGATTGAGCGCCGCCTGGGCGTTGTCGAATCGCTGGGTGGGAAACTTCGGGGCAGCCATTTGGGTCCTGACCAACAGTCAACTTACGGACCATTGTGCGCGCCCCATCGCGCCCTCACCCACGGAAATACCAGACATGTGGGGAGCTTGTCGTGCTTGACCGACAGCGCCATCAAACCAGCTCACGCGGGCTTAAGATGAAGTGTTGTCTGCCCGTGGCTACTTGCTCGCATCGGCACCAGCCTCGGCCGACGACGTCGATTCGGTCACGAAGGCGATGCGGTTGAGCCCGGCCTTCTGCAGCAGGCCGATGAGCTCGGCCACACGCCCGTAAGACACCACCCGGTCGGCGCGCAACTGCACCTCGGTGTCGGGCTTTTGTTTGGCTTGCGCGGCGGCCTGCCTGGCCAGCGCTTCGAGCGTGGTGTCCTGCTCGTCGAGGTGCACGCGGCCATCGGCCGTCAGCGCGATGGCCATCACGGAGGGCGTGGCGTTGGGCGTGGGCGGGGCATCGGCCTTGGGCAGATCGAGCTTGAGCTTGGACGTCATCAAGGGCGCCGTCAGCATGAAGATGACCAGCAGCACGAGCATGACGTCGATCAACGGCGTCATGTTGATCTCGCTCATGGGCTGGCTGCTCTGGGGGCGCTCGAGTCGACCGAATGCCATGCTTGCCGCCTGCCGTCAGTCGCGGGCCTGGCGGGCCAGCAGGGTTTCGCGCAGGTCGTGGGCGAAGCCTTCGAGGTCGGCCTCGCACGACGACACGATCTTGCCGAAGATGTTGTAGGCCAGCACGGCCGGGATGGCCACGGCCAGGCCGGCCGCCGTCATGATCAGCGCCTCGCCGACAGGGCCCGCCACCTTGTCCAGGCTGGCTGAGCCTTCGGCGCTGATGCCCATCATCGCGTGGTAGATGCCCCAGACGGTGCCGAACAGGCCCACGAAGGGCGACACGGCCCCGACGGAAGCCAGCAGCACCTGGCCCACTTGCAAGCGGGCCAGCACGCCGTGCAGGCTGTCGCGCAAGCGACGTGTGAGCTGGGCTTCAGGCAAGGCCTGCGCTTCCAGCGTGCCGGTGGCGGCGGGCTGGCTGACCGCGTCGATCAGGGGCAGCAGCACGGCCTCGCGGTCCACACCCTGCAGGGCCTGGCGGGCCGAGCCGATGTCCGCCGCACGCCAGAAGGCCTGCGCTCCCGCCGTGAGGTCGCGGCGGGCACGGCCCAGCAGCCAGCCCTTCCAGAAGATCACCACCCAGGCGCTGACCGACATCAGCAGCAGCATGATGGCCACGGCATGGCCAATGGCATCACTTTGTTCCCGAGTACTGCGACAAGCCACCCATGCGCGTCCTTTTGTTGTGATTGAAGCGAGGCCGATTACTTCAAGCCGAGCACGTCGTCCATGCCGAACAGCCCGTGCGGCTGGTTGGCCAGGAAGCGCACGGCGCGCAAGCTGCCCTGCGCGTACGTGACGCGGCTGGACGACTTGTGCGTGATCTCGATGCGCTCGCCGATGCCCGCGAACAGCACGGTGTGGTCGCCCACCACGTCGCCGCCGCGCACGGTGGCGAAGCCGATGGTGCTCGGGTCGCGCTCGCCGATGACGCCTTCGCGGCCGTACACGGCGCACGCCTGCAGATCGCGGCCCATGGCCTCGGCCACGACCTCGCCCATCTTCAGCGCGGTGCCGCTGGGCGAGTCGACCTTGAAGCGGTGATGCGCCTCGATGATCTCGATGTCGTAGCCCTCTTTCAGGGCCTTGGCGGCCTGCGCCAGCAGCTTGAACACGACGTTGACGCCCACGGCCATGTTGGGCGACATCATGATGGCGATGTCGCGCGCGGCGTCTTCGATCTCGGCCTTCTGCGCATCCGTGAAGCCCGTCGTGCCGATGACCATCTTGACGCCCAACTCGCGGCAGACACGCAGGTGCGCCATCGTGCCTTCAGGGCGCGTGAAGTCGATCAAATAGCGCGCATCCTTCAGGCCCGCGTGCAGATCGGACTGGATCGTCACGCCGCTGTTCGTGCCCAGGAACGCCGTGGCATCGGCGCCCACGGCCGCGCTGCTGGCCACATCGAGCGCGCCGGCCAGTTCGGCGTCGGCCGCGTTCTGCACGGCCTCGATCAGCATGCGGCCCATGCGGCCGGAAGCGCCAGCGATGGCGATATGGTGAAGCGGTTGGGCGTTGGCGGCGGAGCTCATGCGGGTGGTTTCTTCTGGTATGTCGGTCTGTGGGCTGCGTGTATAGACGACGCGGCGATCAGCGCTGGCCCGTTTCGAGCGGCGGGTACTCGCGCACGGCGCCTTGCGGTGTCTTGCGGATCTCCTCGGTCTTGGGCGGCACGGGCAAGGCGGCGATCTCCTGTTCGGTCATGTCGACCACGGGCTTGGCGCTGGCCGGCAGCGGCTTGTCGATCGAGGCCACGAACTCGCGCTCGCTGGGCAGCGTCTCGGTGTCGAAACGATCGACCGCGTCGTTCTTGAAGAACACGGTGATCACGCGCTTCTGGTCGGGCACGCCCTGGCGGCGGATGGTGAAGACGTAGTCCCAGCGGTCGGCGTGGAAAGGGTCGGCCAGCAGTGGCGTGCCCAGGATCTCCTTGACCTGCATGCGGCCCAGCCCGGGCTGGATCTGCGCCATGACCTCCTGCGTGACCACGTTGCCCTGCACCACGTCGACCTTGTAGGGCTGCAGCAAGCCGAACAGCGTCTCGGGATTCTTCAGTGACACATTGCCGCAGGCAGACAGCAACGCCAGCGGCGTCAGCACGATCAGGGTACGGCGAATCGAGGTCGGCATCATGTGGATGGCTTGGTTGATGGCCGCAAGGCCATGGGGACTCAAAAGACATGCATCGACAAGGCCCGGCATTTCACAGGACCCCGTGGTGTCGATATCATTGGGCATTCTAGCGGGGGCCGGTCACGGCTGCCGCATTCTGGAGCCCTCCTACATGACCAACGCCGAAGAACTCAAGAGCAGTGGGCTCAAAGCCACCCTCCCGCGCATCAAGATCCTGGAGGTTTTCCAGCAGACGGCACAGCGCCACATGACGGCCGAAGACGTCTACAAGGTCCTGCTCAACGACGGATCCGACATCGGCCTGGCCACCGTTTACCGCGTCCTGATGCAGTTCGAGCAGGCCGGCATCCTGTCGCGCAACCACTTCGAGGCGGGCAAGGCCGTTTTCGAGCTGAACGAAGGCAAGCACCACGACCACCTGGTCTGCGTGAGCTGCGGCCGTGTCGAAGAGTTCTACGACGCGGAAATCGAACGACGCCAGCAGGAGATCGCCGAAGAGCGCGGCTACAAGCTGCAGGACCATGCCCTGTCGCTGTACGTGGTGTGCGCCGACTGCAGCGGCAAGGGCGTGAACCTGACGGGCCACGGCCACCATCACCACCGCTGATGGCGCGCCTGCGGCGGCTCCGTCACGGACTCAATTGCTGCCGCGCTCCATCGCGCGCTGATGGCGCTCGATGAACTCTTTGTAGGTGTCGATGCCGCGCAGTTGCAGCACCGTGTTGCGCACGGCGGCCTCGACCAGCACGGCCAGGTTGCGGCCGGCGTCCACGGCGATCACGGCCTTGCGGATCGGCACGCCCATGACCTCTTCGAACAGCGGCTCGTAGGGCAGGCGCTCGAACTCGCGCTCCATGGTTTCCTTGCGCACAAGATGCACGATGAGCTTGAGCCGCATCTTGCGGCGCACGGCCGTTTCGCCAAAGATGGACTTGATGTCGAGCAGGCCGATGCCGCGCACTTCGAGCAAGTTGAGCAGCAACTCGGGGCAGCGGCCCTCGATGGCGCTGCGTGACACGCGGTAGAGGTCGACCGCGTCGTCGGCCACGAGGCCGTGTCCGCGTGAGATCAGTTCGAGGCCCAGTTCGCTCTTGCCCAGGCCCGATTCGCCCGTGAGCAACACGCCCAGGCCCAGGATGTCCATGAACACGCCGTGGCGCGTGATGCGCTCGGCGAAGTGCTGCGTGAGGTAGCTGCGCAGCACGTCGATCACGTGGCCGGCGGGCTCCTGCGTCACGAACAGCGGGATGCCGGCGCGGCCGCACATGGCCACGAGCTTGTCGGTGGGCTGCTGCGCGTCGGCCACGACCACGACAGGCGGCTCGAGCGTCACGATGCGCTGGATGCGGCGCTCCTGCACTTCGGCGGTCGAGTCGGAAAAGTAGGCGGCTTCGCGGCGCCCGACGATCTGGACGCGGTAGGGATGGATGTAGTTGAGGTAGCCGACCAGATCGGCCGCCGACTGGGCGGTCTGCACGGCCTCGTCGTCGAAGCGGCGCTCTGGATGCGCGTGGCCGGCGATCCACTCCCAGCGCAGCGCCGAACGGTTGGCTTCGAAAAGCGCTTCGGCGCTGATGATGGCGAGATCTTTGACGCTCACGAGGTTTCTGGTTTTGTCAACGACAGGAGCTCATGATGCCTCAAGCTGGAGGGCTTGAGCCTATGCGACCGACTTCAATGGCTGCCAACGCTCGATCCAGTCGTGCACCTGCACGGCATCGCCTTCGGTTTTGAGGCGTTCGCGCAACTCACGGTCGGACAGCAGTTCGGCGATCTCGGAGAGTATCTCGAGGTGGCGCTGCGTGGCCGCTTCGGGCACCAGCAGGAAGATCAGGAGGTTGACGGGCTCGTCGTCCGGCGCATCGAAGGGGATGGGCTGGCTCAGGCGGATCACGGCGGCCAGCGGGTTCTTCAGGCCCTTGATGCGGCCATGCGGGATGGCCACGCCATGGCCCAGGCCGGTCGAGCCCAGGCGCTCTCGGGCGAACAGGTTGTCCGTCACGGTGGCGCGGGCGATGGCGTGCTGGTTCTCGAACAGCAGGCCAGCGTGCTCGAAGACCCGCTTCTTGCTGCTGGCGTCCACATCCACCAGCACTTGGGTGGCGGGAAGGATGGCTGAGAGACGATTCATCTTGATACAAGCTGGGCGACGGCTGGAGAGCCTTGACCCTGCTCCCGGGACGGATGAGGGGCGGATTATAGGGACTGGGCGGCTTCTTCAACCACCGATCCCAGCCCTTGGTTTGAGGGATTCTGCACTCTTTGCTGCACCGCAGCAAGGGGCAATTCCCAAAAACCGGACCCGGTGCGCCCCAGGTGACCTGGCAAGGTCACTCTATGCCGCGTGTTGGTGCGCGCTCCAATGAAAAACGGCCCCGAAGGGCCGTTAACTTGGCGTCTGACCTGCGCTGGCGACCCGCAATCAGGTAACACCAAGCACGCTGTATGTGAAAAAACTTGCGGCGGCAGCGCGTGCTTATTGAGTTGCGTCCCAGGGGAGTTCCTGGCGCTTGTGGGAGGCATGGTGGTGGTCCTGCACGCGATCCTTGTGGCGGCAGACTTGACGATCCAGTTTGTCCATCAGCTGATCAATGGCGGCGTAAAGATCCTCATGAGCGTTTTCCACGAAAATATCCTTGCCCTTCACATGCAAGGTCACTTCAGCCTTTTGGCGGCGGTCCTTTTCCTTTTGCTTTTCAACGGTGAGGAGGACGGTGACGTCCACGACCTGATCGAAATGACGGGTCACTCGGTCCAACTTGGTGAGCACGTACTCACGCAGCGAAGGGGTAACTTCCAGATGGTGGCCACTGATCGTCAAATTCATACTGCCTCCTTTCGAGAGCAGGAACGTTGAAGAAACCGGCCGGCGTTCTGGCAGCGAAAACCGCCTGAGTTGTTGCGGTTTTGAGTGATGCCAAACCGTCAACCGGAAGACCAGTGTGCGCCTGTCCGTGCGCCGTGACAAGCCCATGACATCAGTATTTGTATGGAGTCCGGCGGGCCCGTGAAGAAACCCCGCAAACGCTTGCGGGATGTCAAACAGGCGTTCGAATTCAGGGTTTGGGGGCTTGCGTGTGGAGCCTCAAATGGCCTACCCACCAGACCATGATCAGCGTGGTCACGAGGGCGAACCAGCCGGTGTGGCCGTAGCCTTCGACCATGCCTTGCGAGTTGCGGGAGATCAGCAGGCCGCCGATCCAGGCCGAGGCGCCCATGGCCGCCGATTGCAAGGCGCCGTTCACGCTCATGAAGGAGCCGCGCATGGCCGGATCGGGCGCGGCCGTGAGCAGGGCCATGCCGGGCACCATGCGCCCCGAGACGAACACGAAGAAGGCCGTGGTCACGACCAGCAGCACGGGCACGGACACGACCGGCAGGTGCGTGAGCGCCATCATTGGCAGCGCGGCCAGCAGGCTGATGACGCGGAACATCCGGATCTTGCCCCAGCGGTCGGTGAGCTTGCCCCACAGGCGCGCCGTGAACAAGGTGGCCACGCCGCCGAAAAGGTAGATCATCGGCACCTGGTCGGCGCCCAGGCCGACGTTGGTGGTCGTGTAGATCGTGATGTAGGGGATGATGCTGAAGCTGCCCGAGAGCATCAGCATCGACAAGGCGAACGCGCGCCAGTGGTTCGGCTCTGAAAGCACCATCCGCAACTGCCTGATGGGCGATTGCCGAGGGGCGCCGGTCAGGTGGCCGCGCAGCACGGGCACCGAGCGCCAGGCCACGGCCAGCACGGCCAGCGACACGGCCGCGATGGCGAAGAAGGGCATGTGCCAGCCGTAATGGCTGGCCAGCCACAGCGACAGCGGCACGCCGGCCACGGTCGACAGCGAGAACGCCGACATCACCAGGCCCATCGCCTGGCCGCGTCGCTCGAAGGGCACCGCGTCGCCGACGATGGTCTGGACCAGGGCGCCGAGCACACCGCCGAACACGCCCGCCGCGACCCGGGCCCCCATCAGGGCCAGGTAGGACGGCGCCAGGCCGCAGGCCAGCGTGGCCACCGCGAAGCCCGCGTACACGATCAGCAGGGCGCGCTTGCGCTCGAAGCGGTCGATGACCATCGACACGAGCAGGCCCGACAGACCCGCAGCCAGCGAATAGGCCGAGACCAGCAGGCCGAACTGCGCATCCGTCAGGTGAAAAAGCCGGGTCAGTTGAGGGCCCAGCGGCATCATCACCATGAAGTCGACGATGTGCGTGAAGTTGATCGAGGCCAGGCTCCAGAGCAGGAGGCGCTCGCTCAGCAGCAAGGAAGACGGGGCTGCGGCAGGGTTGGCGGAGGCGGTCATCGGATGGTTGTCGGGAGGGCGAACAGCGGACCCGTGAGTGTGAAGGGTTTTGCGCCCGCGTGCAGGCATCCACCACGAAGTCCTGGCGTGGCGGCACGTTGATTTGCGTTGACAGCGTGGGCCGCGGCCCGGTGGCCTCATCTATTGCCGCGACAATAGCGGGATGATGACAAATGCTTTGGTTGACCGCACCGATCACACGCCCTGGCTGTGGTGGGGCCTGGGCCTGCTGGCCATCGTGGCCCCCACGCTGATCGCCTTTCACGAACCGCCTTCCGTGACCTTCTTCAACCAGGCCCTGGCCGTGCTCGGTTGGGGTGTGTTCATCGTGGCGCTGGGGCAGCAGCCCGCCGCGCAGGCGCGACCGGGGCTCGCCGCTTCGGCCGTGACCGCCTTGAGCCTGATGTGGCTGGTCCATGCCGTGGAGGCCTTGGGCTCGGCCTTCGCGTGGGGCGCCTTGCCCGGTGGTCTGGGGCTGATGGGCGCCGGCATGAGCCTGGCGGCGATGGTGGCCTTGCGGGCGGGCTGGCGCAGTGGCCAGTCGAACCAGCGCGATGCGGTGCTCGATGTGTTCTTCGGTGCGTTGACCATCGCGGGCGTGCTGGGCATGGTGCTGTCCTTGATCCAGGTGTTCCACCCGGCGTGGGCCGACGGCACCTTCATCGCCGAGCCGACGATGCCCGGGCGCGCCGTGGGCAACCTGCGCCAGCCCAATCACCTGAGCACCTTGCTGGTCTGGTCCTGCTGCGGCGTCGGCTGGCTGGGCGCGAGGCGCCGCCTGCCCGCCTGGCTCGCGTCCGGCCTGCTGGCGATGTTCATCTGGGGCATCGTGCTGACGGCTTCGCGCACGGGCATGATCGGCATGGGCTTTCTGGCGCTGTGGGGCCTGCTGGACCGCCGGCTGCCGCCCTTGCTGCGCAAGGCCTTGATCGCCGCGCCCGTGATCTACGGCGTCTTCTGGGGTGCGATGTGGCTGGTGGCTTACGCCGACAAGAGCGTGACCTTCGCCGCCGAAGCGCGCCTGCACGATCACAGCGACATCTCCAGCTCGCGCTTCAAGATCTGGGCCAACGTGATCGAGCTGATCAAGCAGAACCCGTGGCTGGGCGTGGGCTACGGCGAGTTCAACATCGCCTGGACGCTGACACCCTTCCCGACCCGGCCCGTGGCCTTCTTCGACCACACGCACAACGTGCTGTTCCAGTGGGCGGTCGAGTTCGGGCTGCCGATGGCCTTGCTGCTGGCGGGCTTGTGCCTGTGGGGCTTCTGGGCCTTGGTGGCCGGCGCGAATGGTGGCCTCGATGGCGATGGCCCGGCCGATGACACGGGCTCGTCGGTCATCGGCGCGTGCACCGTGATGGTCGCCATCGCGGGCTTGCACAGTCTGCTCGAGTACCCGCTGTGGTACAGCTACTTCCTGCTGCCGACGGCGTTCGCGTGGGGGCTGGGCTTGGGCGTCAAGGCCAAGGCCTCGGCGCCTGAAGCCGCCCAACAGACGCCGGCGCCTGCCGGCCAGCTCATGAGCGCGGCCGGTGGCGTGATGGCGGCCTTGTCGATCTGGTGCACGCTGGACTACCTGGCCGCCGTCAACATCTACGCGCCGTACAAGAGCGCCGGGCCGCTGGAAGAGCGCATCCAGTTCGGCAAGAAGATGCCCTGGTGGGGCTACCAGGCCGATTACGCCGATGTCACCAGCCCCGATGACGAAGACCCGTCCAAGCCGCCTGTCGATTTCAGGCGCACGCTGCACAACCTGCTGGACGCGCGCCTGATGGTGGCCTATGCGCGCTCGCTGGCCGAGCATGGCGATGTCGACAAGGCGCGCTATGTGGTCGAGCGGCTCAAGGAGTTCCGCAACCCGATGGCCGACAGCTTCCTGGCGGTTTGCAAGACCCAGCTCGAAGCCGGTGAAGAGCCCCCCTTCCAGTGCGAGCCGCCCGCGGGGCACTACACCTGGCGCGACATCCTGCCGCCCAGCCAATGAGGCATCAGGTCGTCATCACGTGTTTGGCGACCTGACCCAGTGCCCGCTGCGGCCGCCCTGCTTCTCGAGCAGGGCAACGTCCGTGATGACCATGCCGCGGTCGGCGGCCTTGCACATGTCGTAGATGGTGAGCAGGCCGACCTGCACGGCGGTCAGCGCTTCCATCTCGACGCCGGTCGGGCCGACGGTCTGGGCGGTGACGCGGCAGACCACGCTGGACGCGGCCTCGTCGATGTCGAACACAACAGCGACTTTCGACAAGGCCAGCGGATGACACAGCGGGATCAGCTCGGCCGTGCGCTTGGCGCCCTGGATGGCCGCGATGCGGGCCACGCCCAGCACATCGCCCTTGCCTGCCTGCCCTTGCGTGATCAGGGCGAGGGTGGCGGGCTGCATCACGATGCGGCCCTGCGCCACGGCCACGCGCACCGTCGGCGCCTTGCCGGACACGTCCACCATGTGGGCTTGGCCCTGCTTGTCAAAATGCGTGAGATCGCTCATGGGAAAATCGCGCCGTGCCCCTCGCGGGGAGGATGTAAAGAAATTCAAGTGCCTGAACCCGGGCTGGATTTCACCGTCCAAGCACGCATGGTTCGCAGCATACTGCGCAAGTTCGTTCACCTGGTTTGTGTTCAATGGCCCTGCCTTTCAGATTGCCGCCCAGCCCGTTGCGCTCGCTGCGCCCGCTGCCACGTTGGTCTCTCGTCTGTCTGGCGATGCTGAGTTGGCCCCTGAGCACGGCCGTGCAGGCGCAAAGCCCGGCCACCACGGTCAACGGCAGCGCCTTGCCCGCCCTGGGTGACGCGGCCGCGCAGGAACTCTCGCCGATGGCCGAGCGGCGCCTGGGCGACCGCATCATGCGCTCCATCCTGCGCGACCCGGATGTGGTGGACGACCCGCTGGTGCTCGAATACGTGAACCAGATCTGGACCTCGCTGCTGGCCGCGGCGCGCAGGCGCGGCGAGATCGGCCCCGAGCTGGAGGCCTCGCACGCGTGGGAGCCTTTCCTGGTGCGTGACCGCACCGTGAACGCCTTTGCGCTGCCCGGCGGCTACATCGGCGTGCACTTCGGCCTGCTGGCCATGACGACCACGCCCGACGAGCTGGCTTCGGTGCTGGCGCACGAGCTCTCGCACGTCACGCAGCGGCACATCGCGCGCATGATCGGGCAGCAGTCTCGGCAATCGTGGGTGAGCCTGGCCTCGATGGTCCTGGGCATCCTGGCGGCCGGGCGCAACCCGGCGGCCGCGCAGGCCATGATCTATGGCGGGCAGGCCGTGGCCATCCAGGGCCAGTTGAATTTCTCACGCGACATGGAGCGCGAGGCCGACCGCGTGGGCTTCGGCGTGCTCAGCGAGGCGGGCTACGAGCCGGCGGGCATGGCGCTGATGTTCGAGCACCTGCAGCAGGCCTCCAGGCTCAATGACGACGGCAGCTTCCCGTACCTGCGCACCCACCCGCTGACCACCGAGCGCATCGGCGAAGCGCGCGCGCGCCTCGGCCCCGGCGGCTGGAAGCTGGCCTCGTCCATCGGTGACAGCACCAGCGCCTTGTGGGTCCAGCACACGCTGATGGCCGCGCGCTCACGCGTGCTGATGGACACACGCAGCGTCTCGCTGCACAACCTCATCAACCCGGACGTCAAGCACGACACGCCCGCCTTGCAGGCCGTGACGGCCTACTACACGGCCGGCGTGGCCTCGCAGCGCATCGGCGAGACCGGCCGCGCCACCGGCTACCTCACTCAAGCCAAGGCGGCCATCAAGGGCCTGCCGCCGGCGCAACAGCCCACGGCCACGCGCATCGTGGACATGGCGCTCATCGATGGCATGCTGACCTTGCATCAGGTGCAGGACGCCGCCGCGCTGTTCAGCCGCGAACAGGCCGACAACAAGGCGGTATGGCACGTCGATGGCCGCCCCGAGGTGATGCTGCAGGCGCAGATCGCCCTCGCCCTGCCCGATGGCCCCAATCAGCAGGACGCATGGACCGAGGCCGTCGCCCGCCTGCAGACCCACGTCAGCAACCACCCGCACGACGCGGCGGCCTGGTCGGCCCTGGGCGAGTTGTGGCAGAAGCTGGGCCAGCCCTTGCGCGCCGTGCGGGCCGAGGCCGAGGCCACGGCGGCCCTGGGTGATCTGCCCGGCGCCATCGACCGCATCCAAGGCGCGCGCAAGCGCTTCAAGTACCCCAATGCCGCCGACGTGATCGAGTTGAGCGTGATGGACTCGCGCCTGAAGACCTGGCAAAAGCAGCAGCGCGAAGACCTGCGCGACGACAACGGCTGATGGCGTCAGCGCACCGCGCGGCGGCGGTGCCAGCACAGCGCGGCCACGCACACGAAGCCGACAACCGTGTGGACCAGGCCGAACGGGTCACGCCAATCGTCAGGCACGAGGTAGAACAGCGCATAGCCGCTCAGGGCCAGCAAGGCCAACGCCGAGACCATCACGACACCCGAGAAGCGGTGACGCCGCAAACGCCAGCCGCGCTTGACATGCAGCACGGACACGCGGCCGGCCATGAACAGCATCAGGAAGACACCCAGGCCGTGCAACTGCATCAGCGGATGCTCCCACGGGCTGGGCAAGCCCGCCATCGTGGCCCGCGCGATGGCGGGCCAGCCCAGAAAATGAACCGCCAGCCACAGCCCACCCGTGACGGCCAGCCAGGCGAAGCCGGCGAACAGCAGGCCACGCTGCCAGCGCGGCATCACATTGCGTTGCCCGTGCCGCATCAGCCCTGGGCCGCGCCAGTCGCGCCGCGCACCTGCGCCACGGGCCGGCAGGCCTGCACATCCAGGTCGACCGACTGACCGGGCTTGAGCGTCAGACCGGGCGCCACGGGCGCGACCATGTAGACATCGCCCGGCACGCGGCGGTAACGCAGCACCACCCATTGCGTGGCATCGCTGATCGCGCCGGCCTGGGCGCGGCAATCGCGCGAAGCGGCGACCAGCGGATGCGGGGCCTTGGCATCGATGCCTTGCACGACATAGGCCGCGCGCCAGATGCCCTGGCCAGCAGGCGCCTCGCCCGCGCGCGCCGAGCCCGTCGGGCCGCCAGCCAGCAAGGCCGTTGCAACGGCCATGGTCCATGTGTGCTTCACGTGCTTCATTTCAATGATCATCTCGATACGCTTGTACAACATGTGACCAGCCCAGGCCTGGCCGGCCCATGAACCCATATCCGCGCCTCGTACCTGGCCGCCAGTTGGCGCAGCCAGGCCTCATCGGCATCGCCTGTCTGGGCCACGACCTTGGTCAAGGCATCGGCCCACACGCAACGCGGCGCGGCCACGCTCACGTGCACGGCCTTGCGCTGCCCGTGCAGGCTGTCGCGCGCGCCCTCGCCGAACCAGCTGGTGGCCATGGCCCCATCGCTGAGCTGCAACCAGGGCCGCACCCCGCCATCCACCTCATCGCGCAAGGCAATGGGCAGGGCGACACCCACGCTGCGCAGATCGCCGCCGGCATTGACCCACAAGGCTTCGACACCCAGCTCGATCAAGGCCTCGACGGCGCGGTCGACAGCCCAGCCTTTGGCGATGCCGCCCAGGTCCAGCCGGCAAGCGACATCATGGCGCACAACGCTGGCGTGCCCGTTTGTACCCTGACACGACCACGTGCCGCTACCTCTGGCCACGTCGAACAGCCCCCCGGTTTGCATGGAAAGGCCGGCCGCCAGTTGCAGCACCTCCCCTGTCCAGGGGTGCACGTCGACCAGCGTGCCGGCAGGCGCCGCATGCAAGCGGCTCAGATCGCTTTTTGCATCGTGGATGGACATCAGGCGCTGCACCTGCTCGATGACCTCGAAGGCCACGGCCAGCGCATCGTCACGCCCCTCGGGCACGCCGACTTCAACGAGCGTGCCGAGCAAAGGCCGCGCGCGCCGAAGCCATGGCCCGCCCATGCTCAAGCGCCCAGTTGCCGCGTCTGCATGGCGAGGTCGATCACGCCCACGATGCGGCGCACGCCATCGGTCACGTGGGTGCAGGACAAGGTCGCGCCGCTGATGTTGGCGATGTCCTTGCCGACCTGCAAAGGCGCCTGCGTGGTCTTGCCCGCGAACTGCGCGCGCCATGCGGGCAACCTGACCTCGGCGCCATGGCTTTCGCGGTAGGACATGATCTCGATCTGCCTGACCTTGCCATCAGGCGCGATGCCCACCGCATAGGTGATGAGCTCGAACTTGCCCACCACGTTGTCGAACACGACCCAGCCCAAAGGCTTGTCGCCCTGCATGGCCTCCATCACCTGCCAGCGCGCGGACCGCGCGGGCACGCCCAGGCGCTGCCCGAGCTGCTGCATCTGCGCGGCATCGAGACGCACCTCGCGCTGCACGAAACGGTCGGCCTGCGGGAAGATGGCCTGCTGCGCCTGCTGCGGCGTCATGTAATCGACGGCCCATGCGGCAGCCGGCGCCAACGCCGCGGCGGGCGTCAGCAAGGCGGTGGCAAAACGCTCGATGCGCATCTCAGAAGCTCCAGCCCATGCCCAGGTCGAAGCGGTTCTTGTCCTTGTCCTGCTTGAAGCGCTGCACATCGACCTTGAAGACCAGGCCCTGGCCCACGTTCAGGTTCGCGCCCAGTGTCGCCACCTGCTCGGAAGGCTGCGCAGGGGCCGTCAAACCCTCGCCGACGTCGGCGAACGACTTGCGCGTGTTGAAGCGCTCCAGGCGCACAAAGGGCGACAGCGCCAGATCGTCATGCGCCCACAGCTTGTAGGCCGCCTGCACATAGGCGCCATCGAAGCGCTTGGGGATCGGGTACCAGTCCGGGCCCACGCCTGGATTGCGCGTGTTGATGTCGGCCGTGCCACCGATCGTGCCGCGCGTGTACACGGTCGACAGGTCCAAGCCGGCCACCATGTAGCGCGCATGCAGGTCCCACAAGGTCACGTGCAGGCCCTGGCCTGGTTCGACTGTCCTGGCCTGCGTGCCATTGCCCGAGAACCACGATGCGCCCAGCAGCAAGCCCGGCACGCCGCGCCAGTTGACGGCGGCGAACACGGCCGGCTCCTTGGCCTTGGCGTTGGACAGTTCCTGGTGCGTCGCGCCCAATGGCGACTCGGCCGTCTCGCTGTCGTCGAACGCCCACTTGGACATGTTGAAGCCCGTGCTCAAACCACCCTGGATGGTCAGGCCGTTGTCGAGGTTGCCGACCAGTTGCAGGCCGCCTTCACGCCACGTGCTGGGGATGATGGCTGTCTCGACGAAGTTGCGCTCGACGCCGTAGTAGGCCGTCGGCTCGTGGTTCTCATTGAGCAGGCCGGCCGGCATCAGGAACAGGCCCGCGCGCAAGGCCCACTGGTTGGAGAGCTGGCGCTCGATGTAGGCCTGCTCGACCTCCACTTCGCCTTCATCCGATGCCGACGACACCGTGTGCTCGACCTCCAACTCGGTCACGAGCTTGGTCTTGGCATCGAAGCGGTGCTGAAGGCCCAGCACGAAGCGGCGCAGGTCGGCCTGGTTGTTCGACTTGTCCCTGTTGTAGTTGTTGTAGGCGATCTCTCCATAACCCGTGAGCACCGTGGCAGGCTCGCTGGCCGGCGCGTTCGTGGCCACGGCATCGCCGCCGTTGATCGCGGGCGGCACGGCAGCAGGTGCCGCGGCTTGCGCCACAGGAGCCGGCGCCGGCGCCGGCGCAACGACGACCGCAGACGTGGGTGCGGCGTTGGCGGCAGCCTGCTGCTTGAGCTCGGCCAGTTGCGCCTTGACCTTCTCGAGCTCGCCGCTGAGCTGGTCCAGACGCTGCATCAGCTCGGCCTCGTGGCTCGACACGGCGGGCGCGGGCGCCTTGGCCGGGCGCTTGGGCGCCGCCTGGGCAGATGCCATGGCACAGGCGCTCAGGCAGGCGCCGACCAGCCAGTTCAGTCGATGCAGGTTCTTCATGTTGGGGTCCTTATACTTTTCGTGAAAGGGTCAGCGGCGGCAAGGCTGCGATGCACCTGTCCAACCGTCGGTCAGCGTGCACAGGAAGGAAACGACTTCGTCGATCTCGTCGGCGTTCAAGGCCGGCGCTTCGCCGGGATGGCGGTTGTAGGGCACCTCGGTCGTGTTGACGTTGCCCGCGTAGTCGGGCAGGTCGTTGAACTTGCCTTCGGGCACGCCGTTGGCGTCGACATACCACTTCTCGGGATTGGTGTCGCGCTGCACGTAGAAGGTCACCACATCGGTCAGGTTGCGGAAACGCCCGTTGTGGAAAAAGGCCTTGCGCAAGCCCACGTTGCGCAGCGAAGGCACCTTGAACGCGCCGCACAGGCTCTCCTTGCCGCTGAAGGCGTTCACTTTCGCGTTGCCGCTGTCGCACAGCCCCTTGTCGCCATAGCTGCCAGACACGCGGTAATTGCGGGGCACGCCCAGCGTGTCGTATGTGAAATCCGTGAACAGCGGGAAAGCGCCCGTCGTCGGATCGATGCCGCTGGGGTGGCAGGCCCGGCAGTTGCCCTTGCTCGGGCTGTTGAACCAGGCCAGGCCACGCAGCTCGCTCGTGCTCAGGCTGGCCTGGCCGCGCAGGAAGGCGTCGTACTTGCTGCTGTAGGGCGCGAAATCCGGCGACTCTCTTTGGAAGAGCTCCAAGGTCTGGGCGATGGCATTGAACGCCGCCTCCGGGTCATTGAAGATGTTCTGGCCGAACTGCGCCTTGAACTGGTCGGCATAAGGCCTGAGCGCCAGCTTGGCCACGACAGACGCCTTGTCCGGGTTGCCCATCTCGATCGGATTGAGGAAGGGCTCCTTCGCCTGCGCCGCCAGCGTGTCGACACGGCCATCCAGGAAAAAACCGCCCGTGGGCGTGAGCTCGCCACTCTCCGGGTCCTTGACGAAGTCGAAGCCATTCCGGAGATTGGCCTTCAGGTAGCGCAGAGAAGGCGCCACGCGCCGGCCCAGCGAATGGCCGTCCGACCCGAGCTCGGTCGCATCGGAGCCCAGCCCCTCGGCAATGCTGTTGGGCGCGCCCGCATGCCCCAACTCCGGCACGTGGCAGGTGGCGCAGGACTGGTTGCCGCCGACCGACAAGGTCTGGTCATTGAAGACCAGCGCGCCCAGTTGCGCCTGGGCCGACATCCCACCGCCCTGCGCGGTCGCAGCCGGATTGTTCGATGAACCGCCGCCACCGCCACACGCCGCCAACGCCGCCAACGCCGCGACCCATACCACGGCCGTCAGGGCGCGCACCACCCGAACGGGCACAACAAAGCAGGACATCTTGCGAACAATCTAAATGACAACGGTTCGCATTATCTTTGCATTTATTCACACGCCACATTGCGATGGATCAGAAATCACCACCCTCCCCCCAATCAGGCGCTCAACATATCTTTACAAACAAATTGAGAATGATTATCATTTGAAACTGTGGCGATGAGAAATGCTCGGTGATG
>JASGJC010000053.1:0-210331 GCA_049840915.1 Aquabacterium sp.
TGTCACAGGCGGCTCAGGGTTTGCGCCGGGAAGGCGGTGTGCGGGGCCCCGCGTTTGCAGGGCCTGTGCCCGCCGCGTTCATCGGCCGGGCAGGCTCAGTGCGCTGTGGCCATGCTGTGCAGGTTCGCGGCCAGCACGGCAACATCGGGGGAGCCGAGGCCTGTCAGGCCGTTGTAGCCCGCTTGCGCCGTGTGCAGCCGCCCACGCCCAGCCCCAGGTCGTTCGAGCCCGTCAGGATGTCGGTGAAGCCGCTGGCGACCTTGGCGAGCTTGCTGTCGTGGCTGAGCTGGTAGAGCAGGCTGTTGAAGCCGCCGACCGTGTCGGTGCTCCGGTTCTGGACCAGTTGGGCCAGGGACAGGCCTTGCTTGCCCAGTTGCTCGGCCAGCAAGGCGCTCACGCCCGCCCACAAGGGCGCCGACGCGCTGGTGCCGCCCTCCGGGATCCAGCGTCCACGGTGGTACACCACGAAGGCGCTGTGCATCCCGTCGGCCAGGGCGGCCAGCATCGGGAAACACGCGCACGTCCGCGTTGCTGGCGGTGCAGCCGAGCGTGTCGCTGGCCGTGTACGGCAGCCAGAAGTCGCCGACGGGCCGGGGCGCATAGATGCTCAGGCCGCCGCCGGCGTAGCGCCAGGCCTGGTCGTCCGCCGCCGACGCCACCGACGTAATGCGTGTGCCAGGCGCTGATGGCCGTGACGTAGGGCGACTCGGCCGGGTAAGACGCGACGCCCGCCGGGAAGTAGCCGCTGTCGCCCGTGGCCCGCGAAGAAGATGGTGCCGTTGGATGTCTCGTATCCGTGAGAAGCGGGCATCCTGGGGCCCGTCGGCCGTTGGCATCCGTCGCGCTGGTGATGCCGAAGCTCATGCTCACGGCGGTCACGCCTGCCTGGTGGCCGGCCTGGTTGATGGCCGCCGGAGCTCCTTGTCCGAGCCGCTGGCCGCCGTCACCAGGATGATGTGCGCCTTCGGCGCGATGGCATGGACCATCTCGACATCGAGCGCCACCTCGTTGCCCCAGGACTGCGTGCTCTTGCTGGCCGCGACGCTGCCGGTCGACAGGTCGATGCGCGTGAAGCAGCCGGTTCCCTGCGTGCAGGCGGGCAGGCCGTAGGCCTGGCTGAAGATGTTCAGGTCGCTTTGCGGGTCGCCCGCGCCCGGGGCATCGACGATGGCGATGGTCTTGGCCTTCGCCCGTCATCGAATCGGGGATGTGGTAGTGGCGGCGCAGGTCGGCGGGCGTCAGGGCGCCGTTGATGCCGCTGCCGCCGATGCCGTACAGATCGGTCGTGTCGAGCTTGGCGAAGCTGGCCTGTTCGGTGCCCGTGCCGGTCGCCTTGGAGATGAGGCCATCGCGCACGCTGTCGGTGGCCTGCTTGTTGAGCGAGACCAGGTAGTCGACGACCGAGCCATCGGCCTGGCGATTGCGCTGCAGCGTGCCATCGCGTTGCAGCAGTCCCTGGTAGACGTTGCCGTTGAGCTCGACGTAGACGCGGTAGGCCACGGTCGAGGATTCGCCCAATGGCAGGGGCTGGTTGGCGATCCACATGCGCGCGCCGTGGACACCGCTCTGGACCGTGCCGTCGGTGGCGACGTCGTTCTCGAAAGGCTTCTGGCCGTTCTTGAGCACGACGGGGAAGAAGTGGTCGAGGTCGCCGCCGGTCGTGCAGGGCGTGGGCGAGGTGCCCGTGGTCTGGGTGACCGTGGCCTTGTTGCTGCAGTCCTGGATCAGGACGGTGTCATGCACCAGCGTGCTGCGCGTCGTGATGTAGGCGGCGCCGGGCGCCCAGGTCGCATCGCTCTTGAAGATGCCGAAGCCGGCCCAGTTCTCGACGGGCACGGCCGCCAGCAGGGCCGCGGGCGATTGCTGCATGAGGCCGCTCAGCGGCGTCACTTTCACTTGCGTGATGTGTTCGGTCAAGACCGTGGTCGTGTCCGTGCCGTCGTTGTGGCCCGCGTAGTCGAGGTTGATGCCGTCGCCCGCGTACGAGACCGTGCGCGTCGACGAGCCCAGCCAGATTTTGCCATCGACCAGGTAGCGCGGGGTATCGGAGGTGGCGGTGCCCAGCGAGACCATGTCGTCGTTGAGAAACTGGGTCGAGATCGCCTGCGTTTGCGGGCCGCCGGCCGGCGACTGTGTCCACGGCTTGTACTGGTACCAATAGATGAAGTCGACCGTGCCTGTGCGCGTGGTGTCCTCGAATGGGAAATTCCAGCTCAGGCGAAACGACCCGCCCGCCGTGTTGAGCGCTTCGAAGGCCTGCTGGTCGGCGCTCAGCGCGGATGGCGTTGTGGCGGGTGAGGTGTCAGATGTCGTGGCGGGCGGGTCATTGGTTTTGCCCTGGTTGTCGTTGCCGCCCCCGCCCCCGCCCCCGCCCCCGCCGCACGCGGTGAGCGTGGCCGCCGTCGCCACCAATGTCGCGGCCAGCACAAGCTGGCGCCATGTTGTTTCACCGTGCACCGCTTTGGCGTGCAACGCTCCCTGATATTGAATGCGCATGATGGCTCATGGAAAAATCTTGTCCGACACATCGGCCGTGCGCAGCATGGCTGGCGGCGATGGCTCCCTGCCGCGCAGTGTAGGGGTTATCGCTTGTCGGCCAGGGCCGTGGCTTTGTAAAGCAGCACATCCTTGTCGCGCGCGTTGGCCGTGAGCTCGGCCGCCCGCATGAGGTCGACGCGGGCTTCGGCCGTGCGGCCCACTTTGGCCAGCAGGTCACCCCGGACGCTGTAGAGCCAGGGGTAGCTTCGCAGCGCGGGGTTCTGCGCGAGCTCGTCGACGAGGGGCAGGGCCTGTGCGGCACCGTAGGCCATGCCCACGGCCACGGCGCGGTTGAGGTCGACGACGGGCGAGGGCGCCGTGCGGGCGAGCGCGTCGTACAGCGCCACGATGCTGGCCCAGTCGGTCTGATCGGCCGTGGCGGCGCGGGCGTGGCAGGCCGCGATGGCGGCTTGCAGCGTGTAGGTGCCCAGGCTCTGGCCCTGCTGTGTGCACAGCGCGAGGGCCCTGTCCAGCGCGACCAGACCGCGTCGGATGAGCAGGGGGTCCCAGCGCGCGCGGTCCTGGTCCATGAGGAGCACGGGCTGGCCTTGCGCATCGACACGGGCCTTGCTGCGCGAGGCCTGCAGTTCCATCAAGGCGATCAGGCCGAGCACCTCGGGCTGGTCGGATGCGAGCTCGGCCAGCGTGCGGCCCAGGCGCAGGGCCTCGTCGCACAGGGCCGGGCGCATCCAGTCGTCGCCGGCGGATGCGGTGTAGCCTTCGTTGAAGATCAGGTAGACCACGCTGAGCACGCTGGCCAGGCGCGCTTGCAGCTCGGCGCCGCGCGGCACTTCGAAGGGCACGTGCGCGGCCGTCAAGGTGCGCTTGGCCCGCACGATGCGCTGGGCCATGGTCGGCTCGGGCACGAGGTAGGCACGGGCGATTTCGGTGGTGCTCAGACCGCCCAGCAGTTTCAGGGTTAGCGCGACGCGCGCCTCGGGCGAGAGCACAGGGTGGCAGGCCGTGAAGATCAGGCTGAGCAGCTCGTCGCCGATCTCGTCCTGGCGCGCGGCATCGAGGGCATCAACGAAGTCGGGCACGATCAGGGCCTCCTGCGTCTCGAGGTCATGCCCGATCGCCTCGAGCTTGCCTTGCAGCACGCGGTCGCGGCGCAGGCGATCGAGTGCGCGGTTCTTGGCCGTGGTGGTGAGCCAGGCGCCGGGGTTGGCGGGCACGCCGTCGCGCGGCCAGCTCTCCAGCGCGGCCACCAGGGCATCTTGCGCGAGGTCTTCGGCCAGGCCCACGTCGCGCACCATGCGCGCCACGCAGGCGATGACCTTGGCGGATTCGATGCGCCAGACGGCATCGATGGCGCGGTGGATGTCCTGGCTCATCGGGGGCTTGTGTCGTTCTCACGGCCGACCATCTTGTCCATGTCGAAGACCACGCCCATCACTTTGGAGACGAGGTTGCTCGGCCCGCGCATGGCCCAGGTCACGTCGGTGCCGTCACCTTGCGGCTGCAGCGTGAACTCGACGATGTTGTGGCTCGCGAAAGGTTCGGCCATGTTGCCCTTGAAGCGGTAGGTGCTGCCCGGGCCTTTCTTGTTGTCGGGGCTGGCCTTGATGTGCGTGGCGCGCTGTACCTGGAACACATCGGGTTGGGTGGACGCGTAGACGAGCAGCCCGGCCGGGGCGGCGATGACGACGAGGGCGATGGTCTTGATCATGGCGTGCCTCCTTGTCGGTTGCGGGCTCAGGCGCCGCTCGTGTGCATGTCGCGGGTCATGTCGCGGTTCATGTTTTGAAAACGGTCGATGGCTTCGCCGGGCTCGAAATCCGCCAGCTCGAACATCTGGCGCACGTCGATCTCGGCGGTGGCTTCGTCTTCCTGCGGGCAGGGGAAGCGGCGCGTCCACTCCATGGCCTCTTCGCGCGAGCGGACCTGGATGAGCGTGTAGCCTGCGACCGGCTCCTTGGTTTCGGCGAACGGACCGTCGGTGACATGAATCGCATGGTGGGCTCCTTCGGTGAGGTCGGGGGGCGGCCTTTTTCGGGGCCTTCATGCCCACGACGAACAAGCCGAGGCGGAATCGACTTCAGCCGACATCCGGCGCTGATACCCAGCGGCCATCAGGCCGTGCGCGCGTCGTCGTAACAAGGTGCCAGCGAGCGCACCTCGACCGTGGCCCACTGCGCCGCCGGGCAGCGCGCGGCAATGGCCACGGCCTCCTCGCGCGTTTCGCAATTGAGCAGGTAGAAGCCGCCGATCATTTCCTTGGCCTCGGCGAAAGGCCCGTCGACGATCTGGGTCTGGTTGCCGCGCACTTCGACGCGGGCGGCCTTGGCTTGCGAAGCCAGCGATTCGGCCGACACGAGCAGGCCCTTGGCGGTCAGCTCGTCGGCGAAGCGGCGCATCACGGCGTAGGCTTCGCGGCCCTCGGCCTCGGTGCGCGACTCGCGCTGGCCGATGGGTTCAATGATCAACAACATGTGCGGCATGGCATCACCCAGACATCGTGCGGGGCCACCGGCGGCGGCCCGAGGCAAACATCATAAAGGGGGGGACGGGCTGCGGGGCTCAGGCCGCATTCAAGCCGCATTCAAGCCGCGTTCAGCAAGGGCAGCAGTTCGCCGCGCTTGTCCAGGTCCATCAGGTCGTCGCAGCCGCCCACGTGCGTCTCGCCGATGAAGATCTGCGGCACGGTGCGGCGGCCCGTGATGGCCATCATGTGGTCGCGCTGGGCCGGGTCCAGGTCGATGCGGATTTCCTCGATGGCCGCGACCCCGCGCTGCTTGAGCAGCATCTTGGCCCGCTGGCAGAAGGGGCAGACCTGGGTGGTGAACATCTTGACTGCTTGCATGATCGTCTGGTGTGCGGGTGGTTGAACGGTGCCATTGTCGCGCCACACGGATGCCCGCCTGGTCCGTATGGACTAGCGCGAGGTCAGGCCTTCTCAATCGGCAGGTTGGCTTCGCGCCAGGCCTTGAGGCCGCCGGCCAGCGACTGGGCGTTCTCGTAGCCCATGGTCTTGAGCTGCGCCACGGCCTTGCCCGCGCGCGTGCCGCTGGCGCAGACCACGATCAGCGGCAGCTTCTTGTTGCCGGGCAGGCCCTTGCCGCCGGCCAGGTCGGCCATGGGCAGGTTCTTGGCGCCGGCCACGTGGCCCGCGGCGTACTCGGTGGCGTCGCACACGTCGATGACCTGGGCGCGCTCCTTGTTGATGAGCTGCACGGCCGCCGCGGGCGAGACGCCGCCGGCCATGCCCGCGCCGTCCTTGAGCTGCAGCCACAGCAGCGCGCCGCCCGATGCGCCGGCGGCCACCATCCAGTACCAGTTGTCAGCGACGAAGCTCGTGGAATTCATGCAAATGCTCTCTTTATGCGAAATACGCCAGCTTGCGCCAGGGGTGGGCCCGCGAACCGGTGGGGCGCCAGGTAACCCATGATTATAAAATCGATGGTTTCGCTGGCCGCAGGCGCCAGCTCAGATTTCTCACCACATTGGGACTGACCGTCATGTACAAGCTCGTGCTCATTCGCCACGGCGAATCGACCTGGAACCTGGAAAACCGCTTCACCGGCTGGACCGACGTGGAACTGACCGACACGGGCATCGCCCAGGCCAGGCAGGCCGGCCGCCTGCTCAAGGCCGAAGGCTACGAGTTCGACGTGGCCTACACGTCCGTGCTCAAGCGCGCCATCCACACGCTGAGCTACTGCCTGGACGAGATGGACCGCATCTGGCTGCCCGTCGTCAAGCACTGGCGCCTGAACGAGCGCCACTACGGCGGCCTGCAGGGCCTGAACAAGGCCGACATGGCCAAGCAGTATGGCGACGAGCAGGTGCTCGTGTGGCGCCGCAGCTATGACACGCCGCCGCCCGCGCTCGAGGCCGATGACCCGCGCGGCCAACGTCAAGACCTGCGCTACGCCAACCTGTCGGCCGAGCAAGTGCCGCTGACCGAGTGCCTCAAGGACACGGTCGCCCGCGTGCTGCCGTTCTGGAACGAGTCGATGGCACCGGCCATCAAGGCGGGCAAGCGCATCGTCGTGGCCGCGCACGGCAACTCGATCCGCGCGCTGGTCAAGTACCTGGACAACATCGGCGACGCCGACATCGTGGGCGTGAACATCCCCAACGGCATCCCGCTGGTCTACGAGCTGGACGCCGACCTCAAGCCCATCAAGAGCTACTACCTGGGCGATGCCGAAGCCGCCGCCAAGGCCGCCGCGGCCGTGGCCAGCCAGGGCAAAAAAGCCTGAACATTGCAGTACTTTACAAACGAGGGTGGTGCCTGGGGCGCCACCCTTTTTTTATGGCGCTGCCATATCCCATGAGCCGATCGGCCCGTCATTCATTGACTGGGCAAGCAAGCAGCGACACATCCTTTCCTTAGTCTGCGGGCGCCCGGATCCACCCCTCGGGTACATCCCTCCTCCCCACAGATTTTCCGCAGTAAAGGAAAGGTCCCGTCATGAAATCCATCAAGACAGCCGCGCTGTCGGCGGCGCTCATGCTCGCCTCGCTGGCCGCGCACGCCGGTACATACCAGTTCAGCTACAGCTTCGACCCGGTCAACACGGGCGACGGCAACCCCGTCTCCATCACCGGCACCTTCTCGGGTGACCAGGTCGGCTCGCTCGTCAACAACATCGCCAACGTGCAGGTGTTCCTCAACGGCACGGCCTTCCAGGGACCGCTGTTCGCCGAAGGCTGGAACGCATCGGCGCAGGACTGGGACAGCGCCGTCGCACCCGTGGTCTCGCTGAGCGATGTGACGCAGAACAACTTCATCTTCGCGGACACGCATGTGTCGGTCGATCCGAATGCGTCCAACTATTTCTGGTTCGCAGGCGGCCAGACGCTGGCCGTGAACTTCAACCAGACCGACATCAACAGCAACCCCCTGAGCGGCTATGAAACGGCCGTGAACGGCAAGTGGTCTGTGAGCGCCACGGCCGCCGTGCCCGAGCCCGAGTCCGTCGCGCTGGCCTTGATGGGCCTGGGCCTCTTGGGCGCCGCCGCCATCCGCCGCCGTGCGTGCTGAGATCGCCTCGTCGACCTGCGTTTCGCGTCCTGTTTCATTTCCTGGAGAACCAACCATGCGTTCCATTTCCCGCGCACCCCAATTCCGCGCTTGCGCGCTGTCGGCCGCCGTTGCCGGCACCCTGATGGCCCTGTGCGCCCCCAGCTTCGCTTTGACCGGCCCTGTCACCGTCAAGGGTGTGCTGGCTGGCAGCCACTTCACGCCGCCCAACAACGCTGACAACCCGAGCAGCGCCACCGCTTCGGTCACGACGGCCTCGGTCTACCAATCGGCCAAAGTCTGCTTCGATGCCAACAACAACGGCGTGTGCGACGCCGGCGAGACCAGCGCCTTCACGAAGGCCGACGGCTCCTTCCTGCTGACCGGCCGCGCGCTGGCACCGCTGGTCGCCGAAGTGCCGACCACGGCCACGAACAGCGGCTATGCCGTGACCGAGCGCCTCGCCTTGCGCGTGGCCGCCGACCAGATCACCGCCGCCAGCACCGGCCCACTGGTGCCCGTGACGCTGTCGGTGACGCCGCTGGCCACCGAAGTGGCCCGCATGATGGACGCCGACGGCCTGACCTTCCAGGCCGCGCGCCAGCAACTGGCCGACCGCCTGGGCGTGTCGGTCAACGACGTGCTGAGCGACCCCAACACGATCGCCGACGAGACCACGCGCAACAAGATCCTCAACGAATCCGTGATCCTGACCGGCCGCTTCACGCTGGCCGCGAAGATGGTCGACCGTGGCGATGTGAGCGCGATCAAGGACGCGCAGCAGGCCGCGATGAACATCGAAGGCATCCCGCGCTATGACCACATCTTCGTGATCATGCTGGAGAACAAGGCCACCTCGTCGATCGCCGGTTCCGCCTACGCGCCCAAGATCAACGCCTGGCCGAACGCCGGCAACCAGTTCACGAGCTACTTCGCCACCGGCAACCCCAGCGAGCCCAACTACACGGCCCTCGGCGGCGCAGACGACTTCGGCATCACCGATGACAGCCAGTGGAACTGCGACGCCACCGGCGCCAACGCCGTGCAGGATCTGCCCGTGCCCGACAACACCCAGCCCGGCCTGGCCAAGTCGCCCTTCACGAAGACGTGCACCCAGTCCGCCGCCGTGAACCACAACATCACGGGCCGCGCCAACCTGTTCAATGCCTTGACGAGCAAGGGCATGGCCTGGCGCACGTACAGCGAATCGATGAACCCCGGCCAGGACTTCCGCATCGACAGCGTGGCCGACAGCGCCGTGGTCGCCAAGGACCATGTCTACGCGCCCGGCACGGTCGCCAACAACACGGCCGCCATCGGCAGCGCCACCTTGAACCTGCCTTTGCCCGCCGGCCTGTACAAGACCAAGCACCATCCGGGCATGGCCTACCAGAACGTGCGCAGCGCCGTCGAGTTCAAGAGCAGCAACCGCACGATGGGCGGCGGCCAGTGGGACGGCGTGATGATGAACAGCAAGGACTACGCGATCCCCGCCGGCTATGACATCGACCAGCTCGGCACCGACCTGGCCAGCGGCGACATCGGCCAGGTCAACTTCCTGGTGCCCGACCAGTGCGACGACATGCACGGCATCACCTTGACCGGCACCGACACGGCCACCGGCAAGTCCGGCACGGCCAGCGACTGCTCGAGCGTGGCCAACAACGTGTCGCCCACGTCCGTGGCCCCGATCATCACGCGCGGCGACAACTACACCGACGCCGTGATCCGCAAGGTGCAGGCTTCGCCGATCTGGCAGAACCCGAACAAGCGCGTGGCCATCGTGATCATGTTCGACGAAGGCAATGCGACGTCCGGCTTCAACTCGTGCTGCGGCTGGAACCCCGCCGCCACCTCGTTGACGACGGTCAAGCCGCTGGTGCAACTGGCCGATGGCACCTTCTCGAAGGACGCCACGGTCAACAACTACTACAAGGGCAACCACGGCCACGGCGAGAGCGTGTTCGGCGTGCTGACCAACCAGGTCAACGCACCGAAGGGCCTGAAGGACAGCGATGCCTACAGCCACTTCTCGTTCGTGCGCACGCTGCAGGACATGTTCGGTCTGGCCGACCCTGCGGTCGACGGTTCCTACATGAACCGCTCGAAGTACACGGAGAAGTTCATCGCCGCCAACCTGCTGAACCTGCCCGAGTTCGCCGGCAGCGCCGACACGCACTTCGACTCGGTGCGCCCGATGAACCACGCCTACGTGATCCCGGCCGGCCGCACGGCCAAGCAGTCGTCCGACGTGAACACGACGGCGCAAGTGGGCCCGGACAGCAACCAGGTCAACCTGTGGTCGCTGAAGTAAGTCGATGAAGTGAGCCCATGCCCGCTCGCCAGCGCGTCGATGCCCATGCATCGATGAGCCAGTGGGTGGGCGGGGCGCGCCTGTTCCTGTCTGGAGTACCGGTATGTTCTTTTCTCCACGCACCTTGCGTCGCGGGCTGTCTGTGGCCGCTGCGACCACGCTGGCCTGTTTCATCACCACGCTGGCGCATGCCGATGACGTGACGCTGAGCCCGGCCGCCCAGGTCGGCAAGCTGATGTTCTTCGACAAGAGCCTGTCCGGCTCGGGCAAGCTGGCATGCGCCAGTTGCCATGACCCGGCCGCGCATTACGCGCCGGCCAACAACCTGGCCGTGCAACTGGGTGGCGTGAACCTGAACAAGGCGGGCACGCGCGCCGTGCCGACGCTGACCTACAAGGACTACACGCAGCCTTATGCGGACCTGGCCGACAACCCCGATGGCATCAGCGCGCCCGGGCCGGGCGGTGGGTTCACGCAGGATGGCCGCGCCAACACGCTGGCCGATCAAGCCAGCATCCCCTTGCTGGCCGTCAACGAGATGGCCAATGCCAGCTTCCAGGCCGTGGTCGTCAAGCTGCAGGCTGGCACGTATGCTGGTCTCTTCAAGCAGGCCTTCGGCAGCGCGGCGTTCAATGACCCGAAGCAGGCCTTCGCCTACGCCTTGCAAGCCTTGCAGGCCTTCCAGATGGAAGACCCGAGCTTCCATCCCTACACGAGCAAGTACGACCTTTACAGCAGCAACAAGATCGGCGGCGACCTGACGCCTTCGGAAGCGCGCGGTCTGGCCGTGTTCAACAGCCCGGACAAGGGCAACTGCTTCGCCTGCCATTTCAGCGGCGCGGGCGCGAACGGCAGCTTCGGTCTGTTCACCGACTTCTCGTACGCCGCCATCGGCGTGCCGCGCAACGCGGACATCCCGGCCAATGCGCTGGTGCGTGGTCTGCCCACCTCGTACGACATGGGCATCTGCAGCCGGCCCGATCACCCGCGGCCCGCCAACGCGTCGTACTGCGGCATGTTCAAGACACCCACGCTGCGCAACGTGGCCACGCGCAAGGTGTTCTTCCACAACGGGCAGTTCAAGACGCTGCGCGATGTCCTGCACTTCTACAACACGCGCGACACGAACCCCGAGCTCTGGTACCCCAAGGTCAGCGGCGTCGTGCAGAAGTTCAACGACCTGCCGACACGCTACCGCGCCAACATCGACACGCAGGCGCCGCTGGACGGCCGCGCCGCCGGCAGCACGCCACCCATGACCGAGCAGGACCTCGTCGACCTCGAGGCCTTCCTCAACACGCTCACCGATGGCTTCCAGCCGGCGGCCAAGTGAGCCACGCTTTGTTTCCTCGCATGCACACCATGAAGTTGACGTCTTCTCCCACCGCAGCGCTCCTGCTGTCGACCCTGTCCGGCCTGACCGTGGCCGCCACCCATCCCGCCAAGCCCGGCCCATCGGCGCAGGCGGCCGTCGTGTCGCGCTACCTTCAGCAACGGGGCGACCTGTGTCTGGGCAAGTTCGACTGGCCCGTCGATGTCAAGGCCAGCGATGTGACGCTGCCCACGCGCGATGCCGTGCAGATGCCCGTGCTCGAAAGCGTTGGGTTGGTCTCGTCCAGCGCGAGCACGGTGGCCATGGCCAAGGACGATGGCACCGAGACGCAGGTGCCCGCCACGCGCTACGAGCTGACCCGCGTCGGCAAGATGTTCTACCTGAACCGCGAGATCCAGAGCGCGGTCGGCAGCCACGAGGTGCATCACGCCGACCTGTGCGCCGGCAAGCTGAGCCTGGACAAGGTCGTGTCCTGGACGCAGACTTCGAGCGCCACCGGCCAGCAAGAGGCCACCGCCAGCTATACCTACACCTTCGCGCCCGCGCAGTGGACGCGCTTTCCGCAGGTGCTCAAGGTCTTCCCGATGATCGACCGTGTCGAGCAGGGCCAGCGCAGCCTGCGGATGACGCAGCGTTTCCAGCTGGTCGATGGCGCCTGGCTGGCCGTGGCGCCCTGAACCTGTCAAACAAGCAGCTCAAGCCGGCACGAAGCGCCGCTCACGCACCCATTTCGTGACGGCCCACTTCTCGCCCTGGTGCACGGGCGCGCCCGCGTGCACGGAGGCGAGGTCCACCTGCCCCCGGCTGTTGGCGTACTCGAAGTACACGGCGTTGCCCCGCTTGGGCGCCACGGCCAGGCCCACTTCCGGGAAGACCGTCTCGCCGCCATCTGCCACCTCGTTGAGGTAGATGACCATCGTGCTGACGCGCTGGCCGCTGCGTGCCAGCGAGGCCCTGTTGGCCGCGTGCGAAGGCACGAGGAAGTCGAAGTGCGGCGTGTTCTTGGCCTGCGGCCCGTAGCGCAGCACCTGCAGGCCTTCGCCATGCTCGAGCGGGCAATTCATGATCTCGCTGATGCGTTGATCGAGCCGCGCGATGAAAGGTGTCTCGCACAGCTTGAAGAACATGCCTTCGCTGTCGCGGTTGTGCGTGACCGTGTCTTCGCCCGTGACTGGGTCGACGATGGTGGAGGGGCGCAGACGCGGCCGGGCCAGCGCGATGAGCTGCGCGCATTCGTCGGTGCTCAGCACGCCATCGAGCACGGCGAGCATGGGCCGCTCAAGCCGCATCAGCACGGGCACGTCGCGGTCGTTGGCATGGATGACAGCACCTGGGGCCAGGCGCGGCGTCTCGTAGACGTACGGCTGCTGCGGCGCATCGTCGATGGACACGGCCTCTTGCGGCTGCGGGCGGCCTTCGGTGTGCGCGCGCCAGAACGCGGTGGCCAGGCCGCGCGCCACATGCGGCTCGAAGCGCTGCGCCACCATGCTGTCGACCAAGGCGTCGACGCCGCACCCTCGGGCCAGATTGTGTTGAATCCAATCGCCCAGTTCGGAAGAAAAATTGACCAGCATGCCCATGCCGATCAGCTTATCCAGGCGGGATGACAGCTTGATGGCGGCGAGGGCGCGCGCGCTTGTTCAGGGCTGAAGAGACCAGACGACAGGGCAGTGGTCCGACAGCTCGCGGCCCTGGTCCGAGGCCGCGAAGGGCAGGCGCGCGAAGCGCTTCGTCTTGCCGCGAGCGGCCAGCCGCTGGTCGATGAGGATGTCGTCGATGTAGGCCTTGTGCCGGTCGCCGGCGTCGCAGGGCACATAGGCCTGGCCTTCGGTGGCGCGCTGCAGCACGGCGCCGGGCGGGTCGTTGTCGCTCCAGGCCTGCACGAGGTTGACGGGCGCCGATTCATCGGGGCCTGCGGGGTAGCGGGCGTCCTTCTCGAGGCGGCGGTTGAAATCGCCGAGCACGGCGAAGGCCGTGCCTTCGCGCACGCGCTGGTCGATCCAGGACTCGACGATGGGCGCTTGCTGGCGCAGGCGCTCGCAGGGGCTGAAGTGGCGGTCCATGCGGCCGTCGAAGCAGCCGCTCTTGAGGTGCACGGCCAGCAGGCGCACCTCGCGCGCGGTGCCCGGGTAGAGCGTGATGTCGGCGCCGGCGCGCGTGCTGCCGTCCACATCGAGCGCGCCCAGGTCGCCGTTGCAGCGGTAGGGCACGTCGTCGCGGATGGCGAAGCCCACCTTCTGTGGGTGCGCGCGGTGCACGAAGCAATCGAGCTTCCAGCCTTTCTGGAAAACCATCCTGGCGGCATCGGGCCCGTCGACCTCTTGCAGCGCGACCACGCTGGCGCGCTGCTCGTCGCGCAGTTGCACGGCCGTATGGGCCAGCGCATCGAAATCGGCCTGCGTGCGCGATGGCGGCTGGGGCTTGCCCGGTGTGCACGGGAAGGCGTGCTCGTTGCTGGGCGGCTGGTGGGACGTGCAATGCGGCGCGAGCTCATCGCGCGTGCGGGGCGTCATCAGCCAGTCCATGTTCCATGTGGCCAGCGTGAGCGCTTGCGATGGGCCATTGGCATCCGGCCATAACAGGCTGAATGCGTGGCAGGTCTGGGCAAACAGGGCGATCGAGACGGCAGAGGCCGCCAGCCATGTACGGTTGAAAATGGGCGATGACACAGTGAGGTCCGATGTGGTGGGCAAGGCGCCCAGCGGCACAGTGTCGGCCCTCGCGTCCGCAAACATCGGCGCGGCCGCCGGGCAATTGTGAGCAGTGGTGAACAAAGGCCCCATCAAGAGGGGTGTTCTGGGTTTTCGCTAGACCGGGATCCTGATGGCTTGGCGGATAATATGGTCATTCACATATAAATAGGGTGGAAATGATGAAAGCAAAAATCCGCATCGCAGGCCTGATCGGCGCGCTGGCCATGTCATCGACCGGGGCACAAGCCCAGGTCGTGAATTGGCATTTCGAGGGGCCGGCGACGGCGTATTACCGCTACACCTATCCTTGGACCAGCGCACCCACGCTGGACAACAGCTACATCAATGCGGATGGCGGCACGACGATCTCGACCGACTTGACCGTGAACCTGGACAGCGATGCGGTCACCGCCATCAAGGTGTACTCGACGCACGGCAGCGCAGCGCCCGTGCTGCTGGGTGCGCTCGACACCACGGGGCTCGCTTGGGCATCGTCCTACTTGTTCAAGGAGACCAGCGGGTGGTCCACTGCCTGGCCTGGTTCCACGCCGTCGATCGATGCCAACCCTGGCGTCGGTTCGGAATGGATTTACACCCAGGGCGCATCGACTGTTGACCCTGGCATCTTGCCGTCGCTTTACGTGGCCGGCACGGGGTTGCCTTTGAACAGCTACACGCTCAGGGATCTGAACGATGCCCTGGCGTCAGGTCACTACTCGGGCATCCAGCAGGTCTTCGGCGTGGGCTGCTACCAGCCACGCTGCCTCATGGGCTACGAGCTTGTGAACATCACGTCCGTGAGCGTGTCGGCCATACCCGAGCCCGCCTCCGGCGCGATGATGGTGCTGGGCCTAGCCGCCGTGGGCGGCCTCCAGGCACGCCGCCGCTGGCTTCAAACGAGCATTCAAACGCCCAGTGCGGCGCGGTCCAGCGTGTAGTTCTGCGGCCCGGCCACGGCGATCTTGATGGCGCCGATGCGGTTGGCCAGCGCCACCGACTTGACCAGGTCCCAGCCATTGGCCAGGCCGTGGAGCAGGCCGCCACGGAAGGCGTCGCCGCAGCCGGTCGGGTCGACCACGGCGGCGGCCTTGACGCCCGGCACGTGGGTCTTCTCGCCCTGGATGTAGACGTTGCAGCCCTCGGCGCCCAGCGTCTCGATCAAACCCTTGAGGTGCGACTTCGACAGCTCGGCCAGCGAGCTGCCCGTGCGGTCGGCCAGCATCTTGCCTTCGTAGTCGTTGACGGCCACCCACGTGGCCTGCGAGACGAAGCGCTTGAGGTCGTCGCCGTCGAACATCGGCAGGCCCTGGCCCGGATCGAAGATGAAGGGGATCTTGGCCTGTTGCAGCTGCTCGGCGTGCTGGATCATGGCGTCGCGGCCATCGGGCGCGACGATGGCCAGCTTGATGGCCGGGTCGGCCTCGATGCGCTGGATGTGGGCCTGGCCCATCGCGCCGGGGTGGAAGGCCGTGATCTGGTTGTTGTCCTGGTCGGTGATGATGATGGCCTGTGCCGTGTAGTCGTTCTCGACGGTGTGCACGTGCTTGAGGCTGGCGCCGATCTGCTGAAGATGGTTGCGGTACAGGTCGCCGTCCTTGCCCAGCGTGGCCATGATCAGCGGCTCGCCGCCCAGTTGCTTGAGGCTGTAGGCGATGTTGCCCGCGCAGCCGCCGAACTCCTTGCGCAGCGTGGGCACCAGGAAGGACACGTTCAGGATGTGGACCTGCTCGGGCAGGATCTGCTGGGCGAAGCGGCCTGGGAACGTGGTGATGGTGTCGAAGGCCAGAGAGCCGCAGATCAGAACAGACATGGTTTGCCTTGGAGGGTTTTCGTAGATAGGAGCTTGAGCAAGGGGCTCAAGGATAGAACAGTTCGGCCGTGTAGCCCGCGGGCTTGATGTCGGGCGCGAGCAGGCGCCACTGCAAGGTCGTGCTGCGCTGGCTGGGCACGGCGGGGGGCGGGCGGCTGGCCGTGGCGGCGTGGTGCGAGCCCGATGCGGCATCGGCCTTGGCGTCGGCGGTGTCGAGCCAGCGGGCGTCTTGCGGCGAGAAAGCGCGGCGCGCGATCACGGCGCCGCTGTCGTCGGTCAGGGTCAGGTCGATGTGGGGCCAGGCCAGGTCGATGGCGCCCTTGTTGTGCACGACCACGGCCAGGCGGTAGCTGTCGGGGCCCTCGGAGCTGGTGCGCACGAGCTCGATGTTGTCGACCTGCAGGTCTTCGAGCTTCAATGGCGGCTTGATCTCGCAGCCCGCCACTTCGCACCACTGTGCCAGCACGGGGCGGCTGGCCGGATAGTAGGCGGCGAAGAGGTCGCGGAACTGGTAGGCCATCTGCAGGCCCAGGCCGAGCAGCAGGCCCAGCGCCATCAAGGACAGCAACGCGCGCGTGGCCGGGTGGCGCCAGAAGGCCTTGCGCTGCGCGCGCCGCAGGAACTCGGGCGCCTTCTCGCCACGGCCTTTGCGCTTGTCGGGCGGTGGCGCCAGGCCCAGCTCGGGTGGGTACTCGTCGCCGAAGCGCGAGGGCTGCGTGGAGGGCAGGTCGTCGACGGGGGGCGGCTCGCGCTGCGGGTCGTTCGCGAGGGGGGTGGCGCCTGTGGGGCGCAGGCCGCTGGTCGACGGGGCCTTGGTGGCGGCGGGCGCTGGCGTCTGCGTGGGTGTCTGTGTCGGCGTCAGCACAGGGGCCGGTGCGGGCCCGGCGGCTTCGGCATCGAGCGCCGAGGGGCCGAAGTCGGAGGCCCAGTCTTCTTCGGCGTCGATGAAGGCGTCGTTGGGGAACTCGGCGTCGGCGAACTCGGGGCCGTCCTCGCGGCGGCGCGGCGCCCGGCGCTCGCGCGCGGTGGGCATGAGGTAGCGCGAGTCCAGCGCGTCTTCTTCGTCGGTGCTGGGCACGTCTTCGGGCGGCGCTTCCAGCCACGGTTGCGGCGTGGGCGTGAACTGCAGCGGCGGCGCGGCGGGCGATGTGGATGCCGCTGTAGGCAGTGGCTCGGCACCCGGTGCCTGCGTGGACGCCGAGGTGGGCTGTGCGGGCTGCGGCCGTGGCGTCACCGAGGCGATCACGTCTTCGAGCGGCGTGTTGTCATCGACGGCGATGGAGGTGTCGAGCTCGAAATCGGTCGTGGCCTCGATGGGCTCGGGGTCGAGCGCCAGGGCGGATTCGTCCACCGTCTGCTGCGCGATCGAGGCGGGCTGCGTCTTGGCCCAGCCTTCGGGCGCCTGCGAGTCGTAGTCGAGGTCGACGCTGGCCTCGTCCATCAGGCCTTGTTCGACCAGGGGATCCGGGCCGGGCGCCGGTTCGGGCGAAGGCGGCGGCGCGTGGGCGGGCCGGGGCGGCGGCGGGTCCTTGTCGAGGTCGAAGAGGCCGGGCAGGGCGTTGAAGACCTCGTTGCAGCGGCCGCAACGCACCCAGCCTTCCGAGACCTTCAATTGGTCTTGCACGACCTTGAAGATCGTGCCGCAGTGGGTGCATCGGGTGGCCAGGCTCATGGCGCCAGTTTATGCCACCGTTTTCAGCAGTTTGCCCCGGGGTATGCCGATGAAAGCGGCTTCGTTGTTGGCCCTGTGCAACTGCGGGCCGGCGCCGCGGTCAGCCCTCAAGCCGGCTTTTGCGCGGTCATCAGGATCCAGCCTTCTTCTTCATTGGCGACCTGCAAAGCCAGGCCGACCTCGGCATAGGCGTCTTTCAACTCCTGCTCCTGGCGGGCCAGGATGCCGGCCAGCACGAGGTGGCCGCCAGGTGCCACGTGCCCGGCCAGCAAGGGCGCCAGCATCTTCAACGGCGTGGCCAGGATGTTGGCCAGCACGAGCGGGTAGGCGGCCTGCGCCTCGCCGACGAGGTCAGGCAGGCCGGCGTTGATCGGCAGCGAACCATCGGCGGCCTTCAAGTGCGCGAGGTTGGCTTCGGCATTCGCGTTGGTGGCCTCGACGGCGGCGGGGTCGATGTCGACCGCGTCGACAACGCCCGAGCCATGCAGCGCCGCGCCGATGGCCAGGATGCCCGAGCCGCAGCCGTAGTCGAGCACGCGCTCGCCCTGGTAGGCCGATGCGTTGTGCGCCGTCCACTTCAGGCACATGCGCGTGGTCGGGTGCGTGCCCGTGCCGAAGGCCAGGCCCGGGTCCAGGCGCATCACGGTCTGGGCCTGCGCGGGCACCTCGTGCCATGTAGGCACGATCCAGAAGGCATCGGTGATGGGCACGGGCTTGAACTGCGATTGCGTCAGGCGCACCCAGTCCTGCTCGCCGACTTCTTGGATGCCTTGCACGTGGATGTCGCCGGCCCAGTCCTGCGCCAGGATCAGCGTGGCCGCTTCGAGCGCCTCGGCTTCGTTGGGGAACAGGCTCTTGACGGTCGAGCGCTGCCAGGCCTCGCGGGCCACGGGCATGCCGGGCTCGCCCCACAGGGCTTCTTCGTGCTCGGTGTCGGCGTCGGCGTCTTCGACGGACACGGACAGGGCCTCGATCTCCATGAGCGCGTCGCTCAGGATCTCGACTTCGGCCTCTTTGGCCAGCAGGGTGAGTTCAAACAGCATGGTCGTGTTCAGCAGGGCCGATGCGGCATCAGCGCTTGCGCGCCGCCATCCAGCCTTCGAGATAGTGGATGTCGGTGCCGCCCTCGACGAACTTGGCGTCGACCATCAGCTCGCGGTGCAGCGGGATGTTGGTCTGGATGCCTTCGACGACGGTCTCGGACAGCGCCGTGCGCATGCGGGCCAGCGCCTGCTCGCGCGTGTCGCCGTGCACGATGATCTTGCCGATCATCGAGTCGTAGTTGGGCGGCACGAAGTAGTTCGTGTAGATGTGCGAGTCCACGCGCACGCCGGGGCCGCCGGGCGAATGCCACGTGGTGATGCGGCCGGGCGAGGGGATGAACTTGACCGGGTCTTCGGCATTGATGCGCACCTCGATGGCATGGCCGCGCAGCTCGATCTGGCGTTGCGTGAAGGGCAGCTTCTCGCCGGCCGCCACGCGGATCTGCATCTGCACGATGTCGATGCCGCTGGTCATCTCGGTGACGGGGTGCTCGACCTGCACGCGCGTGTTCATCTCGATGAAGTAGAACTCGCCGTTCTCGTACAGGAACTCGAAGGTGCCCGCGCCGCGGTAGCCGATCTTCTTGCAGGCGGCGGCGCAGCGCTCGCCCACCTTCTCGATGATGCGGCGCGGGATGCCGGGTGCCGGCGCTTCTTCGATGATCTTCTGGTGGCGGCGCTGCATGGAGCAGTCGCGCTCGCCCAGCCACACGGCGTTCTTGAACGTGTCGGCCAGCACCTGGATCTCGACGTGGCGAGGGTGCTCCAGGAACTTCTCCATGTAGACGTTCGGGTTGCCGAAGGCGGCGCCGGCCTCGGCCTTGGTCGTCTGCACGGCGTGGATCAGCGCGGCCTCGGTGTGCACGACGCGCATGCCGCGCCCGCCACCGCCGCCGGCCGCCTTGATGATGACCGGGTAGCCGATCGCGCGGGCGATGCGGATGATCTCTTTCGGGTCGTCAGGCAGCGCGCCTTCGGAGCCTGGCACGCAGGGCACGCCCGACTTGATCATGGCCTGCTTGGCCGAGACCTTGTCGCCCATGATGCGGATGGATTCGGGCGTCGGGCCGATGAACGTGAAGCCGCTTTGCTCGACGCGCTCGGCGAAGTCCGCGTTCTCGGACAGGAAGCCATAGCCCGGGTGGATGGCCTCGGCATCGGTCACTTCGGCCGCCGAGATGATGGCCGGCATGTGCAGGTAGCTCTGCGCGGAAGGCGCGGGCCCGATGCACACGGCCTCGTCGGCCAGCTTGACGTACTTGGCGTCGCGGTCGGCCTCGGAGTAGACGACCACCGACTGGATGTTCATCTCGCGGCATGCGCGTTGTATGCGCAGCGCGATCTCGCCGCGATTGGCGATCAGGATCTTCTTGAACATGACGGCGCCTCGTTATTCGACGATGAACAAAGGCTGACCGTATTCGACAGGCTGGCCGTTGTCGACCAGGATCTTGGTGATCGTGCCATCTTGATCCGACTCGATCTCGTTCATGATCTTCATGGCCTCGATGATGCACACGGGCTGGCCGGCCTTGACGACGTCGCCCACTTCGGCGAAGGCCTTGGCGCCCGGGCTCGAGGCGCGGTAGAAGGTGCCGACCATCGGCGACTTGACCACGTGGCCTGTCTCTTCGGCGGCCGGGGCTTCGGCGGCGGCAACCGGCGCGGCGGTGGCCTGGGGCACGGCGGCCATGGGCATCGCGGCGGCCTGCATCATCGGCGCGGCCATGACCACGGGCGTGGCGCCAGCCTTGACGATGCGGACTTTGCCATCGGCCTCGGTGATTTCGAGCTCCGAGACGTTGGACTCGGACACGAGGTCGATCAGGGTCTTGAGTTTGCGCAGGTCCATGGTGACGATCTCCGGGATTCGGTTGAGCGGGTGGGCTCGAAGTGAGAGGGGGCGGATGGCGGCGGGCCAGCGGGATGAGGCTGAAGCCTGGTCAGCCGCGCGGGCCCGAGCCGGTTGTCGAGCCGGTTTGCGAACCAGCCTGCAAGCGGTCGAGGGCGGCGTCCAGGGCCAGTCGGTAGCCCGATGCGCCCAGACCCACGATCACGCCCTCGGCGAGGTCGGAAAAGTAGGAGTGGTGGCGGAAGGGCTCGCGCCGATGGACGTTGGACAGATGCACTTCGATGAAGGGCAGGGCCACGCCCGCCAGTGCATCGCGCAGGGCCACGCTGGTGTGCGTGAAGGCCCCGGGGTTGATGATGATGAAGGTGGTGCCGTCGGTGCGCGCGGCGTGCACGCGGTCGATCAGAACGCCTTCATGGTTGCTCTGGCAGGCCGACAGCGTCGCGCCACGCTGCGTGGCGTGGGCGCTCAGGCCGGTGTTGATCTGCTCCAGGGTGGTGGCGCCATAGACCTCGGGCTCGCGGGTGCCGAGCAGGTTCAGATTGGGGCCATGGAGGACAAGAATCTGCATGAGTCTCGGGTTCATCGGCTGGCGCAACCTTGGCGTTGCCCCTGCAAACTGAACCCAGAATATGAAAGTAGGCGGATTTTAGCTGCAAATGCGCGCAAATCCACTATTTTGATGAAATCAGTTCAGATGACGAAAGCATGAAAGCGTTGTTCACGCCTGGCTGATCTCTTTGGCCCATTTGGCCAGTTCGTCATAGTGCGTGGCGCCCATCTTGCGCTGGCGCACGCGGCCCCGGGCGTCGACCATGACGGAAAACGGCAGGCCGCCCGCCTCGTTGCCGAGGGCCTGCGACAGCTCCGTGCCGCCGAACCCGGCCAGGCCGAGGTCGAATCCTACTCCGACTTTCGTCAGAAATTCCTTGACGGGGGTAGGGCCGTCGACGGCCAACCCGATGACCTGCCAGCCCCGAGGCCCGAAATCCTGATGGAAACGGTTGATTTCGGGCATTTCCTTGACGCAGGGCGGGCACCACGTCGCCCAGAAATTAATGAGCAGGGGTTTGCCTTTGAAGCGGGCCAGGGCGAGGCTGGCGCCCGTGGGGGTGTCGAACTGCTGGGCCCAGAAGGCGTCGGTGAGCTGGTCGGCCTGGATGACGGGGGCGCTGGCAGGCTGCGATGCGGCCGTGGCCTGGGCCGCGCCGTGGGTGTCTGCAGGCGCATTGGCCGGGGCGGAAGAAGCCGGGCCTCGCCGCCAGGCCACCCAGGCGCCCGCGCCGGCCGCCGCCAGGCCGATCACGGCCAGCAGGGCGCGGCGGCTGGTGGCGTCGGCGGGCTTGGGTGCATCGTTGTTCGTCACGTCGGGTCCTTATGCGTCATGCGTGCATCGTTTTCCCGTCCCGGGGCTCAGGGATGGTGTGCCGATGCCAATTGATGACAAATGGAGGGGTACCAGCAGAATCAGGAGTCACCCATCATGTACCGCACTGTCGCCAGCCTCGTTCTCACTGCCGCATTGTCCTGCATGAGCCTGGCCGGCCATGCCCAGGTCGCCGCGCCGCCGAATGTCGCGGTCAACGGCCTGAGTCTGACGAGCTGGCAACCATTGCAGGATACGCCCAGGCTCTGGGACGCGGTGGTCACGACGCCGGCCTTGTCGGAGCCGGTTCACGTCGCGGTCTACCTGCCCGCCGACTACGACAGCCAGCCGGGCAAGCGCTATCCGGTGCTTTATCTGCTGCATGGCCACGGCGATGCGCTCGATGGCGCCTTGCCCTGGCCGGTCGGCGGCCATGCGGCGTCCGTCGTCGATGCCTCGCCGTTCAAGGGCATCGTGGTGATGCCTCAATGCGGCAAGGCCTGCTGGTATGTCGACTGGCTCAAGCCCACGTACGGCGGTTACCAGCCGCAGTGGGAGACCTACTACATCAAGCAGCTCGTGCCCTGGATCGACGCGAACTTCCGCACGCAGGGCACGCGCGAGAGCCGTTCGATCGCCGGGCTGTCGATGGGCGGCTTCGGCGCGCTCAGTTTCGCGGGGCGCTTTCCGGAGCTGTTCGGGCAGGCCGCCAGCTTCTCGGGGCCGCCCAACATCCAGGACTTCCTCGTGCAGCAGGTCGTGATCGCCAACACGGTGACGTGGCTGACGGGCGCGGTCTACGTGTCCACGGAGAAGGGGCACGCGTGGATGGCCAGGGATGTGCAGGACGTGTTCGGCGCCTATTCGTCGGACGGCTGGCGCAGCCACAACCCGTATGTGATGGCGCCGGTCTATGGTCGCGAGCATGTGCAGATGGCGCTGTATGCGGGCGGTGGCGGCGGGCCGGGCGGGCTGGACGTGATCGAGACGGCTGTGGGGCCGCTCAACGACAAGTTCCATGCGCAGCTCAATGTGCTGGGCGTGCCGCACCGCTATTGCCGGGGCGTCAACGGCAAGCACACCTATGTGTTCTGGCAGGCGGATCTGGCGGACTTCCTGGGCGTGATCTCGGGGCAGACGCCGGCCGAGTGTCCCAATGGCTGGGGCGCGCCCAAGTGACTCAGTCGGCGGCGAGCAGCTTGTTGAGGGCGTTCAGGTCGCCGCGTTCGGTGCGGCCCGATGCATCGGGCTTGAGCGCGCCGCGCAGGTCGTCGGCATCGAGGATGGTCAGGTGCAGGCCGATGGGCTCGTTCAGGGCCTGGCAGTCGACGGTCATGCTGAGCACGTCCACCTCCTGGCCGCGCGGGCCGGGGGCGCTGCCGACGTCGTAGTCCATGCCTTTGTCCAGCAGCATGATCTCGGCGGACTTGCTGTCGTCGCAGTAGAGCTGCAAGTGGATGTCGTTCAGGCGCGTGGCCGTGCCGCGCCAGACCGCGCCGGTGAGGTGCGGGCGGAACTCGGCCAGGCGCGCCATCCACACGGCGGCCAGCTCGCGCAGGGCGCGCAGCTCGGCGGGTTGCGTGTCGGCGCAGAACAGCGAGATGTACTCGAACACGGCGGCTTCGACGGCCATGTTGTCGGGCAACTCGGCGCGCGCGTTCAAGCCGAGTTGCTTGACGGCGCGGCGTTTGGCGGGGCCGTACTCCATGCCTTCTTCCACCACGATGCGGGCGGCTGTGGCGGCGATTTCGGCGCTGATGTGGTTCATCTTTTGAAAAGGGTCAGGCGGCTTCGACACGCACGGGCACGGCGCTGAAGGCGGCGTTGGCGCTGATGCGTTCGGTGAGCTGGTCGTCGGTCAGGTCGTTGATGCTGGCGCCCGCGTGGGCCTGGGCCACCTGCATGTTGGTGCCGGGTCGATTGTGGCCCCAGCCGTGCGGCAGGCTGACGACGCCGGGGCGGATGTCTTCGGTGAGGTGCACGGGTACGCTGACCTGGCCCACGCGCGAGGCCACGGTCACCTGCTGGCCGTCTTGCAACTGGCGCGCGGCCGCGTCTTGCGGGTGTATCCACAGCGTGCAGCGCGGCTTGCCCGAGACGAGGCGCGCGCTGTTGTGCATCCACGAGTTGTTGCTGCGCACGTCGCGGCGGCCGATGAGCTTGAGCGTGGCCGTGCCTGTGCGCGTGTCGTCCGTGGCTGGCGCTGTGTGGGGGAACAGCAAGGCCACGTGCGGCAGCTCCTGGCGGATGCCCGATGGCAGCAGGTCGATGCGGCGTTTGCCTTGCTGCAGCTTCTTGAAGAGCGAAGGTTGCAGCGGGCCCAGGTCGATGCCGTGCGGGTGCGCGCGCAGGCGTTGCAGGCTCAGGCCTTTGCCGCCGCGCCGCAGGCCGATGTCGAGCACGCGGTGCGGCGGCAGGCGGCCCAGGATGCCGCGCGTGAGCAGGCCGGTCAGGCGCTGGCGCACCGTGGCGCGCTCGCTGGCCCAGATGCGGCGGGCATAGCGGCGCGCGAGCTCCGAATAGATCTGCCAGTCGTGCATCGCGCCGGGCGCGGGCGGCACGATGGCTTCACTGTAGCGCGCGATGTTGCGCACGGCCAGGATCAAAAAGACGAGGTCGTAGTGGTCGTGCTCGACGGCGCAGGTCGGCGGCAGGATCACGTGGGCGTGGCGCGTGGTCTCGTTCAAATAGAAGTCGACCGAGACCATGAAGTCGAGCTGGCTCAAGGCCTGGTCGAGCTGGCGGCCATTGGGTGTCGACAGGGCCGGGTTGCCGCACGAGGTCACCAAGGCGCGGATCTGGCCTTGGCCCGGCGTGAGCATCTCTTCGGCCATCACGGACACGGGCAGCTCGCCGGCGAACTCGGGCGCGCCGCGCACGCGGCTGCGCCAGGCATCGAAGTGGCCGGGGCCCATGAGGCCCATCTTGATGAGGTCGACGGCCGGGGTCGTGATGAGCGCGCCGCCTTCGCGGTCGATGTTGCCCGTGAGCAGGTTGATGACCTGGATGGCCCATTGGCAGACCACGCCGTGCGCCTGCGTCGACAGGCCCATGCGGCCGTAGACCACGGCGCCATCGGCTTTGGCGAGCTCGCGCGTGAGGCGGCGCGTGGTGGCCGCGTCGATGCCCGTGTGCGCGGCCATGGCCTCGGGCCTGAAGGGCGCCACGGCATCGCGCACGGCCTTGATGTTGTCGAGCAGGGCCTCGCCCGGGCCGGGCTTGACGAGCGCTTCGTCGAACAGCGTGTGGATGACGGAGAGCAGCCAGGCCGCATCGGTGCCGGGGTCGATGAAGTGGTGCTCGTCGGCGACGGCGGCGGTCTCGGTGCGGCGCGGGTCGATCACGACGAGCTTGCCGCCGCGCTCGCGCAGGGCCTTGAAGCGCTGGCGCACATCGGGCACGGTCATCAGGCTGCCGTTGGAGGCGAGCGGGTTGCCGCCCAGGATCAGCATGAAGTGCGTGTGGTCCACATCGGGGATCGGGATGTGCATCTGGTGGCCGTACAGCCAGTGCGCGACGATGTGGTGCGGCAACTGGTCGACCGATGTGGCCGAGAAGCGGCTGCGCGTCTTGAGCTGGCCGAAGAAGAGCGGGCCGTGCGTGATGTTGCCCCAGTTGTGCACGCTGGGGTTGCCCTGGTAGACGGCCACGGCGTTGCTGCCGTGCTGCTCGCGCACGCGCGCCAGGCCTTCGACGACGAGGTCGAAGGCTTCGTCCCAGGTGATGGGCTGCCAGCGTGTGTGGCCGTTCTCGAGCACGCGCTTGACGGGCTGGCGCAGACGGTCCGGGTCTTCGTGCAGATCCTTGAGGGCCACGGCCTTGGGGCAGATGTGGCCGCGCGAGAGCGGGTCGGCGTCGTTGCCCTTGACCGAGATGATGCGGGCCTGCGGGCCTTCGCCCCGTACCTGGAAGGTCAGGCCGCAGATGGCCTCGCACAGGTTGCACACGCCGTGGCGCGTGCGCACGGGGGCGTCAGGGTCATGTGCGGTGGTGGGGTGGTGCGACATGGGGCTGGGCGTAGGGCGTGGGCTGCGGGCGCGGGTGGGGGCTTCATGCTAGCGCTTGCTATGGCTGGCGCAAGCTGCGTGCGGCCTCGCTGAGCAACCGGGCTTCTTGCTCCGCCTGTTGCAGGCGCTGGTGCAGCCAGGCCGTGAGGTCGTCGCTGTCCGTGTGGCCTGTGTGGGGGATGGCGTCTTCCAGCACCTCGTCGGCGACCGGTGCGGTGGCTGGCGGCACGGGTGGAGAGAGGGCCTCGCCCTTGAACATGGCCGTGATGCGCTGCACGGTGCGCGTCAGTGCCGGGTCGGTCAGGCTGGCGTCCAGCGAGGCGTGCCGGACCGTCAGCAAGCCCTTGATGGCCGCGAGGTGGCTGATGAGCCGGTGGCTGTGGACCACGAGCGTCTCGAGGCTCGGCGCCCATGCCCGCGCATGCCGCGGTTCCTTGCCCATGCGCTGAAGCGATTGCGTCAGCAGCCACAGCACGTCGTAGACCTCGCGGCGCGCATGGCTGCGCCGGGGCGTCTCGGCATGCTCTTCGTGCCAGCGCAGCGCGTGGTGCGCGTAGTGGGCCTGGGCCCTGAGCAGGCGGTCGACCATGTCGGGCAACTGGCGACGTTCCCACGAAGGCAGCACATAGCTGAAGCCCCAGGCCAGCATGGCGCCGATGAGCGTGTCGCCCAGGCGCTCTGCGGCATCGATCAGGGCCGGGTGGTGGCCGGGGCTGAACAGGTGGCCCTGCACCAGGGCCAGCACGGCGCCCGATGCCGCCGTGACGCGGTAGTTGATCATCACGAAGCCGTGCGCCAGGCTCAGCGAGATCGCCAGCACAAGGAAGAGCCAGCCCGTGTGCACGCCCGCGCCCGTGATGATGCTGGACGCCAGCAGGCAGCCGATCAAGGTGCCCTGGATGCGGGCATCGCGGCGTGCCAGGGTCTGCTCGAGGTTGCCGCGCATGACCACGGCCACGGTCATCAGGATCCAGTGCGGGTGGCTGGCCCAGGGCAGCACGTGCGCGATGGCATCGGCGCAGGCCACGGCCAGCGTGGCGCGCACGGCATAGCGCAGCACGGGCGATTGGCCATGCAACTGGGTCTTCAATGGCGCCAGGCGCCAGTTGCTGGGCGACACGAGCGTGAGCAGGATGCGCGCCTGCGGCGGGCTGTGCGCCAGGGCAGTCGGGCCCGATGCGTCATGGGCTTGCGCGATGAGGCCCATCAGCGCCTGCATGTGCCGCCTTCGGCGCACGAGCGATTGCAGGATGGGCTCGTCGGACTCGGCCAGCGGTGCGGTGTCGCCTTGGCTTGGCGCCGCGCAGCGCCGGCCCAGGCGCCAGGCCGCGGCCATGTCGTGCAGACCGTGGGCATGCTGCGTCAGTTGGGCGGCCAGGGTCTCGAGCGCGGCGCCGGCATGCGCGTGCGCGGGCAGGCGGTCGAGATCGAGCTGGCAGGCCTGCACCACGTCGCGCAGGTTGACCGTGTGGACCAGGGCCTCGATCTGCCTGTGCGTCAGCGCATCGGGTCGGGCATCGTCGGCCTGGCTGTAGAGCAGGTCGCGGGCGTGTTGCAGCACGTCGGCGATGCCGGCCTGTTGCGTGATCAGGGCCAGCAGGTCCTTCGTGCGCTCGGTTGGCGAGGCCTGGCCCTGCTCGCGCGTCCATTGCGCCTGCGCCTGCATCATGTCGGCCAGGGCATCGAGGCTGTCGGCCAGGGCCAGCGTGCGGTAGCGCCGCGCCAGCGCCCGGATGCTCAACTCGGACCACGCCGCCATGCCCAGCGCCCCGGCCACGACCCAGCTCAGGTGCTGCCAGACCTGCGGCCAGCTCATCTGGTGCTGGCTGAAGGCCGCCATCTGGAAGACCAGTGTCAGCACCATCACGAAGGTCTGCGGCCCGCCGCGCTTGCCCCACGACATCCACATGATCGACGTCAGGATCGTCAGCAGCAGGACGGCGGTCAGCAGGGCCGGACACGGGTGGCTGAAGGCCACGAGCGCCGCGACCAACGAGCTGCTGACCACGGCGGGCACCATCTGCCAGCGTTTGGCCTGCGGCGCGCAGACCGTGTCGGCCACGCTCGTGGCGGCGGCGCCCGATGCGGCCGTGATCGCGGCGGGCATGCCGGCTGTCAGTCCGATCAGCGTCATCAGGCAGGCCAGTCCCGCGCCCACGCTGAGGCCGTTGAGCACAGGGGCGGGCAGGGTCGCGATTGGTTTGACGAGTCTGGGCATGGCTGGGTGGTGTCGCCATCGCCTGCCGGGCTGACGCGTCGATCAGGCCTCGCGGCGCAGCGCCGGGAACAGGATCACGTCGCGGATGTTGGGCGCGTCGGTCAGCAGCATGATCAGGCGGTCGATGCCGATGCCGCAGCCGCCGGTCGGGGGCAGGCCGTACTCCAAAGCGCGGATGTAGTCGGCATCGAAGTACATGGCTTCTTCGTCGCCCGCGTCCTTGGCGCTGGCCTGCGCGGCGAAGCGGGCGGCCTGCTCTTCGGGGTCGTTCAACTCGCTGAAGCCGTTGCCGTACTCGCGGCCCGTGATGAAGAGCTCGAAGCGCTCGGTGATGGCTGGGTTGCTGTCGGAGGCGCGCGCCAATGGCGACACCTCGACCGGGTAATCGATGATGAAGGTGGGCTGCCAGAGCTTCTCTTCGACGACGGCTTCGAACATGCCGAACTGCAACTCGGCCAGCGACCAGCGCGCGGGCGCTTCTTCGCCATGTTGCTTGAGCTTGGCGCGCAGGGCCTCGGCGCTGTCGGCTTCTTCAGGCGACAGGCCCGCGACCCGGATCAGCGAGTCGCGCACGGTCAGGCGCGCGAAGGGCGATTCAAGGTCGACTTCCTTGTCGGCATACGTGAGCCTGGCGGTGCCGGCGGCGGCCTTGGCCGCGTGGCGCAGGATGGACTCCGTGAAGTCCATCAGGTCGCGGTGGTTCCAGTAGGCCGCGTAGAACTCCATCATCGTGAACTCGGGGTTGTGCCGCACGGACACCCCCTCGTTGCGGAAGTTGCGGTTGATCTCGAAGACGCGCTCGAAGCCGCCCACGACCAGGCGCTTCAGATACAGCTCGGGCGCGATGCGCAGGAACATCTCCTGGTCGAGCGCGTTGTGGTGCGTCGTGAAGGGCTTGGCGTTGGCGCCGCCGGGGATGGGGTGCATCATCGGCGTTTCGACCTCGAGGAAGCCGTTGTCGACCATGAACGAACGGATCGAGGCGACGGCCTTGGAGCGCGCCACGAAGCGCTTGCGCGATTCTTCGTCGACGATCAGGTCGACGTAGCGCTGGCGGTACTTCTGTTCCTGGTCGGTCATGCCGTGGAATTTGTCGGGCAGCGGGCGCAGCGACTTGGTCAAGAGGCGGATCGACGAGACCTTGATCGACAGCTCGTTCGTCTTGGTCTTGAACAGCGTGCCCTCGGCGCCCAGGATGTCGCCCAGGTCCCAGTGCTTGAAAGCGGCCAGGGCCTCGGCACCCACGTTGTCCAGCGTCACGTAGACCTGGATGCGGCCGGTGGCGTCTTGCAGCGTGCCGAAGCAGGCCTTGCCCATCACGCGCTTGAGCATCAAACGGCCACCCACGCTGACCTTCACACCCTGCGCCTCGAGTGGCTCGCCTTCGGTGGCGTCGTGGGCCGCGTGCAGGCCTGCTGCGCGGTCAGCCGGCTTGAAGTCGTTGGGGAAGGCCACGCCCTGCGCACGGATGGCGCTCAGCTTTTCGCGGCGTTCGGCCACCAGCTTGTTGGTGTCGACCGGCGGCTCGGCTTGGGCGGACTCGGGCGTGGCGGGGTGTTGGGGCGTGGTCATGTTGTCGGCTTTTGGAGATCGGTGGACCCGGCTGGCGCGAAAGGCGTGCATCGGGCCGAACCCCGGATTGTATGAAACCCTGGGCGACAATGCCGGGATGTCCGTTCAAGATTCCGCACGCCCTGGCAAGTTGGCCGCCATCCGCCAGGCCTGGCAGGCCCTGCCCAAGGCGGCGCTGGGCAACCTGGCGGCCAAGTTGCTCATCGTGGGGCTGGGCCTGGCCATCACGGTCACGGTGGCGCGCCAGGGGCCGAAGGTGCAAGGCGCGTTCGCCCTGTTCGTGGCCGTCGAATCGGTGCTGCTGACGCTGTTCACTGGCCTGGGCCTGTGGCTGGCCCGCCAGATCTCGCAGCAGACCGATGGCCACTACGCGCCCGCCATGCCGATGCTGCGCAGCGTGCTGCGCGCGGCCGTGGCGCTGGGGCTGATCGCGTCGGGTGTGCTGCTGGCGGTGTCGTGGTGGGCCGATCACATGCCGTATTCCTATTTGTGGCTGCTCGCGCTGGCGGCGCCGTTCATCCTGCTGGTGCCGACGGCCACGGGCCTGTGGCTGGGCGAGGGACGCATGTGGCCGATCAACGTGGCGCAGGTGGCCGCACCCGCATCGGTGCTGACGGGGCTGGGCGCGGCCTGGTGGGCCATGCAGGGCACGCAGCGCAATGCGTCGATGGTCCTGCTGGTGCTCACGGCCTGGGTCAGCGGCAAGTCGCTGGTGGCCGTGGCCACGGCCTTCTACGCGCTGCGCGATGCCGAGCGGCGCGACGAGGCCCATGCATTGCGCCTGACGGCTTTTCATGCGCCGCAACCGAGCTGGTTCTCGCAATGGCCTTTCGTGGCCACGATCGGCGTCGTCAACGTGGTGGGGCTGCTGAACTACCGCGCCTCGCTGTTCCTGGTCGAGCGCTTTCTGGGCCTGAGCACGGTCGGCATCTATTCGGTGGCCGTGACGGCGGCCGAGCTGCTGTGGCTGCTGTCGTCGTCGGTGACGGTGTCGGTGTACGGGCGCATCGGGCATCCGGACAAGCAGATCGCCGCGAGCATGACCGTGCAGGCCGTGCGCATCAATGTGCTGTCGACGCTGCTGGCCGCGCCTGTGCTGCTGGCGCTGGCATGGTGGGGGCTGCCCTGGGTGATGGGGCCCGCGTACCAGGCCTCGCTGCTGCCTTTGGCCGCGCTGCTGCCCGGCGTGGCGGCGTACGCGGCGGCGTCCAGCCTGTCGGCCTTCTACACGAACCACCTGGGGCGGCCGCAGCTGTCCGGGGCGATCGCGGGCATGTCGCTGTCGATCAGCTTCGGGCTGGGCTGGGTGCTGGTGCCTTTGTGGGGCGCGGTCGGGGCCGGGGTGGCATCGAGCCTGGGCTATGTGCTGGCGATCGTGGCGGCGTATGGGGTGTTTCTGAAGCACGCTGGCTTGCCGGTCAGCGCGCTGTGGCAGCCGGCCCTGAGCAGGGTGACGCCGGGGGATGGCGGTTAGTGGCAGTTAATGTCCCCAATTCGCGGGGCCGCAGGCGTGTCGAACGGGCAAACCATGACGTGTCGCCTTGCTTTGCTTGGCACACTCCAGGCCAAATGAACCGTCAAAGACAGGAGAGGACATGTCATTCGAATTCAAGAAAGTAGCGCTGGGGTTGGCCATCGCGGCTGCTAGCGCCGCGCATGCCGACGTGCTGGTCGTCAAAGCCGGTGGCGCCACGTTCCAGGGCACGGGCACCTGGTCGGCCAGCGATGGGTGGATGGCCGCACTGGATTCCTTGCGCATCAGTGCCAGCGGCTATGGCTCGGGCACGGCCGCGTTCCAGAAGGACACGGACGGCTATTACACCAGCCTCACCATGTCTGCGCCCATGCAGACCCTGACCATGGACTTCGACAGCCTTGCCTGGCAGGGTGTTGGCCTCAAAGGGGGGCTGACACTGACCGCGCCGGCGATCAAGCAACTGTCGAGCGGCGGTTCACTGACCGTGACCGACATCGCTGCCGACCTGCAGACCAAGACCATTTACGCCACGATCATCGGCGGCAATGGCGTGGGCACGCTCGAGCACTTCGCTTTGTGGCGGTTCACCTCGCTGATCGGCACCACCCAGTACAGCGGGTTTGGTGCCTACACCAATGACCTCGCTGGCATGTACCTGACCGATGTCGGCTTCAACAAACTGTCGCAGGCCCTGGGTCTGTTGCCTCAGGGCGTGATGGTCATGGAGGGCGCCAAGGACTACGGCATCATCCATACGGCTTTCAACGCGACGCTGGAGTGCTGCGACGTGCCGCCTGCCGTGCCCGAACCTGGTAGCCATGCCTTGTGGGGCGTGGGTCTGGCCCTGTTGGGCGTGGTTGCTGCCCGCCATCCAAAACACAAACACCGGGAGTTGACATGACATTTGAATGCAAGCGCCTGGCCGTTGTACTGGCCCTCGCCGCGGCAGGTGCCGCCCATGCCGATACGCTGGTCGTCAAGCCGGGTGGTGCCACCTACCAGGGCCAGGTCACCTTCGCCTTCGATGCCGACGCACGGGCGATGCTGGACGTCAGCCACATGAGCGTCGCCTCGTACGGCACGGTCAACCTGGTCAAGCAGATCGACACCGATGGCTATTACACGCAGCTGTCCGTGTCGACGCCCATGCAGTCATTGACCCTGGACACCGACAGCCTGGAGATTCTCGGCGTGGGCGGCAAGGGCGGCGTGACGATCACCGCGCCTGTCTTCAAGTCCATTTCGAGCGGCGGCTCCCTGACCATCACCGACATCGCGACGGACCTGAGCACCAAGACAGTCCATGCCACCCTCATCGGCGGCAATGGCGTGGGGACGATCAGCAACTTCGCCTTGTGGGATTTCGCCGCGCAGAGCGGCCCGACCGTCTACACAGGCAACCAGATGGTCAACGACATCACCGGCCTGACGCTGACGGCCGGCGGGCTGGCCAAGATATCGCAGTCACTGGGCCTGCTGGATCTGGGGCAGGTGTCTCTAAACGCCATCGGCGATTTCGGCGCCCTGCATGTCGTCACCAATTTCACCCAGATCTGTGACCCTTCGCCCACCTCGCCCGGCGCGGGGTGCGGCGGGCCGACGCCTTCCGTGCCCGAGCCTGCCAGCCCTGTCTTGATGGCTCTGGGCCTGGGTCTGCTGGGCATGGCCATGTCCCCGCGCCGCCGGCGCGCCTGAGCGCGCGCGAGGCATCCACTCGGGGGTGTTTCGGGGCGGGTTTTGGCATGGGCCGCCATCCAGGTGCCGGGCCATCTGACGGATCGGGGACAATACGGGCTTTCCGCCTGCCACCACGGTGGTTTGACCCCCACGCCCTTCATGTCGGCCTTGCTCCAGCGACTCAAGCACCCCCTGGTGCGTCTGCTCTCCGTCTTCACCGGCCCACGCATCGTGTACGGCTGGTGCAACGCCGACAGCACCTGGTGCCCGGACACGCGGGTCAGCACCCACACCTGCTTTGAAGGCCTGGAGCAGCTCAGGCTGGGCGACCACGTCTTCATCGGGCACTTCAACCGCATCGACGGCTCCAATGGGCTGGCCATCGACGAGGGGGTGCAGGTCACCAACTACGTGTCGATCCTGAGCCACTCCAGCCACCGCTCGGTGCGTGTGATGGGGCGGCGCTATGTGGTCGACCCCAACCCCGTGGGCTATGTGCGCAAGTCGACGCGCATCGGGGCCTACAGCTTCATCGGCCCGCACAGCGTGATCGCGCCGGGCGCCCAGATCGGCAAGGGCGTGATCGTGCAGGGCTACAGCTTCGTGTCGGGCGAGGTCCCCGATTTCGCCATCGTCGGGCCGCAGGGGCACGGCAAGCCGGCCGTGGTCATCGGTGATTCGCGCGAGATCGACCGGCCGCTGCTGCAGCGCCATCCCGAGCTGCATGCGCTGTACGCGCACTGGGCGGGCAAGGACACGCTACGCCGTGTGCTGCAAGGTCATGCGCAAAGCCATGCGCAAGACCAGACACAAGGGCAGGACCAGGCATGAGCTGCCCGGTGCGCATCCTCTTTTTCGCCGACGCGGCCAGCGTGCACACGCGCCGTTGGGTCGCGGCCGTGGCCGAGCGCGGCGGCGAGGCCATCGTCATCACGCGGCAGCCGGGCGAGGTGCCTGGCGCCAAGGAGGTGATCGCGATCGCGCCCGGCAACGACAAGCGCGCCTGGTTCACGGCCTTGCCCGCCGTGCGGCGCGTGGCGAAGCAAGTGGCCCGGCGCTTCGAGCCCACGCTGGTGCATGGCCACTACGTGACCTCGTACGGGCTGTGGGCGGCGGCCTGCGGGCTCAAGGTGCCCAAGGTGCTCACGGCCTGGGGCAGCGACATCCTCGTCACGCCGCGGCAAAGCCGCCTGATGCGCCTGATCGTGTGCTGGTCGCTGCGCCGCGCCGACCTGATCACGGCCGACTCGATGGACATGCTCGAAGAGATCGCGCGCTACCACCCGCAGGCGCCGTGCCACCAGATCCTGTGGGGCGCCGACACCGACAAGTTCGTGCCGGGCCACCCGGGCGAGGACTTCGATGTCGTCAGCCTGCGCAGCTGGGAGGCCAACTACAACATCGACCTGATCATCGAGGCCTTCTCGCGCTTTTTGATGATGCGGCCGCAGTCGCACGCCAAGCTGCACCTGCTGGGCGGCGGCGCCATGCAGGCCGCGCTCGAGCAGCGCGTGCAGGAGCTGCGCCTGTTGCAGCAGGTGCGCTTTCATGGCCGCATGGGCGATGCCGACATGGTCCAGGCCATCCAGCGCAGCCGCGTGAGCGTGTCCGTGCCGACGAGCGATGCCACGTCCGTGTCGGTGCTCGAGTCCATGGCCTGCGGCCTGCCCATCATCGCCACCGACCTGCCTGCCAACCGGCAATGGATCGACGAACAAGGCGGCTGGATCGTGCCCGTGCGCGATGTCGATGCCGTCACGCAAGCCCTGGTCGCCGCGTATGACCAGCCCACGCAGGCCGCGCAGATGGGCCTGCGCAACCGCGAACGCATCGAGCGAGATGCCTCGCGGCGCGGCCAGATGGACGCGATGTGGCGCCTCTATCAAAAGCTGCTGCAGCCCTGCATGCCGCGCAGCCAGCGCCCGCGCGTGCCCCAGCGCTGAGCCAACGCGATGAACAGCGAACACACCGTCTCGGTCATCGTGCCGTGCCGCAACGAGCGGGATTTCATCGAAGCCTTCTGCCGCAGCGTGGCCGCGCAAGGCATCCCCGAAGGCTGGGTGCTCGAAGTGCTCATCGCCGACGGCCTGAGCGACGACGGCACGCGCGAGCGCCTGGCCGCCTGGTGCATGCAGGACACGCGCTTCGTGATGCTCGACAACCCCGGCCGCATCGTCTCGTGCGGCCTGAATGCCTGCATCGCGCGCGCGCAAGGCGCCTTCATCGTGCGCCTCGATGTGCACACCGTCTATGCGCCCGACTACATCGCTCAGTGCCTGGCCGCCTGGCAGCGCACCGGCGCCGACAACGTGGGCGGCCCCTGGAAAGCGCAAGGCAGCGAAGGTCCGCAAGGCACCGTGCAGCGCGCCATCGCGGCGGCATTCCAGTCGCGGTTGGTGGCGGGCGGCGCCTTGTCGCGCGAGTTGGCCTACGAAGGCGAGGTCGACACGGTCTACCTGGGCGCGTGGCCGCGCCAGACCTTCGAGCGCTTCGGCGGCTTCGACGAAAACCTTGTGCGCAACCAGGACGACGAACACAATCTGCGCATCCACAAAGGCGGCGGGCGCATCTGGCAATCGGCGCGCATCCAGTCGACCTACTTCCCGCGCGCCAGCAAGATGGACGTGTTCCGCCAGTACCGCCAGTACGGCTACTGGAAGCCCTTCGTGATGACCAAGCACGGCCAGGCCGCGGCCTTGCGCCACCTCGTGCCCGGTTTGTTCGTGGGCATGCTGGTGCTGCTGTTGACGCTGACCGTGCTGGGCTGCGTGGCCGTGCTCGGCCTGCCGCCAGCCGCATCGGCGGCTTCAGGCCCGGGCATGCGCACCATCCTGATCTGGCTGACATTGGCCGGCGCTTCGGGCCTGATCGCGTTGTCGGCCCTGTACGTGGTGGCCGTGGGCTACATCAGCCTGCGCATCAGCCGGGAGCAGGGCCGCGAGCTGCTGCGGCATTTGCCCGACGTGATCGCGGCCTACCACTTCGGCTACGGCCTGGGTTCGCTGCGCGGCTGGTGGGACGCCATCGTGCGCGGCAAGCCCGACCCGGCTTTTGGGCGCCTGACACGCTGAATGACCCGTTGAAGCACACGCTGAACCAACCTGAATCGACACCGACATGAGCACCCCAGACAACGCGCAACCCTTCCTGCCCTTCGCCCTGCCCGAAATCGGCGAAGAAGAGATCGCCGAGGTCGTCGACACGCTGCGCTCCGGCTGGGTCACCACCGGCCCGAAGGCGCGCAAGTTCGAGCAGGCCTTCTCGGCCTATCTCGCGGGTGATGTGGGTGACGACAGCCTGCAGTCCATCGCCGTGAACTCGGCCACGGCCGGCCTGCACCTGGCGCTCGAAGCATTGGGCATCGGCCCTGGCGACGAGGTCATCACGACCACGCACACGTTCACGGCCACGGCCGAAGTGGTGCGCTACCTGGGCGCCGACGTCAAGCTGGTCGACATCGACCCGGCCACGCTCAACATCGACCCGGCCGCCATCGAAGCCGTCATCACGCCGCGCACGAAGGCCATCATGCCCGTGCACTACGCCGGGCTGGCCGTCGACATGGACGCCATCTACGCGATCGCCAAGAAGCACCACTTCGAAGATCGTCGAAGACGCTGCCCACGCGCTGCCCACGACCTACAAGCGCCAGCTCATCGGCACGATGCAAAGCGATGCAGTGGTCTTCAGCTTCTACGCCAACAAGACGATGACCACGGGCGAAGGCGGCATGCTGGTCACACGCGATGCCGACCTGGCCGCGCGTGCCAAGGTCATGCGCCTGCACGGCATCAACCGCGATGCCTTCGACCGCTTCCAGGCCAAGGTGCCGAGCTGGTACTACGAGATCGTGGCGCCCGGCTTCAAGTACAACCTGACCGACATCGCGGCCGCCTTGGGCCTGCACCAGCTGCAGCGCGTCAACGGTTTCCAGGCGCGCCGCGAGCAGATCGCCTCGCGCTTCGACGAGGCCCTGGCCGACCTGCCTTTGATCCTGCCGCCGCGCCCACGGCATGCGGGCGACCTGCACTCATGGCATCTCTACGTGGTGCGCCTGAGTGACGATGCCAAGATCACGCGCGACCAGCTCATCGACAGCCTCTTCGCCGACGGCATCGGCGTGAGCGTGCACTACATCCCGCTGCACCTGCACCCTTACTGGAAAGAACGCTACGACCTCCAGCCCGAGCAGTTCCCCCAGAGCCAGAAGGCCTACGAGCGCATGGTGACCCTGCCGCTGTACACGAAGATGACCGATGCCGATGTAGAGCGCGTCATCGCGGCCGTGCGCAAGGCTTTCGGCCGTTGACTGCCGCTGACCACGCATCGACAGCGACATGAGCAAGCGCCTGTTCGACCTGCTGATGTCGTCGCTCGGCCTGTTGATACTGGGCCCGGCGATGCTGCTGATCGCCTTGCTCATCAAGCTCGATTCGCCAGGCCCGGTGTTCTTCAGGCAGGAGCGCGTGGGCCGCTTCGGCCACCTTTTCCGGATCCGCAAGTTCCGCACCATGCGCCACGAGCCCAAAGGCCAGGGTCTGCAGATCACGGTCGGCGCCGACAGCCGCATTACGCGCGTGGGCCGCTACCTGCGCGGCAGCAAACTCGACGAACTGCCGCAACTGATCGACGTATGGCTGGGCAGCATGAGCCTGGTCGGGCCGCGGCCCGAGGTGCCGCGCTACGTGGCGCACTACCCCGATGCCATGCGCGCCAAGATCCTGTCCGTGCGGCCCGGCATCACCGACATCGCCTCCATCGAGTACCGCGATGAAAGCAGCGTGCTGGCCCGCGCCGCCGACCCCGAGCAGGCCTATATCCAAGAGGTCATGCCGCACAAGCTGGCATTGGCCGCCAGCTATGTGGACAAGGTCTCGGTGTGGACGGACGTCAAGCTGATCTGCCGCACGATCTGGATGATCGCGCGGGGTTGATCAACGCCATGCCGCCGGGCTCAGGCACGGCCGTCATCGCGCTCGTGACGCAGTTGGAGATGGCGTCGACCGTGTGCGGGGTGACTCAGGGGCATGTCTTGATTTGTTTGCGTGCCGTGAATGCGTCCATGTCCGCCCTGTGAGTGAGGAAAGCCCATATGCCAGCATCCATGATGCGGAGCTGCGCACGCCAATTCCCGCCTGCATTTCGACGCCATGACAGCCCCATGACCCATCCGGACGGTGCCTACCTGCCTTCCATCAAGGAGCGGCACCCGACGTTCGGCGGCGTGGCCTGGCGCCGTCAGGCCATGGTGCTCAGGCAGACTGGCTATCGCACAGCTTGATCAGCAGGCGATGCAGCTCCTGCTGCTCTGCCCTGCTCAAGGGCTGGATGACCTGCTTGTCCTGGTCGACGACGGCCTTGCTGATCTTCACGAGATCGTGCTTGCCCTTTTCAGTGAGGGCCAGGCTGAAGGCGCGGCGGTCTTCCGGGGCGGGCTGGCGCTCGACATAGCCCAGCTCTTCAAGCGCATCGACCAGGATCACGGCGCCCGATCGCGCGATGCCCAGGATCTTGGCCAGTTGCGTGAGCTTGAGACCCGGGTTGAGCGACACGATCACCATGGCGGAGAAGCGCGGCGGCGTGATGTTCCAGGGCTCGAGCGCCGCGATGAACGCTTCGTACTGCTTGATCTGCGCGCGTCTGACGGCATAGCCCATCAGCGAGTCCAGCACACCGTATTGGATGCCCGGGACATGGGCAACGAAAAGTTCGGAATGACTCATTGTTGTGGAGATCAGGTGCGGGTCGCGGGGCTGTTCGCATTGTAATGAACGTGCCCGGTACAGATGGGGTGACCAAGGGTACGAGACAGCGTCATCAGAGGGGCCATTTCGTGTCCATGTGTCAGCTCAGCAGGCCACGATGTTGACGGCAAGGCCACCGCGCGCGGTCTCCTTGTATTTGTCTTTCATGTCGGCGCCTGTTTCGCGCATGGTTTGAATGACCTTGTCGAGGCTGACGCGGTGCGAGCCATCGCCGTGCATGGCCAGCCTGGCTGCATTGATGGCTTTCACGGCGGCGATGGCGTTGCGTTCGATGCACGGTATCTGCACCAACCCACCGACCGGGTCGCACGTCAACCCAAGATGGTGCTCCATGCCGATCTCGGCGGCGTTTTCGATCTGCGCGGGCGTGCCGCCGAGCACGGCGCACAAGCCCCCAGCCGCCATCGAACAGGCCACGCCGACTTCGCCCTGGCAGCCCACCTCCGCGCCCGAGATCGATGCGTTCTCCTTGTAGAGCAGGCCGATGGCACCGGCCGTGAGCAGGAAGTCGATCACGCCTCGGTCGGTGGCGCCGGGCACGAAGTGCCGGTAGTAGTGCAGCACGGCGGGGATGATGCCTGCCGCGCCATTGGTCGGCGCCGTGACCACGCGCCCGCCCGCCGCGTTCTCTTCGTTGACGGCCAGCGCATACAGGTTGACCCAGTCCATCACATGCAGCGGGTCGACCGGCGAAGCCACGGCCTCCAAGCGCTGATGCAGACCCGGCGCGCGGCGCGTGACCTGGAAGCCGCCCGGCAAGATGCCCGCTTGCTGACAGCCGCGCTGCACACAGGCCTGCATCACCTGCCACAGGTGCAGCAGGCCCGCGTCGATGGCCGCGTCATCGCGCCAATGGCGCTCGTTGCGGCGCATCAACTCGGCCATGCCGATGCCGTGTTGCGCGGTCAAGGCGAGCAGGTCGGCGGCACTGTGGAAAGGCATGGGCAGCACATCGGCCGCGGGCGCGATGGCGGCTTGCCTGGGCTGTGTCGTCCACCACTTCCTGGCTGACGACGAAGCCACCGCCCACCGAGTAATACGTGCCCGCGAGCAAGGGCTGATCCTGCGCATCCAGCGCCGTGAGCTTGAGCGCGTTGGGATGGAAGGGCAGGGTGATGTCCGGCCTGAACAACAGGTCCTGTTGCGATGCGAAAGGCGTGTCGTGCAGGCCCAGCAGCTTGATGCGCGACGTGGCCTGCACCTCGTCGATGAGGTGCCCGATCGCGTCCACATCGACCGTATCGGGCTCCAGCCCCATCAGCCCCAGGATCACGGCCTTGTCGCTGCCATGGCCCCGCCCCGTGGCGCCCAGCGAACCGAACAACTCGATGCGCACGCGGCATGTGCCCAGCGAAAGCCCTTGCGCCTGCAGCTTCAAGGCGAACAGCCGCGCTGCCCGCATCGGCCCGACCGTGTGCGAGCTGGAGGGCCCGATGCCCACCTTGAAGAGATCGAATACCGAGACAGCCATGAGGACGCCTCCGTCTGTGTCGCCACCATCTTCATGCCGACGAGGCGGCATCGGCAAGACGGGGTTCGCCGTAGTCGATGTCAGCGCGCGGCCCTGGAACAGCGCCGCCCCCGCCACCATCGGGTCGCCCGGTCTTCTCGTAGGTGCGCACCCACACCGGGTAGCTGTGGATGACCTTGTGCTGCCACGGGTGGAAGCCGGGCTTGAAGTACCGGCCAGCTTCAGGGCGCTGCGGCGAGAACAGGCCGTTGGGGCCATAGATCCAGCCATGCGTTCTTGACGCACATCTTCATGCGCTGCGCCCAGGTGAAGCCGTCGCCCTTGAGCAGGCAGGTTGGTCAGACGCATGCTGTCGACGACGACCTTGTAGAGCGCGTGGCTCATCGCGGTGCGTGCGCATCACATAGCCGACCTTGGCGACCTGCTGCATCACATCGAAGGCCACGGCCTTGTGCTCCATCTCCTCGATGGCGTGCCAGGCCCACATGGCGCGCACGTTCTCGTCGGCGGGCGCCATCACGTCGCGCTTGCGAAGAGTGTCTCTGCCATCATCGCCGTGAAGTGCTCGAAGGCGGCGGTTAAGGCCAGGTTGTACTTGGCCGAGAAGCGCTTGTTGTAGTTGTCGAACAGCGTCTTGGCGTCATGCAGGATCTGGTCGACATCCACGCCCTGCTGGGCGCAGCAGGTCGTTGTAGTGCGTGTGCGCGATGCCGTGCTGGCCTTCCTGGCGGATGAAGTTCTTGACGTCCTCGAGCAGCTTGGGGTCGGTGATCTGATCGCGGAAGGCGCGCACGCTCGTGATGAAGTAGCGTTCGCCATCGGGGAAGGCCGCCTGCATGCCGTCGAACAGGCGTGTCTCGAAGGCTCGCCCGCCGTACCACCAGCGCGGGCGTGTTCTCGTCGAGGTGGAAGTCCAGCTTCTCGCGGGGCACGATCTGCCCGGGGCTGTTGTCCTGGATGTGGCTCATGTTGGATGTCTCCTCGGTCACTGCTGGATACAAGTTTACGAAGAGGGGCTTCGGTTGACGTATACGTCAACGCGACAGCAAGGCATCGTGTGCGACAGGATTTGGCGTCGGCGCGGATTCCTCACGCGCCCGGACTCAGGGTTTTCGCTTGATTTTCAAGTGGCGCATGATGTCGGCTCCCGCGCGCAGCAGCGCTTCGACCGATTTTTCCGACCAAGACAGACCAAGATCGACCATGAGCACTTCCGATTCTTCCTCAAGCTTCGACCCAGGCCTCGATCCCATTCGACGGCCGCGTGGCCATCGTCACAGGCGCGGGCGGCGGCCTGGGCCGCAGCCATGCGTTGCAACTGGCGGCGCGGGGCGCCAAGGTGCTGGTCAACGACCTGGGCGCCGCGCGCGACGGCTCGGCACCGGGCGCGGTCTTGGGTGAATCTGCTGCCGACCGCGTCGTCGCCGAGATCCGCGCCGCCGGCGGCGAAGCCCTGGCCAACACCGGCTCGGTGACAGACCCGGCCGCCGTGCAGGCCATGGTCGACCAGGCCATGAACGCCTGGGGCAGGGTGGACGTGCTGGTCAACAACGCCGGCATCCTGCGTGACAAGAGCTTCTCGAAGATGTCGCTCGACGACTTCCGCCTGCTGGTCGACGTGCACCTGATGGGCGCCGTCTACGGCACCAAGGCCGTGTGGGAGACCATGAAGGCGCAAGGCTACGGCCGCATCGTGTTCACGACCTCGTCATCGGGCCTGTTCGGCAACTTCGGCCAGGCCAACTACGGCGCGGCCAAGATGGCCCTGGTCGGCCTGATGCAGACGCTGGCGCTGGAAGGCGAGAAGTACAACGTGCGCGTCAACTGCCTGGCGCCCACGGCCGCCACGCGCATGACCGAAGACATCATGCCGCCCGCCGTGCTGGCCCTGCTGACGCCCGAGAGCGTCACGCCCGGCCTGCTCTACCTGGCCAGCGAGCAGGCGCCCACGCGCGCCATCCTGTGCGCGGGCGCCGGCGTGTTCGCGGCCTCGCACATCACGCTCACCGACGGCGTGCTGATCGGCGCGGGCCCCGATGCGCCCGAACTGATCGCCCAGTGCTTCGACCAGCTCAGCGCGCGCGCCAACGACACCGTGCCCGCCAGCGGCATGGCCCAGTCCCAGCAGGAAATGGCAAAAGTGATGGCCCGCTGAAACCCCGTTCCACGGGCTGAATGTGTGCAATAGAAACACCTCCTAAGCGCTTCTTTTTTACGGTTCATTTTTTCGGGCGATCACCAGAATGACCTCGACTGGGCCTGCGTGGCTCAGCGATGGATTCTCGAGGCTGCCCCATGAAAGACCTGTTCACCCGCGCACGTTCTCTGGCCCTGGCCTGCCTGGGGGTTGCAGCACTGGCTGTCGCATTGACGAGCTGTGGTGGAGGTGGCTCGAAAGACGATCTTTCGGGGGGAAGCAAGGGCAACAATGGGGGCCCTGCCGCTCTGGTTGCCGTTCCGGTATCCAGCACATTGATCGGCGTGGCTGCCGTGGGTGCACCATTGTTGGGTGCCCAGATCACGGTGATTGACGCTGCGGGTGTGGTGCAAGGCAGCGCCGTGACCGACATGGCGGAGGGCCGCTACAGCTTGACCCTGAACAGCGGGACACAATTCCTGCCCTTGATGCTGCGGGCCAAGGGCGTGGACATGGCAGGCAGGCCAGTGCTGCTGCACTCGCTGGCGCAGTCGCTGAACCCACCTACCGCATCGAATTCAATCATCAACATCACACCGCTGACCAATGCCGTTGTGGGGCTGATGCTGAATGCGGACCCTGCAGCCACCTTTCAGACTTCGCTCGTTGCTTCGTCTACCAGCACGAAAGTGCTGTTGCCAGCAGCACTGGCCAACGCCACGACCTACACCTCGGCCAATACGCTTGTGAAGACGTTGATCGGGAGAAACTTGACTGCTGCAAGTATTACCAACGCTACATCGCTTGATCTCTTCAAGGACGCCATGCTTGCCAACAAAACTGGCTTGGACAACGCCATTGAAGGCTTGAGCATTCAATTCGGTCAGAGTGGCAGCCTCTACCTGTCCAACAAACTGACTTCACCCAGCTTGATGCCTGAAGTCACCGTTGATTTGGCGACATGGAGCATTACCCCTGCAGCTAGCTCTAAAACGTCCGCCTTGACAACCTTAATGCCGAACGTGGCGCTCATTGACAAGGTTGCGCTCGCGCTCAATGCGGCCATGAACCCCAATGTTCAGAACACAGACTTGGTGATTGTGCCGGCCGCCACAGGCATTTTGTCTGGCTCCGGAAGTTCGGCCACGCGCTCGTCCAAGGTCATTTTCTCGAGCGGATTGACGCAGGATGGCTACGACTATCTGCAAACGGCTTCGCAATTGGTGAGCTATGCAAGCGCAGGCAAACAGTTGAGTCAGTTCCAGATATTGGGCTGCCTTGACACCACCATCGTGGCAGGACAATGCAGCAAGATCAAAGTGGCGGCATTGGTTTATGGCTCTGCTGCGACCGCCAATTCTGCGGGCGTGTTCGAGATGACCATGAACTACGACAGCACAACCACAAATGCCACTGGGTGGTCCTTCGTCGGCAATGGCGTGCTGATACCTTGGAATGTGTATCCCTCAACCTGGGCGGAATTCGATTCAACAGGCGGGTTGACGTCCCCATCTCAAATGCGACTGCTCTCCAATCCCACAAAGGGTGCGCAGGTGGTCGTTCAAGCAGCGGATGTGATGTCCACGGCGACCTTGCGGTTGATTGGTGACGGCGGAGGGGTTCATACTGCAGCGTTTGTGTATTGCAATTTGCCCACAGGAGAAGCCATGTGCCAGGGCACGCAGGGTGTCCGATCGCAAGGCGATTTGTTCAATGACCAGATGATCGAAAAGACATCAGGCAGTTTTTTGGGGGACTCCACTCTGAGACAGGGTTCCACCTTCACGGCATCGTTCCTGGCTTTGGGCGTGAACAACCTGACGGACAGCTTGGCGCTGACGGCCGACCTGCCTTCATCCACCGCATCTACCCTTTACCCCAAGCCTGATACATTGCCGCTGTACGTCAGTGACATCACGGCCGGGCTCACTGTGAGCTGGAACAATTGGGCTGCGCTCAATCCCAATAAGCGCGTGGTCGAAGTGCGCGTTTCCGTGACGTCCCCCACAACTCCGGTCATCAACAAGGTGATCATCCCGCCCATTTCGGCCAACCAGGCCACCTTGCCTGCCATCACGAGCGTGCCTCCCGATGCCATGCAGTACATCCTGTGGATGATCGCGCAGGATGATCAGGGGCGGCGGTATATCAGCAAGATCATTGCGCAGTAGGCATCCCATCGCATGATCACTCTATGTCCGGTCATCCCGGCGATTGACTGCACGCCCCGCCTTGCTTGGTAAGCAAGCAGCGCTTTTGCATTGACCGCTTAATAAGGGTCTCCACTGCAAGACTTCGCTAGAAGGGAAGCTTGGTTGATGCGACGCATCGCTCAGGCTACAAAGAGTCCTGTCCAAGGATCTGCAAAAAGTTCAGCTTTGCAATTCTCTTGAATGCGAAGCTCTTTGATCGACCACAGGTAAAGTCGAGCTCCATGAATCGCCACGACAAACGCCTGTGCGGCCTGTATGCCGTCATCGCCCTGGTCGCGCTCTACGCCACCTGGTCCAACAACCTGGCTTTCTTCGCTTTACCAGACAACGGCGGCGTGGCGGGCTTCTTGCGCGCGGCCTATGCCAACCCGGCCGCGGCCTCGCTGAGCAACGACCTGTTCTTGCTTGGCTTCTCGGCGACCTTGTTCATGCTGCGCGAGGCCAAGCGGCTGGGCATCCGCTTCGTGTGGCTCTACATCCTGCTGTCGTTGGCCGTGGCGATCAGCGTGTTCTTCCCGCTGTTCCTGATTGCGCGTCAGATGCGCTTGGCAACGCAGCACGATGCGGGCCGGCGCGCATGAGGTGATCAAGCGGGCGCGGTATCCGGGTGGATGTGCACCGCCAGCCACATCGCGCCTGGCGATGTGCGCTTGACCGTGTGCGGCGTACCCGCCGCGATGAAGAGGTGCTGCCCGGCCCGCAAGGGCACCGGCTGGCCATCGACGATCAACTCGGCCTCGCCCTGAAGCAGCACGACCCACTCGTCCTGTGATTGCTGGTATTCAGTTTGATCGGGCTGGCTCGAACTGACGATGCGCTCGATCACGACCTTGCCATGCTGAAGCAAGGTGTCGAAGCGCTCGCCGATGGCGGGCGGCAGGGCATCGGCGAAGAGGTTGGCGGGTGTGTTCATGTCGCTGTGATTCATGTCACTCCGGCCGGTCGAGCTTGGTCGACAGCACGATGGTCGAGAAGGTGTCCGTCACGCCCTGGATGGCGCGGATGCGGTCGATCACGGCGTCGAGTTCCTGCGTGGAATCGGTCAGCAGCATGGCGCACATGTCGTAGCGGCCGCTGACCGAATACAGCTTGGTGATCTCGTGCCGCTTGCCCAGTTCGCGCACGACCGATGGCTCGTGCCGCGACTCGATCGAGATCAGCACCATGGCGCGGATCACATTGGGCCCGCGCGTGCTGCTCACGCTCACCGTGTAGCCCGTGATCACGCCGGCGTCTTCCAAAGCCTTGAGCCGCAATTGGGCCGTGCTGCGCGCACAACCCAGGGCCTTGGCGATGTTGACCAGCGGCAGGCGCGCGTTGACCTTGAGCAGCTCGATGAGCTGGTGGTCCATCGTGTCGAGGTTGATGGGGGCTGCGGGTTTACGCGAAATTTTGGGCATATGGCCAATATGGTAATCAAAGTGACTGATTTCGTGTGTTGATTTCAGTCGATTTGATCGTTTTCATCGGCGCATGCGCTTCCTAGACTGAAGGCATGGAGGGCAGGAGGCCCTGCCTTTCCGGATGCAGGAGAGCCGCCATGCTGCCGACCATCGAAGCGCCTGTCGAAGTACCAATCGCCATCGTGCCCACGCCTTGTTCGAGCACGCCCAAGAAGCTGCTGAGCTGGGACGAGCTGCAAGCCTACGACCCCGAGAGCGAGCCCTGGCAGAAGCAGTTCGCGCGCCGCTACACGCACCACCGCGAGCTGATGGGCGTGCTGCACAAGGTGGAGGACGTGAACGACACCGTCTACGACAAATTCGCCATCGCGGTCACGCCCTACATGGCGCAACTGATGGACCGCGACGACCCGAACTGCCCCATCCGCCTGCAGTACCTGCCGTCCTTCCATGAGCAGACGCAGCCGGGCTTCGCCACCATGCTCGACGAGCTGGGCGAAGAAAAAGACACCATCCCCGGGACCAGCGTCGTGCACCGCTACCCGCGCCGCGTGCTCTTCCTGGTCAGCAACACCTGCGCGACGCTGTGCCGCTTCTGCACGCGCAAGCGCATGGTCTCGCAGCCCACGGGCTCGGTGCACAAGGACGAGATCGAAGCCTCGATCGACTACATCGCCAGCAACAAGCACATCGAGGATGTGCTGCTCTCCGGCGGCGACCCGCTGACCTTCACCGACGAGCGCCTGGACGAGATCCTGGGCGCGATCCGCACGCGCGCGCCGCATGTGCGCTTCCTGCGCATCGGCTCGCGCATGGTCGTGCAACTGCCCACGCGCATCACGCCCGAGCTGTGCGCCGTGCTCGAGAAGCACCGCGTGCAGATGCTCAACATCCACATCAACCACCACAAGGAGATCACGCCGCTGCTGCGCCAGCGCGTGAAGATGATCCAGAAGGCCGGGATCATGATGGGTCTGCAGAGCGTGTGCCTCAAGGGCGTGAACGACAGCGTCGAGGTCATGCGCGAGCTCTTCATGCAGGCCGTCGAGATGGGCGTGCGCCCTTACTACGTGTACTCGACGGACATGGTCGAAGGCGCGCACCATTTCGTGGTGCCGCACCGCCGCATGCTGGAGCTGTACGAGGGCCTGCGCGGCTGGATCAGCGGGCCGGCCGTGCCGACCTTCATCGTCGATGGCCTGGGTGGTCTGGGCAAGTTGCCCATCATCCCGAGCTATGTGCGCGAAGAGGCCTTGCCCGATGGCAGCGGCACGACCATCCAGTGCCGCAACTACGCGGGCAAGACGGTCGAGATGCCGGGCCTGGGCCAGAACTTCAGCCTGCCCTCGCAAAGCAACTGAGACAGGAGGCACACCATGTCATGTCCTTATGGCACCCATCGCGTCATCGAGCCGCAAGGCGTGTTGCCGCAGCCCGCCTGGCGCATCGACAACACCTTGCCGATCCGCGACAACGAGATCCTCATCGATGTGGACGCGCTCAATGTGGACGCCGCCAGCTTCACGCAGCTCAAGCAGGCCGCGCAGGGCGATGCCGATCGCATCGCAGAGATGGTCATGGACATCGTGGCGCGGCGTGGCAAGTTGCACAACCCGGCGACGGGCTCGGGCGGCATGCTCATCGGGCGCGTGGCCGAGATCGGCGCGGCGCTGGCCGACAAGATCGACCTGGCCGTGGGCGACAAGGTGGCGACGATGATCTCGCTGTCGTTGACGCCATTGCACATCGAGCAGATCAAGCGTGTGCACGTCGGCACCGACCAGATCGACATCGCTGGCCACGCCATCCTGTTCGAAAGCGGCCTGTACGCGAAGCTGCCCGATGACATCCCCGAGAAGGTGGCGCTGGCCATGCTCGATGTGGCCGGCGCGCCGGCGCAGACCGCGCGGCTCGTGCAGCCTGGGGACACCGTGGTCGTCGTGGGCGGGGGCGGCAAGTCCGGCACGCTGTGTGTGTACGAGGCCAGGAAGCGCGCGGGCCCCAAGGGCTGCGTGATCGGCGTGTCGCCCATCGAGCGCGATTGCCAGCGCATGCGCGAACTGGGCTGGGCGGACCACGTGCTGCAAGTGGATGCCACGCAGGCCGTGGCGACGATGCAGGCGGTGGCGCAGGTCACGCGCGGGCGCATGGCCGATGTGGTGATCAACTGCGTGAACCTGCCGCACACCGAGATGGGCAGCATCCTGGCCACGAAGGACAAGGGCCTGATCTACTTCTTCTCGATGGCCACAAGCTTCACGGCGGCCTCGCTGGGCTCGGAAGGCGTGGGCAAGGACGTGGCCATGCTGATGGGCAACGGCTATACCGAAGGCAATGCCGAGTACGCCTTGTCGCTGCTGCGCGAGTCGCCCGCGCTGCGTCAGTTGTTCGAGACGCTGTACGCGTGAGGCGAGGTCGGCATGTCGGACCACGTTGTTCATGTGCAGCCTGGTATGCAGACGCGGTCTGTCTGCGCGCTGTGGCAGCGCCTGCGTGCATGGGAGCTGCGCCATGTGGCCGTGATGGGCATGACCAAGAACACGGGCAAGACCGTGTGCCTCAACCACTTGCTGGCGCAGGCGCATGGCGATGATGTGGCCATGGGCATCACGTCCATCGGCCGCGATGGCGAAGAGCGCGACGAGGTCTTCGCGGTACCGAAGCCGCCTGTTCAGGTGACGCCAGGCTGCCTCGTGGCCACGGCGCGCGACACCTTGGTGCGTGCCCGCGTCCGCATCAAGCAACTGGGCACGACGGGCATCGACAGCCCTTTGGGCGAGATATGGATCGTCAAGGCGCTGGAAGCCGGCGACATGGAGGTGGCCGGCCCCTCGCGCAGCCAGGACCAGCACAAGGTGATGGCCTTGCTCAGGCAATGTGGCGCCAGCATGGTCTTGCTCGATGGCGCCTTGGGCCGCAGCCACCATGCCTCGCCGGCCATCGCCGATGGCGTGGTGCTGGCGACGGGCGCGGCCTTGGGTGGCGGCATGGCCGATGTGCTGCGCAAGACGCGTGACCGACTGGCCATTTTGGGCGTGACCCAGGCGCCTGTGGATGTGGCGGGCATCGTGGCGCCCGCGTTCGCGCAGGGTGGCGTGGGCGTGTGGGATCGACATGGCCGATGCCTGTTCAACGAGCCCATCGCCACGCTCAACGCGGCGCAGGTGCTGCTTGGCTTGCAGGCAGATGTGGCGATCGTTGCCGTGTCGGGCGCCGTGGGGCGGATGCTGTGGCGTGCCGTGACGACCTTGCTGGCGCGGCACCCAGGCCTGACGCTCGTGGTGGCCGATGGCACCAAGCTCTTCATCGATGCCAACGATCTGGCCGTGTTCGAGCGAGAAGGCGGCCGACTGTACGCGCTGCGCGGCATCCGCATGGTGGGCATCACGCTCAACCCGTTCTCGCCCTTCGGTGGCGGCTTCGATGCGCAGGCCTTTGTGCACGAAGCACGCGCCACCCTGGGCGGCCATTTGGTCACCGATGTGTGCCTGCAGGAGGGATCATGAGCCAGCTCACGCTCGACCAAGCCCGGATCGACCACGCCCGCGACACGGCCCGCCGCATCGCCCGCCAGGTCTATGACGACATGCACCGCTTCACGACGACGTCCGTGGAGCGCGCGACCTTGCGCCTGATGGGCGTCGATGGCGTCGACGAGAACCAGGTGCCGCTGCCCAACCGGCTGGTGAGCCATCTGCAGGATCAAGGCTTGTTGAACCAAGGCGCGGCCGTGCCCGTGGCCGCCGCCATGGCCGAGCATGGCCTGGGCATCCAGCAAGTGGCCCAGGCCGTGGCCGATGGCAGGCTGGCCTTGCAGCAACCACGCCACGAAGCCGCCGCGCGCCGCGCTGCGCACGACATGGCCACCCGCATGTGCGCGCGCATCGCAGGCCATCGAAGCCAACGTGATCAAACCCTCTCGCGATGCGGCGAAGCACCTACGCCATGGCTCTACCTGATCGTGGCCACGGGCAACATCCACGAGGACATCGTGCAGGCGCGCGCGGCGGCAGAGCAGGGCGCAGACGTGATCGCCGTGATCCGCTCGACCGGCCAGAGCCTGCTCGACTACGTGCCCTACGGCGCCACGACCGAAGGCTTCGGCGGCACCTATGCCACGCAGGAGAACTTCAGGCTCATGCGCGCCGCGCTCGACGAGGTCGGGCACAGGCTCAAGCGCTACATCCGCCTGACCAACTACTGCTCCGGCCTGTGTATGCCCGAGATCGCCGCCATGGGCGCCATGGAGCGGCTGGACATGATGCTCAACGACTCGATGTACGGCATCATCTTCCGCGACATCAACATGCAGCGCACGTTCGTGGACCAGTTCTTCTCGCGCATGGTCAATGGCTACGCGGGCATCATCATCAACACGGGCGAAGACAACTACCTGACCACGGCCGATGCCTACGAGGCCGCGCACACGGTGCTGGCCTCGCAGCTGATCAACGAGCAGTTCGCCTACCTCAGTGGCCTCAAGCCCGATCAGATGGGGCTGGGCCACGCCTTCGAGATCAACCCGGCGCTCGAGAACGGCTTCCTGTGGGAACTGGCCCATGCGCAACTGGTGCGCCAGGTCTTTCCCGAGGCGTGCCTCAAGTACATGCCGCCGACCAAGCACATGACGGGCAACGTCTTCAAGGGCCACATCCAGGATGCGTTGTTCAATGTCGTGAGCGTGCTCACGCAGCAGAACATCCACCTGCTGGGCATGATGACCGAGGCCATCCACACGCCGCTCATGCAGGACCGCTTCCTGGCGATCCAGAACGCGCGCTATGTGTTCGGCAACATGCGCGAGCTGCATGCCGAGATCCAGTTCACGCCCGGTGGCCAGATCGAGCGGCGTGCCCAGCAGGTGCTGCTTGAGGCGGCCGAGTTGCTGGGCCGGATCGAGCAGACGGGCCTGCCCGCGGCCATCGCCAAAGGCACCTTCGCCGATATCTCGCGCACGCTCACGGGCGGCAAGGGCCTCGATGGCGTGATCGCCAAATCGGCCAACTACTTCAACCCCTTCCCGGCATTGATGCTGCCCGAGGAGCGCACATCATGAGCGATCAACATGTGCCTGCAAAATGGGTCAAGCCCTATGGCGACACCATGGACGACGGCCGCGTGCAGCTGTCCTTCACCTTGCCCGTGCCCATGAACGACGATGCCAAGGAGGCCGCGCGCCAGCTCGCCTTGCAGATGGGCATCGACGAGCCCGCCGTCGTGCACAGCGAGGCGATGGGGCCGGACTTCGCCTTCTTCGTGCTCTACGGCCAATGCCGGCACCGTGTCGACATGGCCCGCATCAAGGTGGCCAAGCCCGAGTTCGAAGTGCTGGGCAAAGAAGCCATCAACGAGAAGATCAACAGGTGCATGGGCCGCAAGCTCGTCGTGGTCGGCGCCTGCATCGAGACGGACGCGCACACCGTCGGCATCGACGCCATCATGAACATGAAAGGCTTCAACGGCCACAAGGGCCTGGAGAGCTACCAAGAGATCCGCGCCATCAACATGGGCGCGCAAGTGGACTGCGAAGAGCTCGTGGCCCGCGCCATCGAAGAGAAGGCCGATGCCATCCTCGTGTCACAGGTGGTCACGCAAAAGAACATCCACCTGGACAACCTCACGCGCCTGTCCGACATCCTCGAGGCCGAAGGCCTGCGCAACCAGATCATCCTGGTCGTTGGCGGGCCGCGCATCAGCCACGAACTGGCCAAGGAGCTCGGCTACGACGCCGGCTTCGGCCCGGGTTGCTATGCCGAGAACGTCGCCTCCTTCGTGATCGAAGAGTGGGCCCGCCGCCACGCACGTTGACCCGATACCGCTACCTGCGCCGACAAGGAGCCACCGATGGACAGCACGATCGACCCCACATGGACCAGCCTGATCCGCGTGCGCATGAGCGCCCATGAGGCCCACTACGCCGGCAACCTCGTCGATGGCGCCCGCATGCTGCAGCTCTTCGGCGACGTGGCCACCGAGCTGCTCATCCGCAGCGACGGCGACGAAGGCCTGTTCGTGGCCTACGACCAGGTCGAGTTCCTCGCGCCCGTGAGGGCAGGGGACTACATCGAGGCCGTGGGCCGCATGGTGAGCATGGGCCAGTCATCGCGCCGCATGGTCTTCGAGGCCCGCAAGGTGATCAGCGCCGCCGATGTGCCGGGCCAGCCATCGGCCTGCGATGTGCTGCCCGTGCCGGTGCCCGTGTGCCGCGCATCGGGCACCTGCGTCGTGCCAGCCGCTTGCCAACGTGTCAGTCACCCAACCAAGTGAGGCGCCACCACATGGACAAGCTCATCATCACCGCGGCCCTGACCGGCGCGGAAGTCACGCGCGCGCAGCAGCCCGCGCTGCCCATCACGCCCGAAGACATCGGCATCGCCGCCGCGGCCTGCGCCGAAGCGGGCGCCAGCATCGTGCACGTGCACGCGCGCCATCCCGATGGCACGCCCACGCAGGACAAGGCCGTCTACGAGCAGATCATCCGCGAAGTGCGGCAGCGCTGCGACGTGATCGTGCAGGTGTCGACAGGCGGCGCGGTCGGCATGACGCCGCCGCAGCGCCTCGCGCCCGTGGCGCTCAAGCCCGAGATGGCCACGCTGTCGATGGGCTCGGTCAACTTCGGCGACGACGTGTTCATGAACCGCCCATCCGACATCGCCCTGTTCGCGCACGAGATGCAGGCCCTGGGCGTGAAGATGGAGCTGGAGGTCTTCGACAGCGGCATGCTGGCCACGGCCAAACGCTGGCTGGCCAAAGGCATGCTGCCCAGCCCGGTTCACGTCGACCTGGTCATGGGCGTGCCAGGCGGCATGGCGGGCACGGCACAGACGCTGATGCACATGCTCTCGGAGTTGCCGCCGGGCGCGACGTGGACGGTCGCCGGCATCGGTGCCGCGCAACTGCCCATGGGCACGCTGGCCATCGTGCTCGGTGGGCATGTGCGCGTGGGCTTCGAAGACAACATCTTCTACCGCAAGGGCGAACTGGCCACGAGCAACGCGCAACTCGTCGCCCGCATGGTCCGCATCGCGCGTGAGCTGGAGCGCCCGGTGGCCACGCCCGCTGAAGCACGGCGCATCCTGAACATGCCACCGGCTTGATGACGGCACCAGATCAGGCAGCCAGGCTCTGCAGCGTCCGTCCTGACTCCAAGAATGTCTTGAGGTTGGACAGCACCTTCGGCCAGCCGCCCGAGATGCCCGACAGCATCTGCGGATCGTTCTCCAGCCCTTCGTGCGTGACCATCAGCCGCACGATGCCGTTGCCCTGCGCCTCGATGTCGATGCTCACGCGCGAGTGCTTGCTGTCGTCATCGACCTCCGTCGGCCTCGCCCACGAATAGACCAGGCGGCTGGGCGGCGTGCTCTCGATGACCGTGCCCACGATGTCGGCCACGCCCGAGCCATCGGCGCGGCGGTGCTCCCACCGCGAGCCGGGCCGCCAGTCCGACACGTTCTCGCGGTTGACGCAGGTGTTGGTCGGGTCGCACCAGTACTGGCGGATCATCTCGTTGTCGATCATGGCCTGCCAGGCCTTCTCGGGTGTGGTCGCGATGTAGGTCACATACACGAAGCTAGGTTTGCTCATGATCGTCGCTTTCCAGTTTCAGCTTGAGGTCGTGCAAGGCCGTCAGGCGCTTGCGTTCGAACTTGCCGATCCAGCGCTCGTAGATGTCGTGCAGCGGAACGGGGTTCAGGTAGTGAAGCTTTTCGCGGCCCTGCCACACGATGGCGACGAGGTTGGCCTGCTCCAGCAGTTGCAGATGCTGGGTCACGCCCTGGCGCGTCATGCCCATGTGCTCGCACAGCGCGCTGAGCGTCTGGCCGTTGTCCAGATGCAGTTGATCGAGCAGCCGCCTGCGGGTCGGGTCGGCCAGTGCCTTGAAAACTTTGTCGAGATCCAAGAACGTCAGTTCCAGTTGTCGATTTTGATGTCGTGAGGGTTGGGCGCACCTTTGCCCGTTTCGATCAGCGACTTCAAGCTCATCAGAAAGACCGCCCACTTGGTGCTGCAGTGGTGCATGAACTCCACCGGCTCCTTCCAGCCTTGATGCTTGAAGAGGACGATGCAATGGTCGCCATCTTGCTTCAGATCCCAGCTGATGCGCGTGCCGATCCATTCGGCCGGCCCGTCGACCACGTCCCACAGCACCTGCTGTCCGGGCGCCAGCTCGAGCACCTTCATCGTGAAGCCGCCGATGTGCTCGCCCTTCTGGTTGCTGAAGCGGAACACGACCGTGCCGCCGACCTCGCTGCGGCCTTGCGTGTCCGCGGTCCACCAGCCCGCCAGGCCTTCGCGTGTAGACAAGGCCTGGTAGACCGCGCTCGAAGATGACTTGATACCGACTCTGTGCAGGATGTCCGACATGGTTTGCTCCGTGGTGCGCAATGGGGATGCTGCGTGCGAGGGACGCCGTTTGCATTGAGCGCATGATATGCAAGTATTTGCTTGCATGTCAAGCGGGTCATGTTCACGCCCCCTTGTTCAAGCATCACCAAGGGAAAGCACCAACAATGGTGTTGACCGGACATTTCAGAAAACACGCAGACTAGCGACCCATCGCGCCGCCCACCTGGTGCGCGTTCTTTGTCATGCGGCTGTCTCCCGTCAACCTGAAGATCCTGGCTTACACGCTCGATGTCGAGGGCTTCGACTCGACCCGTGTGCTGCGGCAATGCGGCATCGCCTCGTTCGACGATGTGCAGGAAGACGGCGAATGGGTGCTGCTGGCGCTGTTCGACCGCATGATGGCCGCCACGATCGAGGACACGGGCGACCGGCACTTCGGCCTCGTCGCGGGCAAGAGCATCGCGCTGATGAAGTACGGCGCCATCACGCCGCTGGCGCTGTCGACGCCCAGCCTGCGCCAGTTGCTCGAAGACATCCGCTGCTTTGCCCGGCTCGCGCTCGAGCACAGCGAGATCGAGCTCGTCGAAGGCCCGCAGACCGCCCACTTGCGCGTGCAGCCCGTCGTGACGGGCGGCCTGAGCGGCCACTTCCGCATGGAGATGGTGGTCACGGCCGCCGTGCAGATGCTGCGCTTCGCCGGCGCCAACCAGGCCGACATCTACCATGTGGACTTGCCCTACGCGTGCCCACCGGACATCGCGCAACGTTACGCGGCCGCCTTCGGCCCGCGCATCAACTTCGAGCGCAAGCAAAGCGTGATCGGCTTCAACCCGGCCTTGCTCGACCAGAAGATGCCGACGCACGACCCGGTCGCGTACCTCGCGGCCCGCACGCGCGCGGCCTCGCTGCTGGCCGCCATGCACGCGGGCTCCGACCTGGCCGAGCAGGTGCGCCAGCGCCTGCTCGGGGTCTTTCCCGGACTGCCATCGGTGTCCGACACGGCCCGGCACCTGGGCATGACCGAGCGCAGCCTGCGCCGGCAACTGGCCATGCTGGGCACCTCGCATGCCGACCTCACGCAAGAGTGCCAGCGCATGATGGCCGAGCGCTGGCTGGCCGAAGGGCACAAGCCGCTCAAGCAGATCGCCGAATCGCTGGGCTTCTCCTCCGTGCACAGCTTCCATCGCGCCTTCAGGCGCTGGTCCGGCCTGACGCCTTCCGCATGGCGCGACAACCAGGGTGTCAGGTAAAGATAAGGGAAAGTCTGCACTGTTGCAGTCAATACGCTGGTCAATGCGGCTATTGGTCGATCGGCCGCGACTTCATAGCATCTGCCGGGTGTCATCCACAACATCGATCCGAGGCGCCATGACCAACCCGACCAGATCCGCTCCTTCCTTCGCCTTGCGCGGCATCGCCGCCGCGCTGCTGGCCATCGGCTCCATCGCCGTTGCCAACGGCCAGACCACGACACTGGGCACGCGCGGCAGCGCCAGCCAGTCCAACACGGCCATCACGACCAATGCCGCCAGCACGTGGCAGACATACACGCGCGCCGAGGACTACCCCGATTCGGTGACCCTGCCACTGCAGTTCATCACCACATCGACGGGCCAGAAGCTGGCCGTGCTCGTGTCCATGCCGGCAGACGCCAAGGGCAACGCCGTGGCCGGCACCTTCCCGGCCATCCTCACGCAGACCGCCTACCGCATCGACCTGGGCCAGCTGCTGGGCTCCGTGGTGGGCACGGGCAATACCTTGCTGGTTGGCGGGCAGGACAAGTTCATGAACCGCCGCGGCTACGTGTCCGTGGCCGTCGATGTGCTCGGCTCGGGCATGTCCAGCGGAGAGGCCAAGCTGCTCGGCGCCGAAGAGCAGGCCGCTTACGGCGAAGCCGTGAAATGGGTGACGCAGCAAGCCTGGTTCAACGGCCAGCTCGGCCTGGCGGGCACCTCCTATCTGGGCATCACCAGCTTGCTGACCGCGCAGCAGCAGCACCCGGCCGTCAAGGCCGTCTACGCGCAGGTGCCGATGGGCGATGCCTACCGCGGCACCGTGGGCATCGGCGGCATGCTCAACGCCGAGTTCATCAGCCTGTGGCTGCCTCTCACGCAGATGCTGAGCGTGCAGAACAGCGATGCCATCAAGCGCAACCCCACCTACGCCGCCCAGATCACGGCCGCCGACCAGCAGCACGTCAACGCCATCGACAGCTGGTACGTGCCCACGGTCAGCGATTCGCTTTCGGGCAAGACCGGCTTCGCCACGGACGACGGCGACTTCTGGGCCGTGCGCTCGCCGGTCGAAGGCGCGGGCAGGATCAAGGTGCCGACCTTCATCGTGGGCAGCACGAACGACATTTTCCAGCGCGACGAGCCTTTGCTTTATGAGCAGCTCAAGAACAACGTCAACGCCAAGCTCGTCATCGTCAAGGGCTCGCACGTGCAGGCGGTGCTCAATGCGGCCAGTGGTGCCGACAACGCCTTGTCCAAGGGCGCGCCGGGCGCGGCTTCGCTGATGCTGCAGTGGTTCGACCACTACCTCAAGGGCCTCGACACGGGCGTGGCCACCTTGCCCAACGTGACCCAGTACGTCGAGGGCTATGGGCAACTGGGCGTCAACCGCTTCGCCCGCGCCACCGACTGGCCGCACCCGCAGATGACGCCGCAGCGCCTGTACCTGCGCGGCGACATGAGCCTGAGCGCGCAAAAGCCGACTTCGTCCGAGGCCACGCACACGGTCAGCGAGCCCAAGGCCGCCGTCGTGTCGTATGCCAAGAGCAGCGATGGCCGCACGGTCAAGGCCAGCGTCGACATCAACGACGGCAGCGATTGCTCGAGCAGCTACGTGCAATGGTCGCTGGGCATCGGCGGTCTGTTGCCGAAGGGCTGCTACACGAACAGCGCCACAGTGGAGCGCACGCAGAACGCGCTGGTCTACCAGACCGCCACGTTGACGGACGACCTCTACCTCAACGGCCCGATCCAGGCCGACATCTGGATGAGCGCCACGAAGACCGAGGCCGCCTTGTCCGTGCGCGTGGATGATGTGGATGCCCTGGGCGTGGCCACGCCCATCAGCACCGGCCTGCTGTCGGCCAGCCACCGCGCGGTCGATGCGAGCCGTTCGCGCTATGTCAAGGGCGTGATGATCCAGCCTTGGCACCCGTTCACGGCCGCGGCCAGGCTGGCTGTCGTGCCTGGCCAGGCCATGCTGGTGCCGGTAGAGGTGTTCCCGGCCGCAGCCCTGGTTCGCAAGGGCCACAAGCTGCGCATCGCCATCAGCGCGAGCAACCAGGCTGCGGGCGTCTGGCCGACGCCGCAGCAGGCCAATGCGAATGGCAACGTCAGCACGATCCTGAACGACGCGGCGCACCCATCGAGCGTGGTCCTGCCCGTGGTGCCGACGAGCGCGCTGAACTGATCAGCCTCTTGTCGCGCCTCTTGCGCTGACGCATCACGCAGCACGGCGCCCTGGCGGGGCGCCGCACCCAGGCGAACCACGTGCGTGGTTCGCCTTTGCTTTTTCTGATGCTTTGTCAATGGTCGGCGCGTGCGGGCCTTTCGGCGCCCTCGTGGTCCGTCCTGACCTGCACTTTCAGCGCGATCGGCCCTTTGTCCGTCTCCAGCAGATCGAACGTCACGCGCGTGTTGCCGCGTATCGTCTTGAACCCCTCGATCTGCAATTCGGAGAAGTGAACAAACACGTCCGCCGGGGTGTCCGGGGACGAGATGAAACCATAACCCTTCAGGGCGTTGAACCATTTGATCTTGCCGCAGTGCATAAGTCCTCTCCGCTTGACATGGTCCGAGCTCAGGGTGTGCTGGGCTTGCGGATGAATAAGGTCCCTGACATTCATGTATTTATTGAGCAGTAGTGCACAAATCTTTTTGCAGTTTCTGTGCCAATCAGATCCAGGGGGTCAACAAGGGGAGAGGGGCCGCCGAGACATGAAAATCTGGTCGATTTCGGCCAATGCCTGTATATTTGGTGGACGAAAATGGGCGAGTTGTAACAGTCTCGCAAACAGGACATCCGCTCTCGAGGAGGAGGCTTCATGTCAAAGGCGCTGCTCAGATTGCCCTATACCGCCAGCCAGATCACGGACGGCGGGGATGGCTTGACGGTCTTGGTCCACCCCATCGCAGACGGCCTTGTGGCGGCCGAGGGCCTGTCGGAGCGTTTCGCCGCGTTCATCCAGGAACACTGCCATTGCCGCGCCTGCGGCAAACCCATGCGGGACATCGCCGCCCATCGCGCCTGTTCGCCGTCGGGCACCGAAGCGTTGTGGGCGGTGGCGCCGCCCGAGTTGAGGGGCTGGGCGCAAGCCTTGTTCAAGGCCGAGGTGGCCCATCGGCTCAAGTTCGATTTGCAGCAGCTCGGCCAACGGCGCGGGGCGCATTCGCCCGAAGAGGTGTCGGGCTTGCTGCACGCGCAGTCCGGCCGCTGCTTTCATTGCCTTCACACTCTGCTGGACGCGCACACCAACCAGTTCCACTACGACATGAGCCATGCCTCGGCCGTCCTCGGTGAGGATGAGGGCGATGGCATGGTGCTGGTCTGTGCGCATTGCCACGAACGCCATGGCGGCCTGTTGACGGCGCTCGCCGCGCGCCAGGCCGACGATGAGCCGGACGCCACGCTGCGTCAGGCGCGCAAGGCCATGCATGCGCGGGTGCGCCGCTTCAAGCGCACCTTGCGCGGCGCCAGCGTGCTGAGTCCGCTGTTGCGCGACAAGGCCCTGGTCTACGGCGTGGCCGCCTGAGGGGGGCAACATCTGATGCTGTCCTGAGCCATTACCCCCAGATCCGCATTGCCTGATCGTCATCGGGCTGGAAGATGGCCGCCATTCTTGTAACATGGCGGCATTTTGGCGCGCCGCGTGAGCGCGCCGTGCTTCAAATGAGGTCAGGGGCGAAATGGTGTTGTACGGTCCTGAATCGGCGGTTCGGCGCAGTGCCTGTAAGGGGCATGTGTGAGACATGAACATCTATCGGTGCTGCGCGCCAGCGAGCCCAGGGTCGTAGGCCGGGCGCCTGCGTTCCTGCAGGTCTTGCGGCTGCTGGACCGTGTCGCCCCGACCGATCGCGCCGTGCTCATCGCCGGGCCGACCGGCAGCGGCAAAGAGATCATGGCCCAGCTCGTCCATTACCGTGGGCGCGATCCTCAGGCGCCGTTCCTCGATCTCAACTGCGGCGCGTTGCCCGAGCATCTGGTCGAGGCCGAGCTGTTCGGCTACGCCAAAGGGGCCTTCACGGGCGCCGATGCGACGCACGCGGGCTACTTCGAGCGGGTCGGGCGCGGCACCTTGTTCCTGGACGAGGTCGGCGAGTTGCCGCTGGCCTTGCAGCCCAAGCTGTTGCGTGTGCTGGAGACGCGCTCGTTCAGGCCATTGGGTTCGAACGAGGTCAAGCGCTTCGAAGGCCGCATCGTGGCGGCCACGCACCGCGACCTCAATGCGCTGGTGCGTGATCGGCAGTTCCGCGAAGACCTGTACTTCCGCCTGGCCGTGTTCGTGCTCGAGCTGCCGGGGCTGGACCGTCGCGTCGAAGACATTCCCGAGCTGCTGGCGCACTTCGCGACCTTGCACCCGCGCCAGATCACCTTCAGCGCCGATGCCTTGGTGCGCCTGCAGAGTTGCGAGTGGCCGGGCCACATCCGGCAGTTGCGCAGCCTGGTCGACCGGCTGGCGATCCTCTCCGAAGACACGCACATCACGGCCGAGTCGCTGAACGCGTTCCTGGAAGAGGCGCAGCCGGTCGCCACGACATCGCCGTTGACGGCACTGGCCGATGCGTTGCTGGCGCTCGAAGGCGAGGACAAGCTGGCCACCGCGGAGCAGTTGCTGGTGGACCGGGCCATGCAGCTGACGCAGGGCAACAAGACCGCCGCCGCGCGCATGCTGGGTGTGAATCGCAAGGCCGTCGAGCGGCGCATGAACGCCCGTGATGCCAGCCGCTTCACCGCGCAGCAATGCCTGGAAGACGCCACGCGCTTGATCGAGCTGTCCTCGTTCAAGGAGGCCATCCCGATGATCCGGCGCGGCCTGAGTCTGGCGACATCGATGCCCGTCGAGCAGCAGGACCGGCGCACGACCTTCGACCTGTACCGGCAGTTGGGCGTGTGCATGCGCAGCCTCGATGGCTGGCTGAGCGCGGACGCCTTGCTGGCTTACGAAGCCGCCTTCAATGTGGGCAACGGCCTGGTCGACAACACAGAGCTGACGTCGCTGCTGTTCGGCATCTGGACGACGCAGCTCATGACCATGGACCTGGGCAAGGCGCGTGGCACCGTGCAGGAGATGCTGCAACGCGCGCAGGCCTCGGGCCACGCGGACATGTCCGCCGAGGCGCATGTGGCCATGGCCAACACGCTGTTCTGGCTGGGCGACAGCGCCGAGTCACTGGCTTGTCTGTCGCGCGGCGGGCTGGTGCCCGTGGGCGACCAGGAGCGCACGGGCACACAGGGCTTCGACCTGATCGGCCTGGCGCTGATGTTCGAAGGGCTGGCGGCGTTCCAGACGGGTGATTTCGCGCGGGCGCAGACGGCGCGCAAGCGCCTGGTCAAGCGTGTGCAGCAGGTGCGCGAGCACCCGTTCAACCAGGCCATTGCCTTGCAGGGCGCGGCCTGGCTGGCCTGCCTGTTCGAGGACATGGCCGAGATGACGCCGCTGGCCACGGAACTGGAGGCCGTGTCCCGGCGGCATGGCTTCGCTTTCTATCAGGGCGTGGGGCAGATCTTCTGTGGCGTGTCGCTGACGATGTCGGGCAGGTACGAGGAGGCCGAGACGGCCATCCGCGAAGGCTACGAGACGCACATGCTGCGCAACGGCGGCAAGCTGTTCTTCTCGTTCCAGGCCTGGAAGCTGGGCGAGCTGTTGCTGGCGGCCGGGCGACCCGCCGAGTCGGACAAGCTGATGTCGCACTCGCTGGACATCGCGCTGGAACACCAGGACCGCGCCTACCTGGGCGAGCTGTTCGACGTGCAGGGCCGCGCCCGCATGGCCATGGGCGACATGGACGGCGCGGAAGATGCCATGCGCAGCGCCTTGTCGGCAGCGATGGCGCTGGGTGCCTTGCCCGCGCGCCTGGCGGCATCGACGCACCTGGCCGAGCTGATGGCCGCATCGGGCCGCTTGTCTCAGGCACGCGAGATACTGGACAAGGCGCTCAAGCCATTGAACAAGAATGAGCCGTTTATCGGCATTCATCGGGCCATGGCCTTGCGGGAGCGCCTCTCAACATAGGCAGATCAGTCACGCTTGATGTTTGAAGCACGAAGGGAAGGGTTCAACATGAGCAACAAGACACGTGTGTGCATCATCGCGCCGGTCAACACGCCGCAGTACAACGAGCTGCTGCTGGCGGCCGTGCAGCCTGTGCTCCCGCCTGATTTCAGCGTGGAAGTGCGCAACATCGACCAGGGCCACGACTGCATCCAGAGCCGCACGGACTGGCTGCAGAACGGCTACCCGGTGGTCGAGCTGGCCAGGTCGCTCGAGAAGGAAGGCTTCAAGGGCATCTGGCTGAGCGACTTCGACATGTGCGGCGTGGAGGCTGCGCGCGAAGTGATCGACATCCCGATCATCGGGGGCTTCCCGACCTCGGCCTTCACGGCGCTGGGCTTGAGTTCGCGCTTTGCCATCATCACGATCCTGCAAAGCACGAAGGCGATGCAGGAAGGGCATGTGCTGCGCTATGGCCTGCAAGATTCGTTCGCCGCGGTCGAGGCGCTCGATTGCCCGGTGGGTGAACTCAAGGACATCGATGCAGTGACGGCCGAGGCTTTTGCGCTGGCGCTCAAGGCGATCAAGGAAGACAACGCACAGTCGATCCTGCTGGGCTGCACGGGCTTCGTCGGCGTGGCCGAGAAGCTGAGCGCCTTGCTCGAAGAAAAGCTGGGTGCCTATGTGCCGGTGATCGACCCGAACCAGGCCGGCTTCAGCTACCTTGTTTCACTGGTGCGCATGGGCTTGCGGCCCAGCCGCTTGTGCTACAGCAAGTACGAAGGCTGATTCGACGCAGTCGGCCTGGGCTTGCACGACGAGTGTGGCGTCGAGCATGAAAGCATGCTTCGCATGTGGGATTGACCCCTGCCAAGCCCCTTGCACAATGTCGCCGTTGCCTTCACGGGCGTCAGCATCGGCCGCAAGCGCCAAGACAAAGCATGGAGCCCGACACATCACCTTTGCCCGAGGTCAGCACAGGCCTGGTCACGACACCCATGCTCGATGGTTCGCCGCCCGCATTGCGCGTGACGGGCATCGGGTGGTTCAGCGGCTTTCGCGGCACAGGGTTGTGCGTGGGCGATCAGATCGTGGCGGTCGAGGGCGAGGCCTTGTCCCGCACGCCCACGCCAATGCAGGCGCAGCAGGCCATCGGCACATATGGCGAGAGCCAGCGCTGGGCGCAGGCGAGGCTGAGCGAAGGCGCGCCCGTCAAGCTCACCGTACGCCGGCGTGCCGCGCCCGGCCAGGGCTGGCAGCTCATCGAGATCACGGGCGCCGTGCGGGCCGCGGTCAATGTGCGCAGCGAAGACAACCGCATCCTGATCGGCCCGGGCGGCCCGCCCGAGATGTACGAGAACGATGGCTTCGACCGCAGCTGGCGCGAATGGGCCGACAACTTCGCCAAGTACACGAGCAAGGTGCTGGACGACACGCTGTATGCGCTGTCGCTGACCTCGTCTTATGAACTGCGCAACCTGCTGGACATGCAGCCGCGCGTGCAGTTGCTGGCGAGCAAGTACCCGGGCCCTTTTGCACGAGCGGTGCAAGAAGACTTCGACGCCATGCTGGCGCGACTGCAAGGCGCCGAGATCGTCTTGCCCGATGACGCGCTCGACTACCGCCAGCTGGGCGAGCAACACGCCGATGAGGTCCGCGAGCAGGCGCAGGCGGCCTGGCGCAACATCCAGGCCGAACTGGCGTCGCAGACGATCACGCCGCTGTTCCCGGCCGTGCACCCCATCCATGGCGACCGCGCGGCGGTGACCGGCCGCTACGTGGTGCTGCCGCCGCTGCGCAACCGCGACTGGGTGGGCGAGGCGGGCCGCACGTGGTTCGTGGCGGGCAGCCCGCAAGATGGCTGGTACTTCGCCGATGCCGAAGGCGACGAGGCCGTTTGGATGCTCGATGCGCTGGCGCGCTACCGCCGTCTGGTGCTGCCCCATATCGACGAAAGCTACGAGCTGATCGGCCAGGTGCAGGCCCAGCCAGGGCAACTGGTGATCGGCGAGCGCGCGTATTTCGGGCTCGGCCTCAAGCCTGTCGCTGCGCTCATCGGCGGCGCCATGTGCGTGGACCTGCGCCAGCAGCAGGATGGCGTCGTGCGCTTCGCGGGCGAACAGGCCTTGCGCGCCCACAGTGCCTCCGCGCCGCCCGATGCGGCCAGCCCGACCGAGGTGATGCGGGCCATGGTGTCGGCGCTGAAGGCGGGCGAGCTGGACTTGTGGACCTCGCTGTTCGCCACGTGGTCGGTCGAGACGCTGGCCGATGGCCGCGCCTTGTTCCGCATGAACGCCGTCGAGCAACCCGCGCGCTATTTCGAGGAGGCGCGCCGCCGCATCATGGAGCGCGTGTTCGACATGCGGCCGGTGTGGACGGACGATGTGCGCGTCATCATCCCGGGCGATGCCTACCAGGGCCAGCAGCGGCTCGAGGAAGTGACCGTCGAGATGCAGCACATCGGCAGCGTCGATGGGCATTACCGCCCCATCAGCGATGTCACGGTGAACCGCTGGTGGACGCTGCAGAGGCTGGGCACGCCCGCCGCGATGGGCCCCTGGCGCATCACCAGCCAGCAACCCATTTGACCCTGACCGGACGCTGACATGCCCTCCTTCGACGCCCGCCGCCGCGAACTGCGTGCCGCCCTGGCCGCCATCCAGTCCACGCTCGACATCAGCGAGTCCACACGCATCGCCGGCGTGCTGGACGACTACCTCAACGCCCGCGATGCCGTGCTCACGATGATGCAGGTCTTCCTGGCCGAGGACGACGCCGTGCCGCTGGCCGACGAGTACGCCGGCAAGTTCCGCGACATGACGCGCGCGGCCACCGACAAGCTCGACAACATGCTCTCCGGCGTCTCGACGCCCAGCGATGTGGCCGTGCATTTTCGGGAGCAGGTGAGCTTCGCCGAGTTCATCTTCTGGGCGCAACTGGGCGTGCCCAGGCTGGCCCAGTCTCGCGACAACATGGCCCGCGATGGCCAGAAGGTGCGTGACCTCATCGCCGTGCTCGACAAGAAGTGGCAGAACCTGAGCGAAGAGGACCTGCGCATCGAAGAGGCCGAGCAGAAGGCCGCGCAGGACATCAAGAACCTGCTGGAGCAATCGCTCGCGCAGGCCATGCCGTACTGGGTGCAGGTCGGCGCGGCCATCGTCGAGCTGCGCGAGCTGTGGAAGTCGGTGTTCGCGTCCATCACCGACCACGTCAAGGAGACACTGGTGGGCGCGGGTGCGCCGCGCGCACTGGTCGAAGGGCTGCTGACGCTCGCATCGTGGGCCAACAACACGGCCGACATCTACGAGATCGCGCAGAAGTGCGGGGCCAATGTGGACGATGCCCTGATGTGGCTCAACCGCATCCGCTCGATGAACGTGGGCGGCCTGGTGCAGTACCGCGTAGGCACCTTGCTGGACAGCAAGACCAAGGCCATCCTCTCGCTGCTCGACTTCGCCTGCAAAGGCATCAAGCCGCTGGTCGAGGATTTCTACAACTCCTACATGATCGTCTTCAAGTCGCAGCTCGACAACGAGGGCGTGATCATCGTGTCTTACGGCGGCATACGCCAGCAGGTGGACCAGTTCCTCAAGGAATGCAACCTCGACAGCCTGCGCGCCACGCATGCCAATGTGCTGTCGGGCATGGACGGCGTCGATTCGGTGCTGAGCACGGACGGGCAAAGGAGCGACTGGTCTGATCTCAAGCGCAGCCTCAAAGATGCGTTCGATGCGCGCCGCCAGACGGCGGAGAAGGCCTTCGACGATTTCTACCGCGCCAACGACGGCCGCTTCCTGGGCGGCCTGAGCACCGAGACCGAGCGCACGCTGCTCGAGCCCGACAAATGGCTGGCGACGACCAACGGCATCATCGCCGTCGGCATGGACGCCAAGCTGCGTGAATGGCGCCAGAACGTCACGGTGGTGCAGGGCGGGCCCAAGGAGGCCTTCGACCAGATCCAGGAGGCTTTTTTGGGCCTGCCGCTCGACGTGCGCGACTCGGTCAAGCGCAGCATCAACGATTACCTGTCGCAGCAGGTCGGCATCCTCAACACGGAGACCGACAAGGCCATCGCCTTGCTGGACCAGTGCCAGCTGATGGTCAACGCCAAGAAGATCAGCGATGACATGGACCGCGGCAGGTTGTCGCAGGCGCTGAGGGCGACGATCCGCTAGCTTCGGCTTCGATGGTCATCGCGGCGAAGGCCACACAGGCGGGTGCGTGCCTGGCGGCATGGACGGTCGATCCCAATGCGGTGGCGTGTGCGACAGCGACGCCGCGTGCCGCATGGCCAGCAACTGGCCGAAGCCCGACGCTTCTTCGACCATGTAAGGCTTCATGTCAGGGCGCACGGCGTTCAGGCCATCCGGCACGCGCCCCAGGCCGCGCAGCCATCGGCCCACGCCCGCCAGCGACACCTGCACATGCCAGCTGCCGCCTTCGCGCGCCTGCCGCCACAGCGCCGCCTGTGCGCCGAAGGCCAGCAGATGGCCGGCCGCGTAGTCCAGTATCTGAAGGGGCATGGCCTTGGGCTCTGGCGCGCCAGCCGCATCGGCCTCGGCCATGTTGAAGCCGGTGGCGGTCTGCACGAGCGAATCGAAGCCGCGCCGCTGTGCCCAAGGCCCGTGCGGACCATAGGCCGACAGCGACACCACGACGATGCCGGGGCGCAGTCTGGCCAGTGCCTGCGGGCTCCAGCCGAGATCGGCCAGGCCGCCGGGCCGGTACGCCTGCAGGAAGACGTGCGCTGCTTGCGCGAGCGTTTGCAGTTGCGCCTGGCCCATGGCCGAGCGCAGGTCGATGTGCGTGGACAGCTTGCCCCGGCTCGTGTCGGCGATGGCGTCGATGTTGGGCAGCTTCGGCGAGTTGACGAGCATCACGTCCGCGCCATGGCCTGCGAGCGTGCGGCCGGCGACAGGGCCCGCCAGGATGCGCGTGAGGTCGAGCACACGCAGGCCTTGCAAGGGGCGGGCGTGATCAGTCAGCGCGGGCCAGGCCAGGGGCGCGGCATCGGGCACGTCATCGCCAACGATGCGCTCGATGCTGACCGTGTCTTGCGCGGCCAGCGCCAGCGCTTGCGGATGCGCGTCCCACTCATCGAAGCTGCGGGCCGCCGCAACGACCAGCCCCGCTTGCGCGGCGGCGGTTTCGACGTCGTGGGCCCGCCAGCGGCGCAAGGCCTGGATGACGGCTTCGCGCTCTGTCGCATCACCAGTGGGGCAGCCAAGCAGCTTCAAGGCGCCATCCCTGTGGTGCGCGAAGTTGGCGTGGATGCGCACCCAGCCCGGCGCGCCCGTGTCGGCGCCGCAGGGGTACAGACCCGAGAGCTTGTCCCACACGTGGGGTGGCTTGCCATCGAGCTTGAAGGCGCCCGTGCATTCGAGCGCGGCGTGCTCGCGCGGCACGGTGACCTGCTGGCGCCGCGTTTGGCCGGTGCGCCAATGCCACAGCTCCGCCGCCGCCAATGCGGCCACGCCGATGCTGGCCTGGGCCGCCGTGGCGACCGCGAAGCTCGATGGCAGCACGGGTTGAGAGCCGGGCAGGTTCAGCGTTGGCAGCGCCGCTTCGGGCAAGCCCGCTGATCGCCACAAGGCAGTAGCGGCTTGCGGTGCGGAGGTGGTTTCTGCCTGGTCGTTCGTTCTTGACATGCGCTGCCCCTGAGCAGAACCGACACCATCAGCAGATCGCCCGCGCTGTAGCTGCCATCCACAGCCAGTTCGCATCACCCAGGCGAGCGGCCGGTTGGCTCAGCCGGGCGCGCACCCGGTCCTGTCGCCTTCCACCAGCTTGGCTGTGACGAGTTCGAGGATGGGCGGCTCGACCGTGTTGAGTGCCGTCGGGCGACCGTTCAAAGGCGGTGATGATGATGGCCATCGTGCCTCAATCCCGGATCTCCAGCGACTTGTTCACCTTCAGCGCCAGCAGGGTGCACCCCGCGCCCGAGAGCAGGTACAAGCTCAGGTAACCCAGGCCGAAGTTCGCCGACAGGCCGAGTGCCACGAGCGGCGCGAAGGCCGCGCCCACCAGCCAGGCGAAGTCGGCCGTGAGGGCCGCGCCGGCATAGCGGTACTTGGTCGTGAAGTTGGCTGTCACGGCGCCGGCGGCCTGGCCGTACGACAAGCCAAGCAGCGTGAAGCCGAGCAGGATGAACAAATCCTGCGCGGCCGCATCGCCATTGAGCAGGGTGGGCGCGAAGCCGCTCAGCACGGCGATGAAGCTGGCGCACAGGCCCAGTGTCTGGCGGCGGCCGATGCGGTCGGCCACCCAGCCCGACACGATCATGCCGATCACGGCCAGGCCCGCGCCGACGATCTGCACGGTCATCACATCTTCGACGGACTGCGTCTTGCCCAGCGCGATCCACGACAGCGGGAACACGGTCACGATGTGAAAGAGCGCATAGCTGGCCAGCGCCGCGAAGCCACCGATGAAGACGTTGTAGCCCTGCTTCCGGAGCAACGCGCCCACGGGCGTGGGACGCAGCTTGCGCTCTTCGAGCAGCTTGGTGTACTCCTCGGTCACGATCAGGCGCAGGCGGGCGAACAGGGCCACCACGTTGATCGCGAAAGCCACGTAGAAGGGATAGCGCCAGCCCCAGTCCAGGAAATCGCGCTGGTCGACGTGGGCATGCAGGTACAGGAAGAGCGATGTCGCGAGTGCGAAGCCGATGGGCGCGCCCAACTGGCCGAGCATGGCGTACCAGCCTCGGCGCTGTTCGGGCGCGTTCAAGGCGAGCAGGGAAGGCAGGCCATCCCACGAGCCGCCCAGCGCGATGCCTTGCAGCGTGCGGAACGCGGCCAGCAGCACGATGGACGCGAAGCCCAGGTACTTGTATTCAGGCAGGAAAGCCATGCCCGCTGTCGAGAAGCCGAGCAGGAACAAGGCGACGGTCAGCTTGGTGCCGCGCCCGTAGCGCCGTTGCAGGGCCATGAACAAGGCCGTGCCGAAGGGCCGTGCCACGAAGGCGAACGAGAAAATCGACGAAGGCCCACAGCATGCCTTCGAGGCGCGGCGCGAAGGGGAAGAAAACGGACGGGAAGATCAGCACTGATGCGATGCCGTAGACGAAGAAGTCGAAGTACTCGGATGCCCGGCCGATGACCACGCCGATGGCGATGTCGCCGGGGGCCACGTCGGCATGGCCCTTGGCCGTGATCTGCCGGATGTCGTGTTCCATTTGAGCCGATGAGGGGTGGGCAATGCTGGTCATGGGCGCTCCTACAAGATGGTGCTTTTCAGTACTGTCTGCTGCAAGGCTTGCACATGAGTATGGTTGACGGGGCCGTTCACGGGGGCTTTTTTGAAGACCGTGCTGCCATACAACAGGTGCGCAGACAAATGTTGCACCGATAGGGGCAAACCTTGTGCCGCCCCCGCATTGCCCATGTCATCGTGTTGGTTTGTGCTGCCCTCTTAATCTGCGTCATCTCTTCTTGGCAACGGAAAGGGCAACGCCATGGGCTACGAACTTTGGTACTGGGATGGCATCCCCGGCAGGGGCGAATACGTTCGGCTGGCACTGGAGGCCGCGGGCGCGCCCTACACCGAGAAAGTGAGACAGCCCGGCGTGGGCGATGACGGCCTGGTCGGCGACATGGCGCGTGACCGCGACGACCCGCCCTTCGCACCGCCCTACCTCGTGGTCGACGGGCAGACGACCATTGCCCAGACGGTCAACATCCTGCTTTTTCTGGGCGAGCGCCATGGCCTCGCGCCCGACGACACGTTGGGCCGCCTGTGGACGCACCAGTTGCAACTCACGCTGGCCGACCTGGTCGCCGAGGCGCACGATGTGCATCATCCCGTGGGCGTCGACCTGTACTACGAAGACCAGAAGCCCGAGGCCAAGCGCCGCGCGAAAGAGTTTCGCGACAGCCGCATCCCGAAGTTCATGGCCTACTTCGAACGCGTGCTCGCCGCCCGTGGCCCATGGCTGGTCGAGGCCGGCCGCTGGAGTTATGCGGACCTGTCGCTGTTCCACACGGTGGAGGGCTTGCGCTTCGCCTTTCCCAAGCGGATGAAGACGGTGGAGGCGCAGTGTCCGCGCGTGGTTCGTCTGCACGATGCCGTGGCCGGTTTGCCCGCTTTGCAGGCCTACCTGAAAAGCGATCGGCGTCTGCCATTTGCCAACGGCATCTTCCGGCACTACCCGGAACTCGATGCGCACTGACGCAGAAGGGATGCTTCACAAGCGCGCCGTGTGCTTCAGGGCTTGCGCGAGGCTTTGCTTGCAGGTCCAGTAATCGGCCCACGGATCGTCCGCGGTGGAACGACAGGTGCTCGCGCGCCGTGGCGATCGTCCACTGCGCGCTGCTCTTGACTCGGTCAGCTGCGTCCCAGACGATCGGCATCGACACGCCGAGGCCCGGGCCGCGCGCGCGCCGAGAACGCGCGCTGCGGTGGTCGGCGCCGTGGTCGTTGCGCAGGTAGTCGACGAAGATCTTGCCGACGCGGTTCTTCGGCCCGCTCTTCGCCGACGAAGCGCTGCGGGATCGTCGCGCGCCAGGTGCTGAACCACGGCCTGCGAGAAGGCCTTGACGCGCGTCCCAGTCGAGCCGCGGCGCGATCGGCACGACGACGTGCAGGCCCTTGCCGCCGCTGGTCTTGAGCCAGCTCTGCAAGCCGAGTTCATCGAGCAGCGCATGCATCAGCACGGCGGCTTCCTGCACCTGCTGTCCACGTCACGCCCTCGCCGGGGTCGAGATCGAAGACGATGCGGTCGGGCTTGTCGATGGACTTCGTCGTGCGCGTTCCAGGTGTGGAACTCGATCACGTTCATCTGCGCCGCGCCGACGAGCGCTTCGCGCGCGTCGCACCTCGAGCAACGCCGCGTGGCCCGGCCACAGCGCCGGGTCGAGCTCGTTCACATGCCCGGCGATCTGCGCTTCTCGGCATGCTTCTGGAAGAACAGTTCGCCGTCGATGCCTTCGCGGCCCGCGCACCAGCGAGCACGGGCGGCCGTTCAGATGCGGCAGCATCCACTCGGCGACGCTCTCGTAGTAGCGCACCAGGTCGAGCTTGGTCAGCGCCCGTGCTCGGGTCGATCACGCGGCTCGGGGTGCGTGACCTTGACGCACGACCGGCGTCGCCTTGTCAGGGCGCCGGCGGGTCGGCGGGCACGGCGACTCTCGGCCCGCCCCGATCGCGGCCGGCTTGTCGGTGCGCACGCCGAGGAAGGCGGCGTGGCGGATCGTGCCGTCGGGCGTCCAGTCGGCGAACGCGACCTCGACCACCATCTGCGGCTTGACCCAGTGCTCGATGCCGCCGGCGCGCGTCGTCCAGCGGCCGCGCTTGGGCGCCTCGTGCCGGCGACGGCGGCTGCGTTCGTCTTCGCTTGGCAGCCTGCGCTCGTTCAGGTCGCGGCGCGGTGGTCGCGTCCCATCCGGTGCCGACGTTGCCGGCGTAGCGCAGTGCGCCTTGCTCGTCGTGGTAGCGCCAGCAGCAGGCTGCCGACCTCGCGTTGCGCGCGTCGTTCGCCGCGGTCGGTGTAGCCGACGCACGATGAACTCCTGCCGGTGCGCGCACTTGAGCTTCAGCCAGGTCTCGGTGCGGGCCGAGACGTACGGCGCATCGGCGCGCTTGGCGATCGACGCCTTCCAGCCCTATCGCGGCGCGGCCGCCACAGATGCTGGCGCGGGTCGCGTCGAAGTCGTGCGCTGAAGCGGATGTGGTCGAGCGCGTCGGCGCTTCGAGCAGCGCCTTCAGCGTGGCGCGCCGCTGGCGCAGCGGCACGGCGCGCAGGTCCTTGCCATCGAGGAAGGGCACGTCGAAGACGAAGTAGATCGATGTCGTCGGCTGCGCGACGCGTCGAAGGCGTTCTGCAGTGTGTTGAAGTCGGGCAGGCCGTCGTCGCCGAGACCACGATCTCGCCATCGAGCCAGGCGCGGTCGCATGCCCGAGGTCTCGATCTCCTTGCGCCAGTGCGGGCATCTTGCTCGGTCCAGTCGTGGCCGCCGCGCGTGAGCAGCGTCACCTTGCCGCGCTCGATGCGTGCGAGGATGCGGTAGCCGTCGAACTTGATCTCGAAGAGTCCAGTCGCCATCGGTGGGTAGACCCTTGGCAGCGTGCGCGAGTTGCGGAGCGAAAGTCTTGGGCAGCGCGGCGCCTTGCGCCCGCCATCGGGTCGGTCGAGGGCTTCGGTTGCGCGGCGCGCTGTCCCAAACCCAGTGGATGCTGGATCACACTGTCGGGCAGCGCGCTTGCGTGACGTCGTACTCGGCGTGCGGGCGCGCCCAGGTCGTCGCGCTTCTTGAACAGCATCCATCGCGCTTGTGCTTGCGTGTGTCGCCGGGCTTGGCGATGCGCACCAGCTCCCAGAGGCCGGCGAGCTTCTCGCCGTGCAGCTTGAAGACGAGCTTGCCTTGCGGCGAGACCCGGTTGTCGGAGTCGCCCACGGGTTCCCAGGTGCCGCTGGTCCCACACGATGACGGTGCCGGCGCCGTACTGACCTTGCGGGATGCTGCCCTCGAAGCTGCCGTAGCTGACCGGGTGGTCCTCCACGTGCACGGCCATGCGCTTGTCCTTCGGGTCGAAGCTCGGGCCCTTGGGCACGGCCCAGCTCAGCAGCACGCCGTCGAGTTCGAGCCGGAAGTCGTAGTGCAGGCGCGATGGCCCAGTGCTTCTGGATCACGTACAGCAAGGTCTTGCCCGTGCGGGCCTTGGTGGCGCGCGGCTCTGGCGTGATACCGAAGTTGCGCTTGGCGGCGTAGTGGTGCAGGGCGGCGTGGGTGGGCATGGCGGTCCTCATGCGCGCTTCTTGGCGGGTGTGCGGGCAGTCTTGGCTGAGGATTTGGCCGTGGCTTTGCGGGCCGCTGTCTTGCCCGTGGCCGCCTCACCGCCTTGACGCTGCCGCAAGCTGCTGCGCAACAGCTCGGCGAGGTCGATCACATTGCCGCCGCCACCGCTTTGTGGCAGGGCTTCCATCGGTGTGACCTTCTCGGTCTTGCCCGCCTTCACCTTCACTTCGATCAACTGCCGGATGGCGTCGGCGAAGGTGTCCTTGTAGGCATCGGGCTTCCACGTCGAGGTCATCTGCTTGATGAGCTCGGTCGCCATCTTCAGTTCGGCCTCCTTGGGCTTGATGTTTTCATCGGGCAGGTGCAGGCCTTCCGTCGAGCGGATGTCGTCGGCCCAGCGCAGCAGGTCCAGCATCAGCGCCGAGCCGGCCGGCACGAGGGCCGCCAGGTGCTCCTTCGTGTGCAGCACCACGCGCGCGATGCCGATCACGCCGGCCTTGTTCATCGCGTCGCGCAGCAGGGCATAGACCTTGTCGCCCTTGTTGATGGATTCGAGGTAGTAGGGCCGCTCGAGGTAGACGAACGAGACCTCCTGCGCCTGCACGAAGGCCTCGATCTCGATGGCCTGCACGGTGCGCGGGTAGGCCGCCTCGGATCTCGTCGTCGCTGACGATCACGTAGTCGCCATCGGGCTGCTTGACGCCTTTGACGATGTGCTCTTTCGTGATCTCCTTGCCCGTGCGCTTGTTGACGCGCTTGTAGCCGACCGGGTCCATGGTGCGCGCGTCGAGCCAGTCGAAATCGATGTCGTTCGATTGCGATGCGGGGTAGAGCGCCACGGGCACATGGACCAGGCCGAAGTTGATGGCGCCTTTCCATACGGACCTTGCTGCCATGTCGTGCTCCTCGTGATGCGGTGGTCCATGTGCCCTGCAACCAACGTTCCTGTCCGTGCCGGGCACGTGGCTTGCGTTCACAGCACGAGACAGGCGCCTTGCGCACGGCCGTCCTGCCTGAAGGGGTAAAAATTACGCACTGTTTTGCCATGCGGGCGTTCATGGCGGATGGTATCGAGGAGCACGATGTTGAGCAGTGTCGCGGTATGGCCCAGACGGATGGCGGATGGCATCCGCGCCAAGTTGTGGCTTTTGTTCTTTGTGACATGCACGGCCGGTTGCGCCAGCCTGCCACCGCCGGTGCCGCGCGCGCCCGAGCCCGCGCTGGCACCGGCCGATGCGAGCACGACCCCATTGGGCCGTCTCGTGGTCAAGGCCACGCCCGCGGCAGCCACGGCCGCGACAGCGGCGAACGTGTCCGGCTTCAGGCTGCTGGTCGACGGGCAGGACGCCATGAACGCCCTGATCGCGCTGGCCGACCACGCGCAGCGCACGCTGGACCTGCAGTACTACCTGATCCGCAAGGACGACTCCTCCCGCACGATCATGCAGCACGTGCGCGCCGCCGCCGACCGTGGCGTGCAGGTGCGCCTGCTGCTCGACGACCTCAACACGGCCGGCGAAGACGAAGGGTTGCTGCGCCTGACGCGGCATCCGCGCATCACGGTGCGCCTGTTCAATCCCTTGCCCGGCTGGCGCTTCTCGACGGCGGGCCGCATCCTGGCCTCGCTGACGGACATCCCGCGCATCAACCACCGCATGCACAACAAGATGTTCGTGGCCGACAACGCGCTGGCCGTCACGGGCGGACGCAACCTGGGCGATGCCTATTTCCTGCGCGACAAGGACAGCAACTTCCTGGACATCGACCTGCTGGTGGCCGGGCCGGCCGTGCATGACTTGTCTCATACTTTCGACCGCTTCTGGAACGACCCGCTGGCCTATCCCGTTGAGGCCATCGTGAGCCCGACGCCGCGTGCTTCTGCCGATGCGGCCACGGGCGGGGCATCGCCTGCGAACGCGGCCTCATCAAGCACACAAGCCAGGTCCGCGACGACACAGCTCTCCGAAGAGCTGACCGAAGGCCGGCTCACCTCCTTGCAATGGGTGTCGGCCCATGTCATGGCCGACAGTCCCGTCAAGCTCGACAACGACAAGCAGAAACCGCTGCGCCGCGACGAGGTCATCCACGACGACATCGACCGCCTGCTGCAATCCGCCAGGCAGCAAGTGCTGATCATCTCGCCTTACTTCGTGCCGGGGCCGCACGGCCTGGCGCTGTTCAAGGCCTTGCGCGCGCGTGGCGTGGACGTCGGCGTGCTCACCAACTCGCTGGCCACGACGGACGCGCCGGCCGTCCACGCCGGTTACGCCAGATACCGCGTGCAGCTGCTGGACATGGGTGTGCACATCTATGAACTCAAGCCCAGGTTCGAAGGGCGCAAGCCCCGCAAGACGGCCATCGGCTCGCTGGGCTCGTCGCGGGCCTCGCTGCACGCCAAGGTCATCGTGATCGATGGACAGACCGCCGTGGTCGGCTCGATGAACCTGGACCCGCGCTCCGCATCGCTCAACTCCGAGATGGGCGTGGTCGTGCACAGCCCGGCCATCGCGCGGCAGCTGGGTGAGGTCTACAGGGATGTCAGCGGCGCCAGCTATGCCTTGTCGCTCTCGGCCGACCACGATGTGCAATGGCAGACGCAGCCGCCCGAACCCGATCTGCAAGGCCGCCAAGAGCCTGGCGCGAGCCTGTGGCTCAAACTCGCGTTGAAGCTGCTCGGGCCGTTCGCGCCCGATGAGATGCTGTGATGCGCCCGGCGGCGCGCTTCAGGGGGGGCTGCCCGAGGCGAGGCCGGCCTCTTGGCGCCAGCTGTCCATCAGCACGCGGCTTTGCGCTCGCGCGGCCTGCTTGATCGTGGCGATCTGTTCGGGGCCCCAGCGCTCCCAGCCCAGCTTGGTCAGCAGCGAGCGCCGCCCCATCGAGAAGACCATGACCTGCCCGAACAGCATCATCACGCGCATGCGCAGCAGCGGGTTCGTCAGCGGCAGCCCGCAGTAGCGCGCGATCAGCTTCGTCGAGGCCTCGCTCATGCGCGGCCGCAGGCCTTTGTCGAGCAGGTCGAAGAGCACGCTCGGGCCTTGTCCCACTTGCTCGTGGGCCATGAACAGCCGGCGATGCTCGGCGTCGTCGGGCAACTGCTGGAAGTCGGTCAGCGCGTCGATCAGTTCGCCGAAGGCCTCGAAGAGCTGGTCCGGCGTGGCGCCCGCGTCGTCCAGCACGGCTTCGACTCGCGTCACCACGGGCATGAAATGGGCCGCCGAGCTGTCGGCGATGTGCGCCGCGCAGGCGCGGTACACGCCTTCCTTGTTGTCGAAGTAGTACTGCAGCGCCGGCGCATTGACGCCCGCCGCCTGCGCGATCTCGCGGGTCGAGGCGCCTTCGAAACCGCGCTCGCCGAACAGCCGGAGCGCGACCTCGATGATGCGGCGGCGCGTTTCCTCGCCGCGGGCGTAGGCGGTGTCGGCGCGGTGGCGCGTCGGGCGCGAGGGTGGGGCGGAGGGCTTGCTCATGGTTTTTGAAAATATACCAGTTGACAGAATTGTTCCAAATGGAAAAAGATAGCGACCGGAATAATTTTTTGAGCCGGTGAGCCGGCCAGCCCATGTCTTCCCAGCCTCCTGACGCCCCGAACGGGCCCGCCGCCTCGCCTTCGTCCGCACCCTCCTCTGAACCCGCTGCCACCCCGCCCGCCAGGCGCAGGCCGGTGCTGCTGGCATGCGCCCTCGTGGCAGCGATCGCCGCCGGCGTCTACGGCGTGCACTGGTGGACGGTCGGCCGCTTCATCGAGAGCACGGACGACGCCTATCTGCAGGCCGACAGCGTGACCGCCGCGCCCAAGGTGGGCGGCTACGTGACGGCGGTCTACGTGGTCGCCAACCAGCATGTGAAACGGGGCGACGCGCTCGTGAAGCTCGATCCGCGCCAGTACCAGGCCTCCATGGACCAGTCGCAGGCGACCATCGATGCCCGCCAGGCCGACATCCGCCGCGTCGAGGCGGACATCCTCCAGCAGGCTGCGCAACTGACGCAGGTGCGCGCCCAGGCCGAAGCGGCGCGCCTGGCGCTGGCCCACGCGCAGGACGAGTTCGACCGCCACGCGCCGCTCGCGGTCACGGGCGCCACGACCGCCGAGCGCCTGGCCGACCTGCGCAGCAGCCGCGACCAGGCGGCCTCGCAGCTCGCGGCCAGCGCGGCGGCGGTCAAAGCGGCCGAAGGGCGGCTCAAATCGAGCGAGGCGCAGGTCGCGCAAGGCAAGGCGCAGGTGAAAGCCGCCGAGGCGGCGCTGCGCCAGAACGACCTCGATGTGGACGACACGACCGTGCGCGCCGCCATCGACGGCCGCGTCGGCGACCGCACGGTGCGCGTCGGCCAGTTCGCGCAGCCCGGCACGCGGTTGATGACGATCGTGCCGATGCAGGACGTCTACCTCGTCGCCAATTTCAAGGAAACGCAGATCGGCCGCATGCGCGTCGGCCAGCCGGTGACGCTGCACGTCGATGCCTTGCCGGACGTGGCCCTGCGCGGCAGCGTCGAGAGCTTCTCGCCCGGCACGGGCGCGCAGTTCGCGCTGCTGCCGTCGGAGAACGCCACGGGCAACTTCACGAAGATCGTGCAGCGCGTGCCCGTGCGCATCCGCGTGCAAGCTGATTCCGCCTTGCGTGAGCGACTGCTGCCAGGCCTGTCGGTGACGGCCGAGGTCGACACGCGCGGTGAAGGCAAGGCGCCTGCCGAATCTGCCGGAGCCCGCCATGGCTGAGGCCGCCGCGCCGGCGCCGCATGCCGTCGCGGGCAGCGGGCCGCATGCCGAGCCGAACGCCCAAGCGAGCGACTGGATCGCCGTGGCCGCCGGCGCGCTCGGCGCCTTGATGGCGACGCTGGACATCTCGATCACCAACTCGGCGCTGCCGCAGATCCAGGGCTCGGTCGGCGCGACCGGCACCGAAGGCACCTGGATCTCGACCGGCTACCTGATGTCCGAGATCGTGATGATCCCGCTGGCCGCCTGGCTCACGCGCGTCTTCGGCCTGCGCAACTTCCTGGTCGGCAACGCGGCGCTGTTCACGCTGTTCTCGATCCTGTGCGGGCTCTCGGGCAACCTGGCGACGCTGATCCTGGCGCGCATCGGCCAGGGCTTCACCGGCGGCGCCATGATCCCGACGGCGCAGACCATCATCCGCACGCGCCTGCCGCGCCACCAACTGCCCGTGGGCATGACGCTGTTCGGGCTGATCGTGCTGCTGGGGCCGCTGCTCGGGCCGGTGCTTGGCGGCTGGCTGACCGAGAACGCCAGCTGGCACTGGTGCTTCTTCATCAACGTGCCCGTGTGCGCCGCGCTGCTGGCGCTGATGCTGCTGGGCCTGCCGCCCGAGCGCGCCCACCTGAAGGCCTTCGTCCATGCCGACTGGCTGGGCATCGTCGGCCTGGCGGTCGGGCTGTCGACACTGACCGTGGTGCTCGAAGAAGGGCAGCGCGAGCGCTGGTTCGAGTCCTCGCTGATCATCGCGTTGAGCCTGGTCTCGGCGATCGGCATGGTGCTGGTCGCGCTGTCGCAGCGCTATGCCGACAAGCCCATCCTGCGGCTGAGCCTGATGCGCAACAAGCACTACGCCAGCGTCATCGTCATCGTGTTCACGGTGGGCGCGGGGCTGTACTGCGTGTCCTACCTGGTGCCGCAGTTCCTCGCGCTGATCGCCGGCTACAACGCGCAGCAATCAGGCGCGATCATGCTGCTGGCGGGCGTGCCGGCCTTCGTGATGATGCCGATCCTGCCGCGCATGATCTCGCGGGTGGACTTCCGCGTCATGGTGATCGCGGGGCTGCTGTGCTTCGCCGGCAGCTGCCTGCTCGACATCGACCTCACGGCGCAAAGCGTCGGCCACGACTTCATCTGGTCGCAGCTGCTGCGCGGCGTCGGGCAGATGCTGTGCATGATGCCGCTCAACCAGGCCTCGATGGCGGCGGTCACGCGCGAGGAGTCGGGCGACGCGGCCGGCGTCTACAACATGGCGCGCAACCTGGGCGGCTCGGTCGGGCTGGCGGTGCTCGGCACCTTCATCGACCGGCGCAACACCCTGCACATCGAGCGGCTGAGCGAGACGCTCAACGCCAACTCGCCGCTGCTGCAGGACCGCATCGCCGCGAGTGCCGCGAGCCACCTCGCGCAGATCGGCGATGCCGCGCACGCACAGGCACAGGCGATCAGGCAACTGGTGCTGCAGATCCATGTGCAGGCCAGCGTGATGACCTTTTCCGAAACCTTCTACGCGCTGGCCGTGGCCCTGCTGCTGTGCGTCCCGCTGGCGCTCATGCTCAAGACGCCCAAGCCCGGACAGGTGCCGGCCTCGAACGATGCGCACTGAGACGCTTCCCCATGACAGCCATCCGTTTTGATCTTTCGATGCCCTCGCGCCTCGCCGCGCTCACAGCGGCCGCCGTGGCCGCATGCCTGGCCGGCTGTGCCGCCGTCGGGCCCGACTACCAGGGCGCGCCACCCGTCGCCACCGAGGCGCTTCACCAATCTCGTCTGGCCCGTGACGATGGCGCAAGCACCACGACCTCGCCAGCGGCCGCCCATTGGTGGCGCGGCCTGAACGACGCCACGCTCGATGTCCTCGTCGACCAGGCCCTGGCGCAGAGCCCGACCTTGCAGGCCGCCCAGGCGCGCCTGCGTGCGGCCCGCGCGACGCTGAGCCAGCAAGAGGCCGATCGACGGCCGAGCAGCTCGGCCATGGCGCTCGGCGCGGGCGTGTGGCAGGCGCCGGGCACCGACCACGCCACCACGATGCAGCTCTACAGCCTGGGCTTGGACGCCACGTGGGAGCTGGACCTCTTCGGCGGCACGCGCCGCGCGGTCGAGGCGGCGTCGGCGCAGGCCCAGGCCGTGCAGGCGGACCTGGCCGATGCGCAGGTGTCGCTGGCGGCCGAAGTGGTGTCGACCTATGTCGGCCTGCGCGCCCAGCAGCAGCGCCAGGCCATGCTGAAAGAGACGGCCACCTTCGATGCGCAGACGCTCGACCTGACGCGCCAGCGCCGCGACCGTGGCGTGGCCACGCCCGACGAGGTCGAGCAGCGCGCGCAGCAGGCCGAGGCCACGCAGGCGGCGCTCGCCGACGTGGCCGCGCAGACCGCCGAGTCGCTCGACCGCCTGGCACTGCTGGTGGGTCAGGCGCCCGGCACGCTCGATGCGCAACTGGCTGCCTCGAACCCGGTGCTGCCGGCCGCGCCCGAGAACGTCGCCATCGGCGATCCGGCCTCTCTGCTGCAACGCCGTCCGGACATCCGCGCCGCCGAGCGCCGTCTGGCCGAACGCCATGCCCAGATCGGCCAGCAGACGGCGAACTACTTCCCCAAGCTCAACCTGCTCGGGAACATCGGCTTCGCGGGCACCGAACCCGGCCAACTGCTGCGCAGCGACAAGCTCTCGCTGATCGCCGTGCCCTATCTCAGCTGGAACGTGCTGGACTTCGGCCGCACCGCCGCCGCCGTGCGCCAGGCCGAAGCGAACCGCGACGAGGCCCTCGCCAACTACCAGGCCGCCGTGCTCGGCGCATTACAGGATGCCAACACGGCCCTGGCCCGCTTCGGGCAACAGCGGCAGGCGCTCCAGCACCAGCTGGCGCAGCAGGCGTCGGCCGCGCGGACGCTCGACCTGACGCGGCAGCGCCGCCAAGCCGGCGCGGCCAGCCAGATCGACCTGCTCGACGCGCAGCGCCGCGACCTCGACATGCGCAGCCAATCGCTGAATGGCCAGGCTGCGCTGCTGAATGACTTCGTGGCCTTGCACAAGGCACTGGGGCTCGGCTGGGACGTGCCGAACTAGTCTTCTTCGCGCAGCCGGCCGCTTCGCCCTCAATGCAGAGACGGGTCGGCCGCCTCGGCGCTCAACTCGTCCTTGCGGGCGGACATCTCGTCGCCCAATTGCGCGACGTCCACCTTGGCGCGCTTGACCTTGGGGAACATTTCTGTCTCTTCTTCTTTGACGTGATGGTCGATGTATTCGCCCAGCACCGTGACCTTGGCATCGTAAAGATCATCGCTGGCGCTCATGGACTGGATCTGGGCAATGAGGTCCTTGGCCGATGCATGCTCGACCGTGGCCTCATCCAACAGGTCCTGTTCGCTCAAGGCCTCCCGCGCGGCAGGATAGAAGAGCTCTTCCTCGATGGTCGTGTGGACCGTCAGCATGGCGCAGATCTGGTTGGCCAGATTTTGTTTGTCGTCGGCGCTGGCCTGTGCCTTGACGAGCTTGTCATAAGCCTTGAACAGCTTCTTAACCTCCTGATGGTCTTGCGTCAGCAGCTCGATGGCATCGGGCGCCGCATCGGACTTTGGATGACCATGAGCGTGGCTGCCTGCGGGCTTTTTGGCATGGGTGGAGGAAGTCGACTTGGCGGTGGATTTGGATGTTGGCATGATGATCGCTCCTTGTTGATTCAACGGTAAATCTGTTCGCCGTTGTAGCCTTTCCAGCTTTGCTCGAAATAGGCGGCGTCGTCGTCGGAGCGCGGGGACACGCCCAACAAGATGCCGCCTTCGCGGATGCCGGCCTCATAGGACTTGACGCGTTCCTCAGGCAGACCCCAGCCGATCAAGGCGCCGATGAGGCCGCCACCCGCGGCGCCGGCACCGGCTCCCGCGACGGCCGCCGCGACCGGACCGGCGATGACGAGGCCCAGGCCAGGAATGGCCAGCGTGGTGCCGATGGCGGCAACGGCCGCGGCGATGGCGCCCAATGCGCCGCCGATGGCGCCGCCTACGCCCGCGCCCTCCGCAGCCTTGTTGCCCAGCTCTGTTTCGAGCGTGCCTGTCTGGGCGAAGTGGAGGTCTCGTGTCTTGTCGGACATCACCAGGTCCACGTCGTTGCTCGAATAGCCGCGGGCTGTGATGGATTGGTATGCACGCTCAGCGCTGTCGCGGTCTCTGAAGAGCCCGGTGACGTATGTTTTCTTGCTCATGATGGTTTCCTTTGCAGCGGGGGAGGATTCCCTGCATGGTCCGGCAATCGATATGCCCAAGGGCCGACTCGCCACGCCATGAACCCATCCGTTCAATTTGAAAAGGTCAGTAGGAAGCGGCTTTTGGTGCTTTTGTCCAGGAGCGGGACATTCGACAATGGACGCACCTCTTTTCATGTCATGGGCCCATGCTTCGCCACATTGCCGGTTTGATTCAGCGCCGCACCGTGCGTCTCTACGTGCTGGGCCAAAGCGCCATCTTGCTGGGCGCCTGGTCGATGGACCACTTCGACTCGGTGCTGCCGATGGCGCTTTGCAGCGCAGCGGGGCTCATGCTCTGCGCACCGCTTGTCAAAGAAAAAGGCAAGAGGCTGCTGCCGGGCCAGGCAACGCGGTCACGCTAGCACCCTCTCCATCGCGCCAGCGCATGGGGGGGCGGGGCCTCGGCCCTCGAACCCGACCGTTTCGACGCGGCCATTGAACGTGTTGACCCACCGGCACCTTGCTGCAAGTTTTGCATGCTCTTTGCTGCAGAACCTTCCAGGACGCACGGCCAGGGCGAACAATGAGCGCATAGGCAGAGGCCACCGCGCCCCACGCGGTCCCCCACAGCCGCCGGCTTGTCGTACTCACATGGTGGGCTGACCGTTGGACGCCATGACGCCACCATCGACCGGGAGGTTCACACCATGCACGAAACGCGCATCTTCGCTGGCCAAAAAGGCCACGACCCCTGCGATGTCGGCGGGCTCCGCGTAGCGATGAAGCGGCAGACGCGCCATGAAGCGCGCGACCAGCGCGTCATCTTTGAGCATCTCCTGCGTCATGCCGGTATGCGTCAGGGAAGGGCACACCGCGTTGACGCGCACACCGTCTTTGCCGAAATCCAGTGCCAGGGCGCGCGTGAGGTTGACAACACCACCTTTGGCTGCGTTGTAGGCCACCAGATTCCAGTCCGCGCCCAGCCCGGAAACGGAGGCGGTATTGACGATACAGCCTTTGCGTTGAAGCAGATGAGGCAGGGCGGCGCGGCAACCATAGAACACGCCACTCAGGTTGGTGTTCAAGGTGGCCTGCCAATCTTCCAGGCTCACGTCCAGCGCATTGCCTTCCGGCGCGATGCCCGCGTTGTTGACCATGATGTCCAGGCCACCGAAGCGGTCGACCGCGGCCTGCACGAGTGCCGTCACTTGATCGAACTGGGACACGTCCACGACATGGATCAGGACGCGTCCGGGATCCAACTCAGACGCCACGGCTTCCAGTTTGGACCGGGTGCGACCTGCCAAGACGACCTGTGCGCCTTCTTGCGCGAATCGCCGCGCTACGCCTTCGCCGATGCCGGAGCCGGCGCCTGTCACGATGACCGTCTTGTTTTCAAAGCGATGCATGTTCATCTCCACATGAAGGTTGCAAGGAGGCTGCGTGCTTCCCATCAGCTCGGGCAATCGATGTACCTCCTTCCCGGCCATGCGCGAACCGCTGTGCACGCCGATTGCTACGGGGCATGCAAGCAAAGGAGCAACGATGAACTGGATTGATCACGAGCACCTCCTTGAGGTGTCAGGGCGCATCGAAGCGGTGCTCTACAACGATCACGGCGAGGTGGACGGTCTTCTTCTGGAAGGCGAGCAGGAGGTGCACGTGCCGCCTCACCTCACCGCAAAGGCTGGGCGTTCTTTGGCAGCGGGTGAGCTTGTCACTGCCCGCTATGTGAAGCCAAGGGATGCCGACGTGTTCGTCGCACTGTCGTTGAAGCTGCCTTCCGGCAAGCTGCTGATCGATGAAGGGCCACATGGGCACGCACCCTCCGCCTCCCCCGCTAAGACCGCTGTTCACGTCAAAGGAACGGTTCGCTCGCTCATCCATGCCCCGCGAGGCGAGGTCAGCGGGGCGCTGCTGGACGGCGCCATCGTCAGGTTTCATCCCAAAGGCAATGAGGACATTGCCGCCTGTTTCGAGCCAGGTGCGCTGGTGGAGGTATGGGGCGAGGGCTTCAAAAAACGGGGCGTGCTGGTCATCGAACTGGGCCACGTCGCGCAGCTGCCGTAGCCATGGTCAAGGCCTTTGCTGAGCGCGATAGTCGCTGGGAGACACGCCAGACCACTGCCGAAAGGCTCTGGTGAAGTTGGCAGGGTCCGTGTAGCCGAGTGTCAGTGCGATGTGTTCGATGCTGAGTTCGGAGTGAAGCAGGTGCTGGCATGCGGCGACGAACATTTCGTCGCGGAGCAATGCCGTGAAACTGGTGCCTTCCTCGGCCAACCTGCGCTTGAATGTTCTCTCCGACAAATGCAAGCGTTGAGCGAATGCTGACGCCACGAAATGGGCCTTCGGGGCATCGCGCAGATGCGCTCTCACTTGCATCACCGTAGATGGGCTCGCCCTGTCGAGCAGGCTCAATTCCTTTTCGCATTGCGCCACAGCCCTGTCCCGCGTGATCTTGTCTGCCAGTGGCAATCGGCATTGCAGCAGCCCCAACGGCATGCTCAGGCAGTTGTACGGCGTGCCAAAACGCGTGAAGGGCAGCTTGTCTTCCCAGACATCGAAATATGGCGGCCTTGCATGGGTAAACCAGAGCTCTCCTTCGAGGTACTGACGACCCAGCAACCAAGCCGTGGTGCGCGCCGCTCCCACCATGAGCGCCTCCGCCATGTAGCGGCGCACGGGAAGCGCGAGTTCAACATGCGGATGATTGCGTTGCGGCATGAATTGGACGCGGTCGGCACCCATTGCGATGTCGAAAGAGATGCTCTGTTGTAGCAATGACATGAACCGCCCGGAGAGCGCCAGCGCGTCCGCCAAGGTTTCGGAACTGAGCATGGCCACCCCCAATGAACCATGGGCCGTTGGCGGCGTTTGCATGGCCAACGCGCAACCCAGGCCTTCGTCTCCTGCGCATTGCATGGCCACGCCAGCCAAGCGTGCATAGTCGGCCAGAGAGATACGGGAATCTGGACGAGCCAAGCTGGCCACGTCGAGCCCGAGTCCCTGAATGAGTGCACCCGCATCATGGCCGCGCTCCTGCATCAACGCGGCCAGCCGAAGAGGATAAGCCCCGGTGACGGTAGCGCCTTGTTGAGAAGCGCGTTTGCGTTTGTTCATGTGAAACCCAGCGGCACGGATTGACAAGAATTTTGGCACATGGACCCCTCACGTTCACGGCCTGTTTCCAGGGAGGATCGGGCATCGGAAGACTCGGTTCACAAGGGCGTCGCGCCCCGTCCCTGTCGTTCCTTCTACGTCAAACATGATGGGCGCCACACGCATGCGTGAAAGCTTCAAGTATCTCCAGGTAGAACAACAAGGCCGTGTCCTGATTGTGCGTCTCGACAATCCACCGTTGAACTTTCTCACCACCGCCGTGATGAACGAGTTGAACCAACTGCTCGGCGAGCTGAAGCGTCGTGGTAATGTGGGGGCCGTCATCTTGACCAGCGCCATCGATGGCATCTTCCTGACGCATTTCGACGTGGCCGAGATCAAGCGGATGGCGGCGGACATCCCCTTCGCGGTGCCCCATGTCGTCACCAATGCCTTCGCGAAGGCCGAGTCGCTGCTGGGGCGCATACCCGGGATGCGAAAGTTGCTCGCTTTCACGCCAGCTGCAGGCGTCAGTGCGATGAATCTTTTCCACGAGGTGACCGCTCGGATGCGGTCCATGGACAAGGTATTCATCGCCGCCATCAACGGCAGTGCCATGGGCGGTGGTTGTGAGCTGACTTGGGCGTGCGACCTCCGAGTGATGGCTGAGGGCACGCTGGAGAGCGGTGCCATGATTGGTCAGCCAGAGATCTACATCGGCTTGATCCCCGGAGGAGGGGGCACTCAAATGCTGGCTCGATCCGTGGGTATCTCGCGCGCCATGGAGCTGTGCCTGGATGGCCTGTTGCTGACACCCCGAGAGGCGCTGCACTTGGGGCTGTTGCACCGCGTCGTGCCAGGCGCCGACATGCTGGACGAGGCCCTGGTCCTGGCTCGGCGGATGGCGAGAAGGGCCCCTTCGGCGGTAAGCGCCATCAAGCGATTCGTCTACCAGGCCAGTGCCATGTCGTTCAACCATGGGATGAACGTCGAGAAAGCCTGCTTCATGTCTGCGGCCAGCCAGTTGGGCACGCGGCAGGCCATGAACATGTATGGGCGGTTCGTGGAGGAGTTGACCGCGAGCGGCCACGCGTTGAAGGTCAGTGACCTTCAGGAGTGGAGCGCGGGCACGGCCATTGATTTTTCGCGGCGACCACGCTGAACATCAGGTCCAGCAAGTCAGGACTTGAGCGCGGAAGGCTTCTTCCTTCGTCAGGCCACAAGGTCGCTGTGGCGATGGCGTCGCGCGCGGCAAGGACAACACGTCCTGTCTCCCGATTTCCTGGGGATTACACCAGGGACGCGCTTGTGTGCATTGAAATGATAGGCCGATGCGTGCAAATGGTAAGCGGCAGGAGCGCCCGATCCCGAAAATGAAATCACATCGATTCGATGTGCCATCCATCCATGGCGGCAGCAAGCTCGGCGTTGTCTGAGTTGCGTCCAATGTCTGGATGAGTCCCAAGAAGCCATGGGGCGCCATCATTCTTCTTCGCTATTGAAATGGCTTCAGGTCAATTGCACATCGGATACGCGCGGTTGCTTCTGGCGCACCTGGAACAAGTCGGCGTCGACGTCCAATCGCTGTATGGGGCCGGCCGCATCGAAGGCATCCAAAAGAGGGATGCGCCTTCGCGTCTGCCCATCGATGACTGGGATGCGATGATGGCCGAAGCGGACGCCTGTCTTGGCCGCAGCGATATGGCCTTGGCGATGTCGGCGTTCATCAAACCGATGGACATCGGTGCGATCGGCTTTCTGCGCATGGCCTGCCGAACCTTGCAGGAGTCCGCCGAGGCCTTTGCCGAGTTCTTTCCTTTGCTCACGGATGCCTATGCGCTGAAGGTCAGGCTGGCAGATGGCCGCTTGACGACGACCATGTTGCCTTTGAAGCCATATCGCTCGCCCCGCCTCGAGCGTCTCACGCTGGCGACCATTTGCTGGCACAGCCGCTGGTTGGTGCAAAGGCAGGACATGCGATTCGATGGGCATTTCGCATGCCCCTCGCCGAAGGGCGCTCACCTGCGCACGTATGGGCATGCGTTCGGCGGAGAGCTTCGCTTCAATGCCAATGCGGCCAGTGTGACTTGCCCTCGCGGCGCGGAAAGCCTGCTTGTGTCAAGAAGCGATGACAGCGTCCGAGACCTCCTGCGGGCTCACCTGTCGAAAGAGATGGCTGTTCTCGACGATGCTTGCACGAACCTCGCCCAGCAGGTCGTCAACGAGATCCGACGCCAAATCGGTCATGAAGAGGTGCGAATTGAGCGGGTGGCCGAAGCGCTGGGGCTTTCCACGCGCACGCTGCAGTCGCGCATGGCGCCAACGGGGCTGACCTTTCGGGAGCTGGTCGACCGTACCAGGCATGCCGTCGCGCTGGATCACTTGGGGAACCCGGGCATGTCGCTGGTCGATATCGCGGACATGCTTGGCTTCTCTTCACAGGCGAGCTTCAACCGCGCCTTCAAGCGTTGGACGGATTTGGCGCCAGGTGAATACAGGCGACTGAAGATGTCGGTCACCCGATGATGTCCACGGCCTACTTCCGGTCACTTCGCTTTGGTCTTCTGGCGATCAGTGGTGCTGTTCTGATCGCATTGTCATTGGCGACCGCGTGGGGCACGAATCGCGTGCTGACGGCAATGTGGGTCGATGACTTCGAGGAGCGTATCCGCCAAACGGGCGAGTTGCTCAAGTTGGCCATGGCGCCTCTTGCTTCAAGCAAGGACCCCCGGACCATTCAAAGCGGATTGGATGAGTTGGTCGACGGTGCCAATGGCCAGATCGTCTACCTGGCTGTCCTGGATGACAAGCGGCATGTCATCGCGGGTACCCGGCACACACCTGGCTCGCTTCCTGATCCAGCGCTGCCCATACAGCGTCAGATACCGACCGGCATGGTGCATGTCAGTCAACCCATTCCCGTCGGCGGTCGCAATGTGATGAACTTGAGCTATGGCCTGTCGACCACTTCGTTCAACGAGGGGCGCAACAGAGTCATCTGGATCATCTTGGTGTTGCTGGTGATGGCGCTGGGAGAGTTGATTCTCTTGGCCGATTTGTATGGCGTCCTCATGGGTCGGCGTCTGGCTCCCTTGATCGATGCGGCCCGGGCTCTGAAGAACGGCGACATGTCCTCGCGTGTTCAGCGGGCGCATGTCGATGAACTTTCCGGTCTGGCCGAAGTGTTCAACGACATGGCGGACGCTTTGCAAAAGCGGATGGAGAAGAGCAAAGCGCATCAGGCCGAGGTCTGCTCGACCAATGAAAAGTTGATGGAGCGCATTCATGAAAGCACAGGAGAGCTGCAAGACATGGTGCGGGCCGTGTCGCATGATTTGCGGGCGCCCTTGGGCGGCATAGCGGGGCTTGCGAAGCTGGCTGCTGCGGCCCTCGAGCTTGGCGACGACTCACTGGCTCGTACCGCATTGCCCAACATCGTGAGGCAGGCCATCGCCTCTGAAAGCATGCTGGAGGGCTTGTTGTGCATTGCGAGGATCGGAGAAACCCAAGTCGCATGCAGAGATGTGAACCTTCAGGTCATGGTGCGCGATGTCATCGCCCAGCTGGCCATGCACAGGCCCAACGTGGCCATGCCGCGCTTCGTGCTTGGCGAATTGCCCATCATGCGGACCGATCCGTCCTTATTGCGTCCCGCGCTGCTCAACCTGATCGGCAATGCTGTCAAGTTCTGTGCGTCCAGCGAGCAGCCCTTGGTCGAGATCGGTTGCACGCCATCTGAATCTGGCGCAGGCTTTCACGCCTTCTACATCAAGGACAATGGAACAGGCTTCGAACAATCTTCAGCGGCCCGGCTTTTCACCCCCTTCGTCCGCCTGCATGGTGATGAGTACGACGGCCATGGCGTGGGCCTGAGCATCGTGCAGCGCGCCATTCACAAGCTTGGCGGTGAAGTCTGGGCCGATGCGGCGCCTGGAGCAGGGGCGACCTTTCATTTCACGCTTCCGGCTGGCGTGTGACAAAGGCTTCGCGGTCCATCGCCGCAGCCGCCTGCATGCCGTGGCCGAAGGCGGCGCGGGCGGCCATCAGGCAGATCGGGGCTGCTTACGCAGATGTCAAAGGCGTTTTCAAAGGCGACGTCATCGATCTCGACCTAAGTGGACCCGGCGGCCCGTTCCGCCTGGATCTCGGCAAGGAACCAGGCGTCCAGCCCTTCCCACATGAACATCAGGTGTCGCACCACCGTCTCCGTGGGCTGCCTGAAGCCACCTTGCGCCCATGTCAGACATGATTGAAGGCTGGCGCCGATCAGCGCCGAGCCGATGATTTCCAATTGAATGCGCGCGACGGGCAGATCCGGGTAGATCAGCTCTGTGAAGTGCCGCATCAGCAACGCATGCTTGTTCAGCTCCGGATTGGTGCGTATCGTGACATGGCTCCAGTAGCTGGACGCGTCGATAAGGAGGATCTGGGCGCGGCGCGGATCTTCCTTCACAAACTCGAAGAACGCCGTCAGGCCTGCGGTGGCGATGTCACGCGTGGTCAGGGGCACGCGCATCATGGCCATGCCCACGGTGGCCAGCGCCTGTTCGCTGATGCGCTTGAACGCCGCCTCGTAGGCTTGCGATGCATTGGCGAAATGCTCGGAGAAGTAGCGTTCGGCGATGCGGGCCTCGTGGCAGATGTCGCGCATCGTGGTTTGGCGCAGGCCCAGTGTGCCGAACGCATGGATGGCGGCCTCGAGCAATTTCTCGCGTCGCTGCTGGCTGCGTTGGTCGGGCGACAGGCCTTTGTAGCTGCGCCTTCTCGAAGAAGACGCGGGCCTCTGGCTGGACGTGGCGGATGGCATGGTCATGTCAAGGCTCACACGGGCGCGCGACGACATGCGTGGCTGACGTCGGCCCGTGAGCTCCTTTGCGTGCTTGAGTGGATGCAGTCAGGTCATTTGCAGTTGCTTGGCGCAGGCTTGCCGTTGAAGCGGTCCATCACATAGGACAAGCCGTTGATCAAGCTGGCGCCGCCGATGAGGTGGCCCGCGCCCAGCAGGTGGTTGTATTGCACCGTCGCATGGCCTGCGCAGTAGTACTTGACGAGGTTGTCCACGTCGTCCAGAGGCATCAACTCATCGACCGTGCCCTCGAAGATCAGCATCGGTATCTTGGGCACGTATTGGCCCAGGGTGTTTTCTTTGCTGATGACTTGCATTTCAGGCAAATCCAGGAAGTTCGGGTCCTTGAAATAGGTCGTCCCTTTCTTGAAGGCATAGGGCGTCAGCAACTCGGGGTTGCCTGACAATGTACCGCCCAGGCAGCGTGTGCCGAGATCCTTGAACGCGACCAGGCCCGCGGGCGTCGCGTATTGTTCGATGTCGATCTCGGGATAGGCGCGCGACAGTCCCACAAGCGCGCCGAAGTAGGCGCCGGCGAAGAAGGTGCCGTCGACCTTCTTCGCCACATTGGTGGGATTGACCGGCAAACCACCTGCCGCCGCACCGATGATGTTCAATTCAGGCGCATAGCTTGGGGCCAGCTCGGCGGCCCAGGTCGTGGCGAAGCCGCCCCCAGAGTAGCCCATCATGCCGACGGGCGTCGAGGCGTTCAAGCCGCTCTTGCTGAAGTTCTCGACGGCGCGAATGCCATCGAGCACGCCGTGCGCGCTGTTCTTGGCCGCGATCCATTGCGATGCCAGACCTTCGTAGTCCGACACCGCCACCAAAATGCCTTTGGACAGCGCTGACGAGAAGAAGGCTTTTTCCACCAGCTTGTCGGCCGTGGCCTCTCCAGAAGGGGAGCAATTGAGCGTCAGGCTGTCATAGAAGGCCTGGTATGACAGCAGCTTTCGCCCTGTGGCTGGCGCGTTGTCCGGGATGAACAGCGTGGTGATCATGGCAACGGGCTGGTCCTTGCCATTGGCCGTGCGGTACATCAGTTGCCAGCCTTCCTTGACGTTGGATGGCAATGCGTTGCCTGGCAAGGCGCGGTAGCGCAGCACAGCGCCCGGCGCGGCTGCCGCCAACTCGCCATCGCTCGGCGACGTGTAGAAGGTATCGTTGACCGGCGCGATCTTGGGGTTGGCCGCGGGGAGAGCCTGCTGGGCCCACGCCGATGAACTCAACAAAGACATGCCACCCAAGGCGGCAAGGCCGACAGCGGCGAAAAAGCGAGGAATGGATTGACTCATGTTGTTTCCTTTGGGGGGCATGCTCATGCGACACCCCCCTTATTGAAGGCGCGCGCCTTACCCACCAGCCGCACCTTTGGCTGGCATGGATGCTTCAGTGGGGGCTTGCGTCGGCTGCGCGTTGATCAGAAGCCCTTCATGTCGAAGCGGCTGAAGTCGCCCGTGTTCATGCCGCCCTTGACCAGCGCGTCATAGCGCATGTCCTCGTCGACGAAGCGCTTGAGCCAGGACACGGCGGCCTTGCCCACCACGTTCACGTAGTTGGGTGCCAGGTTGGTCGAGCACATGTGGTCGACGCCCTTGACTTCGACCTCGCCGCGCGGCAGGTCGTTGGCCAGGCTGGCGTAGAACACGTCGGCATGGACTTTGGGCGTGGCGATGGTGTCTTTCTGGCAAGCCACGATCATGGTGGGCACGTCATCGCGCGAGAAGTTCTTGACCAGCAGGCTCCAGGGCGCCAGCGGCACGGCGGCTTTGAGCGTCCGGTCGGCCGTGGCGGCGATCAGGGTGCCGCCGCCGCCCATCGAGTGGCCGCTGACCGCGCGGCGCGTGACATCGGTCACGGCGGCGAAGGGCACCTTGCCCGCGTTCACCATGCTGACGACCTGCTTGAGCGCGGCGGCCATTTCGTTGGCGCGCTGGTCGGGCTGGTCATAGATCGAGTTCGGGTCGAGGTTGACCACGACGAAGCCGTGCGAGGCGATGAACTCGGCCAGCGGCTTGTAGTAAGACTGCGTGGCCAGGAAGCCCGGCGTGATGGTCACCATGCCGAAGGTCTGGGAGCCGCCCTTGGGGTAGTACACGGTGGCGCCGCCGTAGCCCTTGGCGTCGGCTTTGGCGATGACGTAAGAAGAGACGTCGAAGCTGCCCTTGACGGAGATTAATTCGACCGTCGGGTCCGGGCCTCGTTCATAGGCCGAGCCTGCCAGCGCGGAGGTGGCGAAGCTGGCGGCCAGGGCCACGGTGGCAAGGGCCATGGAAAGGGGGCGTGTGTACTGCTTGGTGAACATGTGAATCCTCGTTATCGATTGCGCATCGAATTGATGTGAATTCATTGTCGGAATAGGCCACCCGCCGTGCTTACCATTTGCCCGCTTCTGGTTATCATTTCCGAGCGCGTGATCGCGCCCTTGGTATATGTCCCAAGGGGGTATGTGCTGATTTGAGTTGTGTATGAAACCTTCCCTGTACTCGCCCACCCGCTACATCCACATCCTGACCCAGCTTCTGGACGAGGCTGGCAAAGATCCAGACCCGGTGCTCAAGGCATTCGAGATGGAACGAGAGGTGCTCGCGCACCCGGAAGGGCAGATGCACCCGCTGCAGGCCCTGGCGCTGTACCGCGCGCTGGCCGATCTGGACGGTGGCCCGGATATCGGCCTCAGGGTAGGCAAGCGCGTCTTGTTCGGTGCCTTGGGCGATGCAGGCCACGCCATGCTGAGTTGCGCCACCTTGGGCGAGAGCCTGCGTTGCCAGGCTGAATTCCATGCGCTGATTGGGCCCAGCTTGATGATGCATGTGGAGGAGCGCGGCACTGATACCGAATTGCGGTGGCTGCCTGTGCGGCCTATTCCGCTGGACTTCCTGCGCGTGGCCTATGACATGGCCGTGGGCTCGCTGGACACGATGCTCGCCTCCGTGTTGGGCAGTCGGCTGACCGGCTACGACGTCTACTTCAGCTACCTGGCGCCCTCTTATGCCGACCAATACTGGCGCACGACCAAGGCGCGCTGCCATTTTGACGTGCCGGGTCTGCCCAGCTTGAGGGTGCACATCGGTACCGACTTGCTCAATGCACCCATGCCCTTGAGCAACCCTGTCAAACTGGCCTCCCTCCGAGAGCAACTGACGCGCCGCCTGGCCCTGACGCCACCATTGGGCTACTGGACGGATTGGGTCAGGATGATGGTCGAGCAGACTCATGGAGAGCAGCCCAGCATTGAAGACCTGGCCAGCCTGGTCCAGGTCTCGCCCAGCACGCTCACGCGCTACCTGAGTTCGGAAGGCACGAACTTCCGCAAGCTCTCCAACGAGATCCGCCATCAGCGCGCCTGCCAATGGCTGCGCGAGGGGCAGATCATGGTCACGGAGATCTCGCAGCGTCTGGGCTATGCCAATCTGACGGGCTTCGTGCGGGCGTTCAAGGCCATCAGCGGGCTCAGCCCGACCCAGTACGCCAAAGAAGTGCTCAATGCGTAGGGGGCCGGGCGGCAACCGGGCAGTAGTCCGTCCCGTGACATCCAGGGCTGACACCGGGCGCAACATGTCGAGTGCCCTTCATTTCTGTCGCGACGCAGGTTGAGGATCAAGCACCTAGATAGTCGGCCCTGAACAAGTCGTTTCAAGGGACGCCCGCCATATCCGGTGCATAGACGTCAGAGGTGGCGCAGATTGTGTCCGGTGCCGCACAGCAGGGCGTGAATGGCATCACCGACCTCGCCCTTGAGCCAGTTCCTGGCCAACAGGCCATCGCTCTTCATGTGCCCGATCATGGGCTCGACCACTTGGCGTCGCTTGAGCAACTTCTTGAGCCTGGCTGGCAGCTTGCGGGTATGGCTGATCAGCAGCTTGGCGCCTGATGTTGGCTCAACACCGCGGTAGCCTCGATCAGCCATTGCCAACGCTGGCATCTGCCCCGTGAGGATGGACACCTGCTCAAGCTGGCTGTCTACCGTGTGGCCATCGTAAGGGTTGCCGGGCATGGAGCGCATGCCCACGACCAGGCCCTCCTTGGCTGTCGCGGCCACCGAGACCTTCACACCGAACTCGTAAGGTGTTCTGGCCTCGCCCTTGGCCAGGCACTCGACTTCGGGGGCGTGCAGTGCATACAGCTTGTTCTTGTCCTGGCGCTGTTGGGCATGCAAACGCTGCGCGGTATCCAGCTTGGCCTGCAATGCCTGGCTCATGGCCGAGCCCTTGCGCCGTACGTCGCGGATGACACGGCCAAGCCAGAAGTACCGCTCGCCACTGAAGTGCTGCCAGTACGGGTTCTCCACCCACGTTCGACCACTTCCTCGTCGCTCAGTGCGTACAGGTGCTTGAGGTACAGCAGCGCCGCCATCAGCCGTGTGGGCAACGCCGGGCGCCCGGTCGTCGATGTGAACTGCGGGCTCCATTGATCGCTGAAGGCTTGCCAATCGATCAACTCCGCCAGTCGCGCCAGTTCGTGCCGCTGATCAATCAGGTTGACCAGCTCCATGCGGAACAGATCGTGTTCTTCATCGCGTTTTGGCTGCTTGGGGCCCATCGTTTCTCCGCTGCATTTGCAAGGAACCGATATCCATTGGATCGGTTTCTTGCAAACTGCACCATCCCTATTTGCCGTTCACACCCAACAGGCATGCGGCTTTGCGGGTTGTTCAGGGCCGACCAATCAGTGCCAGCCTCGGCACCACCACAAGCCGGTCGCCTAACGCCATAGTTAACCGGCGCCGCAGCGCGAAGGGTACCGCTACAGGCCATGAGAATGCCGAAGGCATGGCCTTTGTGGCGTCCGTGTTGAACGACCAGTTAGGCTGGTGACAGGTGCGCGCACGGTGGAAACACGCGAACACGCCGTTTAGACAGTACGGGCAACGCTCAACTCCTCTTCGGTGGGAGGTTGAAACTCCTTCTCCATGAAATCGAACATCATTGGAGTGACCTCAAAAGAGTAGGTTTCGCCTTTTTCGGTATTGCGATTCATGACTCGTTCTTTGCGAGTCGCGTATGGCGCATCCAGGACATGAAGTTGCACTTCGGCGCCGATTTCTGCAGCCAACTGGCGAAAGGCTTTGCGACTCTCAATCTTGGTAAAGCCAAGATCCAGTACGATATAACCACCAGACTGCGATATTTGAGCAGCAATAGACCAAATTTGCCTTTCGCACCTTTGGACGCGCTCCATGACCCATGAAAGGCTCATTGCCTTTGGCAGGTCAGGCCCGAACATTGATTGCATCCACTCGTCGATGGAGAAGCGAACCGCCTCTTCTTGTTTGGCCAGTTGTCGAGCGTAGGTTGATTTGCCTGCGCCTTGTGGGCCAAGTACTAGATGAATCTTTCCCATATTCGTTCTCGTGTTTAGAGGGGCCTAACGCATTAGTTAACTGGCGGCACGTGCGCAGCACGGGACGTCCACGTTGAACGACCAGTTAGGCTGGGGCACGCAGAAGCTGCGCCTAGTCCGGACAAGCGGAAATTCCATACAGATCTCCATTGGAGCTAACAGCAAGGTGAAGGCTTCCGGGCATTGTTCCTCGGCTGTCAATAAGCATCAGTCCAAGGAACTTAGTTTGGGTCTGACCTTCAAACTTTAGTTCAACGGTATCAATGTGACATGGAGGCGCATGTGACGCTTCGCAAAGCGTCTTGTTTTCCTCGTCACTGGCAATCTTCAGTGCGGATGGAAGATCCTCTGCAATGTGTCTTATGAGTGCAGCTCTTCCGCAAAAGCCTTTTGTAATTTTGATTCCGCCTTCAACTGGAAGTGGTGTTGCCTTGTTGCAAGCTCCCAGCATGAAAGCGACAAGAATTGTGGCGTTAGCTTTCTTCATAAGTATTTTTTGCGCGGACTCTTTGTTTGCCTAACGACCTAATTAACCGGCGACGCAGCGCGAAGCGCGGAGGGCACCCAAAAGCGGAGCTTGTTGGCGTCCGCTTGACCGACCAGTTAGGCGCGCCGGCCTGTGCGCGCGGAATGTCGGCCGCAACGCTATTTGCCGTTGCTCACCTTTGCCTGCATTGCATCCAGTCGCCCCTTGCTGTGATAGTTGATGACATCAGCCGGGTGGGCAACGCCGGGTGCCCGGTCGTCGATGTGAACTGCGGGCTCCATTGATCGCTGAAGGCTTGCCAATCGATCAACTTCGCCAGTCGCGCCAGTTCGTGCCGCTGATCAATCAGGTTGACCAGCTCCATGCGGAACAGATCGTGTTCTTCATCGCGTTTTGGCTGCTTGGGGCCCATCGTTTCTCCGCTGCATTTGCAAGGAATCGATATCCATTGGATCGGTTTCTTGCAAACTGCACCATCCCTATTTGCCGTTCACGCCCAGCAGGCATGCGGCTTTGCGGGTTGTTCAGGGCCGACTAAATACTCTTTATTGATTAAGAATAAGAATGATGGCAATGCGGCATGGTTTTCGTCATGCACAACAGATCACGAAGGGCGTTATGCGGGTGGGTCCGCGCGGCGCCAGCCGCTTCGTATTCAGAAACCCACGCTGTGGGCGAACGCTTCAAACGCGGCTTTCCACGCGTCCGGGTTCCCCGTGAAGATGCCATGCCCGTTATCTTGATAAGAGGGCAAAGGGATGAACCGGCCTTTGCCGCCAGCGGAGGTGTAGCCGTCGAACCATTGCCTTGGCAGGGCAGGGCCCCAGAATTGGTCGTTCTCGCTGTAAAGCCAAAGTGTCGGCACCTTCGCCTCTTTGCCGTAGCGCTCATAGACCCTTGTCAGTTCATCCGGACTGCATGGGTGCTCTGGTCGTTCCACCGGGTTGCCGCCACTTCCGCCAGAAAAATTGACCGCGCCCTTCAATCCCGGGACATCGCGCGAAGCCAGCGATATGGCCGTCAAACCGCCGAAAGACTGCCCGACGACCAGGCCTCGTGACACATCCACGAAGGCCAGCTTGGACGCCGCTTGCAGGATCTGAATCGTTTGATCGGCCGCCGCCGTCACAGCCGGCGCGAAATTCTTCCGGTTGCACTGGCCTGAATACTCCACGTCAGGCCCGCCCATTTCACCGTAGCCAACCCGGGTGGGCACCAGCACTACAAATCCAAGCGACACAAAGTAGCGCGAATTGGCCGAGAACCTTTGCCGTCCCATTTTGGGAAAGTCTGCAACATCGGCTGGTCTGCCGTGGTTCAGCACCAAGTAGGGCGCCTTCCCGACGCTATCGTCTCGAAAGATGGTGAGCTTGATGCTCTGACTGACCTCCTGCCTGGCGCTGCCCCTGACCGTGACAGGCACATCCACGATGTCTTCCACGATCTTGGCATGGGCGCATCCGACAGTCAGGGTCAGCAGGACAAGGGCAAATAGCGCGTTGGCTTTCATGAAGCGATCTTCAAATCAAAGATGAGGTGAATGCGGTCCTCGCAAGAGCGGTTGAACGCTTCATGCGGCTGCTTGTTGTCGAACTGCCAGAGCTCGCCGGGCATCATGCGAACCTCTTCGTCACCCGCGATCATGGGGCTGCCTTCTGGGCTTTGTAGAACAAGGTGATAACGGTTTCGCGTTGCATAGTAGGCGCCGCCATCCACGTGCCTGTAGACCTGCCCTTCAGGCTTGAGCTTGGCCAGCAGTGCGCGCCCCAGTTCACCGTTGAGCTTGTGGGTCGCGAACTTGAGAAACGCCATGATAGATGGAAAGGTTGCCGCCAAGTCGGTTTCTTGCGACTCCTGGACATCATCGATGCGCTCACCTTCGGCGAGCTTGCGAGCGCTTCGGAGGAAGATCGACTCGGTCTCTCTTTGGCATGCAATGGTGCTTTGTCGTCGCGTGTTCACTTGCCATGCCGCCGCGTTGTTCTCCAGCTCCTGCACCATGGCCTCAAGCGGAATGTCGACCGCCATTTTGGTGAAGTGGCGCAGCGGTTTGGGTTGGGCCTGAAGACGCTCGAAGGCGTACAGGTGATTCATATAGGTCGAGACGTAAACGTGACGCCCATCCGGGGACGCCGCAATGGCGTTTGTCACGGCATCCGGCACCTGAAGACAGCCTCTTTTGGCCAAGGTGTCGCTGTCGAATTCGTAGACCTTGCCGCCTGTGGTTCCCACCATGATGCGGTCTTGCACGAGGACTGGCGCAGCATAGACACGTGAACCCAGATCGATCTTTTTGAGCAGCGTCATGTCGTTCATGTCAAAAACATACAGGTGCCGGTCACCGGATCCGCAAAACAGCCTGCCATTGACAAAAAGAGGCGTCGTGTAGCAAAGGTCCCCGGTCTCGTACTGGAGGCGCGGCTGCCCCGTGGCCGCATCCACGACGTAGATGTGTTTGTCGAACGAGGCGAAAGCGACCAGGCCTCTTTGCTCATCGATGGCGGGTGCACCTTTGACCGAACGCACTGTTGGAAACGACCACGCCACTTTGCCGCAGCGGGGCTCTATGGCCAGCGTTTCATGATCCGCCGATCCCCACATGACCAAATCGCCGCCCTGCCAATATGCGGCCGAGCCATGCTGGTATTTCTTGACGAACAACTCCCATACCTTCTTGCCGTCGGACAGATCGAGCGCGACCAGACTGCCTTGGGCCCAGGGCCGCTCTGACTCGATCCCGATGAACAGCAAGTTGTGTTGAGGCACCACCAGCGGAGAAGCGCCCACCCAATCGCCCAGCGTACTGACCCATATCTCGCTACCGGTTTCGGCGTCGAGACAATAGACCGCGCCGTTGTACGCCCCGAAATAAAGCCGCCCTTCGTGCACGATCGGGCAGGACCATATGCCTTTGCGGGACGTGCCTTGCAGCGCTTCATATGCCCATTTGACGGCGCCTGTCTGCGCATCGAAGGCGTGCATCTTGCCCGCATCACAGCCTCTGTAGATCGTGTCGCTCACGAGCAGTGGCGCTGATTTCGGGACAACGTGATAGGGATAGCCTCCCGCTACGGCGGTCTTCCAGCATTCGCGGTACTGCTGCTGAAGTGGCAATGGATCGCTAGTCAGCGACAAGCCAAAGTCCACCAGATTGAACAGCGTGTGGGTCTTGATCTGCCTGTCATGGCGCCACTGGATGCCTGCCTGGGAGCGGTAATCCACCACGACGAACATGTCGGCGATCTGCATGCCCGCTTGTTCTAGCACCACCCGGGCCTTCTCGGCGCTCTTGCCCGAATTCATGACATCGTCTATCAAGATGACCGGTTCTCCGGTCGCCTGACCTTCCAGCGCATTGCCCAGGCCATAGCTTTTCCTGTCTTTGCGAATGATGATGCCGTTGACGTGACGGTCTTTGGGTGCGCCAAGCAAGATGCCCGTCAGCAAGGGGATGGCGGCGGTCTCCATGCCTGCGACCTGAAAGGCCGGCGCATGCTGGAAGCGGTCCCAGAAAGCGCGGACGATCAGTTCAAGCGTCGGGGCGTGCATGAACACGCTTCTGAGGTCGATCAACCATTTCTGATGCTTGCCACTCGGCGCGATGAGCGTCTTGCCTTGCGCTTGAAAATGCATGCCAAGGCTGGTGATGCTTTCCTTGATCAAAGCGCGGGTGAGCGTATCTGCACTGCCTTGGCGCCCATGTGAGCGGGCGGCATGTTCACCCGCCATCGCGAACTGCGCAATGGCTTGCCGCTGTTCGCCCTGCTTGTGCAGCCCAAGCCCTTGCCGCCAATACTGCAGGGCGATTTGCGGCTCAGACACAGCCTCCGATTCCATAGAGGATGCGGTGTCCGGCTTGACTTCGTGCAGGTCGAGGAGGGCGGTGTGATCCATATCGGTGAAGATTCAAATGAAATAGAAGGAAAGGGAACTTATGCAGCTCCCTTTCCTGTGTCCTGACTCAGTCCGTATCAATGATGCAGCGTAAAGAGTAAGGGATCACCAGCACCATGTCGAGCGGTCAAGCCTGGTCTTGGCTCGCCGATGAAACCAGCCGGTGAGAACGCAGCCATGGCTTGGACCAATTGGTTCACACCGGATGCGCCACCGCCATCGCTTGCGGCAGTCACCCCATACAGTCCGCTTGCCCCCGACACATCATTGGCATCCAGTTGGCGATTGCTGTCGGTCAACCGGTAGTTCATGATCGAATGCGGGTCCGCGTCACTGGCCAAACCGATGGCGTGTCCGATCTCGTGGAGCAGCGTCTGATACACGGTGGCTGGCGTGCCGCCGTATGTGCTTTGCCCGTCCGAACCAATGGACATTGGGTCTTCCTTGGGATCCTCCAGCCTGACGATGGTGCCCTGCTGGAATTGACCATCCTGGGATTGGTAGCTTGTGAATCCCACGACCCCCGTTGTTGGCGTTTCAAAGTCGCCCCATCCGAAGCGGATGTCGGACGACGCCGAATCAGGCACCTCTTTGAAGGTGAGGCCTGAAGCTTTGCCCCAAGCATCAAACGCGGACTGCACCAGCTGTTCTTGCTCAGCGCCAATGTAGTCACTGAACGGCGCATCGGGCGTGCCACGGCTTGTCGCCAAACTCCAGGTCACGGGCTTGGATGCATCCCAGGTGGGGCCTTCCAAGACCGTTGCGTTGTGCTGACCTGGCACATAGGCCTGCAGCGCCGCTTGCTGGGCGGACTCATGACGGCTTTGCTCGGCCGCAACCGCCGCCTGGATCTGACCATGCTGAAGGTCGTATTGCGCCACAGAACCGATAGGTCGATTCAACTCGGCCTGCACCACGGCATCCGTACCCGCCAGGCCGTGCCCGCTTCCGGCGACACTGCTTGCCGCCGCAGTCTGGTGAATGATGGTATTGCCCGTGCCGGTCACCGTGGCGGTCACACCGGGAGAGAATGTGATGACATTGTTGTTGGTCGCGATGGTGTCGCCATTGCCTGTGACATGGATTGCCTCGCTGGTGCCTGTCACCGTGGCGGTGGTGTTTGCGCCAAGGCTCAGGGTGCCACTGCTGACGTTGATCGACTCTCCCATGCCGGTGACATTGACCGTGCTACCCGTTCCCAAGGTGATCTTGCCGGTGTTGCCATTCAGGGTCACCGATTCACCGGTGGCGCCGGAGACTGTGTCGGCGTTGCCACTCACTGTCACGGTTTCATTGGCGTTGGTGAGCGTCACGGTGTTGCTGTTCGTCGTGACCGTGTCACCGCTTCCGTTGACGCGAATGGCTTCGTACGTCCCCGTCACGGTGGCGCTGCTGTTGGCTCCCAGATTGAAGGTGCCGCTGCTTACATTGGCGACCTCCCCGGTACCTGTGGCATTGACCGTGCTGCCTGTTCCGAGGTTGATGACACTGCTGTTGCCGTTGAGCGTGAGGGTGTCGCCGGTGCCGCCATTGATGGTGTCGCCGCTGCCGAGCAAGGTCAGAGCTGCATTGGTGCCCAGCGTCATCGTGTTGGCGCCGGTCGTGTTCAAGGTGCCTCCTGATGCATTCACCTTGATGGCATTGGCACTTCCCGCGACCGTGGCCGTTTCGTTGGCCAGCGTCAGGTTGATCGTATTGCCATTGCTGGCCACCGCGCTGCCGCTGCCATTAAGGTTGATCACGTCGCCGGTGCCAGACAAGTTCACAGTGCTGCTTGCACCGACATTCAATGCGCCACTTGACGCATTGATCACCTCGTTGAGACCGGTGACGTTGACCGTGTCCCCTGCTCCCAAGGTGACCTTGTTGACATTGCCTGTCAGCGTCAAGGTGTCGCCCGTGGTGCCTGTGACGGTGTTACCCGCGCCAGACAAGGTTGCGCTGCTGTTGGCACCGAGATTGAGCGTGCCACTTGAAGCGCTGATCACCTCACCTGTGCCGGTGACGTTGACCGTACCGCCGGTTCCCAAGGTAACTTGATTGGCACTGCCTGTGACCGTCAAAGTGTCACCTGTGGTGCCTGTGATGGTGTCACCCGAACCTGACAGGATCAGCCCGGCGCTTGCACCAAGGGTAATGGTGTCGGCACCTGTGGCGGTTAATTTGACTCCGGTCGCATTGACCTTGATCAAAACGCCCGTGCCAACAACGGTGACCGCTTCATTGGCCACTGAAAGCGTCACGGTGGTGCCTGCAGCGGCGGTGATCGTATCGCCGCTGCCATTGACATTGACCGTATTGCCAGTCCCCGTGATGGACACGCTTGTGTTGGCACCCAGATTGACCGTGTCATTCGATGCGCTGAGCACTTCGCCCACACCGGTCAGGTTGACTGTGCTGGAAGCGCCCAAGGTGACCTTGTTCGTATCGCCGTTCACGGTCACGGTGTCGCCATTGCCCGCTGTGACGGTATTGCCATTGCCGTTCAACGTGGCGCTGCTGCTGGTGCTCAGATTGACGGTGTCGCTGGCCGCATTGATGACCTCCGTCAGACCTGTGGCATTGACCGTGCTGCCTGTGCCGACAGTGATGGTGTCGCTGTTGCCGCTGACGGTCACCGTATCGCCGGTGCTGCCTGCGATCTTGTCGCCTGTACCGGTCAAGGTCAACGTCACGTTGGCGCCGATATTGATGACGTCTACGCCAGTGGTGGTCAGCTTGTCACCCGAAGCACTGGCCGTGATGATGTTGCTGGTGCCGTTGATCGTCACCGTTTCATTGGCTTGCGTCAGATGAATATTGCTACCGCTGGCAGTGAGGGCGTCACCACTTCCGTTGACGTTGATGAGTACCCCTGAGCCCGTCACCTTCGCGCCGGAGTTGGCGGCCAGGTTGACCGTGCCGCCAGTGCCCAGCGTCACCGTGGTGCCTGTGCCGCTCAACGTGAGCACATCGCCTGTCAGCCCCGTGATGGTGTTGCTGTTGCCCGTGAGGGTGGCGCTGCTATTGGCCGCGAGATTGATCGTGTCGCTGTTGGCAGTCAATACCTCACTTGTGCCTGCCACATTGATCGTGCCGCCTGTACCAAAGATCAAGGTGTTCGCGTTACCCGTGATCGTCAGGACGGATGCGGTGCCGCCAGTCACACTGTTGCCAGTACCCGTCAATGACAACACCGCGCTGTTTGCGACAGTGACCTGCGCCTGACTCACCGCGGCCGCGTTGCCTGTGCCCGCGACCAACAGGACGCCCCCAGAGGCCGAACCCAGAAGAGAAGCATTGCCTGTCTCCAGGATGCTGTTCCCGACGCCATTGAGGGTCAGACTTCCGGTCGCCGCCAAGTGGATCGAGGCGGCATTGAGGGTGGCTGTTGCGGTCCCTGTGACAGTCAACTGCTCATTGGTGGCGCCCGCGACTGTGGTCAAGACATTCCCGGTACCGCCCAGGGTCACCACGTCATTCGAGGCAATATTGACTTTGTTGTTGCTCCCCGTCAGTGTGATCGTGGCCGTGCCTTGCGTGGCGTTGACCGTGTTGGCATTGCCATTGACCGCTATCTTGTTGGTGCCGGTTCCTGTGTTGACAACATTGCTTGCCCCGTTCGCGACGAAGTTGGTTTGCCCCGTGTTGCCAATCAAAGTAGCACCGCCATTGCCCACCAGGGTGGCATTGGTCTGAGTGCCCGCATTCAGCACATCACCATTGCCGCCCACCACCACATCCACACCGCTGCGTGTGGCGTTCACATCCTGCGCGCCGCTGCCGGTCAATACCTCCACGGTCTTGCCATCCTTGAGTTGAACCGTGGTCGATTGGTCCGTCACAAAAACAGTGGGTGTGGTCGATGCATTGCCATGGGCAAAGAACGCTTCGGCCACGTCACCGGTGCTGCCGTCGCTGCGTGTGAACGTGCTGCCGCTCAGGATGACATTGCCGTTGTCGAACAAATTGCGGCTTGTCTTGTTCAGGCTAATGCTGGTGATGCCCAACTGCGTCAGGCTGAACAACTCTGTGGCTTGGCTGATGCCATCCGCGTTTTTGTCCACCCAGACTCTGAGCTGGCTGAAGGCCGTGTCGTTCTTGTCGATCACGCCATCGTGATTGCTGTCCAACTCCGCGAGTGCCGCAAAACCACTGCCGGCGGTATGGGAGGTGTATTGCGAAAACATCTCCGAGATGTCGTCGATGACGCCGTTATGGTTCTTGTCCAGAACCAGGAACCCTTCGTCGGGTGTGATCCAGCCTGTCTTGGTCTTCTGCCCGGATGCGTCCATGTCAAATGAAACGGTCGAGCCCGACGCGTTCGTGGTGTGGACTTGGTGACCGACGAGATTCAATACAAGGGGATCTTCTCCACCACCACCGTCACCACCAAAGCCGCCATCTCCCCCGTCACCGCCCGCATCGCCGTCGCCTCCGGCATCACCATCTCCGCCATCACCCCCTGCGTCACCATCGCCGCCCGCGTCGCCGTTGCCGCCATCACCTACGCCGCCGTCACCACCATCTCCTGTGCCTCCGTCCCCGCCACTGCCACCATCCCCCCCAACACCACTGCCTTCGAGATCGCCTAGATAAGCTGTAGAAGGCGGTGAGTAAGTCACACCGGCTGTTTGATCGTCGGTTCCTTGTTGGATGTCACTTTGCAGCCAGGTGCCGTAGTCCGGTGGGACAACGATTTCATTGCTGACAGGCGTTGCGCTGATGAAGCCGGTGTTCAAGCCCGAGGCCAAGTCTGCACTCAGGTTGAAGCCAAGGCTGGCCACAAGTTGTGATGCGATCGGGTCTTGAGAGCCCGTGGTCGTATCGAAGACCGCTCCCAGATTGCCGACGGCATTGAGTTTGTCTTGCGTCACGTCGCCAATGAGGATGCCGCGACTGTCGAGGGTTCCCGATGTGTAATGCTCGTCTTCGGTGACGCCTGGCGCAATGCTGGTCTCGTGAGAAATCTGACTGCTGAGATCGGACTGCTTGCCGCCCGAAATTTGATCGACAGACACATCTGGATTGGATTGGGATTCGACCCATTGACCCGTGGTCGGATCGATTGATGTTTTGCTGGAACTGCCATCCGCCTGGGTTGCTGTCACCGATGTGGGTTGGCCATTGTGATCCGCTTGGTATACATAAACAGCACCGTTCGAGGCGTTGATCGTGGTTTGACTTGAGCCATCTTTCTGGATAACCGAAGTCACCGTCGATCCATCGGACGTGGTGAGCGTATGTGTCGCGCCGTTAGTGGCGACGCTGCTGTCCAACTGACCCGCGGCATTTCGTCCATATATATCGTAACCATTTCGATCGTACCCATATTGGTTGTAGCCGGAACCATCGTAGATGGGGGTATCCGCCGGCTGACTTGCTACGAACGAATGAATATCCGACGCGCTCATTTGCAAAAGTTTATTTTGCTGGTCCGTGGAGAGGACTTGAAACTGGTGCGCACTCATCTGAGCTAATGCATTGGCTTGGTCTGTCGTGAGCTTGTCCAGCATTCTCACATCAATGTTGCCAAGTGCAGACATTGAATTTGCATTCATGACTTGGCCATCGGCGTGGGACGTGAGCGTCGTATAGGCACTGAAAGCGGTCCCAGCCAAACCAAGGATTGGATTGACCAAGTACAAAAGGGGCCCTGCAAGTGAAGCCTGCGAAGGGCCCGTATTCATTTTTACTTCCACGGTTCCACCGAGATCGTCACCACCTGCAAGGTGAATGGTGTCGGTTGCGGAATAGAGGTTGATAACGTGGTAGTCCTTGTCCTGCCCTTGCCCTGGCAGGGTGGCGCCCGGTGAATCCAGAACGACCGACGAGACATTGTGAAAATTAAGCTGGTTGGTCAGGAAAGCGTTTTGATCTTGCGCTTCCGTACCCCCTAGCGAATGGCCTGTTGTGTAGATTTGATTGATTGTGACATCGGGGTGAAATTGCGAAATGTAATCCACTACGGCTTGCGCATAGTTGTTCGCCGATGTTTGCGCATTGAATGTATTATGAAAAGTAATGCCAGCATCAGACTGGAGATTATTGATGTTCGTGGGTTGGGTTCCTCTGTCAGCAATGATGACTTCGCCGGAGGCCGTATTCAACCACGCCGCTCCTTTATAGCCAGTATCTGCTACAACGGCTTGGGAAAGCGGAGGTATCGCCACCCATCCAGGCCCGGGGGATTGATTCGATGAATTGTCATTGTAGACGATGTCCGCTGCTTTTTGTACTGTATTGAGAGTTGCCATGATTTCCCTTGATTAATTAATTTATATTGAATAATTCGATATTCCCCTTGTGCCCGACTGCCAGAATATGGCCGTCTGGGCTTACTGCTAAACCCCATGATTCCGCAGAGGGAAAACTTCCAACAAGCCTCCCTGTGAGCGTGCTCACAATTTCACTTTGAACCGTTTCGTCATTTTTGTTATGGGCGAGCAAAAATAAAAATTGCCCATCCGACGAGAAACTTGCGCCGAACTCACCGGCACGTGTGTGTGAGTCTGGCGAGGCGATATACGTAGAAATGCCCTTTAAAGTTTCACCGTCAAAAAATTTGATAATAAATTGGCTGCCCCTGCCACAGAGGGCAGCGATTAACTTTCCACCAGGGACCACAAGAATATCTTCACACTGATATGGCGCCTCGCCAGGAGGTGATGTTGCCGTTGGCAAGGGAAACAAAACGGCAGTCGCCCGTGACGCTTTGCCGCTGACGTCTATCTTCTGCATGACAACCGAATGGTCTAAAACGTGACCTTCTGACGTTTGGATCAGAGGACGCTCGCCTCTTTTCCCCACCCAGGCCCCCAATACAACAAAGTGCTGTTTATCTAGCCAACCTTGCCCGTTTGTTATCACGAGACCGGTATCAATGGGAAATTCGTCTGCTTTCCCTCCAACGCCGTTCCAAGTTTGGGTGTCGTATACATTGAAGCGCCCCTTTCGGTCCGCACTCAGGAAAAGAGCCCCATCAGGACTGAAGCCCCCGGTATCCACCGACGTGACGGAGAGTTTTTTTGATAAATGCCCATTACCAGGATCCCAGAACTCTATAGGATAAGAGTAGTTATCAGTTCCGGGATGCCCCACTCCCAAAGTAATAAACCTGCCATCGGGGCTCCATATGATTTTTTCTTTGGGATCCCCAATGAAGACCCTCGTTATGTTCAGCTCCGCCCCTTTGCGAAAGATTAAGAGGCTGAAATGCCAATGTGGATTTTCTTTCGTCAACATTAAAAATTACAATGTTGGCGGATCCGGCATCTCCTGCCGCCAGGAATTTGCCATCTGGGCTGAACGCAAGCCTGCTCACATAAAACTGGGAAAACTTTGAGTCCACGTTGATTTTCCCTATGGGGGTCACCGTGGGTACTTCTCTTGTTTGGGTTTCCTTTTGATTTGCAGCCACGCTGACATCTCCTTTGCCCGCTATGGCAAAACCGCTCGGTAAAAGAAAGTACAGGGCAAGCGCCGCAAGAGATGTCCAATATGTTTGTTTTTTGTGTATCATATTTTCTTTGGAATAAAAGCGCCGCAAATGCATGCGCCGTATATGCGTATGCGAAAAATCAAGCGAACTGGATATCGAGGTGTGTATGTTCATTGGTACCTTAATGCGCAGCCCATACTAGGATTTTGTATTCAACACGTCATCCCCCATAAGGGGGTAATTAGGGTTGAATCAAATTGTTTGTAAAGGATTCGTAAAGCTGGCGGTCGGAGTCTTGGATATTCACTCTGGCGGCTCTTAATGCCCGACGCACCGAGTGTGAGAATGGCTGAGGCCAGGGGCGCGACAACGGGGCGGCCGACGGGGGCTGCGTGACTGATGTTCATCTTCTCGGTCGGCGATCCTGCGTCGCCCCGGATTTTGAGGAGGCTCCAACTCTTGCAGGACGCATGGGGCAGGAGCACCAAGGCGAGTACCCGGTCCTTGTGGGCTGCCGTTGAATCGATTGCGCCCAAGATCGGTTGCAAAGCCCAAACCCTCAACGAATGACTCAAGCGTCACGAGATCGATTCGGGCACCAAATATGACATGACGACAGCCGAGATCGCACGATTGAAGGCGCTTGAGCGCGAGAACAAGACATTGCGCAGGCCAATCAGATCCTCAAATCGGCCTGCGCGTTTTTCGCCTAAACGGAACTCGACCGCCGTCTGAAGTCCTGAGGGACTTTGTGATCGGCATCGCCATATTTACGAGGTCGAGTAGATCTGCAAGGTGCGGCAGATTGCCCCGTCGACCTACTGGCGCCAGGCGAACCTGGAGTTGCGATCCCCATGCCGATCACGAATTCCAACTTAGACGAACTTCGACACGGCACCCGACAGCAACAGTCCACCATCCAGCCCCTTGAAACTTTTCCTTCGGTCGCTATATCATTAGCACTCGCCAAGGTTGAGTGCTAACATCCACTCCGCCTCAGGCGAGCGGCGGTATCCGGTTCCGGATGCCGCAACCCCATCCCACCATTCGAAATCGGGCCCCGGCTCGGCTTCGAAGCATTTGTCAAACCGAATGTCTCGCTACCTGAGACAACAGGAGTAGCCATGAAACTGCGTCCTCTGCACGATCGCGTGATCGTCAAGCGCCTGGAACAAGAAACCAAGACCGCTTCGGGCATCGTCCTTCCCGACGCCGCCGCCGAGAAGCCTGATCAAGGCGAAGTGCTCGCCGTCGGTCCTGGCAAGCGCAATGACAAGGGCGACTTCGTGGCCCTGAACGTGGCCGTGGGCGACCGCGTGCTGTTCGGCAAGTACTCGGGCCAGTCCGTCAAGGTCGACGGCGAAGAACTGCTCGTGATGCGCGAAGAAGACCTGTTCGCCGTCGTCGCCAAGTAAGCGGCACGCACAGGCATCGCACAACAGCCCCCTCATCCCACTGAATTCGGAGAATACAAAATGGCAGCAAAAGACGTCATCTTCGGCGGCGAGGCACGTGCCCGCATGGTCGAAGGCGTGAACATCCTGGCCAACGCGGTCAAGGTCACCCTGGGCCCCAAGGGCCGCAACGTGGTGCTCGAGCGCTCCTTCGGCGCCCCCACCGTGACCAAGGACGGTGTGTCCGTGGCCAAGGAAATCGAGCTCAAGGACAAGCTCATGAACATGGGCGCCCAGATGGTCAAGGAAGTCGCTTCCAAGACGTCTGACAACGCTGGCGACGGCACCACCACCGCGACCGTGCTGGCCCAGGCCATCGTGCGCGAAGGCATGAAGTACGTGGCCGCCGGCATGAACCCGATGGACCTCAAGCGCGGCATCGACAAGGCGGTCGTCGCCCTGATCGCCGAGCTGAAGAAGCAATCCAAGCCCACGACGACTTCCAAGGAAATCGCCCAGGTCGGCACCATCTCGGCCAACTCCGACGCCGACGTCGGCGAGATCATCGCCAACGCGATGGACAAGGTCGGCAAGGAAGGCGTGATCACCGTTGAAGACGGCAAGAGCCTGAACAACGAGCTGGACGTCGTCGAAGGCATGCAGTTCGACCGCGGCTACCTGTCGCCTTACTTCATCAACAACCCCGAGAAGCAAGCCGCGCTGCTGGACAACCCCTTCGTGCTGCTGTACGACAAGAAGATCAGCAACATCCGCGACCTGCTGCCCACGCTGGAGCAAGTGGCCAAGGCCGGCCGTCCGCTGCTGATCATCGCTGAAGAAGTCGATGGCGAAGCCCTGGCCACGCTGGTCGTGAACACGATCCGCGGCATCCTGAAGGTCGTCGCCGTGAAGGCCCCTGGCTTCGGCGACCGCCGCAAGGCCATGCTGGAAGACATCGCCATCCTGACGGGCGGCAAGGTCATCGCCGAAGAAGTGGGCCTGGCGCTGGACAAGGTCACGCTGGCTGACCTGGGTCAGGCCAAGCGCGTCGAAGTGGGCAAGGAAAACACGACCATCATCGATGGCGCCGGTGCCGCACCCGACATCGAAGCCCGCGTCAAGCAGATCCGCATCCAGATTGAAGAAGCCACGAGCGACTACGACCGCGAGAAGATGCAAGAGCGCGTGGCCAAGCTGGCCGGCGGCGTGGCCGTGATCAAGGTTGGCGCTGCCACCGAAGTCGAAATGAAGGAAAAGAAGGCCCGCGTGGAAGATGCCCTGCACGCCACGCGTGCCGCCGTCGAAGAAGGCGTGGTGCCTGGCGGTGGCGTGGCCCTGCTGCGCGCCAAGCAAGCCGCTGGCGCCATCAAGGGTGACAACCCCGATCAAGACGCCGGCATCAAGCTGGTCCTGAAAGCCATCGAAGCGCCGCTGCGCGAGATCGTGGCCAACGCCGGTGGCGAGCCTTCCGTGGTCGTCAACGCCGTGCTGAACGGTTCGGGCAACTACGGCTTCAACGCCGCCAACGACACCTACGGCGACATGATCGAAATGGGTATCCTGGACCCGACGAAGGTCACGCGCACAGCCCTGCAGAACGCCGCTTCGGTGTCCTCGCTGATGCTGACGACCGAGTGCATGGTCTCCGAAGCACCGAAGGACGACGCGCCTGCCGGTGGCATGCCCGACATGGGCGGCATGGGTGGTATGGGCGGCATGGGCATGTGATGCCTGGCCTGCCTGGCTGAACCAGCCAAGCGCCAATCGAAAGGGCCGCAGCGATGCGGCCCTTTTTCGTGGTTGCGGGCTTCGCCGCCTGGACGCTTCTGCTGGTCGCAGGCGTGGTCACCTACCGCATCTTCAGCGTGGGAAGAGGGCAGTCGCCCACGGCATGGACGCGGGGCAGCCCTTCGCTGCGCCTTATGTGCTGCTGGCCCGCATCGCGCAGAGCCTGGCTCACCTGGCGGGCGTGACGCCGATGCTGGTCAACGTGCGTGCGACCATGCTGTACGGCTTGCTGGCTTGAGCGGCGTGGCGTCCCGCGTGGATCAGGCTGCCGCGGTCGGGCCGGCCTGGTCGAAGATGCGCAGCAAGGCCATCAGCATCAGGGCCGTGACGGGCATCAGCAGCGGCATGATCAGGCCCGTGATCAGCGGCGCGATGAACAGGAAGCAACGCAGGCCCCAGCCATACAGCACGCCGCCACGCCGCACGTATTCCAGGCACATCGGCTCATAGTGCTGGCGCGTGTCCGAGCCGACGGGCAGCGACATCACGAAACCCGCGTGGTTGAAGTAGCGCATCGACATGGCCGAGCACACATAGGTGGCGAACAGCGTGGCCAGCATCAGGGGCAGCTTGAGGCCGCCGTCGAGCGCGCCTTGCAGCAGCGGGCGCATGAGCGCGGTGCCGGAAGAGGCGGCCAGCGTCATGCAGCCCATCAGCATGATGGCCGCTGTCGAGGCCGTGATGGTCGATGACATCAGCGAGTTGCGCAAGGCCTGCACGGCCAGGATCTCGGAGCCGGGCTGGGTGGACAGGGCCTGCACCCATTGCCGGCGCAGCAGCATGTGGGCCGAGCGCGAGATTTGAGGCGGGTGCGCGCGCGAGCGGCGGTGCAGCAGGGCCTCGTAGCCGACGAGCATCAGGATGGTCGATCCCAGGGCGATCCAGTCTTCGGTGGCGGCATTCATGGCGAGGGCATCTGCGGGATGTGGCGGCAGCCCGCATCTTGCCGCACATCTCGGTGGGCCTTCAGATCGGGCTTATTTGTCTGCTCTGATCCACATCAAGGTGGTGCTGGCGCGGCACTTGGGCGGCCGCCGGGGTTGACACGGCACAATGTTTCTCATGCCCATCCGCCATGCCATTCGCCACCGCTTCAGCCTGCGCCTCGCCCTGGTGGGCCTGGCCCTGGTGCTGCTGGCGGGCGAAGGTCAGGCGCAGCAGGTGCCCGAAACGCCGGCCTCCGCCTCGACACAGACCAACCCGCCCGTGCCGCCCAACCGGCCCCGCATCGGCCTGGTGCTGTCGGGCGGCGGCGCGCGCGGCCTGGCGCACGTGGGCGTGCTCAAGGTGCTGGAGCGCGAGCGCATCCCCGTCGACGTGATCGCCGGGACGTCCATGGGCGCGATCGTGGGTGGGCTGTATGCCAGCGGCATGTCGGCGGTCGATGTCGAGGCCGAGGTGCGCAAGCTCGACTGGGGCAATGTGTTCGCCAGCCGCGTCGACCGACAAGAGCTCACGCAGCGCCGCAAGGAGCAGGACTTCGAGGTCTCGCCGCTGCTCGAGATCGGCATCGGCAGGGACGGCCTCAAAGCGCCTGTCGGCTCCATCTCCAGCCGGGGGCTCGAGTCGCACCTGCGGCGCCTGACCCTGTCCACGCGCAAGTTCAAGAACTTCGACCAGTTGCCCACGCCGTTCCGCGCCGTGGCGACCGACATGGAAACCGGCCAGGCCCTGGTCCTGCAGGATGGCGACCTGGCCACGGCGCTGCGTTCGAGCATGTCCGTGCCGGGCGTGTTCGCGCCGGTCGAGGTCAACGGCCGGTTGCTGGGTGATGGCGGCCTGGTCGACAACACGCCGGTCGACGTGGCCCGCCAGATGGGCGCGCAGCGCCTGATCGTCGTCAACATCGGCACGCCCCTGTCCAAGCGCGCGATGCTCACGACGCTCACGGGCGTGACCGCGCAGATGATCAACATCCTGACCGAGCAGAACGTGCGCCAGAGCCTGGCCAGCCTGACGCCGCAGGACGTGCTGATCGCGCCCGACCTGCATGACCTGACGGCCGCCGACTTCGACCGCGCCGCCGAGTTCATGAACCTGGGCGAGGCGCAGGCCGAGGCGATGGTCCTGCGCATGCAGGACCTCAAGCTCAGTGAAGCCGACTACGCCAAGTGGAAGGCGCAGCGCGCGCAACGCGTGATGGCGCCCGCGCCGCCATTGAGCTTCGTGAAGTTCGAGGGTTCGCAGATCACCCATCCCGAGTACCGTCCCGACATCCTGCTGACCCAACCCGGCGACGTGTTCGACATCGCCAAGGCCGAGCGCGACATCACCGTGCTGGCCGCTTCGGGCGACTACCAGGGCACCGACTACCGCCTCGTGCGCACGCCCGACGGGCAAGAGGGCCTGGTCTTCGACCTCAAGGACAAGAGCTGGGGTCCCGACTATCTGCAGCTGGGCCTTGATTTCAGCGCCGACAACCGCGGCCGCAGCACCTTCAACCTCAAGCTCGTGCACAACCGGCATTGGCTCGACAACGCCGGCACCGAGTGGCGCAACTTCCTGCGGCTGGGCACGGCGCCGCTGCTGGGCACCGAGCTCTACCGCCCCATGAACTGGCGCCTGCCCGACGGCCTCAGCGGCTTCATGTCGGCCGGCGCGTCCAGCCAGCGGCGCACGTTGCAGTACCACCAGGACCCGGACGGCGAGCTCGCCGCCGAGATCGAGCGCAGCATCACCACACTGAGCCTGGACGCGGGCATCAACTGGCGCGAGCTGGGCGAATGGCGCGTCGGCCTCATCGACGAGGCCTGGCGCGACGGCACCACGCTCGAGTCCAACGCGCTGGCCACGACGCGCCTGGCGACGGACCAGGGCGACGTCTCGCGCTGGCGCGAGCAGGGCTGGCACATCAAGGGCGTGTTCGACCAGCTCGACCACGCCTTCTTCCCGACCAAGGGCTGGCGTCTCGAGGGCAACTGGATGCAGGGCCACTCCGTGCGCCGGGGCGATTCCGACGGCCCCGAGGGCCGCGTGCGGCACTTCGAGTTCCAAGGCCAGGCCGTCAAGACCTGGGGTGTCCACACGGTCAATGTGTACGGCAGGCTGGGCCTGTCCGACGGCGCGAACCCGGAGATCCCGCGCTACGGCCTGGGCGGCTTCCAGCAGTTGTCGGGCTACGCGCCCTTCCAGGTCAGCGGCCAGCAGATCGCGCTGGTGCGCCTGGGCTACTACGGCCGCCTCGCCAACATGGCGCTCACGCGTGGCCTGTTCGTGGGCACCAGCCTCGAACTCGGCAATGCCTGGGACAAGCCCGATGAAGTCGGCAAGGGCCGCAAGAAAACGGGCATGAGTCTCTACCTGGGGGGCGACACGGCCTTCGGCCCGGTCTACCTGGCCATCCTGAACAGCCCGAAGATCGGGCCCACGCTCATGCTCTTCGTGGGCCGTCCTTGATCACGGGCTCGCAACGCACGCAGGTCAGACGCGGCTGAGCGCCTGGCCCACCGTGGCACGCAGGTGGTCCATCAGGTGCGCTGTGATCTTGTTGAGCGGCAGCACCTCCTGCACGGCGCCCGCGGCGATCGCTTCGCGCGGCATGCCGAAGACCACGCAACTGGCCTCGTCCTGCGCCACGCAATAGGCGCCCGCATCGCGCATCTCGCGCATGGCCTTGGCGCCGTCCGCGCCCATGCCCGTCAGCATGATGCCGATGGCATTGGGCCCCACCACCTGTGCCGCCGACTTGAACAGCACCTCCACGCTGGGCTTGTGGCGGTTCACCGGGTCGCCATCGCGCACGCGGGCCAGGTAGTTGGCGCCCGAGCGCTCCACGCTCAGGTGCATGCCGCCCGGTGCGATGTAGGCGTGGCCGGGCAGGATGCGCTCGCCATCGCGCGCTTCCTGCACGCGGATCTTGCACAGCCCGTCCAGGCGCGCCGCATAGTTCTTCGTGAAGCCCGGCGGCATGTGCTGCGTGATGACCACGGCCGGCGCATCAGCGGGCAGCGTCACCAGCACCTCCTTGGTCGCTTCCGTGCCGCCGGTCGATGCGCCGATGAAGATGATCTTCTCGGTCGACAGACGGCCCAGACTGGACACGACCGGGCTTGCCGCTGGCTTGGGTGCGCCGGCCGATGAAGGCACCGATGCCGATGTCACGGGCGCCGCGCCCGCAGGCGTGTGCAGCCGATGGATACGGGCCTTCGAGGCCACGCGGATCTTGTCGGTGATGTCATCCGACAGCTGCCGCAACCCATCGGCCACGCCGATCTTGGGCTTGGCCACGAAGTCGATGGCGCCCAGTTCCAGCGCCTTGAGCGTCACGTCGGCGCCGCGCTCCGTCAGCGTCGACACCATCACCACGGGCATCGGCCGCAGCCGCATCAGCTTCGACAGGAAGTCGATGCCGTCCATGCGCGGCATCTCGACGTCCAGCGTGATCACGTCCGGGTTCATGTTGCGGATCATCTCGCGCGCCACCAGCGGGTCGGCCGCCGCGCCGATGCACTCCATGTCGGGCTGGCGATTGATGATCTCGGTCAGCATCGACCGAACCAATGCGGAGTCGTCCACCACGATCACGCGAGTCTTGGCCATGTTGCTTCTCCGCTTTCGATTGTCAGCATCAGAACAGGTCGATCGAGCCACCAGCCGTCGACACCGGCACCACCTTCTGGGCCGCCATGCGTTCTTGCTGGATGATGGCGTCCGGATTGGTCGGGGCCAGGCGCTTGACCATGGCCTTGCCGCTGTGCGGCAGGAAGCAGACCTTGCGCGGGTAGATCTCCAGCACGTCCTTGGACACGACGGGGATGCGCTCGGTCTTGAGGTAGTCCATCACGAAGGCCGTGTTGCGCTCGCCCACGTTGATCGTGTTCATGCCGCTGATCACCGCGCCGCCGCCGAAGACCTTCGCCTCCATCGTCATGCGCGAGGCGCCCATCTTCATCATCTCGTTGATCAGCAGTTCCATCGCGAACGAGCCGTAGCGTCCCGAGTCGCCGCCGCCGCCGTTGTTGTCGGGCAGCATGAAGTGGTTCATGCCGCCGATCCTGGCCTGGCGGTCCCACAGGCAGGTGGCGATGCACGAGCCCAGCGTGGTCATGATCAGGATGTCCTCGTTGAACACGAAGTACTCGCCCGGCAGGATCTTGACGGCTTCCGACTGGAAGTGCGCATCGAAAAAGAAGAACGAGGCTTCACCGGGCTTGGCCACGCGTGCCTTGAGCCGGGCCAGACGCTCGGTGCGCTGGCCCACCAGGCCGCCCGCGAGTGGCGGCGGCGCGCCGCGGGGGGCGCTGCTCGGAGTGGTGCTCATCATCTGGTTGTCCTTGTCTTGTCGCGCCATCAAACCCTGTCGTAGACCGTCTTGCCCTTCAAGGCAAACAGGTCCTTGGACTCGGTGAAGTTTTCCGAATGGCCCACGAACAGCAGGCCCTTCGGTTTCATCACGCCGTGGATCCGCTCGAGCACCTTGCGCTGCGTCGGCGCATCGAAATAGATCATCACGTTGCGACAAAAGACGATGTCGAACGCGTCGCCCAGCTGCCAGCTCGTCTGCATCAGGTTGAACGGGCGGAACTCGATCATGCGAGACAGCTCGGGCTTGACGCGGATGCTGCCCGCGTTGCCCGCCTTGCCCTTGAGGAAGTAGTTGCGCAGGTGCTGCGGCGTCAGCCCGCGCGCATTGGCGTCGTACACGCCGCGCGAGGCCGTCGTCAGCACATTGGTGTCGATGTCGCTGGCCACGATCTTGACGGGCGCATGCAGGCCCATCGTCTCGGCCACCGTGATCGCCAGTGAATAAGGCTCTTCGCCGGTCGACGAGGCCGCGCACCAGATGCGCGTGGGCTGGCCGTTGCGGGCGCGCAGCCAGTCGGTCAGCGTGTGGAAGTGGTGCTCTTCGCGGAAGAACGAGGTCAGGTTGGTCGTCAGGCAGTTGACGAACTCCTGCCACTCCGTCTGCGCGCCGGTGCCGCTTTCCAGCCAGCGCAGGTAGGTCTCGAACGATGTGTGACCTGTTTCACGCAAACGGCGCGACAGGCGGCTGTAGACCATGGCCTGCTTGCCCTCGTGCAGGCTGATCCCGGCGCGGTCGTAGATGAGCGATCGCACCCGGGCGAAGTCCCTGGGGTGGAAGTCGAACTCACGGTCGGTGACCATGTTCAGCGTGTCGAGGGCGGCAGGGCTCATGTCGGGTGGCAAATGATCGTCGCGGGGCAGGCGAGGCCTGCTTTGACATATCGACACGGATTCATGCGACCTTGAGCCGGGTGTACCCCGCAGGCGTCAGGCACACAAGAATTGGCCCGTTTGGTGATTTTTTTCACCTGGCGCCGAAGTTGTGGCTGCTAGACTAGAAAGCAGTACCCACTCCCTGGGGGAGTTCTGCCATCGCTTCGACTGACCTCGCACCCGCGGCCCTGATGGACGGCGCCCAGGCCCTGCACGGGCTGCGCCTGGACAAGGCACTGAACCTCCTGGCTCAGGCGGGGTGGGCGGTTCCTGCCGAACTGGTGTCCGGTTCGGACGCCTGGCTGCAGGCCGTGATCGATGGCCTGTGCGAAGTGTCCAGCCGTGATGCGCTCACGGGCCTGGCCAACCGCCGCCTCTTCGAAGCCGCCGTGGCCCGCGAGATCGACCGCGTCGCCCGCGTGGGCGAGCCCGCGCTCCTGCTCGTGGCCGACATCGACCACTTCAAGAAGGTCAACGACACCTGGGGCCATGCCGCCGGCGACGAGGTCATCAAGTCCGTCGCCGACTGCCTGCAAGAGTGTGTGCGCCCCATGGACCTCGTCGCGCGTGTCGGCGGCGAAGAGTTCGCCATCATCCTGCCCAACTGTCCGCCCGCTTTCGGCCAGACGGTGTCCGAGCGCATCCGCCAGAAAATCGCGAACAAGCCGGTCGCCATCATCGGCGGGCAGCAGTTGAGCGTGACCGTCAGCATCGGCGGCGCGTTCGCGCCCCAGTGGGTGCGCTCCTCCGCCACCCTGTGGGGCGAGCGCGCCGATCAGCAGCTTTACCGGGCCAAGACCGAGGGCCGCAACCGCACCTGCCTGGAGATGCCGCCGCTGACCATCGTCAGCGCGGAAGAGAAGGGCATGCTGTTCAGCGGCTTCGGGCAATTTGACTCGAATTCGGACTCAGGTGCGGATGCGTCCGTGCCGAAAACCACGGAATGATGGCGTCCATGTCTGCTCCAGAAACCACCACCCCAGCCCCCACCGTCCGACTGGCTCGCACGGTGGCGATCACCAGCGGCAAAGGTGGCGTTGGCAAAACCTTCTTCAGCGCCAACCTGGCCGCCGCGCTGGCGCGCCAGGGCCTGAAGGTGCTGGTGCTGGACGCCGACCTGGGCCTGGCCAACCTCGACGTCGTCCTCAACCTCTACCCCAAGATCACGCTGCACGACGTGTTCACGGGCAAGGCGCAGCTCGAAGAGGCCATCCTGCCCGCGCCGGGCGGCTTCTCGGTGCTGCTGGCGGGCTCGGGCCTGGTCGAGTACTCGCGCCTGACACCCGAGGTGCGGGAGCAGCTCGTCAACATCTTCGAAGCCGTCAAGCCGCGCTTCGACGTGATCCTGATCGACACGGGCGCGGGCATCTCCGATGTTGTGCTGTACGCCGTCTCCATGGCCCACGAGGTGATCGTGCTGGCCACGCCGGAGCCGACCTCCATGACCGATGCCTACGCGACGATCAAGGTGCTGTCGGCGCAGCAATCGCGCGAGCACCTGCACCTCGTGGTCAACCAGGTGGGCCGCGCGGGCGATGGCCGCAGCATCTGCAACCAGCTGCAGCAGGTGGTCGAGCGCTTCGTGCAAGGGCCTTCGGGCGTGTCGCCCAAGCTCATGTTCCTGGGCGATGTGCCGCTGGACTCGGCCGTGCGCGAGGCCGTGCAAAAGCGCCAGCTGCTGCTGGAGCTGCACCCGGGCTGCGCCGCCTCGCAAGGCGTGGTGCAGGTGGCCACGCGCCTGCTGGCCCGAAGCGGCTGACGCCCATCGGCGTCCCTCAAGTGAACGTGCCGGCGCCCGCCTGTGCCATGCGGGCGGCATTACAGTGTCGCCATGCCCGAATCCGAAGACCAGAACCCCGAACAAGCCACCACGGCCTATGAATGGCTCGGTGGCGATGCGCGCGTGCGCATCCTCGTCGACCGCTTCTATGACCTGATGGACCTCGAGCCCGCCTACACCGAGCTGCGCCAGGCCCACGGCAGCACGCTCACCGAAGCACGCGACAAGCTCTACTGGTTCCTCAGCGGCTGGCTGGGTGGCCCCAATCTGTACATCGAGCGCTTCGGCCACCCGAGGCTGCGGGCGCGCCATCTGCCTTTCGCCATCGGTATCAAGGAGCGCGACCAGTGGCTGGCGTGCATGAAGCAGGCGATGGCCGACACGGACGTGGACCCCGAATTGGCCGAGCGCCTGAACCAGGCCTTCTTCCAGACCGCCGACTGGATGCGCAACAAAGGCGTGTGATCGGGTGTGCGGGTGTGCGGGCTGTGGGCTCAGCCCGCGGCGGCAGGCGAAGCGCCCTTGCCTGGGTTGAGCAGCACGACCACCGCGCCCAGGCCGCCCTCGTCGGCACGCGCCTGCACGAAGGCCAGCACGCGGTCGCTCTGCACGAGCCAGCGCTTGACCTTGTCCTTGAGCACGGGCTGCTTGCCCGGCGAGCCCAGGCCCTTGCCATGCACGATGCGCACGCAGCGCAGGCCCTTGAGCTGCGCGTCGCGCATGAACAGGCTCATCTGCTCGCGGGCCTCGTCGGTGCGCAGGCCGTGCAGGTCGAGCTCGCCTTGCAGGGCCCACACGCCGCGCCGCAGCTTGCGCACCACGTCGATGCCGATCTCGGGCCGGCGCCACGACAGCGATTCATCGGTTTCCAGCAGGCTCTCGACATCGAACTCGTCCGACAACGATTCGTGCAGCACGGCCTTTTCATCGAGGTGGCGGCTGGCCGGGATGGGCTGAGGCCGCGCCTGGCGGATGTCGACGCGGCCGGTATCGGGCAGGCCATGCACCTGCCCCACGGTCCGCTTGAACATGGCGCTGTCGGCTTCTTTCGAACGCTGCGTGGCTTCGCGCTTGGCCCGATCGGCCTTTTCCTTTTCAGCGCGCGCGGCCGCTTCCTTGGCGGCGTCCTTGAGCGCGCGCTTCAAGTCGGCAAAGTCGCGCAGCGTCGTGTTGGCGGAGGGCTTGTTGGCTTGGCTCACAAGTGGCAAGCCTACATCAATATCAAGACGTTACCGGACGTCTTGACCTGTATCAGTGGCGCCTCGCCGCCAGTGTGTCACGCCGGCATCAAACCTCGTTCGGCGAACGACAGCGTGCCGTGGCTGCTCACCACGAAATGGTCCAGCACCCGCACGTCCACCAGCTGCAGGCTGCTCTTGAGCGTTTGCGTGAGCAACTCGTCGGCGCGCGAAGGCTCCAGCACGCCCGATGGGTGGTTGTGCGCCAGGATGACGCAGGCGGCGTTGTGCTCCAGTGTGCGTTTGACCACCTCGCGCGGGTAGACGCTGGTCTGCGTCAGCGTGCCTCTGAACAGCTCTTCGCAGGCGATGAGCCTTTGCTGCGCGTCGAGGAACAGCACGGTGAAGACCTCGTGGGGCAGGGCGCCCAGCCGGATCTGCAGATAGTCCTTGACCATTTGCGGTGAGTTGAACACCGGCTGAGACTGCAGGCGTCCCGTCATGCTGCGGCGCGCCATCTCCATCACGGCCATCAATTCGGCCCGTTTGGCCGGGCCAAGGCCCTTGACGCGGTTCAACTGGGCCGGTTGCGCCTGCAGCAGCCCGCCCAGGCCGCCCAGGTCCTGCAGCACTTTTTCCGCCAGTTGCAATACACCCAGGCCTTTCATGCCCGTGCGCAACAGCAGCGCGAGCAGTTCGGCATCGGCCAGCGCGGCAGGCCCCTGGGCCAGCAGTTTTTCGCGCGGGCGCAGGGCCGCGGGCAGGTCTTTCATGGTTTTGTTTCCCCGAAGTTGCTTCTCAATCCTAAAATTGTCGTTTTCCTGATCCCACAACCCCATCCCGCTGAAGGGTGCCGCCTGAAGGGTGCCTTCTCATGGGTGTGTCTCAACATGACCCACGCTGTTCCTACCGTCGCCCCTGGCTCCTTCCTGACGCTGCACTACCGCCTGGCCGGCCCGGATGGCGGCGACCTGGTCAATACCTTCAACGACAAGCCCGCCACGCTGTCGCTCGGCTCGGGCGAGTTGTCGCCTGCGCTGGAGGCGCGCCTGCTGGGCCTGGCCGAGGGCTCGCGCACCACGATCGAACTCGAACCCGGCGAGGCTTTCGGCCCGCGCAACCCCGAGATGATCCAGAAGGTGGCCACTTCGCTGTTGCGCGACCTGGGCGACCCCGATGAAACCTGGAGCGTGGGCGACGTGGTGCAGTTCCCCACGCCCGACGGGCAGGGCGCTTTCGCCGGCGTCGTGCGCGACATGGCCGACGATGGCCAATGGGCGCTCTTCGATTTCAACCACCCGCTGGCCGGTCAGCCCGTCACTTTCGAAGTGCTGCTGATCGGCGTGCTGTGATGACGCAAGGCCAAGCCATGAGCGAAGTGCAGGATGTGTTGCTGGCCGAGCCCCGCGGCTTTTGCGCCGGCGTCGACCGTGCCATCGAGATCGTCGAGCGCGCGCTGGCGCAGTTCGGCGCGCCCATCTACGTGCGCCACGAGATCGTGCACAACACCTATGTGGTCAACGACCTCAAGGCCAAGGGCGCCATCTTCATCGAGGACCTGGCCGAGGTGCCGCCCGGCGCCACGCTGATCTTCAGCGCCCACGGCGTGAGCCAGGAGGTGCGCCGCGAGGCCGATGCGCGGGGCTTTCAGATCTTCGATGCCACCTGCCCGCTGGTCACCAAGGTCCACATCGAGGTGGCCAAACTGCGCCGCGAAGGCTACGAGTTCGTGATGATCGGGCACAAGGGCCACCCGGAGGTCGAAGGCACGATGGGGCAGCTGTCCGATGGCATCTACCTCGTCGAGGACGAAGACGACGTGGCGCGCGTGCAGGTGAGCGACCCGAGCAAGCTGGCCGTGGTCACGCAGACGACCTTGTCCGTGGACGACGCCGCCGCCATCCTGCAGGCCATCAAGCAGCGCTTCCCGCAGATCCGCGAGCCCAAGCAACAGGACATCTGCTACGCCACGCAGAACCGCCAGGACGCCGTCAAGATCATGGCGCCGCAGGTGGACGTGGTCATCGTGGTGGGCAGCCCGACGAGTTCGAACAGCAACCGCCTGCGCGAACTGGCCGAGCGCCTGGGCACGCCGGCCTACATGGTCGACTGCCCTGAAGACCTGCAGGAAGGCTGGTTCGACGGCCGCGCGCGCGTGGGCCTGACCGCCGGCGCCTCCGCGCCCGACGTGCTCGTGCAGCAGGTGATCGCGCGCCTGCGTGTGCTGGGCGCGGTGTCCGTGCGCCGCATGCAGGGCGTGGAAGAGCATGTGCGCTTCCCGTTGCCCAAAGGCCTTGGCGGCACGGGGCTCGACCGGCCTTTGCCCACGGAGCGCGGCACGCTCTGAATTCCACCAGATCTTCACCAATCTGTCCGGCGCGGCTTGATAAGCTTGTGGCCGACCCCTCTCAAAAAACGTCCTTCACCACACCATGCTCGACATCGCCCTGCTGCGCAAAGACCTCGACAACGTGCTCGCACGACTGGCCAAGCGCAAGAACCCCCAGCCTTACCTGGACGAAGCGCGCTTTCGCGAACTCGAGGCCGAGCGCAAGACCATTCAGACCCGGACCGAAGACCTGCAGGCCCAGCGCAACAGCCTGTCCAAGCAGATCGGCATGCTCAAGGGCAAGGGCGAAGACACCTCGGCCGTGATGGCGCAAGTGGGCGGCATCGGCGACGAGCTCAAGGCCAGCGCCGAGCGCCTCGACGTCATCCAGGCCGACATGGCCGCCATGCTGCTGGCCGTGCCCAACCTGCCGCACGACAGCGTGCCCGTGGGCTCGGACGAATCCGGCAACATCGAAGTGCGCCGCTGGGGCACGCCGCAGACCTACGCCTTCGACGTGAAAGACCACGTCGATGTGGGCGAGCCGCTGGGCCTCGATTTCGAGATGGGCGCCAAGCTCTCGGGCTCGCGCTTCACCTTCCTGAAGGGCCCGATCGCCCGCCTGCATCGGGCCCTGGCCGCGTTCATGCTCGACACGCAAACGCAGGAACATGGCTACACCGAGTGCTACACGCCCTACCTGGTGCAGGCCAAGGCGCTGCAGGGCACGGGCCAGTTGCCCAAGTTCGAGCAGGACCTCTTCCACGTCACATCGGGCGATGGCGAAGCGTCGGACAGCAAGTGGTACCTCATCCCCACATCGGAAGTGACGCTGACCAACACGGTGGCCGACACGATCGTGCCGATGGAACAACTGCCCATCAAGCTGACGGGCCACACGCCGTGTTTCCGCTCCGAAGCGGGCAGCGCGGGGCGCGACACGCGCGGCATGATCCGCCAGCACCAGTTCGACAAGGTCGAGATGGTGCAGATCACCACGCCCGAGCAGAGCTACGACGCGCTCGAGCAGATGGTGGGCCACGCCGAGGCCGTGTTGCAAAAGCTCGAGCTGCCTTACCGCGTGATGTCGCTGTGCACGGGCGACATGGGCTTCGGCGCCGCGAAGACCTACGACCTCGAAGTGTGGCTGCCCGCGCAGAACACCTACCGCGAGATCAGCTCGTGCTCGAACTGCGAGGCCTTCCAGGCGCGTCGCATGCAGGCGCGCTTCAAGAACGCGCAGGGCAAGAACGAGCTCGTGCACACGCTCAATGGCTCCGGCCTGGCCGTGGGCCGCGCGCTCGTGGCCGTGCTCGAGAACCACCAGCAGGCGGACGGCAGCGTGCGCGTGCCGGTGGCGCTGCGGCCGTATCTGGGTGGCGCCGAGTTCTTGAAGGGCTGAAATACCTGCTATAGTGGCGGGCTACGCCGTAGACCACGCGCGCACCAGTTACAGGAGAGGTGGCAGAGTGGTCGAATGTACCTGACTCGAAATCAGGCGTACCGCAAGGTACCGTGGGTTCGAATCCCACCCTCTCCGCCAGTCTCAAGAGCCCCCTCGTGGGGCTCTTTTGCTTTCTGGAAGATCTTGGCCAAGCGCTCGGCTTTTGGCTTGCCCTCGCAACGCTCAATCAGGGCTTCTGCGATTTCTGCAATTGGATCAACACCAGCGATGTCCGCCAGCAAGGCGCGATCTTCAGGTGAGCAAGTGCGGCGGCCCGTCTTCCATGCCGTCACGATGTTGGCGTCCGTGTCGAGCATCCGTGCCAGCTTGGATTGACTGCCCGCTATTGCTGCTGCGCTTTCAATCAATTTTTCCAATTGCATAGTAGTCACCTTTGTCTATACTTTAGTGGCTAGACAAATATGTCTAGATCAATAAGGCTAGACAATTATGCTGCTGTTCTGCGTGGTTGTGGTGCTGATCTTGGCAAGGGCGCTTTTCGCCTCGTCAATATTGGGCACGTTCTTGAATCGGACCACCCGATATCCCGCATCGGTTAGTAAGCTTTCTCGCGCGGCGTCTTGTGCTCCTCTGTCCTTGTGGCTTGCGTCATCTAGCTCGATTACAGCCAGCACTTGGAATGCCTTGCTGCATAGCACGAAGTCAGCAATTTTCCGATCGAACGTGTTTCGTGCTGCGGTGGTCTTCGCGTTCAGCAAGGCACCGAAGCTCACTTGTGCCAGCACTACATGGTCTGGGAAGACCTGCTGTAGGCGGAAAAACATAGCTTGTTCGCGGTCTGTCAGTGGCCGCTTTGCTATCGGTTTCTCTTTGGGTGCCCGTTGGCCCCGCATCTTGTCTTTCGCTATGGCGGCGATGACAGCTCCGACTGTGACGATCAGAAGGACAGGCATCAGTTGCTTCAGCAATTCGCTCATTTTTCACTCCGTACTGTTTGTTTAGTTACTGAGTGCTATCGGCCTGTTTGGGCCTTTTTTAACTGGCCTGACGGCCTGCTCATTGGAGTCACCATGCAATCCATCATTCGCATCCTCAAAGTCAATGACCTGCGCTCTGGCGTGGGCCGTGAAAGCGGCAAGCCTTACGAAATGCAAGACGCTGAGTGCTGCTTGCTCAAAGACACGGGCGAGGTCGATCAAGTCGGCGTTCTGACCCTTCCCAAGGAATTGACGGGCACGTTGCCCGATGGCCGCACCAAGGTCCAACCCGGCGAATACATCGGCACGTTCGCGCTCCGTGCTGGCATGAAGGATCGCAAGATTGGCGCCGTGCTGACGGGCTTGCAGCCCTACGCCGTGGGCAAGGTATCCGCCAAGTCTGCCGGGGCGCAGTGATGGCTATCGCGCTTTTCGATGCGTTGCGCTTGCGCTCAATGAGCCGCCCTGGTAGTCCTGAATGGGGCTTCTGGGATGTCCAAGCCCGCGATTTGGCTTCGGCCCTCATTGCGATGGCTACGGACCCGCGTTGGGGGACTCGATGAGCCGTGACGCCCTCGAACTGGCCTATGCGCGCGCGCAACTGGAGTTGGCGCTGTATCGCATGGGGCAGATTGATTGCGCTTGGATGGTCGAGGCCTGGGCCTTCCGCTGCCGTGAGGTCGCAGCGCGCTTGCTTGATACCGGGGAGCCCCTGCTCCTGTTCTGAACTCGGCCCCTGTGTGGGCCGTTTCTACGTCGCATGACTGGTGCACCTTGCGTCGTCCCTTCAACCCGCACACACGCAAAGGGGGATTCCACATGGAGTGTCTTAACTGTCCCGACTGTGCTGGCTGGTTTCCAACTGATGAGTGAGAGATGGTCCGCGAGGGCGATAACTCGGAGGGCCGGGGTTATGACGACGATGACGGCGAGTTCCATTTGTATGACACGGAGGACCGTCTCCGCTGCCCTGGCTGTGGCGCTTGTTCCGATCACTGAGGGCTACATGGACCACATACCGCGCTGATGTTTCGCGCGCGAAACCTTTCCCGTCCTGGCACGTGTGGTGCATCGCGTCAGGATTCTTCAACCGCACCATAAGGAGTTATCCATGAAGAAACTGATGCTGGCCACTGCGGCCGCTGTCGCCACTGCTGCTGCCAATGCCGCCGTTGACCCTTCTGTCACGACTGCGATCACAGGCGCTCAGACCGATGCGATCACCGTGGTCACCGCGTTGACCGTGATGGGCGCCACCATCTGGGGTGCGACGTACATCTACCGCAAGTTCTTCCGTTGATCGGGGCGGGTCATGTCAGCCGGTTCGCTCTATGGGCAGGTGTGCTATCCATCGCAGCTTGAGGCGCTACAAGCGGCTTGCTCTGCGGTGGGTGCCGTCGCGGCTGATGGCTCGTCAACAACATGTACGGGGGTTGCGGCCGGGCCTTCGTCATCTGCTGGGGGTGCCTACACGGGCACCCTCAACTTGCGCAAGACATCGGTCTTGGGCATCACAACCACGTCCACGCTGTCATACACGGTTCAGACCTGTGAGCGCTATGACTACGCGTATTGGTCCGACACCATCGCACTGTGGTTCGGTGCCTTGGTGATCATCTGCGCCGCCAAGGTCTTGTACATCCGCGTATTCAGCCGGGAAACGTTGTAGGGAGGCTGCTGTGCATCATGGTTTCATTCGTCGATCTCTTACCCGTCTGTTTGGTCATCGCCTTGCTTTGGGCTGCGGTCTCTGGTTTCTGATCGGCACCGCATTCGGTCAAGCTGCACCCTCATGGTCCTTGGTGCCAAAGGCAGCAGAGACAGCGACAGGCGCCAGCTACAGCTATTCGCCCAGCGCAGCAGGCAATGCCGTCACAACAACTGGCCGTGCCGTCACTGCGGCGGCAAACGATGCGTTCATGGCCACCGAGTCGGCCATGCTGTCAACGCCGGCAGGACAGGCAACCGTGAGCCTTGCTCGTGGCTTTACGGGCGCTGCGGCACGTAGCGCATTGGCTGATGCAGCTCTGGCCATTGGTCGCGGTGGCTTGGTTGGTGTGGGCATCGCCGCTGCTGCGGCCCTTGGCCCGTGCTCGAGGGTTGGATGCTGGACCAGGGTTATCACAAGAATGCGGACGGCTCATGGGGTGTGGGCATTGCGGCCACGCCTGTCCCGGGCAACTATGGTGCGTGGTGCTATGGCAGTGACTGCGAGGCCTTGCGCGAGGGCAGCGATGTGGACGGCGCTTTCAGCCGTTTAGCTAATCGCGACTTCCCCCACTTGCGTGCGATCTGGGGATGCGGTCCTGGCTTTAACTCTCTTTACCTTCCACCTGCTCCAGGCACGGTGTGCGCCAAGATGGACACGCGCGATGATGCTGCTGGCGGTGATGATGTCTACACTGAGGTGCAGGTCACGCGGTATGCGGCTGGCGCATCTCAATGTCCTGATGGCAGCGCACCTGTCGGTGGCATGTGCGGCGGTGGCGGTCCTCCATCATTGAGCCCTGCCGATGTTCATGCTGCCGCTGCCGCTGCGCCCAATCCGCCCGTTACGGACTGGCAGGCAGCGTTCGATAACGCGGCTAAGCTGGGCTATGCGCCTGACCTGGGTTACACGCCCACGGTGACGGGCCCGGACATCGTCACGAGCACGTCCACGCTCACCAGCACCAAGACCATCACGCAACCGGATGGCAGCACGCAAACGCTCACAGAGACAAGCCAGGAAGTCAGCCATTTGACCTACAGCGGCTCGCAAGTGGCCATGGACACGCGCACGGTGACCAGCACGCAAAACCCGGATGGGTCGACCACCACGACAGACAAGCCCACGGCCTCTGAGCCTGATATCTGCTCGGCCTTCCCGAACCTGCTGGGCTGCACGAACCTGGGCACGCCAGACACAACGCAAGTGCCCACCAGCACGAAGAACATCACGTACACGGCAGAGGACGTCAGCTTGCCATCTGGTTGCCCCACGCCTGTCTCGCTTGGGCGTTTTGGTGAGTTGAGTTTTCAGAGTGCGTGTGACAACGCCAACACCATGCGGCCTTTCATCCTGGCCGTTGCTGCTTTCATTTCTCTGGGTATCTGTGTTGCCGCCGTTTCTGGCGTAAGGGGGACGTGATGCTTGCTCAATTGCTTGGTCCGATCATTGACTCTGTGCGTCAGCGGTTTTTCTCGGTCGGTCGCAAGCTAAAGGAGCGTGCTGACGCAGTGGAGAAGCGTCGTCGCCGTGATGCTTTCTTTGAACGTATGGACCGCGCAGAGGAACGCCGCGAGTTCCATCGTGAATGGCGTTCGCGTCGTGGCCTGTGAGTTGAGGTGATGTCGTGACTGACGATCTCATGAAGCTCTTTTATGTGGGCCTTGTGTTGGGGTTCGTGTGTGGTGCTGTGGTTGCCGTTTGGGTTCACTTGTGGCTGGGGGATGACTGATGAACTTCGCCGCTTTCTTGGCCAGCATGGCCGCGCCACTGGTGGCCCGTGTGCTCATGGCGCTGGGCTTCAGTGTCATCACGGTTGTAGGCACCGATCTGGCGATCTCAGGGCTCAAGACGCAGATCATTTCCTTGCTCACGTCCGGCAACACGCCTATGCTTCAGCTTGCAGGCCTCATGGGTTGTTGGACAGGGCTGGGCATGATCTTCGGCGCCATGACCTTTGCCATCACGCTCAAGGGTCTGACCAGTCTGTCAGGCTGGATCGGTAAGGCGTAAGCGATGCCCCTGCACCTGATCACCGGCGTGCCTGGCGCTGGCAAGACGCTTTACATGGTCGCCCAGATCCTGCGCCCGATGGTGGGGCGCAACACTTGAATATGAGGGGCGGCAGGTTCCACGCCGTCTCATGATCGGTGGCATTCGTGATCTGCTGCTTGAGCATGAGCCCATTGACGTACCCGTGTGCGATCCTGAGTCGTACAAGGACGAATGGACCAGCTACAGGCGTGAGCCCGGTGAGGCGCCGTTGGATGTGCCTCACAGTGCTGATAACTGGTGGTTGTGGTGCATGCCCGGTGACCTGATCGTCATTGACGAGTGTCAGCGTTTATTCAGGCCGTTCGCATCGGGCCGCCGCATCCCGAGCTTCATTGCCAAGTTGGAAACCCATCGCCATTACGGCGTGGACTTCGTGCTGACCACCCAGCACCCGCAGTTGATCCACACCAACGTTCGCAACCTGATCGGCAGGCACCAGCACGTGCGGCGCATGTTCGGCGGCAAGTCCACGGTGATTTATGAATGGGACCACTGCACGCACCCGGACAAGGTCAAGTCCGCATCGGTGTCTTACTGGCGGCACGACAAGAAAGCGTTTGAGCTATACAAGTCCGCTGAGGTCCACACTAAGGTGCATTCGCCTGTGCCTTGGCCGCTGGTGATCGCAGGCATTGGCGTTATCACGTTCGGCGTGCTGGGCTATCGGTTTTATGAGAAGCGATTGCATCCACCTGCTGCGCCGATCCCTGTTGCGTCGGGCGCTGCAGCCATGTCGCAGGCAGCATCTGGCCCGCCACCACAAGACCCGAAGAAAGCGGCTGAACTGGCGCGCTTCGTGGCTGCGCATGAGCCTCCACCGGCGCCTCAGGACTTGGCCTATCTGCCTGACCATGTGGCGGGCTGCTTCGTGGTCGGTGAGCAATGCCAATGCGTCACCACGACCCCAGCCAGGCTGCGTGAGGGCTACGGCCGTTTCTGCGCAGCGGTGATGGCGGGCCTCTTCTCGATCCCACCCACAAGGGTGGCTACACCGTCGCAGGCAGCATCGGCACCGTCAGGCCTGGCAGCGCAACCAGTCGCCACGGCTGCATCCGGTAGTGGGGGCGTCTGATGCTTGTCAGATTGGCAGATCTACCTGCACCCATGTATGCCCGGCCTTCGTGGTCAGCAGGGAGTGCACATTGACGAACAAGCTCAGTTGCATCATGGAACTGGCGATCTGCTTGGGCTTGGGTCTCGGCTTGTGCTTGACCGGGTACACGACCTTGCGTTTGATCAGGGCGGTTCTGATCAGCTTGCGTGCTGCACGTGCGATGCGGCCTGCACGGGTGGTCGGGCGCGCTTGCCTGAGCATGCGCAGTGGGCCAAAGCGCAAGGGCAGTTGCAGTGCGAATGCCTGGGCGTACTTCAGTAGGTTTTTGGCGATCATGGTTGGCCCTTTGCGTAGATACCTTCGCAGCGGCCTCTTCGCACCCGCCTTGGGGCGGGCGGGGGGTGGGGTTCTTCTCAGTACGTCAGAAAACGGGCCAGCGTTGCCGCTAGACCCGGAAAACAAAGACACCCTGTTGAACCCCTTCACAAGGTGCAGGGGTTTGACAGGGTGGCTTCCGGGTCGTGACGGCTACGCGGGGCCGGTTTCGAGATGCCTAGCCGAACATCAGCGCGTGACATGCCAGGTTCCGCTTGCGGATTCTGGCGTGGCTCGTGCGTTCGGGCGGGTTCGATGCGCGGGCGCTTGCATGCCTCGGGTGTCTTGGCTGTTGATCCTGCCCAGGCGGGGAACGACCGCCACGGACGGCGTGCCGGACGGGGCGGGCGAAGCCCGCCTAGATTTATCCCAAGGACACTTTAGAACACAGGGGTATCGAGATGAGCTTGAGGCCCGTAGTCAGTTGAGATTCCTAGGATTTGTATAGGCACCGCAGGTGCAAAAAGAAAGCCCCAGCGACTCTGGCAGGAGTCCCGGGGCGGTGACTTGAACTGATAAGGAGTTCGAAGTGATTCGGATTATCGACCGGGATGTCTACGAAGGCAAGTTTGCAGATGCGTATGACGTGGTCCTGCGTGACCTAGGACATGGGCATAAGGAAGCCAGCATCAACCGATCAGTGGCTTGGGAGCATGTTGCGACCATGTCTGATCAGGCATATGCGATGTACCTTGAGAACCTTGCTAAGCAGTCCCCTGAAGAGTTGGCCGAGAAAGAGGCCTCACACCGTGAGCGTGCGGCCCGTCGTGCGAAGACGAAAGTTCGACGTATCTGCAAGTCCATGGGGGTCGATGCTTTGCTGACGCTGACCTATCGCGAGAACATGCAGGATCTGGAACAGTGCAAGAAGCACATGAAGGAGTTCGTCAGGCGTGTGCGCAAGCTGGTCCCTGGCTTTGCCTACGTCGCGGCCTTTGAGCCTCAGAAGCGCGGTGCGTGGCATGTCCACATGGCCATTCACGCGCTGCCGTTCAATCTGCCATGGACTGGTGTCAAGGTGAAGTCCTACAGCGTCATACGCGCTATCTGGCGCAGTGTCGTGGGTGACCTCGGTGGCAACATCGATCAGTCACGCAAGAAGCGCCATAGCCGCAAGACATCAGGCCAGATTGCCAGCTATATCAGCAAGTACATCCTCAAGGCCTTTGAAGATGGCGAGGCCCATACCAATCGCTATAGCAGTAGTTCGTATTCGTTGCCTGATGCTGTGCGTATGAACTTTGTAAGGGGCTCGCTCTCCGATCTGATCAGCCTTGTGTACTTGCACATGGGACAAGATGGCACCATCACCAATCCCTGGTTAAGCGCCTTCGGTGACAGGTTTTTTCTGAGTTCTGAGCCCGACCCTGGCGAGTTAAAACACTGACAAATCTAGATAAACAGAGGGCGGTATGTTGGTCGGCTATGCGCGTGTCTCCACTGAAGAACAGGAGACAAATTTGCAGATAGATGCATTGCAAGCGTTTGGCGTGCTCAAGGTGTGGCAGGAAAAGAAAAGTGCCGTCAAGAGACGGCCCGTGCTGGCTGCAATGCTCGCCAGCCTGAAGCCGGGGGACGTGGTCGTTTGCTACAAGGTAGACCGCATGGCACGTTCTCTTGCTGATCTGCTGGCAATCCTTGAGCGGATAGAGGGTGCTGGAGCGTCTTTTAAAAGTATCACTGAGCCCATTGAGACCAACACATCTATTGGCCGTTTGCTCATGCAAATGGTCGGGGCCTTTGCCGAGTTTGAGCGTAACCTGATCAGAGAGCGTACTGCTGCCGGTATCGCCGCAGCTAGGTCACGTGGCGTTTCGCGCTATGTCCCAAAGAGACGAAGATGAGTGTGTGAGCAAATTTCGTAGTGGTAAGTACACAAAGTCCGCATTAGCCCGGATCTATGGGTGTCATGTATCGAGTGTCAAACGTGCCCTTGCTAGAGCGAACACCCAAACCCTGCGTTGAGGCGCCAGGGATGCTTGCATTGATGAGGTCTTACCGTTGCAAGGTTGGATCGACGCGACGTCATACCTAGGGCGTTACCGATTAGCGAGAAATAACCCCGTTCTAGGGGGGTGTTGCAACGGACTCAGTCGTATTCACATGTTAGGCTGGCTAGGCCCCATAGGCATGTTCGTTAACGCGTTTGGCATCCCCGGTAGACAAGATGACTAGTCCCACACCCGTCGTTAAGCCTCTATCTGTGCCACTTGTTGCATCAGCTCACTTTGAGCGAAATCTCATACGGCAGGCCGTATGTGAGCTTAGGTTCCCTACGCTGTATGAGTTGGAGGATGCGCGTCCTCCCATTGCTTTTGCCAAGGCATTGAGGAAAGACTATCCGCACCATGAGTCAGGAAATGACCTCAATGTTGGAGTTGGGGGGCTGGCTCATCCTTTCGTACATACATTCCGCTCTAATCGCTGGACAGTGACGCTGAGAGCATCAGCTATTGCAGTCGAAACGCATCAGTACATTTCATATGCAGAGTTTCGAACGAAGGTTCAGCAAGTAATAGAAGCAGCGGTAAAAATAATTGATAGCGACTTTTTTACTCGCGTCGGTCTTCGATATATAAATTCTGTTCCATATAATCAGCCGGAAATGGAAAAATGGGTCAATCCTGTATTGATGCAGGCGCTTAGTTCTGGCATCTATGGCGATGTGACTGAGCATTCGCAAAGAATCAGTGGTGTGACAGAATCCGGTAATTATCTTTTTCAGCATGGGATCGGAGTGCGGAATTCGCGTCAAGAGTACGTGCTTGACTTTGATTTTTCGAGTGAAAATATTGCTGTTGACGATTGTTTGCCCACTATCGATAAATTGCATGAACAGGAGTTCTCCATGTTTATATGGGCATTAGGGGATAATTCGAAGGCTTATCTTGGTCAAGATAAGTTTGCAAAAGAAACTAAGGGGGGGTGAGTTATGGATAGTTTGCATTTGCTATCAAGTCCGGTTATTTGGCCGGATTCCGTTCATGAGTATCGAGAGCCGCCTACTAGATCCGCAGGCAGGTTAAGTACGCTCAACTCAAATACAGTACTGATATCTACCTCCGGTGTCATTGTCCGCAATGAAGACAATACACCGACTACCGAAGAGCTTGCCTCGAAGTTGCGAACCGGCTCTATGGCGCGACCACAGCAAGTTGACGTGCAGACGATAGGCGTTACCAGTGAGCGGCGGATTGGCTTGTTGCTTAAGCAGCAGGAGGCTACTTACTCGAAGGAAGATGACGCGCGTTTGCAGATTCTGACTGAGCGTCTTAGGAAACTAGCTCCGCGCGTTACGTCTGCCGATATTGATAATTTGGATGCCATGGTTGATGAGATCGAGCACGCCTCTGCTCGTCTTGATGATATTGAGGCCAAATACGGGCTATGAATCCGTTTTTTTATCCAAAATATAAGCATACACGTACGCAAAAGCCTAAGCAGTATTTGACGTATCAGGCCTATAAGCCTGTTTTAAGGGGTGAGTTTAGGCGTAAGTGTGTTTATTGCTTAACGCCTGACACCAACTTCCCTCGTCAAGATGGTTATGGTGTTGATCACTATCGGCCAAAGAGCTTGTTTTCAGATTTGGCTACGGATTACAGCAATTTGTATTATTGCTGCAATCCATGCAATAGCCGCAAGGGCGACTATTGGCCAAATAAGGTTGATGAGAATAGGTTATTTATTCCTAATCCGTGTGATCACGAGATGTTTCGACATCTTCGCTTCTCCGGTAGCGTAGTCGAGCACAGGTCAGAAGCCGGGGAGCTTGCCGTTAAGCTTCTTGATCTAAATGACCCGAAAGTCATTCGGTTTCGGCAATCCATTACTGAGATGGTTGACGTGTTTTCCAAAAAACTGGCGCAAATGGAAACGACTCACGCGAAGCTTTGTGGGATTGCGGACAAGGGACATGAGAAAAGAGATGAGCTATTGGCTGACATCGGTGTGCTGGAAGCAGACATGGCCAACACTAGGCGAGTTCTTGAGCAACTGACTGGTCAACCAATTCCGCAATGACGACTGCTTAACGTCGATGCTCTTGCGTAGGCTATGCGGACAAAAAAAGACCTGCGTCATGCAGGCTATGGTGAGTTGAATGGGGCGTAATCTTCGGGTTCGAATCCCACCCTCTCCGCCAAGAAATGGTTTCACAGGGTCTCACCAAGACCCAGTTACCACCAGAAAGCCCCGTCGATACGGGGCTTTCTGCGTTTTGACGTCCCATGACGTCCCACTGACGCGGCCCCAGGTCAGAGCGCCATGCCGACTACGTGATGCGTCGCCTTGAGGCCGATGTGTTCTCTGCGCTGGGCAGCAAGCCGATTGCCGACGTCACGGCGCCGCAACTGCTGGCCATGGCCAAAGCGATTGAAAGCCGTGGCGCTCTGGACATCGTCAAGCGGGCGCTGCAAACCTGTGGGCAGGTGTTTCGATACGCAGTGGTCCACGGCATCATCGAGCGCAACCCGGCGACGGATGTGAAGCCAGGCGATGCCCTCAAGCCGCGCAAGAAGACGAACTATGCCCGTCTGGAGGGCAAGGAAGTGCCGACGCTGCTGCGCAAGATCGACACCTACCAGGGCACGCCACACACGCGGCTGGCGATGCAACTGATGGCCTTGACCTTTGTGCGCACGGGCGAGTTGATCGCGGCCCGCTTGGGGCGAGTTTGACCTTGAGGCTGCCGAGTGGCGGATACCGGCGGAGCGGATGAAGATGCGCACGCCGCACATCGTGCCTTTGTCAACGCAGGCGGTGGAGGTGCTGGCCACCTTGCATGAACTGCGTGGCCTCGGTGATTTGCTGTTTCCTGGGCAGCGCAACCATGAGCAGCCGATTTCGAACAACACGATCTTGAAGGCGCTGGAGCGCATGGGGTTCAAACACCGGATGCCAGGGCGTTGGACACTTCCGCGACAGAACTGGTGCGTGCCTTTGAGGATGGACTTTCAAATTAGCGATGGACGGACCCATGCTGGACATGAGTAACACCGAAGCCTATGTCAGCGTATGGAGCGCCCTGGCGGACACACCCGATCAAGCGGCGAATCTCTGCGTGCGTGCTGAAATCATGCAGAAATTGTGGCCATCGTGAAAGCTCGCGGATGGACACGGGTCGATGCCCCCAAGCAATGTGGCATCACATAACCCCGCATGGACGACTTGCTCAAAGGCCGCGTCTCGCATTTTTCTTTGGACGCCCTGGTCAATATCGCCACGGCCATCGGCCAACGCGTGCATGTCAGGCTGGAGCCCGTCTAAGCTGGGGGCATCACGTCGGGCTTACTCGTCGATGCCCAGCAAGCTCCACCAATCCATGGCGCCATGTAGAACGCGCACGATGGACACACCGTCTTGGCGAGGCATGTAAAAGATCATGTGGTTGTCGAAGTCTCTGACGCGCCACTTGCGCATTCCGCTCAGTTCGGGCGTCTTGAGCTTCAACTGAGTCCCCATCTTGGGCTGCTCGGCCAGATCATGAAAGCTGGCTTCTGCATTGGCCAGAAAACGCTCGGCCACATTCAGGCCTGCGTTCTCCGCCAGGTAGACGAAGTGCTCCACCAGGTCGTTGCGGGCGGCTGCACGTTGGTAGACCGTTGGCATCAGCTCGTTTTCTTTCGAGCTTGCACCCTTGCCAAGGCCTCTGCGCGAATGGCGCTCCAGTCAGATGGCGTCAACTCGCTTTCGGCGGTGTTGAGCCCTTCCAGCAGCTTGGCTTCAAGCTGTTCTTCGGCCTTGCGCTTCTCGTCGGCACGGATCAACTCCCGCACGTATTCGCTGGCGCTGCTATAGCGACCTTGGGACACTTGGCCATCCACGAACTGCTTCAACGGGTCGGGAAGGGAAATATTCATGCTTTGCATGGGCACCTCGCTTTCTCCGGCACATTGCCACAAATGGCATAAAATGGCAAGAAATGCCATTGTCGAGGCAATAGGTAGCGGTGGCGACTAGGGGACTTATTGGGGGACTTGCACCAACCGTATCATCCCAAAATCCAGCATCCATGCGCCTTCCAGCCCACGATCTGGACGACACCCTCGTCAGAACGAAACCCCAAGTGATTGATTTGCTTGGGGGTTTTTTGGTTTCTGATCCACAGAAAGCAAGCCATGAGCAAACAGCCCCCGCCGTCGGAATACCTCATCATCTCCCGCGGCCAGTGGGATCAGCACCTGTCGCAGGAAGAGGTACAGGGCGCCATCGACAGGTTCTATGTTTGGCATGAGCGCCTCGTGGCGGAAGGCAAGATGAGGGTCGGCCAGCGGCTCACGCCTGAAGGCAAGGTCGTCTCGAAACAAGGCATCACGGACGGCCCCTTCACCGAGACCAAGGAGCTCGTCGGCGGCTACTGGTTCATTGTGGCCGGCAGCCTGGACGAGGCCGCCGAGATCGCATCGCACAACCCCTGCCTGGCCTGTGGCCTGATCTTCGAGATCCGCCCCATCGAGCCGAAGCGCGCCAGCGCTTTCGATGTGACCACGGAGACACCAGGCACACGCCTTGGCTGAGGCTCAAAGTCGATAGACATCGACGGCCTCGGCGAGGCGGCAGGCGCGCATGCGCATGTTCTCCGAGGCCGCGGCGGCTTCTTCCATTCGGCCGCTCAGGTCCATGTTGCCCTGGGCGATTTCGCTGCTGGCCGTCTGCATCCTTTCGACCTGTTCGCGCACGTCGTCGACGAGGGCGCGCAGATCGCAGGCAAGCCCATCGGCAAAAGCCCCAGGCTCAGGATCAACGGTGGCGTGAGCGTGCCTGCGCGAATCCGCCCTCGGACCGGCATCGCTTGAAGCCACGATGCCGTGAGCAGGGCGCCTTGGCGAACGATGAGGTGTCGTGCCGCACATGAATCCTCAGTGGGTGGATCGGGCCTGGCAGGCGCGCGTGGGACCGCACATGGTTTGCCTCCTGCCCGACTTGAATCACCGGTGCCTCGCTGTGGCGCGGGTGATTTGCTAACCTGTGCCTGTTTTTCGTTGCGCCAGAACAGCTTGCCCGAGTTTCTTTGGCGGGTTCTTGATCTGCTGCAGGCTGTCCCATCTTTTGCGAGGTGCTCATGGAACATGCGATCCAGGAACGCGCGATCAAGTCCCTCGGCCAACTGGCCTGCCTGAGCCTGCTGTGCGTCCAGGCCGCGAGCGCGCAAGCCGTCGTGCCGCCCCGGCCCGAGATCGATGCCGATGCGACCGCCATCCGCTGCGAGTTGCGCACCTGGCGTGCGCCCGAGGCCGCGCAGCCCTTTTACTTCTACATCAGCGACAGCCGCCGCATGGTGCTGGAGACCGATGGCAACAGCCTGGGCAACGTCGTGCAGTTCAGCAGGCAACGCATCGTCGTGAGCAAGAACAGCGTCGAGGGCGGCTCGCGCACCTACGTGTTCGACCGGATGGTCGGGGCGCTCACCATCGCCATCCCGGTGACGCAGGGCGCCCGCGAGCCGTGGTCGATTTCGGGCGAGTGCCAGCGGGTCGATGCCAGCCGGCAGAAGTACTGAGAAGCACCGGTCAGGGCTTTCACCAGTCCGGTTTCACAGATCTTTACGCTGCCTCCACAGCCGGTTTACGCCGGGGCTCAATCATGCAGACATGGCCAGCCGCCTGATCATCCAGAGCGCGGCCCCTGTAGGAGCCCATACCATGCAACATGCCCACACTGTCTCGCCCACCACACCGAACCGCCACAAGCAACGCTGGGCCATTGGCGCCCTGATCGCCGCCACGTCGGCCTCCATCGTCCTGAGCCTGAGCGCCTGGGCTGGCGGCGACGACGCACCCGCCGGCGGCCCGCCCGGCATGCACATGATGGACGGCCCTCCCGGCATGCCCTTCGGTGGCCGGCACCTCAACCACCTGCTGGACGAGGTCAGTGCCACGCAGGCACAGCGCGACCAGATCAAGCAGATCGTCGACAAAGCCCAGGTCGACCTGAAAGCTTTGCACGAACAAGGTCGCACCCTGCACGAGCAAGGTCTCAAGCTGTGGGCGCAACCCACGCTCGACAGCGCGGCGGCTGAAACGCTGCGCCAGTTGATGCTGACCCAGCACGACAAGGTCAGCAAGCGCATGATGCAGCTCATGCTGGACGTGGGCAAGGTGTTGACGCCCGAGCAACGCGCCAAGATCGTCGATCAGATGCAGAAGCACCATGCCGATATGATGCAGCGCATGAAAGAGCGCATGTCCGCGTCCCAACCGGGAGACGGGCACGGTCGACATGGTCAGCATCAACCCCAGGAGCAATGACCATGGAGCGCGCGACAATGCCGGACATGAGCGAGCACATCCTGTTGATTGACGACGACCTGCGCCTGAGCGCCATGGTGGGCGATTACCTGCGCAGCCACGGCTACCAGGTCTCCAATGCGCCCACGTTGGCGGCGGGACGCGAATTGCTCGCTCGTCAGGCTTGCGATGCCCTCGTGCTGGACCTGATGCTGCCCGACGGCGATGGCCTGGACCTGTGCCGGGAGTTGCGCGCGCTCCCCAAGACCCGCGGCCTGCCCCTGCTGATGCTCAGCGCCCGGGGCGAGCCGACGGACCGCATCGTCGGTCTGGAAATTGGCGCCGACGACTACCTGCCCAAACCCTTCGAGCCGCGTGAGCTGCTGGCGCGCCTGCGCGCCTTGCTGCGCCGCACGGGCGCCGTGGCCGAGGACGACGACGTCTGGCGCTTCGGGCGTCTGGAGATCGACGCCGGCTTGCGCCAGGTGCGCCTCGATGGCAACGCCTGTGATCTGACCTCGTACCAGTTCGACCTGTTGTCGGTCTTGGCGCAGCACCCGGGCCGGGTGCTCAGCCGCGACCAGATCATGGACTCGCTCAAGGGCCATCCGCTGGAGGCTTTCGACCGCTCGATCGACGTGCACATCTCGCGCATCCGCGCGGCCATCGAGGACGATCCCAAGGAGCCTCGCCGCATCCTGACCGTGCGTGGCGTCGGCTATGTGTTCGCCAAGAAGCAGGACGCCGATAACGACACCCCATGAAGACACTGGCGCTGCGCATTTACCTGACCGTCGTCACGGTCCTGCTTGTCTTTGCCCTGGTGTCGGGGTGGTTGGCGCAGCACAATTTCGAGCACGAACGCAACCAGGTGCAGTCCATCGCGGCCTGGAACGAGCGCGCGGCCGCGTGGGGCGAGTTGCTCGAGAACAGCCTGCCGCCGGGCACGGTGCCCGAAGAGGAGCAGGCGCGCGTCTTCCTGGCCTGGGCCGAGCGCTTGCGCCTGCCCATGGCGCTGGACAGCGCGCAGGGCCGCCGCATCGCGACATCGGCCATCCTGGACGATCGCCTCAAGCACATGCCCGAAGCACGCGAGCGCATGCAGCAGACGGTGCTGTCCGATGGCCGTGTGCTGTGGGTGCTGCGGCCGGGCCCGCCGCGCGCCTACATGGGCCCGGGCTTCATGGGGCCGCCTTCCGCGCGTGGCGAAGGCTATGGCCCGCGTGGCATGCAGCCTGGCTCGCCGCCCCACATGCAGCCCTGGATCACGCCGCTGGCCTGGATGATGCCGCCCGGCCTGGCCCATGGCGTGCCCGCCTTGATCCTGTCCCTGGTCTTGCTGTTCGTGGCCGTGGCCTTGAGTGCCTGGCCGGTGGCCAATCGCCTGACACGCCGTCTGCAGGCCTTGCGCAGCGGGGTCGAGGTGTTCGGCTCGGGGCAGTTGCAGCACCGCGTGGCGGTCGAAGGGCGCGATGAAGTCGCCGCCCTGGCGCACAGCTTCAACGAGGCTGCCCAGCGCATTGAAGACCTCGTGACCTCGAACCGCAGCCTGCTGGCCAATGCGAGCCACGAGTTGCGCTCGCCGCTGGCGCGCTTGAAGATGGCGGTGTCCATGATGTCCGAGATGCCGCCCGAGCGCGTGGCCCGCCTCAAGGAAGAGATCCATCAGGACATCCGCGAACTCGATGCCCTGGTCGAGGAGGTGCTGCTGGCCAGCCGGCTGGACAGCAAGGCCGAGATCGATCTGCATCCTGTCGACCTCCTGGGCATGGCCACCGAGGAAGCCAACCGCGTGGGCGCCCATGTCGAGGCCGACCCGGCCATGCTCAACCAGTCGTATCAGGCCGATGACCGCCTGCTGCGGCGCGCCGTGCGCAACCTGCTTGAAAACGCCAAGCGCTATGGCGGCCCGGACATCGGTCTGTCGCTGGCCAAGGTGGGCCAGCAGATCGAGATCTGCGTGAGCGACCGCGGGCCGGGCGTGCCCGAGGAACAGCGCGAGCGCATCTTCGAGCCCTTCTACCGTCTGCCCGGCCATGCCGAACATGCCGGCGGCGTGGGCCTGGGCCTGAGCCTCGTGCGTCAGATCGCGCAGCGCCATGGCGGCGATGTGCGCTGCGAAGCGCGCGACGGCGGCGGCAGCCGGTTCGTCATCGCGCTGCCAGCCTGAGCGGCGCGGCGATCAGGCGGGTCGTCGAGCGGGTCGTCAGGCGGACATGAAGCCGATGTCCCGGCTGGTGGCCGCGAAGTTGCCGATGTTGGGGCAGATGCCCGCGCCCGCCGTGGTGCCGACCAGGTCGGCGTCGGCCACGCCCATCCATTTGCCCAGCGTGTAGACCATCTGGTCGACGGCCAGTTCGGGCAGCAGCACGCCGCCGCGCAGCAACTGGTCGCTGAAGAACTCACCATTGCCATCGAAGGCCATGAATTGCGGGTAGCGCCCGTAGATGTCCGTGCCTTTCACGCCGCCGCCGACCACGAAGTGGTGGTTGCCCCAGCCGTGGTCGGTGCCGTCGCCGTTGTTGACCAGGGTGCGGCCGAATTCGGAGGCCGTGAAGGTGGTCACTTGCGAGCGCATGTCGGTGCCGTCGGGCATGTGGTTGAGCACGTTCATGAAGTAGCCGATGGCGTGGTCCAGCTTGGCCATCAGCTCGGGGTGCGCGGACATCTGGTCGCTGTGCGTGTCGAAGCCATTGAGCGTGACCATGAACACCTGGCGCTTGGCGCTGATGGCCGCGTGGTTGCGGGCCGAAATCATGCGCGCGACCAGCTGCAGCTGGCCGGCCAGCTCGTTGTAGGCGGCCTTGCCCGTGGCGGGGCTGGTGTACTGCAGCAGGGGATCGCTGGTCAGCGCCGTGCTGCCGGCCGTGCCCCAGGGCGCCACCGTGCGCGCGGGCAGTGCCTGGCGCAGGGCGGCTTCGGCATCCAGCGCGCGCTGGGACACCCGCGCGTAGTCCTGCGCGAACGGGTCCGACGGGTTCTTGAGCACGGACACGGCGCGCACGGCCTGGTACAGCGAGGCGCTGCCCATGATCGAGCCTGTGTCGCCGCCCATCATGAACACGCCGGATGTGCCCAGCTGGTAAGGCGTGACGGTGCGGCCGGCCAGCCAGACGTTGGACGTGTTGACGCCCACGCAGGAGAAGGTCTTGTTGACGTTGCGCGACTGCAGGCTGTCCATGAACTTGCCGCCCCAGCCGCCCGTGGCGCCTTCGGGCCCGAAGGACTGCCAGGTCGTCTGCTGGTCGTTGTGCGAGTACAGCTTCTTGGGCAGGATGAAGGACGGGTCGTTCAGGTCGACCTTGGTCGTCGGCTGGACCAGCGGGCCGACGTTGGCCACGATGGCGGCCTTGCCCGAGGCATAGAGCTGCTGGATCTGCCTGAGCTGCGGGTTCAGGGCGAATGTGCGGCCCGTGTTGAGTGCCGCCTTGTTGGCGTGCGTGATCGACAGCAGCGACGACTGCGCCAGCGCCAGCGAGATGTTGGGCGAGTTCGGGTCGAGCGCGACGCCCGCCAGCTTGGCGCGCACGGCCGGATCGCGCGTGGCCGTGTAGCAGCGCCAGGACACGGCATCGGTGGGAATGACGGTGTTGTGGCCGTCATTGCCGCCATTGAGGAAGACGCAGACCAGGGCCCTGTAGTCCGTGGAGGCGGTTTGCGCCGAAGCGCTGCCCAGCGTGGCGAGATTCAATGCCCAGGGCGTGGCGGCGACGGCGCCGGAGAGCACGGAGCCTTGGCGTAGAAAACGACGGCGGTTCATCATGGCACTACTCTTTGCTTAGCGTTGAATCAGGAACTCGGACGATGTCGACACCAGCAGCACGGTCGCCCGGGCGCGGGTGTCCAGTACCGCATTGATGGCGTCGCCGTTGCTCTGATCCGCATTGGGGGCTGGCACGGGCATGCTGTCCAGCACGGTCTTGATGGCCTGGCTCAGGCCGGCCGAGATGGAGCCGCCGAGCAGGCGGTCCGCGACGTGCTGGATCAAGGTGCCCGCGTCATAGGCCACGTCCCGTTGCTCGGTCATGTCCATCTGGAGGGCGGGCACCCAGATCTGGTTGACCTGGGTCGCCGGGCCGATGCCGATGGTGAGCAGATCCTTGATCGTGTTGACATAGCCGGTGACCGACGACTCCGACACGAGCTGGAACTCGGGCGCCACCAGGTTGAGGCCCGCCGTCGTGCTCTGCGGCATGACATAGCCAGGCCGGAAGAAGTTGAACACCGACGGCGCGTAGAACGGCGTCTGCCCCAGTGACGTGCCGGCATCGGAGGTCTGGTTCATCAGCACGTACTGGGTGCCTGTCACGGTCGATGTGGGGTCGGTCGGGTCGGGCAGGTGCGGCGTGCGGATCTTGAAGGCGCGCAGGATGGCGGTCAGGCGCAGGACGGGTTCGCGCAACTTGCCCTGGGTGGACGCCGCCATGGCCGATGCCGAGCGTGCCTCGCTGTCCAGCAGGATGGCCTTGATCACCTCGGGCATGCTGCCGTTCGTGCTGACGAAGCGGTCGGCCACGCGCTGCACGTAGGCGGGCGACGGGTTGCTGGTCACGAGACGCTGGATCAGCTGCTTGGAGATATTGGGCGCGATATTGGGATGCTTGGCCAGCGTGTCCAGGGCCACGCGCGTGTCCGAGACGACATCGGGCGTGCTTTGCGGCGCGATGACCGTGCCCAGGAAGCGCTTCTCGGACACCGAGTGGAAGTTGTTGTACGCCACGAGCGGGTGGTACCAGCCTTCGACGTCCAGGCAATCGGGGAACAGGAAGAAGCAGTGCCATTCGGTGGCCGCCGCATAGGCGCTGCCATGGTAGTTGCCCCAGCCCGTGAAGACCTTGGCCATGCCCTTGACGTCGTCGACCGTGTAGGTCTCGATGGGCTTGCCCGAACCGTCGAGCTTCAGGCTGCCGTCCTGATTGAGCTGGTACAGGCCGATCGAGAACAGCTGCATCAGCTCGCGCGCGAAGTTCTCATCGGGCGAGCGGCCCACGCTGTCGTCTTCCTTCGCATTGCCGCGGAAGCTCAGGTACTGGCCCATGGCCGGGCTGCTGGCCACGGCATCGATCAGCTGGCGGTAGTTGCCGTTGAGCGACTGGTCCAGCGAATCCAGGTAGCCCACCATCATGTAAGGCGACTCGTTGACCTTGGCATCGCTCAGCGAAACCACGAAGATCTCGGACAAGGCCAGAACGAGCCTGTTACGCAATTGGGCGGGATCGGTGACGGCCTTCGTGTAAAAGGCCTCGACGATCTGGTTCTGCCCGGCGGCCAGCGTCGGGTAGTCCTTCTTGATCTCGGCGTCGCGCGCTTCGAAGAAGGCCCGGTACGTCATCTTGGACGGCATGGCCAGCTGCTCGTCGATCCAGGCCGAATAGCCGACCGACATCAGGTGGTTGATGTCTGCATCGCTGGGGCCGAACGTGGCTTGCGTCAGAAAGCGCCAGGCTTCCTGCTTGGATTGCGGCACATCCGCAGGGCCCTGCTGGTCAAGCGGGCACCCCGCCAGATTGAGCGTGACGGCCACAACGCATGACCATCGGATCACGTTCCTCAACAGCATGTAAATCACCCCAGGGAAGGTTTAATGGGATGCGGATAGCCTATTTTCGATGGCGCTCACTTATCCCTTTGGTTGTTACCGGGTGTGACAAAATTGGTGCAAACACGCCCCTCGAATGCGTGCCCGCCTGTTGAACCGCGCGCGAGCGGCCTATCGCAAACCCGGGACACTCCAGTTGAGGGGCTCCGGCCCGGCGGCGGATGGTCGTTCGGACGACAGCCTCGGGTTTGACGGCACAATAGATGACCTGCCTGAAACACCTACACATGATCCTCATCACTGGCGGCGCCGGCTTCATCGGTGGCAATTTCATTCATCACTGGTTCGAGCGCCAGGGCAAGTCAGGCCTGGCGCCGCATGAGCAGGTGGTCGTGTTCGACAAGCTCACTTATGCGGGCAATCCCAACACGATCGCGGCGCACCTGGCATCCGGCCAGGCCACGCTGGTCCAGGCCGATATCGCCGACCGCGATGCCGTCAAGTCAGCCTTGAACACCTACCGGCCCAGGGCCGTCCTGCACTTCGCGGCCGAGAGCCATGTCGACCGCTCCATCCACGGCCCAGGCGAGTTCATCCATACCAACATGGTGGGCACGTTCAGCCTGCTGGAAGAGACCCGTGCCTACTGGGGCGCCATGAACGACGCCGACAAGGCCGCCTTCCGCTTCCTGCACGTGTCGACCGACGAGGTCTACGGCTCGCTGGACGACGACGCGCCGGGCTTCTCCGAGACCACGCCCTACGCGCCCAACAGCCCGTACTCGGCCAGCAAGGCGGGCAGCGACCACCTCGTGCGCGCCTACCACCACACCTACGGCCTGCCCACGCTGACGACCAACTGCAGCAACAACTACGGGCCGTACCACTTCCCCCGAAAAGCTCATCCCGCTGATGATCCTGAACGCGCTGGAAGGCAAGCCCTTGCCGGTCTATGGCGACGGGCTGAACATCCGCGACTGGCTCTATGTGCGCGACCACTGTGAGGCGATCTGCCAGGTGCTCGATAAAGGCCGCCTGGGCGAGACCTACAACGTGGGCGGCATCAACGAGATCCGCAACATCGATGTCGTCACGACGATTTGCCGCAAGCTCGATGTCTTGCGCCCGCGCGCCTCGGGTCGCTACGAAGACCTGATCACTCATGTGAAGGACCGTCCGGGCCATGACCGCCGCTATGCCATCGACCCGGCCAAGATCCAGCGCGAGATCGGCTGGCAGCCCGCCGAGACCTTCGAGTCGGGCATCAACAAGACGGTGGCCTGGTACCTCGAGAACACGGCCTGGATCGACACGGTGCGCTCGGGCGCCTACCGTGAATGGATCGACCGCAACTACGCGGAGCGCGCATGACGGCCAGGATCCTGCTGCTGGGCAAGGGCGGGCAGGTCGGCTGGGAGTTGCAGCGTTCGCTGGCCTCGCTGGGGCAGGTCGAGGCCTTCGACTTCGATTCGCCAGGCCCGCTTGGCGCGCCCGACCTGAAAGCCGATTTCAGCCGGCCCGAGCAGGTGGCGGCATTGGTGCGCCATGTGCGGCCCGATGTGATCGTCAATGCGGCGGCGCACACGGCCGTGGACAAGGCCGAGAGCGAGCCCGACCTCGTGCGCACGATCAACGCGACGACGCCGGGCCTGATCGCCGCCGAGGCCGCCGAGCTGGGCGCCTTGCTCGTGCACTACAGCACCGACTATGTGTTCGACGGCAGCGGCCATGCGCCGCGCGACGAGCAAAGCGCCACCGCGCCCTTGAGCGTTTATGGCCGGACCAAGCTGGAAGGCGAGCAGGCCATCGCGGCCAGCGGTTGCCGGCACCTGGTCTTTCGCACCAGCTGGGTCTACGCGGCCCGGGGCGGCAACTTCGCCAAGACCATGCTCAGGCTGGCCGCCGAGCGCGAGCAGCTCAAGGTCATCGATGACCAGGTCGGCGCGCCCACCGGGGCCGATCTGCTGGCCGATGTGACGGCGCACGCCATCCGGGCCGTGCGCCGCGATGCCGCCTTGTCGGGCCTGTATCACCTGGTCGCCGCGGGTGAGACCAACTGGCTGGACTACGCCCGCTTCGTCATCGCCCATGCGCGCGCACGCGGGCGCCAGATCAAGGTGGCGCCAGACCAGATCCTGCCGACCAGCACGCTTGACTACCCCACACCCGCCAGGCGGCCGCTCAATTCGCGCCTGGACACACACAAGCTGCGTGCCGCTTTCGATGTGACCTTGCCGCACTGGCAAGCCGGCGTCGAGCGCATGCTGACTGAAATCCTCGGAGACTGATGGCATGAGCAAACAGGCCTCATCGAATCGCAAGGGCATCATCCTGGCCGGTGGATCGGGCACGCGCCTGCACCCGGCCACACTGGCGATCAGCAAGCAGTTGCTGCCGGTGTACGACAAGCCCATGATCTATTACCCGCTGAGCACGCTCATGCTGGCGGGCATCCGCGACATCCTGGTCATCAGCACGCCGCAGGACACGCCGCGCTTTCAGGCCTTGCTGGGCGATGGCGGCCAGTGGGGGCTCAACCTCAGCTACTGCGTGCAGCCCAGCCCCGATGGCCTGGCGCAGGCCTTCATCCTGGGGCGCGATTTCGTCGGCAACAACCCCAGCGCGCTCGTGCTGGGCGACAACATCTACTACGGCCACGATCTGCAGCGCCTGCTGATGCATGCCGCCAACCAGGCCGACGGCGCCAGCGTGTTCGCCTACCACGTGACCGACCCGGAGCGTTATGGCGTGGTCGCCTTCGACGGCCAGCAGCGCGCCCTGAGCATTGAAGAAAAGCCCAAGACCCCCAAGAGCAACTACGCGGTCACCGGCCTGTATTTCTATGACCGGCAGGTCTGCGACATCGCCGCCGACATCAAGCCCAGCGCGCGCGGCGAGCTGGAGATCACCGACGTCAATGCGCGCTACCTCGAGCAGGGCCAGCTGAATGTCGAGATCATGGGCCGCGGCTACGCCTGGCTGGACACCGGCACCCACGACAGCCTGCTCGAGGCCGGGCAGTTCATCGCCACGCTCGAAAAGCGCCAGGGCCTGAAGGTGGCGTGCCTCGAAGAGGTGGCGTACCGTTCCGGCTGGATATCGGCCGAGCAGGTGCAGAACCTGGCGCAGCCCATGCTCAAGAACGGCTACGGGCAATACCTGCTCAAGGTCATCCAGGACGCCATTTACTGATCCCTTTTTGCTGGCATGAAATTCATTTCAACGCGGATTCCCGATGTCGTCGTGATCGAGCCTCAGGTGTTCGGAGACGAGCGCGGCTGGTTCATGGAAAGCTATTCGCAGCCCAAGTTCGAGGCGGGTCTGGCCGAACTGGGCCTGCCCGCGCCCGCGCCTTTCGTGCAGGACAACCATTCCTGCAGCATGGCGGGTGTGCTGCGCGGCCTGCACTTCCAGCTGGCGCCGCGCGCGCAAGGCAAGCTGGTGCGGGTGACGCAGGGCGCCGTGTTCGACGTGGCGGTCGATGTGCGCAAGGGCTCGCCCACGTTCGGCCAGTGGGTCGGCGTGGAGCTGAGCGCGGCCAACAAGCGCCAGATGTGGGTGCCGCCGGGTTTCGCCCATGGTTTCCTGACGCTGGCGGACGACACCCATTTTCTTTACAAGACGACGGATACCTACGCCAAGGATTTCGAGCGCGGCATCTTGTGGAACGACCCCGACATCGGCATCGAATGGCCCATCGGCACGCTGTCGTTGAAAATGGCCGCCAAAGACGAGCAAGCCCCTCGGATGAGGGACCTGGATACCTGACAGATTCATCAAGGCCATGGGAGCGTTACGTTCATAATTCGCTCCCATGACTGACAAAGCGACGGCGATCTCGCCGGCATCCGTAGACGCGCCCAGGTGGCGCAAGCACATGGTGTATGGGCTGTTCACGGCTTTTGCCGTGTGGTGCCTGCTCGCTTTCCGTCGCGATATCGCGCAGATCGATCTGTCGCCGCTGCAGTCGGGCTGGCATGCGGTGCTGGCGGCCGCGGCGCTGTCCTTGTGGAACTACGCCTTGCGCGTCATCCGCTGGCGCATGTACCTGGTGCGTCTGGGGGCCATGTTGCCGTGGCGCTTCGTGGCGTTGACCTTCATGTCGGGCTTCGCCTTCACGCTGTCGCCGGGCAAGCTCGGCGAGATGGTGCGCGGGCGCTACTACCAGCCCAAGGGCATCCCGATGTCGGCCGTGACGGGCGCCTTCTTCGTCGAGCGCCTGCTCGACCTGCTGGTCATGATCCTGCTGGCCGTGGCCGTGCTGGCCGACCTGCAGGCCTATCGGTCGTTCTTGTGGGTGGCCGTGGCGCTGGTCGGCGGCCTGCTGGCCAGCATCGCCTTGATGCCTTGGGGCTCGGTGGCGCAGAAGCTGGGCCGCAAGCCGCATGGCAAGCTCTTGTCGGCGCTGAGCTCGCTGGCCAACATGTTCGTGAACGCGCGCCAGTTCCTGTCTCCAGGCGTGCTGCTGGCCGGCTTGGCGCTGGGCCTGTTCTCATGGGGCGCGGAGGCCCTGGGCTTGCAACTGGTGGGCGATGTCATCGCGCCAGGGCACCTGTCCGTGCCCGCCGCCATGGGCATCTACTCGATCGCCATCATCGTGGGCGCGCTGTCATTCCTGCCCGGCGGCCTGGGCAGCACGGAAACCGTGATGACGGCCTTGCTGGTGGCGCATGGCTTCGCGGTGCCGCAAGCCATCTTGCTGACCCTGGTATGCCGGCTGCTGACGCTGTGGCTGGCCGTGATCATTGGCTGGCTGTGCGTCTGGCTGCTGCGCCACGAGATGCGCCACGAAAAATAAACGGGGACTTGGAACCTTCATGACAAACGCTGTGCCTTTGTGTGTTGATCTGGACGGCTCGCTCATCCACAGCGACTTGCTGCTCGAGTCTTTCCTGCTCCTGATCAAGCGCAACCCGCTCTATTTGCTGCTGGTGCCCTTGTGGCTGCTGGGCGGCAAGGCCAGGCTCAAGGCCGAGATCGCCCGCCGCGTCACGCTCGATGGCTCGGCCTTGCCCTATACCAAGCCTTTCGTCGACTGGCTGAAGGCCCAGAAGGCGCAAGGCCGGCCGATCTGGTTGTGCACGGCCTCCGATGCCAGCCTGGCCAAGGCCGTGGCCGACCACGTCGGCTTGTTCGACGGCGTGCTGGCCAGCAACGGCCAGCTCAATCTGGCGGGCGGCAACAAGGCCAGGGCGCTGGTCGCCAAGTTCGGCGAGAAGGGCTTCGACTACTGCGGCAACCACCGTGTCGACCTGGCCGTGTGGCGCCATGCGCGCGCGGCCGTGGTCGTCAATGGCGGTCCGGCCTTGGTGAGCGCGGCCCGCGCCGTGACGACCGTGGACGCCACTTTCGCGCCTATGCGCGGCGGCATCAAGGTGGTGCTCAAGGCCTTGCGTGTGCACCAGTGGGCCAAGAACGCGCTGATCTTCGTGCCCGTGGCGGCGGCCCACAAACTGGGCAATGGGGCCGTGCTGGTCGACAGCCTGCTGGCCTTCGTGGCCTTCAGCCTGTGCGCGTCGTCGGTCTACCTGCTCAATGACATGCTGGACCTGGCCGCGGACCGCCAGCATCACAGCAAGTGCAACCGCCCCTTCGCATCGGGGCAGCTCAGCTTGCTGTTCGGGCTGTTCACGGCGCCCGTGCTGCTGCTGGTCGCCTTGGCGATCGCGCTGATCCTGCCCTTGAAGTTCCTGGCCGTGCTGGCCGCGTATTACGTGGCGACCTTGGCCTATTCGTTCGGGCTCAAGCGCCTGGTCATGATCGACGTGCTGGCCTTGGCGGGCCTGTACACCGTGCGCATCGTGGCGGGCGCGGCGGCCACGGGCATCGAGCTGTCGTTCTGGCTGCTGATGTTCTCGATCTTCATCTTCCTGAGCCTGGCCATCGTCAAGCGCTATGCCGAGCTGCACGCCATGCGCCAGCAAGGCAAGCTCAAGGCCAAGGGCCGGGGCTACCAGGTGGAAGACCTGCACATGCTGCAGAGCCTGGGCGCATCGTCGGGTTACCTGAGCATCCTCGTGCTGGCGCTGTACCTGAACTCGCCCGACATCATCAAGATGTACAGCCACCCGAAGATGGTGTGGGGGCTCGTGCCCATCATGCTGTACTGGATCAGCCGCATCTGGATGCAGACCTACCGGGGCCACATGCACGATGACCCCTTGGTCTACGCCTTGAAAGACCGCATCAGCCTGCTGACGGGCGTGAGCGCGGCGGTGATGCTCTGGCTGGCCATGTGACGCGCGGCCCATGAGCACCAGCAAAGCGTTCATGTCGTGGGGGCGGGTGCTGCGCGAGGCGCACCAGGTGATCGGGCAACCGAGCCGCCACCAGGCGCTGGCGCTGCCTGAGGGCGACATGAAGGTCCTGCCTTTCGGCAACGGCCGCAGCTATGGCGACAGCAACCTCAATCCGGGCGGCGCCTTGCTGTTGTCCGGCCAGCTCGATCGCTTCATCTCGTTCGACCCGGCGACGGGCTTGCTGCGTTGCGAGGGCGGGGTGCTGCTGTCCACCATCCTCACGCTGGTCGTGCCGCAGGGCTGGTTCCTGCCCGTGACGCCGGGCACGCAGTTCGTGACCATGGGCGGCGCCATCGCCAACGACGTGCATGGCAAGAACCACCATGCGGCGGGCTCGTTCGGCAACCACGTGCTGCGGTTCGAGCTGCTGCGCTCGGACGGCTCGCGCCGCCTGTGCTCGCCCACCGAGAACGCCGATTGGTATGCGGCCACGATCGGCGGGCTGGGCCTGACGGGTGTGATCACCTGGGCCGAGATCCAGCTCAAGCGCATCGCCAACCCTTACATCGACGCCGAGTCCATCCGCTTTCGCAACCTCGAGGAGTTCTTCGCCTTGAGCGAAGCGTCCGAGCGCGACCACGAGTACACCGTGTCCTGGATCGATTGCGCCTTCGCGGGCAAGCGCCTGGGGCGCGGCCTGTTCAACCGGGGCAACCATGCGCCCGCGCTGATGGACACGCGCCAGGTGCCGTCCAGGCTGCCCAGCGGCGTGGCGCAAAGCAAGCTGCGCGTGCCGGTCACGCCGCCCGTGTCCATGATGAACCCGCTGTCGCTCAAGACGCTCAACACGCTGTACTTCAACAAGCAGCTGGGCGATGAGGTGCGCGGCCTGCAGCATTACCGGCCGTTCTTCTACCCGCTCGATGCCATCCTGGAGTGGAACCGGGTGTATGGGCCTCACGGCTTCTTCCAGTACCAGTGCGTGATCCCGCCTGACAAGGCGCTGCCTTCCACGCAGGCATTGCTGGAGGCCATCGCGGCCAGCGGCGCTGGGCTCGTTCCTGGCGGTGCTCAAGCAGTTCGGCACGCCGCCTTCGCGCGGCATGCTGTCCTTCCCCGAGCCGGGCACGACGCTGGCGCTCGATTTCCCGAACACGGGCCCGCGCCTGCATGCCTTGTTCGCGCAGCTCGACCGCATCGTGATGGACGCCGGCGGACGCCTGTACCCGGCCAAGGACGGGCGCATGGGCGCGCAGATCTTCAAGGCCGGCTACCCGCGCTGGACCGAGTTCACTTCCTACGTCGACCCGCGCTTCGAATCCGGTTTCTGGCGGCGTGTCATGGAGACAGCATGAGAAAAATCCTGATCGTGGGCGGCACCTCCGCCATGGCCGAGGCCTGTGCGCGCTTGTGGGCGCAACGTGGCGACAACCTGTACCTGGCGGCGCGCAACGAGGCGCAGCTGCAGTCCGTCGTGGCCGACCTCACGACCCGCGGCGCGCAGCGCGTGGGCGCCAAGGCCTTCGATGCCAACCAGTTCGACCAGCACGCCGCGCTGCTGGCCGATGCCACGCGCTTCATGGATGGCCTGGACACCGTGCTGATCGCGCACGGCACCTTGTCGGACCAGGCGCGCGCGCAAGGCGACGTGGCCTATGCGCTGGGCGAGATCGCGACCAACGGCACGTCCGTCGTGTCGCTGATGACGCTGGCGGGCGCGCAGCTCGAGCAGCAGGGGCATGGCGCCATCGCCGTGATCTCGTCGGTGGCGGGCGACCGCGGCCGCCAGAGCAACTATGTGTACGGCAGCGCCAAGGCCCTGGTCAGCGCTTTCGCATCGGGCCTGCGCCAGCGCCTGGCCAAGAAGGGCGTGCATGTGATCACGGTCAAGCCCGGCTTCGTCGACACGCCCATGACGGCGCACCTCAAGAAGGGCGCGCTGTGGGCCAAGCCCGATCAGGTCGCGCGCGACATCAGCAACGCCATCGACAAGGGCCGCACGATCGTCTACACGCCGGGCTTCTGGCGCCTGATCATGCTGATCATCAAGCACATCCCGGAATTTTTGTTCGTCAAGATTTCGCTTTGATGGCCTGAGCCCAGGGCGGGGCGCCGCCCATGGCCATCATTTTGTCATCGGGCGTGACTAGGATGGGGCGTGCGAAGGTGTATTGACTTTCGCCTCCTGACATCCTTGAGCGCAGCATGAGCAATCGCACGCCCAGCACGGACCACCACGATGTTCTTGCCCGGGTCAAACGTGTTTTTTCGATGGGCATCCTCACCAACGTCCTGACGCTGGTGACGAACTTCCTGTTGCCGCCGTATTTCCTGTCGCACATCGGTGTGGAGCGGTACGGCGCGTGGCTCTACCTGTTCAGCATCCCCATGTCGCTGGCGATGTGCGATCTGGGCATTTCCGCGGCCTTCTCCACCGAGGTGTACAGGCTGCACGCGAACGGGCAGCGTGAGCAGGCGGCAGCGGTTTTCAAGACGGGCATCAAGATCCTGGCCATGCTGATGGCGGGCGTGTTCGCGGGCGCATGGGTGTTCGTTGCTTGGTGGCACGCCGGTGCCGACGACATGGGGCCGACGATCCTGCTCTTGTCTGCCTACGTGTTGTCCGGTTATTTCTCGGAGCTGCTCTCGTCGGCCTACAAGATCGAGGGGCGCTACGAGTTCATGCAGGTCACCGCCCTGGTCAGCAAGGTGGCCGAGCTTGGGGCCCTGCTGTGGCTGGCACCGGGCAACAACTTCCCGAACATGGCGGCGGCCATGCTGGCCATCCGGGTCGTCTCGGTCATCGTGGTGTGGTGCCATCTGGCACAGATCGCGGGCTACCTGCTGCGCGGGAATTGGCGTGAGTGGATGCCTGTGCGCCATCTCTTCTGGCCAGCGATCATGTATGCCGTCAACCCCTTGATCATGTTCGTGGCCCTGCAGGTGCCATTGCTGGTCATCGGTGGCATCACCTCCATGGCGACCGTGGTGGCCTACACGACCACGCGCACCATGGCGCGGCTGCCGCTGCAGATCAGCTCTCAAATCAGCTTCTCGCTGTACACCGAGTACACGCGCCTGTATTCGTCGAACCAGCTCGCGCTGCTCGAACAGCTCTATCGCAAAAGCGTGCGCATGATCCTGGGCATGTTCGGGCTGGCCTTGCTGGCCGGGCAACTGCTGGGCGTGCCTTTCTACGAGTTCTGGCTGAACCGGGTGCCGACGGACTTCCATCTCCTGTTCGCCATGCTGTTCATCGATGCGTTGTTCGAGTCCGTGATGCGCAACAAGATCGCGCTGTCGTCCTCGCTCAATGTCCATGCCCGCGATACCTTGCTGCACCTGGTCGTCGTGTCGACGGCGGCGGGGGCGATGTACCTCGGCGGGCTGTGGTTCAAGGACATCAAGATCATGTTGTGCATGTCGGGGAGCGTGGTCACCCTGGCCGTGCTGTATGTGGCCCAACAGTCTTTGCGAGGCAAGCCGATCAAGGCCTCGCTGGCTTTTTCTCAATGACGTCGAATATGAGTGCGCCTTTCATGAATGTGGATGCCAGCAAGGTGTCGATCTTGTTCATCACCTACAACAGGTCGGACATCCTCGAGCAGACGTTCCGCTCGCTGAAGGCATGGGCCGGTTTCGCGCAGACCGTGACGATCTGCAGCGATGACTGCAGCGAGCGCCAGCATCAGGCGCGCATCCGGGCGATGGGCTTCGACAAGGTCTTGATCGCCGAGAAGAATGGCGGGCTGGGCCGCAACAACAACAAGGGGCTCAAGGCGGTCGAGACGGACTACGTGCTCATGGTCCAGGACGATTGCGAGCTGGTGGACCCTTGCGCCATCGACCGGGCCATCCGCATCCTGGACGAAGACCCGTCCATCGGCATGGTCCGCCTCATGGACGATGCCTCGCATTTTGCGCTGCAGAAGCGGCAACTGGGCAACTTCCCCTACTTCGTGTGCGATCACCACGGCCCGGCCTACCAGGCGCTCAAGCAGCAGGGGCGGCGCATCCGCGTGTATTCGGACCATGCGCAACTGCGTCGCCGGTCGGTGCATGAGTCGCTGGTCGGCTACTACGCAGAAGGCGTGCCCATGGAGTACACCGAGATGGACTACGAAGACCGGATCGACCAGCAGACGTCCTTCTTCGTGGCCTTCTTGTCCGACAAGGAAAACAACTTCTTCGTGCACCAAGGCACGGACGCGAGCTTCAGGACATCGAAGCTGCGCTACAAGATCGATGATGCGCTGGTCCACATGGTCAATGTCGTCGGCTTGCGCAAGCTGCCTGTGTACGGCTTGCTGCGCAAGGGCTACCACAGCGTGCAGGACAAGCTGGTCAGGGTCGGGGTGCTGAAATGAGCGTGTTTCGAAGTACACGCGGGTGTAACGCTGCGTAAGGTATCTCTGGCTTGCCTACTATGCAACTGAAGCATTTGGATGGTCTTCCGATAATCGAGCGGTTGAGCTTTTGTCGGTACCCCAATGTCTTTTACCGTTACCCGTATTTGCAGACCGTTCCGTCGTAGGAGTACCCGGACAATGGTGTCTTGTTGGCTCGCCATGATGGCGCTAACACTCAGCGCCTGTGGTGGTGGAAGCGGTGGTGCCCCAGGTAGCACGGGCACGTCGACTTCGTCGAGTTCGCAAATGGCCGCCGCAGCGGCGGCAGAAGGTCAGGCCGCGACGCCCGCTTCGCTGAGGCAGGCTGCGGTGATGTCTGCGCAAAGCATGGGGCTGACGCCGGTGGCCAGCACGCCGGCCAACAGGGCAGAGGCGGCCCGCTTCCTGACCCAGGCCACTTTCGGCCCGACGGACCAGGACATCGACCACCTCATGAGTGTGGGTTATCGAGCCTGGCTGGACGAGCAGCTTCATGCACCGGTCAATGCCGTGTCGCACCTGAACTTCTGGGACCGGGCCAGTGCCTCGAGCGTGCAGGGGTTTCTGCATGACGGCGGTTGGCCCACCGAAAGCTTCTGGCGCGAGGCGCTCACCAGCCCGGACCAACTGCGGCAACGGGTGGCGTTCGCCCTGTCGGAAATCTTTGTGATCTCGACCCTGGACGCCTGCGGCGACAACACGAACGGGCGTGGTGCCGCCGGCTACATGGACATGCTGGGCAAGAAGGCGTTCGGTGATTTCCGCAGCCTGCTGGAGGCGGTGGCACTGCACCCCGTGATGGGCTGCTATCTCTCGCACATCCACAACCTCAAGGAAGACACGAGCAGCGGCCGTGAGCCCGATCAGAACTTCGCCCGCGAAGTGATGCAGCTCTTTTCCATTGGTCTGTACGAGTTGAACAAGGACGGCACGCTCAAGACGGACGGCCAGGGCGCGCCGATCGAAACCTACGGCCCGCTCGACATCCAGGGCATGGCCAAGGTGTTCACGGGGTGGAGCTGGTACTGCTTCGACAACAGCGACAGCTGCTTCTTCCGCAGCTTCGGCACCGACTCCGGCAAGGACCTCGGCAGCAATGACCGCTGGGTCAACCCCATGCAGTCCTTCGCGCGCTACCACTCGACCAGCGAAAAGAAATTCCTGGGCGTGACGGTGCCGGCCCAGTCCACGCCCGATCCGGCAAAGAGCGTGCAAATGGCGCTGGACAGGCTGGCGACGCATCCCAACGTGGGGCCTTTCATCGGGCGCCAGCTCATCCAGCGGCTGGTGACCAGCAACCCCAGCCCCGCTTATGTGGGCCGCGTCAGCAAGGCCTTCGACGAAGCCGGCGGCAACCTGGGTGCCATGGTGCAGGCCATCCTGATGGACCCGGAGGCGCGAGACATGCAAGGTGCCCTGGCCAGCAAGACCTTCGGCAAACCCAAGGAGCCCGTGCTCAAGCTGTCGGCCTTGCTCAGAGCCTATGGTGCGACATCCACGACGGGCTCTTTCCTCATGGGTTACACGGAAGACCCTTCCTTCGCGCTGGCCCAGTCGCCCATGCGCTCGCCCACGGTGTTCAACTTCTTCCGGCCGGGCTACGTGCTGCCCAGTTCGCAGTCAAGCCAGGCTGGTCTGCAGACGCCCGAATTCCAGCTGCTCAATGAAACGAGCGTGGCGGGTGCCGCCAACTTCCTGGGGACGGCCATGTACTGGGGCATCGGCAGCAAGGGCTATGACGGCAAGTCGCCTGGCCCCGATATCCAGTTTGCCTACCAGCGCACGCCGGACAACGCTGTGCTGGTCCTGGCCGACAAGCCCACCGACCTGGTCGAAGACGTCAATCAGCATCTGATGTACGGAACGATGTCCGCAGGCTTGAAAGCCGAGATCGTCAACGCCGTGTCGCAACTGGACTTCCGCTCCAAGCCGACCGTCACGGCCGACGACATACTGGGTACACGACAGCACCGGGTCTGGGCTGCGTTGCTCTTGACCGTGGTGTCGCCCGAGTTTCAGATCCAGCGCTGAGGCGCAACAGCACACAGGCAAGAGATCGCCATGGACAGTTCACGTCGTTTGTTTCTACAGCATTTGTCGGCCTTCGCGCCATTGGGCAGCGCGGCGCCGATGGCCTTGAGCATGGCAGCCTCCGGGGCGCTCGCAGCCCAGGATGCCAGCGATTACAAGGCCCTGGTTTGCATCTTCATGTTCGGCGGCAACGACAGCTTCAACACCGTGCTGGCCACGGACAGCGATTCCTGGCGCAACTACACCGGTGTGCGGTCCAGCAAGTCCGGCAACGTCGGCTTGCTCAAGGACGTGCAGGCAGACCGTTCCAAAGAAGCCGGCTCCCCGGAGTGGATGGGCGGCGTCCTGCCCATTTCGCCGCAGACGGCGCAAGCAGGGCGCTCGTTCGCTTTCAACCCCTTGCTGCCCGATCTGCAGAACCTGTTCAACGTGCAAAAGCGTCTGGCGGTCGTGTCCAATGTGGGGACACTGGTCGAGCCCCTCAATCGGGTGCAGTACATCGCGCGCAGCAAGGCCTTTCCCAAGAAGCTGTTTTCGCACAATGACCAGCAAAGCGAGTGGCAGACCTTCTCGCCTGAAGGGGCCAGCACGGGCTGGGGCGGGCGCATTGCCGATTTGTTCGCCGCGGGCAATGGCAACAGCCTGTTCTCGACGATCTCGGTGGGTGACAACAGTGCCTGGTTGGCAGGCCAGCATGTCAAGCAATACCGCTTGGGGGCTGGAGGGGCCATTCGCGTGGGCACCTCGCCAGACGCGCAGGGCCTGGCGCGGACCTATGGCTCGGACGTGGTGGCCGCGGCCTTGGAGCGCATCGTGCGCACCCCCCGGACCGGCCACGTGATGGAGGCCGATTACGCCGCCATCGCGGGCAAGGCCATCGACGCAGAGCGGCAACTCTCCGGTGTCTTGCCCGATGCCGCCGTGGCGCCGTATGGCCCGGCACAACGGCTCAACTACAGCCCGGTCACAGGGGGCTCGACGCTCAACCCGCTGGCCTCGCAACTTCAGATGGTGGCCCGCATGATCGCGTCACAAGCGAAGCTGGGCATCAAGCGCCAGGTGTTCTTCGTGAACCTCAATGGCTTCGACACCCACGATGGTCAAAGCCAGCGCCATGGCAATCTAATGGGCCAGCTCAACCATGGCTTGAAGTACTTCGACACGGTGATCAATGCCATGGGCATGGGCAATCAGGTCACGACCTTCACCGCCTCCGATTTCGGGCGCACCTTCACCTGCAACGGCGATGGCACCGACCATGGCTGGGGCGGGCACCATTTCGTGATGGGCGGTGCGGTGGCAGGTGGCGACATCTGCGGCGCCTTCCCTGTGTATGGCGCCAAGGCTTCCACGTCGAACGACATCCTGGGCAGCGATGACCAAATCTATTGCGGGGTGCTCGTGCCCAAGCTGGCACTGGACCAATATGGCGCGGCGCTGGCCAAGTGGTTCGGCGTCACTGATTCGGGACTCACCGATATCTTCCCCAACCTCGGCAACTTCGCCTCTCGCGCGAACATCGGCCTGATGAAGGCCTGAGGCGCTTCATCGCAGGGTACGGCTAGCGCGCCAAGCCAACGACCGTCGCGGCTTTCCTTTTCAGGAGGACATGCCTGTCGCCGTCCCGTGAGCGCCAATACCCCACATTCGGGAACTCGTTGGCGGCGATGATGTCGTAGTCCTGACGTGACAGGATGCCCGTTTGTTCGAGCGTGCTGAGTTGCCCTTCGTTGACATAAGCGAGCGTGAATGCCTGGCCCACGAAAGAACGCAGGCGCACATCGGTGCGCATCGATGCGGACTGGCGGCCGTTGACCAGGCCGGCCATGTCGTGGATGCGGCAGTGGGTGAAGTAAGTGAAGTAGCCGATGTCGTAGCCGATGCAGTCGGTGTCGTCTGGCACCTGCAGGTTCTGCGTCATGAACGCCAGGGTGGTCTGAGATCGGCCATGCACGACGGGCCATGACAGCACGGCATCCAGAAGGAAGAGCACGACCATGGCCGTGGCCAGCCTGGACCACGACGTGGCTGGTGTGGCGGCCGGCTTGGCTCGGTTCACCACCTTGCCGCCGCTGCTCAGGAGGATGGTGCCGGCAAAATAGAAAATGATGAAAACGAAATAGCGGACGCCTTGGATGGCCTGACCTCGGGCGCTGATCATGAAGATCAAACCCAGCAGCCCCAGCCAGTTCAGGAGCAGCACAGGCCGGGCAGCCCTGTTGCGCCAGGTTTCGATGCCGGCGGCGACCAGGATCAGCGCCAGGCCCATGCCGAGGGTGGTTGCGCTGGCCACGTTGCCGGCCACACTGAGCGATGTCGGCACGAACGTCTTGATGCCCATCAGCAAGGAAAAGCCGCTCGACTTCGCGATCGCGGTATCTGGCGTCAGGGTGCCGAAGACAAGCATGTACTGCGCGATGCTGGCGAGCATGCCCAGCACGAGGCCCAGCGCATGAGGCCGGCGACTTGTCGGGCCCATCAACATGAACTGGGCCAGCGCGATGGCAAAGAGCGCGAAGAACTCGATCCGGACCGTGCAGGCGAAAAAGCCCAGCCAGAACCAGCGCCAGGCCGACCACTTGAACAGGTCAGGTCTGAACACGCCCAGGCCCGCCGTCGTGGCCAGCACGGCGATGATGGACGTCTCCATGCCGTTGTTGAGCCAACGCGCCGACATGGGCATGCACAGCAGCAATGTGCTGGCCGCGAGCATGAGCTGCTTGCGGCCTTTGGCCAATTGGGTCATCCAGGCGAACTGGTAGACCAGCACACCATGGAACAACAGCGAAATGGCCTTGGTCGTCCAGGGCGTGGTGATGCCCAGTTTGATCAGGGCGGCCAGCATGTAGAGGTACAGCGGGCTGGACGTGCCGTAACTCGGTTGCCCGGGGTTGTAGCAGGGGATGCCGAAGGACACCAGGTTCTGCGCGTACCTCAGGTGGATGAAGGCGTCATCCTGAAAATGGAGGATGAAGTAGATGCTGGAGGCAAGAAACAGGCATCCAGCAACGATGCGGAACGGCTTGATCGGCAGCATGATTCAGGCCCTTGCGCGTCGGCGTGTGCGGATGTAGGAGGACGCGCGGCTGACCATGGTCGACAGGCCTGGCAAGGGACTTTGTCGATCATTGGGGCGTGACTTGACAACAAGTGAGGGGGCCTCGTTGTACTGCCTGAAAAAGCGTGCGGTTCGCACAATCGCGAAAAGGATGAGCGACACCAGTATCACGTCCCGCAAGAAGGTGAAGTAACCCAGCATCTGCGATTCGATGTTGGCCAGGCACTGGAGGAAGGAAAAAGACATCAGCAGGAAAATGCTGGTGTCGAGCTTTCTGATGAGCGTCAGCAGCCAGGCATACAAGGCCCCGATGCCCAACGGGTACAGCACCATGCCGACGGGGCCGAAGTCCGTCATGCCGGTGGTCAGCACGCTGTTGGCGGCATCCCAGGTGGCCATGCCCAGGAGCGGATGCGACAAGGCCTCTTCCGAGCCCGTCCTGACATAGCTGAATTTGGAGGGCCATATCGCATTGGGGATGCTCATGGCGACGTTGTAGAGGAACAGGTCACCGTACAGCGGCTTGTAGACTTCGGTGCGCCATGCGAGCTCCGACAGGTAGCCGATGAGGTAGGTGCGGTCCTTGAGGTTCTCGGCGGATTGTTTGTTCACCTCCGATTTGTCTTGTTGAATGATGTCGATGGCGGCCACGACGATCTTGCCGACCGTGGGCTTCTGGCCTGCAGGCGTTTCGTAACTGGCCATCCGCATGGCCATGAAGCCCGTGGTGACGATCGGCACCAAGGCGGCCGCACTGACCATGGCGATGATCGTCTGACGTGTGAAGATGAACTGATTGCGGATGGCGCCGAAGTAGGCCATCGCGCAAACGATCATGTTGTAGGTGACATTGCGGCGCCCGAGGTACAGGTTGACGGCCAGAAAGACGAGCAAGGACAGCCCTGCCACGAGCTTTGCCTGCTGCGTATAGCGGCGCCACATGTAGACCAGGCCGGCCGCGGCCGGCGTGGAGCAGAAAATCGCGTAGGTCGCGGCGGGGCTGGGCGTGATGCTCTCATCTGACAGCAGATTGCCGTGATAGCCGATGGTGCCGGTGGCCACCAGCACCACGCAGACGCCAGCCGTCAAGGTGCCGAACACCAGGATGCCAAATGGATCGAGCCAGTCCGGCGTGAGCCCATCCAGCAGCTTGTGCCGCGAGAACTGGCCGATGAGGAGCAAGGCGCTCATCAACAAGGCCACGCAACCCAGCGTCTCATGGATGTACAGCGGCGGCGCAGTGGTGAGCATGGCCAGATCCCGAAAGCTCTGGATGCCACTGATTTCCGTATTGAGCGTGCCCAGGCCGTACATCATGCCGATCATGCTGGCGAAGTAGTCCCAGAGGGTCACGGTCACGGGCGTGAAGATGCAGCGCAACAAGGCGTAGACCGCGACCGCCGACATCACCAGCAGGTTGAGCCAGTACACCGTGTCGGACAAAGACATGATCTCTTGCAGGCTGCCGGTGATCAGGCAGGCGATGACGCACAGCCAGGCGAGTTGTCTGGCGTGGGCGGGCACAGGCCGTGCCGGCGGCGTGGTGTTCATCTGTGGGTCTTTCATGCGGCCCCCATCGCGGCATCCATGACGCGGCTCAGCATGCGTTCGTTGCGATGCAGGCTGGCCAGGTGCCGGGCCTGTCCATTGGCCATCATCTGGCGACGAAGCGGCTCATTGGCCAGCAGCCGGGTGCAGACGGCGATGCACTCGCGCGCGTCCGACCAGAAGGCCGCGTCCTGCCCTTCCTGATAAAGCGCCAGGTGCTCGGCCGTGCGTTCGGCGCAGAACAGGCCGCCCAGCGCGGGGATCTCCATCGAGCGCGTGGTGTGCAGGTCGCGGTTGCCTTTTGACAAAAGGCCGATGTTGATCTTGGCGCACTGGATGGCCCGGGCGTAGTCATCGCCGCCAATGCCGGGGCCGAGCCAGTAGGGCTTGAGCTTGTCCCACTCCGGGGCCTTGTACCAGTTGGGACCGCGGATGCTCACGGGCAACCCGACCTTGATCAGCTCGAGCAAGAAGGGGCCACGCTCCGGCATCCAGGTGCCCAGGAACAGGATGTCCGATCCCCATGTCCTGTGGTCATCCGCACTGATGGGGCGTGGCGCGTGGCTGACCTCGTCGGAGCACATGAAGACACGCAGCACCTTGCGCATGCCCAGTGCATGCAGCTCGTCGACATTGGACTGTCGCATCACCACGGCCAGGTCATAAGACGAGATCGCGCGCCTGTACGCGGTGAAGCGCAGGCCATCGCGTGGGCCGGTGGGGTCGTCGATGTTGTAGTTGATCACCTTGCTGGCGTGTTGGCGCAGCAAATGCACGGTGGGCGCGCTCACCCACTCGCCGCAGTCCACCAGGCACACATCGAAGTGCTGGCCGGCCAAAGCCGCCTGCAGACGCCGATGCAGGACGGGCGCGAACAGCTGGCCGCCCAGCTTCCAGGTGAAGCGGTCGACCCAGGATGTGGTCGGCAGCATGGCGCGGGGGTCCAGGTGCGTGACGGCGTAGCCCATGCGCGTGAGCGCGCGCGCGCGGTCCAGGCAGGTGCCCGAGCGCGTGCCCAGGTACAAGATCCGCTCGACCTTCATGGCACCAGGCTTCGATAGATGTCCATGGCCCGGTTGCCATAGTCTCGCCAGCCGCCTGCCTGGGTCACGCGCTGCAGGGCCGCGGCGCTCATGCGCGCACGCTCGTCTGGATGATCGGCCAGATACTGCAGCTTCTCGGTGATGGCATGGGCGCTTCGCACCGGTGCGATGAAACCGTCGACACCGTCCGTGAACAGGTCTTCCGCACCCGTGTGCGTGGTGGCGATCACAGGGCAGGCGCAGGCCATGGCTTGAGCCTGAACCATGGCCAGGCCCTCTTCAATGCTGGGCAGGACCATGACATGGCTGCTGCTCATCAGGTCTTTTAGTTCGGGTTGGGGCACGTGGCCCAGCACCCGGATGTCGTCGGACCACAGCTGGTGTGCCTTGAGCAGGCGGATGAAGTCGGGCGATGCGGCGCCAGCCAGCGTCAGTGATTTGCGTGGGTGCTGAAGCTGCTTGTAGGCCGACATCAGATAAGGCAGGCCCTTGCGCAGGCTCATGCCTCCCACGAACAGCACATTGAACGCATCGGCCTGGGGTGTGCGGGTTGGGCGGAACCGACCCAGGTTGACACCATAGGGCAGGCGCTGGATCTTGTGTGCCGGCACCCCCTGGTCGATGAAGCTGCGCACGTTGAAGCTGGAGGGCACGGTGATGCAATCGGCGCTGGCGTACTCTTGTTCTTCCCGCTCGATGGCGTGCGGTGCAATGCCATCAAAGGGCACGCCCCATTGCGCGTGTTCTTCGCGTAGCAGCTTGTCCTGCACGCGGATGTGCGTGGACCCGCGATCGCACACATAGCGCGCACCGAGTCGCTTGGCCACCCGGCCTGTGCGCAAGGCAGAGCCGGACAAGCCCACGAAGACCTGGCAGCGCGGCAACCGGGCCGCGACATACCGGTCGAACAGGATGCTGTCGAGACGTTCCCAGGCCTGGTTGAATGCGGGCCCCAGCCTTTCCCGGCCAGGCCAGGCCATGTAAGGGCCATGGATCCAGGGGAAGGTGGCAACCTTGCCGACGGGCAACTCTTCGCCTTTCAGCTTGAACGCGGGGTAGCCTGAATAGATGCGCTCCAGCGCGCCATGGGCTTGCAACTCACGCGCCAGATCGAACGTGTGGAACTTGCCGATCGTGGACAGAACAACTTTCATTGCTGGCCAATGAACCGCTTTCGTGCCTCAGGCGAGAGGGCCTTGAGCAGGTCACCGATGAATTGATCTTGCAAGGAGAAAGAGGCATCCGTGCGCGGGGTGAGTTCCGATACGCGGAACAACATGCCGTCAATGCGGTACCCACGCAGCGCCATGGCCAGGCGGCGCAGGTTGCGCTCTTTCGATCCGCGTGTCACGGCGTCGCCCACTCGAATGAAATAGGTGAGCGGCTCGGTGCGCTCTCTGCCCAGCGTCGTGACGAGGCGGACACCGGCCACGGGGCCGAAGGCCGTGGGGATGTCGTGAGGGGCTTCGCTTTCCAGACGGAAGCCTTGTGCTTGATAGCACGCTTCAGGCACGTGAATCTGCGAGTCATTGGTCTGATCGCGGCCGTATGCAATGGACAGCAGCATCACTCGGCCGGTCGGGACGTGAATGAAGCCCTGCGCATAGGTCTCGGTGTAGAGCCGCATCAGGTTCTCTTCCTGAACCGGGTTGACCACCACAGCGGGCTTGTACTTCATGGCCACCCAATCGCCAAACGCCTTGGGCACCAGTGTTTCGTAGTGCGGCTCGCCAATCACGTCCGCCCAGTACTTGTGCGGTTTGAACGCTTCAGCCAGGGCCACAGAGCCCAGCATGATGGACACGGCCACCAGCAGGACGGGAATGGGCAGGCGAGTCGGTGCCAACAGGCTTGGCTTGATCATGATGGCTTTTTCTGTGAAAGCATCTTGGACGCCGAACGCAACATGGCGTCCAGCCCCATCGTCAACAACATGGCCGCGGCAAACAAGACGATGCCGGCAAACCCGTGCAGGAAACCTTGCCCGACGTCATCACCGAAGTGGTATGTCAACAAGGCCAGCACGATCACACGAATGACGTTGGCCGAAAATGAAATCGGCAGAATCAAGCATGCCAGCGCCACGTTACGCAGCCAGGATGAGTACTTGATGACATTCAGGTAAAAGATGCCCATCGCTTCGAGCATGAACAAGGTGCGCATGCCTGCGCAGGCATCCGCGACCAGCAGCTGATAAGGGCCGATGCTGAGGATGACGCCGGTGTGTGAAATCGGGTAGCCCGCATCCCACAGCAGCTCGGCCACCACCACCGTGACCTTCATCTTGATGAAATGGCTGAAGGGGTCGGTGATGAAGCCCGGCATGGGCACCATGAAGATGTAGAAGAAGACCGGGAATTTCAGGGCATAAAGCAGGTGCCTGCCGCCTGTCAGCAGGATCACACCCATCAGCATCGGGATGAAGGCCGTCACTTCCGAATAGATGATGCTCAGGGCGCGGCCCACGATGAACATGCCGGAAGCCAGCACGATCAAAGCCCAGGCATAGACCCGGTCCGCGGCATTCACATTCAGGGGGCCGTCGAATTCACGCCAGCGAATCACGAGCAGGTAGGTTGCCAACGCCAGCATGATGGGGCCGTGGCTGAATTCACCCTTGGCCCACAGTGCCGCATCACCATTGAACATGAGGTCCCAGACGGTGAAGCTGAACATGCCCACCATGCCCGCGACCAATACCAGCAGGTCGGTGGGCAGTGGCAGCATCGAGTTGGACGACGGTGTCTCGATAGACGTGGGTGAGCTGGCGATCGTGCTCATGTCAATGCTCGTTGATGACAACGCCGTTGATCTTCACGGCGTTCTTGTTGAGTTGGCCGACCAGGGCTTGCAAGGCGCGCGTGGGCGACCAGCCCTTGCGGCCCAGCACCAGCGCCGAGCCGCATTGCGCGGCGATGATCCTGGCATCCGAACCCATGGAGCCAGACGGTGTGTCGACCAGCACCCGGTCAAACTGGGAGAGCAGGTCATTCAGGACGAGTGCGAAGGTGTCTCGTTGAAGCAGTTCGCTCGGGTTGGGCGCGCCGACACCGGCCGGCAACAAGAACAAATTGGGCAGATGCTCGATGGGCCGGACAAGCCTGACCTCGCTGCGGCCTGCCAGCACGCTGCTCAAGCCGGGTACCTGCGCCACACCGAAGATATGGTGCAGACGCGGTGACCGCAGATTGGCGTCGATCAGCAAGGTCTTGCATGGCAACTGGCTGAACACCGTGGCCAGGTTGGCGGCCAGCAGGGTCTTGCCGTCCTGCGCGCCTGCGCTGACGATGGCGAGCGCACGGCGTTGCGCACCATGCTGCTTGTCGGCCAGGACCAGTTGCGAGCGCAGATCCCGAAAGGCTTCCGCTTCGTCACTGAACGGCGACTTGGCCACGATCAACTCGTCGCTGAAGGTGCTGTCGTTCAGCGGGGTGTAGGGATAGCGGAATTGCTGGGCCAGCGCCCACACCACATCTTCATGTTGGACCAGGCCCAAAGCGACGGCTGCATCACCGAAGCGCACGCCGTGCTGGCGCTGGTACGTCAACGCCTTTTGAACGTCCTCGCCGCTCAGGCCTTTGGTCGACCGGAGGATGTCGCCCAGAACGGCTTCTTGTGATGCCTCAAAGGCATGTTGTTGCGATGAATTCATAAAACCTCATTCGCTCAAAGCCTTGAGCACCGTGGGCGGATGCAATTGCAGACGACGTGGTACGGCAATGGACGCCGTGGCTTTCTTGAAAGACGGGATGATGGCGATGACCGGCTCGGACAGCAGCGACTCGGCCTCTCTGTTGGTGCGCAACCTGCGGTCGAATTGCTCGATCAACAGCGCCATGCCGACGGCCAGCATCAGGGCGATCACGAAGCCGAAGCCGATGGTTTGCTTGATGCGTGGGCTGGACGGGGTGATGGGCGGGGTGGCGTACTCCAGCACCGAGACGCTGACCGGCACGGCTTGGCTCTCGAGCGAGGCCGTGTTCAGGCGGGTGACCACGCCTTCATAAGCGCGCTGGGCATTGACCACTTCCTGTTGCAGCAGGGCCGCCTGGTCGTGAACCGACTTCAACTGCAAGACCTTGGCGCGCTGCGCCTCCAGTTCACTGCGTGTGGCGGCCACGCGGGCCAAGGTGACCGTGTTGCCCACGCCGACGCTGCTGGTCACGCGCTTGATCTCGGCATCGAGTTTCCTGCGCGTATCGGCCACCGAGGCCTGGAGCTCGACCACCGTTGGATGCTGGCTGCCAAGGCGGGTGCTCAGCTGCTCCAGTTGCGTCTCGTTCTTGACCAGGTCGCTTTTGAGCGACATGACCAGGGGGCTGCTCATCACATCGGGGGCCTTGTCCCCTTGCGCGTTGGCCGCCTTCTGGCGGTTGATCGATTCAGCGGCCATGGCTTCGAGCCCAACCAGTTGCGTGGACAGCTCGCTCAGGCGTGTCGATTCGATGTCCACGCGCTCGTCCGTGGCAATCAGTTCCTGGTTGCGCTGGAACTCGGACAGCTTGGTCTGTGCGGTCTCCAGCTGGGCCTTGAGCTGCTTTGCATTGTTGTCAAAGAAGCTGTTGTACTGCTTGGCCGGTGTGGCGCGCAGGTCCATCGTGGTGTCGAGATAGGACTGCACGAATGCATTCGTCATGGCCGATGCGAAATTGGGATCGGCTGCGGAGTAGGTGACGGTGATGACATTGGAGCCACGCGAGGGCTGGGCCTGGATGCCGCTGCGGATCAAGTCGGCCGCCCATGCGTCGAAATCACCTTGGCCGCCGGTGGCCGATTGCCATTGCGCATACAGCTGCGGTGTCTTGGCCAGGTTGAGTTGCTTGGCCGCGCGCAGGGCAACACGACGGCTGGACAGGATGTCGACTTGCGTCATCATGTAAGCCAGCGAGCCACCACCATTGAGCACGGCGCCCAGGATAGGGTCGGGCTTGGCATCGACCAGAACAGTGGAGAAGGCTGTATAGCTCCTGGGTGCCAGGATCGTATAGGTGGTGACGGCACCCATGATGGCCACGAACGTGATGGCGGCAGACACCCAGCGTGCGCGCAGGATGGCGGCGAGTTGCTCAAAGCTCATGGATGCAGACTCCAGCTTGATGGGGCAGTGAATTCATGTTGATCGGATCTGTTCGTGGTGCATGGGTCCGTCGGGTGCCACGTATCGTCGAGGTGTTCAGGGCAATAGATCCGAATGGATCTGTCCGCACTGTACGAATGGAACATGACAGTTTGTTTGAACCGTCACACAAACCGCACCCTGATCGCGGGGTGCGCTTCTTTATGCTGTCCGTGAGCAGGCCGTCCAGTCGGTTGCACCGGCTTGTCATTGTTTTGTCATCAAAGTGGATCGCTAGGCTGTGCGCTCGTGTCGGTCGATTTCAGTCTCGTGCCTGGCGCGCGTGCGCAGCTCTTCCACTTTGAGGGTGATCATGTATTCATAGATGGCGCGCAGCGTGGCGAACACGAAGCCGGCCCGGCCATCCAGAAAGCCCTTCTTGCCGATGTACAAACCCATGAACATCACCAGGGGCCGCAGTGGCATGCGGTAGTAAATGCCCTTCTGATGCTTGCGGCGCTCCGACACGTCTTTGCCAAACAGCGCGATGCGCCACTTGAAGTCGTCGTCCAGATCCGAGCGCGCGGCGATCTGCCTGGCTTCCAGATCGCTGTAGCCATTGTGTTTGGCAAACCAGTGAGCCAGCCCTTTGCTGAACGGGTGATGGTCGAAGCTGGTGTCCAGGTCTTCAATCTCGCCATCGACGTTGGCCACGGTGTTGATCAGCCTGTCGTAGCTCACGCGCTCCGGGCGGATCAGCCGGATGTGCATGGGAGAGGGCGTCACATGCCTGATCCACGTACCCAGGAAGTAATCCCGCCGACAAAACCGGAAGGCCGCGCAATCAGGTTGTTGCGGGAGGCGCTGGCGCATGGTCTGCTCAAGATGGGGTGTGGCGCGTTCATCCGCGTCCAGCAGCAGCAGCCATGGGTGTTTGAAGGGCAGGTGGCGAAGGCCCCATGTGCGGTGTGCCGCTTCATCGCCGCCAAAAGGCGCATCGCTGCCGGGGTAGGTGCGCTGCGTCACCCTGGCGCCATGGGCTGTGGCGATGGCGATGGTGTTGTCGCTGCTGCCCGAGTCGTAGACATGGATGTCATCGCACCAGCTCACGCTGCGCAGGCAATCCGGCAGATCTTGTTGCTCGTTCTTGGTGAGGATCAAGACAGAGACATTCAGGGGGCGGTCAGTCACGGATGCACCTTGCCTTGATGTACCTGGCAGGGTTGCCTGCATAAACGCCCCAGGCGCCCTCGGCAGGGGTCTTGGTCATGACCGCGCGGGCGCCCACGACGCAACCCGTGGGGACGGTCACGCCGGGCCCGATGAAGGCTTCCGTGCAGAGCCAGACATTGCTGCCGATGGCAATGGGGAGGGCCTGCAGTTGAAAGCTTCTGGCTGTGTAGTCATGCGTGCCGCCGCACAGGTGCACACCCTGAGAGACAACCGCTTCATCGCCAATCGTCAATGGCGCCATGTTGTAGAGGTTGGCGCCTTCTCCGATGCCCACGAAATTGCCGATCTCGAGCTGCCAAGGGGCCCAGATGCGGCAACTGCCATGGATGTGGACATGTTGGCCGATGCGGGCGCCAAACAGGCGCAGCAAGCTCACACGCCAAATGTGCATCGGACGCAGGGACGGGCGAAACAACAGCAGCCACACGGTGCCCCATGTGGCGCGCGCGATCCGGTTACCGAGCGAAAACGACGGGCCGGTACGGGAATCAATGTCTTGAAGGATCACGTTGGGTTCGCTGTCGAGGGCTTTTCATTGACCCCGATATGGTCGTGCAAGGCATTAACAGCGTGAAGTCCGTCATGTAGTCCGAACGGATCATGGTGCGCGGCGCGGGCAAGTGAGATGCCGATCGGACTATCCGCCGGTACTTCTTGGCGTTACACGCCGCAGGAATCATCAGCCCCGCTAAGGAGCCTTGATGAAAGTTCTGATCTACAGCGCCAACTATGCGCCCGAGCCGACAGGCATCGGCAAATACTCCGGGGAGATGGCTGAGTGGTTGGCGGCCAGGGGACATGAAGTGCGCGTCGTTGCGGCGCCGCCGTACTACCCCAACTGGAAGGTCGCCGAAGGCTACACATGGCCACCCTATCGCCGCGAAAGCCTGCATGGCGTGGACGTGTGGCGCGCGCCCTTGTGGGTGCCTTCGCAGCCCTCGGGCCTCAAGCGCGTGCTGCACCTGCTCAGCTTCGCGCTGACCTCCGCGCCCGTCATGCTCCGCCAGACTTTCTGGGCACCCGATGTCGTGCTGACCGTGGCGCCGGCCATGGCCTGCGCACCCGTTGGCTGGCTCACGGCACGCCTGTGCGGCGCCAGCGCCTGGCTGCATGTGCAGGACTTCGAGGTCGACGTCGCCTTCCAGATGAACCTGCTCAAGGGCAAGTGGGCGCAGCGCGCGGCACTGTGGTGCGAGCGCACGCTCATGCGCCGCTTCGATAAGGTCTCGTCCATCTCGACCAAGATGGTCGACCGCCTGCGCGACAAGGGCATCGCCGCCGATGTGGTCGAGCTCTTCCCCAACTGGGTGGACACCGATGGCGTCGTGCCGCTCGAAGGCGTGAGCAGCTACCGCGCCGAGTTGGGCATCGCCGAAGACCAGGTCGTGGCGCTGTTCTCGGGCACCTGGGGCGCCAAGCAGAACCTGCTGTCCATCCCGGCCGTGGCAAGGCAACTGGCGCATCGCCAGGATGTGATGTTCGTGATCTGCGGCGACGGCGTCATGCGCCCCGAGCTGGAGCGCGCCTGCCAGGGCCTGCCCAATGTGCGCCTGCTGCCGCTGCAACCCAAGGAGCGCCTGGGCGACCTGCTCGGCATGGCCGACATCCACCTGCTCACGCAAAGCGCCGACGCCGAAGACCTCGTGCTGCCCTCCAAGCTCACGGGCATGCTGTCCAGCGGCCGGCCCGTGGTCGCCACCTGCCGCCCCGATACGGAGATCGCGACCGTCGTGTCACGCTGCGGTCTCGTGGCCTGCCCATCGTCGTTGGAGCAGTTGGCTCATGCTGTGGTGCGTCTGGCCGATCAGCCCGCGCTGCGCGAGAGCCTGGGCGCGCAAGGCCGCCAGTATGCCGAGCACAGCCTGGCCAAGGATCCGATCCTGGCACGCTGGGTGCTGCGGGCAGACCGCGCCACGGTTGGCGTGGCCAGCGTCGCCACACCCGAGCACGAAGTGAACTGAATCGGCTTGGCTTGGCACCCAGCTCGATGCTGGGCGCCACCCGCGCAGGGCATCACGCCCGCGCATCACCCCATTGCAGGCCGGCGCCTTCCTCACCCTGGTACGTGGTGCGGCCATCGCGGTCGACCACATACTGCGGCGAGGCAATCACATCGGTGAGCGCGCTGTCGGCATTCAGGCGCGTGTAGTCGAACAGCACGCTGCGGGTCAGGGTGCTGCCCTGGCGCAGTCGGCAGCCATTGCCGATCCACACCGGGCCTTCGATCGTCACGCCCGACTCGATGCACGTGCCCGAGCCGATGTACACCGGCCCCTGGATGTTCGCGTTCTCCCAGTCCACGCGCGTGTTCAGTCCCACCCACACGCCCGGCCGCACCTGCTTGCCCGGCATGCGCATGTCGGCGATCTCGCCGGCCAGCACGCGCTGCAGCACGGTCCAGTAGTCGCTCACGCGGCCGATGTCGATCCAGTGGAAAGGGCGGCTCTGCGCATAAAAAGGCAGCCCCTGCTTGACCAGCATCGGGAACAGCTCGCTGCCGATGTCGAACTCCTGGCCTTGGGGGATCATCTCCAGCACGGCCGGGTCGAAGATGTAGATGCCCGTGCTCGCCAGCCGCGACAGGGCCTCCTCGGGCTTGGGCTTCTCCTGGAACGACTGCACCTTGCCCTGCGCATCGGCCACGACGATGCCGTAGTTCTTCACCTGGTCGGCGGGCACTTCCAGCGTCACCACGCTGGCCATCGCCTTCTTGGCGTGGTGCTCTTCCAAGGCCGCCGTGATGTCCAGGTCGATGATGGCGTCGCCGCAGATCACCAGCGTCGTGTCGTCGAAGAAGCCGCTGAAATCCTGGATGTGGCGCATGCCCCCCGCCGAGCCCAGCGGCCTGGGCGCGATCTCGCCATGTTCGCGCTTGCCCTCATACGAGTAGCCGATCTCGACACCCCAGCGGCTGCCGTCGCCGAAGTAGTTCTCGATCTTCCAGCTGGTGGTAGGCCACGTTGATCATGATCTCGCGCACGCCATGGCGAGCCAGGTGCTCGATCAGGTAAGCCAGCACGGGCTTGCCCAGGATGGGGATCATCGGCTTGGGCATGCCCTTGGTCAGTGGGCGGATCCGGGTCCCTTGGCCTGCGGCCAGAATCATTGCTTTTGTCATGCGGGAGTTTGAAAAATGAGAAGCGAATTAGGCATTGGAACCATGGGGTGTGTCACCCCTGTGGCACACCCTTGATTGCAGGGGCTCCCCCCTTGATCAAAGGATGGATCGGGCTTGGGTGACATGACCATGGTCAAACCAAAAGGGGACAATTCCTGCTGTGATGCTGGGGTGTGAGGTGGAACCTCCAGAGGCTCTTTTGCATGCTGTTCAAATTACTGTTTCGAATATTCAAAGCCGCTTTGCTGCTTTTGTTATCGGGCGCCCTGATCGGGGTGATCTGGTGGCATGTCCGCAATCAGCCCGTGCAGCCTGCGCAATACCATTTGCGAGGCAAGTTCGGGCCGGTCACGTCATGGCCGATCATCCCCATCCACATCATTGCCCTGCCGGACGGCCGGGTCATGAGCTATGGCACGGATGGCAGGGGCAAACAAGGTGCCCAGGAGGTCTACGACGTCTGGGATCCGAAGAAAGGCTGGGGCCCCGAGTCGCACCTGCTGCTGCCCAACCGCACGGGCACCGATCTCTTCTGCAGTTCCGAACTCATCGTCCCTTCCAGCGACAGCGTCCTCGTCGTGGGCGGTGACCTCACCGTCAAGGGCAAGCGCAACGCTTCCTCGGCGGACATCAACTTCTACGACATCAAGACGGCCTCCATGGCCAAGGCCGCGCAGAAACTGGCCAAGCCCCGCTGGTATCCCACCGTCCTGACCCTGGCCAACAGCGAGGTATTGGTATTGGGCGGGCGCCTGGACCCCACGCACGCCGCGCCCCTGCCCGAGATATACAGCCCGACCACCGGCTGGCGCACACTGCCGGGTGCCGACGACAATATATTGTTCGGCTCGCCCAACTGGAATTACCCCCGGGCCTGGCAAACCCCCCGCGGCGATGTTTTCGTATTGAGTCGCTCGGGCCAGATGTTCAGCATGAGCACGCAAGGGCAGGGCTCATTCAAAACTTATTCGTCCAGGGTGCTCCATGGGTATCACTATTTGCCCAGCCTGATGTATGCGCCGGGCAAGATCCTGTCGATCCGGCTGGGCGGCGTCACCAACGACATCGACATCAATCAGGACGAGCCCATCGTCAAGACGGCGGCCTGGTCGGGGCTGGCCCGCATCAACGCCATGGCGACCGTGCTGGCCGACGGCAAGGTCTATATCAATGGCGGCAGCCTGATCAATGATGACAAGTCCTATCCCTATGTCGTCAACCGCCTGTCGCAGATATGGGATCCCGAGCAGGACACCTGGCTGCCCGGCGCTGTGGCCGCCAAGGGCCGCCTCTACCATTCCGTGGCCTTGCTGATGCAGGACGCGACCGTGCTGACTGGCGGCGGTGGCGCGGGCGACCCGCGTGCTCCCAACAACCTGGACGTCGAGGTTTACCAGCCGCCATACCTTTTCAAGAAGGACGGCAGCGGCGAATTGGCGCGCCGGCCCGAGATTGCGCAAGCCCCTTCATATGTGGGTTGGGGGCAAAAATTTGCGGTCAAAACTACCGGTCGCATCCACAAATTTACATTCGTGAAAATGGGGTCGGCCACGCATTCGCAGGTATATGACCAACGTTTCATGAATCTGCGGTTCGCCGAGCATGACGGCGTTTACACCCTCGAAGCGCCCGCCAAGCCCCTGGAGGCGCCGCCTGGTTACTACTTCCTGTTTGCCTTCGACGAGGGCGGCGTTCCATCTGTTGCGAAAATTGTGCGACTCGACACAGCCGCGTCATAAATCACGGCTGGTTTACCAACGAACACCGCGCGTTGGGGGGGCATTCGCGTGGTATTTCATGGCCGCGCTGATTACACTGGGTGTCTTCGCGAGGCAGAGATATTGATGCTCGCTTTTGTTGTCATATGCAAACGAGGGATTGATGAGCGCGGTTTCGGGGCACATCGTTGTCAACGGTCGATTTTTGCAACGCCCTGTGACCGGGGTGGAGCGCTTCGCCACTGAAATCCTGCGTGCGCTCGATCAGCTGATTTCCGCCGGCGAATTGCCGCACGACCAGTTCTCGCTGGTCGCGCCTGTCGGCACGAGGCCCAAGGTCCAGTTCCAGCACATTCCTTTCAGAGAGGTCGGTCGGCACCAAGGCCATGTCTGGGAGCAGATCGACCTGCCGCTGTTCTGCAAGGGCAAGTTCCTGCTGAGCCTGTGCAACACGGCGCCCGCTTTCAAGCGCAACCAGTCGGTCGTGATCCATGACGCGGCCGTCTTTTCCGTGCCGCAGGCTTACGGCCTGACTTTCAAGCTCGTCTACCGCGTCATGCACAACCTGCTGGCGCGCAAGGCCCGCCAGATCCTGACCGTGTCCGAGTTCTCCCGCCAGGAGCTGCTGCGCGTCCTGCCGATCCGCAACAAGCCCGTCAAAGTGGTGCGCGAAGGCGCCGAGCACGTGCTGCGCGGGCAGGTCGACGACGGCATCCAGCAGCGCGCCGGCCTGAAGACGCGGCCTTATGTACTGGCCGTCAGCAGTGCGCAGGCCAACAAGAACTTCGGCTTCGTGGCCCAGACGCTGGCGGCGCGGGGCGACCCGGGCTTCGACCTCGTCGTGGCCGGCGGCACCAACCCCAACATCTTCGCGAGTGGCGGCGCGCCCATGCCGCCGTTCATCAAGCACGTCGGGTACGTGAGCGATGCCGAGCTGAGCAGCCTGTACCGCCATGCGGCCTGTTTCGTCTTTCCGTCCTTGTACGAGGGTTTCGGCATCCCGCCTCTCGAGGCGATGGCGCACGGCTGCCCCGTCGTGGCCTCGACGGCGGCGTCCATCCCCGAGGTCTGCGGCGATGCCGCCGTGTACTTCGACCCGCGCGACGGGCAATCTTTCATGAAGGCGCTGACCTCTGTCATGAACGACCCACAACTGCAGACCCGACTCAAATCCCAGGCCTTGGCCAAAAGCCAGGAGTGGACCTGGACCAGCGCGGCACGGACATTGCTGTCTGCTCTGCCCATGAATGCGGCCAGCTCACATGAATAATCTACTCAGCGCCACCTTCGAGCGGCCCGTCAAGCGCATCAACCCGCTGGCGGCCAAGCCGCTCAAAGTGGCCATCATCCATGACTGGCTGGTGGTGTATGCGGGCGCCGAGAAGGTGCTCGAGCAGCTCATCGCCATGTGGCCCGAGGCCGACATCTTCACGCTGGTCGATTTCCTGCCCGAGTCCGACCGCGCATTTCTGCGCGGCCGTCCCGTCTACACCAGCTTCATCCAGAAGCTGCCTTTCGCCAAGACCAAATACCGCAACTACCTGCCCTTCATGCCGCTGGCCATCGAGCAGTTCGACCTCGACGGCTACGACCTCGTGATCTCCTCGAGCTATGCGGTGGCCAAGGGCGTGCTCACATCGGGCGGCCAATTGCACGTGAGCTACGTGCACTCGCCCGTGCGCTACGCCTGGGACCTGCAGCACCAGTACCTGCGCGAAACCGGCCTGGTGCGCGGCTTCAAGTCGGTGCTGGCGCGCTCGCTGCTGCACTACATCCGCCTGTGGGACTACCGCAGCTCCGTCGGCGTCGACGTGATGATCGCCAACTCGCGCTTCATCAAGCGCCGCATCGAGAAGGTGTACGGGCGCAGCGCCGAGGTCATCTACCCGCCGGTCGACACCAGCCGCTTCACGCTGTGCCGCGAGAAGGACGACTACTACATGACCGCATCGCGCATGGTGCCCTACAAGATGATCCCGGTCATCGTGGAGGCCTTCGCGCACATGCCCGACAAGAAGCTGGTCGTCATCGGCGACGGGCCCGAGCTCGAGCGTGTCAAAGACCTGGCCGGCCCCAATGTGCAGATCATGGGCTACCAGTCGTTCGCCGTGCTGCGCGCCATGATGCAAAAGGCCAGGGCCTTCGTGTTCGCGGCCGAAGAGGATTTCGGCATCACGCCGGTCGAGGCCCAGGCCTGCGGCACGCCCGTGATCGCCTACGGCAAGGGCGGCGCGCTCGAGACCGTCAAGGGCCTGGGCATGCACGCCAACCCGACGGGGCTGTTCTTCAACGAACAAACGCCCGAGGCCATTGCCAGCGCCGTGCTGCATTTCGAGCAGAATCACGAGCATTTCTCGCCAGATGCCTGCCGTGCGCAAGCTGAATCCTTTTCAGTCGAGCACTTCAAGGAGCAGATGACGCAGCTGGTGCGGCATTCAGTACAAGATTTCGGATATTGATGGCGGCCTGCCTCGGTGCGGGCCCGCTTGAGTTGTGAATTCATCGGAGATTGCATGAAAGTTTCAGTTGTTGGCACAGGCTATGTGGGCTTGGTGACGGGCGCCTGCCTGGCGGAAATGGGCAACGATGTGCTGTGCCTGGACGTCGATCCCAACAAGATCCGCATCCTCGAAGAAGGCGGCATCCCCATCCACGAGCCGGGCCTGGACCTGGTCGTGGCGCGCAACGTCAAGGCAGGGCGCCTGTCCTTCACGACGGACGTGGCCCGCGCCGTCGCGCACGGCACGATCCAGTTCATCGCCGTGGGCACGCCCCCAGACGAAGACGGCTCGGCCGACCTGCAGTACGTGCTGGCCGCCGCCCGCAACATCGGCCGCCTGATGACCGACCACAAGGTCATCGTCGACAAGAGCACGGTGCCCGTGGGCACGGCCGACAAGGTCAACGCGGCCGTGGCCGACGAGTTGGCCAAGCGCGGCGAGAACATCCACTACTCGGTCGTCTCCAACCCCGAGTTCCTCAAAGAAGGCGCCGCCGTCGAAGACTTCATGCGCCCCGACCGCATCGTGGTCGGCGCCGACGACGAGCAGGCCATCATGCTGATGCGCGCGCTCTATGCGCCCTTCCAGCGCAACAAAGAGCGCCTGATCGTGATGGACGTGCGCAGTGCCGAGCTCACCAAGTACGCCGCCAACGCCATGCTGGCCACGCGCATCAGCTTCATGAACGAGCTGGCGCTGCTGGCCGAGAAGATGGGCGCCGACATCGAGCAGGTGCGCCAGGGCATCGGCTCCGACGTGCGCATTGGCACGCACTTCCTGTATGCCGGCTGCGGCTACGGTGGCAGCTGTTTCCCCAAGGATGTGAAGGCCCTGATCAAGACCGCCAGCGGCGCCGACCAAGAGTTGCTGGTCCTCAAGGCCGTCGAAGAAGCCAATGAGCGCCAGAAGACCGTGCTCGTGAGCAAGGTCACCAAGCGCTTCGGTGCCGACCTCAAGGGCAAGCACTTCGCCCTGTGGGGCCTGGCTTTCAAGCCCAACACCGATGACATGCGCGAAGCCACCAGTCGCGTCGTGCTGGCCGAGCTGTTCGAGCGCGGCGCCACCGTCACGGCCTACGACCCCGTGGCCATGGACGAAGCCAAGCGCATCTTCGGCGACGAGGCGCGCCTGAAATACGCCAGCAATCCGAACGAAGCCCTGCAAGGCGCCGACGCGCTGATCATCGTCACCGAGTGGAAGGAATTCCGCAGCCCCGACTTCGACAAGATCAAGGCCACGCTCAAGAGCCCGGTCATCTTCGACGGCCGCAATCTGTACGAGCCCGAGCTGGTCAAGCTCGCCGGCCTCACCTACGACAGCATCGGGCGGGCGACAGCATGAAGGTGTTGGTGACAGGTGCGGCCGGTTTCATCGGCATGCACACTGCGCTCCAACTCCTGAACCGCGGCGACGAGGTCGTCGGCATCGACAGCCTGAACGACTACTACGATCCGCAGCTCAAGCGCGATCGGCTGGCCGAGATCGCCAGGCACCCGCATGCCGGGAAGTTCACGTTCATGCAGATGGACGTGGCCGACACACCGGCCATCGACACGCTCTTCAAACAGGCGGGCTTCGAGCGCGTCATCCACCTGGCGGCCCAGGCCGGTGTGCGCTACTCGCTGCAGAACCCGCATGCCTACGCCCAGTCCAACCTGGTCGGCTTCGTCAACATCCTCGAAGGCTGCCGGCACCACGGCGTGCGGCACCTCGTGTACGCCAGCAGCTCCAGCGTGTACGGCGGCAACGCCAAGATGCCCTTCGCCGAATCCGATGCGGTCGACCACCCCGTGAGCCTGTATGCGGCCACGAAGAAGGCCAACGAGCTGATGGCCCACACGTACAGCCACCTGTACGGCCTGCCCACGACCGGCCTGCGCTTCTTCACGGTCTACGGCCCCTGGGGCCGCCCCGACATGGCGCCGATGCTGTTCGCGCGGGCCATCCTGGCGGGCGAGTCCATCAAGGTGTTCAATCACGGTCAGATGAAGCGCGACTTCACCTACATCGACGACATCGTCGCCGGCATCGTGGCCACGACGGACCGCATCCCCGAGCCCGATGCGGCGTTCGACAGGACGCAGCCAGACGCCTCGTCGTCATGGGCGCCGTACCGCGTGTTCAACATCGGCCACAGCGAGCCCGTTGAACTGCTGACCTTCATCGGGGCCCTCGAAAACGCCTTGGGCAAGACGGCTGTCAAGGACATGCAGCCCATGCAGCCCGGCGACGTCGTGGCCACCTACGCCGAGACCCACCGGCTCGAAGCCTGGACGGGTGTGCACCCCCAGGTGCCCATCACAGAAGGCATCGGGCATTTCGTGAATTGGTACAGGCATTACTTCAAACACCATTGAAGCCATGTTTTCAGATGTCGAGTAAGTTATGAAATCAAGAAATATCGCATTGGATTATGCAAAGGGTGCCGGCATATTGATCGTGGTATTCGCCCACTTGTTTCGTGGGCTATGGGGCGCTGGTTTGCTCAAGGGCCTCGATCCGGATGTGATTGCCGCCATCAGCAGCACGTGCACCATTTTGTCGATGCCAACCTTCTTCCTGGTTTCCGGCTTGCTCTATGGCGGCAACATGGCGAAGCGGCATGGCTTGAAAGAGTTTGCCGGCAAATTCGATGCCATTTTCTACCCTTATGTGGTCTGGTCCGTGATCGTTGGCGCCTTTGAGGTTTTCGCCGCTGGCTGGAGCAACCATGGCGCCACCCTGCATGATTTGCACGATATCTTGTGGAATCCGCATGGGATTTTCTGGTTCCTGTATGCCTTGCTGCTGGCGTTCGCGCTGGTCGAGTTGATGATATACGCCATGGGCGTGGCGTGGGCCAAACGCCTGGTGCTGCCCGTGGGTGTCGGGCTGATACTGATCGAACCCTGGATGCCGCATATTTTCGCGTTGCATGAAATCTGCATGAGCTTCCTGTATTTCGGGCTGGGTATCGTGCTGGTCGAATGGGTGCCCAAAACGCAGATACCTTCCTGGCTCAAATTCGCGGCACTGGCCGCCGTGCTGTTCGCCATCGAATATGTCGCGCATTTTCACATGGATGCGGGGACGCACAGCCCGCGCGCCATCACGCCCAATGCCATCCTGACCGCACTCATTTCATTGTTCGTGCTCATGTGGATGTGCTACAGCCTGCCGAGCGGTTTGTCCAAACTGGCCTATTTGGGTGAGCGGTCCATGGACATCTACGTGACCCACCTGTTGTTCATCGCGCCGGTCCGCATGGTCCTGAACAAATTCGCGGGCGTGCATGACGTGAGCATTTATCTGGCTGTCGGCATGCTCGTGGGCATCGTAGGCCCCTTGTTGTTCACGGATTATCTGAAGAAGACGGTGCTGATATGTCTCTTCCAGCCTCCGTCTTTCCTGTCTTTGAAAAACAGATTGGTCGTGCCGCCAAGCCGCAAGCAGGTGGATGCAAATTGAAAATGGCCGGCTGAGCGCGCAGACGCGTTCAGCTGGTCGCGTGCCGGGGCCGGCTTGGCATCAGCGCCTTGATTTGGCGGTTGATGGGTAACTCGGCCCATTCATGCAGCAGGATGCCGAAAATCAGCGCGCCGATGATGAGCACGGCCAAAGCGGCCGCGCCATGGCCGAGCGATTGAAGCGGCACTATTTTCGATATGGCCGAGAAACTCAGGCCGTGGATCAAATACAGCGCATAGGAGCTGTCGCCCAATACATGCAGTTGCTTGACCGCCGCATGCAAACGGGCAATGGGCTTTTCCATCAGCAAAAAACCGAACACGATCAGCCAGGCGCCACCGCCCCATACAGGTCTGCTGGGCTCAAGCGGGCTGGGGTCCATTTGCAGAATGATGGCGTAGCCCAAACCGATGGCGGCCAGGCCCGCATAAGGCGCCAGGGCATGTTGACGCCATGAATGCATGGTTTTGTGTGTGAAGGCATAGCCCAATAGCACGCCCCCAATGAATTCACTGCTCACTGGTGCCAGTATTTGCCATGGCGAGAAGTGAAAGTCGATGCCGGCCAGGTTGACCCCCAGTACCCCGATCAGGATCGCCAGCGCGCTGAAAAAGCTGGCATGGCGCTTCCACCATAGCAATGCGGCGCCCGTCGTGAGGTAGAAAAGCATCTCGTACTGCAAGGTCCAGCCTTGCGCCAGCACGGGCCTGAACACGCCCAAGTGGTTGTATACAGGGAGGAAAAACAGCGACTTCAGCGCGGATGCCGGAGATATGGAGAAGGTATTGAAAAGCCCGGGTATGAAAATGGCCAATCCGGCCAATACCGACGTGCACAGCCAATACATCGGCACGATCCGTATCAGCCTGGCCTTGATGAAATCGGCGGCCGATACATGCCTTGCATACGTGGCCTGATGCATGACGAAGCCACTGATGATGAAGAAAATATCCACGCCAGCGGCACCGTGCGCATAAGTGCCAAAATCAAAACTGACCCGATTTGAAAGATACTGAGGTGCATGATGGGCGACCACCATCAAGGCGGCAATGGCCCGCAGCAAATGTATTGAATACCACACGGCGCATCGCCCTCAGATAACGAACCCGATGATTGTCACGCGCGTCAATCCTGGCTGGCATCCGCATTGAGGATGCGGATCACGAACAGCGGCATCATGACAATGAGATACTTCTCCCAGACTTGGTAGGACAAGGGCATCATCAACAAAAAGAACAGGATATTGATGCTGAGAAAGAAGTTGAAGCCCGTGGCCATGCGCCGAATGTGCTTGAAGTCACGGATGAAGAATGCGGCGAGCAAACCAATGCCAAAGAGAAAGAACAGCCATATCAAGGCTTCGTCGGCATGGGCGATGGGCAGGTGTTTCATGGCCTCATGAACATACCCAACAGAATTGATCCTGGTGGATGTGGTGGCGATGGCTTCGGAAATCTGGGTTGGAAAAACGAAGGCGTACAAGGACAGCAAGGCCACGCAAACAGCGCCCTTGGCGCCCAGGGTTTCCTTGACCAGATTCACGACGGCCGCGCGCTTGTAGAAGATGACCGGCAGGGCATAGATGGTCATGAAAGCCACATAGGTGGTGATGTAATCCCAATGGTAGATCACATGTTGATTCGGCACCCAGTGGGCCAGCCCTTGCTTGGGCGCGATGCCGCCCCAAATGATGTAAAGGCAAATAAAGGGGATGCAGCCCAGCGCCACATACAAGGCCGCCAACAGGATGCTTTTCAGCTCATACTGACGCGACGTCAATATGTAAAGAGAGGACGCCGCAATCGCGGCAACCGAATATTGCCGCGTGCACAGCGCCAGCGCAGTTGCCGGAATCAATACGAGCATCCGCTTGCTGACGACGGCGTAATAAAAGAGGTAGATGGCCAGCATGTTGATGCCATCGGTATACAAATAAATGGCGATGCCCACCATGTACGGGTTGATCAAGCTGAACAGCAGGGCTTGAAACGACTCCGGCTCCTTCGCCAGGGTTTTCTGGGCGGTCGATCTCAGGAGCAGCAGGAAAAAGACGAATGGCAGCAAATTGACGAAGCGCAGAAACTCCTTGCTGAAGTCGCAATATCTGCCAATGAAACCATAAAGAGAGAAAAAAACCGGGCCGGTGACCTGGTTGTAATCCTTGATGATGACGCTTATATCGGATTGACCAAATTGAACCAGCGTCCGGTAGAAATGGTTCTCGTCTCCATGCAATGGGTTATCGAGAGAAATCAATATGGCGCAAAGAATGCCAAACAGGAGGATAAGCAAGTGATCCTTGCTTAGGCGGCCGGGCGCTTTTTTCATTGACGCATGCTCTCGGATAATTCAACGACGTGTTCGATCATGTTACCTTGAGGCGTGTTGCATCGCGTTGGAAAATTGGGATGGACCCCACCCAGATAGAGGGGCAAAACGTTTGATTCAAGGGCTTGTGCGCATGGGCGGCGCAAAAGGGAGCGATAGACTGTGGCAATGCGCCGCGAGCCCTCGTCGATTGCGAAGCCAGCAAGCTGAAACAGTCTGTGACGGTCACGGCGACCATGAACTATTCACACAGGTAGGCTGCACGCGTTGTGTAAATTGTTTCCGTTGCTAACTCATATGGCTCGTCGAAGAACGTGAGTGCTTCGGATGTTCGCCCCCCGATGAAATGATCTTTTCCCGCAGTTTGAACAAGGCAAAGCCCGTCAGTTGTCCTGCCGCCATCGTCTTGCTGTTGTCATTGCAAGGTTGCGGTGGAGGCGGAGGTGGCGGGTCTGACAGCTCCACATCAGCAAATGGCGTGCCGACGTCGGGGAACCAGTCCGCCCAGTCGGAAACAGTGGCGGCGACGGGCGTGGCGCGCCAGACGGTGGAGAATGCCTCCCTGCAAACGATACAGTTTGCGGCAGAAAATACAAACGCAAGTGCAGACAGCACCAGCACGACAACGAGCGCCTTTGATGCCGGCGCCGTGGCACCTGGCTGGACCTATGTGCCTGGCGTCTCGCCTTTCAATGCCTCGGGCCCGAACTGGATCCTGCAAAACGGCAGCAACACGGCCTCTACGCTGATCAGCTCCATCGCCAGCCTGCTGTCGGGCGTGACGACCAACACATACAACCTGCAATACAACTTCGGCTGCGGCACGCCCAACATCGTGTTGAGGACGAGGGACTGCCGCAATGTGCCGACCATGTACGCGGGTGCCGACAGCAGCAAGGTCATCAACCCGAATGCCGCGGTGTCTTTCTATGTGCGCAACGTCGACGCCTCGGCGCAGCTGTTCCTGATCGTCAAGGACGACTCCGGGCAATCGCTGCAGTACCCGTTCTCATCGCGCACGATCGAGGCGCAGGACCCTTCCCAGTGGGTGAGGGTGACCGTGCCGCTCAAATACCCATCCGGGTACTGGGGTGGCAGCAACAACGGCATCCCTCAAGGCCACTTGAACATCATCGAAATCGGTGCCTCGGCCCTGAACAGCCCCTATCCGGACAAAGGGCTCAATTACCCGATTGGCAAACTCGAGGTCAAGGGCATCGAGTGGATCGATACGCTGAGCACGACCTACAAGCTGGCGCCCAACAACGCCGTGACGACGGGCTTCGACAGCTACGCCCCGACCATTGCCGTGGCCCACAACAAGTTCGATGCGGTCACCCTGAACAAGGCCAAGGCCGTCGGGATCAACGCCATCCGCAAAGACATTTTCTGGGACGCCGTGGAAATCAACGGCGTGTTCAACTTCTCGGCCTATACCGCTGGCATGGACGCGCTCAATGCGCTGAACATGAAGGTGCTGTGGATCCTGGACTATGGCCATCCCAACCATGGCGGCTCCCTGCCTCCCCAGACGGCCGCCGACATCAGCGCCTACGCCACCTATGCCAAGAAAGTGGCCCAGCTGACCGCCAGCAAGCGCAATGTGGTGGGCTATGAAATCTGGAACGAGCCCAACATCGCGGGCTTCTGGCCTTCGCCGGATCCGGTCAAGTATGCGGCGCTGCTCAATGCCGCCCGCACGGCCATCCGCCAGGCGGATGCGACGACGCCCGTCATCAGCGGCGGCATCTCGGTCGACATCCCCGACTACCTGTTCAAGCTGGCCCAGACGGGCGCGCTCAATGATGTGAGTGCCATCGGCGTGCACCCGTATCGCCCCGACATCGTGACGACCAGCAACCCCTACAAGCGGACGGCCAACACGCCCGAGAACTACGCTTCCGAAATCATCGTTCAGCAAAATGCGCTGAAGTCCCTGGGCGTGAACACACCCATGTGGAACACGGAGTGGGGCTACTCGACCTATTTCTTCCTCGATGCGGCTGTGTACGGCGACGGCAACAGCGCCGCGGCGGCCACGCGCCAAGGCTTGATGACCGTGCGCATGGTGCTGACGCAACTGGCCATGAAGTCGCCCCTGATCACCATTTTCAGACTGGTGGACACAGGCACCGACCCGACTGAAAAGGAAGACCACTTCGGTCTGCTCAAGCCCGACCTGACGGAGAAGCCCGCCTACACCGGCCTGAAGACGCTCTACCAGCACTCTGGCGGCCGCAAGTTCAAGGGCTACTTGACCGATGCGCCCACCGGCATGCACGTCCTGCGTTGGGATGGCGACACCGATCGGGCCTTCTGCGCCTGGGCCGATGACCAGGGCCGCCCGGTGGCGCTGAAGCTGCCCGCCAACGTCAACAAGGTCACCAGGTGGGATGGCACGGTCCTGACGCCGGCAACGGGCGCCGATGGCTACAAGTCGGTGACCTTGCGCGAGGAAGATGGCCCGGTGTTCGTGCTGTTCAGGTGATGCGGGCGTTCAGGCGCGCTGGAGGTAGCCCAGCCCCTTGTATGCGAATTTGAGCAGCCTGGTTTCCGCCCTGGAAAACAAATCGGCAGCCAACAGGCAGAAGGCAATCGTGAACAGGCCGATACCGAGCGCATGGCTCGCGTCGAGCAGCCCGCTCTTGTCGGCTTGGACGACCAGGTAGCTGGTCAACGAGGTCAGCACCGAGAAATGCACGAGGTAGAGGGGGAATGACACCCTTCCCAGGAACCTCGACAGGCGCGAGCTCAGTGCGGTGATGGCCAAGGGGTTGCAATGGATGGCCCCTACCAGGGCAATGGAGCGCAGCAAATTGGTTCTGTGGCCATCGGTGGCGATGCTTTCGGAGCGGAAGCACGAATAAACGACGAGGGCGATCAGGAGCCAGGACACGGCCATGCAAAGGCCGGATTGCTGCAGGCGCTCGAAAACGCCTGACGACCGGAGCAGCGCAAAGCAGATGCCGACAAAGAACAAGGCATAGTAGCTTTTGGCCAGAAACAGCAGCCCGGCAATGGCGGCCGCGGTCAGCGCAGGCTTTTTCAGTGTGTTGACCTGCAGCGCGAAGATGAAAACCATCAGCGAGCCCAGCATTTCGAGGGACATGGTCCACAGAAAGGGGTTGTAGGAGTCGTATTTCGAGAAGTTGAAATAGACGCCATAAAGCGCTTGGGATATCAAATCCGGCAGGGACGCATTGAATTGCATGAACATGCCCAGCCAATCTTCGCGATGGAGGATCTGGCTCGCGGCGACATTGTGGTTGATCCCCATTTTCATGACGCCGAAGCCCAGAAGGCAGGACAGCAGGATCGGCACCGTCAGCCGGATATACCTTTTCAGAGATGTTTGCTGAATGATACCGACGTCTTTTGACTTGAGATAGGGGGAAATGAGCGCATCCCCGGACAATATGAAAAACACATACACGGCCAACCTGCCGTGAAATGTGAAATTGAAGACCGGATCTCTGAATGCCGGAAACCTGGCGCCGAAACTCTCCCAGAAAATATGGAAAAAGAGAACGGACAATGCGGCCCAACCTCTCATGCCGTCCAGGTAATGTATTCTCGTGTTCAAGAAAAGCCTTCGATGGGAACAATAATGCATGCCCACGGGCCGAATGCGGCCTGTGGGCGATTTCGTCAGAACTTGAGTGTCGAGTCAGCGGGCAAGATGTAGAAGCTGGGGCTGTACCCCTGCTCAAGTTTCATGCTGTTGGCCTGCGCCGCTGCCTTGCTCGAGTTCGTGTCTGTGAAGCAGCCGAGGTCCAGCGGCTTGGCGTCGAGATGCTTGCCATTGAATTCAAGCATTTGCGTCAGGCGGTTGGGCTGGCGCCAGGGCGTCCATGTTCCGAGCAATTGGGTGCCATCCGTCAAGCGGTACAGCATGACCTTGCTGGCGCCCTGTTCGCGGGTGCTCACCAGTTTCGCGCCCTTCAGCTTTTTTCCCAATGATTCGAGCGCGCATTCGATGGGCTTGGGGTTGTTGTCCGCGTCGAACAAACCAAAATTCTGTTCTCTGTCGCTGATATCCCGGCCCGGGTTCTTGTACACGTAGAACCAGACGCCTTTGACGTAATCCAGCGCATTGACTTCCATCCAGAATATGCTGGCCTGGGTCGCGGCGTCTGTCAGCGATACACCGAATTGCCCCACATTGTTGGGCCACCCCAATTCTGTGATGTATATCGGGATATCTTTGTTGGGCGATGCCTTTTTGATCAGATCGTGCACCCGCGCGATGCGGTCCAGCATTTCCCGGGCGCCGCCTTTGTAAATGGGCAGAGAATGGTTGTACAGATGGATGGAAATGCCATCCACATAGTTCAGCAGCCCGTATTGAATGGCCTGCTTCAGCCACGCCCAGTCAGGGAAATCGTCGCCGAGCGCGCCACCAACGACCAGTGCGCCCGGATTGGCCTTGTGGATGGCCAGCGAAGCCTGCTTCGTCAGCTTGACATAGTCTTCCGCACTGCCTTGGCGTGAGCGGGGGCGTGTGCCCAGGCCGATGTTCCATTCATTCCAGATTTCAAACTGCTTGACCTTGCCCTTGGTCGTCTGGGCCATCCATTCGGCATACCTGGCGAATGCCTGTCGTCCCTGGTCGGAGTAAGGCTGCGTGCCGCCATCGTAAAGAGGGTTGCCGTAGTCGAGCACCAGCAGCGGCTCGATGCCGGCCGCATATTCAGCATCGATGACCTGCAATGCGCGCTGGGCCCGGTCTGTCGGGCCCATTTTCTGTGGCGCGACTTCGATGTCGCTCCAATAGACTTCCTGTCGGACGCTCTTGAAAGCCGATTGCGATATCCATTTCAGGAATGTCTGGTTGTCCGCATCGCTTTTGAGTATGTGGGCCCCGATGCCAAGCATCGGTTCGCTGTGGGCGACCGGGCTCAATGCCATGAGAAATCCAAACAACGCAATGAGCGGCCGTGCGCCACGGCGGCTCCGGGTATTGTAGGGTTGCATGATGTGATGATGAAAATGGTTGCGACAATTAGGACGATTGCAAAATCGCGTTGCGCAAATTCGGACTTTTCCGTGACGAAGAGGTGCTGAGCGCCGCCCCCACGATGAGCCCTGCAAAGAACATGAAGAACGGGATCTCGATGGTATTGGACGTGATGCCGTATATGTACCAGTAAATCAGCCAGCCAATGATGCAGCGCCATGTATAGGGGGATACATTGTCGGCATTTTCGCGAAGGCGCAGCATCAATATGTATATATATACGATCGACGCCAGCCCCATTGAAATGAACAGGCAGACCATGACGTTGTCAGCGGAGTTGTAATACGCCGCTTCACTGAAGAATTGACCGAACCCGATGCCGCCCAGCCCCCGGCCCAGGAAGATATTGCCGCTTCTTTTGAGAAGGTCAAAAGCCAACGGCCAGGTGATGTTAATCCGATCCGCAAAAGAGGCAAGCAATGCCCCCAAACTGCTGTTGACTTCCAGTTTGGCGTCGAACATATACACCAGCGCCGGTATGACTATTCCGACGGCCGGCCCGATGAAGAACAGGGGATTGAGCCTGTTGGCCTTGTTGCTTTTCGAAAAGAACAAGCCAAAAAAGGCAATGACCACCAAGGCCATCAAGGAGCCTTTGGAGGTTGTCAAAACAATGGCCGTGAATGAGATGGCGATAATCAGCAGGCGATAAAGAAACCGGATGTTGCTGGCAACCAGGATCGGGATGCAGGTTGTGGCCACGATGGTGGAGGCCGCGACCGAATCCCGGGCAAAACCAGCCAGTCTGCGAACGCCGCCGCTGGTCCATTCTCGGCTGGCGGAGACCTCGCCCGCAGCCGAATCCACCATCTCTCCTGTCCATGGCATGTCGAAGGCCCAGTTCAGGAATATGCCGAGGCAGGCCAGGAAGAATACCGCCGTCATGAGGCGATACAGCGATTTCTCATGTTGCTGCATGCTGTCAAAGCAGGCCACGCCCAGCAAAAAGGGCAGATAAGGCTTGAAGCCCATGATAGGCGACGCGACGGAGCCGAGAATCAGCACGCCAATGCAAAGATGTGCAAAGAGCACCAGCGTGACGGGGATGATGGGGTTTTGCTTCTTTCCTGAAATCCAGTGCCAGAGCGCCGCGACCATGATGACCAGCGTCAGGGCGTCACGCAGGTAAATCAGTGGGCTGAGATGGATTTTGGTCAATGCAAAACGCAATGGGGCATCGATGACGTGCGAAAAAATCGCCGCAATGACCGCGATCCGCTGAGCCTTGCTGAGCAGAAAGGGTTGCCGCTCAATGGTCAGGGCAGAATTTTGCATGGGTGATCACCGTGTTGGAGCCTGTCCGGCATACAGCGCAAGATACTGCTCGGCGACACGCGCGGATGTAAAGCATTCCGCCGCGCGGCGTTCGCAATTGAGTTTAAGTGCCTGCCGCGAGCCTGACGAGAGGGTGACCATGGATTGCATCAACTCGACAAGCTGCGCCGGCGTATTGTAGAGATACCCCGTTTGCCCGGAAGTGACAATTTCCGGCAAGGCGCCCGTGCTGGAGGCAATCACGGGCACGCCATGCGCGTACGATTCGATCACGACACGGCCGAGAGGTTCATGCCACAGAGAGGGCACGACCGTGAAATCGATCGCGCCGAAGAAAGACGGCAAATCACTGTGGCCGATGAATGAAATGGGCGCATCACCCGCCAGGCGCTGAAGGCCTTCCACATAGGCCGGGTTGCCTTTTCCGGCGATTCTGAGTTGAACGGGATGCTGCTTCGCTATTTCCCGGAATGCGTTGATTAGCGTTTCCAGCCCCTTGCTTTCCGCCAGGCGCCCGATATACCCAAATGTGAGCGGCCTGTCGGCATGGCCGGGCTCCGTACATGGCGGCGGATCATATGAATTGAAAATGACGGCCTGCTCGGATTGCCTGAAGAAACCGAATTTCAGATGCCTGCTCAAAACATAATCACTGATGCCCACCGCGCAATCGGGTTGCGCCTGGCCTGATTTTTTGGGCAGGGACAGCAGTTTGCAATCTGTGCACTGGGTGACGCAATTTTGATCCTGCTTGTACATGGTCGTGCGATAACACAGCAGATAGTAATCACGCAATGTGTGTATCAGCCTGATATGGCGTCGCTTGACTTCATCCCACGCGGCCACGGAAAAGCCCGCCAGGTTATTGGTGTGCACGACATCCGGTTTCTCTTCGTCCAGAATGGCGCCGATCACCTTGCCCATGGCCGCATTGCGAATATCCTTGCTGTGCCAGATGATTTTTTGCAAGGCATTCTTGGGCGTGTCGGTGAATGGCCAGTATGCGTTTTGCAGCGTTTTTCTGATGATGCGCACGCCATTGTGGGTTTGCCGCTCGTCTTGCTGGCCCAACGTGATCACGACGGCCTCATGCCCCAGCCTGACGTAAGATTCGGCCAATATTTGAACCGAACGCTCCGCGCCGCCCACCTGATAGGGGTGATACAGTGTATTGATAAGGCAGATTTTCATGTTTTGATATCGTCACCTGGAAAATATGCCTGTTACCTTGAAGCCGCTGTCTGATCGCCCAAGTAAGTGGCGTCCATTGCAATGGGGGGTTTCATTGTTGGTGCTTTTGGATTAGTGCACTCAGTATCAAAGGTTGCGCTGTGCATGCCGCCTTCTGCTTCATGATACGATCCTGCCGCCGTGGCACGATGGCTGCGTTGATAATGCCTTGAGCTTCGCATATTAGCGTAATCAATTGCTGGTGTGCGTGGCCGGCGCGCTTCGCATCCAGCTTTCCGGCAGCGCCGTGCATTCGGTGGGACATTCGGTGGGATTTTGGCATCAAGGTTGCAAAACCGATGCCACTTGGGTTTCGGGTCGAGGAGCGCGAGTTGTGCGGATAAACATCGAGTTTGTAAAGAGAAACATTCTTCCCTTGATGCTGGGCCAATTGGGCTTGGCGCTTTCTCAGGGTGTGCAGTTTCTGCTGGTGGCGCGCGCGGTCGGGCCCTATGAATTCGGTAAAGTTTCCAGTATTTTGGCCATCACCAGCGCGCTTTTGCCGTTTTCCGGCCTGGGCTCGGCCAATACCATGGTCATGCACCTGGCCCGGGGCGCCGGCGAGGAGCGCCTGCTCTACGGCAATGCACTGTTCGCGGGCCTGTGCACGGGCATCGTGCTCACGGCGCTGGCCTCGCTGGGCACCTCGGTGTTCGCGTCGGACAGCCAGCTCTGGCTCATCTGCATCATCTTTGGGCTGTCCGAGTTGGTGGTGACCAAGCTGGTCGACATCTCGCAGCATGTCTTCCTGGGGCTGGAGCGGCATGTCATCGCCAGCCGCTTCCTGCTGTCGCAGAGTGTGTGCCGCCTGCTGGCCGCCGTGTTGATGAGCTTCGTCATCAAGACGCCGACGGCCCTGCAGTGGTCGGTGTTCCACCTCGTCGCGGGTGTGGTGGCGGCCTGCTGCGTGATCGGGTTCACGGTGTCGCAAACCGGGCGGCTGTTCACTGATTTGCGGCGCCTGGCGCATGACGTGCGCACGGGCATCTTCTTCTCGCTGAGCCTGTCGGCCCGCAGCGTCTACACGGACATCGACAAGGCCGTCCTGGCGCACAGCGCTTCGCTCAGCATCAACGGGGCTTACACGGCGGCTTTCCGGCTGGTCTTCATGGCCACGACGCCGCTGTCGGCGGGGCTGGTGGCCATCCAGGCCAAGATGTTCCGTGCAGGCGGCGGCGAGGGCGGCGGCTTGCGGCGCACGGCCGACATGGCCAAGCGCGCCATCTTCGTCGGTGTCATCTATGGCGGCGTGGTCGGCACGGGCCTGTATGTGGCGGCGCCGTGGTTGCCCTACCTGCTGGGCCCCAAGTACGTCGCCTCGATCGAGATGCTGCAGATGCTGGCCTTCCTGCCCATCCCGCTGTTCATCCAGAGCGCGCTGTCCGATGCCTTGTGCGCGGCCAATTTCCAGCGCATCCGCAGCCTGGTTCAGATCGGTGTGGCGGGCTTGTCGTTCGGCTTGAATTCGCTGTTGGTCAAGGAGATGTCCTGGCGCGGCGCGGTGCTGGCCACCTACAGCTGCCAGTTCGCGCTCGTGCTGATGATGGCCTACATGGTGGTCAGGCTGCTCAACAAAAACGAGGCCTGAGTTCAGCCGGCCGCCGCGCCGGGTTGGTAGATCGACGCGGCGCAACGCTCCCACGTGAAGTCGCGCGCATGGGCGATGCACTGCGCCGCCAGGGCGCGGTTGTCTGACTGGGTCAGCGCGGCTTCAAAGGCGGCCGTCAGGTCAGGGTCGGTCGGGCACACCCAGCCGGTGCGGCCGTGGGCGACGACTTCGGGCAAGGCCTGCAGTTGCGTGACCACGGCTGGCAGGCCTTGCGCGGCGGCTTCGAGCAAGACCAGGCCGAAGCCTTCGATGCGGCCGGGCACGTTGTCACCGGCCAGGGCGAAGACGCGGGCCAGCGCATAGGCGGCTTTCAATTCGCCATCGGGCAGCCGGCCCGTGAGCGTCAGGCGCACCTGGCCTTCCCTGGCGGCCGCCTGCAGCTTGTCGCCGTAGCCCACGTCCACCTCTTTGCCGACGCACACGTAGTGCACACGCGACTTGAGCGCGTCAGGCAGGTGGCTGAGGGCCTTGATGGTGCGCAGCTGCCCCTTGCGCGCGTCCAGGCGCGCCACGGTCAGCACGACCAGGTCCTGGTCTTGCAGATGGATGCGCTCGGCCAGTGCGGCGCAATCCTGCGCATCGGCCACATCGAACCAACTGGCGTCCACGCCCAGCGGCGTCACGGCCGACTTGCCGACGAGTTTGGGGAAGTGCTCGCGCAGCAGGCCCTGCGTGAACTTGCTGTTGCACACATAGCGGTCGAAGCTGGCCAGGGCGCTGGAGGCGCGCGCCAGCTTGGCCCTGATCGAGTTCGTCAGCACCATGATGTCCGTGCCGTGCAAGGAGGCAAGGCGGTGGCTGCCCGGCGTGGCGATGGTGCGCATGGCCACGACGGCGGGCCAATCGGCGGCGTGCACGATGTCGAAGGGCTGCCCGGCCTGGGCCAGGGTCTGTGCGATGTGGCCGCGCAGCGTCTTGAGCTGCTTGAAGTGGAAGATGTCTCCGGGGAAGCGGACGACCTTGAGCCCCGCTTGCGCCTCGGCCGTCTTCAGGCCCTGCGCATGGTCGGGTGCCAGCACGGTCACCTGATGCCCGGCGCGCGCGGCCGCTTCCGACAGGCTCGTGCAGTAACGTGCCACGCCGCCAGGGTAGGGCGCGTACTCGTGGGTCAGCATCAGGATCTTCATGGGAGCGGTATGCGGTGTGCGAAACGACGCTGCAATGCTTGCGATGGCGCAGGCTCAGCGGGCGAGGGCGTCCCTGGCTTGCGGCGGGCTGGCCTGAACCAGGTCGGCCAGGAATTGCTCCTGCCGCTGGAAGGTGGCCTCTTGCTGGCCCGGGTCGCCCGACGTGTACTGCGATGCCCGCACCAGGATGCCGTCCGTCATGCGGCCTTGCAGCCCTTCCCGCAGGATGTGCATCCGGGTCACCCAGGCGCTGGAGCTGTAGACGTGGCCGATGCGGATCCAGTAGCTGACGAGCTGCGTCTGGTCGTTCCGGTCCTTGGTGACCATGCGCTTGCCCGTGATGGGCTGGCCGCTGGTGGTCTTGGCCGGGAAGGTCGCTTCATGCAGGGCCGACACGCTGTAGCCCTGCGCGGGGTAGCACAGCTCGGGGCGATGGATCTTGATCTCCTGCCGCTGCCGTTGCCCCCAGGCCAGGGCGATCTGGATGGTGTGGCCCTTGTCGTCCTGGTAGGTGCGCATGACGGTCTCGTCATACGGCTGGTTCATGTCGGTTTCCTTGCCTGTCGTCAGGCCCACCTGGACCAGCGGCGACTCGACCACATGCCATTCGCCGATCTGCTTGGGCACATAGCGCTCGAGGTCGGGGGCGTCGGCCTGGGCGAGCGTCTTGGGGCTCATCGAGCACGGCCAGGCCTGCCGCGCCGGCCAGCGCGCAGGCGATGATGACCGTGCGTGTCGACAGGCGGCCCGGCATACGGCGTTGGTTGGCTTCAGCTGCGACCACTGTGGGCATTCATGATGGCGCCGGCGAACTTGGCGCAAGACTTGTCCAGCGTCGTGATCAGGCTGCGCATCGCCTTGGCATCGGTGATGCCTTGACGGCAGATCGCCACCGAGGCGCCGCACTTGGCCGCGATGACCTTGGCATCCGCGCCATGGGTCGCGGCGGGCGTATCGACGATGACGTACTCGAACTTCGATACCAGCTCGTTGAGCAGCAGGTCGAACGCGATGCCCTGGACCAGCTCAAGCGGGTTGGGCGGCGTCACGCCGACGGGCAGCACGTACAGGCTGGGCAGGGCATCGATGGGGCGGATCACATTGGTCTCGGCCCGGCCGGACAGCACGCTGCTCAAGCCGTTGTTGCTGGTGCCCACGCCGAAGACATCCTGGATGCGCGGCTTGCGCATGTCGGCGTCGACCAGCAGCGTGCGGTGCCCCAGCTGGCTGAAGGCCACGGCCAGGTTGGCGGCGAAATACGTCTTGCCATCGCCGACGTCGGCGCTGCAGACGGCCAGGGCGCAGCGCGGCTCCTTGCCGTTGAAGACCTCGGTGATCAGCTGGCTGCGGATGTCGCGGAAGAACTCGGCGGGCGCATCGAAGGGCGATGTGGCCGCGACGAGCTCGCTGCTGACCGACAAGGCGCCGTCGGACGCATAAGGGTAGTGGAACTGCTGCGACAGGGCCCAGATGACGTCTTCGTTCTTGGCCAGGCCCAGAGCCACGGCCGCTTCGCCGAACTTCTGCCCTGTCGACTTCTGGTGGGACACCACCGCGTCGACTTGCGCGGGCGTGAGGTTCTTGGCTTCGGCAATGATGTTGCCGATGGACTTGTCCGAGCCTTGAGGTGTGAGCTTGGTGCTATCGTTCATACGGGTTCCGCCTCAAACGTTGGTTCAGGAACGCTTCTTGGAGTGTGGCAACGCAGCAGGTCTCTTTTGCGGGAGCCGAACCAGCAGACCAACGGGAAGGTATTGACCGGCATTGCCGATCGCGGCCGACGGCATGATGCCCATCAAGCGGGCGGCCCAGCAACTCGACGAAGTCTTCCTCGGTGCGCAGCTTGCGATCGAGCGCCTCGCGTACCACGGCCAGGCCCACGCCCAACAAACCGCCCAGGAACACCGACACGATCGTGTTCAGGAAGACCTTGGGCGACGAGGCGCCAGCAGGCGGCGTCGGGGCTTGCAGCAGCGACACGGTCGTCTGGTTGCTCTGGCTTTCCAGCGACATCTGCATCAGGCGCGCCTGCATTGTGTCGTAGGTGCGCTGGGCGTTTTCGACATCGCGCTCCAGCACGGCGGCCTCGTCACGCTGGGCCTTGAGCTTGAGCAGCTTCTCGCGCTGGGCTTGCAGCGCCACTTGCGCCTGGGCCGTGCGGGTCAGGTTGACGCTGTTGTTGATGCCCAGGCTGCCCGTCACGCGGGTGATTTCGTTGTCGATGCGGGCGCGCAGTTCGGCGATGTTGGCCTGCAGCGATTGGATCTGCGGATGCGAGGGGCCGAACTGGGCATTGAGCTCCTTCAAGCGCGCCTCCTGGTGCGACAGCTCGGTCTTGAGCGAGGCCACGACGGGGTTGTTGAGGGCCTCGGTGGCGTTCGCGCCCGCGTGGTTCTTGCGGCTGGCCGATTCCGCCGTCATGGTCTGCAGCGACACCACTTGCGTCGACAGCTCTGCCAGACGCGCGTTCTCGACGTCCAGGCGTTCGTCGGTGACCAGCAGCCCATTGGCGTTCTGGAAATTCGACAGCTTGGTTTGCGCCTCCTCCAGCTTCTCGCGCGCCGCCTTGGTCTGGTCATCGAAGACCGCGCTGAAGCGCTTGGCCGGCTCGGTGCGCAACTCCACGGTCGTGTCCATGTAGGCCTTGATGAAGGCGCTGGCCATGGCCGCGGCGAATTGCGGGTCGGTGGCCGTGTAGCTCACGTTGATGACGCTGGCTTCCCGCGCCGGCGTGACCTCCAGCTTGCGGCCGAGCAGCTCGGCCAGCCAGGTTTCGAACACGCCCTGGCCGTCCGTGTCACCCATCCACTGCTCGCGCAACGTGGGCGACTGGTCCAGCTTGAGCGACTTGATGACCTTCAGGATCACCCGCTCGCTCTTGATGATGTTGGCCTGCGTGGCCAGGTACCCGCCTGCGATGGTGCCGGGCACCACCGAGCCGTTGACCGGGTCCGGCGTCTTGAAATCGATGACGACGGCGCCGCTCGACGTGTATTTCTTGGGCAGGATGAGGCTCAACCCGACCACGCCAGTGATGGTGATCAGGGCCGTGGCGATCACCGAAATGCGTCGGGCCTTGATGATCTCTAAGAACTGTTTGAACGTCATATGTGTTTACGCCGTAGTGTTGACCGCGTCATCGCGGATGAACCAGCCCAGAACCGCGTCTGTACAGATGGTCAATGCCGTTGCCAGCATGAATAACAAAATGCCCGCGAAGCTGTGGACGAATCCCTGGCCCACGGCGTCGCCAAAATAATAGGTGACCAGCACCAGTGTCACGACCCGTGTGACGTTGGAAATAAAGGAAATCGGCAGAATCATCGCCGCAATGAGGATGTTGCGGCGCCTGGATGTGTGGCCGATCACGCTCAGGTAAAAAACCCCGATGGCCTCCAGCGCGAAAATCGAATTCAGAGCCCGCGCAGGCGTCCGCCACCAACAGCTGATAAGGCCCGATCGTCAGCGTGACCCCGGAGCGCCCGATGGGGTAGTGCAGCGCATACAGGAGGTTTTCTGCGGTATAGGACACGGCGGCCTTGAGCGGCGCCGTCACCTGGTCCACGACGGAGCCGGGAACCGGCACGATGAACAGGATGAAGAACAGCGGGAACCACATCAGCTTGAGGCCCGCCCATCCCCTGTAGAGCAGGGCGACACCAGCCAGCACCAGGATCTGCGAGCCGACATCCATGAAGAGGATGTCCTGGGAGTGGCCCACGACGTAGACCAGCAGACCCAATGTCAGCACGATGCCCCCGGCAAGGGAATTGCCAAGTGTGGTCAGGGCGGTGAAGGCCGGCAGGCGCTGCCAGATCAGCCACAAGGTCAGGGCCAGCATGACCGGGCCGTGGCCCTGCCCGACGATGTTCCAGATGGTCCTGTCGAGCGTGGCGTAGGTGGGCGCATACATCAACAGCAGGCCGAACACGACCATCCCCAGGTCCAGGAGACCGGGGCGGGCGGGGGGGCGTCGATGGGTGCGGTTACAGCTTGATGTGACACAGAATGGATGAAATGGGACGTGTGCGGTCAGTGGCCGGCCGTCTTGAGGAAATCCTTATAAGCAAGTGCGATGCCGTCCTCCAGCGTGGTCGTGGCTTTCCAGCCCAGGCCGTTCAGCCGGGAAACGTTCATCAGTTTGCGCGGGGTGCCGTCCGGCTTGCTGGCGTCAAAAGACAGGACGCCCTTGAAGCCGACCGCTTTGGTGATCGTCTCAGCCAGTTCGCGGATCGTCACGTCCGTGCCGGTGCCGATGTTGACCAGCGGGCCGCAGTAGCCCTGTTCCATCAGGTACACGCAGGCATCGGCCAGGTCATCGGCGTAGAGGAACTCGCGCTTGGGCGTGCCGGTGCCCCAGACGGGCAGTTCGGCATCGCCGCGCAGCTTGGCCTCGTGCGCCTTGCGGATCAGGGCCGGCAGCACATGGCTGGTTTCCAGGTTGTAGTTGTCATTGGGCCCGTAGAGGTTGGTGGGCATCACGCTGACGTATTCGCGGCCGTACTGGTCGTTGTAGGCGTCGCACATCTTGATGCCGGCGATCTTGGCGATCGCGTAGGGCTCGTTCGTGTGCTCCAGCGGGCCGGTCAACAGGGCGTCTTCGCTCATGGGCTGGGGCGCGAGCTTGGGGTAGATGCAGCTGGAGCCCAGGAACATCAGCCGCTGCACGCCCGCCAAGTGGGCGCCATGGATCAAATTGGCCTCGATCATCAGGTTTTGATAGATGAAGTCGGCACGATAGACGTTGTTGGCATGGATACCGCCCACTTTGGCGGCGGCAATATAAATGTAAGCCGGTTTTTCTTGCTGCAAAAAAGCGTGGACGGCCGGTTGATTCAACAGGTCCAGCTCGGCGTGGGGGCGCGTGACCACGTTCGTGTAGCCCGCCGACTGCAGGCGGCGGACCAGGGCGGAGCCGACCATGCCCCGGTGTCCGGCAACGAAAATCTTGGCGCTTTTTTCCATGGTTTGAAGGGCGAGAGATGCCATCTGAATGGTTATCGGTTGGAACAGTCGAGGCTGAAACTTCAGGGAGGCTTGCGCTGCCACTGAGGCCCAAGTGTATAGAGTTCAGGGCAAATCGAGCATCAAGTTAACGCAGGGACACCTTAAGCAGGGGCGTGCATTGTTGCCCGCAGAAGCAAAAACGCCGCTGGGAAAGCGGCGTTCGAGTCTTTTCGCGGCGAAAGGTTTCAGCGGGATTCGCTTTGTTTGGCCGGTTGGTTGCCCAGGAACATGGTCTTGATCATCCGGTAGATGAACACCGAGTTGGTCATGGCATAGCGTTTTGCCAGGCGGCGCGGCTCGCTGATCAGGCGCGACATCCACTCCATCCCGATCTTCTGCACCCACTTGGGCGCGCGTTTGATCGTGCCCGCGTGGTAGTCGAACGCGGCGCCGACGCCCAGCATCACGGCATGGATGCGGCCACGGTGGGCGGCCATCCAGGCTTCCTGCTTGGGGCAGCCCAGGCCCACGAACACCACATGCGCACCGGATTTGTTGATCTGGTCGACATAGGCCTGGTCTTCCTCGGGTGTCAGTTCACGGTACGGTGGGGACACCATGCCGGCCACGCGCAGCTTCGGGAAGGCCTTCTTGATGGCGGCCTGCAGCTTCTCGAGGGTGTCCTCGGTGCTGCCGTAGAAAAACACGCTCTGGCCAAGACGCTCGGCCACGGCCAGGTAGCGCCAGGTCAGGTCGGGACCGTTGATGCGTTGCTGCTGAGGAAAGCCTTCGCGACGCAGGGCCCACGCCACAGGAGCGCCGTCAGGCAAGGCCAGATCGGCTTGGGCCAGAACCTTGTTGAATTCGTCGCACTTGCTGGCGGTCACGACCGAGTGCACGTTGCACAATGTGACATAACGGGACTGGTGGTGGGCGCCCCAGGACACCACGCGAGACATGACCTCGTCCCAGCTGAGTGCGTCGATATGGGTGTCCAGGACGTACGCGCCACGCCGCATGTGAGGTTTGCTCGACTTGTTCTTCAGGCGCGCTAGCATGCGTTCGTGTTCAACGAACGACAGCGACGGATAGCCAAAATTTGGATCTGGATGTCTCATGCCACCCACCTCGGGGTTGTTTATCTGGTTGTCGACACGGGTCTCGACTCCCTGTAGAGCCGATTTTAGGCGGGTGCTCATACGGTCCAGTTCAGGGAAAGCGCTCGGTCTGCGGGTTCTTCCGGATCGGTTGTGGAATTTGCACGAACAACTGTCAATGGAGCGTTATTTGAACGCTTGGTTCCCTTCATGAGGGTTTGCGATCGTAAGCAGGAGTAAAGGGAAACAACCTAGACAGGCGGCAGGGAACTTATTGGCGCTGCGAGGCACAATCCCGCCTGTCGTCTGACGGCTTTGAATCATGGCATCCCCCACATCATCTTCTGCTCCCCCAGTTCCGTTGCTGTCCTTGCCGCCAGGAGTGGACCGCACGGCCCTGGTTGTGTTGATGATTGGTCTGGCGGCACTTTTCGTGCCGACGTATATCCAGCTGGCACATGAAGTCTGGAACAACGACGCGCACGGCCACGGGCCCATGATTCTGGGCGTCTGCCTGTGGCTGCTGTGGTTCGATCGTCACAAGATTTTCGAGGGCGAGGCCCGTCCGGCTTATGGCGCCGGATTCGCGATTCTGGTGTTCGGCCTGCTCTTGCACGTGCTGGGGCATTCGCAGTCGATCAACATGGCCATGACCGCCGCCCAGCCCATCATGTTCGGCGCGTGCCTGCTGCTGCTTCATGGCTGGAATGCCTTGAAGCGCGCCTGGTTTCCTTTGTTCTTCATGATCTTCATGATCCCGTGGCCCGAGGTGATGGTCCAGGCGATCACGATGCCGCTCAAGTATGCCGTGTCCGTGGTCACCGAAAGCCTGCTGCACATGGCCGGCTACCCGATCGGCCGGGCCGGCGTGACATTGACGATCGGCCCATACCAGTTGCTGGTGGCCGATGCCTGTTCGGGCATGAACTCCCTGCTGACCCTCGAGTCGCTGGGCCTGCTCTACATGCGCCTGATGAACTACAAGTCCAAGGCGCGCAACACGTGCCTGGCGCTGGCCATCATCCCGACGTCGTTTGCCGCCAACGTGACCCGGGTCATCATCCTGGTCCTGGTGACCTATTATTTTGGAGATGAGATGGGACAGGGCTTCGTGCACAGTTTCTCCGGGCTCGTGTTGTTCACCGTGTCGCTCGTGAGCATCTATTTCATCGACCGTGTGCTGGGTTTGTGGTTCAAGAGCGAAGAATCTGAAGCACCGAGCAAGGAGGCCGCATGACTTCATCCAGATTGCTGGCCGCGCTGGTGGCCGCCACGCTGATGGCCGTGGCATCGTGGTTCGGAGCATGGGCCCAGCCCACGAAGAAGATGGCGGACATGTATCCTCGTCAGTCCCTGGGCAATCTGTTCGCGGACCAGATCGGCGAATGGAGCATGGACAAGACCACCTTGAATGTGCCGCTGCCGCCCGATGTGGCCGCGCAGGTCAAGGAGATCTACACGGAAGTGGCGGACCGCTCGTATGTGACCAAGGACGGCCGCCGCATGATGGTGACCGTGGCCTACGGCCGTGACCAGTCGGACGGTTTCAAGGTGCACCGGCCGGAGGTGTGCTACGCCGCGCAGGGCTTCACGGTCGGCGATGCGCTGGATGCCAAGCTGGACCTGGGGGGCAGGCAGATCGACGTCAAGCATGTGGACACGCACAAGGAGTCGCGTGCCGAGCCGGTGACATATTGGATGGTGATCGGTGACAACGTGGTGAATACCCCGAGCAAGCACAAGCTCTTCCAGATGAAGTACGCCTTTGATGGTTTGATTGCCGATGGTTTGCTGGTGCGGGTGTCTTCTCTGTCCAATGATCCGGCTCAAGCCTACGCAGAACAGGCCGCGTTCGTGAGAGACTGGATGGCTCACGTGCCTGCGTCCCAGCGAACACGCTTGTTTGGTATCTGATTTCTGATAAGTGGCTCCAATGTCTAAAAAGATTGCACTCATTACCGGCGTGACTGGCCAAGACGGTTCCTACCTGGCTGAATTCCTGTTGAAGAAGGGTTATGAAGTCCACGGCATCAAGCGCCGTTCCAGCCTGTTCAACACCGATCGCATCGACCATCTCTATCAAGACCCGCACGTCGACAACCGCAACTTCGTGCTGCACTATGGCGACCTGACCGACTCGACCAGCCTCGTGCGCATCGTGCAGAAGGTGCAGCCCGACGAGATCTACAACTTGGCGGCGCAAAGCCATGTGGGCGTGAGCTTCGAAGAGCCCGAATACACGGCCAATGCCGACGGCATCGGCGCGCTGCGTTTGCTGGAAGCCATCCGCATCCTCGGCCTTGAGAAGAAAACGCGCTTTTATCAAGCGTCGACCTCCGAGCTGTACGGCCTCGTGCAAGAGATCCCGCAGAAGGAGACCACGCCCTTCTACCCGCGCAGCCCTTACGCCGTGGCCAAGATGTATGCCTACTGGATCACGGTCAACTACCGCGAGGCCTATGGCATGTACGCCTGCAACGGCGTGCTGTTCAACCATGAGAGCCCCGTGCGCGGCGAGACCTTCGTGACGCGCAAGATCACGCGGGCCATCAGCCGCATCGCGCTGGGCCTGCAGGACTGCCTCTACCTGGGCAACATGAGCGCGCTGCGCGACTGGGGCCATGCGCGCGACTACGTCGAGATGCAGTGGCTGATGCTGCAGCAGGACCAGGCCGAAGACTTCGTCATCGCCACGGGCGTGCAGTACAGCGTGCGCCAATTCGTCGAGTTCTCGGCGAAGGAGCTGGGCATCACGGTCGCCTTTGAAGGCGAGGGCGAGGCCGAAGTGGGGCGCGTCAAGGCGATCGAGCCGGTCGATGGCGAGATGTTGGCCAAGTGCGAGGTGGGCGATGTGATCGTCAAGGTCGATCCGCGCTACTACCGTCCGACGGAAGTGGAGACCCTGCTGGGCGACCCGACCAAGGCCAAGCAGAAGCTGGGCTGGGTGCCGACCACGACCTTGGCCGAGCTGGTCAAGGAGATGGTGCTGAGCGACTACACGGCGGCCAAGCGCGACAACCTGGTGAAGTCCGCTGGCTTCCAGGCCTATGACTACCACGAGTAACGGCGTGGTCGGTGTCGTCGATCGCGGCGCCGCCGTCGGCCATCTCGGGGCGGTAAGCGAGGCAAAGGCCTTGGCCGAACCGCGGATACGCGGGTTGGATGGCTTGCGGGCCGTTGCCGTCGGCATCGTGCTTGTGGCCCACTTCGGCTTGTACAAGTGGGTGCCGGGTGGGTTTGGCGTTACCTTGTTCTTCTTCATCAGCGGCATGCTGATCACCCGGTTGTTGATGCTTGAGTACAACAATACCGGGCGTGTCCATGTCGTCAATTTCTATATACGGCGCTTCTTGCGTCTCTATCCTGCCTTGTTGTTGTCCGTGGCGGCCAGCGCTGCGCTGTACCCGGTGTTCGGAGGGCATGTGACCTGGAAGGAAGTGGCGGCGGTTCTGTTTTATTACGCCAACTTCTACAACATCGACGTGGGTTTCTTGCTGGGTGGCGGTGAGACGGCGCATGGCACGTTTGCCACGTTCGGCGTGCTCTGGTCTTTGGCGGTCGAGGAGCAGTACTATCTGGTCTTTCCTTTGATCATGCTGTGGCTGATCCAGGATTTGCGCAAGGCGGCCATCTTCTTCACTGGCGTGATGATCGCCTGCCTGCTGTGGCGCATCGCGCTGTATGACATGGGTTACATCAGCCGAATCTATTCGGCAACCGACACCCGCATCGACTCGATCCTGTACGGCGCCTTGATGGCCGTATGGCTTGCCCGGGATTCGTCCGGCCGGCTGTTGCGTGTGCTGTCTAACCCGCTGAGTTTCGTGGGTGGGCTGGCCATCATCTTGTTCACTTTGCTCTACCGGGACGAGTGGTTCCGTCAGACCTGGCGTTATTCAATGCAGGGGCTGGCCTTGATGCCGATCGTGGCGACGATCTGTTTTTCAAACAGGCAGGCATGGTTGAGACACATCCTGGAGACCCGTTTCATGGTGTGGATGGGTGGCTTGTCCTATTCCCTGTATATTTTCCATGGCCACGCCATCGTGGTGGGTGAGAACCTGTTCCATATCGACTATATGGACTCCTTCCGCACGTTTCCGCCTGCTTACTTTCTGTTGGTTGTGTCCTTGACATTCATCCTTGCCTCTGTTTCTCACTACGGTGTGGAGAGGCCACTCTTTGCCTTGCGTACACGTTTTGGTTCCAATGTGAGCGCCTAGAGGACAAATGGCTGTGTTTGGCAAAAGCAAGAAGTACATCGGTAATCCGCTCGCCTGGGTGGATGGGCATGGCATGTCCGGTCGCCAGCCCCTCACTCAAGCTGTCTCACATCGTGTTCTGGTTCGCCTTGGTCTCGGCCTTCATCAGCGCGACCTTGCCCCCTTTTCGCTACTTTTACCTGCTCACGCCTTTTCTGGTCGTGATGGCGCTGCTGGCTGACGGCGAAGGTGTTATCCCGGAAGAGTCCTGGGTGTACATCGCCTTCATCGCGGGCGGCCTGTTGCTGGCACCCCTGTCGGGCAAGGAGGGGATCGGGATCTGTTCCTGACGTTTGCCGGGATCAGTGTCGGCTTCTTGAAATCGGTGCCGCGCATCAAGCTGTGGACCATCGTGTTGCTGTGCTTCGTGACGACGATTTCATTCTTCTTGATATTCGGGCACCTCAAAGATTTGACGCAGTTCAATTTCATGGAGTCGCAGTCTGCTTTTGAAAGCGCGTCGGCGTCTACATGGGGGCTTTTGCCGTGTTCGCCGCTTACAGGCGCCGAATGGGGGCTGCTGCTGTTCTGCATCTTTGGCACCGTGCTCTTCCTCAAGCGCATTGCGTTGTTGGGGGGCCGTGCGTGGTGGGTCTGAGTTCTGTTGGCGAACGCCGGGTTCGCTGGCTGCTGAGCCCATTCCCATGATCATCCTGAATCTGATCACTGGTGTTGCTGACCATGGCATATGCCATGGGCTATTTTGACTACTACTTTCTCCACTACACCAATCAGAGCGCCAACGCGGTCGGCCAGGGGCGGCAGACCATTCTCAGGCTGCTGTCTTCGGAGATGTTCGAGCACTGGTACCGGTTCATCTTCCTGGGCAAGGGCGCTGGCGCGGTGTACGGTCTGACGCACTGGTCTTCGACCCTGGATGCTGCGGGCAAGATCCACCTTCACAGCGATCTGATGAAGCTGGTGTACGAGTACGGTTTCATCTGGAGTGCCGTCGTGGTCGGGGTGATGTATTCGGTGAAGAGCTTTCGGGCCAGGATGGTTGCGGCCTACATCAATGTGCTCTTTTTGACCGACAACGCCTTGATCTATTACCTGCTGATCTTCTTCATCATCATGTGCAGCCGAATGGACCCTCTTGATGAGCCTGCGCCGGCCGCTACCGCCATGCGGCCGGAGTTCGACCTAAGGCGATGTCGATAGGATGATTTCTGTCGTTATCCCTTTGTACTAAGAACAAGGCGGCGACCGTCGAGGCAGCGATACAGTCAGTGAGGCAGCAAGCGCGAACTGATTGGCGGCTGACCGTGGTCGACGATGGCTCGGCAGATCAGGGGCCGGCGATCGTGGAGGCCTTATGCAAGCAGGATGCGCGCATCACCTTGATCAGGCAGCCCAATGGCGGGGTGTCTGCCGCGCGTAATCTGGGCGTGGCCCAGTCGCCGAACGAATTGGTCGCGTTCCTGGATGCAGATGACCAATGGTTGCCGGGGCACCTGGACAATTTGATGGCTTTGCATGCCTGGGTGCCACATGCGCCGATGTGGGCTGTGGCTTACCGCCTGGTGGATGATGTTGGCATGGACCGGCCGGTGCGCACCCGTGGGAGCACGCAAGGGCGCTATCTCATTGATGATTATTCTGCCGAGTCCGTGGCGCTCGAGTTGCCCCGTGCACAGTTCGGCCGTCATGGTGTGCAAATCGGCCTTTGACAAGATCGGCGGCTTCCCGTTGGGGGTTGGGTCGGGTGAGGATCTGTTGACCTGGGCGCGCCTGTCATGTCTGGGGTCTGTGCCTTTCCAGTGAGGCGGCCACGGCCATCTACGTGTCACCGTCCGTGAAACCCCAGTCCCGGTCAAAGGTGGTGCGGCCTCCCGTCGAGCCCGATCTGGTGGCGCAGGGGATCGTTGCTTTGCAGGTGGCCTATCCGGAACGGCGCAGGAGCATCGATCAGTTTCTGGGCTTGTGGTGGCGTATCCGTGGCATGAGTTACCTTGAACTCAATCAGCGGCTGGCTTGTGCGCGCAGCATCACCCACGCTGCCCGCCTGTCCGGTTGGCGCAAGCGTGATCTGCAAAGCCTGGTCTTGTGCCTGTTTCCCTGGGGCTTGCGTACACATTTGCTGGCACGCTCCCGCGGCTGGCGTCCAGCCGCCTGAATCCGGCGAGATATCGTTGCAGTGATGCGGATTCTTCTGGTTCACAGTTACTACCAACTGCGCGGCGGCGAGGATGCCGTGTTCGAGGCCGAGCGTGATTTGTTGATGTCGCGCGGGCACGAGGTGCGGACGTACATCGTGCACAACGAGCTGATGTCAGGCCTGAACCCGCTGGGCGCGGCCGCGCGCACGATATGGTCCTCCGAGGATCACGCCAGGCTGGGGGCCTTGCTGGCCGACTGGCGACCTGATGTCATGCACGTGCACAACACCTTTCAGGCCATGTCGCCCTCTGTGCTGTGGGCGGCATCTCGCGCGGCCGTGCCCGTTGTGCAGACCCTTCACAACTTCCGTTTGATCTGCCCTCAGGCCATGCTATTGCGTCATGAACGCATCTGTGAGGATTAGGTTGCAGGCAAGGTGCCTTGGAGAGGCGTTGTGCGTGCCTGTTATCATCAGTCGCATCTGCAGTCGGCGGCATTGGCCACCATGCTGGTGGTGCATCGTGCGCTGAACACCTATGACCGGCATGTGGCGCGCTACATCGCACTCAGCGAGTTCAGCCGCAAGAAATTGATGGAAGGTGGTTTGGACGGGCAGCACATCGATGTCAAACCCAACTTCTACGAGACTGACCGGCAGCCGTTTGCCGGTGACCGGAGGAAAGGGAATTATTCGTGGGACGTCTGTCTCGCGAAAAAGGGATCGAAGTGATGCTCAGGGCTGTGCGGGAGCATGGGATGCAGGGAGTGTCCGTGATCGGGGATGGCCCGGAGTTTGCCGCGCCGGTGAGTGAGCAGTTTTTGGCGCCGCCTATCTGGGTTTTCAGCCTTTGGCGCAGGTCATGGCCCACATGCAATCCGCGGCATTCCTGGTGCTGCCCAGCATTTGCTATAGAACTTCCCCCGCACCATCGTGGAGGCGTATGCCAGTGGTTTGCCTGTACTGGCCAGCGCCATGGGGGCCATGGCCGAACTGGTGGACGATGGTGTGACGGGTTTGCTGTTTCGTCAGGTGAGGCGGCGGATCTGGCCGAGAAGGTGGCGTGGGCTCATGCGCATCCTGATGCGATGCGCCGCATGGGAGCGCAGGCGTTTGCGCGTTATCAAGAACGTTACCGGGCGCAGACCAATCACGATCAACTGGTCGCCATCTACGAGCGGGCCATGAGCGATGGCCATCGCATACGGAGCGTCGCGCGTGACTGAGCGAAGTGCCCGTTTGCTCGTTCTGGAGAACGTGCTGTCCAACTATGCCTATGTTGGGCTGATGGCCGCTGTGACCTTGTTTCTCACGCCGGTGTATGTGCGTTTGCTGGGACCGCTCGAATGGGGCGCCGTGGCCTTGTGCATCACCTTTCAAAGCGCGCTGTTCTTGCTGGATGCCGGTCTGGGGCAAGTGGCGCCCCGTGAGTTCGCGGCGATGCAAAGCGATCGCCGCAGCCAGTATGCCCTGTACCTGCGCTTTCGGCAGATCTATGGGGTGGGTGCCCTGGCCGCGTGGATGCTCAGCCAGCTCGTGGTCGATGGGCTGGTCCGGCATCTGCATCCGGAGGCGACCGAGAGTGGCCTGTGGGCGGTGCGCCTGATTCTGACGCAGTTCGCGCTCACGTTCGCCAACAGCGCCCCCTTGGGGCTCTGGAATGGGCTGCAGATGCAAAAGCGGGTCAATTTGCGGCAGGCCGGGTTCATGGCGCTCAAGCATGCCGGTGCGTTGGCTTGCGTGAGTTACGTGGCACCGCAAGCCTGGGCTTATGTCCTGCCATTCGTGGCTGTGGGCTGTGTCGAGACGGCGTTCAATTGGTGGACGGTGCGGCACGAGTACCGTGACCAGTTGTCGTCAAGCGATGAGGTTCAGGTCCCTTCCTTGCAGGGGTTGCTTTCGCATGTGGGAGGGTTCGGTATCGCGGTGCTGGTCGGCATGCTGACATCACAGATCGACCGCTTGTACCTTGCCTCGCACTTGAGCCTGAAGGATTTTGGTGTCTACGCTTTGGCGGTGACATTCGGCCTGGCGTTCATGAACCTGCAGCAGCCTTTGCAGAAGGCATTCCTGCCGCGCGTGGTGGCATCGCAGGAATCGGCCAAGGCGTTGTTCCTGAGTACCTTGGTGATCTGTGCCCTGCCTTGTCTGCTGGTGGCCTGGCGGGCTCAGGACGTGCTGCACCTGTGGTTGCGTACAAAGGCTTTGGGTGTGGAAGCGGGTCACTTGCTGTCTTTGGTGCTGGTGGGGGTTGCCTTCAATGGCTTGTACGCGGCTGATTACACTCGCATGGTGGCCAGCAGGGCTTGGCGGCCGATACTGCTCATCAACGGTTTGATTCTCCTGACTCAATTTGTGATCTTGAGCCTGCTGGCACCTGCGATCGGCATGCTGGCTGGTGGCTGGGCGTGGGTCGCATGCGGCGTGATGCAATTCGCTTTGGCCAAGGTATGGTTCGCACGGATAGGAGATGCGCGTGGGTAGTGCCATCGTACTGATCAGAGGGGGGCTGGGCAACCAGATGTTCCAGGTGGCATATGGTCTGGTGCTGGCGCAGCGTTACGGTGTGACCGTGGGACACGTCGATTTTTCCAAGGATGCGCGCGTGTCGCGTGATTGGGGCTTGTCGGTTTTCGGGATCCAGCAGCATCCTCTGAGCCCCGCGCGATGGGCGTTGCTGCGTTACGCATTGATTGCTGCGCGCAAGGTGCAGAACGCCATTGGATGGGCCAGGCCGTTTGGGATACAACTGGAGCCGGAATCTGGCGGTGCCGTGTCATGGCCGACCCGTGCGCCTTGGTTGGCCGATGGCTATTGGCAGCAGGTGTCCTACTACCTCGAGCACCTGCCATTGCTGCGTCGGCAGTTCCAGGTCGACCTTGGCGCGTATGACCAGCAAGGTCAGTTGCTGCGCATGAAGGGGCGGCCCGTCGTGGCGATGCATGCACGTCGGGGCGACTATGTGTCCGACCCTGCCGCTGCCATGCACCTGGTGTGCGATGTGGCCTACTATCAGCGGGCCTGGCAGCGGATGGCGGCGCGTCTGGAGCGCCCGATCCTGTGGGTGTTTTCAGATGATCCGGATTGGGCGCGGGCCCATCTGAACTTCGGCCCCGATACCGAGTTCGCACACAGTGAGGCGGGGCAGCCGGTCTGGGTGGACATGATGCGCATGGCGACCTGCGATCACTTCATCATTTCCAACAGTTCATACAGTTGGTGGGCGGCCATGCTGGCCTGTCATGCCGACAAACAGGTGATCGCACCGGCGCATTGGCTGGTAGGCAGGCCAACGGCGGAAATCGGTATTTGCCCGCAGGATTGGACGCTCTTGTAGCCGTGTCGATATCGGATCAGTTAGTCTGGAGTGCTTGGCAAGGAGACTCATGGATGGGAACGATCTATCGCGGGGGGATGTGGTGTGCCGTGCTGTGCGCATGCCTGAGCGGCGAAGCATGGGCTGCCGATGTGGTGATCCGCGTGCCGGCGGGTAGTGGAACGGCTGGCGTTCTCACGGCTTTGAAACAAGCGCGTGAAGCCCGTTCAGCTTTGCCCAAGGATGCATCTGGTGCCATTCGTGTGTTGTTTGCACCTGGCGAATATCCCATTTTCGACACGGTGGTGCTCACGCCTGCCGATTCGGGCACGGCGTCCATGCCGACCATCCTGGAGTCGGAAGTGCCAGGCAAGGCGGTCTGGGTGGGAGCCTTGCGTTTGAACGACCCCGTGGCGGCCAGCAAACCAGCGGGCGCCTGGCAATACAGTCTGGCGGGCATCCGCCATCGTGTCGATGCGCGAGACGGTGGGCAGTTCTTTGTCGGCGAGCAGCGGGCCACATTGGCGCGCATGCCCAATGTGGGATCGGACTGGCTGGTCCAACGTCCATTTGTCGAGGGCGGCAAGACCCAGTTCATCGCGAGCCCAGCCAATGCCCGGGACATGGATGCCGCGGTCAACAAGCAAGGTGATCGCGCGATCTTGCATTTGATGCATGCCTGGACATCGGGGCGTTATCGGGTCGAGGACGTGTCCGACAACCAGGTCGTTCGCATTTCGCCGTCAGCCAACTGGCCCTTCCAGAGTTTCGGCACGCGCCAGCGCTATGTGCTGCAGAACGTTCCGGCTGCGTTGGATGCGCCCGGCGAGTGGCTCGAAGACAAGGACATCGTCACCTACATCCCGCGCGCATCGGAGTCGCGTAAACAGACGGCGTATCTGCCCGTGAATCCATTGCTGCTGCAGTTCAAGGGATACGCGGACCGAGACGATTGGGTCGAGCATGTCCAGATCAAGGGCCTGGCCTTTGCCTACAGCTATCACGCCTTGATGAGCGATGACGCGCAGCAGGATTGGCAGGCGGCGGTCAAGGTCAGGGCGGCCATCGAGATGTCCGGGGCGCGCGACATCCGCATCCAGGATTGCAGGATCGTGCACACGGGCGGCTACGGCCTGTGGCTCAAGAGCGGTGTGCAGCAGGTCCATGTGGAGCGCTGCGTGTTGCAGGATCTGGGGGCGGGGGGCATCAAAGTTGGCGAGACCGAGCCACCCAGGCCAGGGCGCCAAAGTACGGGATCGAATCGGCTGATCGGCAATGTGATCTCGCATGTCGGGCAGGACTTCCCGGGTGCCGTGGGCATCTGGATCGGCCATTCGTTCGGCAACGTGGTGCAGGGCAATGTCATCGCCAATACCACCTATACCGGCATTTCCGTCGGGTGGCAGTGGGGCTTTGGCCGCCCGACTTCGGGTGACAATCAGATCCGCGACAACGTGCTGTGGAACATCGGGCAAGGTGTCATGGCCGATCTGGGCGGCATCTATACATTGGGGCGCGCGCCCGGCACGGTGATCGCCGGGAACTACATCCGGCGTGTTCGCGGTTTCCGTCAATATGGTGCGGGTGCATGGGGCATCTACAACGACGATGGTTCGTCCGAGATGAACATCGAAGGCAATGTGGTGATCGATGCCGAGGCCGGTGGCTACCATTTGTTCTCCGGGCGGGATTTGGCACTGACGGGCAATTTCTTCCTGATGGGAGGGGGGCCTGAAATCAACTGGACATCCCCGCAGCAAAGCGGTGGGTGGCGCCTCGAAAACAATGTGCTGATGCCGCTGGGATCGAGGATGTGGAGCGAGTCGGCGGCATCGCCCCTGATGCGTGCGCAAGGCAATTTGCCAGGGGTGAGCAACAGGGCGGATCTCGGCCGTTCCTGCCCGCGCGGCTGCCAAGCCGCTGCGCTGATGAACGTGTCTGGCATGAACGCGGACGTGGCGCAGATTGACGTGGACGGATTGCCGGCAGAGCGACGCAGGGCCTTGCGCGCCGTGGTCCAGAAGGCGCAGCAGACGATTGCGCAGGCACGCAAGATGGTGGCCGCCAGCGATGTGCTGCCGCAGCCCGGTGCGTCAACGTTGGCGGTGTCCATGTCACCACCGGAACAGCGCATCGACCCCATTGTGTTGGACTTTGCCTCCGCGCCCTTGGGGTCGCATCCTCAGCCGCTGCGCTATTCACCCGCTTCGCGGCTGGACCTCATTCAGGTCGGGACTGGTGAGCCCGGCAGCGGGCGCAGCGGCAATTGCCTGCGCTTCATCGACGGTGCGCCCGAGTTGGCTGGTTTCGACCCGCATGTGTTTTTCGACGAGCATGTGACGGCTGGAACCCTGTCATCCGAGTTCGACATATGGGTAGACAGTTTGACGGAGATCGTGCATGAATGGCGGGACGACAGCCAGCCTTTCAAAGCGGGCCCCATCCTGTCCATGCGCGCTGACGGTATCAGCACAGGCGGGCGCATGCTGATGCGCTGGAAGCCGCAGGCCTGGTATCACGTGAAGGTGTCCGTGCCGCTGGGACGCGGCGATGCGACCTGGGATCTGCAGGTCACGGCAGATGGCAAGACGTCAAGCTGGCGCGGGCTGCCACTCAACAGCCCGGGCTGGAAGAGCGTGGCCTGGGTTGGATGGGCCTCGATGACTACCCAGGCGGCGCGCACCTGCCTGGGGTCCGTGAAGTTGATCAACGAGTGAAGGGGGCGCCCGCTGGGCGCCCCGCGTTGGATCAGAACTCGTTGACGACGGCGCCCACCAGTTTGGCGGGCCCCATGCTGATGACGCGGCACAGCTGCTGCATGTCCTGCATGCGGCTTTGATCCTGGCGTGCCAGCACCAGCGCGGCGCCGCATTTGGCCGCCGTGACGGCGCCGTCCGTGCCCAGCGATGCGGCGGGCGTGTCCACGATGATGCGGTCGAACTTGGTCTTGAGTTCACGCAGCAGCAGGCCGAGGGCCGGGCGCTCCAGCAGTTCGAGCGGGTTGGGCGGCGTCGGGCCGACCGGCAGCACGAAGAGGTTGGGCAGCTCCTTGACGGACTGCAGCACCTTGCTGGCCGCGCGACCCGACAGGATGGACGACAGCCCGCCCGTGCGGTTGGACATGTTGAACAGGTCGTGCAGGCGCGGGTTGCGCATGTCGGCGTCGATCAGCAAGGTCCGGCCCGGCAACTGCGAGAACGCAACGGCCAGGTTGGCGGCGAAGTAGGTCTTGCCGTCGCCGCTGTTGGGGCTGATGACGGCCAGCGCGGGGCGGGGGCCCTCGTCGCTGTAGATCTTCATGATGAGGTGGCTTCGGATGGCGCGGAAGGCTTCCGCCTGTTCCGTGAAAGGCCGCGCCGCCACGATCAACTCCGGGTTGAGCGAGGTCTTGCCTTCGTTGGCATAGGGGTAGTGGAACTGCTGCGCCAGGGCCCACAGCACATCGTCGCTGTTGGCCATGCCCAGGGCCACGGCGGCCTCGCCGAAGCGGACACCGTTTTCCCGCTGATAGGCCAGGATCTGCTCGATCTGCTCGGGCGACAGCTGGTTCGCTTCGCTGATGATCTCGCCAATAGACCGCTCATTCGTGACCTGCTGTGTCTCTTGGAACTCGGAATTGGCGTTTTCCATCGGGTTGTATCGGGATGCGTGGAAGGTGGAGCTCATGGTCGCCTCAAACAGTCTCAATGGCGGTGGTCACGGTGGAGGCGCCCAGCGCTTTGGGGCGTCCCAGGTTCAAGTCCGATGACTTTCCCAGTCTTTGCCAGAACGGCTTGCGGTTCTTGGGCGAGGGCAGCACGCCCAGCACAGGCAGCTCCAGGGCCTGCACCAGATCGAACGGCCCGCGCACGCGGCGGTTCAGGGTTTCGACGCCCAGCGCCACCATGATGGCAATGAAGGTGCCCAGCGTGGCCGCGACCAGCGTGTTGATGAACACCTTGGGCGAAGAAGGCTTCAGCGGCTCGGTGGCCGGGCTCAGCAGGTAGATGGACGACTGGTTGGAGTTGCTTTCCAGGTTGATCTGACTGAGGCGTTGCTGAATGGATTCATAGATGCGTTGCGCGCTTTCGACTTCGCGCTCGAGCACTTGCAGCTCGGTGCGGTCTTCCTTGAGCTTGAGCACGCGTGCGCGTTGCTCCTCATAGGCACGCACGGCTTCGCTTTCACGCGCGACGTTGATGTTGTTGTTCAGCGAGACGCTGGTGGTGACGCGGCCCGTTTCGGAGCGCAGGCGCTGCTTGAGCGTGTCGATGTTGGCCTGGGCCTCGCGCACCAGCGGGTGGGCTTCGCCGTAGCGTGCCAGCAGCTCATCGAGGTGGGCTTCCTGCCTGGACAAGTCCGACTTGAGCGATGCCACGACCGTGTTGTTGAGCACGTCCTGCACGCGGTCCGGGTTGTCGCGGGCAATGGCAGAGCGGCTGCCGCTTTCGGCCTTCAAGGCACGCAGTGCGGTGATCTGGCTGCTCAACTCGGTCAGGCGGGCCATTTCAACGTCCAGGCGCTCTTCCGTGATCACGATGCCTTTGGCCTTTTGGGCTTCGGCCAATTTGGTTTGCGCGGCTTCGAGTTTGTCACGCGCCATGTGTGCGCGTTCTTCGAAGAAGTCGGCATAACGGCGCGCGGGGTCGACGCGGATTTGAACGGTCGAATCGATATAGGCCTGCGCGAATGCATTGGCCAATGCCGCGGAAAACATCGGGTCGGCGCCTTCGTAGGTGATATCGATCACATTGGATTCGCGGGAAGGTTTGACGTCCAGGCCACGGCCAATGGTGCCAGCAACCCAGGAAACATAATCGCCTTTGCCCTTGGCTTCTTCTTGCCAGCGAGCGCGCAGATTG
>JASGJC010000054.1:0-68209 GCA_049840915.1 Aquabacterium sp.
AGCCATTCGGCGTTCATGCCCAGCGACAGGTACTTCAATGGGTCGAGCCCCGTGCCGCGGCTCTTGCTCATCTTCTCGCCGTTGTTGACGGTCATGAAGCCGTGCACATTGATCTGGTTGGGCAGCTTGCGGCCACTGAATTGCAGCATCGCGGGCCAGAACAGCGTGTGGAAATAGGTGATGTCCTTGCCGATGAAGTGAACCTGCTCGACGGCAGGGTCGGCGATGAACTGCTCGAAGCTGCGCGCCTCGCCGTAACGTGCCTTCGGGCCGCCCGCCTCGAAGTAGCTCTTGAGCGAGGCCAGGTAGCCGACGGGTGCGTCCAGCCAGACATAGAAGTACTTGCCCGGCGAATCCTTGGGTAAATCAGGTATCTCGATGCCGAAGTAAGGCGCGTCGCGGCTGATGTCCCAGTCACCCAGGCCGCCCTTGCCGTCTTCGTCCTTCGTCGACCACTCCTTGATCTTGTTGGCCACTTCGGACTGCAGCTTGCCGTCCTGCGTCCAGCTCTCCAGGAAGTTGAAGCAGCGCGGGTCGGACAGCTTGAAGAAGTAGTGGTCGCTCGTCTTCAGGACGGGCGTGGCGCCGTTCAGCGCCGAGTACGGGTTCTTCAACTCGGTGGGCGAGTAGACCGCGCCGCACACCTCGCACGAGTTCGCCGTACTGGTCCTTGGCGCCGCACTTGGGGCATTCGCCCTTGATGAAGCGGTCCGGCAGGAACATGCTCTTTTCGGGGTCGAAGAACTGCTCGACCGGGCGCACGTCGATCAGGCCGGCCTCGCGCAGGCTGCGGTAGATCTCCTTGGCCAGCGTGTGGTTCTCCGGGCTGTCCGTCGACGACCAGTGGTCGAAGCTGATGTGAAAGCCGTCCAGATAGGGCTTGCGACCGGCGGCGATATCGGCCACAAATTGTTGCGGCGTCTTGCCAGCTTTTTCGGCGGCGATCATGATCGGCGCACCGTGCGCGTCGTCGGCACCCACGAAGTGCACCTGATGGCCCTGCATGCGCTGGAACCGCACCCAGATGTCGGCCTGGATGTACTCCATGATGTGGCCGATGTGGAAGTGGCCGTTGGCGTAGGGCAGCGCGGTGGTGACGAAAAGCTGGCGTGTCATGGTGCGTTTCTTGTAGGGAGGGCGGCCCGATCCGGCTGAACGAACAGATGGATGACCGGGGCCCGCCGTCGATCTGGGAGAAGGGTCGATTTTAGGCGCCCCGGCATGCCACACTGCAATAGACTTGCCCGACTTCTCTCCTGTCCCCGCCCGTATGACCGCCCTGTCCCCCATCGAGCCCGCCGCCCAGGCCGCCCTGGCCACCGTTGTTGACCCACTCACCGGCCAGGACTGGGTCGCCTCACGCCATCTGAAATCACTCGCCGTCGAGGGTGGCAAGGCCAAGGTCGCGATCGCGCTGGGCTACCCGGCCCGCTCGCAGTGGCCGGCCTACACCGCACTGGTCCGCAAAGCCCTGACGCAGGTCGAGGGCATCAGCGAGGTCGAGGTCGACTGGTCCACCAAGGTCCAGACGCACGCCGCCTCGCGCGGCCAGGCCCTGCTGCCCGGCGTCAGGAACGTGGTCGCCGTGGCCTCGGGCAAAGGCGGGGTCGGCAAAAGCACCACGGCCGTCAACATCGCCCTGGCTTTGGCGGCTGAAGGCGCCCGCGTCGGCATGCTCGACGCCGACATCTACGGCCCCAGCCAGCCCCTGATGATGGGCATCAGCGGCAAGCCGCCCAGCCCCGACGGCAAGACCATCACGCCGCCGATCAACCACAGCATGCAGATGATGTCGATGGGCCTCTTGGTCGAGAACCAGGCCGCCACCATCTGGCGCGGCCCGATGGCCAGCCAGGCCTTCGACCAGTTGCTGCGCCTGTCCAACTGGGGCGAGCCTGACCAGCCGCTCGATTACCTCATCGTCGACATGCCCCCCGGCACCGGCGACATCCACCTCAGCATCAGCCAGCGCTCGCCCCTGACCGCCGCCATCATCGTGACCACGCCGCAGGACATCGCCCTGCTCGACGCGCGCAAGGGCCTGCAGATGTTCGAGAAAGTCAGCGTGCCCGTGCTGGGCATCGTCGAGAACATGGCCGTGTTCCATTGCCCCAACTGCGGCCACGACGAGCACATCTTCGGCGCGGACGGCGGCAAGCGCATGGCCGAGCAGTTCAATGTGCCGTTGCTGGGTTCCATGCCTTTGAATTCGAAGATCCGCAAGAGAGGCCGACAGCGGCCAGCCCACGCTGGTGGCCGACCCCGACGGCAAGGTCGCGCAACCCTACAAAGACATGGCGCGCAAGCTGGCTGCGGGCTTGTCGAAGCTGCCCAAGGACTATTCCTCGAAGATGCCGGGCGTGTCTGTGCAAAGCAACGTGCAAAACAACGCACAGAGCAACGAGCCACCCAAGGCCTGAAGACCGCGCCACCATGCCCAACCCGTCGCCGCTGCATGTCGAAGACACCTGGTTCGACCTCGTGCCCCTGGCCCTGCTGGAGTTCAGTGAACACGGCCGCGTGCTGCGCGCCAACTCGGCGCTGAGCGGCCTGCTGGGCTACGCCATCCCGCCGGGCAGCGCCTTGTCGGACACGCCCCAGGCCCTGCAGCGCCTGTGCGGCTGGGACGCGCCACTGACCTTGCTCGCGCTCGGCCCCGAAGACGGCCCGCTGCAAAACCAGGTGACCCAGCCCCGCCCCGCCGGCACGACCGCCCATCTGCGCGCGCAGATCTGGGCGCAGGCGCAGTCCAACCACGAGGTGTCGCGGCGCTTCCTGTGCGCGATCAAAGAGTCGGCGCTGCCCGCCAGCGTGCCGGCCCCGATCGATGCCATCACGTCGGATGCCGACGCCGCGCCGCTGCCCGACCAAGGGCAGTTGCTACACGAACTCAGCACCATCCTCGAAAGCACGCCCGCCGGCATCGCCTACTTCCGCGACAACCTGCTGGTGCGCTGCAACCGCCGCTTCGAGCGCATGCTGGGCCTCACGCCCGGCACGATGGCCGGCCAGAGCATGGAGGCGCTGCTCGCCAGCGACCCGCGCATCGACCGCGTCGTCACCGAAACGGCCACAGAGCTTTTGAAGTCCGAGCAGTTCGAGAGCGAGCTCGAGATCGTCATCCCGGCCCACCCGACGCGCTGCTACAGCCTGTCCGTGCGCCGCATCGGCCACTCGATCGAGCCGCTCGAAGTGATCGCCGTGCTGTCGGACATCACGCGCATCCGCAACCAGCAGGCGCAGCTCGCCTCGCTGGGCCGCGACCGCGACCTGATGTTCTCGCTCTCGGGCGTGGGCATCGCCTTCGTCAAGGACGGCCTGATCCAGAGCGCCAACCCGGCCCTCTCGCACCTCGTCGGTGAAGACAGCAACAGCCTCGCAGGCCGGCCGCTGCTGAGCCTGTATGCCACCGACATCGACACCAACTCCGACCCCGACATCACCAGCATGCTGCGCAGCCTGGGCCACTGGCAAGGCGAGCGCGCGCTGCTCACCAAACGCGGCCGCACGCTGTGGGCCGAGGTGGCGCTGCGCCTGGTCGATCCGCAGCGCCCCGAAGAAGGCTTCATCGCGTCCTTCGTCAATGTGGACGATCGCCATCGCGCCGAGCGCAACCTCACGCTGCAGGCCGACCGCACACGCGCCATCCTCGACTCGGTCTTCGTCGGCATCGTCACGCTCGATGCGCACGGCATCGCCTGGATGAACCGCTCGGCGCGCCGCATGTTCGCGGGCGACCTCGCCGATTTCGTCGGACAACCGCTGAGCACCGTCGCCACGCCCGACCTCGACCACCCCTTCCGCCTGACCGACTACCTCGACGAGCTGCTCGACGGCCAGTCGCACACCTTCGAGTGCCAGGTGATGGGCCGCGACGGCCGCATCTTCTGGGTCGTGGGCAACGCCGTGGTCACGCTGGGCGTCTCGAACCGCCGCCACATCACCTACGCCCTGCTCGACATCGACCGCCGCCGCCAGGCAGAGGCGCAATCCGCCGAAGCGCAGGCCACCTTGCAGCGCATCATCGAGATGGCGCCCATGGCCATCAACGTGGTCGATGCCCACCAGCTCACGCTGATACAGGCCAACCAGGCCGCGTCCGCCTTCATGAACCTGGACCCGGCCAAGGCCCTGGGCAAAACGCCCGAAGCCCTGTATGACGCCGACCGCGCCCGCCTGCTGCGCGCCGACATGCAGCATGCGCTGGACAGCGGCAAGTCCGTGCACCGCGAATACAGCACGCCCGGCAAAGGCGGCAACGCGCACGGCCAGGTCTGGGACATCAACTACCTGCCGCTGGCCAGCGAAGGCGCCTCGGCCGACCAGTTGCTCGTCGTCGCATCGGATGTGACCGAGCAGCGCGCCGCCGAGCAGGCCCGGCTCGATGCCGCCATCGCCCAGCGCGAGATGCTCGTCAAGGAAGTGCACCACCGCATCAAGAACAACCTGCAAGGCGTGGCCGGCTTGCTGCAGCAGATCGCCGCGCGCAAGCCCGAAGTGGCCGGCGCGATCTCCGAAGTGGTTGGCCAAGTGCAGGCCATCGCGCAGGTCTACGGCTTGCAGGTGGGCTCGGGCGGGCCGCTGCGGCTCAAGGCCGTCGTCGAAGCCATCGCGGCATCGGTGCAACGCACCTTCGGGCGCACCATCTCGCTGGCCATGGAAGGCCAGCACGCCGGCGACTGGCAATTGCCCGAAGCCGAGTCCATCCCGATCGCGCTGTGCCTCAACGAACTGTTGACCAACGCCCACAAGCACAGCCCGGGCAGCACGCCGCTGCGCTGCACCGTGCAATCGAGCGAACAAGGCGTGAGCATCTGCATCCGCAGCCCGGGTCAATTGCCGCCAGACTTCCGCGTCGACCGCGTGCCGGGCGGCGTCTCCGGCCTCGGGCTGGTGCGCGCACTGCTGCCACGACGCAGCGCCAAGCTCGCCTTGACACAAGACGGCAACGAAGTCCTCACCTGTGTCGATTTGACACCGCCAGGTATCAGTTTGATACCGACCCCCCAAGTCTTGGGAGAACCCACTGGTCATCGAATCGCACTTTGGCCACAATAGGTGCCGGGGTAGTCAGCTGGCACTGACATCTTGACGTCGCAAGCGTGTCTTAAACTACCCGACCTCGGTAAACGGTGCCCATTCACGCCATGAACCGACCAAGACAAGGCATTTGAGGCAGTTAGAGGACACGGTGTGAATCACAAAGGCAAGATCCTGGTAGTGGACGATGACCGGCTGGTACTGGCCACCCTGACGCACGGGCTGGCGCAAGCCGGCTATGAAGTCATCGATGCCGACAACGGCGACGACGCGATCCTGCTGGCCCGTGAACACAAGCCCGAACTCGCCTTGCTCGACATCCGCATGGAAGGCAAGTCCGGCTTCGACGTGGCCGCCTACCTGCGCCAGTACCTGCAGATCCCCTTCATGTTCCTGTCGGCCTTTGCCGATGACGCCACGGTCAATCAGGTGAAGGAGCTGGGCGCCCTCTCCTACCTGATCAAGCCGCTGGACATCCAGCAGATCGTGCCCGCCGTCGAATCGGCGTTCGCCAACCGCGCGAAGGCCCCTTCGCTGCAGGCCAACCGCGCCAACAGCCATGCCGAGCAAGACGCCTTTGACACAGCAACGCAGGCCGATGCCGTGCCCGCAGCCGCCAGCGGCACAACAGCATCCCTCGCGCCTGCCGACCCGCTGACCCAGACGGTGGCCCTGGCCATCGGCATCGTGATGCACCGGCATTCGCTCAGCCGCCGCCAGGCGCACGAGAAGCTGCGCCAGCAAGCCTCGCAGGAAGGCGTGGCCGTCGAGGCCCTGTGCGAGCGCCTGCTCAACGCGCAGGAAGTGATGGCCGGGCTCGGCTCGCTCTGACCGCGCTCGCCTCGCCCGATTGGCGCTCAGCGCACGACGCGCTGCTGCGCTTCCACCGTGTCCATCAGCGTGAAGTAGAAGCACGCGCCCTCGCCCTGGCGGGCCTCGGCCCACACGCGCCCGCCATGGCGGCGCACGATGTTCTGCACGCCCGCCAGGCCCACGCCCGTGCCCGGGAACTCCTTGGCGCTGTGCAGGCGCTGGAACATGCCGAAGAGCTTGTCGGCATGCTGCATGTCGAAGCCGGCACCGTTGTCGCGCACGAAAAACACGGCCGGGTTGGTCGCGGGCATCACGCCGAACTCGACGCGCGGCGCCGCCACCTTGGCGCTGTACTTGAAGGCGTTGCCGATGAGGTTCTCGAGCACACGGCGGATCAGCAGCGGGGCGGCCGCGATCTGCAGGCCATCGGCCACGACGAACTCGACCTTGGCGCTGCCCGGCATCACGGCGAGCATGTCGCCCCCGATCTCGCGCGCCAGGGCGCTCAGGTCCACCGGCACGCGCTCGACGGCCGTGCCCGCCAGTTGCGCCTGCGCCAGGATCGCGTCGATCATGCCGTTCATGCGGGCTGCGGCGGCCATCACACGGTCGAGGTGATCCTGCCCTAGGCGATCGAGTACGGGGCTGTAGTCTTCCTTCACGATGCGCGTGAAGCCCTCGACCACGCGCAGCGGTGCGCGCAGGTCATGCGAGATGGCGTAGCGCAAGGCCTCCTGCTCGGCCTCGCGCATCTGCGCGGCCTGGGCGGACACGGCCAGCTCTTCAGCCGAAGGCATCGCCGCGTTCCGGCTCGCGGCCTGCGCGGGCCGCTGCGGCACCATCACGCCCTTGAAGCCGGCGAACACGCCTTGTTCGTCTTGATGGGCTTCAGCCATCAGCACGCAGGTCCAGCCGATCTGCTCGGTGTGCAGACCGGGCAATTGATCGGGCCAGGGCAAGGCCAATTGCCCCGCCCATGCCACATGCTGCGTCAAACAATATTGAAATCTTTTCAAATCGAGTTGATTTGAATCCGTGCCGCCCCAACTGGCCAGCCATTCGGGCCGCGACCGCAGATATGCGGATAAGGCATCCCAATCGACCTCGATGCCCTCTTCGATCCCGGCGCCCGGCGACAGCACGCGCAAAACACCTTGGGCATCGGTTTCCCAATACCAGCCGCCGACCCAGTTATGCCAATTTGGCTCAGTGACCGGCAAAAGGCGCGGCGGGGCATCGGCCACATTCTGTAAAGCATGTTTGACGTCGCTTTGCAACCACAGCGCGCCGAATGTGCACCATGTCAAAAGTGCCAAGGCAAAAGCCCACACGGGCGCTTCGAGGAGCGCCAGAATCAGCACAGCTGCGACACCGCCCGAGGCCCAGCGCCGTATCACGGATCTTCGATGACCGAAAACCCGTTGCCGACTGGGGTGGGAAATCTACGTCGCTGCGCATCCAAACCATTGTAAGGAGGGCTGCAAGGGGTTTCTTCTGCTGGTTGAAGTTTTCACGATGCCTGTAAAGTTCGTGAAATATCTGACGAATGTCACAGTATGCCCGCCTATTTTCCAAGTTGCATACAGTGACTTTCCCATGGGATTCAAACGTTGTCGATGCCGCACACCCCACTTTCGCTGCGCAGACCCGGGGCCGTGATCATCCTCGTCCTGGGCTTGGCCGCCATCGTCGCGGCGGCCTGGGGCTGGGGCTTGAGCGGCCTGGGCCTGGCATTGACCGGCCTGGCATCGGCCGGCATCGGTTTCATGGCCCGCCAGAGGCTGCAGCCCGCCGGCGACCAGCCCAGCAGCACCCGGCCGCCCGATCTGCAGACCGAGCCTTTCGTGCCGACGACGCGGCAGCCTGATCCTTCTTCGGACAAGCCGCCAGGCAACGCCAACGACGACCGCCTTCTCAGGCTGAGCCGCCGCATCGCCGAGGCCGGCGCACGCCGCGCCCACCCTGCCGCTGGCCCTGCACCGCGTGGGCGAGGCCTTGCACAAAGAGCTCGGCTCCAAGGCCTGGATCTGCCTGCGCGTGGAAGGCTGGAACGGCGAGTCGGCGCTGCTGCGCCCCTGGATGGACACGGGCGCCGACGGCAACGACATCATCGACGTCTCGGCCATCGCCGCCACGCACCGCGACGAGCGCCCCTTGGGCGAGGCGCTCAGCAAGCTGCAACCGAAGTGGGCCGAGCTGGCGCCGTCCGTGGGCGCGAACTGCCCCTGGCGCGAGCCCGGCACCCGCCGCGCCGTGGCCCTGCCCATCTCCATCGACGGCTGGCCGCTGGCCCTGCTCGAGTTCGACGACCCGGCCATCGATGCCTCCGTCGGCCTGGACTGGACGCCCGTGCTCGAGATCGCCGCCATCCAGCTCGGCTTCGTGGCGCAGCGCGATGCCAACCTGGCCCACATGGCCAGCAACGCCGAGCACCTGGGGCGCCTGGCGCTGGTCGCCTCGCGCATCAGCAGCGGCGTGGCCATCACCGACCGCGACGGCACCATCGAGTGGATCAACACCGCCTTCGTCGCCCTGACCGGCTGGCCCGAAGAGCGCGTGATCGGCCGCAAGCTCACCGAGCTGCTGGCGCAGGAAGTGAGCGACGGCAGCGCCGTGACCGAACTGGAAGAGCACATCTCGCGCGGCGTGCCCTTTCGCCTGTCCTACGAATCGGGACGGCAGGGCCAGCAGAGCATCACGCGCTACTGGGGCGAAATCGACGCCATCCAGATGCTCGACGAAACCGGCGGGCGCAGCCAGTACGTCTGCCTGTTCAACGACATCACCAAGCGCAAGTCGCAGGAGCACATCCGCGACCAGGAGCGCGAGTTCCTCGAGGCGCTGCTGGGCAACCTGCCCGTGAGCCTGTTCGTGCTGGACCCGGTCAACCTCAATGTGGTGGCCATCAACCGCTACACCGAGATCGAATTCAAGCTGCAGCGCGACCATGTGGTGGGCCGCTCGATCGAGCACGCCTTGGGCAAGTCCGTACTGGGCATGACGAACCCGTACATGCAGCAGGCCGTCGAGACCGGCGAGACCGTCGAGCACGACTTCACCTGGCAGCGCGAGGACGGCACCCGCGTGGTCAACGCCCGCCACTTCGCGCTGCGCCACAGCAATGGCCGCCCTCGCCTGCTGATCTCGCTGGTGCGCGACATCACGGCCGCGCGCCAGGCCCGGGCCGACCTGGAAGAGTCCGAGCGGCGCTTCCGCGAACTGGTCGAGTCCATGGACGATTCGGTCTACGTGGCCGCGCAGGCCCGCCAGCATTACCTCTACCTGAGCCCGCGCACGCAGGACCTGCTGGGCCTGAGCACCGAAGAGATGATGGCCAACCCGAGCCAGGTGCGCGCCATGATCGTGCCGGACGACCAGCATCTGCTCGTCGAGCAAGAGGCCAAGGAGCGCGAGCTGCAGGCCACCGACGCGCTGCTGCGCCTGCAGGTGCCGGGCAAGGGCATGCGCTGGATCCGCCACCGCACCCGCGCGCGCCAGTTGCCCGACGGCCAGTCGCGCATCTACGGCCTCGTGTCGGACGTGACCGAGGACCACAACCAGGCGCTCGAGCTGCAACGCGCCCGCGACCTGGCCGAGGCCGCCAGCCAGGCCAAGAGCCAGTTCATGGCCAACATGAGCCACGAGATCCGCACGCCCATGAACGGCATCCTGGGCATGACCGAGCTGCTGCTGGGCACACCGCTCAATGACAAGCAGCGCCGTTTCGCGCAGGCCGTGTACCGCTCGGGCGAAAGCCTGCTCGAGATCATCAACGACATCCTGGACTTCGCCAAGATCGAGGCCGGCAAGCTGGAGCTGGCCAACTGCGACTTCGTGCTGCGCACATTGGTTGAAGACACGCTGGAGTTGATGGCCCCGCGCGCCCATGAAAAGGGCCTGGAGTTGAGTTTCGGGAGCAGCCCGGCCTGCCCTCCGTCATCCACGGCGACCCGCTGCGCCTGCGCCAGATCCTGACCAACCTGGTGGCCAACGCCATCAAGTTCACGGAGCACGGCGAGGTCGTGGTCGACATCCGCCGGGCCATCGGTGGCGTGGTCAGCGGCATCATCAACACGGAAGTCAGTGGCGCCACGCAACCCATCGGGCTGAGTTCATGGTGCGCGACACGGGCAGTCGGCATGCCTGCCGACGTCGTGCCGCGCCTGTTCAGCGCCTTCATGCAGGCCAACGGCGGCATGGCGCGGCGCTATGGCGGCACGGGCCTGGGCCTGGCGATCTCTGAGCAACTGGTCGAGCTGATCGGCGGCCAGCATCGAGGTGGCACAGCACGCCCGGCGTGGGCTCGGAGTTCGTCTTCCCGTGCCGGTGCGCGTGGGCGACACCCAATCGAGCATGGCCATGCTCGAAGAGCCGGACATGCCCTCCTTCCAGCGTGCTGGTCGTGGACGACAACGACACCAACCGCACGGTGATCGAGAACATGCTCACCGCCTGGGGCATGAACGTCACGCAGGCCACGAACGGCCGCGAGGCGCTCGACATCCTCATGGCCAACCAGGCGCAGGACGCCGACTTCGACCTGGCCCTGGTCGACATGAACATGCCCGAGCTGGACGGCCTGGGCCTGGCCGAAGCCCTGCGCGCCACGGACCGCTACCCGAATCTCAAGATGATCCTGCTGTCATCGGTGTCGTCGCCGGACGACGTGCGCCGCGCGCAGGAGGCGGGCTTTCAGCGCTTCGTGGCCAAGCCGCTGCGCAAGGCCGAGCTGCGCCAGGCCATCCTGGGCATCTCGGCCGAACTGGGCAACGACGTGCCGCACGAGGCCATCTACATCAACAAGAGCGTGTTGGTCGTCGAGGACAACACGGTCAATCAGGAGGTGTGCAGCCAGATGCTGCGCCGCCTGGGCTGCGACGTGAAGGTCGCCAACTCGGCGCTCGAAGGCCTGCGCCGCCTGGGGCAGGCGAGGCCCAGCTTCGACCTGATCCTGATGGACATCCAGATGCCCGGCATGAACGGCGTCGAGCATCGAACTGGTTCCGCCACGGCAGCTCGACGCGCTTCACGTTCATCACGCCATCCGATACGCCCGTGATCGCCGTCACGGCCAATGCGCTGGAAGGCGATGAGCAGCGTCTTCCTCGACCTGGGCTTCGACGACTACCTCTCCAAGCCCTTCCGCCAGAGCCAGTTGCAGAAGATCCTGATCGAGCACACGCACGCCGAGGGCCTGCTGTCCACCCAGTTGCTGGACGAAGAAGGCGAGCCGACCACGGTGCCGATGGGCCTGCGGGAGATGGCGTTCGTGCCGACCCCGGACGACGCCACTCAGGCCACTCATGCAGCGCCTGAAACGCCGGACGACGTTGCGCCGGAGGACACGGCCTGGTTCGACCCCGCCGAGGCGTCGACACCATCCCCGCCCCGCTCGACGCGGTGCCGTCCCCCGTACCCGCGCCCGCCACGACCGCCGTGACGCCTGGAAACGACATCTTCGATGCCGAAGCCTTGCGCCGCCTCAAGGACTCGACCCCCGCGGAGACGATCGCAGCCTGGAACGTGTCGCCAAAGCTTTTGAAAACTCGGTAGGACGCCTCTTGCCCCAGATGGACGAAGCCTTCAAGATGAACGACAGCACGGCCATCATGCATGTTGCGCATACACTGAAGTCGTCGTCTGCCAGCATCGGCGCACTCAAGTTGTCACATATGTGTGCCGAAATCGAGACCATGATCCGGCGCCAAACAGGAGAAGACTTGAGCTCACGCATCCGCGAGATCCCTCTGGAGGCCGATCGGGTACTCGACGGTCTGCGCCAGCTGCTGGAGAAGCAGCCATGAGCGAGGGTTTCCCCGTGAATGTCGACGACCAGGAAACCCAACCCAAGGTGCTGCTCGTCGACGACGACGAGGTGAACCTGCTGCTGACATCCATCGCGCTGCGTGAGCGCGGTTTCGCCATTTCGGAAGCCAGCAGGTTCACCTCGTCGGCGCGCCCTTGGGTTGGGTTTCCTGGTCGTCAACATTCGCGGGAAACCCTCGCTCATGGCTGCTTCTCCAGCAGCTGGCGCAGACCATCGAGTACCAATCAGGCTCAGAGGAATCGCGGAGGGGTTTGCGTGAGCTCAAGTCTTCTCCTGTTGGCGCCGGATCATGGTCTCGATTTCAGGCACACATATGTGACAACTTGAGTGCGCCGATGCTGGCAGACGACGACTTCAGTGTATGCGCAACATGCATGATGGCCGCGTTGTCGTTCATCTTGAAGGCTTCGTCCATCTGGGGCAAGAAGACAGTCCTCCGAGTTTTCAAAAGCTTCGCGACACGTTCCAGCAGGCGATTGTCTCCGCGGGGGTCGAGCTCCTTGAGGCGGCGCAAGACCTCGGCATCGAAGATGTCGTTTCCAGCGTCATCGGCGGCACGGGTACGGGGGACGGCACCGCGTCGAGCGGGGCGGGATGGTGTCGACGTCGGCGGGGCCGAACGAGGCCGTGTCCTCGGCGCGGAGACGTCGTCCGGCGTTTCAGGCGCTGCATGAGTGGCCTGAGTGGCGTCGTCCGGGGTCGGCACGAACGCCATCTCCCGCAGGCCCATCGGCACCGTGGTCGGCTCGCCTTCTTCGTCCAGCAACTGGGTGGACAGCAGGCCCTCGGTCTGCGTGTGCTCGATCAGGATCTTCTGCGACTGGCTTTGCCGGAAGGGCTTGGATAGATAGTCGTCGAAGCCGAGATTCGAAAAAGCGCTCCTCGTCGCCGTCCAGGGCATTGGCGGTGACCGCCACTACTGGTGTATCGGCAGGCGTCAAGAAGGCAAATCGGCCGCCCGGGCCGCGTCTGAAGAGGTTGAGGGCCTCGATCCCGTCCATTCCGGGCATCTGTATGTCCATCAGCACGAGATCGAAACGTTGTTCACACAATGCGCGCAGGCCGTCGAGGGCCGAACCGGCCACGACGATCTGGCAGCCCAGGCGGCGCAGCATGTGACCGATGACCTCCTGGTTCACCGGATTGTCTTCAACCACCAAGATGTTTCTGTGAAGCTTGGGCATCTCGGCGGGCGAGTCGGACTTGGACGGCGTCACGCCGATGATGGCCTGTCGCAGTTCCGCCTTGCGCACGGGCTTGGCGACGAAGCGCTGGAAGCCGACCTCGTGCGCGCGCTTCACGTCGTCCGGTGTGGACACGGACGACAGCAGGATCAACTTGAGGTCCGGATAACGGCCGCTGGCGCGCGCGGCGCGGATCATCTCGATGCCGTCCATGTTCGGCATCTGCATGTCCACCAGGGCCAGGTCGAACTCGTTGCCCTTGTGGCGTTCGAGAACATCCAGTGCCTGCCGCCCGTCCACCGCCAGCGTCACCCGCATGCCCCAGGCCGTGAGCATGTTCTCGATGATGGTGCGGTTCGTCTCATTGTCGTCCGCTACGAGCACATTCAGTGCCGGCATGTCCATCGCGTCCACGTCACCCATCGAATGCGCGGGATCGCTTACCCGCATGGGCACGCTGAAGCTGAATTCGGAACCCACGCCGGGCGAGCTGCGGGCGTCGATGTCTCCCCCCATCAGTTCCACCAGCTGCTTGGAGATCGCCAGGCCCAGGCCGGTGCCGCCGTAGCGCCGGGCCATGCCGCCATTGGCCTGGGTGAAGGCCGAGAACAGCCGGGGCAGCACGTCGCTGGGAATGCCGATACCGGTATCACGTACCGTGAACTCGAGGCTGATGGCCGAACCGGGTTGCAGGTCGGACGCGGCGCTGTCGCGGGTCACGTGCAGGTCGACGACGACCTCGCCGCATTCGGTGAACTTGATGGCATTGGCCACCAGGTTGGTCAGCACCTGGCGCAGGCGCAGCGGATCGGCATTGACCGTGGGCGGCAGGCCGGGCTGCTCGCGGAAGCTGATCTCCAGGCCCTTCTCGTGGGCGCGCGGCGCCAGCAGCTCCAGCGTGTCTTCCACCACGCTGCGCAACACGAAGTGCGGTGGGCGAGAGTTCCAGCTTGCCGGCCTCGATCTTCGCGAAGTCGAGGATGTCGTTGATGATCTCCAGCAGGCTCTCGCCAGAGCGGTAGACCGCCTGCGCGAAGCGGCGCTGCTTGTCCGACAGCGGCGTGCCCAGCAGCAGCTCGGTCATGCCGAGGATGCCGTTCATGGGCGTGCGGATCTCGTGGCTCATGTTGGCCATGAACTGGCTCTTGGCCTGGCTGGCGGCCTCGGCCAGGTCGCGTGCGCGCTGCAGCTCCAGCGCGTGGCGCTGGGATTCTCGGTCACGTCCGACACCAGGCCGTAGATGCGCACCTCGCCCGTGGGCAGCTTGCGCGTGCGGGTGCAGTGGCGCAGCCAGCGCTGGCCCAGCCGGGGATGGCGGATGCGCACGGTGACGTCGGTGGGCTCCAGCCGGGCCTCGGCTTCCTGCTGCTCGCGCGAGAGGTTGCGGTCTTCCTCGATCACGGCTTCCAGCAGGGCCTGCGGCCGGCGCTCGATCACCGATACCGGCACGCCCCACAGCGCCTCGGTCTGCGGGCCGAGGTAGAGGTAGCGGTCGCGCGACAGGCTGGCGACGTAGACACAGTCGTCCATCGATTCCACCAGCTCGCGGAAGCGGGCCTCGGATTCCTCCAGGTCGGCCTGGGCGCGGTGCTGCTGGCTGATGTCGCGGGCCAGCGAGATCAGCAGGCGCGGCGCGCCGTTGCCATGACGCAGTGCGAAGTGACGGGCATTGACGCGGCGGCGCTCGCCGGTGCTTTCCCATTCGAAATCGCGCTCGACCGTGGTGTGGCGCTCGATGGCCTCCTGCATCGCTGGCAGGGCCTGCTGCAGCACCTGCTCACCCATGGCCTCGTGCACGGCCTGGCCGATGACGGCGTTGCGGTCGAGGCGGAACTCCAGCTCGGCGTAGCGGTTCAGCGCCACCAGGCGCAGGTCGGCCGGCTCGATCACGAACAGGCTGACCGGCAGGTTCTCCATCAGCGCCTCGAGGAAGGCGCGCTCCATCTCGCGTTGCTGCTCGCGCTGCTTGCGTTCGGAGATGTCGGTGAACAGGCAGACGTACTGGCTGCGGCCGTCGATCTCGTCGAGCATCTGGATGGCGTCGATCTCGCCCCAGTAGGCCGTGCGCGCGCCGTCGGCGGGCCGGGTGCCCTGGTATTCCAGGCGGAAGGGCTGGCCACGCTCGAACTGCAGGCGCAGCTCCTCGGCCACCACGCGGCCGTCGGGCTCGCCCAGCAGCAGCTGGGCCACGGAGTTGCCCGAGCACGTCGGCGGTGGGCCAGCCGGTCAGCGCCAGCAGCGAGCCGTTGACCCACTCGATGGTGCCGGCGCGGTCGGTGATGGCCACGCCGCTGCTGATGCGCGAGGCCACCAGGGCCAGGCGGCTGAGGTGCTCGGCGCTGCTGGCCATGTGGGCGCGGTTGGCGTCGCGCTGGGCGACGAAGCCCAGCTGGATGGCGGCGATCTCGAGCACGGTGCGTCCAGTCCAGGCCGACGGGAAGTCGATGGCCGGGTCGTCGAACTCGAGCAGGGCCAGCGGCCAGCCGTCGATGGAGATGGGCAGGGCCACGGCGCGGCGGGTGCCGGGCTCGGCCCCGCCGGGGCCGTTCGCGCCCACGGACGGCGCCAGCTCGGCCCGCTTCGGTTGCAGCTTGCTGAGCGCCTGGCCGAGGGGCGCTCGTCGCGGTGCGTGGCGGCGATGGCCGAAGACGTCGAGTAGTCGTCCGTCGGCGCCCGTGTCCATCCAGGGGCGCGGCGGCGCCGAGCTCGCCGTTCCAGCCTTCCACGCGCAGGCAGATCCAGGCCTTGGAGCCGAGCTCTTTGTGCAAGGCCTCGCCCACGCGGTGCAGGGCCAGCGGCAGGGTGGGCGCGGCGTGCGCCGCCTCGGCGATCAGGCGGCTCAGCCTGAGAAGGCGGGTTCGCGTTGCCTGGCGGCTTGTGCAAAAGAGAAGGGGTCGGGTACCGGCGTCGTCGGCACGAAAGGCTCGGTCTGCAGATCGGGCGGCCGGGTGCTGCTGGGCTAGTAGCCGGCTGCGCCTCTGGCGGGCCATGAAACCGATGCAGCGATGCCAGGCCGGTCAATGCCAGGCCCAGGCGGCTGCGAGCCCAGCCCCCAGGCCGCCGCGACGATGGCGGCCAAGCCCGGGCACGGCCCGGGTCTGCGCAGCGAAAGTGCGGGTGTGCGGCATCGACAACGTTTGAATCCCATGGGAAAGTCACTGTATGCAACTTGGAAAATAGGCGGCATACTGTGACATTCGTCAGATATTTCACAAACTTAGGGCATCGTGAAAACTTCCAACCAGCAGAAGAAATTAGCGCAGCCCTCCTTACAATGGTTTGGATGCGCAGCGACGTAGATTTCCCACCCCAGTCGGCAACGGTTTTGGTCATCGAAGATCCGTATATAGCGGGCCTCGGCGGTGTCGCAGCTGTGCTGATTCTGGCGCTCTCGAAGCGCCCGTGTGGGCTTCCCTTGGCACTTTTGACATGGTGCACATTCGGCGCGCTGTGACTGCGAAGCGACGTCGAACATACTTTACAGAATGTGGCCGATGCCCCGCCACCACCTTTTGCCGGTCACTGAGCCAAATTGGCATAACTGGGTCGGCCGCTGGTATTGGGAAACCGATGCCCAAGGTGTTTTGCGCGTGCTGTTGCCTGGCGGCGCATTGAAGAGGGCATCGAGGTTGATTGGGAAGCCTTATCTGCATAGTCTGCGGTCGCGGCCCCGAATGGCTGGCCAGTTGGGCGGCACGGATTCAAATCAACTCGATTTCGAAAAGATTCAATATTGTTTGAGAACCAGCACGTGGCATGGCGGGGCAATTGGCCTTGCCCTGGCCCGATCAATTGCCCGGTCTGCACACCGAGCAGATCGGCTGAACTTGCGTGCTGATGGCTCAAGCCCATCGAGACGAAAATGAGGCGTGTTCGCCGGCTTCAAGGGCGTGATGGTGCCGCAGCGGCCCGCGCAGGCCGCGAGCCGGAACGCGGCGATGCTCTTCGGCTGAAGAGCTGGCCGTGCTCGCCGCAGGCCGCGCAGATGCGCGAGGCCGAGCAGGCAGGCCTTGCGCTACGCCATCTCGCATGACCTGCGCGCACCGCTGCGCGTGGTCGAGGGCTTCACGCGCATCGTGAAGGAAGACTACAGCCCCGTACTCGATCGCCTAGGGCAGGATCACCTCGACCGTGTGATGGCCGCCGCAGCCCGCATGAACGGCATGATCGACGCGATCCTGGCGCAGGCGCAACTGGCGGGCACGGCCGTCGAGCGCGTGCCGGTGGACCTGAGCGCCCTGGCGCGCGAGATCGGGGGCGACATGCTCGCCGTGATGCCGGGCAGCGCCAAGGTCGAGTTCGTCGTGGCCGATGGCCTGCAGATCGCGGCCGCCCCGCTGCTGATCCGCCGTGTGCTCGAGAACCTCATCGGCAACGCCTTCAAGTACAGCGCCAAGGTGGCGGCGCCGCGCGTCGAGTTCGGCGTGATGCCCGCGACCAACCCGGCCGTGTTTTTCGTGCGCGACAACGGTGCCGGCTTCGACATGCAGCATGCCGACAAGCTCTTCGGCATGTTCCAGCGCCTGCACAGCGCCAAGGAGTTCCCGGGCACGGGCGTGGGCCTGGCGGGCGTGCAGAACATCGTGCGCCGCCATGGCGGGCGCGTGTGGGCCGAGGCCCGCCAGGGCGAGGGCGCGTGCTTCTACTTCACGCTGATGGACACGGTGGAAGCGCAGCAGCGCGTCGTGCGCTGAGCGCCAATCGGGCGAGGCGAGCGCGGTCAGAGCGAGCCGAGCCCGGCCATCACTTCCTGCGCGTTGAGCAGGCGCTCGCACAGGGCCTCGACGGCCACGCCTTCCTGCGAGGCTTGCTGGCGCAGCTTCTCGTGCGCCTGGCGGCGGCTGAGCGAATGCCGGTGCATCACGATGCCGATGGCCAGGGCCACCGTCTGGGTCAGCGGGTCGGCAGGCGCGAGGGATGCTGTTGTGCCGCTGGCGGCTGCGGGCACGGCATCGGCCTGCGTTGCTGTGTCAAAGGCGTCTTGCTCGGCATGGCTGTTGGCGCGGTTGGCCTGCAGCGAAGGGGCCTTCGCGCGGTTGGCGAACGCCGATTCGACGGCGGGCACGATCTGCTGGATGTCCAGCGGCTTGATCAGGTAGGAGAGGGCGCCCAGCTCCTTCACCTGATTGACCGTGGCGTCATCGGCAAAGGCCGACAGGAACATGAAGGGGATCTGCAGGTACTGGCGCAGGTAGGCGGCCACGTCGAAGCCGGACTTGCCTTCCATGCGGATGTCGAGCAAGGCGAGTTCGGGCTTGTGTTCACGGGCCAGCAGGATCGCGTCGTCGCCGTTGTCGGCATCGATGACTTCATAGCCGGCTTGCGCCAGCCCGTGCGTCAGGGTGGCCAGTACCAGCCGGTCATCGTCCACTACCAGGATCTTGCCTTTGTGATTCACACCGTGTCCTCTAACTGCCTCAAATGCCTTGTCTTGGTCGGTTCATGGCGTGAATGGGCACCGTTTACCGAGGTCGGGTAGTTTAAGACACGCTTGCGACGTCAAGATGTCAGTGCCAGCTGACTACCCCGGCACCTATTGTGGCCAAAGTGCGATCTGATGACCAGTGGGTTCTCCCAAGACTTGGGGGGTCGGTATCAAACTGATACCTGGCGGTGTCAAATCGACACAGGTGAGGACTTCGTTGCCGTCTTGTGTCAAGGCGAGCTTGGCGCTGCGTCGTGGCAGCAGTGCGCGCACCAGCCCGAGGCCGGAGACGCCGCCCGGCACGCGGTCGACGCGGAAGTCTGGCGGCAATTGACCCGGGCTGCGGATGCAGATGCTCACGCCTTGTTCGCTCGATTGCACGGTGCAGCGCAGCGGCGTGCTGCCCGGGCTGTGCTTGTGGGCGTTGGTCAACAGTTCGTTGAGGCACAGCGCGATCGGGATGGACTCGGCTTCGGGCAATTGCCAGTCGCCGGCGTGCTGGCCTTCCATGGCCAGCGAGATGGTGCGCCCGAAGGTGCGTTGCACCGATGCCGCGATGGCTTCGACGACGGCCTTGAGCCGCAGCGGCCCGCCCGAGCCCACCTGCAAGCCGTAGACCTGCGCGATGGCCTGCACTTGGCCAACCACTTCGGAGATCGCGCCGGCCACTTCGGGCTTGCGCGCGGCGATCTGCTGCAGCAAGCCGGCCACGCCTTGCAGGTTGTTCTTGATGCGGTGGTGCACTTCCTTGACGAGCATCTCGCGCTGGGCGATGGCGGCATCGAGCCGGGCCTGCTCGGCGGCGCGCTGCTCGGTCACATCCGATGCGACGACGAGCAACTGGTCGGCCGAGGCGCCTTCGCTGGCCAGCGGCAGGTAGTTGATGTCCCAGACCTGGCCGTGCGCGTTGCCGCCTTTGCCGGGCGTGCTGTATTCGCGGTGCACGGACTTGCCGCTGTCCAGCGCATGCTGCATGTCGGCGCGCAGCAGGCGGGCGCGGTCGGCGTCATACAGGGCTTCGGGCGTTTTGCCCAGGGCCTTGGCCGGGTCCAGGTTCATGAAGGCGGACGCGGCCTGGTTGGCCTGTATCAGCGTGAGCTGGTGGGCATCGACCACGTTGATGGCCATGGGCGCCATCTCGATGATGCGCTGCAAGGTGGCCTGCGCTTCGGCGGATTGCGCCTCTGCCTGGCGGCGGCGGTCGATGTCGAGCAGGGCGTAGGTGATGTGGCGGCGGTTCGAGACGCCCAGCGTGACCACGGCGTTGCCCACGACCCAGAAGATGCGGCCGTCGCGGCCCATCACCTGGCACTCGAAGGTGTGCGACTGGCCGTCGAGCAGCTCGTCGAGGTAGTCGGTCAGGCGGAAGGGGTGGTCGAGGTCGGGCGTGGCGACGGTGCTCAGCGGTTGTCCGACGAAATCGGCGAGGTCGCCCGCGAACATGCGGCGCGCCGAGCGGTTCATCCAGGCGATGCCGTGCGCATCGAGCGTGACGATGCCGACGAAGACCGAGTCGAGGATGGCGCGTGTGCGGTCGGCCTGCAGCGTGAGGTTGCGCTCGGCGCGATGGCGATCGTCCACATTGACGAAGGACGCGATGAAGCCTTCTTCGGGGCGCTGCGGATCGACCAGGCGCAGCGCCACCTCGGCCCACAGCGTGCGGCCGCGTTTGGTGAGCAGCGCGCGCTCGCCTTGCCAGTGGCCCAGGCTGCGCAGCATGCTGGTGATGTCGGGGTCGGAGTTGGTGTCGATGTCGGTGGCATACAGGCTCAGCAGCGGCCGGCCTGCGAGGCTGTTGCTGTCTTCACCGACGAGGTGCGAGAGGGCCGGGTTGGCGCTCTGGATCAGGCCGTCCTTGACGAAGGCGATGCCCACGCCCGAGAGCGAGAACATCAGGTCGCGGTCGCGGCCCAGCGAGGCGAGCTGCGCCTGCTGGTTGCGGATGCGCGTGATGTCCGACAGCACGGCGATCACTTCGAGCGGCTCGATCGAGTGGCCGATGCGGCGCACGGACAGGCTGTAGCAGCGCGTCGGGTGGGCCGGGATGACGATCTCGAGCTCGCTCTCGAACTGCTCGGACTTCAAAAGCTCTGTGGCCGTTTCGGTGACGACGCGGTCGATGCGCGGGTCGCTGGCGAGCAGCGCCTCCATGCTCTGGCCGGCCATCGTGCCGGGCGTGAGGCCCAGCATGCGCTCGAAGCGGCGGTTGCAGCGCACCAGCAGGTTGTCGCGGAAGTAGGCGATGCCGGCGGGCGTGCTTTCGAGGATGGTGCTGAGTTCGTGTAGCAACTGCCCTTGGTCGGGCAGCGGCGCGGCGTCGGCATCCGACGTGATGGCATCGATCGGGGCCGGCACGCTGGCGGGCAGCGCCGACTCTTTGATCGCGCACAGGAAGCGCCGCGACACCTCGTGGTTGGACTGCGCCTGCGCCCAGATCTGCGCGCGCAGATGGGCGGTCGTGCCGGCGGGGCGGGGCTGGGTCACCTGGTTTTGCAGCGGGCCGTCTTCGGGGCCGAGCGCGAGCAAGGTCAGTGGCGCGTCCCAGCCGCACAGGCGCTGCAGGGCCTGGGGCGTGTCCGACAAGGCGCTGCCCGGCGGGATGGCGTAGCCCAGCAGGCCGCTCAGCGCCGAGTTGGCGCGCAGCACGCGGCCGTGTTCACTGAACTCCAGCAGGGCCAGGGGCACGAGGTCGAACCAGGTGTCTTCGACATGCAGCGGCGACGGGTTGGGCATGGTGGCGCGGTCTTCAGGCCTTGGGTGGCTCGTTGCTCTGTGCGTTGTTTTGCACGTTGCTTTGCACAGACACGCCCGGCATCTTCGAGGAATAGTCCTTGGGCAGCTTCGACAAGCCCGCAGCCAGCTTGCGCGCCATGTCTTTGTAGAGTTGCGCGACCTTGCCGTCGGGCTCGGCCACCAGCGTGGGCTGGCCGCTGTCGGCCTGCTCGCGGATCTTCGAGTCCAAAGGCATGGAGCCCAGCAACGGCACATTGAACTGCTCGGCCATGCGCTTGCCGCCGTCCGCGCCGAAGATGTGCTCGTCGTGGCCGCAGTTGGGGCAATGGAACACGGCCATGTTCTCGACGATGCCCAGCACGGGCACGCTGACTTTCTCGAACATCTGCAGGCCCTTGCGCGCGTCGAGCAGGGCGATGTCCTGCGGCGTGGTCACGATGATGGCGGCGGTCAGGGGCGAGCGCTGGCTGATGCTGAGGTGGATGTCGCCGGTGCCGGGGGGCATGTCGACGATGAGGTAATCGAGCGGCTGGTCAGGCTCGCCCCAGTTGGACAGGCGCAGCAACTGGTCGAAGGCCTGGCTGGCCATCGGGCCGCGCCAGATGGTGGCGGCCTGGTTCTCGACCAAGAGGCCCATCGACATCATCTGCATGCTGTGGTTGATCGGCGGCGTGATGGTCTTGCCGTCGGGGCTGGGCGGCTTGCCGCTGATGCCCATCATCAGGGGCTGGCTGGGGCCGTAGATGTCGGCGTCGAGCATGCCGACGCGGGCGCCTTCAGCCGCCAAAGCCAGGGCGATGTTGACGGCCGTGGTGCTTTTGCCGACCCCGCCTTTGCCCGAGGCCACGGCGACCACGTTCCTGACGCCGGGCAGCAGGGCCTGGCCGCGCGAGGCGGCGTGCGTCTGGACCTTGGTGGACCAGTCGACCTCGACCTCGCTGATGCCCTCGACCTGCGTCAGGGCTTTGCGGACCAGTGCGGTGTAGGCCGGCCACTGCGAGCGGGCCGGGTAGCCCAGCGCGATCGCGACCTTGGCCTTGCCACCCTCGACGGCGAGTGATTTCAGATGGCGTGAGGCGACCCAGTCCTGGCCGGTGAGTGGGTCAACAACGGTGGCCAGGGCGGCCTGGGCGGCGGGCTCGATGGGGGACAGGGCGGTCATACGGGCGGGGACAGGAGAGAAGTCGGGCAAGTCTATTGCAGTGTGGCATGCCGGGGCGCCTAAATCGACCCTTCTCCCAGATCGACGGCGGGCCCCGGTCATCCATCTGTTCGTTCAGCCGGATCGGGCCGCCCTCCCTACAAGAAACGCACCATGACACGCCAGCTTTTCGTCACCACCGCGCTGCCCTACGCCAACGGCCACTTCCACATCGGCCACATCATGGAGTACATCCAGGCCGACATCTGGGTGCGGTTCCAGCGCATGCAGGGCCATCAGGTGCACTTCGTGGGTGCCGACGACGCGCACGGTGCGCCGATCATGATCGCCGCCGAAAAAGCTGGCAAGACGCCGCAACAATTTGTGGCCGATATCGCCGCCGGTCGCAAGCCCTATCTGGACGGCTTTCACATCAGCTTCGACCACTGGTCGTCGACGGACAGCCCGGAGAACCACACGCTGGCCAAGGAGATCTACCGCAGCCTGCGCGAGGCCGGCCTGATCGACGTGCGCCCGGTCGAGCAGTTCTTCGACCCCGAAAAGAGCATGTTCCTGCCGGACCGCTTCATCAAGGGCGAATGCCCCAAGTGCGGCGCCAAGGACCAGTACGGCGACTCGTGCGAGGTGTGCGGCGCGGTCTACTCGCCCACCGAGTTGAAGAACCCGTACTCGGCGCTCAGCGGCGCCACGCCCGTCCTGAAGACGAGCGACCACTACTTCTTCAAGCTGTCCGACCCGCGCTGCTTCAACTTCCTGGAGAGCTGGACGCAGGACGGCAAGCTGCAGTCCGAAGTGGCCAACAAGATCAAGGAGTGGTTCACGAAGGACGAAGACGGCAAGGGCGGCCTGGGTGACTGGGACATCAGCCGCGACGCGCCTTACTTCGGCATCGAGATACCTGATTTACCCAAGGATTCGCCGGGCAAGTACTTCTATGTCTGGCTGGACGCACCCGTCGGCTACCTGGCCTCGCTCAAGAGCTACTTCGAGGCGGGCGGCCCGAAGGCACGTTACGGCGAGGCGCGCAGCTTCGAGCAGTTCATCGCCGACCCTGCCGTCGAGCAGGTTCACTTCATCGGCAAGGACATCACCTATTTCCACACGCTGTTCTGGCCCGCGATGCTGCAATTCAGTGGCCGCAAGCTGCCCAACCAGATCAATGTGCACGGCTTCATGACCGTCAACAACGGCGAGAAGATGAGCAAGAGCCGCGGCACGGGGCTCGACCCATTGAAGTACCTGTCGCTGGGCATGAACGCCGAATGGCTGCGCTACTACATGGCGGCCAAGCTCAATGCGCGCGTCGAAGACGTCGACTTCAACAAGGACGACTTCATGGCCCGGGTCAACAGCGACCTGGTGGGCAAGTACATCAACATCGCCAGTCGGGCGGCAGGGTTCTTGAGCAAGCGCTTCGGCGGCCAGCTGACGGCCGCCATTGGCAGCGATGGGCATGCCCTGCTGCAGGCGCTGCAGGCCGGCCAGGCGGGCATCACCGAGTTGTACGAGCAGCGCGAGCTGGGCAAGGTGCTGCGCGAGATCATGCTGCTGGCCGACCGCGTCAACGAGTATGTGGATGCCAACAAGCCGTGGGAGCTGGCCAAGCAGGAAGGGCAGGACGCGCGCCTGCAGGAGGTCTGCACGGTGTGCATCGAGGCCTTCCGTTTGCTGAGCCTGTATTTGAAGCCGGTGCTGCCGGCGCTGGCGGCCAATGTCGAGGCGTTCTTGAATGTGCCCGCGATGGCGTTTGCCGATGCGGGCAAGCTGCTGGGCGCACACACGATCGGCGAGTACAAGCATTTGATGCAGCGTGTGGATATCAAGATGCTGGACGCGCTGTTCGAGCCGCCGCCTGCGCCGGTTGTGGAGGCGCCCAAACCAGGCGGTGAAGACATCGCGCCCATCATCACCATCGACGACTTCACCAAGATCGATCTGCGCATCGCCAAGATCGTGAACGCCGAGCATGTGGAAGGCAGCACGAAGCTGTTGCGCCTGACACTGGATGTGGGCGAGGGGCGCACGCGCAATGTGTTCAGCGGGATCAAGGAGGCCTACAAACCTGAGGATTTGATCGGCAAGCACACGGTGATGGTGGCCAACCTGGCGCCGCGCAAGATGAAGTTCGGCGTGAGCGAGGGCATGGTGCTGGCGGCGTCTCATGCCGACGAGAAGGGCACGCCTGGCATTTATGTGCTGGAGCCTGTCGAAGGCGCTCAGCCCGGGATGCGGATTCGTTGAGCCTGCTTTCATCAGGCGCAACAAAGGTGTGAACAAAGGCGCGCCTCGGTTGAAAGGGCGTCAGGCCATTTCCCAATGGCACAGCGCCATCCGCCGTGATCTACTGGCCAGCATCTGCACAAGGGAGGATTCATGGGTATCAAGCATCGTCCGTTGGTGTGTTTTCTGGCCGTTCTGGCATGTGCGTTGGCTGGCTCGGCCAACGCGGCGCCGTCTTATGCGTTCAGCGTGCTGGGCGGTGGCTCCTTCGCCGCAACGGGCGTCAATGATGCCGGCGTTGTCGTCGGCAGTGCCTGGACGGGCACCGGGCTGCACGCAGCCGCGTGGGACGGTGCCACCTTCACGTATTTGGACCCTGCCAACAGCAATGCCACAGCGGTCAATAACGCCGGGGTCGTGACCGGCGGCTATGTACTCGGTGACGGCAACAACCGTGCCGCGGTATGGAACGGGGCTTCCATGACCACGCTCCAGACGGATGCCTATGCGAGCGATGTCAATGATGCGGGCGTCGTTGCCGGGTATGCCTATGGGGTCGTGCCTGGGGTCCTTCACAACGCCGTCACATGGCAAGGCGGCACCATGACCGTCCTGCCGACCACGGCCCCTGGGCAGTTCAGCACGGCGACATCCATCAACAACGCCGGTGTCGTGGTGGGCAGCATCAACAACATCATGTCTGACCCGCATGCCGTGGTCTGGCATGGCGACGTGGTCACTGATTTGAGTGTGCCGCTGGGTGGTGAGACCAGCGTCGCCACGGGCATCAACAATGCCGATGCGGTGGTTGGCTGGGCTTTCTTGGCCGGGCAACCCAATGTGCATGGTGTGCTGTGGAGCGGGGACAATGCGCTCGACCTGGGCACATTGCCGGGCTATGCCTCCAGTGTCGCCGCAGCCATCAACGATGCGGGTGTCATCGTTGGCTCCTCGAGGCCCGATGCGGTGATGGTGAGCGGCGAGAGGGCCGTGATGTGGGTCGATGGCCAGATCATCGATCTCAACAGCCTGCTGAGCGCCCAGGATATCCAGGCCGGGTGGGTCTTGACGGAGGCCGCCGCCATCAACAGCGCCGGCATGATCGTGGGCACGGCTTCGAATACCTTGACGTCGCAAATCCGGGGATTCGTGTTGAGCCCTGTCCCTGAGCCATCGGTGGGCCTGCTGATGGTGCTTGGCACGGCTTGCCTGTCCGTGCATGTCAGGCGCCAGCGTCGTCGCGTCTGACCCGAACTTGCAACGAACCCGATCAATCGGCCATCAGGCAAGCCAGCAAGTCCAGGCACAGCTCGCTCGCCGCACCCGAGCGCGCCAGCGCAACAGTTGAGGTAGGCGATACTTGCCCCAACTGCTGATCGAGCGACTTGGCCAAAGCCAAGATCTCGGCAGGCAAGGCATGCGGCGTCCCCGCCCAAGCAGAGGCAAACGCCATCAAGCCCTGCAAGGCCGCACGCCATTCCAGTGCGACAGGCGCCACATCCGCAGGCGCCGTGCCCAGCTCGCTCAGGTTGCCGGTGATGTGCGCCAGGCAGCTTTCCAACCGGGCCTGCCAGATCTGCCGGGGTGTGGCATCGGCCGCCACCTTGGGCGGTTTGGCCGGCGTCACATGACCACCCTGAGCGCCAGCCGCATCAGCCGTGCCGGCCAACGCAGCCTGCCACGCCAACCGGTCCCCCCGATGCGCCTTGGTCTGCGTGTCCAGCCACAAACCATGCCGCCGCACCCAATCGCGGCCCGCATCGATCACCGCCATCGGGTGTCCCGACACCAGCTCGATCTCCAACTCCCGCACCGCCTCGCTCAACGAGCCTGCCTTGATCTGCCCCAGATCGAGCGCCAGCTCCAGCACGCCCTCGAACGCCGTGCCTTGCCCCACCGTCACCTGGGCGCGCGTGCGCCGCATGTCCGTGCCGTACAACTGGACCAGGCCCAATTGCCGCCCTGGCGGATCCTGATCGGGTTGCCAGCCCAGATCCCGCACCAGGGCCTGGCGCACCTCGGGCGACTGGTGCAGCGACAAGTCCGGCGCGATCACCGTGCCGGGGCCGAAAGCCGGCGAGGCCCGGTTGTCCTCCAGCCGCGTCATGGCATTGGGGCCGGCCGCCTTGAGCGTCTGCACCCAATCGGCATCTTCCTGGCGCACGCGCAGGGCGGCGTGGGCCTGAGCCAGCTTGCGGTCCGCCGTGTCGAAATAGGCTGCCTGCAGCGTTTGCGCGGGGGCTTTGCCACCGGGCAAGCCCGCCAATTCGGTCTGAACCGCCGCCAGCGATCTTGCCGGGATCTGGAATTTCAGTTCAATTTCTTGCATGGGCGACATTGTCTGGCGGCGCCCGGCGGGATTTGGCGCCCAAGGCCGATAAAATGCGCACGCCGAACCGGATTCACCCGGTCCCACTTCTGGACACCCCTCATGCCGCTTTTCTGGAAACCCTACAAGTCCGACGTGACGCAGTTCATCGACAGCCTCAAGGCCCGCGATCCGCAACTGGAAGCGCGCCAGCGCCAAGGCCGTTTCCTGCTGTGGGACAAGCCAGTCGACCGCGATGCTCAAAAAGAGTACCGCGAGGCCGCCGTGGCGCAAAAGCCCTACGTCTACTCGACCAAGGCCTGACGGCCGCCGGGCTGAGCGGTGACGCAGGACGTCATGGCCGCCGACGACAACGGCACGCCACCCCCTGAACTGGACGAACAAGGCCAGCCCAAGGTCATCGACCAGGTGGCCCTGGCGCGCCTGTACGGCGAGCCGCTGTTCGCCATGCCGACGGACCTGTACATCCCGCCCGATGCGCTAGAGGTCTTCCTCGAGACCTTCGAAGGCCCGCTCGACTTGCTGCTCTATCTGATCCGCAAGCAGAACTTCAACATCCTCGACATCCCGCTGGCCGATGTCACGCGGCAGTACCTGGCCTATGTCGACCAGATCCGCAAGACCAATCTGGAGCTGGCGTCCGAGTACCTCTTGATGGCCGCGATGCTCATCGAGATCAAGTCGCGCATGCTCCTGCCGCCCAAGAAGAGCGACGATGGCGAAGAGGCCGAGGACCCGCGCGCCGAACTGGTGCGCCGCCTGATCGAGTACGAACAGATGAAGCTGGCCGCGGCCAAGCTCGATCAACTGCCTATCCTGGGCCGCGACTTCCTGCGCGTTGAAGTGCACAACGACCCGTCCGTGCGCGTGCGCCATCCCGACGTGAGCTTGGCCGATCTGCGCGAAGCCTGGATGGACATCCTGCAGCGCGCGCGCCTGAACAAGCACCACACGATCAGCCGCGAAGAATTGTCCGTGCGCGAGCACATGGGCATGGTCTTGCGCACGCTGCAAGGCAAGCGCTTCGTCGAGTTCGAGCACCTCTTCGATGTCACCAAAGGCGCGCCCGTGCTGGTCGTGACCTTCATCGCCTTGCTCGAGCTGGCCAAGGAAAGCCTGCTCGACATCACGCAGGCCGAGGCCTTCGCCCCGATCTACGTGCGCCTGGCTTATCAGGAAGCGGCCTGATCAGGTCGTCTCGAGACGGTAGATGAAGCCGTCGTCGGTCAGCAGATAGAGCCAGCCGTCCGGGCCCTGCACGACATGCCGGATGCGGCCGATCGTGTTGGTCAGCAGCGCTTCCTTGTCCGTGACGTGGTTGCCATTGAGCGTCAGCCGCCACAGGCTCTCGCCGGCCAGCGAGCCGACGAAGAGGTTGCCCGCCCAGCCCGGGTAACGCGTGCCCGTGTAGAAGGTCATGCCGCTGGGCGCGGTCGAGATCGGCGCCCAATAGGTCAGCGGCTCTTCGAAGTCCGGCGCGTGCGTGCCGCCTCCGACCCGGCAGGCGTCGCCGATGGGGGCGCCATACGGGCAGCCATAGCTGCGCAATGGCCAGCCATAGTTGCGCCCGGGCAGGATCAGGTTGATCTCGTCACCGCCTTGCGGGCCGTGCTCCGACACCCACAGGTCGCCCGTGAGCGGATGGATCGCCGCGCCCTGCACATTGCGGTGCCCATAGCTGTAGATCTCGGGCTGGGCGCCGCTGGTGCCGAAGTTGGGGTTGTTGTTGGGGATGCTGCCGTCACGGTTGATGCGCACGATCTTGCCGAGGTGGTTGGTCAGGTTCTGTGCGTTGCCCAGGCCGGGGTTGGCGGGGTCGTCCTTCTGGCGCTCGCCCATCGTGACGAACAGGGTCTTGTCGCGCGCAAAGGCCAGGCGCGAGCCGAAGTGGCCTTCGCCCAAGGTCTTGGGGCTTTGCCGGAACAGCACTTCGATCTGTGTCATCGTGCCGCCGATGATCTTGCCTCGCGCGACGGCCGTGCCCGTGAGCCCGGCCTCGCTGCCCGTGCCCGGCTCCGCGTAGCTCCAGTAGACCCACTGCGTGGTGGCGTAGTCGGGGTCGAGTTGCACGTCGAGCAGGCCGCCCTGGCCGACGGAGTCGACAGCGGGCAGGCCGGTGACCGTGGCCTGCGTCACGCCCTGTGTCGTGATGATTTTCATCTGGCCTGTTTTCTGCGCGACCAGCATCGTGCCGTCGGGCAGGAAGGTCATGCCCCATGGGTATGACAAGCCGCTGGCCACGACCACCGTCTTGAGCGAGGCACTGGACGTGGCCGGTTCGCCGCCAACGCCTGGATTGGAGGTCGAAGGCGGCGGTGCCGCGTCGCCACCGCCGCCACAACCGCCGGGCCCCCAGCCAAGGAAGAACACAGTCAGTCCAAGGTACGCCCAGGTCAGCAGGCGCGGGGTGCCGTTGTACGTTTTACGGCAGTTTGTGGCGTTCGGTTCCATGACGTTTCTCTCCTTTGGTGGCGACCCCTGACCCATTGCGAAAACTGGTTCACGAAGTGCGAAGGGGGATGCCGGAATGAGGGAAGCGCCAAGGCGCTTCCCGGCCTAGAATCGCGCCACTTTCATATTTGGTGCTGTCCTCAGCCCGCACGCCACATGAGCAACGCTGTCGAATCCCATCGCAAACCCATGACGCTGCACCGCCTGCGCGAGATGCATGGCAAAGGCGAGAAGATCACCATGCTGACTGCCTACGACGCGACCTTCGCGCGCATCGTGGACGAGGCCGGCGTGGACTGCATCCTCGTGGGTGATTCGCTGGGCATGCTGATACAAGGCCATGGCAGCACGGTGCCTGTTTCGCTGGATGAAATGGTCTATCACACCCGTTGTGTGGTGCGGGGCAACCGGCATGCCTGGGTGGTGGGCGACCTGCCGTTCGGCAGCTATCAGGAAAGCCGCGAGCAGGCCGTGCGTGCCAGCGTGGCCTTGATGCAGGCCGGCGCGCACATGATCAAGCTCGAAGGCGGTGGCTGGACGGCCGAGACCGTGCACTTCCTGACCGAGCGCGGCATCCCCGTGTGCGCCCATTTGGGTTTGACGCCGCAGAGCGTGCATGCGCTGGGCGGCTACCGCATCCAGGGCCGCGATGAGGCAGGCTCGCAGACCTTGCGCAAGCATGCCAAGGCGCTGGCGCAAGCCGGTGCCGCGATGATGGTGCTCGAGCTGATGCCATCCAGCGTGGCGCGCGAGGTGCAGACCGACAACCCGGGCCTGATGACCATCGGCATCGGCGCCGGGCAGGGCACGGCGGGCCAGGTGCTCGTGCTGCACGACATGCTCAACTTCACGCGCGGCAAGCTGCCGCGCTTCGTGCGCAACTTCAGCGCCGAAGGCGGCTCGGTGGACGAGGCCATTCGCCGCTACGTGGCCGCCGTGAAAGACGGCAGCTTCCCCGACGAAACCGTGCATGCCTATTGATCCGCTTTGCGAAACGACATGAAGACCATCCATACCGTGGCCGCGTTGCGCGCCGAGTTGTCCGCGCATGCTGATGCCCCTGCCTTCGTGCCCACGATGGGCAACCTGCATGATGGCCATCTGGCCTTGATCCGCCAGGCCAGCGAACTCGTGGCGGGCAGCGGCAGCCCCGTCGTGGCGAGCATCTTCGTCAACCGCCTGCAGTTCGGCCCCAACGAAGACTTCGACACTTACCCGCGCACGCTCGAGCGCGACGCGCAACTGCTGCGCGAGGCTGGTTGCGATGTGCTGTTCGCGCCCTCCGAGGCCGAGCTGTATCCGCAGCCGCAGGGTTACAAGGTCGTGCCGCCCACCGAGCTGGCCGACATCCTCGAAGGCGCGTTCAGGCCGGGTTTCTTCACGGGCGTGTGCACGGTCGTGCACAAGCTGTTCAACCTGGTCCAGCCGCGCATGGCCGTGTTCGGCAAGAAGGACTACCAGCAGCTCATGGTCCTGCGCAACATGGTCATCCAGATGGGCCTGCCGATCGATGTGCGTGGCGGCGAGACGCTGCGCGCCGACGATGGCCTGGCCTTGTCTTCGCGCAATGGCTACCTCAGTGTCGACGAGCGCGGCGAAGCGGTTCAGCTCATCACGGCCTTGCGTGAGGTGAAGAGCCAGGTGGCTGCGGCGCGTGCATCGGGTGGCTTGACGACGGCGCGCGTGGCCGAGATCGAGGCCCAGGCCATGGCCGCCCTGGATGCGCGCGGCTGGAAGACCGACTACGTGGTCGTGCGTCGCCAGCGCGACCTGCTGCCCGCCACGGCAGCGGACTTGGCGCAGGGCGAGCCGCTGGTCAGCCTGACGGCCTCGCGCCTGGGCAAGACGCGCCTGATCGACAACCTCGAGTTGTGATCGGCCTCGCGTCGCTGTTGCGTCGTCATGACGCCTTCAGCGCCTCACGCAGCCACTGACGCCACACCTCGCGCGAGGCGTCGGTCAGTTGGGCGCCGTACTTGGCGTTGTCGGCCCGCAGCACGTGCACATCGATGCCGGCGGCCGTCAACTCGGCCGTGTGACCGATCAGCCAGCGTTCCAGGTCGCGCGGCGGCGCCTCGAGGTGGCATTGCAGGCCGAGCACAGCGGGGCCGAGGCTGAACACCTGGTTGGCGACGAGGTCGGTCGAGGCCAGCAGCGTGGCGCCCTCGGGCAGGTCGAAGGTGTCGCCATGCCAGTGCAGCACCTGGTGGCCACATGCGGCCAGCGCCTGCAGTGGTGAAGCCTGGCCGGCGGCGCTGAGCAGCAAGGGCTTGAACCCGATCTCTTTGGCCGGGCCGGGGTAGACGGCCTTGCCCGATGCGGCGGCCATCATCTGCGCGCCCAGGCAGATGCCGATCAGCGGCTTGCCGCTGGCCAGGCGCTCGCGCACACGGGCGAGTTCGTCGTGGATGAACGGATAGCGGTCGGCCTCGTACACACCGATCGGGCCGCCGAGCACGACGGCCAGGTCGGCCGCCGCCCATTCGGCCTGGGCCTGCGCGCTGGCGAGGTCATCGACGCCGGCCTGGCGGTAAGTGATCTCGAAGCCCTGCTCGGTCAGCACGTCGCCCAGGGTGCCCAGGTCTTCGAAGCTGAGGTGTTGCAGGGCCAGGCATGTGCGGGTCATGGCGCGTGTCATAGCGTCTCCAGAAAAGCCACGACCTCATTTTCCACGCGTGTGCGCTTCATCGGCGGCAGGCTCTGCCAAATTCGGCGACCGTAGGGTTTGTCGATCAGGCGCGTGTCGCAGATCATCAGCACGCCACGGTCGGTCTCGCTGCGGATCAGGCGCCCGGCGCCTTGCTTCAGGGCGATGATGGCCTGCGGCACCTGGTGCGACATGAAGGGGTTGCCGCCTTCCTGCGCGAGCAGCTCCAGGCGTTTGGCCAGCACGGGGTCGTCGGGCGGCGCGAAAGGCAGCTTGTCGATGACGACGAGCGTGAGTGCATCGCCCTTGACGTCGATGCCTTCCCAGAAGCTGTGGCTGCCCACGAGCACGGCGTTGCCCGCGCGGCGGAAGTCTTCGAGCAGGGTGGGGCGCGGCGCATCGCCCTGCTGCAGAACCGGGAACGGGTCGCCGCCGTTGGCGAACACCTGCTTGAGCCGCTCGGCGGCCTTGGCCACTGCGCGCAGGCTGGTGCACAGCACGAAGGCGCGGCCCCGGTTGGCGCGGATCAGGGGCAGGGCGGCGTCGACCACGGCATCCGTGTGGCCGCTGTCGGTCGGCAGCGGCACATGGGTCGGCACGTAGAGCATGGCCTGCGCGGGGTAGTCGTAGGGGCTGGACCAGGACTGGCAATGCGCGTCGTCCAGACCGAGCGCCTGCGTGAAGTGGCTGAAGTCCTGCCGCACGGCGAGCGTGGCCGAGGTGAAGATCCAGGCGCGTCGCGGCACCTGGGGCGTGTCGTCCTCTTGGTCGTCGACGCCAGTGGTTGCTGTGCCGCGATGGGTCGGTCTTGCGGCCGGCACGTCGTTGGCGGGCGGCGTATCGGCCATCAGGGCCTGGATGTCGTCCTCGTCCTCGTCACGCCAGGGCAGTTCTTCAAGAGAGGCGTTGCGGGCGAGCGCGGCTTCTTCATCGTCCTCGTCTGTCGCGTCGTCCGGCCCGTCGTCCGGCGCGATCTCGGCCTGGCCCAAACCCAGCCGCTGTCGCTTGAACACGTCGGCCACAGAGATGGGCGTGCGGTGCAGCTGTACGCCATGCGAGCCCACGTCGACCCAGCACAGCTCGGGCTCGTGCGCACGCTCGGGCGCGCCCCAGGCCGACAGGCGCTGCATCAGCGCGTCGGCGCGGCGGTGCAGTTGCGCCAGATCGGGGCTGCGGTCGGCCTGGCTATCGAGCACCTCGCGCACGTGCATCAGGGCTTCGCGCAGATTGCCCAGGGCCGCATGCAGCGTGTGGTCCGCGCCGAGTTGCGCCTGCGACATGCGTTGCAGCTGCGGCCCGAAACACAGGCGCAGGTCGCGCGTGCAGCGGTCGAGCGGGGCCAGCACGTCGTTCCAGTTGGCGGCGTCGCGCGCCTGGGCCTGGCCCGTGGCCAGGGTGTCGCGCAGCAGATCGAGCAGTTGCGCCGTCGAGACCGAGTCGCCGAAGAACAGCGTGGCCGTGTCGGGCAGTTGATGCGCCTCGTCGAACACGATGGTCTGCGCGTTGGGCAGCAGCTCGGGCACGCCTTCTTCGCGCAGCATCAGGTCGGCGAAGAAGAGGTGGTGATTGACCACGACCACGTCGGCGTCCTGCGCCTCGCGCCGGGCCTTGATCACGAAGCAGTCGTTGTAGTGCTTGCACTCGCTGCCCAGGCAGTTCTCGCGCGTGGACGTGACGCGCGCCCAGATGCTGGCGTGTTCGGGCACCTGCGTGCACTCGGCCTTGTCGCCCGTCGGCGTGAGGTGGATGTATTTGTTGACGATGCCCAGGTCGCGCACTTCCTGGCGGCTGCCCAGCAGCGTGGCGTCCTGGTTGGCGCGTTCGAGGTGGTGCCAGCACAGGTAGTTGGCGCGGCCCTTGAGCAATGCGGTCTTGATGGGCACGGCCAGCGCGTCGCGCACGGCGGGCAGGTCGCGGTGGTAGAGCTGGTCCTGCAGGGCCTTGGTGCCCGTGGACACGATGACCTTGCCGCCTTCGAGCAGCGCCGGCACGAGGTAGGCCGCCGTCTTGCCCACGCCCGTGCCCGCTTCGAGCACGACCGTGCTGGCCGAGCGGATGGCTTCCTGGATGGCCTGGGCCATCTCGATTTGTTCGGTCCGCACGCGGTAGCCATCGAAGGCGCGCGCCAGCGGGCCTGATGCGGAAAACAGCGTGGGCAGGTCCATGGGGTCGGTTCAAAAACGAGCAGCCATTGTCGGTGCAGCGGGCCATGCCCGATGTCCCCCTGATGGGGTGACCCTGCGTGGCCTGTTGTTTCAGTGGCTCGTCTCAGCGCATGTCAGGGGCTGGCGCGCACCACGCTGGCATCGAGCGCGCGGCTCAGCGTGTCGATGCAGTCCTGCCGGTGCGCGCTGGCCGTGCTGTTGGGGTCGCCGGCATGCTGCGCCTTGAGTTGCTTGAGCAGCTTGATGGCTTGCTGGCGCACCACGGCGCGCACATCGGCGCGGTTGCTCGCGCCGCGCACGACGGCGACGGCCAGGCGGTTCACATAGTCGCGTTGCAGGTTGCGGCGCGCGCTGTCGGTGGCGGCCGGCGCGGGCTCGTCAGACCAGATGGTGTCCTGCAGCGTGCGGTGCAGCTCGCGCACGGTCAGCGGCTGCTTTTCGATGTCGCGCGTCTTGTCGATGTTGTCGAGCAGGCGCTCGGCCAGCGGCTCGCTCATCAGCGTCGACACGATCTCGCGCTGCAAGGCCAGTTGCAGGTCGGCCACGGAAAAATCGGTCGGCACGGCGAAGCCGTTGGTGTCGCCGCCTTCCTGTCTGTCCATGTAGTCCGGGGCGAGCTTGCGCAGCAGGGCCGGCGGCAGGCTGAAGGCCTTGGGCGAGAGGAAGTCGCTCATCAGCATGTCCAGCGCGGCGCGTTGCTGCGCGGCGGGCAGCGGGTCGAGCAGGTCGCGGCCGCTGCCGGGCGCATCGCGGCGCGTCACGACGCCGCCGATCTGGCGCAGCAGGATCTGGCTGGTGCGGGCCAGGTCGCGCAGGCCATAGCTCACGCTGCGGCGCAGCAGGGTGGGGTCGTCCTCGGGCTTGAGTTCGCGACGGGCCTGGCGCTCGAACAGATCGCGCACGATGGCCACGCGCATGCGGGCGAAGGCCACCGGGTCCTTGCCCAGGTCGAAGACCAGCGCTTGCGGATCGAGGCCGATGGCGCTGTCCTCGTCGGTGCCGAAGGCGAGCGCATCGGCCTGGGCCGGGTCGGCGCTGCGTTGGGCGATGGCGCGCAGGGCCTTGCGCGCCTCGGCCTTGTCATCGGGCAAGGGCTTGTAGCCGTACTCGATGGCCCAGTAATCGTAAGGGCCCAGCGTGGTCTGGAAGGGCGCGCCCGCGCGCTGGCCGGGCATCGGCAGGTTGATGGGCGCGTAGTCCATCACCGAGGCGCTGTTGCCTTGCGCCCTGGTCAGCTCCGGGTCCGTCAGCTCCAGCGCCGTGTGCCAGCGCGAGGCCCTGAAGTTGTGCCGCAGGCCCAGCGTGTGGCCGACCTCGTGCATGGTCGTGTCCTTCAGATAGGCCAGCACGAAGTCCCTGACCTGCGGGCTGTCCGGGTCGATCACGCCTTGCGCTTCGAGCACATCGAGCGCGAGGCCCAGTTGCTCGGCGGCTTCGGCGGCATGCTCGCAGGTGTCGGGCGAGCCCGCGTGCGCATGGTCATCAGCGTCATCGTGCGCGGAAGGCATCGGCGACGTGCCGGGCGAGAAGAACTGGCTGCGCACCGTGCGGATCGCGCGCGACGACAGGCTCTCCAGCGCGATGTCGGCATCGAGGATCTCGCCCGTGCGCGGGTCCACGTGGGTCGGGCCGATGGCGCCGAACGCGGGCTGGCTGTTGGTCATCCAGCGGATGGACGTGTGGCCGGTCTCCAGCGTGTCGAAGGGCTTGTCGGCCGGCGGCGTCTTGACCTCGATGGCGTTCTTGAAGCCGATGGCCTCGAAGGCCTTGTTCCACTCGAGGATGCCTTCGGTGATGGTGGGGCGGTAGGCATCGGGGATGCTCGGGTCCAGCCAGAACACGATGGGCTTGACGGGCTCGGACAAGGCCGCGGCCGGGTCTTTCTTTTCGAGGCGCCAGCGGTTGATGAAGCGCTGGCGCGGCGTGCGGGCCAGGTCGTCCGTGAAGTCGGCGACCGTGCTCGTGAAGTAGCCGACGCGCGGATCGGCGACGCGCGTCGGCATGGGCTTGTCGGGCAGCGCCGTCAGGCTGTAGTGCACGGTGACGAACAGGCTGCGCGGATCAGGCACGGACGTGGGCACGGTCGATTGCGGCACGCCCGGCGCGCCGCCGCCCGGGCTGATGCCCGCCGTGGCGAAGTGCTGCAGCACTTCGAACTCCACGCTGTGGGCCTGCGCGCGCGATTGCATCACGGCCGAGTTGCGCGCATCGAGCCCATAACCTTGGCGATAGGCGCGCTGCAGGTGCTGCGCCACGCCCAGGAAATCGCCCAGGAACAAGGCATTGGCCTCGATCAGCACGGCGCCCGATTTGGTGTGCGGCGCGCTGGCCAGCGGCACGCTGCCGAGCAAGCTCGGTGAAAACGCGGCCTGCACGGCCTTGGCCTGCGGCGTGTCCTTCTGCGCCGTGTAGGCGGCATTGATGGCCAGCAGCTGAACCTGCTGGTGCACTTTGCGGAACTCGACCCATTGCGGCCGGCCGACCTGTGCCCAGCGGCTTTGCATCAACCCGCCGAAGACGCCGGCCTCGCCGATGCCCGATGCCAGCTTGGGCGACAGAAACAGCGGTTTGTCAAACGCATCGGCCGGTAATTCGATCCAGATCTTGTCCTGCTTCTTCCAGATGGGCAGCAGGCCGTCCTGCCGTTCGGCGCCCTTGATGACCTGGTCGAACGCGGGCTGGTTGGCCGCCGCTGCTGGCGCGGCGCTTGCCGGTGCCGAGGCGGAACTGGCCGCGGCGCTCGTCGCCAGAGGTGGGGCGGGCGTGCCCGGCGCGGCGTGGTTGGCAGGGCTGCTGGCGCCGGGGTTGGCGCCCTGGTTGGCTGGGCCACTCAAACTCGAACAAGCCGTGAGCAACAGCGCTGACACGGCGTACATCAGTGGGGAAACAGAACGGTTCATGGACACAGACCTTACCACCGAGCCTCGCGCCAAACGTGTGGCCGGCCCCAAGAAAAAACCCGGCTGATGCGAGGCATTCAACCGGGTTGATCGGATGCTTGAAGGTCAAGCCATCACTGCTGTGGCAGCGGGAACCAGTCCCTGATGAAGCTCAGCGCGGGGAAGTCGTGGATGGCCAGCGGGCCGAAGGACACCAGCACCAGACCGATCGTCATCACGGACAGCGGCAGGATCCAGCGCTCGTAGCGGCGATAGAAGCCCAGGTGGCGCACCTCGGAGTCGGCGATCGTGACCTCCGCCTCGCCGATCACCTGACGCGTCAGCAACTGGTTCAGCGCCACGGGCGGCAGCAGATAGCCCAGCTCGAATGCGACCAGCGTCATCATCCAGAAGTGCAGCGGATCGATGTTGTTGGCATAGGCGATCGGGGCCAACGTGCCCGACACCAGCACCACGGCGCCGAACGGGTCCATGATCATGCCCAGCAGCACCTTGGTCACGACCAGGAAGGCCATCGCCGTCCAATGGTTCTCGAAGACCTTGGGGAAGTAGCCCATGACTTCGGAGCGCTCGATCACGCCGCCCATGGCCAGCGACAGCGTCATCAGGCTCAGCAGCGCGCCGATGTGGCCGATGGTCTCGTTGGTGGCGAAGCGGATGGAGCGCTCGACGCCTTCCTGGCGATGGCTGGCGTAGTCCGGCGTGAGGTCGGCCTTGCCCCGGTTGCTCATTTTGTCGAAGACCAGGATGATGATCAGCAGCACCGGCATGATGGTCGGGGCCGTGATCTCGTTGAGCTTGGTATCCAGCACGAATTCATAGATCGCGATGATGGCCAGCATCAGGGCGATGTAGGGCAGCAGCGGCACGACCTGGCGCAGCATGGCCGGGATGGCCACGAGCGGCGATTCGATGGCGGCGCGCTGCGTGCGCAGCATCTGCGAAGCCAGGAAGAACAGCGTCGAGGTCACCAGGAACACATAGAAGCCCCAGTGGTACAGGCCGGTGGTGGTCACCTGCTTGTTCAGCGCGGCGATGAACACGACCAGCAGGCAAGGGCGCAGCACCACGCCCAGCGAGCCGGACATGGCCGTGGCGGCCAGCGCGAACTGGCGCGAGCCACCCGACGAACGCACCTCGTGGTAGATGATGCCGCCGGCGGCGATCACGAAAATACCGGACGCGCCCGTGTAGGCCGTGGCCACCGAGGCGCCCAGCAGGATGATGTAGGTCAGCAACTGGGGCGACAGGCTCCACGGACGCAGCACGTTCATGAACAGGTCGACGATGCGGCTTTGCTTGAGCAGCATGCCGGCCCAGATGAACAGGCCCAGGTTCATGAAGATGCTGGGCAGCTCCATCAGCTGGTTGATGTAGATGGCCAGGCCCGCGTGGTGGCCCTTGATCAGGAAGTAGACGCCCGCGATGGTCGACATCTGCGCATACAGCGGGATCGACAGGAAGGCGCCCGTCCAGTCGCCTTCGCCATGCTCGGACTTCACGGGCATGATCACGCGCTTAAGGTTGATCAGCAGCAAGGTCGTGAACAGCGCCATCCACACGTAGTGGATGATCGGGTGCTCGATGGGCACGCCGGAGCCTTGCAGGATCTGGTAGTAGCGCACGGTCGAGAACAGCAGCAAGCCCGCCGCGATGACCTGCGAGGCCGATTGCAACAGGTAGTCCTTGCTGTAGTGGCCGGGGCGGATGCCGATGTGGTGGAAGCCCAGCGTGGTCGTGACAGCGGCAATGGCCACCATCAGCAGCAGGATCAGCGGACGGTTGTCGGTGCCGATCTGGAACAGGCCGAAGAAGCTCGTCTCCAGCGTGCGGTAGGCGCGCACCTGCGGCGTCTGGTGCTGCACGACCTTGGCGTACATGTCGTGCTTGGCCTTGCAGATGGCCACCGACTGCTCGATGGACTTGCGCAGCACGGCCGGGTCATGGGGCTTTTGCTCGTCGCCGAACAGGTCGCCCAAGTCTTCGTCGCCGCCCTTGGCCACAGGCGCGGCCATCTGGCGCGCCAGCTCCTGCTCGACATTCACATTGGGATTGCAGTCCGGCTTGGAAGGCTCGGCGCGCAGCATGAAGTACTGCACTTGCGAGTCGCCAAACATGCTTTCACCCAGTTTCAACAACTGGCCGTGCACCATCTCACCCGTACCGACGATCAGGGTCAACAACAACAGCGCAAAGACGGGCAGACTGGAGAACCACTCGAGGAAGGTTCTACCTAGAAGTGTTCGGGAGGAGGGGGTGTTCATGGGCAATCACACGACATGGCTGGCCATGGGCCGGCCGTCAAAAGGGGTGAGGGGCGGGCCCCTCGGCGAATGGGATCAAACGCATGGCGCGGACACGGTTTCGTGCCTGCGCCATCGGTTTTACTTCCAGTCTTCTTCCGACTTCGTCGTGCACTCGGGGTCAGCCGGGTTCACGTTACAGCGGATCTTCTTGATGACCTTCAGGCCACGCTTGTCATACAAGCCCTTTTGAGCGATGTCGATGCGTGACTCACGCAGCATCAGGGTGTACTTGTAGGAGTTCTCGGAACTCAGCTCCATCCAGGTACCGGGCGGGATGCTGGCATCGGCCTGCTTGATCAGTTGCAGCGCGCGGTCGAACTGGCTGGACCAGTATTCGCGCGACTTGTCGCCGAAGCCTTCGGGGAACTTGGTCCGGTTCAACACGACCTGGTAGGTCAGGATGAGGATCGGGAAGCGCGTGATGGCGCCCGTCTTGCCGATGCCCTTGTAGAGCTCCAGCGGTTTGTAGGCCATGGTCGGCGCGGCGATCATGTCGACGGCGCCGTTGTTGAACTTGGTCGAGAAGTTGGTGATGTCGGCGGAGATCGGCTGTGCGCCGATGCGCTGGATCATGACCGCCTGGGCCTTGTCGTAGTCGAAGGCGGCGATGCGCTTGCCGGCCAGGGCTTCGACCGTGTTGATCTTGCGGTCGTTGAGCACGGGGTAGGCCGCGCCCAGCGGCGTGATGCCGCCGATTTCGTAGTTGCCGTCGACCATCAGCTTGCCGGCGGCAGGCGAGGCGTAGGTCTGGATGATCTTGCGCACAACCTCGTAGCTGGCGGCGATGTCGATCTTGCCGTCCTTGACGATGGTGGTGGCGCCGAGGGTGTCGATGGCACCGGCCACGGCATTGAACTGGCGGGTGCGGAAAGCGGTGGCGACCACGCCATCGCATTGGCCCGTGCGGAAGTCTTCGGTGGCCACGCGCTCGTCCGTGTAGCCCTTGAGCTCGATGTTGGCGCCGTACTTTTGCATGGCCACGGCGTAGTCTTTGGCCATGTTGAAGAGGTCGCCGGCGGTGCCCAACAGGTCATACACACACAGCTTCTGACCTGCCTGGGCTGAGGTCACGGCGCCCATCGCCACCAGCACGGCCAGACCGGTCCGGCTCATTTTTTTGACCAACTTCATGAAGTCTCCTCGGAACCAAAAAAACCGAGCGCCCTCGTGGGGCACCTTCGGTTTCTGCCGTTCAATCGGCAGCAGAAATGACCACGTCCGTGATCAGGATCGTTAGCTTTGTAACTATATCTGGAGAGTAGTTTCCTGAGGTAAACCCCAGCCCACACACACGGGGGAAGGGAATTCCCTTGGAATTGCCCTTCCGTTTATCGAAGCAAATTATTTGAGGAAGCTGTCGGCATCGATGTCGCCACCGGCCTTGTCGTCCCAGAACTTGCCCAGGCTGCCGATCGGTGTGCGTGTGCCCGTGTTCTGCGTCCACATGCGGTCGGAAACGTTGATCATCTGCGATTGCGAGATGGCGTCCAGCAGGCGGTAGTCAGGATTAGGCTTGAAGTCCTTGACCGACGCGAAGCGCTTGAGGGTGGCGCGCACCGTCGCCTTATCATCGGTCGATTGCGCGGCCACGGCCACCATCACGTGGGCCAGACGCACGCCTTTGGCCTCACCCAGGGCCATGGAGTTCTCGAACGTGCCCTTGACGTCATGACCTTCCGATGCGCCTGGCAGGATGCTCCAGATGGCGGCGCGGGCCGCTTCGGGCACGCCCCACCACTTGTTGTTGTCCAGGCACTTCATGGCCTTCTCGACCAGCGGAGCGGTGTCGGTCGGCACGCCGACGGACTGCTGCGCGGCGATGTCGTTCTGCATGGCTTGCAGACCGGCGACCGAGCCCAGCATGTAGACCAGCTCGTCGAAATCACGCTTGAAGCGAGGGCAGGTCGAGCCATACTTGAAGAAGTATTTCTGCTCCAGCTTGGTCCTCATGCGCGTGAAGCCGGTGAACTGGCGTTCCGCGGCCAGGGCGAGGAAACGCTTCTGGGCAATGCGGGCATCCTGGGCTTCGTCGGCGCGCTTCTCGCGGGCGGCGCGCAGGTAGCGCATCTCTTCGTTGATGGCCTGGTTTTCAGCACAGACGCCAGCCGAAGACAACATCACGGTTTCCATCAGGGACGGGTCGCCGTAGAAGTTGCGTGCGGCGCCGACCAGAGGCGTATTGACGTTGGAGAACATGCAGGCGGTTTCAACGTCGGAGCCCTGCATGACGGGCGGTGTGAAGCCGTCTTCGAGGATGCCGAGCGTGGTGCCGCTGACGTTGGATTCGATCAGAGCGCAGCCGCCCATTGTCAGCGCCGAAACAGCCAGCGCGGCCGACGTGAGCAGGCGGGTAATCCGAGGGGTCATCGAGAGGTCTCCAGCAAGAATCATCAGTTGTTACCAGCTTCGGGGCCTGGGTCTGGTGTGTTGTGGCCTGCAACCCTTGGGTTGTCGGGCATGGTGAGTGGTCAATTGGCCCTCTTGTCCCGGGTCCCTGTACATGCGTGCCGACCGCTTTCACGGCCAGCATGGGACATGAGTGCCTATGCCAAAAAGTCCACGAAATTCTAGCCCCCGCAAGGGGTGCAACCTCTGACGGAAACCCTAGGGATAGCCCCCGAACGGCACAGGTTCGACGCAACAAAAAAGCCCGTCGGGGACGGGCTTGGATGAGTCAGCGCATAGATCAGCGGATGGGCTTGAAGCGCACGCGTTTGGGGCGCGCGCCTTCTTCGCCCAGGCGCTTCTTCTTGTCGGCTTCGTACTCCTGGTAGTTGCCGTCGAAGAAGAACCATTGCGAGTCGCCTTCGCACGCGAGGATGTGCGTGCAGATGCGGTCGAGGAACCAGCGATCGTGCGAGATGATCATGGCCGAGCCGGCGAACTCCAGCAGCGCGTCTTCCAGCGCGCGCAGGGTTTCGACGTCCAGGTCGTTGGACGGTTCATCGAGCATCAGCACGTTGCCGCCCTGGGCCAGTGTCTTGGCCAGGTGCAGGCGGCCGCGTTCACCGCCGGACAGGTTGCCCACCAGCTTTTGCTGGTCGTTGCCCTTGAAGTTGAAGCGGCCCAGATAGGCGCGCGAGGGCATCACGAACTTGCCGACGATGATGTTGTCCAGCCCGCCCGACACGTCCTGCCACACGGTGTTGTCGGCGGCCAGACCTTCGCGGCTCTGGTCCACGAAAGCCAGCTGTGCCGTCTTGCCGATGGTGACGCTGCCGGTGTCGGGCTGTTCGACGCCCTGGATCATGCGGAACAGCGTCGACTTGCCGGCGCCGTTGGGGCCGATGATGCCGACGATCGCGCCAGCCGGCACCTTGAAGCTGAGGTTGTCGATCAGCAGGCGGTCGCCGAAGCTCTTGCTGACACCGTTGAACTCGATCACTTCATTGCCCAGGCGCTCGGCCACGGGGATGAAGATTTCGTTGGTCTCGTTGCGCTTCTGGTATTCGACGTCGCTCAGCTCTTCGAAGCGGGCCAGACGGGCCTTGCTCTTGGCCTGGCGGCCCTTGGCGTTCTTGCGCACCCATTCCAGTTCGACCTTCAAGGCCTTGGCGCGGGCGTCTTCGCTCTTTTGCTCCTGCTCCAGGCGCTTGCCCTTTTGATCGAGCCAGTCGGAGTAGTTGCCCTTGTAGGGGATGCCCGATCCGCGATCGAGTTCGAGAATCCACTCGGCGGCGTTGTCCAGGAAGTAGCGATCGTGGGTGATGGCCACGACGGTGCCCGAGAAGCGGCTGAGGAATTGCTCCAGCCAGTCCACCGATTCGGCGTCCAAGTGGTTGGTCGGTTCGTCCAGCAGCAGCATGTCGGGCTTGGACAGCAGCAGGCGGCACAGGGCCACGCGGCGCTTTTCACCACCGGAGAGGTTGCCGATGATGGCATCCCACGCAGGCAGGCGCAGCGCGTCGGCGGCCAGCTCGAGTTGCAGGTCGGTGTTTTCGGAGCCGCCAGCGGCGATGATGGCTTCCAGCTCGCCTTGCTCGGCGGCGAGCGCATCGAAGTCGGCGTTTTCTTCGGCGTAGAGTGCGTAGACCTCGTCCAGGCGCTTCTTGGCGGCCAGCACCCCGCCGATGCCTTCCTCGACCGCTTCACGCACCGTCTGCTCGGGCGTGATCTGGGGTTCCTGAGGCAGGTAGCCGATCTTGATGCCGGGCATCGGGACGGCTTCGCCCTCGATGTCCTTGTCCACGCCCGCCATGATCTTCAGGAAGGTGGACTTGCCGGAGCCGTTCACGCCCAGCACGCCGATCTTGGCGCCCGGGAAGAAGCTCAGGGTGATGTCTTTGAGGATCTGCCGCTTCGGGGGAACGATCTTCCCGACGCGGTTCATCGTGTATACGTACTGGGCCATGGCTTGCTCGCTGCGCGAGTGTCTTTCATCAAACCGCGTAGCTTAAGGCAAGCCGCGGCCCTTTACGTGTTTTGCGGCGCTTTATCGGCGTGGTTATCCGCGCAGGCGCATCAACAGGTTGTCGGTCTCGGACTTGGCCAAGCGCTGGGCATCCTCGTCGGTCATGAAGGCCAGCTCTTGCAGGGACATCTTCAGGTTCATCAGGCCGTCGCGCAGGTTGAACAAGGCGGCTTGAACCTCATGCAGCTGGGTCTGGCTGGGTTCTGGTGTGGGGGTGTTGTTGGACATGGCCTCGACTCCTCGCCCCGGGGTCAAACTGGTCTCTTCGCTACTGCCAGCTCGGGACGTCATGCTGCAGTCATGCGCAAACTGTAGCGAGGGGGCAAGGGCCGTGGTAGCGCCCGATTAAGGGGTCCGGCAGGCCACTATCGGTATCCGGATGCTATTTTTGTAATGCGGATTGCCGGGCCAGCCAGGCGATGATGTGAGCCGGGTTGGTCTCTAACGCCCATTGTTTTCGTCGGCCCGTGGCGCCACGCAGCAGGTCGATCTGGCTTTGCGCCAAGCCCAATTCTTGCGACAGCCATTTGCGCAGCGCCTCGTTGGCCGCGCCATCGACGGGCGGGGCGGCCAGGCGGATGCGCAATGCGCCGTCATGCCAGCCGACGAGCTCGGTCTTCTTGGCATTGGGCGAGACGCTGACATCGAGCACCACACGTTGCTGGGCGCCTTTGCGTTCAATGCGCAGACAGGGCCATGCATCAGGTGGATCAGGTGGCGATGGCGCGGTCATCGACATTAAAAATGTGGCAGCGGAAAAGAAAAACCCGGCCGAAGCCGGGTGGATGGCATCAGCCCTGGAGCCGATGCCGAGCCATTCCGATGGAATGGACTCAGGGCTTGTTGCCCGTCGGGAAGGGCCACGCGGCTTGAGGGCTCAGCGTGGTCTTCGCGGCTGGGGCTGCGGCCTTTTTTGGCGCAGGGGCAGGCTTGGCAGGGGCAGGCTTCTTGGCAGCGGCCTTTTTAGGGGCGGCCTTCTTGGTAGCAGGCTTCTTGGCGGCAGCCTTCTTCACTGCAGCCTTCTTGGGTGCTGCCTTTTTGGCGGCTACCTTCTTGGCTGGGGCCTTCTTCACTGCAGCCTTCTTGGTTGCTGCCTTTTTGGCGGCGACCTTCTTGGCTGGAGCCTTCTTCACTGCAGCCTTCTTGGCCGGTGCTGCCTTCTTGACAGCGGCCTTCTTGGCAGCAGGCTTCTTGGCTGCAGCCTTCTTGGCGGGCGCAGCCTTCTTCACAGCGGCCTTCTTGGCCGGGGCAGCCTTCTTGGGTGCCACTTTCTTCGCAGTTGCCATACGGATCTCCTTGATCAAGTTGCAAAGAGCACTGCATTGCGGGGTGCAATACAGAGATCCATCACCCATCGCCCCCTAGGATCTGAGCGCGGTGTGATAGATGGGGTAGGTCGATTGGACATGTCCGGGCGATCCTTGGCTCTTTGCGGCACTCGATCAATCCCAGGACAGGGCTCCGCCCGACTGGTATTCAATAACGCGGGTTTCGAAGAAGTTGCGTTCCTTCTTCAAATCAATCATTTCACTCATCCACGGGAAGGGGTTCTCTTCATTGGGGAACAACTCTTCCAGACCAATTTGCGTGGCGCGACGGTTGGCGATGTACCTCAGGTAGCCCTTGAACATGGACGCGTTCAAGCCCAGCACGCCACGCGGCATGGTGTCTTCAGCGTATCGGTATTCAAGTTCCACAGCTTTAAGGAAAAGCGCCTTGATTTCAGCTTTGAATTCGGAAGTCCACAGATGCGGGTTCTCCAATTTGAGCTGGTTGATGAGGTCGATGCCGAAATTGCAGTGCATCGATTCATCGCGCAGGATGTATTGATACTGCTCGGCGGCGCCGGTCATCTTGTTCTGGCGACCCAGGGCCAGGATCTGCGTGAAGCCGACGTAGAAGAACAGGCCTTCCATCAGGCAGGCGAACACGATCAGGGACTTGAGCAGCGTCTGGTCGTTCTCCGTCGTGCCGGTCTTGAAGTCGGGGTTCATGATCGCCTCGATGAAGGGGATCAAGAACTCGTCCTTGTCGCGGATCGACTGGACTTCGTTGTAAGCGTTGAAAATTTCACTCTCGTCCAGGCCCAGCGACTCGACGATGTACTGGTAGGCGTGGGTGTGAATCGCTTCTTCGAAAGCCTGGCGCAGCAGGAACTGGCGGCACTCGGGCGCCGTGATGTGGCGGTAGGTGCCCAGCACGATGTTGTTGGCGGCCAGCGAATCGGCGGTCACGAAGAAGCCGAGGTTGCGCTTGATGATGCGGCGCTCGTCTTCGGTCAGGCCGTTCGGGTCCTTCCACAAGGCGATGTCGCGTGACATGTTCACTTCTTGCGGCATCCAGTGGTTGGCGCACGTGGCGAGGTACTTCTCCCATGCCCACTTGTACTTGAACGGCACCAACTGGTTGACGTCGGTCTGGCCGTTGATGATGCGCTTGTCGGCTGCGTTGACACGACGGGTCGAGCCAGCGCCTGTGGCGGCTGACGACGACGCGGTCGGTTTGATCGGAGCCATGGATGGGGCGCTGTTGATGCCAACGCTTGAAGAAGCGAGCGGTGACGAAGCCGTGTTCCGTGCATCGCTGAGCGAAGAAGGCACAGAACCAAGAGGCATTGAAGATGATTTGGTGGAGTCGTCTTCCCAGACCAGCATGGTGAACATCCTATGGAGTCGGATTATGAAAGGGTGTTGTTAAAAACACCAAGCACTTCTTGACATGTATGGCCCCAAGTTGTTGCGGGCTTGCATCGAAAACATGAAGAAGGCATCGATTGAATGCGTTTTGCGTATCAGTTCAAACCATCGGTGATGTCTCGCGTGAAGTCTAGAGACACACAAGACCTCGCATCTTGATGAGATGACGAGGCCCTGTGTTGATGATGGTTGTGAGCCGCTTGCTTTTCATCAGCGGGCTTCGATCACCGATAAGCTTCGCTTACTGACAGGCTTCGCAATCGGGGTTGTCGATCGAGCAGAACTTGATGTCGGTCGCGGGCTCTGCTTGCGCTGCTTCGGCGGGTGCTGCGGCTTGTTGCGGTGCCGCAGAAGATGCCGTACCGAGACCGCCGCCAGCCATGTTGGACACGGCGTTGAGCTGGCCGCGCGAGACCGTCGACTTCTCGGCATGCGTGGCGCCGATGGTGCGCAGGTAGTAAGTGGTCTTGAGGCCGCGTACCCATGCGAGCTTGTAGGTCTCGTCCAGCTTCTTGCCCGATGCGCCCGCCATATAGATATTGAGCGATTGAGCCTGGTCGATCCACTTCTGGCGACGCGATGCGGCTTCGACCAGCCACACGGGCTCGACCTCGAAGGCCGTGGCGTACAGGTTCTTGAGGTCCTCGGGCACGCGGTCGATGCGGCGCAGCGAGCCGTCGAAGTGCTTGAGGTCCATGACCATCACGTCGTCCCACAGGCCCAGCTTCTTGAGGTCGCGCACCAGGTACTCGTTGACCACGGTGAACTCGCCCGACAGGTTGGACTTGACCGAGAGGTTGCCGAAGCAGGGCTCGATCGAGGCGTCCACGCCGATGATGTTGGAGATCGTGGCGGTCGGGGCGATGGCCACGCAGTTGGAGTTGCGCATGCCGAAGTTGGCGATGCGGGCGCGCAGGGCATCCCAGTCCATCGTGGTGGATGTGTCGACCTCGACATAGCCGCCGCGCTGTTCGTTCAGCAGCTTGAGCGAGTCGATCGGCAGGATGCCGCGGTCCCACAGCGAGCCACGGTAGCTGCTGTAGCGGCCGCGCTCTTCGGCCAGCTCGGTCGAGGCCCAGTAGGCGTAGTAGCAGACGGCTTCCATCGAGCGGTCGGCGAACTCGACGGCTGCCTGGCTGGCGTAAGGCGTGCGCAATTGATAGAGCGAATCCTGGAAGGCCATGATGCCCAGACCCACGGGGCGATGGCGCAGGTTCGAATCGCGTGCCTTTTTCACGGCGTAGTAGTTGATGTCGATCACGTTGTCGAGCATGCGCATCGCCGTCTTGACCGTCTTCTTGAGCTTGTCGTGGTCGATGCCACCTTCTTTAATATGCTGCGACAGGTTGACCGAGCCCAGGTTGCAGACCGCGATTTCGCCGCCGTTCGTGTTGAGCGTGATCTCGGTGCACAGGTTGGACGAGTGCACCACGCCGACGTGCTGCTGCGGTGAGCGCACGTTGCAGGCGTCCTTGAAGGTGATCCAGGGGTGGCCGGTTTCGAACAGCATCGACAGCATGCGGCGCCACAGGTCGGTGGCCTTCACGCGCTTGAAGGGCTTGATCTCGCCGCGGTCGGCCTTGGCCTCGTAGTTTGTATAGGCCTCTTCGAACGCCAAGCCGAACTTGTCGTGCAGGTCAGGGCAGCTCGATGGCGAGAACAGGGTCCACTCGCCGCCTTCCATCACGCGGCGCATGAACAGGTCCGGGATCCAGTTGGCCGTGTTCATGTCGTGGGTGCGGCGGCGGTCGTCGCCGGTGTTCTTGCGCAGCTCCAGGAATTCTTCGACGTCCAGGTGCCACGATTCAAGGTAGGCGCAGACGGCGCCCTTGCGCTTGCCGCCCTGGTTCACGGCCACGGCCGTGTCGTTGACCACCTTGAGGAAGGGGACCACGCCTTGCGACTTGCCGTTGGTGCCCTTGATGTGCGAGCCGAGGGCGCGAACAGGCGTCCAGTCGTTGCCCAGGCCGCCGGCGAACTTGGACAGCAGGGCGTTTTCCTTGATGGCTTCGTAGATGCCGTCGAGGTCGTCGGGCACGGTGGTCAGGTAGCAGCTCGACAGTTGCGAGCGGCGTGTGCCGGCGTTGAACAGCGTGGGCGTCGACGACATGAAGTCGAAGGACGAGAGCAGCTCGTAGAACTCGATGGCGCGGGCTTCGCGGTCGATTTCGTTGAGCGCCAGGCCCATCGAGACGCGCATGAAGAAGGCTTGCGGCATTTCGATGCGCTTGCCTTCGGTGTGCAGGAAGTAGCGGTCGTACAGGGTCTGCAGGCCGAGGTAGTCGAAGTTCAGGTCACGCTCATATTTGAGCGCGGCACCCAGGCGGGCCAGATCGAACTGGGCCATCTTGTCGTCCAGCAGCTCGGCCTCGATGCCCTTCTTGATGAAGCCGGGGAAGTAGTCGGCGTAGCGCGTGGCCATTTCGGCGTGCGTGACTTCTTCGCCAAGGATTTCGCGGCGGATGGTGTGCTGCAGCAGGCGGGCGGTGGCGCGGGTGTAGGCCGGGTCGTGCTCGATGCGGGTGCGGGCGGCCAGGATGGCGGCCTTGTAGACCTCGTCGATGGAGACGCCGTCGTACAGATTGCGTTGGGTCTCGGCCAGGATGGGGCCGGCCTTGACGTCTTCGCCCAGGTTGGCGCAGGCCGATTCGATCAGGGCTTGCAGGCGGGCGAGGTCGAGCGGCACGCGCTGGCCGCGGTCGATCACGGTGAGCGTGGGCAGGGCGGCTGCTTGCTGGTCTTCGATCTGCTTGGCGCGCTCTTGCGTGCGGCGCTCGCGGTACAGCACGTAGGCGCGGGCGATCTCGTGGTGGCCGCCGCGCATCAGGGCCAGCTCGACCTGGTCCTGGATGTCTTCGATGTGGAAAGTGCCGCCGCCCGGACGCGAGCGTAGCAGGCCGCGGACCACGGCTTCGGTCAGGCCGTCGACGGTTTCGCGCACGGAGGCCGACGCGGCACCTTGCGTGCCGTGCACGGCCAGGAAGGCCTTCATCAAGGCCACGGCGATCTTGCTGGGTTCAAACGAAACGACCGCACCATTGCGTCGGATGATCTGGTAGGCGGCATAGGCCGACTGGCGCGGCTCGATGGCCACGGCGGCTGCGCCGGGGAAGACAGAAGTGGGGGAGGGGATGGTGCTGGGCGTGGACGTTTGCATGTGTTTCCCTTCAGGACTGCCAAGCGGCGAGAGGCATCGTGCGAGAGGCATCGCAGCCTGTTGAATTCTGGTCACTGGAGAGGCCGGTGACCAACTGCTGTGGACACTATATCTGGTGTTTGGGGTGCTTTGAAGCACTACCTGTAGTGTCTGGGGTCGACTATAACGCCTTTTTGCACCCACCCCGCAAACAGGGGGAAAAACAAGGGAAATCGCCAATGGGGGAAGTGGCAGTGACAGCCGACGCGAGGCCCGCTAGCGCAGCTTGATGCGCGCTAGACAAGGCCAGTCCCGGCAGGGAATTTGTCGTTCGGCCATCCAAGGAGGGACTGCAAGAGAGGCCAGTCGAAGGCCTGCCCGGGATCGCGTTTGCGGCCTGGCGCGATGTGTTCATGGCCGGCGATCTGCGCGATGGGCCACTGTTGCGAAAGTGCATCCAGAAGCATCGACAAGGCCTGGTACTGAGGTGCTTCGAAGGGCGTGTCTTCGAGGCCTTCGAGTTCGATGCCGACGCTGTAATCGTTGCAGTTGGCGCGGCCCTGCCATGACGATGGGCCCGCATGCCAGGCGCGGTCGAGCACCGAGACGAACTGCAGCAGCGTGCCATCGCGGCGGATCACGAAATGCGCCGAGACCTCGGCTCCTTTGATCTGCTCGAAGTAGGGGTGCGCGGACCAGTCGAGCTGGTTGGTGAAGAGGCGCTCGATCTCGTCGCCGCCGTACACGCCGGGCGGCAGGCTGATCGAGTGGATGACGGCCAGCGTGATGTCCTGCGCATCGGGCCGGGGGCCGAAGTTGGGCGAGGGCACTTTGCGGGCCGGGGTGTACCAGCCGTCCTGCCAGGCGGTGAGGTGCGTGTTCAAAGCTCAGCCTTGGTCGCTGTCCGCGTCGGGGTCGAAGCGCTCGCCGAGCGCGATGCCCTGGTCGGTGACCTGCACGCCCAGGCGGGCCATGCGGTAGCGCATCTGGCGCAATGACAGGCCCATGCTGGCGCCGGCGGCCGTGCGGTTGAGGCGGTGCTTTTCGAGCGCGAGGATGAGGATGTCGCGCTCGACCTGGTCCAGGTGCGCGACGAGATCGGAGGGCACGGCCGCGGGCGGTGTGTCCGTGGGCGATGGAGATGTTTCCTGTTGCGCGGCGGCTTGCGGCGGCGTGCTGCCATCGTGCGAGGCGACCTCGTCGAGTGGCGGCGGCGCTGCGTCCGTCAGGCCGAGGTCTTCGGGCTCGAGCATCTGGTGGTTGCTCAAGGCCACGGCGCGGTGCAGCAGGTTCTCGAGCTCGCGCACATTGCCGGGGAAGCGGTGGCGCAGCAGCGCCGATTGCGAGGCCAGGCTCAATTGCTGCACGTGCGCCTGTTGCGACTCGGCGGCGATGCGCTCGAGGATGCGCTGGCTCAGCAGCGGCAGATCGTCGAGCCGGTCACGCAGGGCGGGCAGCGTGATCTGGATGACGTTGAGGCGGTAGAACAAGTCCTGTCTGAAGCGGCCGGCTTGCACCTCGGCGTGCAAATCCTTGTGGCTGGCGCTGAGCACGCGCACATCGACCTGCACTTCGGTCGTGGCGCCCACGGCGCGGATGGCGCGCTCTTGAATCGCGCGCAGCAGCTTGGACTGCATCGCCAGCGGCAGATCGCCGATTTCATCGAGGAACAAGGTGCCGCCGTTGGCCGCCTGGAAGAAGCCCTCGCGGTCTTCGTTGGCGCCGGTGAAGGCGCCTTTGCGGTAGCCGAAGAACTCGGCCTCGAGCAGTTGCTCGGGGATGGCGCCGCAGTTCACGGCCACGAAGGGGCGCGCGGCACGGCTGCTCACGTCATGGATGGCGCGGGCCACGAGCTCCTTGCCTGTGCCCGACTCGCCCCACAGCAGCACGGGCGCCATGCTGCGCGAGACCTTGTCGATCAGCACGCGCACCTGCTGCATGGCGATGCTGTTGCCCGCCAGCCTGGACAGGGCGGTGTGAGGCTTCGTGCCAGCCGTGCCGATCGATGTTTGCGCGGGCGCGGGCTCTGCCGCCATGTGGACGGCGTGGCCCTGGTTGTTCAAGGCCGAGGCGACAACGGTGCGGAACTGCTTGAGGTCGACCGGTTTGGTCAGGTAGTCGTAGGCGCCGGCCTTGAGTGCGCTCACGGCGTTCTCGGCCGAGCCGTAGGCCGTGATGACGATGGCCTTTTCGGGACGGCCGAGGTCTTCGAGCTTGCGCAGGATGTCCAGGCCGGTGCCGTCGGGCAGGCGCATGTCGGTGATCACGGCGCTGTAGGTGTGTTCCTGCAGCAGTTGCAAGGCATCGTCGACGCAGCCGGCGGTCTCGATGTCGTAGCCTTCGCGCAGGAGCGTGAGCTCGTAGAGCGTGCGCAGGTCCGGTTCGTCGTCGACGACCAGCAGGCGGTGTTGGGCGGGTGTGGTCATGCGTTGTAGGGCGACGGTGCGAGCGGCTCGATCGGGACCGTGACAAAAAACTCGTTGCGGTGGCGCACGGGCGGCGGATGCAGCCGGTAGTCGATGCTGGCGCCGTGGCGCTCGCACAGTTCCCGGCAAATATACAAGCCCAGGCCGGTGCCGCGGCTGCGGGTCGAGAAGAAGGGCTCGAAGAGTGAGCGCTCGGTTTCGGCCGACACGGCATCGCCGTCATTGCACACCGACATCATCAGCATGCCAAGCTGGTCGCCCGAGGGCATCCAGCGAAGCGCGACCGAGATGGCGCCGGGTTCGCCCGTGTTGTAGCGCGCGGCGTTGTCCAGCAGGTTGACGAGGATGCGCTGCAGGTGATCGGGCTCGAAGCGGATCTTGAGCAGCGGGTAGGTGGGTGCGCGGTGGCAGCCGCTGGTGTCGATGTCGAGCACGCTGTCTTCGCCAGTGCTCAGGCCCTGGGTGTTGCGCCAGTCGTTGCAGATGGCGACGATGGTTTCTATCGGGTCGATGGCCGGGGCCGGGGCGCGCACGCCGGGCGCCACGGCCAGGATGTCGTCGATGATGTGCTTGAGGCGGCCGACGTTGTCGGTCACCAGTTGCGTGAGCTTCTTCTGCGTGGCGTTGGCGGCGTCTTCGGCCAGCAGGGCGTTGGCCTGCGCGATGGCGGCGAGCGGGTTGCGGATCTCATGCGCGATGCCCGCCGACATGCGGCCCATGGCGGCGAGTTTGTCCTGGCGCTGGCGGGTGCGCACGGTGCGCAGGTCCTCGAGCAGCATCACGCACATGTCTTCGGAGGTGCGGCTGCCGCGGCCTTTTGTGAAGCGCACGCGCAGGCGCAGCTCGCGCTGGCTTTGGTCGTCGAACTGCAGCTTGACCTCTTGCCCGTCTTCGGCGCGAAGCGGGTGGCCCAGGGCATGCTCGACCGCGCGGATCAGGCCTTGCCAGGCGGGCACGCCGCGCAGTTGAAAGGGCGCGGCCGGCACCAGGCCTTGGGCCGAGAGCAGGCGGCGCGCCGCCGGGTTGGCCGTGCGCACGCGGCCCTGGCGGTCGACCACCATCACGCCTTCGCTCATCTCTTCGATGACCAGGCGGTTGAGCTGCGCCTGCTGCCGCGCCAGCTCCAGGCTGCCGCGCGCGCTGCGTTCTTCCTTGGCCAGGCGCGCCGACAACTCGCTGGCCAGTGCCGCGATCACGAACAGGCCGAAGCCGGTCAGGCCGGCCTGCGTCATCAGGTTGGTGAGGGCGCCGTCGCCGGCTTGCACGAAAGCGGCGGCCAGCAGGTTGATCGTGGCGGCGGCGGCCACGCCCAGGCCCATGATGCGCGGCATCAGCACCGAGGCCATCAGCACGGGCAGCACGAGCAAGGCTTGCGAGTTGACCGAGTTGCCCGTGAGGTAGTGCATCAGGGCGAAGAAGACCAGGTCCAGCCCGACGGTGGCCAGCGCCTGCCTGGGGCGCAGGGCCTGTTGATCGGGGTGGCGCGGATGGCGTTGCGAGGGCCAGGCCCACAGCGTCATCGTGACGATGGCATAGCTGGCCGCCATCAACAGCATCCACATGGGCGGGCGGTTGCCGAAAGCCCAAGAGCCGATGATGAGGCTGAGCAGCAGGATGGCCAGCGCGGCGCGGGCACCGAGGAACAGGCGGTAGATGCGGAAGAACGACGCGCGGTTGTCGTCGGCGGGCAGGGCTGCTTGCGTGGCCGACCCGGCCTGGCGCGATGGCGGAAGCTGCGTGGTATAGGCATCAGCGGCATCGCCGCCGTCGGTCATGGTCGGGTCGGACCAGGCCAGCGGGGCCGCCGCAGTCGAGGCGCCAAACCAGGATGCATGCGAATCGGGCGGCACGTTGGCTTGCGTGGCGTCCGGGTCTGACTGCTGGCTGGGGTTGGGGGGCATGCCGGTGGTGTGCGTGTTTGCGCGTCTGCGTGACGTGCGTTCAGCGGCGGCGTGGCCCGGCTTGCAGATGGGCTGCGCTGCAGAAAACCTGGCCTTGCGGGTTGGTGACGGCCTCGCCGCGCGGCAGGTGGACACCGCAGTGCGCGCACTGGATCATGCGCTCGACATGGGGCTGCTGCCCGGCTTGGCCATCAGGCCGCCTGGGTTGTTGAGCCGCTTTGCCATTTTGACGAAGGCCGCGCAGCGCAGGCGAGTAAAACAGCCAGACGACGGCCACGGCCAGCAGCAGGTATTTGAGCATGGGCATCTTGTGTGAAAGGGCCAATCAGGTTTCGACCGCGCGATGCAGCACCACTTCGAGCACGAAGCGCGAGCCCACGTAAGCCAGCAGCAGCAGGGTCGAGCCCGCGATGAGCCAGCGGATGGCCTGCCTGCCGCGCCAGCCGAAGCGGTGTCGCCCGATCAGCAAGATGGCGAACACGAGCCACGACATCACCGAGAACACGGTCTTGTGGTCCCACCGCCAGGGTTTGGCGAACAAGGCACCCAGGATCAATGTGAGGCTGAGCATGATGAACCCGGCCGCGACAAAACGCAGCGTGAGGGACTCCAGCCTGAGCAAAGGCATGCCCAGCGCCTGGCCGGGCAAGGCGCCCGCGCCGGGCATCTGCCCTGATCCGCCCGACGTGGCGCGCATCTGTTTTTCGGCATGGCGCAGCAAGGCGGCATGCAGCAGCGCCGCGCCGATCAGGCCGTAGGAGGCGAAGCCGGTCAGCCAGTGCAGGGGCGCCCACGGCGAAGTGACCAGGGGATGCGTCTGGCCCGGAAACAGCCAGGCCAGCGCCACGGTGCCCGCCGCCAGCGCGGACAAGGCGCGGCGCACGCTGGGCAGGCTCACGCGGCGGCTTTCGAGCGCATAGACGGCCAGCACGAGCCAGGTCGTGACGGACAGGGCCGGTGCGAAGCCGAAACGCGCGCGGGCGATGGGTTCGTCGAGGGCGATGGCGTCCAGCAAGATGGCGGAGGCCTGGGCCAGCCAACCCACGGACAGCATGGTCCAGACCGGGCGATCGCCTTGCCGGGCGGGCGTTTGGGCGCCTTGAGGCCATACACTGGCCAGCAGATAGGCCAGTACCGCCAGCCCGCTGGGCCAGGACGCGACAGACGTGAACGAGGCGGACGATAAAATCATGGCTCGAGTTTAAGAGCACAAGCAGCTATTTCATGGCATCCAACCTCACCGAACGCCTCAGTCGCCTGGTCAAGACCATGCGCGGGCAGTCCCGCATCACCGAATCCAACGTGCAAGACATGTTGCGTGAGGTCCGCATGGCCCTGCTGGAGGCCGACGTGGCCTTGCCCGTCGTGCGCGATTTCATCGCCCGGGTCAAGGACAAGGCGCTGGGCCAGGAGGTCGTCTCCTCGCTGACGCCGGGCCAGGTCCTGGTCAGCATCGTGCAAAAGGAACTCGCCGCCACGATGGGCGAGGGCGTGTCCGACATCAACCTGGCCGCGCAGCCGCCCGCGATCATCCTGATGGCCGGCCTGCAGGGCGCCGGCAAGACCACGACCACGGCCAAGCTGGCCAAGCACCTGATCGAAAAGCGCAAGAAGAAGGTGCTCACGGTCTCGGCCGACGTCTACCGCCCCGCCGCCATCGAGCAGCTCAAGACCGTGACGGCCCAGGCCGGTGCCGAGTGGTTCCCCTCCGCGCCTGACCAGAAGCCGCGCGACATCGCCCTGGCCGCCATCGACCACGCCAAGCGCCATTACTTCGACGTGCTGCTGTTCGACACGGCCGGCCGCCTGGCCATCGACGATGTCCTGATGGCCGAAATCAAGGACCTGCACGCCTTGCTCAACCCGGTCGAGACGCTGTTCGTCGTCGATGCCATGCAGGGCCAGGATGCCGTCAACACGGCCAAGGCCTTCAAGGAGGCGTTGCCGCTGACCGGCGTCGTGCTGACCAAGCTCGATGGCGACTCGCGCGGTGGCGCGGCGTTGTCGGTGCGGCAGGTCGCGGGCGTGCCCATCAAGTTCGCGGGTGTGTCCGAGAAGATCGATGGCCTCGAGGTGTTCGATGCCGACCGCCATGCCGGCCGCGTGCTGGGCATGGGCGACATCGTGGCCCTGGTCGAAGAGGTCACCAAGGGCGTCGACATCGAGGCCGCGCAGAAGCTGGCCGACAAGGTCAAGTCCGGCGTCGACTTCGATTTCAACGATTTCCTGGCGCAGATCAGCCAGATGAAGAAGATGGGCGGCCTGTCCAGCCTGATGGACAAGCTGCCGACCGAGCTGGCCGCCAAGGCCGGTCAGGCCGACATGGACAAGGCCGAGCGCGACATGCGCCGCATGGAAGGCATCATCAGCGCCATGACGGCCAAGGAGCGTCGCCAGCCCGCCTTGCTGATGGACGGCAAGACCAAGGCCAGCCGCAAGCGCCGCATCGCGCAGGGCGCCGGTGTGCAGATCCAGGAAGTCAACCGCCTGCTCAACCAGTTCGAGCAGATGCAGACCATGATGAAGAAGATGAAGGGCGGCGGCCTTTTCAAGATGATGAAACGCATGGGCGGCATGAAAGGCCTGCCCGGCATGGGTGGGCGTTAAACGTTGTGCTGAAAAGGCGTGCTGAAACGGTTGATACCCCTTGTGACGACCTTGTCCGTTAGCCCTGATTGACCCTCGCCAGGCTGCCTGTTAGCTTATGTGACATGTGTAGCGTCTGCGCGCAAAGCCTTCAGCTTGTCGGCCCTGGTGCCGATGAGCTGTGGATGCCAGGTGATGTGGTCCTGGCATGGAGCTTGGGCAGGAAGGCCTGAACAATGGACATGCTGTTGAGTTGGCCGGTGCTGGTGGCCGGTGTTTTGGGTTCCGTCGGTGTGGCGGGGGCCTGGTGGTACACGAAGACCCATGCGCCCACACCTGCCAGGGGCGGGCGTGCTGGCGGCGCCAAGTCCGCCAGGGCCAGGTCGGGTTCGGCTGGCAAGGCCGCCTCGGGATCGGGCAAACTTGGCAAGCTCGGCAAACGCGCCGCCAATGCCTCTCCCGATGCGCTCGATACCCTGCTCGACTGGGAGCCCGTGGCCACGCGCGTGCTGACCACGTCTGAGCGTGAGGCCTATCACGTTTTGCGCAAGGCCTTGCCCGATCACATGATCCTGGCGCAGGTGCCCGTGGCACGTTTCATCAAGGTGCCGACAGAGAATCCTTACAGCGAGTGGCTGCGCCGCGTCGGCTCCCTGTGCGCCGATCTGGTCGTGTGCGACATGGCTTCGCAAGTGGTCGCCGTGGTCGAGGTTCGTCTGCCGCGGTCGCGCGAAAACGAGCGCAGCCAGCGCCGTCATGCGCGCATGGACCGCGTGCTGGCGGCGGCCCGCATCCCTGTTCATGTGTGGCTGGAAGGGGCTTTGCCCGGTTCGGCCGTGGCGCGCGAGGCCGTGCTGGGCGCGGCCATCAACGCGTCGGGCCGTGCGGGCTACCAGGACTTGAGCGTGGCCCGGCGCGATGCCGAGGCGGCCGCGGTCGTCGCGTCCATGCAGAGCCCGATCGGCAACATGAACGGCATGAGCGTGGACGAAACGGCCGTCGATTTCAATGTCGATGACTGGTCCGACGACGAGGGCGATGAAGCCGAGCGCGCGCGCAAGGAGCCGCCGCCGTCCACCTGGTTCGATGACCTCGATTCGGACGCAGCCCCGCTGGACGCCACGGCCACCGCCATGGCATCACGCAAGCATTGATGCTGCGCGGGCTCAGGACAGCAAGGCTTGCGCGAACTCCCGCGCACTGAAGGTCTGCAGGTCTTCGAGCTTTTCGCCCACGCCGATGAAGTACACGGGCACGGGGCTGTGACGCTGGCGCGACCACAAGGCGATGGCCGCGAGCACGCCGCCCTTGGCCGTGCCATCGAGCTTGGTCACGATCAGGCCGGTGAGCCCCAGCGCTTCATCGAAGGCCTTGACTTGAGAGAGCGCGTTCTGCCCGGTGTTGCCATCGACGACCAGCAGCACCTCGTGCGGTGCCGTGTCCATGGCCTTGCCGATCACGCGCTTGATCTTGCGCAGCTCTTCCATCAAGTGCAGTTGCGTGGCCAGGCGGCCGGCCGTGTCGGCGATCACGACATCGCAGCCGCGCGAGCGACCGGCTTGCACCGCGTCGAAGGTGACGGCGGCCGGATCGCCGCCTTCCTGGCTGACGATGTCGACATGGTTGCGATCGGCCCAGACCAGCAACTGCTCGCGCGCCGCCGCGCGGAAGGTGTCGGCCGCTGCCAGCAGCACGCGCTGGTTGGCATCGACCAGATGGCGCGTGAGCTTGCCGATGGTCGTGGTCTTGCCCGCGCCGTTCACGCCCGCGACCATGATGACCGTCGGCGTGTGCTGGCCCACTTCGAGCGACTTCTCCAGCGGCTGCAACAACTCGGTGATCGCATCGATCAGCAGCGCCTTGACCTGCCAGGGGTCAGTGGCCTTGCTGTCCTTGACGCGGCGCTTGAGGTCGTTCAGCAGATGCTCGGTGGCGGCCACGCCGGCGTCGGCCATCAGCAGGGCCTCTTCCAGCTCTTCGTAGAGCGCATCGTCGATCTGCGTGCCGGTGAAGACCTGCGCGATGCCCGAGCCGGTCTTGCGCAGGCCCGAGCGCAGCTTGTCCAGCCAGGAACGCCGCTCGGGCGCGGGGGCAGGTGCTGCAGCCGGGGCGGGCGCAGGTACCGATGAAGCTGTTGGTGACGCCGTGGCGGCCGCGTTGCTGGGCACGGCGGATACCGTGGGCACAACAGGCGCAGGAGGCGCAACGGGCGAGGGCGCGGGTGCCGCAGCAGGCGGCGCGGCGACTTGAGCGGGCAGGGCAGACGTGCTGGCGGCCTTGTCCGAATCCTCGTTTGGCGAAGATTCCGGTTGCGAGGAGCCCCAACCCAGCTTTTTCTTGATGAAACTGAACATGGCGCCATTGTAAGAGCCACGGGTTTTTACAATGTGCGCCTACCCATCAAGGAAGCCATGAGCGCGTCACGACCTCCACGCCATTCCCGCCCAGCACCCGGCCAGCAGAGCCAGGCAGGATCAGCCGTGCGATCTGCGCAGAAAGTGGCCAAATCGGCGGCGCAAGAGGTGCGCATCATCGGCGGCCAGTGGAAGCGCACACCGTTGCCGGTGCCCGTGTCGGCCGGCCTGCGCCCGACGCCCAGTCGCGTGCGCGAAACCCTGTTCAACTGGCTGGGGCAGGATCTCGGCGGCTGGCGCGTGTTGGATGCGTTCGCGGGCAGCGGCGCCCTGGGCCTGGAGGCCGCCTCGCGCGGCGCCGACGAGGTCGTGCTGCTGGAGCGCGAGCCTGCGCTGGCCCGCAACCTGCAGGCCACGCAGCTCAAACTGAAGGCCGCGCAAGTCAAGGTGGTGCAAGCTGACGCCATATCCTGGATGCGGCAAGCCGCGCATGCCGGCCGCTTCGACCTCGTCTTTCTGGACCCGCCTTTCGATGACGGTCTGTTCTGGCCCGCCCTGCAGGCCGCCGTGAACTGTGTGCCCGACGGCGGCTGGATCTACCTCGAATCACCCGCCGACTGGGCCGACCTGCCCGGCGCCGATCAGCATGAGGCCTTGCGATCCCGCCTGCAGACGCACCGCCAAGGCCACGCCGGCGCAGTGCACTTTCACCTCTTTCGCCGCGTGGATGCGGGGGATGCCCCTGCACACGACCCACGCTGAGACTTACACTCCCGCCATGCGAGGCCCGCTGCGAGGGCTGCCACGGCCCCACACCCTGGAGACCTGATTGAGTTCACCCACCGAGCTGACCGCCGTCTACCCTGGCACGTTCGACCCGATGACCCTGGGGCATGCCGACCTGATGCGTCGCGCCAGCCGCCTGTTCGACAGGTTGATCCTGGCCGTGGCCGCCGGGCACCACAAGCGCACGATGTTCCCGGTGGAAGAGCGCCTGGAAATGGCCCAGGAGTTGGCCCGCCAGCATGGCAATGTCGAGGTCATCGCGTTCTCGGGTTTGTTGCGCGACTTCGTGGTCGACCACGGCGGCAAGGTCGTCGTGCGTGGCTTGCGGGCCGTGAGCGACTTCGAATACGAATTCCAGATGGCCGGCATGAACCGCCAGTTGATGCCCGACGTGGAGACCGTCTTCCTGACGCCTTCCGACCAATACCAGTTCGTGTCCGGCACCTTCGTGCGCGAAATCGCCATGCTCGGCGGCGATGTCTCCAAGTTCGTGGCGCCCAGCGTGCTGGCGCGCTTGCAGGCGCGCGTGGCCCGCAAAGAAGGCTGACACGCGGCTTGACGCGAGAGACGACATGGCGCTGACGATCACATCCGAATGCATCAACTGCGATGTGTGCGAGCCCGAGTGCCCCAACCAGGCCATCTCGATGGGCGAAGTCATCTACGTGATCGACCCGGCCAAGTGCACCGAATGCGTCGGGCACTTCGACGAGCCTCAGTGCATGCAGGTCTGCCCGGTCGAGTGCATCCCGGTCGACCCTGATCACGTGGAAACGCGTGAGCAACTGATGAACAAGTACCTGGGCTTGCAGGCCCAGGCCAAGCAGGCTGCGGCGGGCGGCGCCTGATCAGCTGTTTGAACCGCTTGTATGGGCGGCCTTGCTGTCTGGCGAAGCCTTGGGCACCAGCGCCCTGAAGTGCCTGTGCCCATGCGGCCTGTAGGTCGTGCTGCTCGCCTCGCTGCTGGCTTTGGGCAATGGCGTGACGCTGCCTGGTGACACGACGGGCTGCAACTGTGCATGGCGAGGCCGCGCGGAGCGGGTGAGCGCCTGCGCATGCTGATCGGCGGCGGCGCGCTCTTCGTGGCGACGTGCCCGCGTCATCTGCGCGGCCAGCTTGGTCTCGCGCTGGTCGTTGAGCAGCGATTGCCGTAGTTGCGATTCGGTGCGCGGGTCGCTGGCCTTGATCAGTTCGGCTTGAGGTGCGCACGGCCATTGGCTGTACGCGAACGCGCCATCGCCTTGCTGGCATCGGTAGACATGGTCTTTGGGCGCGGGCGCCGCCCACGCCACGTGCCCGCCGACATGGATGAGTGCCCATGCGCATGCGATGCGAACGGCGATGCGAGCGGTCATGCGCCGGCTTCGGTGCCTGGGTGCCGAATGGTGGTTGGGTGTCATGGCCGTTCCTCCTTGATTTTTGTGGCCTTGGTCCCCGGTTTGATGCGATGTCAGTCCGGGGTTTTGTCGATGTCTTTGGTGTCCTTGGGCGCGGCGTCTTGATCGGCCGGTTTGGCGGGCACGTCCTTGCGAGGCGGCTTCGGGCGCTGCGGCTGCGCATGCACCTGTGTCACGGCCTTGTTCATGTCGCCTGCGAGGAAGGCATCGGTGGCATCGAGTGCCTGCCCGATGCACTTGAAGATGCCTTCGCGCTCGGACTGCGGCGGCTTGCGCAACACATAGTTGGCCACCTCGTGCTTGATGCCCGGATGGCCGATGCCCAGGCGCAGGCGCCAGTAATCGGGGGTGCCCAGTTGCGCATGGATGTCGCGCAGGCCGTTGTGCCCGCCGTGCCCGCCGCTCTTTTTCAGCTTGACCTGGCCAGGCAGCAAATCGAGTTCGTCGTGCACGACCAGCACCTCATCGGGCGTGATCTTGAAGAAGCGCGCCAAGGCCGCGACCGACTTGCCCGACAGGTTCATGTACGTTTGCGGCTGCAGCAGCCACACGGGGCCTTGCGGCAGGTTGGCGCGCGCGACCAGGCCGTGATAGGCGCGGTCGGGCTGCAGGTGCACGCCCAGCCTTCGCGCCAGATCGTCGATGTACCAGAAGCCCGCGTTGTGGCGGGTGTCTTCGTATTCAGGGCCGGGGTTGCCCAGGCCTACAAACAGTCGAATCATGATGGGGCAGGATTATGGAAGGCTGATCCACAAAAAGAAAAGCCCCGCCAAAGCGGGGCTTGACTGTGCCAGTGCGCATGCGCACCAGACGGCAAGAATTACTTCTTGCCCTTCTTGCCCTTGGCGGGTTCGGCAGCGGCCACGGGGGCGGCGATGATTTCTTCCACAGGCTCGACCACCGTCGCGACGGCGGGGTTCTTGCGGCCGTGTGTCAGCACCTTGATGTTGGCGCCCAGGTCCAGGTCGTCCACGTGCAGGGTCTGGCCCTTGACGACCTTGCTCAGGTCCACCGTCAGGAATTCAGGCAACTGCTCGGCCAGGCACTCGATCTCGAGCTCGGTCACGATGTGGTTGATGATGCACTTGTCGATCTTGACGGCTTGCGACTCGGCTTCGTTCACGAAGTGCAGAGGCACCTTCTTGTGGATCTTGGTCGTGGCGTCGATGCGTTGGAAGTCGACGTGCAGCACCAGTTGCTTGTAGGGGTGAGCCTGGTAGTCGCGCAGCAGGACCTTCTGGACCTGGCCATTCAGTTCCATGTCGAGCACGGACGAGTGGAAGGCCTCTTTGCGCATGGCGTGGTACAGCGCGTTGTGGTCGACTTCGATGTTCTGGGCGGCCTTGTTGGCACCGTAGACGATACCGGGGGTTTTGCCAGCGTTGCGCAGGCGGCGGCTCGCTCCGGTCCCCTGCAGGCTACGCTCGAAAGCTGTGAATTTCATGGATGACTCCAAGTAGGTGGATAAAGCGCCCGCGACCAGGCGCTGAGAAAACGCCGAACCCGTGAAGGCCCGGCCGGGTGATCCGGATCAGAAGTTGTTGTTCTGTTCCGAGAAGAGGGACGTGACCGAGTCGCCGTCGGTGATGCGGCGGATGGTCTCGGCGAACAGGAAGGCCGTGGACAACTGACGGATCTTGGTCGAACCCTTGGCCGTGTCGTTCAGCGGAATGGTATTGGTGATCACGACCTCGTCGAGGTGCGAGGCCTTGATGCGCTCGATGGCCGGGCCGGAGAACACGGCGTGCGTACAGTAGGCGTACACGTTCTTGGCGCCGCGCTCCTTGAGCACTTCGGCGGCCTTGACCAGCGTGCCGGCCGTGTCGATCATGTCGTCCATGATCACGCAGTTGCGGCCGTCGATCTCGCCGATGATGTTCATGACCTCGGACACGTTGGCCTTGGGGCGGCGCTTGTCGATGATGGCCAGGTCGCAACCCAGTTGCTTGGCCAGTGCGCGGGCACGCACCACGCCGCCGACGTCGGGCGACACGACGACCAGGTCGTCGTACTTCTTGGACTGCAGGTCGGACAGCAGCACGGGCGACGCGTAGATGTTGTCGACCGGGATGCTGAAGAAGCCCTGGATCTGGTCGGCGTGCAGGTCCATTGTCAGGACGCGGTTGACGCCGACGGTTTCCAGCAGGTCGGCCACGACGCGGGCCGAGATGGGCACGCGGGTGGAGCGGGGGCGGCGGTCCTGGCGGGCGTAGCCGAAGTAGGGGATGACGGCCGTGATGCGCTGGGCGGAAGCGCGCTTGAGCGCGTCGACCATGACCAGCAGCTCCATCAGGTTGTCGTTGGTCGGGGCGCAGGTCGATTGCAGCACGAAGACTTCGCGGCCACGCACGTTCTGCTGGATCTCGACGGTGGTTTCGCCATCGGAGAAGCGGCCGACCGACGCCTTGCCCAACTGGATGCCCAGGTTGGTGGCGATTTCTTGGGCGAGCGCCGGATTGGCGTTGCCAGTGAAGAGAACGGTATCTGAGAGCATGGCGGGCCGCTTTGGAAGCGTTCGACGAGGGACACAGAGGCAATCAAAGCATCTGCCCTCTCACCTGGCCCTCAGGGGCATCCGCCATGTTGCACGGCGGGAAAATCAGCCTTCGTGGAAGGTGTCGGGCAGGTGGTGCCTGGCAACGAGCCAGACCAGCAAGATATTTGGCAGGGGAAGAAGGATTCGAACCCTCGTATGTCGGAATCAAAATCCGATGCCTTAACCAACTTGGCGATTCCCCTACTCAGGGCACAGTGCATTGCTGCGCTGCAACCTAATAATCTGCTCTCTTGTTCAGAGCCTCACATTATAGCCGGTTTTTTTGGTCATTCAAGCCTGTTGTCAACAAACTTCGCTTTGATTTGCGTCGATCACGCGATGGTGTCAAGCAGATCAAGCAGAGGGTGTTGAGCCAGGGCGCGAGTGACGCGACCGACCCATGCGGGGTCATTCAAACCCACATCGGCGGGCTGGAAGCTGGCTGGGGGTGGGGTGTCTGCATGCGGTGTGACCCACGAAAACACGGTGCTGCCCGAGCCCGTCATCCGGCTGTTGCCGAAGCGGTTTTGCATGATCTCCAGTGCCTGACCGATCTGACTGCTGCCGTACTGTTGTGTGTACTGCTCCGCGGGAGCTTGCAAGTCGTTTCTGCCAAAGCACCGGGGCGCTGCAAGAAAGTCTGCGACTATAGCATGTTTTGTATCGCGGTTGAGTGTTGCGCTTCCAAAAATCGCCGAAGTGGGCACGGCCACAGGCGGTTTGAGCAGGGCCAGCGGCGTGGACAGCACGTCGGCGGGCAGGCTCAAAGGCGTGATGGATTCGCCGATGCCTTCGACCCAGGCGTTGCGGCCGCGCACGAAGAAGGGCACGTCGGCGCCCAGGCGCAGGGCCAGCGCTTCGAGGCGGGCGCGCGGCCAGTGCAGGCCCCACAGCTGGTTGAGCGCCAGCAGCACCGTGGCGGCGTCGGAGCTGCCGCCGCCCAGGCCCGCGCCCCAGGGCACTTCTTTGTGGATGCGGATGTCGCAACCTTGCGACGTGTGGCTTTCGAGCTGCAGCAGGCGCGCGGCCTTGAGGCACAGGTCGTCTTCGGGCAGGGGCACGTTGAGGTCGTGGCGGCGCAAGTGGCCGTCGGCGCGTGTCTCGATGTGCAGGGTGTCCTGCCAGTCGATCAGGATGAAGACGGACTGCAGCAAGTGGTAGCCGTCCGCACGTCGCCCGGTCACGTGAAGGAACAGGTTGAGCTTGGCCGGGGCGGGCAGGTTGTGCAGGCTGGGCATGGCGCGAATAAAAGAGGGCGGCGGGCGCCGCTCAGCGGTCGAGGTAGACCTTGATCTGGGCGCCACGCTGGGTGGCCGTGCCGGGGCGCTCGGCCAGCAGCTTCTTGACGCGCAGCTGGCGTGTGTCGATGGTCCAGCCCGCCTGGATGAAGGTGTCGGGTTCGGGGCCCGGGGCCACGTCGGCCATGGGGTCGGCCTGGCCTTGAATCCAGTAGATCAGGGTGCGCAGGGGCAGGGCCTCGCCCAGTGCGGCGTGGCTGAGCGCATCGAGGCTGGCGTAAGGATGGCGGCCCTTGTCGTCGCTCAGCCAGGCCTCGTCGGCTGTCCAGTTGACCTGGGCCATCTGGCTGCCCATCAGGGTCATCAGGTCGAGCTGGCCGGTGTCGGTGTTGCCGTTGAAGAAAAAGCCCAGACTGATGCCTTTGGCCGGTTGATCGGCGAAGGCGCCCAGCTTGATGCTCAGCTGGCCTTGCAGGTCGAGGCGGGGCTGGGCACGTTTGGCGGGGGCTTCGGCGGCTCGCGGCAATGGCGATGTGGAAGCCGTCGTGACGGTGCTGGCCGGCATGCAACTGCCTGATCCCGCTGCCAGCTCCTCTGCCGTCGATGCCGAAGGCAGCGAGCTGCAGGCCGTCATCGTGGCCGCGAACGCCGCTGCACCGCAGGCCATCAAAGCCTGTCGTAAAGGGCCGCAGGGCAGCTTGGCGAGGGCGCGTTCAGCGAGGTTCACAGCTTGATCTTGAGGCGCTTGAGGGTCTCGGCGAGCGTGTCGTTTTCGGCGTCGAGCTTCACGGATTCGGCCCAGATCCGGCGCGCTTCGTCTTGCTGGCCCTGTGTCCACAGCACTTCGCCCAAGTGGGCGCCGATCTCGGGGTCGGGGCGCGATTGGTAGGCCTCGCGCAGGATGCGCGTGGCATCGGCGACGCGGCCCGCGCGGAACTCCAGCCAGCCCATGCTGTCGCTGATGAAGGGGTCGCCGGGACGCAGTTCTAGCGCCTTGGCGATCAGTGTGCGGGCCTCGTCCAGCCGGGTGCCGCGGTCGGCCAGGCTGTAGCCCAGCGCATTGAAGGCGTTGGGGTTGTCGGGGGCCATCTCGATGACTTTGCGCAACTGGCTTTCCATCTCGGCGTACTTGTGCAGTTTTTCGCCGAGCATGGCCTGGTCGTACAGCAAGTCGCTGTCATCCGGGAAGCGCTTGGTGGCCTCGGCCATGACCTTGTACGCCTCGTCCCATTTGTGGGCATCGCGCAGCAGTTGGGCTTCGGCCTGGAACTTGGTGACGGCATCGCGCGGTTCGGTTTCAGGCAGCTCGCGGATCACCTTGCGGGCTTCGTCGAGCTTGCCCTGGCGGTACAGCAACCGGGCCCGTTGCGCCTGGATATTGAGTTTCTCGCGCTTGGGGTCGGCCTTCTCGAGCCAGGCTCCGGCGTTGCTCAACTGGTTGCGTTGCTCGGCGATCTGCGACATCAGCAGGTAGGCCTGGTCGATGTCGACGGTTTCGTTGCCGATCTTGGTGGCTGTTTCGGGCGAGCTGGGTTTGGCCGCGGCCGGGTTCTGGCGCAGCAGGGGTTGCAGCGCGGCTTCGGCCTTGTCCAGTTGCTTGAGCTCCAGGCGCACGGCGGCCAGGGTCAGCCAGGTGCCCATCTGCTCGGGGTTGGTGCTGACGAGGATTTCGAGCTGGTCGGCCGCTTCGGCCATGCGCTGCGAGGCGGCGAGCCTGCGGGCATAGGCCAGCCTGACCAGCGTGGGCGCGTCGGGCAGGGCCAGTTGCTGTTTGACGAGGTCTTCGGCTTGCGGCGTCAGCAGCATGAGGTCGATGGCGACCAGGCCCGCGCCAGGGTAGCTGGGCTTGACGGCAAAGGACTTGCGCACCGCCGCCATGGCTTTGTCGGTGTCCTTGGCCAGGAGCCAGCCCTCGGCGCTGGCCGCCCAGGCTTCCGCCAGTTCGAGCGGAGGCTGGCGCCAGCCTTGCGTCACGTCGTCGATGACCTGAGCCGCCGCCTTCTTGTCGTTCAAGCGGTTGACCGTGCGGGGCAGGGTGGCGATGACCTGCGGCTGCTGGGGCGCGGGCGTGAGCTGGATCAAGGTGCGCAGCGGCGCGGCCAGGTCGGCGCTGCGACCCAGGGCCAGCAGGATCTGGGCGGTGTATTCGGATGCCTCGCGCGAGTTGGGCAAGGCCTGGCGCCAGGCTTTGGCGGCGGTCAGGGCCTGCTCTCCGGCGCGGCCTCGCAGGGCGATTTCAACGGCGCGCTGGTAGAGCTGGCCGTTTTGCTGGCGTTTGGCCGCTTCCAGGTAGATCTGGTAGGCCGAGCCGGCGTCGCCCGCGTTGGACTGGACCTCGGCGATGAGCACCTGGTAGAACAGCGCGCCATCCATGGCCGAGTTCTGCACAGGGGGTTTGGCGGCGATCGCGGCGGTTGTCGCTGCCGCGGCAGGTGCTGACGTTGGCGAAGCGGCCGGCGCGGGTGCGGCCGTGGTGGTCGGGGCGGCCGTGCTGGCATCGGCGGCGCGGGCGCTGTGGCCCCAGGCCGCCAGGACGAGCGCGCACAGCGCGAGCAGCGGAGGCAGGGCGGCTTGGCGCTTGGCGGCCATGCGCGAAGGGATGGCTGTTTGGTCGGGCTTGTTCGCGAGCGAGAGGGACATGTGGTCTCCAACGTATCCGGCCATTCTATTGATCGCCAGCGATTTGTTCTGTTGCCAATCGGCTCAATTCAGACCCAAATGCGGCGGGATAATTCCCTTATGCCTGAATTGCCCGAAGTCGAAGTCACCCGACAGAGTTTTGCGGACCGCATCGAGGGTGCGCGCATCGAGTCCATCCACATGGGTAAACCGTTGCGCTGGCCCATCGGTTGCGACGTGGATGCGCTGGCGGGCTGGCACGTCGGTGCCGTGTCGCGCCGCGGCAAATACCTCTGGATCGCGCTGGCCGGTCCGGGCGGGCGCTCGGGCGGTTTGCTCGTGCACCTGGGGATGTCGGGCTCGCTGGCGTTCTCGCATCGCTTACCGCCAACGGGCGCGCACGACCATTTCGAGATGATCACGAGCAAAGGCACCCTGCGTCTGACCGATCCGCGGCGGTTCGGCGCCGTCGTCTGGGGCCTGGCACTGGACCAGGGCGTGCCGGCCAAGCTGCTGGCCGGCCTCGGGCTCGAGCCCTTCGACGCGAACCTCGATGGCGCCTACATGCATGCGCGCCTGAAGGGGCGCAAGGTGTCGATCAAGCAGGCTTTGCTGGCGGGCGACATCGTGGTCGGGGCGGGCAATATCTACGCTTGCGAGGCCTTGTTCCGGGCGGGCATCGACCCGAGGCTGCAGGCCGGGGCGACGGAGCTGGCCGCGCAGCGAGCGGCTGGTGCGCGAAGTGCGAGGCGTGTTGAGCCAGGCGCTGGCCATGGGCGGCTCCAGCCTGAAGGATTTCAAGGACGCCCATGGCAGCCAGGGGCATTTCCAACTGTCGACCCACGTGTATGGGCGGGAAGGGCAGCCGTGCCGTGTCTGCAGCACGGCGGTCAGGCGTTTGACGCAGGGCCAGCGGTCGAC
>JASGJC010000055.1:0-13656 GCA_049840915.1 Aquabacterium sp.
AAGGTTAATAGGGAAACACGATAGAATCCGAACAGCACCTGGGGGCCGGGGGCATGCCGCGACGCGCCAACAGCGTGTATCCGCTGACAAACGGATATCGTCGAGCTCGACAATGCGCCTTGTTGTTGACCTCTTGTCTGGTACCTGCTGCCCTGATGCCCATCCGATCTTCACGCGTCATCACTGTTCAGCCTGTTGACCTTGTTGGCCTCGGGCGCACAGGCCACAGAACCCTGTGCCAGGACCGCATCGACACGCGCTCGACCGTGGTCACCAGCGGCTTGGGCTTCAACGAATCGAACACGCGCGATCGGCCATCGGCCATCCGCCGCCGACAACGTGGCGCAGCTTCAGCCTGCACCACACGCACGTGGCCGATGGCAGCAAGGAAAAGCGTAACGTGCCCGCGCTCGGCCCGAGCAGACCATCTACTACGCCGAGAACGCCGACATCGTGGCGGCCAACCGCGCCAGCGGCTGCGGATACTGCGCTACAAGAGGGCCGCCAAGAACAAGCCTTTGCTGGGCATCGAACAGCGGACATTTCCCGCTCTTCGTCGATCTTGTACGTGCCGCCTTCGTGCCGCACACGGCCATGGTGCTGGCGGGCGACTTCAGGGGCAACTTCTACGCGGTGGATGCGAATCGGGCCAGGAAGTCTGACCGGGCTTCATGGGCACGGAGCCATCATACCGCACTGATCACCGGGCTCGACGCAGGTCACACAAAGGCGCGCTATGTTCGTGCCCATGGCGACCCAACGAGGTCGTGTCAACCGTCGTGGCCTTGTTCTCGCCATGCTGCAACACGCATGGCCTGCTGCCGTGCGCTCGATGTCGAACACGGGCCGCGTCAAGTGGACCTACCACACGGCCCCCGACCCGAAAGACAACGGCTCGGGCGGCAAAGGCCAGCGCATGAGCCTGTGGGCACGCCCATGGTCGACGAGGCCGACAACGCCGTGTTGATCGGCTCGGGCCAGAACCTGAGCCTGCCCACGACCGACAACTCGGACGCCATCATCTCGCTCGACATGGACACGGGCAAAGTGAAGTGGATGTTCCAGTCGACCAAGGGCGATGCCTGGAACGCGGCCTGTAGGCGCCCGAATGGCTGGCCAGCCATTGCCCCGAATGCGCCCAATCGGCAGGACTTCGACTTCGGCGCGCCGCCCGTGCTGGCCACGTTGCCCAACGGCGGCAAAGCCATCCTGGCGGCGGCCAAGAACGGCGTGGTCTATTCGCTCAACCCCAAAACCGGCGCGCTGAACTGGTCGACCCGGCTGGGCGTGGGCGGCAGTCTGGGCGGCATCCACTGGGGCTTGGCCGTGGACGCGACCAAGGTCTATGCGGGCGTGACCGACATCTGGGTGAACAAGCTGTCGCGCCTGGCCGTGGGCGACCTGCTCACCGGCGGGCTGCTGGCCAACATGGCGCCCGTGCCCGGTGCGCGCCCCGGCATCTACGCCTTGGACCTGCTCTCGGGCCGCGTCGTGTGGGACAAGCACATCCAGCACAGCAATGGCGGCCAGACCTACAACAGCCTGTTCTCGGCCGCCTTGACCGTGACCAACGACGTGCTGCTGGCCGGCAGCCTCGATGGCAAGGTGAGGGCGCTGCGAACCAGCGATGGCCAGGAGCTGTGGTCCTTCGACACGGCCGTGGATGTGGTCGATGTGCAGGGCGTGGCGGGCCACGGCGGCAGCATCGATTCGGCAGGGCCGGTGCCGGCGGGCCGCGATCTGTACGTCAACTCGGGCTACAGCACATTTGGCGGTGCCAACCCATGGCAGGGCGGCAACGGCAATGCGCTGTTCGTGTTCCGCCTGCCTTGATCAAGCTTTGATCTGACGCCGATGCCAGAATGACAAAGCGGGCCGAATCGGGCCCGCTTTTGCTGTGCGCTTGAGCTTGAGCGGCGCTCAGTCGGCCGCGCCGGCCAGCATCACATCGCCGGCCAGGACCGGGTTGCCGGTGCGCTCGTAGGTCTCCAGCCAGGCTTCGTAGCTCTGGAGGTGTTCGGTCTGCCAGGGGTGGAAGCCGGGCTTGAAGTACTCGAGGTACTGGCCGAGCACGGGCATGTACAGGCCGCCCGGCTTGTAGAGCCACCACGCGCCCTTGGTCATCAGCTTGGCGCGTTGCCAGAAACCGATGCCATCGCACTTGAGGATGTAGGACGTGACGACCAGTGTGTAGAGGTTGAAGCCCATGGTCACGGCCAACAGCGCGAACACGCGGCGCAGGTAGCCTACCTTGGCGATCTTCTGCATCACGTCGAAGGCGACGGACTTGTGCTCGACCTCTTCGATGGCATGCCACGCGTACATGGCGCGCACACGCGCGTCGGCATCGCCCATGACGCGCTTGTTGGTGAACAGGCACTCGGACATGATGGCCGTGAGGTGCTCGGTGGCGGCGGTCTCGGCCAGCGTCTGGGCCTTGGGCGCGACCTTGCGGGCGATCTGGAAGAACAGCTTGCGCAGCAGGCCTTCGAGCATGTCGACGTTGATGCCCTGCGCTTTCAGGCGGTCGTTGTACTGCGTGTGGACGATGCCGTGCTGACCTTCCTGGCGGATGAAGTCCTTGATCTCCTGCGCGAGTTTCGGGTCTGTGACCTGGTCGCGGTAGTCGCGCACGCACGAGATGAAGAAGCGCTCGCCTTCAGGAAAGAGCGTCGACATCGCATCGAAGTAGCGCGACTTGAAGATGTCGCCGCCGCACCAGTATTTGGGGATGTCGCCTTTGAGGTCGAAATCGAGCTTCTCGCGCGGGACGATTTGATGCGATGTGGTCATGAGGTACTTCTTCGTTGGGCGAAACGGCACAAATCCGGGCTGAATCTATCAACTTTTGTCACCAGGCGACAAGATGGGAAACGCTCCCCCTGAACGAAGGGGGCGCCGCTTCGACGCACTTTTTGCGCACATCGGCCCAAAAAAAGACCCGGACGCGCACATGCATGACCGGGTCTTCAACGCCATGAAAGGAGGCGCAAGTGGAGATAAACAAAAACGTGTGCGACCCGATCCTGCAATAGGTCGACTGACATCGCCCGCAGCGCCTGCGCGGCTGGCACAGACATGGATACCAGCTTTGGACAATATGGGTTTTCAGTGCATCAATACTAGTATGAGTAACGTTAAATACATATGGTGTAAACCCAGGAGGCCTGGCGCCCTGCCGGCACGTGTATCAAACCGGCTTTGACCCAACTCGTTCACGGAGGATGGTTGCCTGGGCAGTGGAGTCCCTAGCGCCGATGTTGTTTCCTCTGGTCACACTTGTGGGATGTCGTTCATCCAACACGTGTCGTCACAGGTCTTGCGTTTCGTGTCCTCGGCCACGCTGGACCGGCGCTCCAGCGCGTCCAGCCCCGAGGTCGAGGTCGCCATCCTGCGTGCCCGCGAGCGCGCGACCTACGAGATGGCGCCCGTGGCCATGATCGCGGAGGGCGTGACAGCGCTGGCCGTGTACTGGGTGTTGCACAGCCGCTTGCCGGGCTCGGGGCTTTTCTGGTGGCTGGTGGTGCGGGAGACGATCGCGCTGGTGCGCCTGGCGCATGGCGTGGCCTGTCTGCGCGGCCACATCGCTTCAGGCCCGGGGACTTTGCGCAGCTTCGTGGTCATGGCCTTCATCGACGGCCTCGCGTGGAGCATGCTGGGCTGGTGGTTCACGCCCGTGTTCCGGCTGGATGTGGCCGTGGTGACGATCGGTGTGCTGATCGGCGTGGCGTCCGTCGGCGTGCTGATGCTGCAGACGACGATGTCAGGCGTGACGGCCTTCGCCGTGCCGATCCTGGTGCCCAATGCGTTCTTCGCGATCGGGCGGCATGACGAGCTGGGCTACTTCTGCATGGCATCGGTGCTCGGGCTGCTCTTGATGATGATGAACGAGGCGGCGCGCTCGAACCGGCGCATCATCGAGATGCTGCGGCTGCGCTTCGAGAGCGAGCAGGCCAGCCAGGCCAAGACCGAGGCGCTGCGCCAGGCCAAGCTGCTGGCCGACACGAAGAACCGCTTCGTGGCCACGATGAGCCACGAGATGCGCACACCTTTGCACGGCATCCTGGGGCTTGTGCGGCTGGTGCGCGAGGTGTCGCACGATGCGAAGTCGGCGGGCAACCTGGCCTTGATCCAGAGCTCGGGCGAGCATTTGCTCAGCGTCATCAACGATGTGCTGGATTTTTCGAGGCTGGAGGCGGGCGGCCTGACCGTGCATGTGCAGCCCTTCGGCATCAACGATGTGCTGCATGAGCTGACGGAGACCGGCCGCGTGCTGTGCGCCGAGAAGGGCCTGGCGCTGGATGTGCAGATCTCGCTGCCGCCCGGCGAGTACGTGCTCGGCGACCCGACGCGCGTCAAGCAGGTGCTGCACAACCTGATCGGCAATGCCGTCAAGTTCACGCCCAAGGGCACGGTGGGGCTGCATGCCTGGCGCGATGCGGCCGGCGGCCTGGTGATGTTCGAGGTGCGCGACACGGGCATCGGCATCCCGCAGCACGAGTTGCCGCGCGTGTTCGAGGCCTTCCATCAGGCCGAGGGCACGTACGAACGGCGCTTTGGCGGCACGGGCCTGGGCCTGACGATCTCGCGCGACCTGTGCCGGACGATGGGCGGCGATCTGGGTTGCAAGAGCGAGCAGGGCCGGGGCTCCGTGTTCACGTGCTCGCTGCCTTTGCCGTTCGTGGCCCAGCCCGAGTTGACCGCGCGGCCGAAGGCGCGTGCGCCGCGGCTGTCGAATTCGCCTTTGGCGTTCGACCTGTCCGTGCTCGATGAGCCGCATGTGCTCGTCGTGGAAGACAACCCTGTCAACGCGCTGGTGGCGCAGGCCGAGCTGCAGCGCTTCGGTGTGCGCGTGAGCCTGGTCGACAACGGCCAGGACGCGATCACCTGCCTGGAGCGCGAGCGGGTCGACCTCGTGCTGATGGACTGCGAGATGCCCGGCATGGACGGCATCGAAACCACGCGCCGCATCCGTGAGCGCGAGCGCCTGGCCGGGCGCGCGGCCGTGGGCATCGTGGCCCTGACGGCCAATGGCGCCGATGTGTATGCCGAGCGCTGTGTGCCCGTGGGCATGAACGGGCACCTGCTCAAGCCTTTCAGGCCGGAGGAGCTGGCCAAGGTGCTGAGCAGCCATCTGCGCACGGCCTTGTGCGTCAGTTGAGCGACAGCACGACCAGCCTTTGCCCGGCTTCGACGCCGCTGCCTTGCTTGCATTGAATGCGCGTGACCTTGCCGCCCGAAGGTGCCAGCACCGGGAACTCCATCTTCATCGACTCGATCACGGCGACGGCCTGGCCTGCTTCGATGGCTTGGCCTTCGCGCACGCGCACCTGCCATACGCTGCCCGCGACCGGGCTGCTGATGCCGATGGCGTTGTCGGGCAGGGCGTCGTCGTCCGGGCGTGTGTCGGCTTCCGACTCGCTGAGGCTGCCGTCCTGGCCGGAGGCTTTCCAGCGTTCGCGCTCGGCATCGAAGGCGGCTTGCTGTGTGCGCTTGAAGGCATCGATGCTGTCGGCTTCATCGGCCAAGAAGCGGCGGTAGGCGCCCAGGCTGAAGGTGCCTTCTTCGATCTTGAGCTTGAAGCGGCCGGCGGGGAAGTCGCGGCGCAGCTGCAGCAACTCGCTTTCGCTGACGGGGTAGAAGCGGATCTGGTCGAAGAAGCGCAGCAGCCAGGGCTTGCCGGCCTTGAAGTCGACGGCGCCATGGCGTTCATCGCGCCAGCGGTTCCACATCTGCACCGTGCGCCCGACGAACTGGTAGCCGCCCGGGCCTTCCATGCCGTAGACGCACATGTAGGCACCGCCGATGCCGACGGCGTTCTCGGGCGTCCAGGTGCGGGCGGGGTTGTACTTGGTCGTGACGAGGCGATGGCGCGGGTCGAGCGGCGTGGCCACGGGTGCGCCGAGGTAGACGTCGCCCAGGCCCATGACGAGGTAGCGCGCGTCGAACACGATGCGCTTGACCTCGTCGATGCTGTCCAGCCCGTTGATGCGCTGGATGAACTCGATGTTGCTGGGGCACCAGGGCGCATCGGGCCGCACCGATTGCATGTACTTCTCGATGGCCAGGCGCGTGGCGCTGTCGTCCCATGAGAGCGGCAGCCACACGGTGCGCGTGGGCACGCTGATCTCGTCGGTGGGCGGCAGGTTCTTTTCGGCCTGATCGATGTGGGCCAGCAGTTGCGCGCGTGGCAACTGGGCCGGGTCGAAGTGGATCTGCAGGGAGCGGATGCCGGGCGTCATGTCGACGATGCCGGGCAGTTGACCTTGCTCGCGCAGGGCATTGAGCGCGGTCATCAATGCATGCACATGGAAGCGCAGCGTGAGGTCGAGCACGAGCGGGCCGTATTCGATCAGCACGTAGCGGTCGCCGGCCTGACGGATGACGCGCGCGGGTTGCTCGCCGCGGTGGTCTTGCGTGGCGGGGCGCTGGTCGATGATGGGCGAGAGGCGCGCTGTGACTTCGCCGGCCGGGACGCCCAGAGGCAAGGTTGGCACCGTCGCATGCTGGTTGCCGATGGCCCGCAGCATGTCGTCCTGCGCGGCCTGCATGGCCTGCGCCTGTTCATGGCTCAGCGCGTGGAAGCGGATGGTGTCGCCCGCCTTGAGCTGGCCCAGCTTCCAGCGCTCGGCCGCGATCACGACGGCCGGGCACACGAAGCCGCCGAGGCTGGGGCCGTCCGGGCCGAGGATCACGGGCATGTCGCCTGTGAAGTCGATGGCGCCGATGGCGTAGGCGTTGTCGTGGATGTTGGATGGGTGCAGGCCCGCTTCGCCGCCATCGGTGCGCGCCCATTGCGGCTTGGGGCCGATCAGGCGCACGCCCGTGCGGCTGCTGTTGTAGTGCACCTGGTAGTCGGTCGAGAAGAAGGTGACGATGTCTTCGGGCGTGAAGAAGTCGGGCGAGCCGTGCGGGCCGTACATCACGCCGATGTGCCAGTGGCGGGTGAGCTTGGGCAAGTGGCTTGGCGGCAGCGCTTCATCGGATGTGCGGGGCATGGTTTGTACCAGGCCGTCGAACGCCGTTGCGCCATCCGTTGCGGCATGCGCGAACACATGCAGCATGTCGCCCGTGCGCAGCGTGCGGCCCGCGTGGCCGCCGAACTGGCCGAGCGTGAACGTGCTGCGGCTACCGAGGTACAGCGGCACATCGAGGCCGTCTCGCACCGCGAGATAGGTGCGCGCACCGCCTTCGGCCAGCGGCGCCGTGCCGAGCTTGAGCGTGCTGCCCGCCTTGATGCGCAAAAGCCTGTTGAAGGCCTGCTCATGCGACAAGGCCTGGCCATCGAGCGAAACCGGCATGGGCGCGCCGGCCAGCGCGATCAGCATGTCCGCATGAAAGCGCAGGCTCGGGCCGCCCACGGTGCATTCGAGCGCGGCCGCGCCTTCGTCATTGCCCGCGAGCTTGTTGGCCAGGCGAAGATGCAGCTCGTCCATCGGGCCCGAAGGCGGCACGCCCACGTCCCAATGGCCGATGCGGCCGGGCCAGTCCTGCACCGTGGTCTGCACGCCGCCGTCGAGCACTTCCAGCGCGCGCGGCTGCCAGTGGAAGGTGCCCAGTGTCTTCGTGACGACCTGGCCTTGCGCGAACACATCGGATGCGGTGATGGCGCGCAGGTAGCGCAGGTTCGTCTCGATGCCCGCCAGCCTGGTTGCTTCCAAGGCCTTTTGCAGCTTGGCCACGGCCTGCGCGCGTGTGTCGGCTGTGACGATGAGCTTGGCGATCATCGGGTCGTAGTGCGGCGGCACGTCGCTGCCGGTGTCGACCCAGCCGTCCACGCGCACATCGTCGGAGAAGGCGACCTCGGTGAGCACGCCGGCGCAGGGCTGGAAATTGCGCGCCGGGTCTTCGGCGTACAGGCGCACCTGGATGGACGCGCCCTTTGGCGTGGGCGCCGTCAATGCCCATTGATCGCCGCGCGCCAGACGCACCATCCACTCCACCAGGTCGACGCCCGTGACCTGCTCCGTCACGCCATGCTCGACCTGCAGCCGCGTGTTGACTTCGAGGAAGTAGAACGCGCCCGTGTCCGCATCGAGCACATACTCGACCGTGCCCGCCGAGCGGTAGCCCACGGCCTGGCCCAGGCGCACGGCCGTGGCCAGCAAGGCCTCACGTGTTTCGGCGGTCAAGCCTGGCGCGGGCGTCTCTTCGATCACCTTCTGGTTGCGGCGCTGCGCCGAGCAATCGCGCTCGCCCAGTGCGACCACATGGCCGCGCCCATCGCCGAAGAGCTGCACTTCGATGTGCCGCGCCCGCTCGACGAATTTCTCGAGGAACAGGCCCGCGTCCTTGAAGTTGGCGCGCGCCAGCCGCTCGACCGCTTCGTATGCCGCATCCAGCTCGGCCTCGTCGCGCACGAGCCGCATGCCGATGCCGCCGCCGCCCGCCGTGCTCTTGAGCATCACCGGGTAGCCGATGCGCAAGGCCTGCGCGCGTGCATCGGCCGCGTCTTGCAGCAAGCCGCTGCCGGGCAGCAAGGGCACGTCGTGCTGTTCGGCCAGGGCGCGCGCCGTGTGCTTGAGCCCGAAGGCCCGCATCTGATCGGGCGTCGGGCCGATGAAGGCGATGCCCGCGTCTTCGCAAGCCTGCGCAAACGCCGGGTTCTCCGACAGAAAGCCATAACCCGGGTGAATGGCGCCCGCGCCCGTCTCTTTGGCCGCCGCGAGGATGCGTTCCACATCCAGATAGCTTTGCGCGGCGGGTGCCGGGCCGATGCAGACGCTGGCGTCGGCCATGGCCACGTGGCGCGCATCGGCGTCGGCCTCCGAGTAGACGGCCACCGAGCCCAGCCCCATCTTGCGCAGCGTGCGGATGATGCGGCAGGCGATGGCGCCGCGGTTGGCGATCAATACGGTATCGAAAGCGGTCATATGCAGGTCAGTCCCAGACGAGGAATTGCGCGGGCGTGGGGTTGTAGGCATTGCAGGGGTTGTTGAGCTGCGGGCAGTTGGAGACGAGCATCAGGATGTCCATCTCGGCGCACAGCTCCACGTATTTGCCCGGCCCCGACACGCCATCGGCAAAGGTCAGTTGCCCATCGGGCGTGACCGGCACGTTCATGAAGAAGTTGACGTTGGGCACGAGGTCGCGCTTGCCCAGACCGATGTCGGCGTGCTGCAGGGCGATGAGGTAGTTGTCGCGGCAGCTGTGCATGAACTTCTTCTGCAAGGCATAGCGCACCGTGTTGCTCTCGGCCGCGCAGGCGCCGCCCAGCGTGTCGTGCCGGCCGCAGGTGTCGGCCACGATGGTCAGCATGGGCCGGCCTTCGCTGCTCATCAGCACCGAGCCCGTCGTCAGGTAGATGCCGCCTTGCGCCAGCATCGTGTCGGTGGCGCTGTAGTGCTCGGCCACGTCGCCCGCGTTGTAGAAGATCACGTCGACCGCCTGGTTGCCTTCCAGGTCGACGATGCGCAGTGTCTGGCCCCGGGCGATGTGCAGCAGGTAGGGCTCGCCCGATGGCAGCACGTGGTTGATGGCGGCCTGGGCTGGGTCCAGCAGGCTTTCTTGAAGACGGATGGCCGTGGCGCTCATGCTGATGCTCCAGGTTCAGAGGTAGTACATGTCGGCGTTGTGCAAGGCACGCGCGCACTCGGGGCGGAAGGCCCTGTTGAAGTCGTCCGTGCCGGCAGGGCCCGAGCGCCAGGCCGCCAGGCCGATCTTCTTGGGCGCGTACTCGGTGCAAGGATCCAGCGGATGCGGCGCGCTCGACAGCGCGATCAAGGTGTCCATGTCGAAGCGCAGCTCGACCATGCCGCCCGCCGGCGTGTGGTCGGCGACGAACTGGAAGCGCCCCTCGTCGTCCACGGCCACCTTGCTGAAGAAGTTGATTGGGGCGATCAGGTCGCGCCGGCTCAATCCGTACTTGCCGATCTCGATCAGCAGGCCGTCCTTGCCGCTGCGGTACATGGCGTTGCGGTGCGTGTGGAAGCTGTGTTCGCCATGCCGGCCATACCGCGCCTGCATGCGCTCGGCATCGAGCAGGCCGCCCAGCGGGTCGTGCCAGCCCGTCGTGTCCTGCGTGATGCTGGCCAGCGCGCGGCCCATGTCGCTCATCAGCACGTGGCCCTTCGTGTAGTGCGCCGTGTGCTGAGCCTTGAGCGAGTCGGGCATGTTGTAGCGCTCGAGCTTTTCCCTGGCGTGGTAGAGCACCATGCTGAGGTTGGCGCCGGCCTCGAGCGCGACCATGCGCAGGCGGCTGCCGCGCGGCATCACGTAGGACCAGTGCGCGCCACCCGGCAACAGCTCCGACCACATCACGCGGTCTTCGGGCAGGTCGGGCGCGAAACGCTGCCAGTGCGCGATGGCGTCCACGGGCTGCGTGGCGGGCGGGTTCTGCGGGGTATCGAAAGTGGTGCTCATGACAGGCGCTCGCTGTGTGAGGTCATGGGCAGGGCGATGACAGGCTTCGACATGGCATCGCGCAAGGCCAGGCTGCGCTGCCATGCGCGCGTCGGCGCAGGCGCACGCCGCCACTCAGGCCGCAGCAAAGACCGGGCAGACGAAGACGCGAGTGGCATCAGAAGTGTGCTGCGGGAGCCATGGCGGCGGCGGCCGCGGCCATGGCTCCGAGCACGACGGCCATGCGGTACAGCAAGGCATGGCCGACAAAACCGTCGGGTGGCGTACATCGAGGCTCTCCAGGGCGGGTGGGACAAACGCGAGAGGACACTTCAGCATTGAAGCGAACCTCCCGGGCTTTTGTCCCGCCGTGGAGCCTGCGTCGGTAAAGGCCGACCCGGGCCGGTGGCTCTCGGACCAGACACCCCGCTCACCGAGCGAGGCCGGAACCCTAGCCACCTTTTCGAAGCAACGACAAGATGTCGTTCCTCTCGATGAAAAATGAATGCAAGCTTGATGCCAGCCTCGAGGCGCGCTGGATCAGGGGCTGCGGCATGCCAGCTGCGCCCTTGTGGTGCAAATCAGGCAGCCTGTGTCGCGCAAGGCCATCTTGTGTGGCCTTTCGTGCACCGCAGTGCCGATGTCAGACCGGCTTGGTGCGCGTTTCCAGCCAGGCCAGCGCATCGCCTGTCACATGCGGACGCAGCCTGCGCAGCACCTCGGCGTGGTAGCCGTTGAGCCACTGCGCCTCGTCTGGCCGCATCAGGCTCATGTCGATGCAGCGCGTGTCGATCGGGCACAGCGTCAGCGTCTCGAAGGCCAGGTACTCGCCGTATTCGGGCGCGCCGGGCTGCGCATCCGGCACGGCGGGCGGCACGGGCACGTTGAGCACGAGGTTCTCGATGCGGATGCCCCACTGTTCGGGCCGGTACAGCCCGGGCTCGACGGACGTGATCATGCCCGGCTGCATCGCCATGGTCGCATCGGGCACCGCTTTGGAGATCGACTGCGGCCCTTCGTGCACATTCAGGAAGTAGCCCACGCCATGGCCCGTGCCGTGGCCGAAGTCGATGCCTTGCTCCCACAGCGGCGCGCGCGCCACGGCATCGAGCATCGGGCTCAATGTGCCGCGCGGAAAGCGCATGCGCGACAAGGCCATCGTGCCCTTGAGCACCAGCGTGTAATCGCGCTTCTGCGCCGCGCTGGGCGTGCCGATGGGCCACACGCGCGTGATGTCGGTCGTGCCGCCCAGGTACTGGCCGCCCGAGTCGATCAGCAGCAGGCCCTCGGCCGTCAAGCCCTGCGGCGTGCTCAGCACGGCGAAGGATTCGGGCGTGGCGCGGTAATGCGGCAGCGCCCCATTGGCATTGAAGCCCGCGATCGTCGGGAAGCTCAGCGACACATAGCCGGGCTGCTTCGCTCGCTCGGCGCTCAGCTTCTCGTCGATGGTCAGCTCGCTCACGTGCTCGCGGCCCAGCGCCTGCTCGAACCAGGCATAGAAGGCGCACATGGCCGCGCCATCGCGCTCCATGGCCTCGCGGATGAAGCGCGCCTCGGCCTCGGTCTTGCGCGACTTGGCCTGCGTGCTCGGGTTGATCGCCTCGATCACCTTCACGCCTTCGGGCACGGCTTCGCGCAGGCCCCAGGTGATGCGCTTGGGGTCGATCAACAGCGTCGCGTTGGCGGGCAGGCCTTGCATGGCGGGCAGCGCCTCGGCATAAGGCCGCACGGCCACGCCATCGGCAGCCAGGCGCGCTTGCAAGGCCGCATCGATCTTGCCCGCCGACACGAACAGCCGCACGCCATCCGGGCCAGATCAAGGCATGGCCGAGGAAGACGGGGTTGTAGTCCACATCCGCGCCGCGCAGGTTCAGCGCCCAGGCCAGGTCGTCGAGCATGGCCAGCCAGTGGTGCGTGGCGCTCTTCTCGAACATGGCCTGGCGCAGTGCCTTGAGCTTGTCGGCGCGCGAGGTGCTGGCGTGCGGCAGGGCGTGTTCGTACACGGGCGCGGAAGGCATCTCCGGGCGATCGGGCCAGATGCCGTCGAGCACGTCGTCGCGCGTGTGCAGCGTCCAGTCCTTGGCCTTCAGGGCGTCGCGCAATCTGCGTCTGGGCCAGGCCCATGATGGCGCCGTCGACCGCGAGCACGCCTTGATTCGATCCAGTCTGATCCAGCAGCCACTGCACATAGGCGGGCACGGCCGGGCCGTCGAGCTTGACCAGGTCCACCCCCGAGCCGGCCAGTTCGGTCTCTGCCTGTTCCCAATAGCGGCTGTCCGTGAACACGGCCGCCTTGTCTTTGGATACCAGCAGGTGCCCGACGAGCCCGTGAAGCCGCTAAGCCATGCCGTCCCTGCCAGCGCTCGGGCAGGTACTCGGACAGGTGCGGATCGCTGCTGGGGATCAGCGCGGCCTGCCAGCCTTGCCGGGCCAGGCTGGCGCGCAAGGCTTGCAGGCGAGCGGGGATGGGGGCGAGGGCGGCGGAGGGGTGGTGTTGGTGAGGGCATGAAGCTGCCCAGCTCGGAGGCGGGCACAGGCGGTCAAGTCCTGATGTTGCCATGACGGGGCATCACAGGCCTGCGCTCGCAGTCATACGCGTGTGGCGCCGCTGGACCCAGCTTGGCCTGGCCTGCGCGCCGCCCGCGGTGAAGGCGGTGCACGGCCAGGCTGCGAGGGGCTTCGAGCCCTGCCTGGCTTGGCGCGGGGGCTGGCGCGGGTGCGGCAGCCTTGGCTGGCGTCGCGCGCGCGTCGGCCACGCTCACCAGCATGCTTGTGCGGCTCCAGCGCGTGCGGGTCGGGGAAGACGCGGGCGTGGCGCTGAGAGGTGAAGTAGGCCCAGGCCCAGTCCATCATCACCACCATGCGGTTGCGGAAACCGATCAGGAAGTACACGTGCACGAACAGCCAGAACAGCCAGGCCGCGAAGCCGCTGAAGCGCACCTGTTTCTTGGTGAAGGGCAGGTCGATCATGGCCACGGCCGCACGCTTGCCGATCGTGGCCAGCGAGCCGTAGTCGAAGTAGCGGAAGGCCTGCGGCTCCAGCCCCTTCATGCGCCGCATGATGTTGAAGGCGGCCTTGCGGCCCATCTGCTTGGCGCCGGGGCTCACGCCGGGCACGGGCGTGGGGTTGTGCGGGTCAAGGTAGCTCTTGGCGCTGGCGAGGTCGCCCACCACGTGGATGTTCGGGTGGCCCGGGATCGTCAGGTCAGGCTGCACGACCACGCGGCCGGCGCGGTCGAGCTAGGTGCTGTTCGGATGCTTATCGGGTTTCCCGATCAACCTTAGCAAGTACCAACTGAACCAAGAGACGTACAT
>JASGJC010000056.1:0-29749 GCA_049840915.1 Aquabacterium sp.
TATGTTGTGTGGTTGCCTTGGTTCAGTTACGTATTGCTAAGGTTGATCGGGAAACACAATAATCCGAACAGCACCTCCCCTTGACCGGCTCGAAAGCCTCCAGCCCCTGCACGACCACGCTCAATGGCACGCCCGCGCCCAACGCGGCGGCGACAGCAGCCAAGGCGTTGCGCACATTGTGCGGACCGGCCATGTTGAGCTTGATGCTGGCCTGACCCTTGGTCGTGCGCACATCGATCAACCAATGCGGCGTGGGCGCGGCCACCCACTTGGCCGAGCCCGTGACCGAGGACTCGCCCCGCGTGGCGAAGTCGAACTTGGCATAGCCGTTCGAGAGCGCGCGCCACACATCGCTGTAGTCGTCATCGGCCGGGAAGACCGCCACGCCGTTGCGCGACAAGGCCTGCAGCACGGCGCCGTTCTCGCGCGCCACGGCCTCGACCGTGTGCATGAACTCCTGGTGCTCGCGCTGGGCGTTGTTGACCAGGGCCACAGTCGGTGCGGCGATGGCGGCCAGTTGCGCGATCTCGCCCGGGTGGTTCATGCCCAGCTCGACCACGGCACAGCGGTGCTGGCCTTCACGCAAGCGCAGCAGCGTCAAGGGCACGCCGATCTCGTTGTTGAAGTTGCCCTGCGTGGCCAGCGACGAATCGGGCGCACCCTGCGACAGGCCCCAAGCCTTCAAGACCGAGGCGATCATCTGCGTGACCGTGGTCTTGCCGTTGCTGCCCGTCACGCCGATCAGCGGGATGTTGAAGCGCGCGCGCCAGCCAGCCGCCAGCCAGCCCAGGGCCGCGCGCGTGTCGGACACGATCAGGCCGGGCAGGCCGCAGGTGTCGACGCCTTGCTGCGCCAGCACGGCCACGGCGCCGGACGCGGCGACCTGCGGCAAAAAGTCGTGCGCGTCGAAGCGCTCGCCGCGCAGGGCCACGAACAGGTCGCCTTGCTGCAGGGTGCGCGTATCGGTGTGCACGCGCGCGATCGGCGTGGCCGGGTCGCCGACCAGCACCGACCCGTGCAACAGTTCATGGGCCAGGCCCAGGGTCATCATCATGGCGGGGGATTCAATGTGCGTGGACGAGCGGCGCAGCAGCGCGGCACGGGCCTCGTCCACATCGGAAAAGGTGTCTTGACGCCGGCCACGTCCTGCGTGGCTTCATGGCCCTTGCCGGCGATCAGCACGATGTCGTCGACATCGGCGCGGGTCAACGCATGGGCGATGGCCGCATGCCGGTCTTCGATCACGGCCACGCCATCGCGCCGGCTCAAGCCCGCCGCGATCTGCGAGAGGATCAGCGCGGGCGATTCGCTGCGCGGGTTGTCGCTGGTCAGCACGACCTGGTCGGCACCCTGCTCGGCCACGGCGCCCATCAGCGGGCGCTTGATCGGGTCGCGGTCGCCGCCGCAGCCGAACACGCACCACAGGCGAGCGCCGCGCGCCCTGGCCACGGGGCGCAAAGCCTGCAGCGCCTTGTCGAGCGCATCGGGCGTGTGGGCATAGTCGACCACGGCCAGCGGCGCGGCCACATCGGGCGCGGGCACGATCTGCATGCGCCCCGGCACAGGCCGCAGGCCGCTGCAAGCACGCGCCGCATCGACCAGGCCAATGTTCAAGGCGCGCAAGGCACCCAGCACGGCCAACAGGTTGGACACGTTGAAGGTGCCGATCACGGGCGCCCGCACCGTGGCACGGGCCACGACCTGCTGCAAGGCCTCGTCGCGCTCGATCACATCGAAGGCCACGCCTTGCGCTTCATAGCGCAGGCCAGTGGCTTGCAGGCGCACGCCGTCGAACAGGCCATAAGACCAGCAGGCCAGGCCGCGCACACGCGCGTGGTCCTGCAAGGCCCGGCCCATCGGGTCGTCGAGGTTCAGCACGGCCGCTTTCAGGCCCGGCCAGTCGAACAGACTGCGCTTGGCGGCCCAGTAGGCCTCCATGTCGCCGTGGTAGTCGAGGTGATCCTGCGTGAAGTTGGTGAACTGGGCCACGGCGATGTGCGTGGCATGCAGGCGCATCTCTTCGATGCCGATGGACGAGGCCTCGATGGCCGCGGCCTTCAGGCCCTGGTCAACGAACTGGCGGAAGGTGGCGTGCAGCGTGATCGGATCGGGCGTCGTCAAGCCCGTGGGCACGATATCGCCCGCGTCCACCTGCCCCACGCCCAAAGTGCCGATGACGCCGCAACCCTGCCCGACCGCGCTCAGCGCCTGGGCCGTCCACCACGAAGTCGATGTCTTGCCGTTGGTGCCGGTCACGGCCACCACTTGCAATGCCGCGCTCGGCTCGCCAAAGAAGCCATGCGCGATCTCGGCGCTGCGCCCCTTCAGCCCTGTCAACGTGGCCACGCGCGCATCGGCAAAGCCGAAGGCCTGCACACCATCAGCCTCGACCAGGCAGGCGCGCGCGCCATCCTTGAGCGCCTGCGCCACATAGGCGCGGCCATCGCGCGCGGCACCGGGCCAGGCCACGAAGCACACGCCCTCATCGGCCAGCGACGCCACCTGGCGGCTGTCGACCGTCAGGCGCGTCACGCCCCATTGGCGCAACCAGCTCAAGGCCTCGTCGGTGCTTTGAAGGTGCAAGGTGGTCTGGCTCATCAGAAGCTCTCCACCTCGGCCGGCTGGTTGGAGATGATGCGCGCCTGCACTTCCATGTCGGGCAGCACACCCAGCCGGCTGAGCGTCTGCTGCACGACCTGGCTGAACACCGGCGCGGCCACATCGCCGCCGAAGTACACGCCATCGCCCGGCTCGTCGACCATCACGGCCACGACGATGCGCGGCTTGCTGATCGGCGCGATGCCCACGAACCACGAGCGGTACTTGTTGCCCGCATAGCCCTTGCCTTCGACCTTGTGCGCCGTGCCGGTCTTGCCGCCCACGCTGTAGCCTTGCGTCTGCGCCTTGGGCGCCGTGCCGCCGGGGCCGGTCACCATGTTGAGCATCTTGCGCACTTCGCGCGCCGTCTCGGCCGAGATCACGCGCACGCCGCGGATCTGCGTCGGCTCTTCCTCGTGCTCATGCTCGGGCAAGGCATCGCTGCCGCCAGACAACGAAGCCGCCTCCGGACGGAAGGCGGTCTTGAAGGCCAGCACGGGGCGCTCGTTGCTGTTGCCATTGCTGGAGCGGTCATGGGTTTCCGCCACCTTGCGGGGCGGGTCGCGGTCGTCACCGACACCCTCCCGCTTGAGCAGCGAAATCGGGATCAATTCGCCGTCGCTGGCGAAGATCGTGTACGCATGCGCGAGCTGGAACAGGCTGGCCGACAGACCATAGCCATAGCTCATCGTGACCTGCTCGATGCGGCGCCAAGACTTGTACGGCCGCAGCCGCCCCGTCACCACACCGGGGAAGCCGATCTGCGGCTTCTGGCCCAGGCCCACGGCCGTGAACATCTCCCACATCTCGCGCGGCTGCATCGTCAGCGCCAGCTTGGCCGTGCCCACGTTGCTCGACTTCTGGATGATCTGCGAGACCGTCAGATCGCCGTGCGGGTGCGAGTCGGAAATGGTCGAACCATCGATGGTCAAACGGCCCGGCGCAGTCGAGATCACCGTGTCGGGCGTGACGCGCTTGGTCTCCAGCGCGATCGATGTGATCAAGGGCTTCATGACCGAGCCCGGCTCGAAGGTGTCGGTCAGCGCGCGGTTGCGCAGCTGCGCGCCCGTCAGGTTGCGGCGGTCGTCGGGCGTGTAGCTGGGCACATTGGCCAGCGCCAGCACCTCGCCCGTCACCGAATCGAGCACGACCACGCTGCCCGCCTTGGCCTTGTGCAGCGCCACCGCATCGCGGATGCGCTGGTACGCGTAGAACTGGATCTTCGCGTCGATCGACAAGCGGATCGCCTGCCCGTCTTCCGCCGGCACCATGTCGCCCACGGACTCGACCACGCGCCCCAGGCGGTCCTTGATCACATGGCGCGCGCCATCGCGGCCGGCCAGCTGCTTCTGATAAGCCAGCTCGATGCCTTCCTGACCCTCGTCCTCGATGTTCGTGAAGCCCACGATGTGCGCGGCCGCCTCGCCTTCGGGATACTGGCGCTTCGATTCGCGCAGCTCGTACACGCCCTTGATCTTGAGCTCGGCCACCTTCTCGGCCACGTTGTCTTCGACCTTGCGGCGCAGCCACACGAAGTTCGGGCTCGACGACAGGCGCTTTTGCAGATCCGTCAACGGCATGCCCAGCAGCTTGGCCAGCGCCCTGAGGTCGTCGCGCGAGGCGTCCATGTCCTTGGGGATGGCCCACAGCGAGGGCGCGGGCACGCTCGACGCCAGCATGTCGCCGTGGCGATCGAGGATTCGGCCGCGGTTGGCCTGCAGCTCGATGCGGCGTTCATAGCGGCTGGCGCCTTGCTGCAGGTAGAAGTCGTTGTGGATGATCTGGATCCAGGCAGCACGGCCGATCAGCACGGCAAAGCCCAGCCCGATGGCACCGATCAAAAACTTGACGCGCCAAGGCGGCGTGCGCGAAGCCAGCAGCGGGCTGGTCGCGTAGCGCACGGTGGGCATCGCGCCCTTGCTCTGGCGACGCGGCTGCCCGCGCAGGCGACGCATCAGCGCACCGAAGCGGCTCATGGCTGCACCCCCTGCTGGGCTTCGCCCGGCACGACCACGCCCGATGCCGCCGTGCTCACATAGTGCGTGTACGACGGGCTGTTGTTGAACATGTGCAGCTTCTCGCGCGCCAGCTTCTCGACGCGCAGCGGTGTGGCCTGGGCGCGCTTGTCGACCTGCAGGCGCTCATAGTCGATCTGCAGCTCGTGCGATTGCGACTGCGCCTTCTCGAGTTCCACATACAAGTGGCGCGCTTCATAGCTGGTGCGGATGAGCCACAGGCAGCTCAGCAGCACGGCCACGGCCAGCACGATGTTGAGGCGCGCCATCACCGACGGCCCCCCTTCTTGCCGGCCGATTTGCCTGCAGCCTTGCCGCGCCCCTTGCCCGCATCACCCGATGCCTGCTCGGCATAAGGCACATCGGTGCGCTCGGCCACGCGCAGCACGGCGGAGCGCGAACGCGGGTTGCCCGCCACTTCCGCTTCGGATGGCTTGATGCGCGCAATGGCCTTCAGCATCAAGGGCTTCGGCTGCGCGAACGGCACGCGGCGATCGACCTCTTCGCGGCTGTGCTTCGCGATGAAGGTCTTGACGATGCGGTCCTCCAGCGAATGGAAGCTGATGACCGCCAGGCGCCCGCCCGGCGCCAGCGCCTTCAAGGCAGACTCCAGCGCATCCTCGAGCTCGCCGAGTTCACGGTTGACGTGAATCCGAAGAGCCTGGAAGGTGCGGGTGGCAGGGTCCTGCCCATGCTCGCGGGTCTTGACCGCACGAGCCACGAGTGCCGACAGCTCGGCTGTGGTGCGCAGAGGCTGGCCCTCGTCGCGGCGAGCGACAACCGCCTTTGCAATGGCCCAAGCAAACCGTTCTTCGCCGTACTCACGGATGACCTCCGTGATCTCGTCGACCGAGGCATGCGCCAGGAAGTCGGCCGCGCTCTCGACCTGCGTCGTGTCCATGCGCATGTCCAGCGGCGCGTCGTAGCGGAAGCTGAAACCGCGCGCCGGGTTGTCGATCTGCGGCGACGACACGCCGATGTCCATCAGCAATCCCTGCACGGGCCCCATGCCCAGCTCGTCCACCACATCGGCCCACGACGAGAACGCCGCATGCGCGATGCGAAAGCGCGGGTCGCCGATGGCCTGCGCGCCCGTCGTCGCATGCGCGATGGCATCGGGGTCGCGGTCCAGCGCCAGCAAGCGCGCCTCGGGACCCAGCTTCGATAAAATCAGGCGCGAGTGGCCGCCCCGACCGAACGTGGCATCCACATAGACACCCCGCGCCCGCGGTCCGGAAACCGGATCCCACAAGGCATCGACCGCCTCGTGCAGCAGGACGGTTTGATGCTGCCAAGGTGTGCCGCCTTCGCTCATCGCGTCAGAAGGTGAAGTCCTGGAGGGCGTCGGGCATGGGTTGCGCCATGACCTCGGCCTCGTGGGCGGCGTAGCGCTGGGCATCCCAGAGCTCGAAGTGGCTGCCCATGCCCAGCAGCATCACGTCCTTGGTGATGCCGGCCGCGCTGCGCAGCTCGGGCGACACCAGCACGCGCGCGGCGCTGTCGATCTCGACGTCCATGGCATTGCCCAGGAAGATGCGCTTCCAGCCCGAGGCCGACATCGGCAAGGCGGCGACCTTGTCGCGGAAGGACTCCCACGCGGGGCGCGGGAACACCATCAGGCAGCCATCGGGGTTCTTGGTGATGGTCAGCTGGCCTGCGCAAAGGGCTTGCAGGGCGTCACGATGGCGCGAAGGGACGGCCATGCGCCCCTTTGCGTCCAGCGACAACGCTGATGCCCCTTGGAAGATCAGACTCACACAAAACCCCACGAATTTGCACTAAATCCCACTTTAACTGATCCGCACCCCTAAAACAAGGGCGAAGCGAAAAAAAGTTCAATGAAATCAAAGACTTACAAGCGATTCGAGTGCAAATTCGCGCAAAAAAAGTCCTTATGAATCAAGGACATGCAAAAGGGTCTGGAAGTGGTGGATGAGGATTTTCCCCCTATTGGGGTCGGACGCCCACGCGCATTGGCAAGGAAGGTCCAGCTGCCCGCATCCACATGTTCGTACCTCGACAGGGTGCGCCGACACAGCGCCCTGGTGGCGAGATACTCCCTCTGCAATGGCTCGGTCTTGAAACGCCGCATGCGCTCGAGTTCATCAGGCGCCAGCAGCGCACAGTACTTGGCATGCACGCGCGGGTCAGCGCCAATCGAGCATGCATTGGCTTGACGAGGACCACCACATCGCGCAGCATGGCGTCGCTGTTTCGACTCGGCCGACATGGCCAACTTTTTTGGGAGCACGTCATGCATCCGTTCGAGAACGCCGCAGTCGCCAAAGTGTTTGAGAACTATCCGCCGGTCATGCGGCGCAAGTTGATGGCGCTGCGCAAGCTGATCCTGGACACCGCGGCCTCGACCGATGGCGTCGGCGCCATCGAGGAAACGCTCAAGTGGGGCGAGCCTGCCTATGTGACCACACAGACGAAGAGTGGCAGCGCCGTGCGCATCGACTGGAAGCCCTCCAGTCCCTCGCAATATGCGATGTATTTCCACTGCAAGACGACGCTCGTCGAGACGTTTCGCCATCTGTTTCCTCACGACTTCCGCTTCGAAGGCAACCGCGCCATCGTGTTCGAAGCGTCCGATGCAGTGCCGACCGATGCCTTGGCCTTTTGCATCGCCATGTCCCTGACCTACCACCTGGCCAAGCGCGGCCCGATGTCCGACGCGGGGTCATGCAAGCCGCTTCGTTCGCGCAACCGGGCCATGGCTTGTTGATGTGTCGCTGGCTCAACCGCCGCGTTTTCGTCCCTTGCCCAGGGACTTGACCAAGGCCGCGCCCGTTGTCCGCGTTGCGGACAGCAAGCGCTTTTGATGCGCCTCACCATGCATGGCCCGCGCCAGCATGACCGCACCGACACTTTGCGCCAGCAAGGCCCACGCCACATCAGGTGAGCCCGTCACCTTGCTCAAGACCCCCTGGAGGGTCAGCAGCCCCGCTTCGAACGAGGCCCGCACCGCATCGGGCGCACGCGCCACTTCCGCCGCCAGAACAGGCAGAGGACAACCGGCTTCCGGCGCCTTGACGTGCGCCAGGCTCGCATACGCCGACAGGCTCTTGAGCAATGCATCGACGTCGCCCTCGCCCAGCGAGGCGAACATCGCCACCGTGCGCTGCATCTCCGCTTGAATCACTTCGGCGAACAAAGCCTCCTTGGATGCGAAGTGCTTGTAGAGCGAGCCGATGGTCACGCCCGCGGAAGCGGCCAGCGCGTCCACACCCGAGGCGGCGAAGCCGTGCTTCTTGGCATGGCTGCCGCTGTCCGACAGCAATTTGCGCCGGACCTGCTGCGTGTGCTCTTTGGAATAGCGCATGCCGAAAACCGATTGCCTCGCGTGACAGAAGAACTTGACCCTGGATGGCTGATTTTATAGGATAGCGATCACTACCCAAAAAGACAAGCACCTCATGTCGCACGCATTTGATTCCGCCATCCGGCTCGAAGCCGTCGAGTCCAACCGCTTCGTCGGCGCCACCAGCCCCGCCTACGCCAACATGGTCGGCCCGTTCGGCGGCATCACGACGGCCGCGCTGCTGAACGCCATCCTGCTGCACCCGCAACGCCAGGGCGAGCCCATTTCGCTGACCGTGAACTTCCTGGCGCCCATCGCCGATGGCCCGTTCGAGATCGACGCCGAGCCCGTGCGCAGCAACCGCTCCACGCAGCACTGGACGCTGCAGCTCTTGCAGCAAGGCGCTTTGGTCGGCACGGCCACGGCCGTGTTCGCGCAGCGGCGCAGCACGTGGTCGGCCAGCGAGGCCGAGGCGCCGCAAGGCATGCCGCCGGCCGCCGATCTGCGACCGCTGGTCACCACGGCTGCGCCAACCTGGGTGCAGCGCTACGACATGCGCTTCGCACAAGGCGGCATGCCCGAAGCCTTCGATGGCGTCGCGCAAACGCATGCGCACACGCAGATGTGGGTGCGCGACGAGCCGCCGCGCCCGCTGGACTTCCCCTCGCTCGCATCGATCTGCGACAGCTTCTTCCCGCGCATCTTCATCCGCCGCCGCGCGCTCACGCCCATCGGCACGGTGTCGCTCACGGTCTTCTTCCATGCCGACGCGGCCTTGCTGGCCGAACAAGGCGAGCGCCACGTGCTGGCCTGCGCCCGCGCCCTGGCCTACCGCAACGGCTATTACGACCAGAGCGCCGAGGTCTGGAGCGATGCCGGGCAATTGCTGGCGAGCACGCACCAGATGGTCTATTACCGCGAGTGATTGGCCGCAGGTGATGTGCCGTGTGCTCCAGAACCGCCCCCCCGTTTGGCATAACCCTCACCGAAACCGGGGGGAGTATTCACAAACTGTCACCAAATCTTCCCAGCAGCGAGGCCACGCCCCCTCAAACAGCGGATATCGTTAACCATCACCATCGTCATGTGGCCGACATTTGTTAGGTAATCTGTCATGACAAATACATTGATTTGCTCATGACGTACCTATCATGCGGTTTCTGAAATGGTTGTCCGACCCCCGTCGTCTGCCCTGGCTGGCTTTGCTCGGCATGGCGCTGACATTGCCCGCCCTCAACGCGGGCCTGATGCTCGATGACTTCATCCACTGGTCGCTGCTGACCGGGCAGACGCACGATGCCAAGCCCGGTTCGCCCTGGGGCCTGTTCGACTTCTTCGACGGCCACAGCGACAAGATCCTGCACCTGAAGGCCTCCGGCCAGGTGATGTGGTGGGCCGCCAATGACGTGCGCCTCTCGTTCTGGCGCCCGCTGGCCGAATGGACGCACTGGCTGGACTACCGCCTCTGGCCGCACTCGCCCATGCTCATGCACCTGCACAGCACGCTGTGGTATGGCCTGTTGATCTGGCTGCTGGGGCGCCTGTACCTGCAGTTGAACCCCTCGCGCACGCAGGCCGGCCTGGCCGTGCTGGTCTTCGCGCTCAGCAGCCTGCATCTCACGCCCGTGACCTGGCTGGCGGCACGCAACCAGCTGGTCGCCGGGTGCTTCACCGTGATGGCCATCGGCGCTTTCCACCAGTGGCGCAGCACGGCCTCGTCCAGGCAGGGCTGGCTGGCCGGGCTCTTCTTGACGCTGGCGCTGCTGTCGGCCGAGGCCGCCGTGGGCACGATGGGCTACTTCGTCGCCTACTGCCTGGCCTTCTCGCCCGCGCGCTCCTGGGGCCGGCGCCTGCAGCCCGTGCTGCCGTTCCTGGCCATCGTGGTCGTGTGGCGCCTGGGCTACCAGTGGCTGGGCTACGGCACGACGGACTCGGCCTTCTACATCGACCCGGGCGCCGCGCCCTGGCGCTTCGCCCATGCGATGCTGCTGCGCCTGCCCGCGCTCTTGCTGGCGGCCCTGTTCGGCGTGCCTTCGGCCTCGATCAACAACGTGCCGCCGCAAGTCCAGGTGCTGTATGCGGCGGGCGCGACCGCGGTCATCGCCTTGTTCCTGCTGGCGGCCAGCTTCTACGGCTTGTGGCGCACGCCGCTGGCGCGCTTCTTCGGCCTGGGCGCCTTGTTCGCGCTGGTGCCCATGTGCGCCTCCGAAGCCAACGACCGGCTGCTGCTCAACACCGAGATCGGCGCTTGCGCGCTGCTGGCCATGCTGCTGATCAACATGGTCGAGCAGGCCCGCATGCCGCACGGCTGGCTGGCCCAGGGCGGACGCGTGCTGCTGGGCCTGAGCCTGGTCGTGCACATGGTGTTCTTCCCGATCCAGACGGTGGCATACTCGGCGCTCAAGAAGCGCGTCATGTCGCCGGCCACGGTCGACGAGCCGCTTTCGCTGCCCGATGCGGCGAATGCGCCCGACCAGCGCGTGGTGCTGCTCAACCCGCCTGTCGCGCCGCTGGTCTACTTCTACCCGCTGGTGCGGCAGTACTTCGGCATGCACAACCCGGCATCGCTGCACGCGCTGGCCAACGGCATGCAGGATCTGAAGGTCGCGATGATCGATGCCTCGACGCTGCAGATCTCGGGCGGGCCGAAGGTCTTCACGGACAGCATGGGCCGCGACATCAGCGTGCACCCGATCAAGGCGGGCGATGTGCTCGACGGCGGGCCGATCAAGGTCACGGTCACAGAGGTGTCGCCGCAGGGCGCGCCCGTGTCGGTGCTGTTCCATTTCGACCGGCCTTTGCATGACCCGCGATGGCGCTTCTATTTGTGGACGGACCGGGGCTATGTGCCTTTCAAGATCCCCACGCCCGGCGAGAGCGTGACCTTGCACGCGCCCGACCTGGGCAAGACGCTGATGCGCCGCATCAAGTCCGCCTGATGACGCGCCCCTGCTCAAGGAATGAACCGCCCCTGAACCGCCCCTCGATTGAGGGTGACGCAATCCCACTTCCGTGACATTGGTCAAGTAAAGGCATTGCGAATCGTTCGCATTTGAAACTAGAATGCCTTCATGAAATCGACACATTCCGCCCATCGCAGCGAGTTGCCGTCCACCACGCTGGACAAACTGCCCGTGCGGACCGTGGCGACGATCCAGGACATCAAGACCCACCATCACGACGGCGGCGCGCTCAAGCGCCGCCTGATGGAGCTGGGCTTCGTGCCCGGCGAGCGCGTGCAGGTCCTGCGCCGCGTTTTCTTTGGTCGCGGCCCTCTGGCGGTGCGTGTGGGCACCAGCACTTTCGCCATGCGCAAGTTGGAGTCCTCGCTGATCGAAGTCGTGCTGGCGTAAGCCCCGGGAGGAGACAGCATGTCCGCCGTGGCACCTGATGTGTCGAGTTCGCCACTGATCGCGCTGGTCGGCAACCCCAACTGCGGCAAGACCGCGCTGTTCAACCGCCTCACGGGCGCGCGCCAGAAGGTCGGCAACTACGCGGGCGTGACGGTCGAGCGCAAGGAAGGCCAGTTCGTGTCGCCGCGAGGCCAGGCCTGGCGCCTGCTCGACCTGCCCGGCGCCTACAGCCTGCTGGCCGTCACGCCCGATGAAGCCATCACGCGCGACGTGATCGCGGGCGTGCGCGCGGGCGAGTCGGCGCCGGTCGGCCTGGTCTGCGTGGTCGATGCCACCAACCTGCGTCTGAACCTGCGCATGGTGCTCGAGCTGCAGACGCTGGGCGTGCCGATGGTCCTGGCGATCAACATGATGGACCTGGCCACCAAGCGCGGCATCCACATCGACATCGCCAGGCTGCAGGCCGCTTTGGGCATCCCGGTCGTGGAGGCCGTGGCCGTGCAGTCGGGCGGCGAACGCGCCCTGCTCGAACAGCTCGACAAGCTCGACTGGCCGCGCCTGCCAACGCCTGCCGCGCCGCGCCAGATGCAGCGCATCGCGCAGACGCCCGTCGAAGACACGCACCAGCGCGTCAGCCGCCTGCTGGCCGACTGCGTGACCACGCCCGAGCACGGCTCGCGCCTGACCGCCGCACTTGATCGCTATGTGCTGCACCCGGTGTTCGGCCCGCTGATCCTGGCTGCGCTGATGTTCTTCGTCTTCCAGGCCGTGTTCAGCTGGGCCAAGGCGCCGATGGACTTCATCGATGCCTCGATGGGCCACCTCGGCGATCTGGTCAAGGCACACATGGCCGACGGCATGCTGCGCGGCCTGCTGGTCGACGGCGTGATCGGCGGCGCGGGCAGCGTGCTGGTCTTCCTGCCGCAGATCGTGATCCTGTTCGGCTTCATCCTCGCGCTTGAAGATTCAGGCTACCTGCCGCGCGCCGCCTTCCTGCTCGACCGCGTCATGGGCAGCGTGGGTCTGTCGGGCCGCGCCTTCATCCCGCTGCTGTCGAGCTTCGCATGCGCCATCCCCGGCATCATGTCGACGCGCACGATCGCCGACCCGCGCGACCGCCTGGTCACCATCCTCATCGCGCCCTTGATGACCTGCTCGGCGCGCCTGCCCGTGTACGCGCTGCTGATCGCGGCCTTCATCCCCGCGCAGACCGTGTGGGGCGTGTTCAACCTGCAAGGCCTCGTGCTGTTCGCGCTGTACATGGCGGGCATCGTGTCGGCGATGATCGTGGCGCTCGTGCTCAAGCTGGTGATGAAGCAAGGCGGCGTGCAGCCCTTGTTGATGGAGCTGCCCGACTACCACGTGCCGCACTTGCGCAACCTGGGCCAGGGCCTGTGGGAGCGCGCCAGCATCTTCGTCAAGCGCGTGGGCACGATCATCCTGTCGCTGATGATCATCCTGTGGTTCCTGTCGAACTTCCCCGCGCCGCCTGTCGGCGCCACCGGCCCGGCCATCGAGTACAGCCTGGCGGGCATGCTGGGCCGCGGCCTGGAAGTGCTCTTCGCGCCCATCGGTTTCACATGGCAGATCTGCATCGCGCTCGTGCCGGGCATGGCCGCGCGCGAAGTGGCCGTGGCCGCGCTGGGCACGGTCTATTCGATGTCGCAGACGGGCGATGAGCTGTCGAGCGCCTTGCAGGGCCTGATCCAGCATGCCTGGACGCTGCCCACGGCCTTGTCACTGATGACCTGGTACGTGTTCGCGCCGCAATGTTTGTCGACGCTGATCGTGGTCAAGCGCGAGACCAATGGCTGGCGCATGCCGATGATCATGCTGGGCTACCTGTTCGCACTGGCCTACGGGGCCTCGTTCGTCGTGTACCGCCTGGCATTGCACTGGAGCGCCTGACATGCACACCGACTGGCAGACCATCGCGACACTGGCCATCGGCGCGGGCGCGCTGGCCTATGTGGCGCGCCGCTGGTGGCCGGGCCTGGCGGGCTTGTTCAACAAGGCGCCGGCCGCGCCTCGGGCCGACACAGGCGGGGGCGCTTGCGGCCAGATCGATGCCCCTGCGTCGTCAGGGTCATGCGGCAGCGGCTGCGGCAACTGTGGTCAGGCCACGACGCCCGCACGGGACCATCGCGAGCAGCGCGTCCACATCGTCCGCCGCACGACCGACTGACGACTGTCTTTATCAGACACGCCGTCATGCTGCGGCGCAGCAACCCCATGAACAGGGGTGGGGTTCCCCCCCGTGCCGGGGATGGTGACCGAAAAGACGGCTCCCTACACTCGTTTGCTCATACCCATAACAACAGGTATACGTCATACCACCCCTGTCATGCGCCCGCTGTTTGCCATCGCCCCGTTAGCCCTCGTGCTCACATTGATCGGCCCGACGCCCAATGAGGCCAACCAGTCGTTGACGCGCTTGCTCGCGCGCTTCACGCCGTCCAAGGTGTTCGAGGGCGGCCACAACGCCAGCGTCGACAAGCCCTCGATGATGTCGGGTTCGCCGGCCTTGACCGCCATGCAATCCAGCGGTGATTTCGACAGCCGCCTGAGCCGCTGACACGCCTTTACGCGGCCCCATCCCGAACTGCGCGTACACTGCGCACTGCTCCGGGGTGTGCCTCACATGAGATATGTGCAGGCGCTGAGATGGCATACCGAACCCGCTGAACTTGATCCGGCTCATACCGGCGAAAGAAGAGCTGCACTGACTGACCTGATGACGCCCGAAGTGGGCGCATGAGGTCAGGCCGACCAGATCGGCCCAGGCACCCTCGGAGCACGTGTCGACCACTGCCACCCGATGGAGCTGCCCCCATGAATGCACCCGATCAAGCCGTTGCCCTGCAAGCCCTGAGCGAACTCACACGTCTGACGCGCGAGCCGTTGCCCGCCTCGCGCAAGGTCTATGTGACTGGCAGCCACGATGGCGTGAATCCAAACATAAGGGTGCCCATGCGCGAGGTCTCGCTGACCAATGGCGAAAACATCACGCTGTACGACTGCTCGGGGCCGTATACCGACCCCGATGTCAGCATCGACGTGACCAAAGGGCTGCCGGCCGTGCGCGAAGCGGCCATCGTGGCGCGTGGCGACACCGAAACGTATGAAGGCCGCTCGATCCAGGCGATGGACGATGGCCTCAAGCCCGATGAGCGCCACGACGAGCGCATGGCCGCCTTGCGTGCCGCCGCCGCGGGCCTGCAGCGCACGCCACGCCGCGCCAAGAGCGGCCACAACGTGACGCAGATGCATTACGCACGCAAGGGCATCGTCACGCCCGAGATGGCGTTCGTGGCCTTGCGCGAGAACCAGCGCCGCATCGAGCTGGCCGAAGACTGGCGCAGCAAGTACGGCACCGATTCGGCGCGCGAAGCGCGCCTGCGCGGCAACGCGATGGGCGCCGCGATCCCGCAGATCATCACGCCCGAGTTCGTGCGCAACGAGGTGGCACGCGGCCGCGCCATCATCCCGGCCAACATCAACCATACCGAGCTGGAGCCGATGGCGATCGGCCGCAACTTCCTGGTCAAGATCAACGCCAACATCGGCAACTCGGCGGTCACGTCGTCGATCGAAGAAGAAGTTGAAAAGCTCGTGTGGGCGATCCGCTGGGGTGCCGACAACGTGATGGACCTGTCCACCGGCAAGCACATCCACACCACGCGCGACTGGATCGTGCGCAACAGCCCCGTGCCCATCGGCACCGTGCCCATTTACCAGGCGCTCGAGAAGGTCGGCGGCGTGGCCGAAGACCTGACCTGGGCCATCTACCGCGACACGCTGATCGAGCAGGCCGAGCAAGGCGTCGACTACTTCACCATCCACGCGGGCGTGCGCCTGCCCTTCATCCACCTCACGGCCAACCGGCGCACGGGCATCGTCTCGCGCGGCGGCTCGATCCTGGCCAAGTGGTGCATCGCGCACCACAAGGAGAACTTCCTGTTCACGCACTTCGAAGAGATCTGCGAGATCATGAAGGCCTACGACGTGAGCTTCTCGCTGGGCGACGGGCTGCGCCCTGGTTCGCTCTCCGATGCCAATGACGAAGCGCAGTTCGCCGAGTTGAAGACGCTGGGCGAGCTCACGCAGATCGCGTGGCAGCACGATGTGCAGACGATGATCGAAGGCCCTGGCCACGTGCCCATGCACCTGATCCAGGCCAACATGACCGAGCAGCTCAAGCACTGCCATGAGGCGCCCTTCTACACGCTCGGCCCGCTGACCATCGACATCGCGCCGGGCTACGACCACATCGCCTCGGCCATCGGCGCGGCCATGATCGGCTGGATGGGCACGGCCATGCTGTGCTATGTGACCCCGAAGGAGCACCTGGGCCTGCCCAACCGCGACGACGTCAAGCAAGGCCTCATTGCCTACAAGATCGCGGCGCATGCGGCCGATGTGGCCAAGGGCCATCCGGGCTCGCGCGCGCGTGACGATGCGCTCTCGCAGGCGCGCTTCGACTTCCGCTGGCAGGATCAGTTCAACCTGGGCCTGGACCCCGAGACCGCGCGCGACTTCCATGACGAGACGCTGCCCAAGGACGCGGCCAAGGTGGCGCACTTCTGCTCAATGTGCGGGCCGAAGTTCTGCTCGATGAAGATCACGCAGGAGGTGCGGGAGTTCGCGGTGGCACAAGGTGTGGCCGATGGCGAAGCCATCGCCCGTGGGATGGCCGACAAGTCCGCCGAGTTCAAGGAAGTGGGCGGCGAGCTCTACATCCCGATCAAGGCGGCCTGATCAACGGTCAGCGCCATCATGAGTGCATTGAACATCGGCATCGCGGGCGCGGGCCTGCTGGGCCGGCTCGTGGCCTGGACGCTGGCGCACCAGGGCCATCGCGTGAGCGTGTTCGACCCGGCGCCCGGCCCGCAACCCGCTTACGACGGGCATGGCGCGGCGGGCTTCACGGCGGCCGGCATGCTCAGCCCTTTGGCCGAGCTGGAGACGGCCGAGCCCGATGTGGCCGCACGCGGCTGGCATTCGAATCCGGCGGTGGGAGCAGATCACGGGCGCCTTGTCGTCGCGCAGCTACCGGCCGCCGCAGTTCGCGCAGCGCGGCAGTTTGCTGGTGGCACACGGGCCCGATCTGGGCGCGGCGCGGCGCGTGATGGCGCGGCTCGATGGCCCGCCCGCCGGGCCTGAGCTCAGGCCTGCCCATGCGCAGCGACCGCCCGAAGCCTTGAGCACGCAACAGCTGCAGCAGATCGAGCCTGGCCTGCACAGTGCGTCCGGCCCTTTGCATGCCTGGATGCTGCACGGCGAAGGCCACATCGACACCGTGCGCACGCTGCAATGCCTGCTCGAAGATGCGCCGAATGTGCAATGGCATTGGGCCCGGCCCGCGCGGCAGTTGGCGCCGCATGCGCTCGATGTCCAAGGCCCGCGCTCGGCCCAGACGCAGCGCTTCGACTGGGTCTTCGATCTGCGCGGCGTGGGCGCCAAGCCCGACATGTCCGTGCGCGGCGTGCGCGGCGAAGTGGTGTGGCTGCATGCACCCGGCGTGACGCTGCACAGGCCCGTGCGCCTGCTGCACCCGCGCCATCGCGTCTACATCGTGCCCCGGCCGGGCGATGTCGTGCTCGTGGGCGCCAGCGAGATCGAAACCGAAGACCGCTCGCCCATGTCGCTGCGATCGGCCGTCGAGCTGATGGCGGCGGCGCACAGCGTGATCCCCGATCTGGCCGAGGCCCGCATCCTGCGCATGGACACCAACCTGCGCCCCGCCCTGCCCGACCACCGGCCCGCCATCCACATCGAGCCCGGGCTGGTCCGCATCAACGGCCTGTATCGGCATGGCTGGCTGCTGGCGCCTTCGCTCGTCGATGAAGCGCTGGACCGCATCGGCCTGCATCAGGCCCATCCCATCTTCGACCCTGCTTTGTGTACCTGACCATGACCACACCCAGTTCACCTGACAAGGCCCTGGACTACCAGATCACCATCCGCACGGACCACGGCCACCTGAGCGTGCCCGCCGGCAGCACACTCGACATCGTGGTCGACCAGATCGTGGCCGGGCAGAACAAGACGCCCGCCTGCGTGGCCACGGCCGTCAACGGCCAGTTCGTGGCACGCGGCGCGCGCACGGGCTTCGTGCTCGACGAAGGCGACACCGTGATGTGCTTCTCGCCTATCACCGGAGGCTGAGCGTGGACAGCTGGCAAATCGGCGAGACCACGCTGCACAGCCGCTTCCTGCTGGGCACGGCGGGCTACCCATCGCCGCAGGTGCTGCGCGAGGCCATCGAGGCATCGGGCTCGCAGGTGCTCACGCTGGGCCTCAAGCGCACGCTGGCCGTGCCCGGCGGCGGCGACAACGGCTTCGTGCAGATCATCCGCGACACGGCCCAGACGCAAGGCGCGCACCTGCTGCCCAACACGGCCGGCTGCCGCAGCGCGCGCGAGGCCGTCACGCTGGCCCACATGGCCCGCGAGCTGCTCGATACCAACTGGATCAAGCTGGAGGTCGTGGGCGACGAGCAGACGCTGCAGCCCGATCCCTTCGAGCTGGTCGAGGCCGCGCGGCAACTAATCAGCGATGGCTTCGAGGTGCTGCCCTATTGCACCGACGACCTCGTCAGCGCGCAGCGCCTGGTCGATGCCGGCTGCCGCATCCTCATGCCCTGGGCCGCGCCCATCGGCTCGGGCCTGGGCCTGCTCAACCCCTGGGCCTTGCGCACCTTGCGCGCGCGCCTGCCGGGCATCACGCTGATCGTCGATGCGGGCCTGGGCGCGCCCTCGCATGCCACGGCCGCGATGGAGCTGGGCATGGATGCGGTGCTGCTCAACTCGGCCGTGTCGCAATCGCGGCAGCCCGTGCGCATGGCCGAGGCCTTCGCGCACGCCGTGCAGGCGGGCCGGCAAGGCTTTCTCGCAGGCCTGATGCCGACCAGCGACGTGGCCGTGGCCACCACACCCGTCGGCGGCCAACCTTTCGTGTTGCTGTGATGCCTGTCGAGACGCCCTCCCCGCTTCGCCCACCCATCGTCTGGAGCATCGCGGGCCACGACAGCAGCGGCGGCGCCGGCCTGAGCGCCGACCAGCGCGCCGCCGATGCCTTGGGCACGCACTTGTGCCCTGTCATCGCCAGCATCACGGCCCAGCACTCCAACGGGGTCGAGGCCGTGTTCGCCGTGCCCGTGACGCAACTCGAAGCACAGCTCAAGGCCTTGTCCATGGACATGCCGCCGGCCGTCATCAAGACGGGCCTGCTCGGCCACGTCGCGCTCATCGAGGCCATGGCCCGCTGGGTCGACAGGCTGCGCATCGACAACCCGAACCTGGCCCTGGTCGTCGACCCGGTGCTGGGTGCATCGGCCGGCGGCGCGGCATTCGCCGACGACACCGTGCTGTGGGCCTACCGCCGCGAGCTGCTGCCGCGCGCCACGCTGCTCACGCCCAACCGGGCCGAAGCGCGGCGCCTGCTCGGCCTCGACGGCGTGCACAACGGCCCGCGGGAAGACACGCCCCGGCTCGCCGAGCGCCTGCGCGAGATGGGCGCACAAGGCGTGGTCATCACGGGTGGCGATGCACCGCATGAAGGCTGGGCCGTCGACTGGATGAGCGTGCCGCATGCCCAGGGCTGGCTGTGCGCACCGCGCGTCGACACACCGCATCACCACGGCAGCGGCTGCACCTTCGCCACGGCCTGCGCGAGCGCATTGGCCTTGGGCCACAACAGCGCCGATGCCATCGTGATCGGCAAGATGACGACGCACCAGGCACTGCTGAACAGCCATGCGGCAGGCCAAGGCGCGGGGCCGGTGATCGCGGGTACGGCCAAGCCACTCGGCCCCTTGCCCTATCTGGGCCTGGGGCACGATTTGCCATGGCAACTCACCCATGGCGATGACACAAACAAGCCGCTGTTCAAGCCCTTCACCCCGCCTGCCGACGGGCTCTACGGCATCCTGCCCGACAGCGCCATGATCGAAGCCGCGGCCCAGGCGGGCCTCGGCTGCCTGCAACTGCGCCACAAGGCCATGGAGGGCGCCCAGGCCCACATCAAGGCCAGCGCCCGGCACTGCACCGAACACGGCGGCACCTTGTTCATCAACGACCACTGGCAAGCCGCGCTGCGCTTGCTCCATGCGCCTCATGTGACTGACGCATCCAAGCTCAAGCTGGGCCTGCACCTGGGCCAGGAAGACCTGCTGGCCTTGCGCGATGCCGACAAGGCCAGGCTGCTGGCCGCGCGTGGCCGCATCCTGCTGGGCCTCAGCTCGCACAGCCTTTGGGAACTGGCCCGTGCGGCCGGCTGCGGCGCGAGCCTCATCGCCTGCGGCCCTGTCCAGGCCACGACGACCAAGGACATGCCCTGGCGCCCGCAAGGCGAGCGCAACCTGCGCTGGTGGGTGACGCACAGCCCGGCGCCTGTCGTGGCCATCGGCGGTCTGCTGGCAACCGATGAGTTGCGCCGCTTCGCGGCCTGTGGCCCGGCCGCCTTGTGCGTCGTGCGGGGCCTGGGCTCGGTGCCGCAAGACATCGCCGCGCGCCTGCCCGCACTGCGCCAAGCCGTACAGGCCGGACGCGGTCCAGCCACATCCAGCCCGCACGCCACGGCCTTGCCGCATCCGGTCTTGTGAACCGATGGCCACAGGCCGCGCGGGCGTCGTCAAGCGCCGGTCGAGGCCGACATCGGCGCGCCGAAGTGGATGTGAAACACATCGCCATCCAGCACCAGCGCGGGCACCGACTTCATACCGGGCAACCTGCGTGATAAAAAACAGCGGCGCTTTTCATGATGGTTCCTTTCTGTTAGCGTCATGCACGCGATCCGTGTTGATCCGTGTGCGCAAATTGCACGCTTATGGCCTTTTGACAAAGCTCAGTTATGCGCAAGTGCCGCCGCGCACCGAATATCAGCTGACCGACGCCGGCCGCAAGCTGGCCGCCATCATCGAACAGAGCCATCAACTCGACAGCACCATCCCCACCTGAGGCCCGGCCTCTTCAGCCACACGCACACCACCCACGCGATGCCGCCACGCTTGCATTCAGCGAAAGATCTCCAGCCATGAACGACCTCGCGCGTCGCCCGCCAGGCTGGCGTCTGTATGTCAATGTGCTGGCGCCCTCGCTGGCCGTGGTCGTCGTGGTCGGGGCGCTGGCCATGTCCAGCGTCAAGGTGCTGGGCGCCGTGCGCGCCTACGTGGGCGGCGAGAGCCTGTGGTCCAAGGCGCGCGCCGATGCGGTCCAGCACCTGCGCACCTACGCGGTCAACAAGGACCCGATGGAATTCGAGCAGTTCAAGCAAGCGCTCACCGTGCCCTTGGGCGACCGCGTCGCGCGCGAAGAGATGGCCAAGCCGCAGCGGGACATGGCCCTGATCCGGCGCAGCCTGGCCGCCGGCGGCAACCACCCCGACGACATCGACGGCATGATCACGCTGTTCATCCGCTTCGGTGACATGGCCATGTTCAAGGACGCGCTCGGTGCGTGGCAACTGGGTGACAACCTGATCGCCCGCCTGCAGGACAGGGCGCTGGTCTTGAAAGAGTTCATCAACAAGGGCGACCAGATCGGCACGCAGGTGACGCTGCACGACATCCAGCAGCTCAACGAGTCCCTGCGCGACGCGGAAGTGCAGTTCAGCGCCAGCCTGGGTGTGGCCTCGCGTTTCACGGAGCGCCTGCTGCTGGCCAGCGTGGGGCTGTCGGCCGTCCTGCTGTCGTTGGCGAGCCTCTTGATGATCCGCCGCACGCTGCGCCGCCAGACCGAGCAGCAAGATGCCATGGCACAGGCCAACCGGCGTTGGGAGCTGGCCGTGGCCGGCAGCGACCTGGGCCTGTTCGAGCTCGATGCGCAGACGCGCCAGGTCAGCATCGATGCACGCACGGCCGCCATGTACGGCCTCGACGCCCAACCCACGGTGCTGCAGCGCGACGAGGTGCGGCGCTTCATCGCGCCTGAAGACGTGCTGCCTTCCGCGCATGCCATCGAGACCGCCTTGAAGTCGCGCGAGCTGGTCAAGATCACCGTGCGCACGATCCTGCCGGATGGCCAGTCGCGCCACATCGAGACCACGGGCCGCGTGCTCGAAGACGCCAGCAGCAAAGCGACGCGCCTGATCGGGGTGGTGCGCGATGTCACGCAAGAGAAAGCCCGCGCGCAACTGGCCGTCGAGCGCGACGCGGCCGAACGCGTGGCCGCGTCGCAACGCGCCTTCCTGTCGCGCCTCAGCCACGAGCTGCGCACGCCACTCAACGCCATCCTGGGCTTCGCGCAGCTGCTGTCGATCGACCGCACGCACCCGCTGGCCGGGCAGCAGGAAAAGCAGGTCAGATGGATCCTGGATGCCGGCGACCAGTTGCTCAACCTCGTCGAAGACGTGCTCGACCTCAGCAAGGTCGAGACCGGCGAGGTCAGCATGCACATCCAGCCTTGCGACCCGGCCGCCGTGCTGCACGCCAGCCTGAACCTGGTCGAGTCGGCGCGCCAGCGCTTCCAGGTCGAGATCACCGACCGCCTGCCCTCGCCCGCGCCGCTCGTGCTGGCCGACCCCAAGCGCCTGCTGCAGATCTTCGTCAACCTGCTGACCAATGGCTGCAAGTACAACAACCCGGGCGGCCACCTGCACGTCGATGCGCATGTGGAAGACCGCATGCTGTGCATCGACTTCATCGACGACGGCATCGGCCTGGCGCCACAGGATGCGGCCGAGCTGTTCCAGGCCTTCCGGCGCGTCACGGCCGTGTCGGCCAAGGTCGAGGGCTCGGGGCTGGGCCTCTACATCGTCAGGCAACTGGCCGAGCGCATGCAGGGCAGCGTGAGCGTGAGCAGCGAGCTCGGCGTGGGCTCGCGCTTCACGGTCAAGCTGCCGCTGGCGCCTTGAACGCGGCGTTGACCGCGCTCATCGGCGCTCACATGCCGCGCAGCTTCAGGTCGCGCGCGATCTGCTGGTACACATCGGCCGAGCTGCCGTCATAAGGCGCGGCTTCGCGCGAGCCCACGGGCGGCTCGTACAGCGCATCGTTGCGCCCCGACCAGAACATGTGGTGATAGCCATGGCTCAGGATCGAGCCGCTGAAGGTCTTGACGTGCTCGATGTTGAAGGCCAGCGGGTTGTCGAACTTCTGCGATGGGATGCTGACATAGCCGTCGTTGGGCCCGGCCAGCAGCAGGATGCCGTAATACGCCTCGGGCCGGTCGAACGCGGGCGAGAAGAGCTGGATGCTGCTCGCATAGCTCAGGTAGCGCACGCCGTTGTTGGCCTCTTTCCACTTGGGGATCTGGTCTTCCCAACGGTCGTACCGCATGCCCGTGACCGACTTGAGGCTCTGCCACGCACCCGTGAAGTCGAAGGCCGTCTGCAGCCACGAAGGGCGCATGAAGCGCGTGCTCAGGTCGGCCATGGCGCGCAGGGACCAGGCATAGCGCTGGTCCGGCGTCATCAGGTTGCAGTTGGCGCCCTGGCAGTTCTCACTGAGCACGTACTGCTTGCTGCCGTTGACCGTGCGTGACCAGAACAGCGGGTTGGCGGCGGCCTCGTCCCAGAAGCTGCCGGCCTTGCTGTAGTCGGACCACACGCCGCCCGTGCTGAGGTAGACCAGATCGAGCTGCAGCGAGGCCGATTCGGCGCCGCCGTCTTCGCCCGCCAGCGTCACCACGGCGGCCACCTTGTCCTTCATCTGCCCTTTGCCCGCATCGGTGTCGCTCACGGGCAGCACGGCGGTCATGTAGCGGGCGTCCTGCGCGCCTTGCGACATGCCCATCACGATGACTTTGGCCGCGCCCGTCTCGCTCAGGGCCTGCATCACCGTGTTGCGCAGCGACTTGGCGCGCTCTTCGTACGAGGCCAGGATGGGCTTGTCGGCCAGGTAGACCTTGTTGCCGCAGGCCTGGCGCAGGCGGTCGACGATGGCACGGCTGAAGTAGCGGTGGTAGCTCAGCAGCGAGCGCTTGAGCGTGGGGTCGAACTGGTTCTGGTCGCGCGGGGGCAGGTCGGCGTCTTCGGGCGGCACGCGCCATTGCCCGCAGGTACGCTGACCGCTGGCGTCGACGCCCTTGGCGACACACAGACGGTCGTAGTCCTCGATGGCGACGCAGGCCTGGGCGCCGGTCAGCGTCGGGTCTGGGCAGATGGGCCGCGCGCCCCAGTGGTGCGACAGCACGATCGGGTATTTGAGCTGGCAGGAGGCATCGAGCACGTGGGCGTTCGATGCCAGCAGGGCCGACAGGCTGGCGAGCAGCAGCAGGCTTTTCTTGATCATGGCAAGACCTCTTCCTCTTGGTTTTGTGGTTGGGGGTGGTTCAGGTTTGCAAATGTGATGCGTTCCATGCGAATCGTCATCCCCCTAGACCCTCGTTCGGGCCACATCCGAAGCGCAAACAGCCCTTCATCGGGAAAACCCGCTTGCCGCATCCGCGCATTTGCACAACGCTTCACATATGTGATTAACAAATCACTTATCAATCAAGGAGCCTTCCATGACCCTTTCATCCGCTTTCGCATCCGCCCTGCGCGGCCTGGCCGCCGGCCTGACCATGGGCCTGGCCGCGCTCGCCACGACCGGCGCCCACGCTGCCCCCGCTCTCCAGGCCCAGACGCGCTACCCGATCGTGCTCGTGCACGGCATGCTGCAGTACGACGCGCTGCTGGGCACGGACAACTTCTACGGCGTGCCGGCGGCGCTGCGGGCCTCGGGCGCCAAGGTCTACGTGGCCACACTGTCGACCATCAACAGCGACGCCGTGCGCGGCGAGCAATTGCTGCAGCAGTTGCGCCAGTGGGCCGCAGCCGACGGCCACAAGCGCTTCAACCTGATCGGCCACAGCCAGGGCGGCACCACCTCGCGCTACGTGGCCGGCGTCGCGCCCGACCTCGTCGCCAGCGTCACCACGATCGGCACACCGCACTACCTCGATGGCCACGGCAACGTGATGAAGCTGGTGAGCCTGGCCCAGTCCAACCCCGAGGTGTTCAACAGCGTGGGCAAGCTGATCAACTGGCTGACCGGCCACCCGAACGAGCCCATCGACACGGCGGCGGCCATCGCCCAGTACGAGAACGAGTCGAAGGCCTTCAACGCGCGCTTCCCGCAGGGCCAGCCCACCAGCCCTTGCGGCACGGGCGCGGGCCTGGTCAACGGCATCCGCTACTACTCGGCCACGGGCAATGTCGCCAAGACCAATGTCCTGGACATCACCGACCTGCTGCACAGCGAGACCGTCGAGCCCAGCGACGGCTTCATGCCCGTGTGCACGACGCACTGGGGCCAGGTCATCCGCGACACCTACCCCTGGAACCACTACGACGAGATCAACCAGCTCTTCGGCCTGATCGGCATCGGCGCGCCCGACCCGGTGAGCTTTTACGTGCAGCAGGCCAACCGCTTGAAGCTGCTCGGCCTGTGAGACGCAATCATGGTCAGTGGCTGATGCCGGCCGGGCCCAGGCCGCCTTGCTCCAGCCACTCGCGCAGCGTGCGGACCATGTCGCGGTCGTTGTGCAGCCAGGCGCTGTGGCGGTAGTCGCTGTAGTAGGCCTCTTCGGCCGACTGGTCGCGCAGGGCCACGTACACGAAGCGCAGCACCATCTGGCCGGCCTGTGGCTCTTCGACCGTGATGGTCAGCTGGATGGGCGCCGTGTCGCCGTGCGCCTCGGGCGTGAACTTCAGGCCATCGGGCGGCGTCAGGCGCACCGTGTCGTGCAACTCGTGCGGGCCGAAACGCAGCGTGCGCTTGACCAGGCCGGGCTCGGTCTCGTGCCAGTCGCAGCTTTCCGGGCCGTTGGGAAAGCGCTGGGGCGTCTGCACGCGGGCCATCAGGCCCAGCCAGAGCTGCGCGCGCGTGAAAGGCTGGACCACGCCCTGCAGGTCGGCCTGGGGTGAATTGATCTCGATGAGGTGTTCAAAACGCATGAGCGCAGCTTAATGCACGTGGCCGGCGCAGGCTTTCGCGATTTTTCGCATCACTGAATGCAAAGGGAAATTTGTTGACGCAGAACCACCCAAGGTCAGCGGGGTGATCCCAAGGTCAAGCATGGCAGGGATCGGGCAGACTACACTCGCGATGGCCTGCCGAAGCACTTGCTTCGGCTTGCCCGCCTCCGTCAACTCCCGCCGCGTTCAGGCGCGGCCGCCTGCCCATGTCTCAGTGCACGACCTCCCCTTCGAATGAAGCTGCCGCGCAACCAGCGGCCAAGCCCATCCAGATCGTGCCCAAGAAGCCTGTGCTCAATGCGCACGGCTGCGGCGGCGACTGCACCGACCCCGAGTTCAACGATGGCCGCTGGCCGCGCACCAAGGTGCTGGAGCTGTTCAACCTGCCCTTCAACGACCTGATGTGGCGCGCCCAGCAGGTGCACCGCCAGCACTGGGATGCCAACGAGGTCGAGCACGCCACGCTGCTGTCGGTCAAGACCGGCGGCTGCCCTGAAGACTGCGGCTACTGCCCGCAATCGGCCTCGTACGACACGGGCATCGAAGCGAGCAAGCTGATGTCGCCCGACGAGGTGCGCGAGGCCGTGATCGCCGCGCGCGACGCCGGCGCCAGTCGCTTCTGCATGGGCGCCGCCTGGCGCGCCCCGAAGGACCGCGACATCGAGAAGGTCGCCGAGCTGATCGGCGTCATCAAGGACGAAGGCCTGGAAGCCTGCTGCACGCTGGGCATGCTCACCGGCACGCAAGCCCAGTCGCTCAAGGACGCGGGCCTGGACTACTACAACCACAATCTTGACACGGCGCCCGAGCTGTACGGCGACATCATCAGCACACGCGACATGCAGGACCGGCTCGACACGCTGGCCCACGTGCGCGGCGCCCACATCAAGGTGTGCAGCGGCGGCATCGTGGGCATGGGCGAAACGCGCGAAGGCCGCGCCGGTTTGATCGCACAGCTGGCCAACCTGCCCGCCTATCCGGAATCGGTGCCCATCAACGACCTGGTGCGCGTGCCCGGCACGCCGTTGGCCGACACGCCTCAGCTCGATCCGCTCGAGTTCGTGCGCACGATCGCGGTCGCGCGCATCACGATGCCGACGGCGCGCGTGCGCCTGTCGGCCGGCCGCCAAGCGATGAGCGAGGCCGTGCAGGCCATGTGCTTCCTGGCCGGCGCCAACTCCATTTTCTACGGCGACAAGCTGCTGACCACCGGCAACCCCGAGGTCGAGCGTGACCGCTTGCTGATGGAGAAACTGGGGCTGCGCAGCGGCAAGGCCGTGACGGCGCGCATCGAAGCCGCTTGATCCGTTGCGGGGCAAGCAGCCGCGCAGATCAGCGCTTCTTGGGCACCCACGCCCAGACCATCTCGCACTGAATGGGCTCCTGCCCCGATTCGTCCGTGATGCTGACAGGCACGGTGACCTCGCCCTTGTCCTGCGTGAGGATCTGCTGGATCTGCTCGGGGCGCAGCTGGGCCACGGCCTTCATGTCGCCCTGCGAGCGCTTGAGGTAGCTGACCTTCATCGACTTGATGAGGGGCAGCTTGTCGTCGGGCACGTTCATGCCATCGCCGCCCTGGTATTCGGCAAAACCGCTGACGACGCAGCAGCAGCGCATTCGTCAGCTCGAAGCGGAGAACAAGCAACTGCGCGGCGATGGCATGAACGTGCCCGACGACAAGCTGCCCCTCATCAAGTCGATGAAGGTCAGCTACCGTCAAGCGCTCGCAGGGCGACATGAAGGCCGTGGCCCAGCTGCGCCCCGAGCAGATCCAGCAGATCCTCACGCAGGACAAGGGCGAGGTCACCGTGCCTGTCAGCATCACGGGCACGAATCGGGGCAGGAGCCCATTCAGTGCGAGATGGTCTGGGCGTGGGTGCCCAAGAAGCGCTGATCTGCGCGGCTGCTTGCCCCGCAACGGATCAAGCGGCTTCGATGCGCGCCGTCACGGCCTTGCCGCTGCGCAGCCCCAGTTTCTCCATCAGCAAGCTGTTCCTGCTCGACCTCGGGGTTGCCGGTGGTCAGCAGCTTGTCGCCGTAGAAACTGGAGTTGGCGCCGGCCAGGAAGCACATGGCCTGCACGGCCTCGCTCATCGCTTGGCGGCCGGCCGACAGGCGCACGCGCGCCGTCGGCATCGTGATGCGCGCGACCGCGATCGTGCGCACGAACTCGAGCGGATCGAGCTGAGGCGTGTCGGCCAACGGCGTGCCGGGCACGCGCACCAGGTCGTTGATGGGCACCGATTCCGGATAGGCGGGCAGGTTGGCCAGCTGTGCGATCAAACCGGCGCGGCCTTCGCGCGTTTCGCCCATGCCCACGATGCCGCCGCTGCACACCTTGATGTGGGCGCCGCGCACGTGGGCCAGCGTGTCGAGCCGGTCCTGCATGTCGTGTGTGCTGATGATGTCGCCGTACAGCTCGGGCGCCGTGTCAAGATTGTGGTTGTAGTAGTCCAGGCCCGCGTCCTTGAGCGACTGGGCTTGCGTGCCGGTGAGCATGCCCAGCGTGCAGCAGGCTTCCAGGCCTTCGTCCTTGATGACGCCGATCAGCTCGGCGACCTTCTCGATGTCGCGGTCCTTCGGGGCGCGCCAGGCGGCGCCCATGCAGAAGCGACTGGCGCCGGCGTCGCGCGCGGCGATCACGGCCTCGCGCACCTCGTCGGGCGACATCAGCTTGCTCGCTTCGATGCCCGTGTCGTACGAGGCCGATTGCGGGCAGTAGCCGCAGTCTTCAGGGCAGCCGCCGGTCTTGACCGACAGCAGCGTGGCGTGCTCGACCTCGTTGGCATCCCAGTGCTGGCGGTGCACCTGCTGGGCGCGCCACATCAGGTCGTTGAAGGGCAGGTTGAACAGCTCCAGCACCTTGGTGCGCGGCCAGCGGCCATCGTTGAACTCGGGGTCGGTGCAGTCGCCGCCGCAGCCGTGCGCATTGAGCACAGGCTTCTTGGGCACGATCTGGATGGGCTTGGCCGCTGGTTGCGCGGCAGCTTCATTCGAAGGGGAGGTCGTGCACTGAGACATGGGCAGGCGGCCGCGCCTGAACGCGGCGGGAGTTGACGGAGGCGGGCAAGCCGAGCAAGTGCTTCGGCAGGCCATCGCGAGTGTAGTCTGCCCGATCCCTGCCATGCTTGACCTTGGGATCACCCCGCTGACCTTGGGTGGTTCTGCGTCAACAAATTTCCCTTTGCATTCAGTGATGCGAAAAATCGCGAAAGCCTGCGCCGGCCACGTGCATTAAGCTGCGCTCATGCGTTTTGAACACCTCATCGAGATCAATTCACCCCAGGCCGACCTGCAGGGCGTGGTCCAGCCTTTCACGCGCGCGCAGCTCTGGCTGGGCCTGATGGCCCGCGTGCAGACGCCCCGATGCTTTCCCAACGGCCCGGAAAGCTGCGACTGGCACGAGACCGAGCCCGGCCTGGTCAAGCGCACGCTGCGTTTCGGCCCGCACGAGTTGCACGACACGGTGCGCCTGACGCCGCCCGATGGCCTGAAGTTCACGCCCGAGGCGCACGGCGACACGGCGCCCATCCAGCTGACCATCACGGTCGAAGAGCCACAGGCCGGCCAGATGGTGCTGCGCTTCGTGTACGTGGCCCTGCGCGACCAGTCGGCCGAAGAGGCCTACTACAGCGACTACCGCCACAGCGCCTGGCTGCACAACGACCGCGACATGGTCCGCACGCTGCGCGAGTGGCTGGAGCAAGGCGGCCTGGGCCCGGCCGGCATCAGCCACTGACCATGATTGCGTCTCACAGGCCGAGCAGCTTCAAGCGGTTGGCCTGCTGCACGTAAAAGCTCACCGGGTCGGGCGCGCCGATGCCGATCAGGCCGAAGAGCTGGTTGATCTCGTCGTAGTGGTTCCAGGGGTAGGTGTCGCGGATGACCTGGCCCCAGTGCGTCGTGCACACGGGCATGAAGCCGTCGCTGGGCTCGACGGTCTCGCTGTGCAGCAGGTCGGTGATGTCCAGGACATTGGTCTTGGCTACATTGCCCGTGGCCGAGTAGTAGCGGATGCCGTTGACCAGGCCCGCGCCCGTGCCGCAAGGGCTGGTGGGCTGGCCCTGCGGGAAGCGGTTCAAGGCCTTCGACTCGTTCTCGTACTGGGCGATGGCCGCCGCCGTGTCGATGGGCTCGTTCGGGCGGCCGGTCAGCCAGTTGATCAGCTTGCCCACGCTGTTGAACACCTCGGGGTTGGACGGGCCAGGCTCACCAGCTTCATCACGTTGCCGTGGCCATCGAGGTAGTGCCGGTGTGCCGATCGTGGTGACGCTGGCGACGAGGTCGGGCGCGACGCCGGCCACGTAGCGCGAGGTGGTGCCGCCCTGGCTGTGGCCGATCAGGTTGGAGCGCTTGTGGCCGTCGGCTGCGGCCCACTGGCGCAACTGCTGCAGCAATTGCTCGCCGCGCACGGCGTCGCTGTTGATGGTCGACAGTGTGGCCACGTAGACCTTGGCGCCCGAGGCCCGCAGCGCCGCCGGCACGCCGTAGAAGTTGTCCGTGCCCAGCAGCGCGTCGTACTGCAGCATGCCGTGCACGAGCACGATCGGGTAGCGCGTCTGGGCCTGGAGAGCGGG
>JASGJC010000057.1:0-158379 GCA_049840915.1 Aquabacterium sp.
CCCGGCCGACGTCGACTTCGCCATCGTCTACGACCCGACGCAGTTCGTGAGCTCGTCCATCGAGGCCGTGATCAAGACCCTGATCGAGGCCGTGGCCCTGGTGGTGCTGGTCGTGATCGTGTTCCTGCAAACGTGGCGCGCCTCGCTGATCCCGCTACTGGCCGTGCCCGTGTTCCATCGTGGGGACCTTCGCCGTGCTGCTGGGCTTCGGGTTCTCGATCAACACGCTGTCGCTGTTCGGCCTCGTGCTGGCCATCGGCATCGTGGTCGATGACGCCATCGTGGTCGTCGAGAACGTCGAGCGCAACATCGCGCTGGGCCTGAGCCCGCGCGCCGCCACCGTGCAGGCCATGAAGGAGGTCTCCGGGCCCATCATCGCCATTGCGCTGGTGCTGTGCGCGGTGTTCGTGCCCATCGCCTATGTGTCGGGCCTGACGGGTCAGTTCTACCGCCAGTTCGCGCTCACGATAGCCATCTCGACCGTGATCTCGGCCTTCAACTCCTTGACGCTGTCGCCCGCCCTGGCCGCCGTGCTGCTCAAGCCGCACGACGCGCCCAAGGACCCGCTGGCCCGCGCCATGGACTGGTTGCTCGGTGGCTTCTTCCGCCGCTTCAACCGCGTGTTCGACCGCGCCTCGCACCGCTACCAGGGCGGTGTCGGCGGCACGCTCAACCACAAGGCCATCACGATGGGCATCTACCTGCTGCTGTGCGTGGGCGCCGTCTTCGTCTTCAAGGCCGTGCCCTCGGGCTTCGTGCCCGCACAAGACAAGCAGTACCTCGTCGGCTCCGCCCAGTTCCCCGATGCCGCCTCGCTGGACCGCACGGACGCCGTGATCCGCCGCATGTCGGACATCGCCAAGTCGGTGCCCGGCGTGAAGGAATCGGTGGCCTTCCCCGGCCTGTCGATCAACGGCTTCACCAATGCGCCCAACGCCGGCATCGTGTTCTACACGCTCGATGACTTCAAGAACCGAAAGGGTCCCGGCCTGTCCGGCCCCGAGATCGCGGCCGAGGTGAACAAGCGCCTGGGCGCCATCCAGGACGCCTTCATCATGGTCTTCCCGCCGCCCGCCGTGAACGGTCTGGGCACCATCGGCGGCTTCAAGCTCTTCGTCGAAGACCGCGGCAACGTGGGCTACGACGGCTCTACAAGGCCGTGCAGGCCCTGCAGATGAAGGCCTGGCAGACGCCTCAGCTGGCCGGTGTCTTCAGCAGCTACCAGATCAACGTGCCGCAACTCTTCGCCGACGTCGACCGCACCAAGGCCAAGCAACTGGGCGTGCCGCTGGGCAGCATCTTCGACACCCTGCAGATCAACCTCGGCTCGCTCTACGCGAACGACTTCAACAAGTTCGGCCGCACCTTCCAGGTGGTCGTGCAGGCCGATGCGCCGTTCCGCAGCAACGCCGACGCGATCTCGCAGCTCAAGGTGCGTGGCCGCAATGGCGACATGGTGCCGCTGGGCAGCCTGATGAAGGTGTCCGACTCGTACGGCCCCGACCGCGTGCAGCGCTACAACGCCTACGTGTCGGCCGACATCAACGGCGGCGCCGCGCCGGGCGTGTCCTCGGGCCAGGCCCAGGCCATCATGGAGAAGATCGCCGCCGAGACCCTGCCCAAGGGCGTGAGCTTCGAGTGGACGGACCTGACGTATCAGGACATCCTGGCGGGTAACACGCTGGTCTACGTCTTCCCGCTGTGCGTGCTGCTGGTCTTCCTCGTGCTGGCCGCGCAGTATGAAAGCTGGACGCTGCCGCTGGCCGTGATCCTGATCGTGCCGATGTCCATCCTGTGCGCGCTGGCCGGTGTCTACCTCACGCACGGCGACAACAACGTGTTCACGCAGATCGCGCTGTTCGTGCTCGTGGGCCTGGCCTCCAAGAACGCCATCCTGATCGTCGAGTTCGCCCGCGAGCTCGAGCATCACGGCCGCAGCACGGTCGAGGCCGCGCTCGAAGCCAGCCGCCTGCGCCTGCGCCCGATCCTGATGACGTCCATCGCCTTCATCATGGGTGTGGTGCCGCTGGTCTTCTCGAGCGGCGCCGGTTCGGAGATGCGCCATGCCATGGGCGTGGCCGTGTTCGCCGGCATGCTGGGCGTGACCTTGTTCGGCCTCTTCCTGACACCCGTGTTCTACGTGCTGCTGCGCAAGCTGGCCATCCGCCTGGAGCGCCACCCACGCCCGCAGCCACCGACCTCATCGATCTGCCCGAGGAGGCGCAATCATGATGAAACCTTCTTTGAAATCGACCCTCTCGCCTTTGCTTGCGGCCCTGATCCTGGCGGGCTGTGCCACGGCGCCCACGCCCCCTGACGCCAAGATCGAGGTGCCCGCCAGCTTCAAGGAAACCGCCGCCCTGCAAAGCGGCTCATGGAAGCCCGCGCAACCCGCCGAGGCGCAAGCCCGTGGCGACTGGTGGCTGGCCTTCAACGACAGCAAGCTCGACGAACTCGAGCAACAAGCCCAGACCGCCAGCCCCACACTGGCGGCAGCAGCCGCACGCGTGAAGGCCGCCCGCGCCGCCCTGAGCAGCAGCCAGGCCGACCGCCTGCCACAAGTGGGCGCGAGCTTCGGCGCCACGCGGCAAAAGCCCAGCGCGGCCGATGCCGGCCTGGCCGATGGCACGCAGACGCCGCCCGCCACGGTCTGGCGCGGCGGCCTGACCGCCAGCTACGAGGTGGACCTGTTCCAGCGCGTGGCCAACCAGGTCGACGCCGCCACGGCCGATGCCGCCGCCACCGAGGCCAGCTACCGCTCGGTGCTGCTGGCCTTGCAGGCCGATGTCGCGCAGACCTACTTCCAGTTGCGCACGCTCGATGCCGAAGTCGACGTGCTGACACGCGGCCTCGCGCTGCGCGAACAGACGCTGCAATTGATCCAGAAGCGCTACGCTGCCGGCGACGTGGCCGAGCTCGACGTGGCCCGCGCCAAGACCGACCTGGCCAGCACCCGCGCCGAGTACCAGGGCGTGCGTGGCACGCGTGCCCGCACCGAGCACGCGCTGGCCTTGCTGCTGGGCCAGGTGCCCTCGGCCTTCAGCCTGCCCGCGCAGGCCCTGCAGGCCGACGCACCTGTGCCCGAAGTGCCCGCGGGCCTGCCCTCGGCTCTGCTCGAACGCCGCCCTGACGTGGCTGCCGCGCAAGCCCAGATGATGGCGGCCACGGCGCGCGTCGGCCAGGCCAGGTCGGCCTTGTTCCCGGCCCTCGTGCTCACGGCCAACGGCGGCTACGCCTCCTACGAACTGAAAGACCTGTTCGACTGGAGCGTGCGCTCCTGGCTGACCAGCGCCGTGCTGTCCATGCCCTTGTTCGATGGCGGCCGCAACCGCGCCAGCATCAACAGGGCCGAGGCGCAGCTCGACGAATCCGTGGCCAGCTACCGCCAGGCCGTGCTGGGCGCCTTCGGCGATGTCGAGGACAAGCTCGCCAGCCTGGGCGCCGTGCGCGAACAGGCCGTCTCGCTGGACGAAGCGCTGGTCGCCGCGCGCCGCTCCTTCGACCTGGCCGACAAGCGCTACCGCGCCGGCGAAGACAGCTTCCTGACCCTGCTGGACACACAGCGCAGCCTGCTGGCCGTCGAGCGCCAGACCATCACCACGCGCGGCGGCTGGGCCACGTCCACCGTGGGCCTGATCCGCTCGCTGGGCGGCAGCTGGGACAAGGCGGCGCCCGTCGTCGCGCAGTCCACGCCGTGATGTCGGCGCCGGGCTTGACCAAGTCAGGCCCGGCCATCAGACTGCCAGGGCAGCACCTCCGAGGAGCCCGCCCATGCACGACGACGAAGACACCGCGCTGCCCGTGGCGCTGCTGCTGGCCATCCCCGAAGCACAACGCGCCCAGTTCCAGCGCCTGAGCGAGATGGCCGCCCTCAAAGGCATCGCCCTCTACCCCAGCTCGACGGACGACGGCCTGGTGGGCTTTCGGATCGACCGCGAAGGCCACCCGTCCCTGCGCTGCGCCGACATGGCCTCGCTCGAAACCCAGCTGATCGCGCTCGGCCTGCCTTTGCTGCCGCCCGACGAGCTGCAACAGCTGTTGCGCGCGTTCCAGAGCGCGTTCATCAAATCGATGGAAGGCGGCGTGGGGCCCCACGGCGACCACTGAGCCGTCATGCCCTGGCTTGAACGAATCATTTATTGAGTTGAAAATGATTTCTGGCCAGTCACCATGGTCACTTCGAAACCATAAGGGCGTAGCAAAGAATTACAACCGTGCTGCTGCCAATTCAACAACCCTACACCGAGCATGGCAGACTGAACGGCTAAATGCCCAACGCAGGAGTACCGCATGAACCCGCGCCCATCGTTTGCTGCCTTCACGCTCTCCGGCGCCAGTCTCTTCGCCTCCCTGTTCGCGCCGAGCGCGGCGCACGCCAACGCGGCGACCTACGTCGCCACGGCCATCGCGCATGCCTCGGCGATGAACGCATCGGGCCAAATCGTCGGCCAGTCGCCCGATTCCGATGATTGGGGCGCCAACTGGCACAGCTTCATGACCGGCGCCAATGCCAGCGGCATGAACAACCTGGGCCACTTCTCGGGCCCCAGCAGCAGCGCCACGGCGATCAACGCCACGGGCTTCGTGACCGGCTTCACTTACAACCTCGTGACGGGCGACAAAGGCCGGGCCTTCGTGACGGGCGCCGGCGGTGTCGGCGTGAGCTACCTGGGCACCCTGGGCGGCAGCGGCAGCCTGCCCTTCGCCATCAACGATGCGGGACGCGTGGTCGGCTCGTCCGACCTGGCGGGCAACGCGGTCAGCCACGCCTTCATCACGGCCTCTTACGGCGGCAGCCTGACCGACCTGGGCACGCTGGGCGGCGACTACAGCAGCGCCACGGGCATCAACGCGGCCAGCCAGGTGGTGGGCTCATCGGCCATCAAGGACGACATGGCCTACCACGCCTTCATGACCGGCGCCAACGGCGTCGGGCTGGTCGACCTGGGCACCTTCGGCGGCAGCAACAGCTACGCCAACGGCATCAACGTGCATGGCCAGGTGGTCGGCAGCGCCGACATCGCGGGCGACGCCCAGTCCCATGCCTTCATCACGGACGCCCACGGCGTCAAGATCGACCTGGGCACGCTCAACGGCACCAGCAGCTACGGCATGGCGATCAACGCATCGGCGCAGGTCGTGGGCAACGCCTTCGTCGACAGCGACGACCTCACGCCCCGTGCCTTCGTGACCCGCGCCAACGGCGCCGGCATGGTCGACCTCAACACCCTGGTCACGCTGGAAAGCGGCGTGCTGCTCTACAACGCCTTCGCCATCAACGACGCGGGCCAGATCCTGGCCACGGCCACCAACGGCACCACCTACTTCCTCACGCCCGTGCCCGAGCCCGACGTGCTGACCATGTCTCTCGCGGGCCTGGTCAGCATGGGCGCCATCCTGCGTCGGCGCAAGGCCGGCGGGTCGATCTGATCAGGGCACGCTCAATGCGCCTGGCCCGCGCCGTTCGTGGCAGGTGATGGCATCAGCCAGTCGATGGCCCGGCGCGCCATGCCGTCGGCCAGGGCCTCGTCGATCGTGAAGACCTCGACCAGCAGCTCCTGCCGCAGCAACTCGGCCTCTTCGTCGCTGGCGCAATGCACGAGGATGCGGATCTCGGCGTTGAGCTGACGCGCCACGTCGACCATCGCGCGGATCTTGAGCGTGTCCGTCAAGGTGATCAGCAGCACGCCCGCGCGCGCGATGTGCGCCTGGATCAGCGTGGCCGGGTCGGTCAGGTCGCCCGTCACGGCAGGCACCTGCTGCTCGCGCAAGGCCTCGATCACATCGCGCCCCTCGTCGGCCACGACGAAATGGATGTGGCTGGCCTCGAGTTGCGTCTTGATCTGCCGGCCGACCGTGTCGAAGCCGACCAGCACGACCTGGTCGCTCAGGCGGGCGGCATCGACGTTGCTGGGCAACTGTGCGAGCGGGTCGTCGCGCGCCTCCAGCCGCCGCGCCAGCTCCGAATGCTCGCGCACCCAGGCCAGCAGCGGCGAGAGCACGCCGAACAGCGCCGAGTTGGCCGCGATCGACACGATGGCCGCCGCCAGGATCAGGCTCTGCCCTTCCTTGGGCAGCAGGCCCAACGAGGCGCCCAGGCTCGCCAGGATGAACGAGAACTCGCCGATCTGCGCCAGGCTGGCGCCCACGGTCAGCGCCGTGTTGAGCGGGTAGCGGAACAGCAGCACGAGCGCCACGGCCGCGATGGTCTTGCCCAGCAGGATCACGGCCACGGTCGCGGCCAGCTTGCCGGGCGACTGCCACAGCACGGCCGGGTCGAACAGCATGCCCACCGACACGAAGAACAGCACGGCGAAGGCATCGCGCAAAGGCAGGGACTCCTCGGCCGCGCGGTGGCTGAACTCCGACTCCTGCATCATCATGCCGGCGAAGAAGGCGCCCAGCGCGAAGGACACATCGAACAACACGGCCGAGCCATAGGCGACACCGACCGCCACGGCCACCACGCTGAGCGTGAACAGTTCACGCGAGCCCGAACGCGCCACCCACCACAGCAGCTTGGGCAGCACGCGCCGCCCGATCACCAGCATCGTGCCGATGAAGGCCGCGACCTTGGCCAGCGTGATCGCGACCGTGAGCCACACGGGCTGCCCGGCCACGGCCCCCACGGCACTGGCCGCCGGCTGCGGCGAGAGCATGCCCGCGAACACGGGCAGCAGCACCAGCACGAGCACCATCACCAGGTCTTCGACCACCAGCCAGCCGACGGCGATGCGGCCATTGACCGTCTCGAGCAGACCGCGCGACTCCAGCGCCTTGACCAGCACGACCGTGCTGGCCACCGACAGGCACAGCCCGAAGACCAGCGAGGCGCCGACGGGCCAGCCCCAGGCGTGCGACATCCCGAAGCCCATGGCCACGGCCACGGCGATCTGCACGATGGCGCCCGGTATGGCGATGCGCTTGACGGCCATCAGGTCCGACAAGGAAAAGTGCAGGCCGACGCCGAACATCAGCAGCATCACGCCGATCTCGGCCAACTGGCTGGACAGGTGCAGGTCGGCCACGAAACCGGGCGTGGCCGGGCCGATCAGCATGCCCGCCATCAAATAGCCGACCAGGGGTGGCATCGCCAGGCGGGTGGCGACAAAGCCGAACATCAATGCCAGGGCGAAACCGGCGGCGATGGTCGAAATCAGGCTGACGTCATGTGGCATGCGTAGGGTGCCCAAAAGTGAAGGGATTCGAATGAATCGATTCTAGTGACTCAATATCCGCGCAAATCCGTCGATCTTGAGTTCATGGGGATATGACAAGAGGGACGCATGGGTTTGCTGGGTCAAATGTACAGACTGCTGACGGTGGCCGGACCGGAGCAAGGCGCAGGCACGGACGACCGCCGCCCGCTGCAGCTGCGCATCAACGAGTACAGACGACAGCTGGACATGAACAGCCTGCCGGAAGGCTCGCACGAGGCCTATCACGCCAGGGTCATGCTCCAAGAAATGGAAAAAACGCTCGCCGAGCGCAATGCGCACGGGCGGGAGCTCGAAGCCAAGGACCAGTTGGACGCCGCCATGGAGCTGTACGAAGCCAATGTGGCCGACATGTTCGCGGGCAGCTTTCCCTACGAGCGCCTGCTCACGCTCTACGGCCAGCAAGGCGCCAAGAAGGAAGCCCAGCGCATCGCCCGGTCCTGCCTGGCCCATGCCGCCTACGAGTTAAATGACGAAGTGCGGGGCATGTGCCTGGCAGTTCTGAGCGAAGACATGAAGAAATAAGCATCAAGTTCGCTCGGCGTCTTCCGAAATGTTCCGCATCGCGCCTCATTCGTTGATCAGCATGCAGAACGTCACATCAAAACTCGGTACGCTGGACGACATCGGCAGACACGGCGACCGCATGCTGATGATCAGCCTGGTCGGCTCCTTCATCGCCGCCATCGCCATCGGCCAGTACTACGGGCAACCGGGCCTCGCGATCGGTGCCGGCCTCTTGCTGACAGCGCTGGGCGCGGCCGTGTTCGCCACGGCGCGCGGCACCTTCTTCTCGGCCTGCGTGCTGACCACGTGCAACGCGGCGCTGGTGGCCTTGCACATCCAGCTGGGGCGCGGCACGCTGGAGTTCCACTTCGGCGTGTTCGTGCTGCTGGGCCTGCTGCTGGTCTACCGCGACTGGCGCCCCATCGTGCTGGCCGCCGGCCTGTTCGCCGTGCACCACATCGTCTTCGACCGCCTGCAGGCCATGGGCGCAGGCACCTACTGCATCACCGAGCCCAACTTCCTGCGCATCGTGATGCACGCCGCCTACGTGGTCGTGCAGACCAGCATCGAGGTCTTCCTGGCCATCAACCTGAACCGCTCGGCACAGAAAGAGACCGAGCTGCGCAACATCGTGCGCAGCGTCGACCGCGACGGCCAGATCTGCCTGGATGTCGCCAATCTGCCGGCGGACACGCCCGTCGCCCAGGCCCTCAAGGACACGCTGCTCAAGATGGCAGCGGCCTTGCTCGAGGTGCGCGCGGCCGCCTCCAATATCGCGCAGGCCAGCACCGAGATCGCCGCCGGCAACATGGACCTCAGCCACCGCACCGAGCAGCAGGCCAGCAACCTGCAGCAGACCACCTCGTCGATGGAAGAGCTCACCGGCACCGTCAAGGCCAGCGCCGAAACGGCCGGCCAGGCCGACATGCTGGCGCGCTCGACCTCGACGGCCGCGAGCAATGGCGGCGAAATGATGACCCAGGTCGTCGACACGATGCAAGGCATCGCCCAGGCATCGCGCAAGATCGCCGACATCATCGGCGTGATCGACGGCATCGCCTTCCAGACCAACATCCTGGCGCTGAACGCCGCTGTGGAAGCGGCCCGCGCGGGCGAGCAAGGCAGGGGCTTCGCCGTCGTGGCCAGCGAGGTGCGCTCACTGGCCCAGCGCTCGGCCAACGCGGCCAAGGAAATCAAGACCCTGATCAGCAACAGCGTGGACAAGGTCGATGCCGGCACCAAGCTGGTCAACGACGCCGGCGCGGGCATGAGCGACATCGTGCGCCAGGTCCAGCAGGTGAGCCAGTTGATCAACGAGATCTCGGCGGCCACGCAGGCCCAGACCGGCGGCATCAGCCTGGTCGGACACTCTGTGAGCGAACTCGATCAGGCCACGCAGCAGAACGCCGCCCTGGTCGAAGAAAGCGCGGCCGCAGCCGAAGCCTTGAAGAACCAGGCCATGCAGCTCAATGCGGTGGTCGGGCGCTTCAGGTTGCAAGGGCGCTGAGGCGCCATCAAAAGGCATAAGACCGCACCCAGCGACACCGGCCCCGAAGCTGCAATCGGTGCGCGTGCGCCGCGTGGCGCTGTCCGGCGGGCGGGTGAACACACTTTGTATCAGTTGACCGAGTGATTCACCCGCCTTTGGCCCACCTGGCGACCCAGGTCTCTTTACAATGCGTTCACAGTGGCATGCCGGTTGGGTAACGCCGTTCAGCCGCTGTGGATCCATTGGAGAGCGCGCCGTGAACGGACGATGCTTGACGATCGATGTACTCAAACTGGCCATGGCTTTCATGGTCGTCGGGCTGCACGCCCATTTCCTCAACGACCTCAGCCCGCTGGGCGGCTACCTCACGGTCGAGGGCCTGTTCCGCATCGCGGTGCCGATCTTTCTGCTGATCAACGGCTACTACTTCTATGCCGCCACCGACAAGGGCGAGCAGTACGTCCTGATCAAGCGGCTCTTCATCCTCTACGTCTTCTGGATGCTGGCCTATCTGTACATCTGGCTGCCACCACCGACCTTGTCGGCCGCGTGGCTCAAGAAGATGTTCCTGATTTCGTTCTTCGGCTACTTCCACCTCTGGTACATCGCCGGGCTCATCGGGGCGATGCTCGTCTTCCTGGCGGTCAGGCGGCTGCCGACGGCGGTCTTGCTGCTCAGCGCCATCGCGATGTTCCTGGCCGGCGTCTTCATCCAGTACGAAGGCAACTACGACCTCCTGGGCAAGGAGAAGCTGCACCACTTCTTCGTCCAGAACTGGGCGCATCGCAATTTCCTGTTCTTCTCCTACCCGTTCTTTTGCGTCGGCTACCTGATCAGGAAGTACCGCATCCAGGAGCGCTTGTCGATGGCGTACGCGGCCTTGCTGGGCCTGACCGGCCTGGCCGCGCTGCTCGCCGAGTCCTACTTCAACTACACGCGCAGCAATGATTCGCTCAAGTTCGACAACTACCTGACGCTGATGCTGGCCTGCCCCGCGCTGTTCCTGCTGTGCCTGAAGATCGACATCCGCGGACACGACAAGCGCATCGCGCTGTATTCGTCGTCGGTCTATTTCGTGCACATCTTCTTCCTGGTCGCGCTGGGTGCCCTGACGCACGACCGGCTCGGCGCGACACCCCTGACGGGCATCGTGATCGCGCTATCGTTGATCACGTCCTACTTCGTCATCAGGCTGAACAAGCGGGTCAAATTCATCCTGTGAGCAGGTGCGGATACCCATTTGACGGGTATCCGACAATTGACGGCGACTAGGGGCTATCCATGAGCGCGCCTTGCTTTCGGGCTCGCATTTGCCCCCCTTGCTTCAGTGGTTTTATCGGAAACCAGTAGTCGGTGATCGGTTCTCGTTAAGTCGTTGACACCTAAAGTAAAGGTGTCCCGATAGACCAAGCGAGAACCCATATGACAAGCCTTCCGTCACAAGGTCAGCGCCCGCGCATCACCGCCAAGCGCCTGCTTCGCACGCTGGCGCTGGCCAGCGCCGCGTTGTCCCTGAATGCCACGATGAGCGCCGCGGCAAGCGCCGCCTCGCCCTCCTTCATCGAATTCGAGAGCGGGCATGTGCGACCCCTGGCCCAGTCGGCCGACGGCACGCTGCTGTTCGCCGTCAACACGCCCAACAACACGCTCGACATCTTCAGGATCACGGCCAATGGCCTGACCTTGCAGGCGCGCGTGCCCGTGGGGCTGGAGCCCGTGGCCGTGGCGCAGCGCACGGACAACGAAGTCTGGGTCGTCAACCACCTGTCGGACAGCGTCAGCGTCGTCAGCCTGGACGGCGTACCCCACGTGACGCGCACCTTGCTCGTCGGCGATGAGCCGCGCGACATCGTCTTCGCCGGCTCGCCCGCCAAGGCCTTCATCACGACCGCGCACCGCGGCCAGCAGCGCAGCGACCCGTCGCTGGCCAACGTGCCCGGCGCGGGCGACCCGCAACTCACGACGCCCGGCATCGGCCGCGCCGACGTGTGGGTGTTCAACCCGGCCAACCTGGGCGGCTCGATGGGCGGCGTGCCGCTGCGCATCATGAGCTTCTTCGCCGACACGCCGCGCGCGCTGGCCGTCAGCCCCGACAAGAACACCGTCTACGTGGCCGCCTTCAAGTCGGGCAACGAGACGGCCTCGATCAACGAGTTCCTGGTCTGCGACGGCTACAACACCAAGCTGCCCTGCCTGGTCAAGGGCAAGATCATGCCCGGCGGCCAGCTCGGCCCGGCCACCAATGCCGAAGGCAAGCCCGCGCCCAAGACCGGCCTGATCGTCAAGTACAACCGCACGAGCAAGCACTGGGAAGACGTGCTGGGCCGCAACTGGGACAACGCCGTGTCCTTCAGCCTGCCCGACAAGGACGTGTTCGCCGTGGACGCCAACGCGCTGACGCAGAAGGTGTTCTACCAGCACGTGGGCGGCACGCTCTACAACATGGCCGTCAACCCGGCCACGGGCAAGCTGTACGTGTCCAACACCGAAGCCAACAACATGACGCGCTTCGAAGGCCCCGGCAAGTTCGGCGGCTCGACCGTGCAAGGCAAGATCGCGCAAGCCCGCGTGACCGTGATCGACGGCGGCAACGTCACGCCGCGCTACCTGAACAAGCACATCGACTACAGCAAGCTGGTGACCGATCCCGGCTTCGATGCGACGGCCAAGAACCACAGCCTGGCCATCCCGCTCGAGATGGCCGTGACCAAGGACGGCGGCAAGATCTACGTGACGGCCTTCGGCTCCAGCCGCATCGGCGTGTTCAACACGTCCGAGCTCGAGAACGACAGCTTCAACCCACGCACGGCCAGCGCCAACTACATCACCGTGAGCGGTGGCGGCCCCAGCGGCGTCGTGCTCGATGAGGCACGCGGCCAGCTGTACGTCATGACCCGCTTCGACAACGCGGTCAAGGTCGTGAACCTGGCCTCGCGCACCGAAGTGGCCCAGGCCGTGTTGAGCAACCCCGAGCCCGCCAACATCGTGCAAGGGCGCCCCTTCCTGTACGACGCCAACCGCTCGTCGGCCAATGGCGAAGCCTCGTGCGCGAGCTGCCACATCTTCGGCGACAGCGACGACCTGGCCTGGGACCTGGGCAACCCCGACGCGCCCGTGACGACCAGCCCGATCTCCAACGGCTTCAGCGACCCGCTGCAGTTCACGGTGGCCAAGCTGCTGTACGGCCCGAGCGGCAAGATCAACGGCAGCGACGTGCTGACGGACTTCCACCCGATGAAGGGCCCGATGGCCACGCAGACGCTGCGCGGCATGCGCAACTCGGGCGCGATGCACTGGCGCGGCGACCGCTCCAACGGTGTCTTCGGCATCTCGGCATCGGACAGCAACCTGTCGTTCAAGAACTTCTCGGTGGCTTTCTCGGGGCTGCTGGGCAATGCGACCGACATGAGCGATGCCGACATGCAGAAGTTCGCCGACTTCCAGCTCAACGTGATGATGCCGCCCAACCCGATCCGCAACCTGGACAACTCGCTGACGGCATCGCAGCAACGCGGCCACGACTTCTACTTCGGCGACCGCCACTCGGACGGCCTGGACGTGACGCTGTTCGGCAAGACCTTCTCGACCGGCCAGAACTGCAACGGCTGCCACACGGTGGACGCCTCGCAAGGCCGCTTCGGCACGGACACCAAGCAAACGTTCGAGGGCATCTCGCAGATCGTGAAGGTGCCGCAGCTGCGCAACCTGTACACGAAGGTCGGCCGCTTCGGCGCGGCGGCCGTGTCTTTCTCGACGGCACCGGCCACGGGCTTCCTGGGCGACCAGGTACGCGGCTTCGGCTTCGTGCATGACGGCACCGTGGACACGCTGGCGCACTTCTTCACCGTGCGCGTGTTCCAGCCGCTGGCGAAGTCGGGCTTCCCGCTGACCAACCCGGATGCGATGCGCGCGGACGTGGGCGAGTTCATCCACGCCATCGACAGCGACCTGGCGCCGATCGTCGGCCAGCAGGTGACCTTGAACAACACGAACGCATCGGCGGCCGGCCCGCGCATCGACCTGCTGATGCAGCGCGCTAAGACGCCGTTCGTGTCGAAGGAACTGGGCGGCAACGTGACCGAGTGCGACCTGGTGGCCACGGTGGTCGATGGCGGCACGCGCCGCGGCTACTTCTTCAATGTGGGCAACGGCGCGTTCAATGGCGCCGATGGCAGCGCACGCAGCGATGCGTCCTTGCGCGCGCTGGCGGCCACGCCGGGCCAGGAAGTGACCTACACGTGCACGCCGCCTGGCTCGGGTTCGCGCATCGCGTTCGGCAGCTGATCGCCGAGCGTGGCACTGGCAAAGGGCGGCTTCGGCCGCCCTTTTCATTCGTTGCTCAGTTCGCGGCGCCCGGGCCGTTCTTCGTCGGCAACTGGTCGGCCAGCTTCACCGAAGCCTCGGGGCTCCAGCCGCCACCCAGCGCGCGCGCCAGGCTCACGGCGGCCAGCAGGCGCTGCGTGCGGATCTGTACGGCCGCGCGGTCGGCGGCCAGGCTGCTGCGCTGGGCATCGGTCACGTCCAGGTAGTTGGACACGCCACGCTCGTAGCGCGCCTGCGCCACCTCGTAGGCACGCGCCGCGGCCTGCTGCGCCTGCCCCTGGGCATCGCCTTGCAGTTGGCGCTGCTGCACGTCGGACAAGGCATCCTCGACCTCGCGCAGGGCCGTCAACAGCTTGTTCTGATGGCTGGCCAGGGCCTCCGCATAACGGGCCTGACTGCCGGCGAGATTGGCCTTGTTGCGGCCGCCATCCAGGATCGGCAGCGACAGCGACAGCGGCCCGACGCTGAACTGCTTCGAACCGCCTCTGGCCAGCTCGTGCAGTTGCTCGGAAGCGAAACCATAGCTGCCCGTCAGGCTCACCGATGGGTAGAACGCGCTTTCGGCCACACCGACCTGGGCATTGAGCGCCTGCAGGCTGGCCACGCTGGAAGCCAGGTCGGGCCGCTGCGACAGCAGGCTGGCCGGCATGCTCACGGGGATCACGGGCGGCGTGGGCAACTCGGTGCGTGCCGCGCCGCTCATGCCGGCCAGCACGGGCTCGCTCGGCGATGCGCCGACCAGCACGGCCAGGCCATGCTCCAGCGCGAAACGCTGGCGGCGCATCTCTTGCAGATCGGCTTCGGCATTGGCGCGCTCGATGCGGGCACGCGACAAGTCCAGCTCGTTCGACAAGCCGGTGTCGAAGCGCGCCGTGATCAGCTGCTCGGACTCCCGCCGCGTGTCCAGCGCCCGCTCGAGGATCGCGATCTCGGCATCGATGCCGCGCAGCTGGAAGTACGTGACGGCCACCTGGTTCGACAGCATCAACAGCACGCCATCGCGGTCATAACGTGCAGCCAGGGCTTGTGCATCGGCCGACTCGACGGCGCGGCGCACACGGCCCCACAGGTCCAGCTCGTAGGACATCGAGGCGCCCACCTCGTAGTCGCTGCCCTCGATGGTGTGGCGGCCCAGCATGATCGCCTGCGAGGTGTTCTCTGACGAATGCGAGTAGCTGGTCGATGCGCCCGCGTTCAGCTTCACGCCGCGCTCGGCGCGCGCCACGCCCAGTTGCGCCTGTGCCTCGAGCAGGCGTTGCGCCGCCATCTCGACATTGGGGTTGTCGCGCAAGGCGCGCAGCTCCAGCGCATCGAGCGTGGCGTCGTTGAACAAGGTCCAGCTGGCCAGCGGGATCGTGCCATCGCTCTTGGCCGTGGCATGGCGGTAGCTGCCTGCGGGCTCGAACTTGGGCGCGGCGAAATCATTGCCGACCGTGGAACACGCACTCAACAGTGCCAGCGTGGCGGCGGCGATCGCGCCGCGGGTCAGGGTCTTGAACATGTCTTCTCCAGATCTGCTCATGCAATCAAATGGTCCGTGTGTTCAGTGGGCGCCGCCACCGCCGCCGCCCGAAGGCGAGATCGCCTTGTCGGCGAACCACAGCACGACGATGCAACTGAACAGCACACCGGCCATCATCAGGAAGCCGTCGTTGTAGGCCATCACATAGGACTCGCGGCGCACGATGCGGTCGATCATGGCCAGCGCCTGGTCGGCGGCGCGTGCCGGGTCGATGCCATTGGCGATGAAGCCTTGCGTCAGCTGGTCCAGGCGTGTCCGCGTGGCGTCCGACAGCATGGACACCGACTCGCCGATGAGCGCCGAGTGGAAGTGCTGACGGTTCGTCAGCATCGTGGCCAGCATCGCGATGCCGATGGAGCCGCCCAGGTTGCGCGTCATGTTGAACAGGCTCGATGCCGAGGGCATCTCCTTGGGCGAGATACCTGCCATCGCGAAGTTCGACAGCGTCAGCATGATGAAAGGCTGGCCCAGCGCCCGCACGATCTGCGAGACGAGCAACTGGTCATAGCCCACGGTCGCGTCCATGTAGCCGTTCATCAGGCACGACGTGCCGAACAGCGCCAGACCGATCGTGCACAAGATGCGGTTGTCGACCTTGGAGGACAGCGCCGCCGCGAAGGGCATCACGAACAGCTGCGGCAGGCCGGCCCACATGATCACCTCGCCGATCTGCATGGGCGTGTAGTTGGCGATCTGGCCGAGGTACAAAGGCAGCAGGAAGGACGAGCCATACAGGCCCATGCCCGTGACCGCCGCCAGCACGGCCGCCACGAAGAAGTTGCGGCGCAGGTACAGGCGCAGGTCGACGAAGGGCTCGTCGCGCAGCAGGCTGGTGGCGACCCAGCCCACCAGGCCGACGATGGCCAGCGTGGCGAAGGTGCGGATGAAGTTGGAGTCGAACCAGTCCTTCGAGTTGCCTTCTTCGAGGAAGATCGTCAGGCTGCCCAGGCCCATGGCCATGAAGCCGATGCCGATCCAGTCGGCATTGGCCAGCAGCGACCAGTTGCGGCGCTCGGCATCCAGGCCCCACATGATGCCCGTGATCAGCAGCATGCCCGGCACCCAGTTGATGTAGAAGATCGAGGGCCAGCCATACAGCTCGGACAAGTAACCACCCAAAGTCGGGCCCAGCGTGGGCGCGAGCGTGGCGGTCAGGCCGAACATCGCCATGCCCACGGCCCGCTTGGTCGGCGGCAGCTTGGCCATCACGAGGTTCATGGCCATCGGGATCAGCGCGCCGCCCGTGAAGCCCTGCATCATGCGGAACACGATCATGCTCGGCAGGTTCCAGGCCGCGCCGCACAGTGTCGAGCAGACGAGGAACAGCGCCGTCGTGCCGACCATGTAGCTGCGCATGCCCAGCACGCGCGCCAGCAACCCCGTCAGCGGGATCACGACGATTTCGGCGCACAGGTAGGCGGTCGAGATCCAAGAGCCTTCTTCCTGCGTGGCCGACAAGGTGCCGAGGATGTCCTTGAGCGAGGAGTTCGTGATCTGGATGTCCAGCACGGCCATGAAGGCGCCGAGCAGGCCGGCGGCCACGGCGAACCAGGTGCGCAGGTCGACGTGCTGGTTCGGTGCCGCCAGCACGGGCATCGAAGGCGATGAGGTGGCAGTGCTCGTCATGGTCTTTTTTCAAATGACTGGAAGATGCCTAACCCGTTCAGTGAGAGGCACCGACTGTCTGACGCAGGTCGACTTCGGCCACGGCCGACATGCCCGGCGCGAGGCGGCCGGCCAGGCGCTTGATGTCTTCATCGGCGAAGGTCAGCTTGACAGGCACGCGCTGCACGATCTTCGTGAAGTTGCCGGTGGCGTTGTCGGCCGGCAGCAAGGCGAACTGGTTGCCCGATGCGGGCGAGAAGCTGTCGAGCCGCGCCTTGAGGCGCTCGCCGGGCAAGGCATCGATGGTCACGTCCACCTCTTGACCGGGCTTGAGGCCGGCCAGTTGCGTTTCCTTGAAGTTCGCCGTGACCCAGACCTTGTCTTCGACGATGGCGGCCAGTTGCTGGCCGGCCTGCACGCGCGCGCCGACCTCGATGCTGCGCTTGCCCAAGCGGCCGCCGACCGGCGCCACGATCTGGTTGTAGGCCAGCTGCAGTTGGGCATCCTTGGCCTGCGCCTGCAGCACCTTGATCTGCGCCTTCAGCACCTCGCGCGCCGACTGGGCCGCACCCACCTGCGCCTGCGCGGCCAGGGCCGCATCCTTGCGTGCCGCCACATCGGCCTGGGCACTGGTGCGCGCGGCCACCGAGGCATCCAGCTCGGACTTGGCCACGGCCTTCATCTGCTTGTTGTAGAGCTCGCTGTAGCGCTGGGCATCTTGCTGGGCGCGCAGCGACAAGGCCTCGGCCTGCGCCACCTGGGCCTGCGCCGCGCTGGCCGATGCACGAGCCTGCGCCGATTGCGCATCGGCCTGCAGCACCTGCTGCTCGACCGAGGCGATCTGCGCCTGGATCTGCTCCAGCTTGACGCGCTGGTCGGCCGGGTCCAGCTCGGCGATCACCTGCCCCTCTTTCACCACCTCGTTGTCATCGACCAGCACCTTCGTCACGACGCCCGCGATGCGCGACGAGATTGGGTGCACGTGGCCGGCCACATAGGCGTTCTCGGTCTCGACGAAATTCTGGCTGCGCCAGTACATGCGCCCGCCGAAGCCCAGCCCGGCCACGATCAGCACGCCCAGCACGATGAAGACGCGCGCCTTGGAAGGCGGCTTGGCCCCAGGCGCCGCAGCGGCGTTGGCAGGCGCGGGCGGCACGGCGGCGAGAGTGACGGATTCGGTCTTGGCCTGATTGGTTTGCATGGCTGGGACTCACTAGAAATGAAATGGTGTCAGCGCATTATTTGCGTTAATTGACCACAAGTCAAGAAATGAAATCGTTTCATTTCATTTAAAGATGGTTTAAAGTTGGCTTCCATGCAAAAAGCCACCGTTTCGTCCCCACGCCGAGCCGCTGCAGCCTCTAAAGCATCCAAGACCCCTGCCGCCAGCAAGGGCGCCGGCAGGCCGCGCGCGACCGAAGTCGAAGCGCGGCTGGCCGATCTCAAGCAGACGGCCGGCCGCCTGATCCTCGAAAAGGGCTACGGCAACGTGAGCCTGGAGATGATCGCCCGCGAAGCCCGCGTGGCCGTGCGCACCATCTACATCAAGTTCGGCGGCAAGCTCGGCATCCTGCGCGCCCTGCTGCAGGAAAAGCGCGCCGCCTTCTTCGACACGATGGACCTCGACAACGACCCGCGCCCGGTCAGGGAAGTGATCGACGAGTTCGCCACGCGTCTCTACAGCCTGTTGACCTCGCCCGATGCCGTGGCGCTGCAGCGCATGCTGACCGCCGAGGCGCACAGCAACCCCGAGCTGGTCGACACCTTCTTCGACAACGGTCCCAACGTCACGCGCGAGGCCATCGCCCGCTACCTGCAGCGCCCCGAAGTGCGCGCCCAATTGCGCGACGACCTGCCCATGGCGCAGCTGCCCGTGTACCTCATCAACTGCATCACGGGCGACCAGCTCGCGCGTGTGCTGCGCGACCACACCGAAGGCACACCCGAACAATGCGCCCAGGCCATGCGCGAGCGCCTGGTCTTGTTCTACCGCAGCGTGCTGCGCTAGGCGCTCACGATGGCCCTGTCACGGCCTTCGTGCTTGGCACGGTAGAGCGCCTGGTCGGCCAGCGCCAGCACCTCGTTCCACGGCGCATCAGCGGGCAGCAAGGCCGATGAGGCCACGCCCACGCTGATGCTGACCGTGCGGCCCGTGGGCGAATGCGCATGTGGGATCGCCGCCTTGCGAACGGCCTCGCACAGCTGCTGCCCCCGCGCACGCAAGTCATGGCCCGCCACACCCGGCAGCGCCACCACGAACTCTTCGCCGCCCCAACGCGCCAGCATCACGGGCAGGTGCGCCGTGGCCTGCGTCAAAGCGCGCGACACCTGGCACAGGCACTCGTCGCCGGCCAGGTGGCCATAGCCATCGTTGTAGCGCTTGAAGTGGTCCACATCGAGCAGCAGCACGGCATACGGCCGCTTGCCTTCGTCCGACGAAGACACCAGTTCGTCCATGAAGGCCGTGAAGCCGCGTCGATTGACCACATCGGTCAAGGGATCGCGGAACGAGGCCTGCTCGAGCGCCGCGCGCTTGGCCTGCAACTGCCCGCGCAGGATCCTGCCCCGCTGCTTCTGCGCGAAGCGCCGGCGCTCCGAGCGCTCGAACGCATAGCTGAACATCAGCACGAACACGGCGGGCATGAACACGCTGAGCATGACCGACGCGACGGGCGCATGCGGCGCGAGCGGCGTCAGCGCCAGCGTGATCCAGTGCATCACCAGGATGAGGCCGATCAAGACACAGCTCGCCCGAAAACGCAGTCGCGTCATCACCGCGCCGAACACCATCACGGGTGCCAGCCCCACGTGATAGAAGATGCCCCACAGCGTGCCATGGATGGGCGACAAGGTGGCCACCAGCAGGATGCTCAGCGCGGCCAGCGCCGCACCCGCGACCACGAAGCCCTCCTGCAGCACGCGCCTGGGCTTGACGTACCCCTTGGCGGTGGCCAGTCCCAGCAACGGCGCGATCAGGCACAGCGACGTGCACCAGTACAGGCGGATGCGCAGGCCGACCGCGAACACATCGGGGCCGATCAGGTAGTCCATCAGCAAGAAGGCGTTGTTGAACGCCAATGCCAGGATGCCGCCGACGATGGACTGCCGCAACCAGGTCATGTAGCGCTCTTCGGTGAAGAGCTGCTCGTCCTCGGCCGAGGGGAAGGTCAGCGACGACCAGAAGGCCTGCATGCTTTTCGCTGTCATCGCTCAGACACCATGCGTTGTTCGGCCACGCTCAGGTCGCGCAGGACCGCGCGGTTGCGTCCCGTTGTCTTGGCTTCATACAGGGCTTCGTCGGCCACCGCGAGGAGCCGGCCGACATCATCGCCCTCGCCCGGCCGCCACGCGGCCACGCCCACGCTCAAGGTCACGACGGTCGCCGCCTGCGATGCCTCGTGGATGATGGCGCGCGCCCTGACCGCCTCAAGCATGCGCTCGGCCGTGTCGATGGCCATCGCGGCATCGGCGGCCGGCAGGATGATGGCGAACTCTTCGCCGCCCCAGCGGGCCACGAGGTCTTGCCCTGGCCGCGCGCTGGCCGCCAGCGCCTGCGCGACCTGGCGCAGGCATTCGTCGCCGGCCGGGTGGCCATAGCGGTCGTTGTAGGGCTTGAAGCAATCGATGTCGATCATCAGCAAGGCCATGGTGCCGCGCGCGCGCAGCGTGTGTTCATGGGCCTGGTGCAGCCCTTCCGTGAAGCGGCGGCGGTTGGCCAGGCCGGTCAGCGCGTCTTCCTGGGCGATGCGGGCGAGCCGGTCCGTCGTTTGCCGCAGCTCGGCATCCATGTCCGCGTCCTGATGGTCGACGAGGAAGCTTTGGCGCGAAGCCCGCTCCAGCAGGTAGCAACCGTAGAGCATGTTCGTGATGTTGGCCTGCAGCAGCAGGCCCACGCCGACACCGATGTCGCTGAACAGCCGGCCCATGTGCCACACGCAGGCCAGGTAGATGCAGGACACGATCCAGCACATCACCAGCATCGGCCAGAAACGGCCCACCAGCACGACATAGATGACGATGGCGTTCAGCGTGGCCAGGTGCTGCACATTCATGCTGCTGTGGCTGCCGAAGCTGACCAGCGCGTCGAGCAGGCATGCCACCAGCCCCAGCCCGGCGAAGACCCACTCGCGCGCCTGCTGCGACTTCAGCTTGAACAGCACCAGCCCGCTCAGCGCGACGACAGGCAGGAAGACCCACAGACGCAACTGGATGGCCCACGGCATGCTGCCGGGCAGCATCTGGTAATCGGCCACGAACAGCATCATGTACAGCGGAAAGCAGAACATGAAGCCCGTGGCCAGCACGCGCAGGCGGCGTCCCGCGACGCTGGCCTGATAGCTGGCCTCCAGCGGCGCGGGAAAGCGCAGCAAGGGAAAACCTCGCTGAAGGGTTGTCGCTACAAGTGGGGAAAGACCGTCGGGGGTGCCGTGCCGCATATGGGCACAATATCGACCAGCCCCGCGCCGGCCCGACAGTGTTTCCGGCAGTGTCGCCAGTTATGCCAATGGCCAGGCGGCGAATCCGTTCATTTGTCACGCATGGGCATCAGCCCCGGCCACGCCATGCCGCCTCGATCGTGGCCACGTCGATCTTGCGCATCGTCATCATGGCGTCGAAGGCGCGCTTGGCCGCCACGCGATCAGGGTCGGTGAAGGCCGCCGTGAGCACGCGTGGCGTGATCTGCCACGACAAGCCCCATTTGTCCTTGCACCAGCCGCAGGCTTTTTCCTCGCCGCCGTTGCCGACGATGGCGTTCCACAGGCGGTCGGTTTCGGCCTGGTCGTCGGTCGCGACCTGGAAGGAGAAAGCCTCGCTGTGCTTGACCATCGGGCCGCCGTTCAGGCCGATGCAAGGGATGCCGATGACCGTGAACTCGACCGTCAGGACATCGCCCTGCTGGCCAGCGGGGTAGTCGCCAGGCGCGCGGTGGACCGCGCCGACAGCGCTGTCCGGAAAGGTCTTGGCGTAGAACTGCGCGGCTTCCAAAGCCGTGCCGTTGAACCAGAGACAAAGCGTGTTCTTGCTGACCATGTGGTGCTCCGAATCGTGATGCATGCCATCATGCAGGCGGCAAGCGGCATACCGGCGGAGCCACCATCATGCGGCAGGATGCGCGCGAGCGCCATGGGTTAACCTTACGCGGTCGTGCCAACCGCCAAGCAAGCTGATCCATGATTCGCCGCAATCCAAGAGGTGACCTGCCTCAGATCCATCCCAGCGCCTTCGTCGACCCCACGGCCATCCTGTGCGGCCATGTGATCGTCCACGAAAACGTGTTCATCGGCCCCTATGCCGTGATCCGTGCGGACGAGGTCGATGCCAACGAGCACATGGAGCCCATCGTGATCGGCGCACATTCCAACATCCAGGACGGCGTCGTGATCCACTCCAAATCGGGCGCGGCCGTGACCATCGGCGAGCGGACCTCCATCGCCCACCGCGCCATTGTTCACGGCCCCTGCAGCGTGGGCAGCAACGTCTTCATCGGCTTCAACAGCGTGCTCTTCAACTGCCGCATCGGCCAGGGGTGCGTGGTGCGCCACAACGCCGTGGTCGATGGGTGCGACCTGCCGGACGGGTTCTATGTCCCGTCCACCGAACGGATCGGCCCTCACACCGATTTGCAGCAGATCCCGAAAGTCAGCGTGCAGGCTTCGGAGTTCTCGGAAGACGTCGCCAGGACCAACAACGCTCTGGTCGAAGGGTACAAGCGCATTCAGAATGAATTGGGCTAAGCGCTTTGACGAACCGGCGCGAACTCAGTGGGCGGCCTGGTAGAGCGCCGCCCCCGCGACCATCGGGTCACCCGTGCGCTCATAGGCCTCGACCCAGGCATCGTAGTTGTGGATGGCCTCTTGCTGCCATGGGTGGAAGCCGGGCTTGAAGTAGGCAAACAGGTTGCCCAGGTGGCTGGAGATGATGCCCTTGTAGCCGAACAGCCACCAGCGGCACTTGGCCATCATCCACAGGCGCTGGCCGAAGGAGAAGCCGTCGTTCTTGAGCAGGCGGTTGGTGTAGCGAAGCGTCAGGAAGCTCAGGAACACGGTGACGTGGGCCATGGCCAGGGCGCGCCGGATGTAGCCGACCTTGGCCACCTTCTGCATCACGTCATAGGCGACGGCCTTGTGCTCCATCTCTTCGACGGCATGCCAGGCCAGCATGGCGCGCAGCTTGGGATCGGCGTTGGCCATGGTCTTCTTGTCGACGAAGAAAATCTCGGCCAGCATGGCCGTGAAGTGCTCGAAGGCGGCCGTCAAGGCCAGGTTGTACTCTTTGGAGAAGCGCTTGGTGTGGGCCTCGTTGTTCCAGTTGATGAAGTCGACGATGGCGTCGATGTCCATGCCCTGCTCACGCAGACGCTGGTTGTACTTGGCGTGCACGATGCCGTGCTGGCCTTCCTGACGGATGAAGGTCTTGATCTCGGCCAGCAGCTTGGGGTCGGTGGTCTGTTCACGGAAGGCGCGCACGCACTGGATGAAGTAGCGCTCGCCATCAGGGAAGGCGGCCTGCAGCGCGTCGATCAGGCGCGACTTGTACGGGTTGTTCTCATACCACCAGCGGGGCAGTTCACCATCCAGGCCGAAGTCGAGCTTTTCTCGGGCGACCAGTTCCTTGGCATTGTGCAGGGCTTGTTGGCTCATGTCTGTCTCCGGTTGCGTGCTTCTTTGGGCACCAAAATTGATTTGGATCGAATATTAGGAGCACATGCCGGATCTGCAAGGCTGCTTGAGCGACAAGAAGGCAGGCTGTGCGTCATGACGCGCTTGGCCCCATTTGCCATCCGTTCTCGATGGCGCCAGAGGCAAACGCGTGAATCGCCTTGCTGCAAACTTTGCCGCCCATGCACGCCGATGTCGCCATCGCGCCCCGAGCGGTCAAGGCGCGCCTGTCGAAGGCCCGGTCTGCGGCTGCGCCACCAGCTTATCGACATCGAACCCTTGCGTCACCAGCCGTGCCTTGATGGCCTCGTAGGTGTCCGGGCTGATGGTCGGCGTGCGCGACAGGATCCACAGGTACTGGCGCGTGGGTTCGCTCACCACGGCATACCGATAGTCATCCGCCAACTGGATCACCCAATAGGGCGCCCAGACGAGGGGCAGCCACGACAGCAGAGAGGGGGCGAAGCGCACTTCCAGCCGGGCGGTGCTGTAAGGCTTGCTCAGCGGAATATCGAGCAGACGGGGTTGCTGCAGGCGCGCCCGACCGGTGGCCTGATCGGTGGTGCCATCGGCCTTGCCGCATCGGTTGATGACTTCCACCTGGCCATACGGCAGCAGCTTGTAGTCGGCCGTGACATTGCCGACGCACTGCTTCTGGAAAGCGTTCGGATAGAAGGCGATCTGATACCAGTGGCCCATGTACCTGGTCAGATCGACCGATGCAACGGGCTGCAGCGGCTCGGCGGGCGTGGACGCCGCCGCGTGCGCCGACAACAGCGGCACGATGCCCAGCGCCAGTGTGAGGCAGGCGTGCCGTGCGGCAGGGGCGAAAGCGCGTGTGAAAGCAGAGTTCATCGTTGGGTCCTTGAAGAGATGACGATGCCGCGCATGGGGCAACCATCATGCCCGAGGAGCGGTCAAGGATCACGTTGACGGGAATGAAGCGAAGACTCGTTTCGAGGCTGCGCCTCCTGCCAGCAGATGAGGCGATAGAGATCAGGTACGAAGCCGAGCCATTGCGTGCATGCATATCCGACCCCAGGCTGCCCCATACTTGGGGTCGGCGGACGTTCGATCCGCCACGCGTCCTCCCGGACCCTTCTCGGCACCACATTAAAGGATTGAAGATGGCTTCCAAAAACGTACTCCGCATCGCTCTGGTCTCTGCCTCCCTTGCCTGCGGCACGGCGGCGTTCGCCGAAACGCCGGCCTCCGCACCAGCCAAGGGCACAAGCACGCCTCAGAACCATCATTGCAAGCAGTCTGACGGCACCATGGACATGAGCAAGACCAAGAAGGCATGCCTGGCAGGCAAAGGGACTTGGCTCAAAGATGGCGCCGCACCGACAGTGTCGGCGTCAGCTGCTTCTGCTGCGCCCAAGAAATAAGTCGGGCCACCCTCTTCGTACTCGCCCAAGATAATTTCGAGAATGGCGTTGAGCAGGCTGGAGGGCAGACAGCCAGGCTGAGATTGGCCACGCCGCCCGGTTGCGAACTGCGATGCCAGTTAACGCTGGACGTGCCTTGCCAGGAATTGAAGGAAAGAAAACTGAGCGCCTAACGCCCTAGTTAGCCGGCGCCGTAGCGCTAAGCGCGCAAGGCACCGCGGCAGGCCATGAAAATACCCGAAGGCATGGCCTGCCATGGCGTCCGCGTTGAACGACCAGTTAGACGGGGGAGCGTAATCGCAGGTTTGTGGGTTGGCATAAGCCAAGAAGCCTCAATTTGACGCTGGCGTCAGTTTTGATACCGTTGCCGGAGCGATGATGCGGTGCGCAGGTGTGACGAACAGCATATACAAGCGCCCCATGAGATTGTGGACGTGAACCACTGTGGCAACTGATGCTACTGTGCCATCTGGTTTGTCCTGCTTCGTGACGGAGATTTTCACGTCTAGATGCTTATCCGTTTCCCCAAGCACAAGTTCGTGCTCATGCAGTTCAAGTATCTTGAAGATGCCTGCTTGGTCACCGATTCGATAGGCCATAGATGGCTTTTGAGGATCGATGCCACTCAGTGGACCCATGTCCTTGAGCCCCAGCCGTGCAACGATCTCGTTGCGAACAGTCATGAGAAAGTCGATCCAGCGCGGAGTCCGCGAGACGGCGCTCAGATACAGTTCAAGTGGACTTCTTGAATCTGGCGGGAGCTCAACGGAATAGCAGTCGTAAAAGTAGGCGGTGCGCAAGCTCTCGCTGAGGGCGCTGAATGCCGGTACTGCAGTGGCTTGTGCTTTCATATGGGATGGCCTAACGCTCGCGGTAAGCCGCGCCGGAGTGCAAAGCACGGAGGGCACCCGCAAGCGGAGCTTGTGGGCGCCGGCCTGACCAACAAGTTAGGCCGATCGTAGGCACTCCGGGCTCTGTAATTCTTAAATTTCTACCCATCGTCTGGCTGAAACAATACGTCATCTCTGCGACCAACACCAACACAATCGACTTCTTTGAGAAGTTCGAGCAACCGCTCAATTGCAATTGCTTAGTAGCACCTACTTGGGACTTTAGTTGTACAAGACACGAAATCACCGGTGTCCGTGACTCCAACAAATAAAGTCCGTCGAGAGCCGCTCAGCTAAATGCTTGATTTTATTGGGCGACCAATGCGTTGAAAAGTCCGTCGGAATTGTTCCAATCAATGCCACATACCGCGCATTAGCAAAGAAAGTCCGTCGGAACCCCAAACGTCAGGTTGTTGACAGGAGTCTTTTCAGCACGAATGCACCTCTGTCAGCCACGCGCGGAGAGACGTCAGAAGCCAAGCGTTGAGCAATTGGCAGCGCTGCACTGCCCAGATCCGCCGCCGCTTTGACCAGTGCTTCAGCAGCCACAGCCCTCACGATGCAGGAGCGATCGGAAGCCGCTCGCTCCATCGCCTCAAGAAATGGCAACGCCACTCGGAGCTTGCGTTCACCCATAACGTTGTGAAAATGCCCCTTGCAATACCGCACATCCGTCCACCGCCATTGCTTACTCTGCACCCAAACAATACGACCATCTAGCAGTGCTCGATGGGCAGTGGCACGCACAGACGGTTGAATGGCCTCCTCTGCAATCTGCACGAGGTCGTTGTCCAGCGCGTCCGTTCGCGCTGCCTGAGACAAAACCACCGACATGGGGCCAGCTGTCGTCGCAATAAGCCTCCGTTTCAACGCATCAACTACATCTGCAATGCACATCAAATCAGCAATGATTTGCTGATCCTCGTCCTGCATCCGCCCCCAGGAGAACCAAGTTGGCAGCATGGCGCACAGGGCGTCTACGACATGTTCGGGATTTGATTGCCGCGCAAGCGATGGGAGCTTTTCCCTTGCTGCCTGCCTCACCTCAGGCACCCAATCGTTGATGCGACGAGCAGCCAGAGAAAAAAAGAAACTATTTGGCGTGGGACCAGAAAGCGTTCGCAGTGTTCGCTCCCGAACATATCCATCGGAGCTGCAAAGGTCCACCCAAGTCAAAAACCGATTCGGCTTTGCCCACGCCATGATCCATGGCGTAGCGGACGAGCGTAGCGCAAGCAAGAACTCGCTTCGAATGACACGTTCCCAGTAAGCCAGGTTCGATAGAGGCAAAGACGACGTCACCTCCAAAACCGGCGACATGTCGATGGAGCCTCTGAACGATGCATTGATCGCAGTGGCGAATTCACGAATGGCGAACCGCACCCTCTCCTCAACATCAAACGCGGCTTGCAATTGTCCCAACGGTGCGTCTCCCATGTTCGGTTTAGCGAAAACCGCACACGACGCGACGCGGTCAAACGGCTTTCGCGCAGGGTTTTCAAGGTCTACGCGCAACAGCAACTCGCAAGTTCTTGTCGCGCCTGACCCATGCGTCGCAACCAACAATTCCGGACGGCGTTGCGCGCACAAGTGAAACGTCGGAGATCTATCTCCGACTAGCTCGATAATAGTTGTCAGGTAAGCCAAACGAAAAACTTACAGGGAAAAGCATGCTGAAGTGGGTTGCAAAGCTACTAGGAGACGCCGCACTCGATATGCCAGATGGCGTGCCGGAAGTTTGGGTTCAGAGGTTGGAGCAATTGCTTTCACCACTTGATACCGAAGCACCACCGAAAGGACGTCAAGGTCTCGCGCGTGATGTGATCAGCTTTGTACTCCATGGAGACCATCACGCCGTACTCGGTGAGGTAGCAGGAAACGACACGGTCGCTCAGCACTTGCGCCTCACAGGCTACCACTATGGTCGGTCCACGGGCTCGCCCGATGTCTACGAACACTTCAATGTCCTGCCGCCTGCTGTGGCGCTTCGATGGGCCAAGGTGCTGGCGGCCAGCGTATCGGTATTACGGGGAAGTTTTCGGCTTCAGATGCCCAATGGTGTGATTTGGCCTGAAGTGCTGTTCTTGCATAGCGCAGGTTGCAGTGTCACTGGCTGGTCCAGTTCCCGACCAGTGGTGAGCCATCTCTCCGCAGCATGCCTTGAGGCCATGCTGCTCGAAGATGGTCTGGACCCGGCTTGTTTGCTGGTAGCGGCTTTCGCGTCACCGGTTAATTCGAGCTATGGCGCAGAGCAGCGCTTGCGATTGGTGACCGATCTGGCTGGTTATGCACAAGCACTGGACAAGCATCTGGAGGCCGTGCGTCCTCTTCTGCTGCCAGACCAGGTTCCTCAGCGCTTGCATGCACTGAACTTGCTGTCGACCGCTGAAGTGTCCACGCTTCAGCGCCTGGCGCCGCAGCTCTGTCAATTGGCAACCGCCAACAGCAAGCAGGTTCGCATTGCTGCCGAACCACTGCTACGCAAGTGCGGTCAGGCTGCGTACGAGCCGTTGTCGGCACTTGCAACAGCGGGAAAGCCTGACCAGCGATGTTTTGCGCTTTCCCTCGCATTCAAGTTGGCTTGTGAGCAAGGTGATGCAGCGAGGATGGACTGGGCTCGACAAGCCGCGAGCGCGGACAAAGCGCCATCGGTTCAGGCACTGGTGGCCGAATGGGATGCTACGCAAGCTGTCGCCGCTGCCGGGCCGCAAAGCTATGACTACCCCCTGCCGACCATCGACTGGAAGCCCGATGCCAATCGTATTGCGGCCCCTCTGTTGAAGGCCTTCTGGCAACAAGCCAACGAGGCCGTCACGAAATCGAACACGCAGTCGCGCGAGCATCACGCACGGATGACAGCGCAAGGACACAAGTTTCCGCTCAGGCAATTGGACCTTTACACGCAAGCCGATCAGGACGCGTTGCAACGTTACCTGGATTCAGCGTCGCACGAGCCTCCAGTGCGTTCCGAGCAGAGGCAACGGACATGGGCGCACGTCTCTCAGGGCATTGCCAAGTTGGCTGAAGCAGGTGCCTTGACGCCAGTCAGTGCCCTGAAGCTCTTGTACTTCTTCGACCTAACTGTCTCGACGGATGGTTCACTGTTGATGCCAGCCAGGCAGGTCTTCAACCTCCTCTACCGGCGCACGAGCCACCCGACGCTCCTCGAACTCTCGGTCATGCTGGATGAGTCGGGCCGCGACGGCAAAGCCCTGTTGCTTGACTATTGCAACAGCTGGAATCCATTTGCAATGGACTGGGCTGAAGCGGATGTCTGGCCCTTCTTCGCCCGCCACCTTGACTGGTTGGTGGACGTGCTCATCAACAACTCAATCAAGTCCTACTCTTTCGAAAGAAAGGGGCTCTATCGCGCGCTGGCGACCTTGCCATACCCGCCTGCGACGGCCATCACCGCCTTGTTCGGCTTGGCCCTGGGCCCGACAAAGACCGACCGGTTACCGGCTCAGGAAGCTTTGCAGGGGCTTCCTGGCAAAGAGTCGCGCATCATTGAGTCGTTGGAGAGTGGCAAGGCAGAGGTCCGGATGCTTGCCGCGCAGTGGCTTGGTCGAATCAGGCATGAGCCTGCTATTTCCGCCTTGGAACGCGCTGTCCGCAAGGAAAAAAATGACCTGGCAAAGGGCGCCATGCTTGATGCGCTGCAACTGCTGGGTCAGGCCGTCGAGAAATACCTGGACCGAGCTGCACTCGGGACAGAAGCCACGAAGTCACTGGCAAAGGGCCTGCCCAAGGAGCTCAACTGGTTCCCCTGGAACGCCATGCCTCAGGTTCGTTGGGCCGATGGCCACGGCCAGGTGCCAACCGATGTCCTGAAGTGGATGCTCCTTCAAGCTTTCAAACAAAAGCTGCCCGAGCCCAATGCCGTGCTGCGCAAATATTGCGCCATGTTCGATCCTCATGATCGCGAGGCTTTCGGGCAATTCGTGCTCGAAGCCTGGCTGCAGGAAGATGTTCGCCCGGTCACAGCAGAGGAGGCGATGGCACGTTCAAGGAACTTGGCCCAGTCGACGCATCAGTCAATGGCGCGGTATCCGCAGTACTACCAAGATGATCCGAAACTGGGCATGTCGGTGGATGAGCTGACCGCAGCCTATCTGCCCTCACACCTGCGGCTGCCGGCAGGTTCCGCCACGGGCAGCAAGGGGTTGCTGGCCGTCGCAGCAGCTTGTGCGGCCGAGCGGGCAGCCGCACCAACACAGCGTTTCCTCAAGGAGTGGTACGGCTCGCGAGCGTCTCAGGGCAAGGCCTTGATCGCCATGCTGGCCTGGATCGAGCACCCGAGCGCGACCCAGCTGATGCTTGCCATCGGTTCGCGTTTCCGCACGCGTAGTTTTCAGGAAGAGGCAACGCGCCAGGCGGAAGCCCTCGCAGACCGCAAGGGCTGGTCGCTGGCCGAACTGGCAGATCGCACGATCCCGTCCGCGGGCTTTGACGACGACGGGATTCTTGAACTGAGTTATGGGCAAAGGGCATTTCAAGCCAAGCTGCTGCCCGACTTCAAAGTCGAGCTGTTCAGTCCGGAAGGCAAGAAGATTGCTGCCCTCTCAGAACCCAGGCAGGATGACGATGCTGAGGCAGCCAAGCAGTCCAAGAAGGCTCTCAGCGCCGCCAAAAAGGAGCTCAAGAGCATCGTCGATCTGCAAACAGATCGACTCTACGAAGCACTGTGTACTCAGCGCGAGTGGCCTTACGAAGACTGGAACACTTACCTGTTTGCGCACTCAGTCGTACGCCATCTGGTGCAACGCCTCGTTTGGGTTCATGTGGAGGATGGACATGCCGTTCAGGTCTTCCGTCCTTTGGACGATGGCACCTTGTCCGACTGTGACGACAACACAGTGACGCTGCCTGACACTGCCAAGGTCCGGCTGGCGCACGACTCTTTGCTCGATAGTGACGAGGTCACCGCCTGGCAGCAACACCTTGTGGACTATGAAGTCAAGCCACTGTTCCAACAGCTTGGAAAGGGGCGCTATAGCCTGCCCGCTGAGCTGGCTCAAGCGGATCAGGTGCTGGACTTTAAGGGGCATATGCTCCAGACGTATGCGCTGCGTGGGCGAGCCCTCAAGCTGGGCTACACCCGTGGGGCCGCTGAGGACGGGGGGTGGTTCACCGTCTACGAGAAGCGTTTCCCGACCTTGGGCTTGCAGGCCATCATCGAATTCACAGGCAACCCGCTGCCGGAAGAGAATCGCAACGTCGCCCTGCTCAATCTGTCTTTCGCCGCCAGTCAAGCTGGTGACAGGTGGCAGCGTGGCAAGATGATGCTGAACAAGGTTCCGGCGGTCCTGCTCTCGGAGTGCTACAACGACCTGCGGCTGATCGCCTCCGAAGGTTCTGGCTTTGACCCAGACTGGGAAAAGAAGAGTGAGTATTGAGATGACGAAGTCCACGCCACAAGCCATTCTTCGCGCACCAGCCGAGCAGACATATGCGGAAGATTTGGTTCGCCTTGCAGAGAAAGATCAGGGGCCGAAGCCTGAGGGATGGCGGCTATCCCCTCGCGCTGTGCGCAGCTTTATCGTCGGTGATGAGAAGCTGGGCATCAAGCGCAAGTTCTACGGCGATGACGCGCTGATTGACCGCTGCGTGGTCACGCTGATGAGTGATCGTGGCCTGCTTCTGGTGGGAGAGCCTGGAACAGCGAAATCCATGCTTTCGGAACTGCTCTCGGCGGCCGTCTCGGGCCGCTCGGACTGCATCGTCCAGGGCACGGCCGGAACCACTGAAGATCAGATCAAGTACACATGGAACTTCGCTCTCCTGCTGGCAGAAGGCCCCAGTGTTCGTGCATTGGTCAAAGGGCCGATGCTGGACGCAATGGAGAATGGATGCCTGTGCCGTTTCGAGGAAGTGACCCGCGTCCAACCGGAAATCCAGGATTGCCTCATCAGCCTCCTGTCAGAGAAAGTGCTTCACATTCCGGAACTGGACAGCGATGCCTCCATGGTATTTGCCGCCCGCGGGTTCAACGTGCTCGCAACAGCCAACATCCGTGACCGGGGCGTGCATGAGATGTCCAGCGCGCTCAAGCGGCGCTTCAACTTCGAAACCGTGCGCCCCATCAACGACCGCAAGCTGGAGACCCAACTCGTGTGGGAGCAAACGCAGGCTTTGCTCAAGCGTGCACAGGTGGAGGTGGACTTCCACCCCGACGTGGTGGATCTGCTCGTGACCACCTTTCACGATCTGCGCCATGGCGTGACCAGTGATGGCGTCGTGGTCGAGAAGCCCACGGCGGTGATGTCCTCGGCGGAGGCTGTCTCAGTGGGCTATGCCGCGTGCCTGGATGCCCACTACTTTGGTGATGGCAGTGTGGCCGGCGAGCATATCGCCAAGCAACTCATCGGAACCGTACTCAAAGACAATCCGGACGACGGCAAGAAGCTGCGCCACTATTTTGATGTGGTGGTCAAGCACCGGGCTCAACGCGACAAGCAGTGGAAGCGTGTGCTGGATGCACGCCGTGAACTCGAGCGCTGAGCGTCATACGGCCATGCTGTCGAACACCGACGCGATGCGGGCGCTGGGCGCGAGCCTGCTGACGCCTGAGCTGATTGTTTTCCCGGTCCGGCATCACAGCCCCGCAAGCGCCCTGCAGTTGCAAGCACTGTTGGCCAAAGTGCGGCCTATGGCCATACTGGTAGAGGGTCCTACAGGTTTCACGCCGATGATCCCGCTGCTCGTGCATGCCGAGGCGCGCATGCCACTGGCGGTGTACACCTATGCAGTCCGCAAGGCAGATGGCGAGGAGCCAGAACGGCGTCGTGCAGCCTACTACCCGTTCTGCGATTACTCACCAGAGCTCGTCGCACTCCGCGCAGCAGCAGAGATGGGCATCCCTGCTCGCTTCATTGATCTCGACTACGCCTTGCAGTCCCAACTGGATGCCGCCAGCGAGAACGATGAAGCGCACTCTTTGCAGGATGAACGGCACTTCCGGCGCAGTCAGGCACTTTCGGTTTTGGCCAACAAGCTAGGCTGCCGCGACCACGAAGAGATGTGGGAACACCTGTTCGAAATCCCCGCTTCGACGCGTGACCTCTCCGAGCATCTTGCGGACATGGCTGTCTATTGCACATTGGCCAGGGATGACTGCAGCGAGGCGGAATTGAACGCCGATGGCACCCTGCAACGAGAAGCCGAAATGGCCTGGCACATCCAGCAGGCGCTGAGGGAACGCCAGGAGGGTCATGGTCCGGTTCTGGCCGTTGTCGGTGGCTTTCATGCGGTGGTATTACCGGGCTTGCTGAAACGCGCCGTACAGCGACCGGAGATTGCGCGAACATCCATCAGTGATGAGTGTTCCGCGCTGATCCGCTACTCATTTGACCGACTGGATAGACTCAACGGCTACGCAGCTGGGATGACTTCGCCAGCCTGGCATCAGCGTTTGTGGGAACTGTCGCAAAAGAATGCGAAGGCCGCCCTGCCAGTTGGCCCGAAGCTGCGGCAAGAGCTGGCTTTGTCCTTCCTGTTCGACATCGGCACAGAGCTTCGCGAGCGTTACAGCCTGACCCTGCCCATGCCCGCCTTGGCAGCCGCGTTCGAACACGCGCTGAGGTTGGCGCACTTGCGCCAGCGCCCTGCGCCCGTACGGGAAGACGTATTGGATGCCGTGACCAGTTGCTTCGTCAAAGGCGAGGTCGATGCCGACGGCGCCTTGGTGCTGGCTGTGGCCAGGCGCACGCTCAGCGGCCAAGCCATGGGCAAGGTGCCGCCTGGTGGCAGCACCCCACCATTGGTTCGCGATTTCGAATATCGAGCTCGCCGCCAGCGCTTGAAGATTGACGATGCCCAGCCACGTCGAATCGTTCTGGACATTTATCGGCGCGCAGAACATCGCCTGACCAGTCGCTTGCTTCACGGCCTGGCCTTTCTTGGCGTGCCGCTGGCAGTGCGTACCGCAGGACCTGATTTCGTCAATGGTGTCGGACTCGAGCGGCTTCAGGAGCATTGGGAATACGCCCATTCCGCTGCCACCGATGCGGCTTTGGTCGAGACGTCTGTGTATGGCACAACGGTTCCATTGGCTGTGGCCAACCGCTTCGACGCGAGACTGGCGCGCTTCGAGAGCGGCGAAGTCAACCGCGACGCCAAGACGGCTTCAAGCTTCATGACGCAAGCGTGCGTGCTGGGCCTGCACGACCACCTCCCGCGAGTCGCCGCCATCCTGGCTTGTGCCATGGCGGCGGACGCGAGTTTCGAGTCGTTGGCCGCAGCTGCAGGTAACCTGGGGCTGTTGCGAGAATCCCGCGAGCCATTGGACGCCAGAGACCTGGCTGAACTGCCGCAGCTGTTGCAAGCCGCTTTCGAGCGGGCCATCTACCTAGGCCGCGACCTGAAGGGTGGCGATGGCGTTGATGTGGTGAACGGCCTCTCCCGATTGAGGGAGCTGGTTTTGAGCGAGGCAGGCAAGGATCTGGACTCCTCCATGTTCTGGCTGATGGTCGAGGCCTTGCGGTCAACGCACGAGGCCGCCCTGACACGTGGCGCCGCGGCTGGCTTGCTCTATAGCGGCGGCCGGATGTCGGACGAGGCTTTGGGCGAGATGCTTTCGGGGCATCTCAACGGCTTGCTGCAGCCTCGGGAGGCCGTGTCCTTCTTGCGCGGCTTGCTGCAGACCGCGCGTGAGGCTGCCTGGCAGCAGGCTTCCTTGCTGAAGGTATTGGATGGCACGCTGCAGCAATGGGACGATGAGGCGTTCGTTGCCAACCTGCCGGAGTTGCGGCTGGCCTTCTCGGAAATGACACCCAAGGAAACGGATCGCATCGCTGAAGCCGTCGCCCGACTGCATGGGCAAGACGACTTGGGCCGCTTGGTTCGCTACGACGTGTCTGCTGAGCAGGTTCAGGCAAACCTGCTCACATCCCAAGCGCTCGCAGAAGCCTTGGCCGCAGATGGCCTTGCCGACTGGGTGACCTCATGAATCCACTGGACAGATGGCGCCTCGTCCTGGGTAAGTACGCCGAGCGACGCATGTCCGGTGGCGGACATGGATTGCAAGGACCTCAGCGCCGCATGGATCAAGCCCTCGATTATCTGTACGGCAGGGAATATCAAGGTCGGGGGCTGCGTGGTGAACTGGGCCCGGGCTCGCTGGATGCGTCGCAACTGACCTTGGTGACATGGCTTTCCGAAGTGCGTGAGCTGTTTCCTCAAGAAACGGTAGAAGTCATCGAGAAGCATGCGCTCGACCGATATGGTCTGACCGAATTGGTCACAGACCCGCAGACATTGGAGCGTCTGGAGCCCAACCAGCAGTTGCTGCGAACGCTGCTGACCCTGCGCGGACATTTGCACGGCGAGGTGCTGAACATGGCCCGCCGCATCATCCGTCAAGTTGTTGAGGAAATCCGTCGCAAGCTGGAGTCGGAGGTCCGACAGGCGCTCTCAGGAAGGCTGAATCGGTTCAAGCATTCACCCATGGCCGTGGCCCAGAACTTCGATGCAGCGGGCACCTTGCGCAAGAACCTCAAGCACTTTGACCGAGAACGTCAGCAACTTGTCATCGAGCAGTTGCGCTTCTTCGAACGCAATACAAGGCGTCTGCCCTGGGACATCATCCTGTGCGTGGATCAGAGCGGCAGCATGGCGGACTCGGTCATCCACAGCGCCGTGATGGCCGGCATTCTTGCCGCACTACCGGCTTTTCGCGTCAAGATCGTCGTGTTCGACACCAATGTGGTTGACCTCTCCGAGCACGCAGACGATCCCGTAGAGACCTTGATGCGTGTCCAGCTTGGCGGAGGTACCGACATCGCGCAGGCGGTGCGGTACTGCGGGCAGTTGGTAGAGAACCCTCATCGTACGGTCCTTGTCCTGGTCACCGATTTTTGCGAGGGTGCGCCTCCGGGTGAGCTTGTGCGCGCGGTGAAGCAGCTCGCTGAAGCCCGCGTGAAGCTGTTGGGACTGGCTTCCCTGGACAGCCAGGCAAATCCTGTCTACGACCGCCAGATGGCTGAACGCCTGGCAGGCTGCGGCATGGAGATTGCGGCGCTGACACCGCAGAAGTTGGCGCACTGGCTGGTCAAGGTGATTTCATGAGCAGGCTCAAGCAGCAGTTGCTAGACCAATTGGCAAGGTTCGACGAGGACGCATTCGTTGCGCTCGCCAATCGCGGCCTCTTCCGACGTGCTTTAAAGGACCTTGAGAAGCAAGCAGGCGCGCTTGTTGATGACAGCGATGAAAGCCTGACGGTCGCCATGGCAGAACATCGAATCACTTTCGATGCGCGTGGACCGTCGCATGCGCTTTGCACGTGTCCGGCGTCGGGCATCTGCCAGCACATCGTCGCGGCGGCAATCACCCTTCAGAGACTCGGCGCGCAAGCATCAGACGCCAGCGGAGCGCCTAAAGAGGTAAGCGATGTCTTGGCACCACTCAGGGACGCCTTGCTTGCGATACCTGCCAAAGCACTTATGGCGCATGCGGGCCGTGCAGCTTATCGTTGGGCCTGGCAGTTCGTGGCCGACCAGGGCCCCGAGAATCCATTGCAGATCGGCGGCGACACCCATCTGCTTCTCAGTTTTCAGCGGCCGCGGCTCAGTCTGCGCTACATGGGTGGAGGCCTGGAGAATCTGCTGGCCGACACCGACATTGCCCAGCTCGAGAAATACCGAGTGGCAGCCGTGCTGGCATTCCAGCTAGCCCACGGTCAGACACTGGTGCCACCGGAACCTTCGCCCAGAGAACGCAAGGCCGAGCTCGATCTTGGGAGCGACCACAAGCTCGCGGATTCGGCCGTGACCACGCAAAAAGCGTCGCGAGAGCGATTGCGCGAACGGGCTACTCAATTGCTCGCGGAATGTTTGGAGTTGGGCTTGGCCCATCTCTCGCGAGGCATCTTCGAGCGCTTTTCAACTCTGGCTGTTTGGTCCCAAGGCGCCGAATACCATCGCTTGGCGTTGATGCTTCGCCGCATCGCCGACCATGTGGAACAACTGCTTGAACGTGCGGGCAATGCAGACGAGCATGTGCTGTTCGACGAAATGACCCTCGCCTATGGCCTGGTCTCTGCGCTTGACGCGGCCGCAGCGCGCGACACTGCACCAGCCTATCTGGTGGGGAGAGCACGCTCCAGCTACGAATCAGCCGGCACGACGAATTTGCTGGGCCTGGGTGCCTGGCCTTGGCGATCCAGTTCCGGCTACGTCGGGCTGACGCTGTTGTTCTGGTCAATCCAGGAGAGGCGCTTCTACTCTTGTACGGATGCCCGTCCCGAGGGGCAACGCGCATTCAGCCCAATTGCACGATACAAGGCTGCTGGGCCGTGGAGCGGATTGGGCGCCCCGGCCTTGGCCACGGGACGCGTCTTGGTGCTGACCAACGCGCAAGTCAATGCAGCAGGGCGCCTCTCCGCTGCGGACAACATCGCTGCAACAGTGTTGCCTGAACAAGCGACGGCGGATCTTGTCGGTGCCCTTGAGGCATGTTCCTCGTGGTTGACGCTGGCGCAGCGCTATCGAGATCGTCAACGCAGCTTGCTGGCAGAGCCAGAGCCGCTAAAGGACTGGGTCGCCTTGCAGCCAGAGCGGTTTGGACAAGCCAGATTCGATGCGACGCGCCAGATGCTGATCTGGCCTCTCCACGATGCTGAGGGACAGGTGCTTGACGCAGAGCTCGTGTACTCGGAATTCACGAGCCATGCCATAGGGCGAATCGAGGCATTGAACGCTGCGCCACCCGCCAAGGGGACGATGTTGATGGCCCGACTTCGGCAAAGTGCGAACCGTTTGGTGGTGGAGCCCTTGAGTCTTGTCAATGAGGGAGGCCGGAGCGGGCAAGCATTTGTCGACGCGCTGTATTTCGATGTCGCCCCTGAGCACAGTGCGGTGTCCAAGTGGTTGTCGGCCATGAAGCCTAGGTCGAAGGCTGGCGGAACGGAATCGTCCGAAAGCCCATCGTCGGCCCTCCTGCCAGCAATCCTGCGCGAGTTTCGCGGGACATTACAACGTCAGGCTGAACGCGGCATCTCGTCCGTACGAGCCACCCAATGGCTTGATGAACTCATGTCATGGTCGGAACGTGCAAACCAAGCGGGATTTACATCGTTCGGTATGCTCGCCAAAGACAGGCATGCCGTTCATATTTCGACGCTAAAGGCCAACTACTTATGCCTCCAGTTTGAGCGGCTCATTTTAGGCTCCGACGCCACATCGGAGTGACTCTGGCGAACGGGACTTCTGATTCCCGAAACGCACATGCCCGCAGGATTTCTCCTGTTGCATGCAGGGTCAAACGAAACATCGCCGTCATAACCGACTCAAGAATTGATTCCTCGCGCAACCAGCGACAGCTCCCTGCGGAACTCTTTTCGCAGCCGGTAGACCTGAGCTGGGCGATGCGCAGCCCCAGACTCCATTTCACCCTCAATGGGTTCAAGAATGCCCATCTCGTCCATCTTGCGGCGGAAGCTCACCTTGTTGATGGGCTCACCCAGCACGGCCTCGTAGACGGCCTGCAGACGCGGCAAGGTCACGTGCTCTCCGCACAAATAGACCGGCAGTGAGGAGTACTGGCTCTTAGACCGAACCCGGGAAACCGCCAGTTCAATGATGCTCTTGTGATCGAACGGCAGCTTGGGCAGACGGCTGACTGGCGCCAGGACCAAGCCATCATGGTCCACCTCCAGCACCTCAGCCGGTACCAGGGCGTAGTAGATGATCGACACCGACCACCCCCGCGGATCCCGGTCCGCCCCTGAATACGTCGCCAGTTGCTCCAGGTAGGGACTGACGATACCGGTCTTGTCCTTCAACACCCTGGCTGCGGCATCCCAGGCGGTTTTGTCCTCTTGCGAATGGATGTAGCCACCAGGCAGCGCCGGCATTCCAGCAAACGGTTCATTCTTGCGCTTGAGCAGGACCACATGCAGTGCGTCATCCTTGAGCGTCAACAGCACCACGTCAACGGTGCAGATCACCGGTGGGTAGTCCGATTCAGTAGGAGTTTTTGCCATGGGTTTGCCCGCTCGCTTGTCTTTGTTCAATCTAGCAACGAAGTAGCTTACCAATTTGACACCCCTTAAACAGGGATGCCCGACAAATTTTCACATTCAGTTAGTTGCACAAATAATCTAAGTAATGTACAGTGCAATCATTGACACAAGTGGAGGCTCAAATGAAGCAACAGATTCAACTGCTGATCATCGACCCGCAGAACGACTTCTGCGATCTGCCAGAGAGCTGGCAGGGTTCTGATCCATTGACAGGTCGCCGTGTCGGACCATCTTTACCCGTTGTCGGCGCACACGCTGACATGCAAAGACTGGCCAGCTTGATCCGCTCTGGAAAAGATGGCATCTCGGACATTATCGTGACGCTGGACTCTCACCACAGGGTTGATGTGGCGCACCCCCGTTTTGGGTGCAAGCGGACGGTTCAGACGTTGCCCCTTTCACCACGATCTCGGCCCAACAGGTTCGCGAAGGCGTGTACCGCCCCCGCAATGCGGCAGCATTGCCTCGCGTCCTGAGCTATCTGGATGAACTGGAAGCGCAAGCACGGTATACGCTGATGGTCTGGCCGATTCACTGCGAGATTGGCACCTGGGGGCACAACGTCCACGCCGATGTGCAAGCTGCGTGCAATGCCTGGGAGGAGGCGCGCCTGAGTACGGTCAAGCAGGTCTATAAAGGTGCCAACCCCTGGACCGAACACTACAGCGCCATGCAGGCAGAAGTGCCCGACGCAGAAGATCCAGACACCTTGCTGAACCAGAAGCTGATGGCGCAACTGGATCAAGCTGACGTGCTCTTGATTGCGGGTGAAGCCAGCAGCCACTGCGTCAAGGCCACCACCGAGCACATCGTGGACAACCTGCCCAGCAAGCAGTTGAACAAGATCATCCTGCTTACTGACTGCATGAGCCCGGTGGGTGGCTTCGAGCAGCAGGCAGAAGGCTTCCTGTCTGCCATGCGTGCCAAAGGCGTGCAGTTGGCCACCAGCCAGGATGTCCTGCCACGCTTGCTGGCCAACGCCTGACGCAGCAACGAAAATTCAAACAGGGAGGTCGAGCAAATCGGCCTCCCATTAGAAAGATCAACATGAACGCTGTCATCACCAGTCTCCTGGAGACCGATCTCTACAAGTTCACCATGTGGCAGGCCATGCTGCACAGGCACCCGGAGACCCAGGCCGAGTACACCTTCGTTTGCCGCAATGAGAGCGCGTTTCCGCTTGCAGAGTTGGCCGACGAGGTGAACCGTGAACTCGACAAGCTGTGCAGCCTCAGCTTCAAGGCAGATGAGCTCGCCTATCTGCGCGGCCTGCGTTACATGAAGTCAGACTTCGTGGATTTCCTACGCATCTTCCGCTTCCAACGTGACTTCATCGAAGTCAAGACGAATGGACCCAAGCTGGAGATCATCGCCCGAGGCCCGCAGGTCCATGTCATGGGCTTCGAGATCTATGTGTTGGCCATCGTCAACGAACTGTACTTCCGTCGCTTCGATGCCGCCACGGCTCAAGCTGAAGGACGCCGCCGACTGGCAGACAAGATCGCCTTGCTCAAGCAGTTCGGCTCGGAGCCAGCACGCGCCAATCCTTTTGAGTTCTTTGACTTCGGTGTGCGCCGTCGTTTCAGTGGTGATTGGCAGCGTGAGGTGGTGACCACGCTCAAAGAAAGCGTGCCCGAGTATTTCAAAGGCACATCCAACGTGCGGCTGGCCAAGGAGTTGGGGCTCGTGGCCATCGGCACGATGGCACACGAGTACCTGCAGACATATCAAGCCCTGGGCGTGCGCTTGCGCGACTTCCAAAAGGCAGCGCTGGAAGACTGGGTGCAAGAGTACCGTGGTGACCTGGGTGTGGCCTTGACCGATGTCGTGGGCATGGATGCTTTCCTGGCGGACTTCGATCTCTACTTCGCCAAGCTCTTCGATGGTCTTCGCCACGACTCAGGGGATCCCATCGAGTGGGGTGAGAAGGCCCTGGCTCACTACGCCAAGCTGCGCATTGATCCGCGCTCCAAGCGTCTGGTCTTCTCTGATGGCCTGGATGTGCCCACGGCGCTGTCCATCTACCGCCACTTTGCGGACCGCGTTCAGTTGGGCTTTGGCATCGGCACCAACCTCAGCAACGATGTGGGCATCAAGCCGCTGAACATCGTGATGAAGCTGACCGAAGCCAACGGCCAGTCTGTGGCCAAGCTGTCCGACACACCAGGCAAAACCTTGTGCCAAAACGAGACCTTCCTGGCCTATCTGCGCCAGGTCTTTCAGGTCAAGGAGTCATGATGTTGAAGATCACTGCCGCCCAGTTGAACTACACGGTCGGTGACATCGATGGCAATGTGGCCAAGATGGTTCAGGCTGCTCAGCAAGCCTGGACGGATGGCTCCGAGGTCATCGTGTTTTCTGAGTTGTCTCTCACCGGCTACTACCCTGGAGACCTGCTGGATGACCCCGCCTTCATGGAGCGCGTGGCCAACGGCCTGGATGCCTTGCGCCAGGCCTCAAGGCAGCTGCGTCAATTGGTCTGGGTCGTCGGCGCACCGATTGCGCACGAAGGCCCAGGCAAGCGCCTCAGCAATGCGCTGCTCGCCATCAAGGGTGGAGAGGTGCTGCTGAGCTACGCCAAACAGCTGCTACCTACCTACAACATCTTCGACGAACGTCGCCACTTTGAGCCAGGCCCCGATGTGGCGCCTGTACTGAGAGTAGGCGATGCACGCATCGGCTTCATGGTATGTGAGGACGGCTGGAACGATGCGGGCCAGGACTATGAGGTCAACCCCTTCCAGCGCATGCGCGATGCCGCACCGGATCTGATCGTCTCGATCAACGCCAGTCCATCCGACATCGGCAAGCGCGACTTGCGCCAACGCGTCTTTGCCCAGGCCAGCAAGCGCCATGGCTTGCCCTTGCTGTATGTGAACCAGGTTGGCGGCCAGGACCAGATCGTCTTCGACGGGGCCTCGTTCGCCGTTGAGCCTCAAGCTGGCGTCGTGTACGAAGCTCAGCGCTTCACGGAAGACGTCACCACCTTGTGTTTCGACAATGACCGCTTCCTCACCCTGCAAGGGCAATTGCCTGCCAAGGTAGCCGCCGATGGCTTGTCCACCATGGCGTTCTACAAGGCTCAGATCATCCTGGGCCTGCGTGACTACGCCCGGCGCTGCGGTTTCAAGCAAGCTGTGGTGGGCTCGTCTGGCGGCATTGACAGCGCCCTCACACTGGCTTTGGCCGCTGAAGCACTTGGTGCAAATAACGTCGCGGGCGTCACCATGCCTTCCCGCTATTCGTCAGCAGGGTCTGTCGATGACTCCGTCATCTTGTGCCGCAACCTCGGCATCGAACTGTTCACCTATCCGATCGCGGAGACCGTACAAACCTACAGCACACAATTCGACAAGACCTATGCGCAGCCCCTGCAGGGTCTCGCCCTTGAAAACCTCCAGGCGCGCATCCGGGGCACAGTGCTGATGGCGCACTCCAACACCTTTGGCCACCTCCTGCTGACCACCGGCAACAAGTCCGAGATCGCGGTAGGCTACTGCACGCTGTATGGAGATACCAATGGTGGCCTGGGCCTCATTGGCGACCTGTACAAGACAGAAGTGTTCGCGCTGTCTCGCTATGTCAATGAAGCGGCCGGCAAGGAGTTGATCCCGATGGCCATCATCGACAAAGAGCCTTCTGCCGAACTGGCACCTGATCAAAAAGATACCGATAGCCTGCCGCCTTATCCCGTGCTGGACGAGATCCTCAAGTACGTGGTCGAGGGTGAGCGGCTATCAAAGCATGAGTACGAACAAGCGAAAGCTTTCGTCGAATCGCTGAAGCTTCAACCAGAAGGCCCGGCCTTGATTGAGCGCATACGCCAGATGGTGGCTCGCAACGAATACAAGCGCCGACAAGCGCCGCCCATCATTCGGGTGAGATCACGCGCATTTGGCTCAGGTCGCCAGATGCCCATCGCCGCCAAACACCTTTGAATGAGAGGCATCGACATGTCCATCGATGACAAGAAAGATCTGGCTGTCTTGATAGGTCGGTTCCAGCCCTTTCACAACGGCCATGCGGCTTTGCTTCAGCAAGCGCTAGACACAGCGCGTCGCGTGGTGGTGGTGATCGGCTCTGCGTTTCAAGCCCGGACACCCAAGAACCCATTCACATGGCAAGAGCGTGCGGACATGATCCACCTGACGCTCTCGGGCACAGATAAGGCACGCGTCACCTTCCAGCCAATTCGCGACTACTACGACGAAGAAAAATGGTGCCAAGCGGTACGCATGGGCATTGAGGCACTCGCAGCACAGCAGACATCAACGCAGCGTGCAGACATTTGTTTGATCGGGCATTTCAAAGATGCCACGAGTGACTACCTCGCTCGGTTCGATGGATGGCAGTTGATATCAGTTGAAAGAAACAGCCCATTTGATGCGACCAACATCCGGGACGCCTACCTGGGATCTCAGCCCAATGATCTGGCTGCAAGTCTTGCGGCGTTAAGCGAAGCCATACCCAAAGCCACGTCAGACTTCCTGCGAACATGGTCGGACTCCCCTTCCTACCCAGCGCTGTGCCAGGAATGGCGCATGCTGAAGAAGTACAAGGAAGCCTGGTCGGCCGCACCATATCCGCCTGTCTTCGTGACAGTCGATGCAGTGGTACGTTGTGCGGACAAGGTCCTGCTTATCAAGCGCGGTCAGCCGCCCGGGGTAGGACTTCATGCCGTACCAGGCGGCTTCATTGAACAAAGAGAAACGGCCTACCAGTCTGCGGTGCGGGAATTGCGAGAAGAAACCCGCCTAGATCTGCCTGCCCTCGTCATGAGAGCGGCCCTCAAAGGCAATGCTGTCTTTGATCACCCAGACAGAAGCCAGAGAGGGCGCACCATCACGCACGCGTTCTACTTTGATCTGGGCAATGGGCCAACACCCCAAGTGCATGCCGATGACGATGCGCAGTCAGCCGAGTGGATCGATATCGCCACGATCCCAAAGATGGAAGACCAGTTTCACGATGACCACTTCCATATGTTGGATCACTTTCTTGGCTTAACCGGGGCAACGGATGAAGGTTGAACGCCAAAGACGGTACATTAACTCTTTGGACAGCCAAGGGCAAGCCAAAGAGGCTCTCTTCCACGTATCTGTTCTGTCGAATTTCGCGCGCGGCTTTGACAAGTATTCTTGCTCATACTCCAAGGCAGACATCCCTGAAAGCACCTATCCCGATCAGTTCTTCCTGCTTAGAAAAGACGAGCTGGAAATTGGCATCGAGAAAGCTCGCCGCTTACTCGACAAGCTGAACATACCGGGCAACGGTCTGCTGGTTTTGGAGACGTCCGTTGCAAGCGAAAGCCTGCGCGCCAATACACGTACGGGACTTGGTCGATACATCGAATCCGATCGGATCCAGTTGAAATGCCTGCATCAACTCAATGAGACAGGCGAGCTGGTTCGTATCGAACTTGAGGATGCGACTGCATGGTCACTTGCTCTGAACGAAGCGCACTTTGCTTCTTATACAGAGATCCGCCCCCGCACCATCTCGTTTCTGCCCATCGCTCAGGCATGCCAGGCAAGATGCGCTTTCTGCTTTTCAAAGGCGTCCATATCGAGCCAGCAAAAGCATGCAGAGCCAGACTGGCTCCAGGTCGAGGCGTGGCTGACGCATGCCAAACGCCGCGGTGCCGAACGCGCCGTGATCACAGGCGGAGGAGAACCGACACTCCTCCCTCCAGATGACCTGGTCAAGCTCGTCGGCACGTGCAAGGAGCAATTCGACAAAATCGTTTTGATCACAAACGGTCATGCCCTCGCAACGCTCAGCCCCAAAAGCAGAATGGATGCCATAAAGCGTCTGCATGCCGCGGGGCTTAGCGTCATGGCCATTTCTCGCCATCACTTCGATGACACCACCAACACCCAACTCATGGGACTGTCCACGCCCATCGAAGCACTGGCACAAACATGGCTTGCGCAACATGCCAGCTGGCCCGCTTTGCAAATGCGCTTGATCTGCGTCCTGCAAAAGGGAGGCATAGATTCCTTCGCCGCACTATCCGGCTATCTAGACTGGGCAGCCCAGCTTGGCATCACAGAGATCTGCTTTAAAGAACTCTACGTATCCACCAGCAGCGAGTCCGTCTACCACGATCGCCAATCGAATGCATGGTGCCGATCTCACCAAGTTCCTCTCAGTCTTTTGACCGCTTTCCTGGTCAGCCACGATTTCAGCGTTGAATCTCGCCTGCCATGGGGTGCGCCTGTTTTCGCGGGCCAATGGCGCGGAAAATCGATCAAGATCGCGGCCTATACAGAGCCGAGCTTATTTTGGGAAAGATCACACGGCATCGCCAGAAGCTGGAACGTACTGGCAGATGGAAGAGCCTATGTCTCGCTGGAAGACAAAGCAAGTGAAGTGCGCCTGGAGCAGTTCCGATGAATTTCCAAGAGTTTCAAACTTGGCGCCAAACCTGCCTCCAGCAACAGCCAGGCCTCCTCGACTGCGGCGAAACCAACTTGTACCGAGCGCTAGGTCCATGGCAACTCCAGGCCAAGGAGAATAGTGAAAACACTGCGATCTACCGTTGCGACTTGGCTCGTGCCTGGCTATCGCACTACGGATGGCCAGAAGCTCGCTCCCGGCAAGCTCTAGTTTGCAGAGGCGTCCGCCATGCGCTGCACCTCATATTCCAGCAATTGGCCAGCAACGAGGCAACACTGTGGTTGCCTGGTGATGTCTACCCGGTCTATGCATCCATTGCCTCCGCATACGGTCTTCGGCCGGACCGCTATGCCACGTTGCCGATACCTGCGCTCCCCGCACTGACCAGTGCAGACCTTGGTCATGCCGAGTTTCTGCTCCTATGCAACCCATGGAAGCCGTTGGGCAGGTACCTGACCCGATCGGAATGTTCTCACCTGAAGCAGTGGCTGCAGCAATCTTCAAGGCGCTTTCTTGTGCTGGATTGCGTGTATGACCTAGGCGCACCTCTGCATGAAACGACTCGCGAACTGGAAGCCACTGGCAAAGCCATCGTTCTCCACTCGTTAACCAAAGCCTGGCTCTGGCCAGAGACCTTCGGCGTGGCGCTCGTTCCCGATCAATTGCAAAGCAAGTTTGAGAAAGCGTTCAGAGATGACGCTCCCTCGTTATCTCAACTGAATATGGGCCACACTTGCCTGCTCAAGGCATCGGATCGCCCACGTGAAATCGCCAATGTCTTGGAAAAACGCTCAACTAACCTGAAGGAACGCCTGCCCGCTTCTGTTCTGAACGCGCGCATCACGCCTGACGCGGATTTGGCGCATGGGACTTACATGCTTGCCGTCGATATCGATGCACAAACGCTATTGGCACGATATGGAATCTTGGCTCTGCCTGCCAGCGTTTATGGCGCCACCGATTGGAACGGCAGCATCCTGACCAGTCTGAGTTCGGAGTTCAGCTGTCAACAGCCGAGGTACACCGATGCTGCCTGACCTTGTCGATATGGATGTCTATGAAGATGCCGCCTTCTATGACGCTGAGTTTGCGCAACGCAACCATGATGCTGATTTCTTTTTGCAGCAATCTCTGAAAATTGGCGGCCCCGTCCTGGAAGTAGCTTGCGGAACAGGCCGAATCACGTTGCCGATCGCCAAACATGGCATCAAGATCGTGGGCCTTGATGTCACCCTTCCCATGCTGGACGTGGCCAGGCGAAAAGCAAAAGACGCCAGCCTCGACATCGCTTGGCTGCACCAGGATTGTCGAGATATCCAAGTGCAAGATTCGTTCAAACTGATCTTCTCGGCAACCAATGCCATGCAACATCTGCATGATGGCTTGTCCATCAATGCGTTTCTTCAAAGTGCAAAGCGTGCGCTGAGGCCAGGCGGCACACTCATTCTTGACGTCTTCAACCCCAATCTACACAAACTTGCACGTGCGTCGTCAACGCGTTACCTGCACAAGACTGTCAGTGATGAAGGAGGCATCCCCATGCGGGTAGAAGCCAGTTCTAGATACGACTCGGCTACGCAGGTTCTTGTATTCGATTTGTACTACATGCGGGAAGACAAATGCATTCGAACCAAGAAGGTCAGTATGCGTTGCTTCTTCCCTGAAGAACTCATGGCTCTGTGCGCTTTCAATGGATTGAAAGTTCGACACCGCTACGGCGACTATGACATGTCACCCTTCACATCCAATTCACCCAAGCAGATTCTTTTTTGCGAAGCTGATCATCTCTAAAGTGCAACCGCTAAGGTCTTGGAGAAGGGGCCATAGATACGCTGATCCGGGGTAGTGTCCAGCACAGAAAATCGAATGCACTCAAACATTCGTCCCCATCCCTCATTCAAAATCAGGTTTGCAAAGGCCCTTGCAACCATATCGGGATCGTTCCTGAAAACGCCGCATCCCCAAGCACCCAAAACGAAGTTTTTGCAGCCACTCCGCACGGCCAGCCCAAGCACATACCGACACCTCCGCCTCAAAATGTCGGGTATCTGGGCTAGCTCCTGCGCACAAATTTTCTCTATCTGGCCTGCATTTGGCGCTGCCCCTGATATGAAGGTGACTAGGTCTGGCCTGCTTCGCAGTTCACCCTCATCATCCCTGAATACCGGGCAGTCAGGCGAAAGAATCAGCGCATCCGTGTAAACAGGTGACGAGGTGGCACGATGGTACTCGTAGTAGCTCCACTCGCGCATCAGCGATCCATGCAGTGCCGAACTTCTAGCGAGAGATTCCTCTTGCGCCTGACTACCACTCAAGAAGCCTCCACCAGGATTCTTCGCGGAAGCAAAGTTCAATGCACCCACAACCCCGCTCGTTTCCCTGCGCAGCGCAGCCACTCCGGCCAGCGTGGTTTCATTTGCCAACTCAATGGTGGCGCTCCCGGATGTGGGGCGGTATTCGATATGAACGTTCTTGATGAGTTCGGAAAGATCATCAGGCCGAAACAACCGGGTTCCCTCGTAACAGCGCGCCATGTCATCGGCAATGGACACGGTTCTACCGTCCTCTAGCTGATATCGGCCAGCTTCAATGATGGCCATCGTGTCTGCCGCGATCTTTGCTCGTTCCTCTCTGTTCATGATCTTGTTCTCCTTTCATTCACTTCGGCAAATAGACCCGCTCTTGAGGTGTCACTAACCGCGTGTCGCCAGCCATTGCATAACTCCGCTGCTCCGCAACAAAGGGCGTCACATCAATCACCTCCAGCAGAGCGTCCGAGGCAAACGACTCCAGCGTCTTCCCGCGCAATCCAAGCTGAACCGCACGACGTGCGAGCTTGCCACCTTGTGGGTCATGATCGGGATCCCACTGCAATCGGACCTCTGACGCTTCAACGGCAGCCTTCCAAGCCTCTCGACTTTCATATCGTTCTGCCTGATAGGTGGATGCCACGGCTTGAGCCAGGACGCCATCGAAGAAGGCTCGGCGAACTCGCAAGCCCAGGATCACCTCTTGCCCCTCTTTGGCTCCCCATCCGGACCGATACATCATCCATAGGAAGTTGGGTTTGATCCAACTCATTCGGTTCAAGCTGAAGTCTGGGCCGCCAAATCGGCCGTGCTTGATGGCGTAGTGCCCGATAGAAGGCCGATACGCTTGATAAACAACGATGCTCTCATCGTCATAGTGGGCCAGGATGTGCTCCCCGGCGCTTGGCCAGCGAGCACATTGGCTTGAATAAAGTTCAGTTGGTAGCTTCATTTCCAAATTGATGGATGACTTCGATCACACCCACGATGTGATCATTCAATGTTTCGAGCTCCTCGGCGGGCACCCACCACTCTGTGTGGTGCGCTGCGCCAACTTGCTGCACGGGGTAGCGGCTCATGAAGTCAGCATCGACTTCAAAGCGGGTGACGAAGCCCGCGCCGCTGGCAGGCACGTTCCAATCCCGAGCGATCTCCACGGCGTATTGCTCGTTGGTCACCGGATAGAAAATGGGCTGCTCAGGCAACCTTGGGGGCCAGCGCTTGAAGTTGCTGGCGGCAACAAGTTGCAGTTCTTGCGGCCCAGTTGGCCTGTAAAGCGTGATGGTGGTTGTCATGACTTGTCCCTGGCTATTCCTGAGGCAAAAGCCGCATGTAGTGAACAGCGACTGTATCTACCAGCCAAACGCCGTTGTCTGACTGGAAGAACTTGTGCCCATCCCGATGCATCTGCAATGAATCGACTTCGAGGATGACGGGTTGACCGTGCCGTTGACCCACAGACATCGCGACATCCAACTTTGCCGTCAGATGAACATGGTGTCGCTCTCGCCTCGTCAGGCCTTGTGCCCAGATGGCCTCAAGAAAGCGCGACGCCGTGCCGTGATACAGCTTGTCCGGCGGCGTAGTCGGACTGAGCCCTAAATCCACTGCGACTGAATGCCCCTGGTTGGCGCGTATGAGTGAACCGTCTTCGCTCAATGCGAATCGCTTCTTGTCGCTGGTCTCTACCACTTCCTTGAGCAGCTCATACGAGATTGGCTTGTTCGCTTGCGCGCAGCGAGTCAACAGTTCGTCTACCCGAACCCATCCGCCATCACCCAAAGTCAGCCCGACAAGCTGCGGCTCATGTCGCAAGATCAGGCTCAAAAACTTGCTGGTGGACTCCACCTTTCTATTCGTTCCCATTTTTCTCTTTCAGTTGTTCGATTTCTTATTGATTTGACGATTGATCACATGATCAACTGCCCCTTGTTGGCCGAGACGTTCACCGTTGCCTCGATCCCTGCCGTGAACGACAGGAAATCGGCCTCAATGCCATCCGAGAAGATCACACCGTTCTCAGGCATGCGAGACCTCACCTTCAGCGATCGGCCGGGGGCAACTTCGCCATAGATCAAGCTTGCCAGCGATGAGCGACTTGGGAAGGGCTCCCGCACAGCAAAGCTCAGCTTGTCCGCATCCCAAGCCATTGGCGTGTAGTTGCGCTGTCCACTTGCCATGCCGCTGGCCTTCGCCAATGCCATGGAGCCAGTCATCACGCTTTTCATCCAGGCCGTCGAGCCCAGCCCAGTCGAAATGATCAACCCAGAAGACGACTGAAACTCCTTCGTCTTGCCCTGCTCAAGCTCATACAAGGCCGAGGTATGTGTGCGTGGCCCGATGAAGAGGTCGTTAACCGCCCTCAGACGCTGTCCGTCCGACAACAGCACCTCAGCCATGGTGATCTGCTTGGTCGACCTGCTGTCCTGCGACACCGAGGGAAGCAATCCCCGGAGTTGCTCTGGCTCGAAGGGCAGCAGCACACCATCCCAGCGTTGTGGCTCCGGGTTCAGCCCGATCAAGGGCTGCCCCTCCAGATACTTCATGGTGTTGGCCACCAAGCCATCTTGTCCAAGCGCCACGACGATGTCGTCAGGTGCAAAGACAAAGTTGGGCAAGTAGCTGCGATCAATGATCTGATAGCGCCCCCAAGCTTGCAAAACCTCAATGGTGACCCGCAGGCTCCTTGCATAGGCTTCGTTCTCCCGCAAGTAGTCGGACAGGTCGGCTCCCAAGTGCTCGATGTAAAACCGCGCTTGAGCCAGCGTGTGATAGCGGGTAACCAGATCATCCAGCCGGGTTCGTCTGGTCACCAGCACCACTTTTCGCTCAGTTGGCGCGACCACGATTGGCTCCTTGCGACCCGCCTCCGTTATCTCGGATCAAGGACTGCAGTAATTCCGGCGACATATTGAGTTGCCCGATGTGTTGCGCCTTTTCCGCGATGCCACCGAAGGCCTGCGCAATCAGCTGACCAGGTTGCATGCCGGAAGCAGCCAGAGCCTGAACGATCCGGGGATCGGACTTCTCCATGGTTTGCATGATCGCGCCAAGGCGATACGCTTCGGCATCAGCCAAGGTACGACTGTTCTCGGCCTGGAGGTCAACGAATGACTTGCGCCGATCTTCCAGCGCAACGTCTGACTCCATTTGCGCGGTACGCAACTCGTTCTCTCGGCGTGCGACGGCAGCCTTGGCATCCATCTGAGCTTCACCGATCTGACGCTTCTTTTGCTCCACTGCCACCTCGGTATCGAGTTCGGTCTCTCGAACCGCACGCTCGTTTTCAACGGCAGACATCCTTCGACCAAAGACGGCATCGTCCGCTGCTTTGAGGTTGGACTCTCTGGCTTGCGCCTCCAGTGCGCGCGACATCTCGGGCGTAGGTTGATGGCCAAGACCGACACACCCAGAACCTCAAGCCCGAGCGCCGCGATCTCTGTCTGTGAGGCGAGGCGCTTGTGAGTTTCCTGCGCGATCGTGGCAGAGGCTCGTAATGCCTGCTTCAAGTCCATTTGTTGGACGGCTTGGCGCACGATCACCTCGGCTTGCATGGCCACCCGCTCACCCAGGCGTTTCGGATCCTCTGAAGCGTGAGCCTTTCCATTTGCCGACAAAGAGAAGTCCATCAGCCCGGCAATGCGCCCGGGCTCGGCGACGCGATAGGTCACCTGGCCCTGCACAGTGATGCTCTGAAAGTCGGACGTCACCAGCTCCAGAATGAATGGCCTGTCCTGGCTACCAATCGGTACAGCCACCAGGGTGGATGTTGGACCATAGTAGAAGAATGACAGACCTGCGCCTTCACGCACGACACGCCCCCGCCGAAACTGCATGAGATGTGTTGTCGGTTGCGACTTGATGAAGCGAATTCCCAGCATACGATTTCCCCTTTCAGTCTTGCGTGGTTGACTTCGTGTTGTTGTGCAACTATCATAAGTTCATCTTTTAAACTAAGTCAACAAGAATTTCAGGAGTACGTCACATGGCGACCTTTCAAGCGATCAAAGGCGACATCACGAAGTTGGCGGTGGACGCCATCGTCAATGCGGCTAACAGTTCTCTACTGGGTGGCGGAGGCGTTGATGGCGCCATTCATCGCGCAGCAGGCCCTGAGCTGCTGGAAGCCTGTCGCAAGCTGAATGGCTGCAAAGTGGGACAAGCCAAATTGACAAACGGCTTCAAGTTGCCAGCCAGCTATGTGATTCATACCGTCGGGCCTGTCTGGCAAGGCGGCACCAAAGATGAGGTAACGCTGCTTGCTGCTTGTTATCGCGAGTGCATTGCACTGGCTGTCCAGCAAGGCATCCGATCCTTGGCGTTTTCCTGCATCAGTACTGGCTCATACAACTTCCCCGCGCAAGCGGCAGCGGAGATCGCAATAGCTACATCCAAAGAGCATGCCGGACGCACCAATCTCGACATCACATTCTGTTGCTTCAGCGATAACGATTTGGAGATTTACCAAGTACTGTTAGGTTGAAGGTTCGATGCTCCTACTCATCAATACCCACAACATGCTCCCAATATGGATTTAGAGAGCCGCTACAGAGGATGCTTGCTTGGATTAGCCTGCGGCGACGCAGTCGGTACATCCGTGGAATTCAGCCCTAGAGGAAGCTTTGAACCCATCAAAGACATGATGGGTGGTGGTCCGTTCAACTTGAAGCCAGGGCAATGGACCGACGACACTGCCATGGCCATTTGCCTTGCCCAAAGCCTGCTGCATCGCAGCGGCTTTGACGCCACGGATCAGATGAACCGGTACCTGAACTGGTGGCGCTGGGGCTATCCGAGCCCTACAGGTGAGTGCTTCGACATCGGAATGACGGTTCAAGATGCGCTGTTGAGATTCACTGCGACGGGTGAACCGATTGCGGGGTCAACGAGTCCTCAGACCGCCGGAAATGGCTCACTGATGCGACTCGCGCCGGTGGTGCTGAGGTTCTACCCAGACCTTTCGGATGTATTGCAGTATGCAAGGCTCAGCTCCCAAACTACCCACGGAGCAGCAGAAGCTGTCGAGTGCTGCTCCGTGTTGGCAGAAATCATTGCCAATGCGCTTAGTGGGATGGATTCGAAGTCCAGCGTACTCAGTGCTGCTCAAGGCGGCTTGACAAGCTCTGCGGTCATATCCATTGCTCAAGCAGACTACCTGAGTAAGCCACGTGATCAGATACAAGGAAGCGGCTATTGCATTGCTTCTCTGGAAGCAGCCCTTTGGTGCTTCGCAACGACTTGAATCATTTGAAGCCGCCATCTTGGCCGCAGCGAACCTGGGAGACGATGCCGACACCACCGCAGCGATAGCGGGACAGGTTGCCGGTGCATTTTATGGTGTCGACGGCATCCCTCGTCACTGGCGAGAGCAGTTGTACATGAGTGAGGATATTGACGCCATGGCCAAAGGACTTCTATATCGGGATGGACGTCCAGTTCCCTTCTAATGAACTCACGCGTGCGCTTGCTTGCAACAGCAAAAAACTGATTTGCTGGCATCAGTGGCTTGTGCCATACTTTGTCGCATGAGCAAGCAATTCATCACTGCGATGGCACACCACCATGGTCCAACACTGGCGCCACGGTTCTGCCTGCTTGCCCATTCTTGCTGATCGATCACTTAGACCAGCATAAGAACAGCAGTCAACAACCAAGGCGCCGAAAGGCGCCTTTTTGTTTGCCGGTCATTTCCCACATCTCATCCAACACAAGGACATGCCATGACCATCGTTAGAGGTACCAATCTTTTCATCGGCCAAGAAGCCACCCGCGTGCGGAATCTGGAACAAGCTTTCCGGAGTTGTCTTCATTGAGGCAGGTGCTGCCGAAGTCATTGTTCCCGCCTTATGGGGCCAAGACACGTTTGTAGAGAAAGCCGGAGGAAGCGAGATCCTAGGCCAAATGTGGACTTTTCAAGATAAGAAGGGCCGTGCTGTTTGCTTAATTCCTGAAGTGACAGCGATTTTCCAGGAGCGTGCTTCTGCCCTCCTCGCAGGGAAAAAAGAGTCCATGTTCTTCTACGTCGCACGTTGTTACCGGTACGAACGCCCTCAGTCAGGTCGATATCGGGAGTTCACTCAACTCGGCTTTGAATACTTAAGCCCTGAGCCTGTCAAGGCACTCGAAAAGAGCCGCGAGCTGTGCATTCAATTCTTGGATTTGCTGGAGCTGGACTACGAGGTGGACGTGCAGGCTAAGCGAGGTCTGAGCTACTACCTCAATGGCGAAGGCTTTGAAATTCGCTGCCCCGTACTTGGGGCACAAAAGCAAATCGTAGGTGGCGGTGCTTACCGAGAAGGTGCGGGGTTCGGAATCGGTCTCGAGCGACTAGCGCTGGCGCTTACCAAGCAGGACGGCAATGCCTGTTGTACGCCATGACGCAGCGACAAATTGCCGCGTCTGACCGACGCCCTGAGGGCAATCTAGCCTGCCTCAATCTTCGCCACATTGCATAGCTGGCATCAAACAAAACGGGGCGTCCGTCTTGAAACGAACGCCCCGGCTGGTGGCCCCAAAGATCTATCATCCCTTGACGCACACAACCTGCTTGAGCGTGTGAACCACATCCACCAGGTCGCGTTGAGCCTCCATCACTGCGTCAATGTCCTTGTACGCGGCAGGCGTCTCATCGATCACGTCCTTGTCCTTGCGGCACTCGACGCCTTCGGTGGCCGCACGGTGATCCGCCAGCGTGAAGCGGCGCTTGGCCTCACCACGGCTCATGACACGGCCAGCCCCGTGTGAGCAACTCTCGAAGCTCTCGGGGTTGCCCTTGCCACGCACGATGTAGCTGCGCGCGCCCATGCTGCCGGGGATGATGCCCAGTTGACCGGCCTTGGCGCTCACCGCACCCTTGCGGGTCACAAAGATGTCCTCACCAAAGTGATGCTCGCGCTGCACATAGTTGTGGTGGCAGTTCACAGCCTCGATGTGGCTTTGAAAGTTTTTGCGGATCACGGTCTTGGCGGCCTCGATCACGCGGCGCATCATCACCTCACGGTTGATGGCGGCGAACTTCTGCGCCCAACCAACCCCACGCACATAGTCACCAAAGTAGCGGCTGCCTTCTTCGAAGTAGGCCAGATCGCGGTCAGGCAGATTGGCGTTGTTGCGCATGGCATCCTGTTTGGCCAGTTCGATGAACATGGTGCCGATGAAGTTGCCCACGCCGCGTGAACCCGAGTGCAGCATGAACCACACGGCACCTTGCTCGTCCAGACAGACTTCGATGAAGTGGTTGCCCGTCCCGAGAGTGCCCAGGTGATTACGGTTGTTGGTCTTGGCGATCTTGGGATAGTCGCGGCACAGTTCGGTGAACTCAGGCTCCAGTTGCGCCCACGCTGTATCGACCGAGCCCGGCACCTTCTGCCAGGCACCTGGATCGCGGTTGCCCGGCGCGCGGCCATGCGGCACGGCACGCTCGATGGCGGCGCGCAGCGGACCGAGGTTGTCAGGCAGGTCTTCAGCAGTCAGAGTGGTCTTGCAGGCCATCATGCCGCAGCCGATGTCCACACCCACTGCGGCCGGGATGATGGCCTTGATGGTCGGGATGACCGAACCCACGGTCGCCCCGATACCAAAGTGCACATCCGGCATGGCCGCAATGTGTTTGAACACGACGGGCAGACGGGCTGCATTGGTGAGTTGGCGACGGGCTTCGTCTTCCACGGGTACACCGCGCGTCCACATCTTCACCGGCACGCCACCAGGCGTGTCTTCTTCGATGTAATTCGTTTCCATGATTGTTCTCATTCTTCAATAAAGGCCCGCCCCCTGGCGACTGCATGATCGCCAAGAAGCGGGCTCAAGTGAACGTCAAGTCTTCAGCTTCACAAGACCGTTCAACACCTGGTCCAGACCTCCGAACACGGAGATCTTGTCGATGCGCTCAGCCACACGCTCCAGCGTTTCCAGCTCCTTCATGCGCAAGGCGACAGGGTTACCCTCCATCACCTTGGCCGTGTTGAGCAAGGAACGCGTGGCAGCGGTTTCCTCGCGACGACGGATCACGTTGGCCTGTGCGGCCTTCTCGGCTTCAACGACTTGCGCCAGAATGGTCTTCATCTCGCCAGGCAGCACGATGTCCTTCACGCCGGCTGTTTCCAGCTCGATGCCATAGGCCACCAGACGTGCCTTGACGTGCGCCATCACGACCTCGTCGATCACGGTCTTGTTCTCCAGCAATTCATCGAGCGTGCGCGTACCCACGGCCGAACGCAAGCCGAACTGCAACTCACGGTACAGGTGTTCCGCGGGCTTTTGCAACTGCGTGTAGGCCTTGAGCACATCGGTGAAGCGCCACGATGCGGACAGGTTCAGGCGCAAGCCGACCTTGTCCTTGGTGAGGATGTCCTGACCGGACACTTCCACCACCTGCAGACGCAAGTCCACCAGCTCGACCGACACGTTGCGGTTGAACTTCCAGAAGCCGTACGAACCTGGCTTCAGGAGCGAGTCCACCTTGCCATCGACATGCAGCACACCCACGCCGTGCTCAGGCACCTGCACGGTGAGCACACCGATCAGGCCGGCCACCTGGCGTTGGCGCATCTGCGTCTGCGTCAAGCGAGCCACAAGCTCTGCAGGCAGCTCGGCCTCGTCGCTGATGTCCAGCACATCGACCTTCACCTCGTGCAAGCCCTTCCAGTACAGACGGCGCGTGGTGGGTGCCAGCAACTCGACCAGCACGCCGTTCTCGTAGCGCAGGCCGACCTCTGTTTCCTTGAGGTCGACACGCACGAACTCGGCTTCCACCACCTCGGGCTCCTTGGCCATCAGGTAGTCAGCCAGGCCGTGCGTGAAGGCGGATTGCTCCATCGAGAAGGTCTCGACACGCACATCGCTCAACGCCGTGGCCAGCCAGTGACGGCCAGGCTGCAACACGCGCTCGAAGTCGCCATTGCGCAGCAGCAGGCCACGCTCGTTCTTTTTGACAGTGAAACGTTTGAATCCCAGCACGGGTTTCTCCTTTGTTTGTATGAGGGTGCCGTTACAGCACCGGCTGCGGACAGGGATTGCCTTGGCTCAGGCCTGGTGGATTCATGGTGCGCCGTCCTCCCTGATCGACACATCACTTGGCCACCTGCGCGAACCACGCGTTTTCCTTGCACAAGCCGCCAGTGCTGACAGATGGCAAGCCATCTGCGTTCGACGGTGGTCTTTCGACCGGTTTGATCAACCTTCGTAGGGTTGTTGGTACGGGAGTCGAACCCGTGACAGACGCAGTCTGAATGCGTTGCTCTACCCGACTGAGCTAACCAATGGGTGGCTGCTTGGGAATTGAACCCATCACCGTTGCCGGTGCTGACCACAGACAGCCCAATCAACCGTTTCCAACAGACGCGGCATGCACCATGGCAACAGGCTTGAACCTGGCCACAGCGCACCGGCGGGGCGGGCTTTCGCCCGAACCCCTGACCTGTGAGCGCCTGCCTTTCACGGCAGACTCGTTGACCTGAACCTCTCAGTTCAGGCGCGATCCTTTAGGCAGGCGCGAAGCCAACCATTCGTGTACGTCGGCCCGGATGAGCCTGCCTTGCAGCAGGAAGTCTTCGAATCGACTGGGCACATAGGGCAGATACAGCAAGGGCATACGGGCTTCCTCTGGTGTGCGGTTGGCCTTGGCCGCATTGCAGCCAGGGCAGGCCGTCACCAGATTCATCCACGACATGGCACCACCCCGTGAAGCCGGCACGATGTGTTCGCACTGCAGCACGCTCTCGGAGAAGCGATCACCGCAATAGGCGCAAATACACCGGTCACGCCGAAAGAGCTTGTGCCTGCTCAGCGACGGGGCCACATCAAACAGGTTGATGCGCGAAGCGCCGTTGAGCGCCATGATGGGGAAGATCTCCAGCATGGACTGCCTGCCCGTTCGGGCATTGACGCCGCCGCGCAGACGGCGCAGTGGTCCGGTGCCATCGACCCATGCCACCGAGTCACTGGCCAAATGGATAGCGGCCTGTTCGACCGTGATCCAGGCTTGTGGCGTGCCTTGGATGTCCAGTTGCAGGACATGCGTTGAGGTACTCGGTGACATGGGCAGCCCTCCTTTCATGGGCGGGTGTCAGTGCATGTTGTCGGTGGACCGGCGCAGCTCACGCTTGAGCCGCTGCCGCTCTTGCTTGTTGTTGGGTTGATGAGGGCCTGCCTTGCGCTGCATGGCTGGAGCGACGAGTGGGTTCCTCGGTTTGGAGGAACCGCGTTTGGGTGTTCTCATGACAAGATCCCTTGCGAATGAATGGCGTCTCGTACGGGAGTCGAACCCGTGTTCCGACATTGAAAGCGTCGTGTCCTAGGCCAGCTAGACGAACGAGACAGAGATGGCTGCAGCTTCAATCACGCCAGTAGTCATGGCGTTGGCTGCCGTCAAAAGCAACCCGATTTCAGGCAACAGCGTTTGAAACGATTTGGTCGATCCGCAAGGGCATGGGTCATTGCCCCAGCTTCTCGTGCAGGTACTTGTCACCATGCACGATGCGCTGGCCACGCTTGACGCCCGTCTCAGACGGATAGCCCTTGCGGCGCTTGCTCGTGACCTCGAAAGCAAGCCTGGTCTTGGCGTTCGGATTTCATTTTGACTCCTTGATTGATCGCCCCTGTGAACGGTCAAGGGCTTACCGGATGACAGCGATTGAAAACTTGGTCCCCTCGGTCCGACTCGAACGGACACGCCTTTCGGCACCGGCTTCTGAGACCGGCGCGTCTACCAATTCCGCCACGAGGGGGTTGAAAAATCCAATGCGCTTGGGGGTGACCGGCCGGGATCGAACCGGCATCGTCGGAATCACAACCCGAAGCTCTGCCATTGAGCTACGGCCACACCCAAACGCACTAGATATAAATGGTCTCGGAGGACGGGTTCGAACCGCCGACCTGATGCTCCCAAAGCACCCGCGCTACCAACTGCGCTACACCGAGAAGAAAGCTGGTGCCACGTGACCGATTCGAACGGCCGACCCACCAGGTAGAAGCTGGCTGCTCTTGTCCACTGAGCTAACGAGGCTTGGACTCGACGGTCCGATTCGAACGGACGGGGGCTTGTCGCCGTCTGGTTTGCAGCCAGATGCCTTCGACCGCTTGGCTACGTCGAGTGAACTGCGGTATGAGTTAAAGCCCCGCCTCTCTCAGGCGCTGCAAGAGATCCTTGTCCTTTGGCAACTCACCTATCTGAACAGGCTTGATCGCGGCCAGACGTGGTTGCGCCTTGACACGCAACAGGCTGCCAATGAGCCTTTGGGGATGAAGGCCCGCAATGCGGACTGGTATGAATTTCGTCATGGCGGATCTCCTATCGCGGCTGGGTTGATATGGCGCCTCCTGCACGACTTGAACGTGCGACCCCTGGCTTCGTAAACCAGTGCTCTGAATCCACTGAGCTAAGGAGGCAAAACTGTTGAAACTACTTGGTGCCGCAGGAGGGGTTCGAACTCTCGACGCCCGGCTCTTCAGGCCGGCGCTCTACCAACTGAGCTACCGCGGCATTGATCTGGCGCTTCGTGTGGGAGTCGAACCCACGGCTTCCGGCTAGACAGGCCGGCACTCTGGCCACTGAGTTAACGAAGCAAAGATTCCACTTCGGCTGTGCCCATGCGCGAGCACACCCGGACCAGCGTCCGAGGTTGATGTCTCGCTGCATGCGACCTGGGCCCAGGCCGCACACATCCCTTGCCACCGACACCAGCGTACGCGTGTGACTCGGAGTGCAAGGACACACCCGAAGTGGAGCGGATGGCGAACCATCCGCTACTTGTGCGAGATGCCTCAACGGCTAGTACCGAGGGCATCTCGCGGCAAATTGTTAAAGAGCGGCACCGCTTGCGGTGAGGCGATCCGTTGATCACCTGGTTGCGTGACAAGTCACGCGGCAAATGTGATTGGGGAAAAGCAAAAGGCCCGGATCCTTGTGGAATCCGGGCCTCTGCTTGAGAGAGCTAGGAGGGGGCGTGCGCCTTAAGCGTTAACGCCTCCCTCACCCGGTTGCACCTGATCCTCATGTCCAAGAACGTACGCATCCCGCTTTGTATGGGATAGGTCAAACTTGGGAGAGATCAAGCACGGGCGGCTGCCAAACGACATCGTGGCTGCCGCACACACGAACGCGACCTGACCCATGAAGGGTCGGCGGTTGGTGGTGGTCAGTCTGGTTTTCACGATGTGTCCTTTGAAAATCTGCGTTGATTGATTGGTTTGATCTGGCCAAGCTTCATCTCGAAACTTGACAATGGACGCGATAGTAAAGAGTCTTTACCGACCTGTCAACACCCTGCGACAATGGCGCTGTTGCCAATTTGTGGCATTGCGCACACGAGCCATCTTGAACAACATCACCGTGACACGTCGGCGTAACGCGCTGGCGCTATTCCAAAGCTTCGCAGAGGAGGCACTGGCCTCGGGCACGCCACCTAAAGGGCTGGAGCAGTCGTTTGCTCAAAAGCTGGAGATCTCTCCCAGCATGTGGAGTCAGATCAAGTCGTCTAGACCTATTGGCGACAAGATGGCCAGACAGATTGAGCAGCACTGCAGCAAGCCATCTGGCTGGCTTGATGAAGAGCGCGAAAGCGCTGGCCTAACTCCGGCTGAGCAGCAATTTTTGGCGCTGGCGTTGCAGGCCTGGCGGAGTACGAACTCAGTTGGACGGAAGGTTTTGCGTGACACGCTCAAGGGCAGCTTAAAGGGCTAGCGAGGCTAGGGTCCCAAGGCCGAAATGGATACGCAGCACAAGACATCCACACCGAGAATTAGACTCGCCTCAATACTGGCTTCAAGTTTCGCTCGCTTGGCGGAACAATCGCTAGCGACAGCCCTGCTTCGCTGATGCGATCTAAACTCTGAATCAGTTCTTCGTAGTTGTCACCCAATACATGCGGACTGGCCACCACGACGCTTTCGATTTGACTCGCACGTGCTTCTGAGACCAAGCGAATCAACTCTGAGAACTTTGCTTCGTAAGGCGTTGGCATATGAACCTCCATTCAGAGAGGAATGAAATCCTGAACAGCGCAATCCACAACGTGAGGCATTGCGCAACATTGCCGGGCATGTGCCGCAACTATCCCGATCAAGATCTCGTGGTTGGGTGCGGATGTCAACCCCAAGTTCCTGGGGAAAGGCGAAAGGCCAGAAGCTTGATGAAGTCCTCGTTCAAGCATTGAACCGCCCAGTCGTGATCAATTGTCAGATGCACTTTACACAGCGGCCTCTCAAGCCAGCAGCGGATGGATCAAATGTCGGCGCGCCAATGTCAACCGTGGGCAAGCCTGCCGACCACGACCAAATCCTACCGCCGCGATCGGTCACATCGGACGGTTGATTGCTCGAAACATTGGTGCATGCAGAGAAGCAGCGGATGCATGCCCTGTATCGTCCGTTGGAGATTTATCTAAGATCGACCACCATATACGGAGGACATGGTTTGTCTTGCTCCTGGTGCAGCACGGCAACATCAGGATAGGGATAGTGCAGCCGCAGGCTTGAAGCAGGCAACCAGGATGGCGACGGAGGAAAAGGAGAGGCCGCCTTGATACCGGCCGCAATACGGTCAGCGTATGCACTTGTCTGTTGCGTCGAGTATGACCAAAGATGCGACAGCCATCCTAGGGTCAAGGCGTCGACTGTAGCCTCTAAGCCCGTTGATGATGGCCATTTCCCCCCATACATGCCATCCAAAGTCACGTCAGTGACTTTGCCGTCGGGGGCCAAACGCATGAGAAACATGGTGCCACCCCAATGTCGCGAGACAGGCGGTACGTCTATGTGAGCGTCCAAGTGCCTGTAAACCGCGCGCACATAGTCATCAAATTCCCTATGCGCCTGACAAGTCGGCGGAGCAATATCTGGGGTTCGCCCCAAATCAAAGTAGAGGGGCTGAACCTTGAGTCGCGGATCCGGCTTCAACTTATCCAGGCGCCATCGTGCGCCACCTCGCTGGTACCACTGGACAGCCAGATCAATATCGCGCGGGACCAACACACCTTCGTCGTACACGCGCGCACCGATCACGCAACCTTGTGAATCGCCATGCTGGCAAGCATCATCAAAAAGCCCCATCGCCTGTGCAACATTGGCTGGATGGCCTAATCCATTCAAGATCATCGCGCCAAGCAATGTCTCAGCGTCCCTGTTCCCTTTTGCAATATCACGATTTAGCAAAGACTCCGCGCGTGCGTATTCGCTGAAGTGAATGGCATTTAGCGCATCGATCACTGTTTGGCTGTGCGGCGCACCTTCGAAGGCCTGCGCATACAAGCCTTGATGCAACATCAAGAGAAAACCCGCAAAAACCTTACGAAGATCGCGGCCAAGGTAGGGTTGTCGAGACATGATGACTGGGATACAAGTAAGAAATGGTTGGGAAGATCAACGCGGAATCGTCGGCTTGTACTCACCTACTAGCTGGTACTGATCCGCACTTATCAAAGCGCTTTTCAGCACTTTGAAGCGGATGCACAGAGTAAGTCTGACCAGCAATACTGAAGTCAGGCCAAGGCGGCGGTACAGCGTGTATGTCTCCCGCCTCCAGTGCCTTCAACAAGCGTCCGCAAGACTTGTCCCCTTCAAGCCATGCGGTGCGGCTCCAATGCCCGCTGGCATCTTCCTGAAAAACAAACGCATCTGCGCTGTTGTCCACAATGATCAACACCTCTGCTTGTAGACCAGGGATGGTGATGTAGCGCGCCACGCATTTGCTTTTTGCGTCGACTGGGCAATCCAGCGCTGAGCCAAATCCTCCGGTTGACCTGGCCGTAAATATGTCGTTGTAGAAACTCTTAGGCCACTGCCTATCTGCCGGCAACAGCGTCACCATCCTAGATAAGTCTGTTGGGGTCATGTTGGCTTTGATGATCTGGTCCCACTCATAACGTAACTGCGTGTCTTGGGCGATCTTGGCCAGCCTCATCACCCGCTCATTCCTGAGCTCGCCACCGGTTTGCGCCAATCGACGCAAGGCTTCGGTCCCCCACTGCGCCCCTTTGTCCTTGAGCGCGAAGTAATCAAATTTCTCCGGAGAAATCTGACCACTCTCCAAGCGACTCAACTGGTTAGCAACCATCACTTTCGCAGGATCCAGTATCCCGCTGAACAACACCAGCGCCTCCGTCAAAAACAGATACGCAGCCAGTACGTTTGTACGCTTGATGCCAACCAGCTCTACACGGTCTTTGATCACGGCGACCGCATAACCTAAGGCATAGCAACAGGACCAGGCTATCGCTGCTGCAACAAAGACGCGATCAACCGTCCAGCCATGTTGCTCAACCCGCATGCGCAGTGCCTGTGCAGACAGCAAGGCAAGCGGAATCAACTCCAGGCATGCCAACAGCGCCGCCATTCGCATGACAAGCTTCTTGGATGCAAGCACATTGCCATCTTGGAACAAGCTGTTGATGAGGACGACGAGCCAGAAAGCTGTGCCCAGTGTCAGTTCACCTGCGAAGTGGGTTTTCCAAAGCGTATCGAGCGAGACAAAAGGCAGTCTTGCCAAAAACACCAAGGTGATGACGGCTAACAGAGGCAACAGAGCAGAGTAGAGGCCCAAGATCAGTCCGCGCACCGCACGAATCCAACCTGGCTTCAGATCAGTCAAGTGAATGGCCGTGGCGATCGTCAACGTGGTCACAGGTATCGCAAACCACCGCTCTTTGATCATCTCCGAAAGGAACTTGATCTTGACCAACATGAACAGTTGGCCGCCGAGGATGAGAATCCCCCACATCAACCCCACAAAGACAGCTGTGAGGCTGATCTGTACCGCGATACGCCAGGCCAAGTCGAAGTGCCTGGCGTAGGCACTTCCCTTATCACCCTTCTCAAGCGCATTGATGATGAGTACATGCGCCACAAACAGCCCAGTTGCCAGAGCAAACACTAACTGTGCAGAAGGCCACCAAACGCTGTGTCCACTGGGCCAGGCATAGTGACTACGTTGTGCATCGTGGTGCGCGGTCACAAAGATCGCAACCGACGCCAGCAAACACCAGCCAACCAACTTTGGCAGATCGATTTGCCGCCAGCCCAATTGAAAAATCAAAGGCGTAATGAGCCCGATCAGCCAAATCGGGGAGAGCAATGCATTGTCCGTTGCGGGCCAGGAAAATGGCCAATCCGATGCTTTGGATAGCCAGTAGATGACCACCGCCTGAATCAAGGCCACCACCAGTCGGCCAGTCATCTCTCCCTGCTGCAGTGCCCTGGTGGCGTGGAATTCTGCTGACTCGCCGAGCGAGTCTGATCCTTTCGTCATGACCATATGTTCCCTCCCGTTCTTGCGTATTCCTCAATGCTCAGCAGTATAGGTATAGCCGCAACTGTAGCCGCAGCGATAGGCGGCTTAACGCAGTGACACCCAATCCATCGGGGTCGATGTCTAGCGAGCGACAAGCGCTGTCAGTCACGAATACCGATATGGCAGGTGGCTGTTCTAAGTCATTTCTCCCACCGCACCAAAAAGCGTCTCACCCATGCGCCCTAGATCTTGGGTGGCATACCAAATTTGGCGTACGGTCAACCTTTCTTGCTTGACATATAAATTGCATTTATGCATATTTACACTCCATGAAATCAAATGGATTAGTCTGGACACCAGATCTTTTGACAGCTCAGATGAAGCGGCTAGGAATAAAGCAGATAGAAGTTTCAAATGCGACTTGCGCAAGTCAGTCTCAGGTTAGTCGCATTCTTTCTGGCCAAACGTCCATGCGATCAAAACTGGCACAAGACATATGCATATATGTGTCTTCAAAAATGATGAAAAAGTCAGTTGATCGAGTAGCGCACAACAAAGAGCTGATGGATGCGCTGGCCTCGGTGTGGGATGGAACACCCTCACATGCACACGCGCTGGCAGCTGTGATCAGAAGCCTTACGCACCTAACCCCAATGGGTCGATAGCCATGAACGCAATGCAATTTGCCAAGCCAAACCCGTATGAAAACGAGGCTGCTTTCAGCATCCTGACGCGGTTCACACGCGCCAACGCGTGCCCAGATCGACAACTCACCCTCAAAGGGCTGCGGGCCACACTGGGCCTGCCTTCTTCGGCGTACGGGCTTCATGTGTTGAGTCATGCCACGGGCATGCCCATCGGTGAGTTCATTTACAAGCACACGACAATTCCGCTATTGCGAGCCTTCTCCCCCTATCTGGGAAAGGCCAAAGAGTCGGGGGCCGCCGCCTCCGTCACCAACACATATCGCCTGATCACGGGCATCACATCACTTAGGTACTGCCGCTCCTGCCTAGCTCAACAACTCCAAGCAAATGCACCCCCTGCGTCATACTGGAATCGCTTGCACCAACTGCCCCACCTTGATTGGTGCGTGACGCATGGCGAGCCGCTTGTTGTCAAAGCCGGAAATTCCCTTGAGTACATGCCCCACGAAGAGGCTTGCAGCGCACTTGACGACCTACCAACGTCTTGCGAATCAGAGTTGTCCAATGCCGTCCTGCATCGATATGCTGACTTCCTTAGCCTCTGGATCAAATCCACCAAGCCGATCAGCGCGATCGCACTAGCTGAGACTCTTCGAAAGGGATGCAAGAAAGCGGACCTGCGCATCGCTCAGCATGGCAAGCGACCTGTCATCAGCGATATCGCGCTGGAATTGCTGCCCCAATCATGGCTAGCGCGCCATATGCCAGACCTGCTCAGCAAGACGCCTGGTCAGTTCTTGCAGCGTCTCGATGGTGTGGCCAAGGATAGCCACGTTCCATATCCAATCGGTTCATCTGCGCTCGCAGCCGCACTGCTGTATGAATCGGTCGAAGCATTTCAGACAGAACTGGCCTTGGCCAACCAAAGGCTCGAATCAACCGACCAGTCTCTCGGTGGGCTCAGCGGCCTGATTGAATCTGCCAAACGAGCATTTCGAGATGGCGCCAGCATTTCTCAGATCTGCAAGTCTCATAGCTTGACGTTGGAGCAGCTCGAACCCATGCTGCGCGAGGCGGTTCGTGGGCACTACCCAGAACAAGGAACCGCACTGGCCTTATAGAGACAAACTGTCGTCGTTAGAAGTGGGGCGATCAGCCCGTACCATTTCACGGACGACCCCCATCGTGATGGGCCATCGATCAGGCCTTTTGAAAACCTTCCTGAGACCTGGTGCCTGCAGCAGCAAGGTCGGCACAATAAAGCAAGCTTCTGGCTGGTTGCCTTCCAACGATCGCCACATCTTTTGAAGAGCAACGCTGTAGCGCCTATCTGCGATGCGCATTCTGGAGGCTGCGTTGTTGCCACCAGCCACACGATCCACGTTCGCACACTGTTGGCGTAGCCAATCTCGATCGTTTCGATACAACCAAGCGTAAGTGCTGGGCTGAAGGCGTCTCAGCCCACTGACGCCCAGCCATGCTTGGGCAGCAATGGTCGCCAACCAGGCTGAACGTGCCTGCTCCTGTGCTTGCCGCCATCGAACCCGATGCCATGCGTCCTGCAGACCCGGGACGCTGCGCAAGATGCGCGTCACGCTTACCTCAGACATGCCACAGGCACATGCAATTTCGGATTTATCTGCACCATGCTCGAGCATGTCAACGGCCCGATTCCAGACTTCGTCATGAATGAGCTTGGGCCGCCTGGGCGTTTCGATGCCAACTCTCGCTCCCCACGCGACTACCGTAGAAGTGCTGACCCCGAGTCGGCGAGCAATGCCAGTGGCGCTTTCTCTCCCCTTTGACAGCGCCTCGATGGCATCGAGCATGGATGCGCTAACACCGGTCTCGGCCGTTTCCTGGAGTTGAGCCCTGATTTCAAACCCATGCTCTTCATCATGATCATAGGCACCCAGAAATGACACCCAGTCTTCGAATAGCCAGGTAATCGGAACCAGGTACCGCAGTGGATGTGTCAACGCGCGAGCCTGCAATATGCGGCTTAGCTGGGATCGGCAACTTTGCGGACTCAGTTGCCCAGCCAAAGGCGGCATGGTTGCCAACTGCCCGGCATGCTCACCCAGTGAGTTCTGCAACTCTAGCCAACTGATTCGGCCACTTGCACCTATCCAACCATATCGCTGCATCGCATGGCGCAAGGCGTGCCGTATACGCGCGGGCTCAGCCAAGCGCGCTGCAGACTCTTCGGCAAGACAAACGGAGAACTCGGCCATACGGAGCCAAGCGCCCGCATCGCACTTCACCTTGAGATCGGCGCAGAGCAACGGCACCAACTCGGCTTTAGACGGCAGTACCCACTGGAATCGCCCTCGCTGATCCAATTTGATGGGTGAGTGCATCAGGGGCTCGTGATGCTTCAGACAAATCCACACACCAGGCAACTGATGGCTACGGTGCCAATAGGCCACAGCGTGCTCTTGAAGATCAGCTTGCGTGCAGGCCGGGCAAGCTTTCAGAGGATGCGCCGCCCCCAGGCCACTGGTCAATAATCCCAGCTGAAATTTCAAAGACCCGATACCCTCTGCCCCCATCAGGCTCCATGCCCTACCAGCAAGATCGAGCGACCTCAACGGCAGGTAGAACGGTAAGACGGTCCTGTCACGAATGATTGTTTGGACATCTCCCAGGGATCCCGATGTCCTCTGAACGAACTGCGTCAGACCGGCCGGCAGATCGTGTGCCAATCCAGGATGCTTGGAGCCGAATAGTTGTGAACTGGTTCGACCTGCCAGTCCATTGGCGGCTAGACGGTGATACCGACTGCACCAGCTGTAAAGGGTTTCATCAGGCAGCCAAGGCACATCGGTTCCGATGTGCTGCAAGGCGCCTTGCATGTCACCCATTTTGCTCGGAAGGTTTCGAGCGTTCGCGGATTGTCTGCATCCCCTTGAGCAGAGACTCTGCAGTCACCTTAGGCTGACGCGGCAACCTGGTCACCTTCGCGGGAGCCTTACGGCCACTGGCCACAGTATCTGCTGCTGCACGCAACTCCGCCAAAACCTCCCGACCTCCCGCACTGATTGAGCTTTCGATCTGATAGGCCAACGCGGGATGAAGGGGCTTTTTCCCTATCGATGTCATCGGTGACGCCTTGCTCGGCTGGACCGGCAAGGTCAAGTCTTCAAATGGGCAAACAAGGTCCCGCCGCCTTTTCCTGGTCTCAGCCGAAAACATCAACGCCTTGAGGTCCTCGACATCCTTACGCTGACTGGAATAGAAGCGCGACAGATAGGCAGCCCTCACATCTGCCATCGTCACCTTTCTACACACGGTATCGGGCCAGGCCACACGGCATGCCGCCACGAGCAACAAGCGAAGCAATCGACAAAGGCCACCACAAAGCCTGTAGAGTTCCGCTGCATCTCTATGCGGATCAATATCAATCAGGTCTGGCGCAACGGCTCTGAACTCTGAAACGACCTCAGTCCAGTACGAGTCTCCTTCTATGGGCTGCTGCATAACGAAAGGATGTGTCAGCAGTCTGTCCTTGTCCTCCTGAGGCCTGGCTTTGAGCTTATGCACCGATGAATAGTTGCAGCAATATATGGTCGGCAACCCAATGTCCGCGACCTGTGCAATGAAGTTGGCGATCAGCGTACTTGCCGAGGCACTACGCGAGAGGAACTGCAACTCATCGACCAATATCAAGGACGCCATCCTCGCGTGCATCCAGTCTTTCAGATGGCTTACCAGGTCAGGCCATTTGATGGCGGACCTGCCCGCGACGAAGATGGGGTTGGCCAGCGCCCGAAGGACCTCATCGGGCTTTTGCTTGGGTTGGATCCGAAGATGCAGCACTGGGCAGATGGGCGCATTGACACCCATCGCTGTCGGTCGAAGCGCATCCATCCCGCCTGAAAGCACAATGCACGCCCGCTGCAGCGCGGCCAAGAACGATGTCTTGGTTACACCCGCCAGACCAGTCAAACACCACAGCTCATGAGGTGTTAGTCCCATTGCATCAACGCCCTCATACCGCGATCGTTCATATGCATGACCATCCGCGTAGCGCCTGGAGTGGAAGCCGCGGGCTCGAGCCAGGAATTTGATGCCCAAATCCAGGTGCTGCTCTGACGGTAAAAAAATACGCGACCAGGCATTCCAAAGTTTTTCTACGGCATCTTCGACAAGCAGACCGCTCAGTCCGGGTAAAACTTCTGCCCTGCTTGTCATGTGCTGGCTCAGCACCTCTCTCGCAGACAGCGTGCTGAGCCAATCCCCCACCTGCGTTGTGATGTCAAAGCTCATTGTCAAACCGCCCGTCGGCCAGGCTGAAAGACGCCCATCACGGCACCGGCCTCTTCTCTCGATGCGGCATTTTTCATCTTCGCCCTACCTCGTCTCCGAATCGAATGCTTGTATGGAATGCCAACCTCCTCTTCGTAAAGAACGGCTTGTTCCGCCTTGGCCGCATGGACGTGAGTCCGCAAAGTGGACAGCCCTCTTGCTCTTAGTCTGTAGAGTTGCTCGATCTCAACGACAGAGAGGTAGAGCATCTCATCTCCATTCCTGATTCCCTGCATGGCATCGACCACGATCGCGCCACTGGGCGTGTGAATGAATAAATGACGAACGCAGACGTCCAGCATGTACGCTTGCACCCGATGACTACCTGCGCATGCCCAACGCTCGAGCAAACCAGACTCACTTAGTGCTTTAGACCAGTAGCGCAGGCCATGTAGATACAACGCTCCGTCATCAACCTCAACGGTGATCGGACTGAAGTAGCCTCGAATTACCTCGTCCCTATGCACATGCACTGCGTGAGTACGCCCGAGGCGGTCCAGATGGTTCCAGTAGTGGATCGGCGTCGGCAATACCCCGTTTGCAACGGCATTGTTTGTCAGCCGTGCATTGATATTGATCGTGTGGTTGTCCTCAAGTACGCGGCGTATTTCTTGTGCAGCCAGCTGTGGAATCGTCAAGCGCGTCACACGGTAATGCGGTGCTCCTTCAGTCTTGACGTTCTTGGGATTCGTCGTTTCGATATTGGCCTTGGACTGCCCTGCGTAGCTTGGCGTACCCTCCTTGATCATGGGCTTATGCGCCTCCAATCGGGACTGCGAACGAGCAGTACTGCCTGGCCCTCTGTCAGTTATTTCGTGCAAGGACAGCCCTTGGCTGGGCCAGTCATCCGGTTGGATTTCCACCCCAAATAGGCTGCAGAACCAAACCTTGTCTAGAGCTTGGCACGCCTTGGCCATTCGATATGCATCGGCCCGCTCTCCTCCGATTGAAAAGCCGATGCCGGTGATCAGACCTGAAGTCAAGCATCGAATTCGCACGACCCACATTTTGTGGTAGATGACCACCTTCCTCGTAACCTTGGCTGACCTCCTCAAGCTGATAGGCATCCTCTTCGACCATCTCCATCAGATTTCCAACACATTCGGCATAGGGGCCGATAGACACACGAAGTCGATTCCTTGTCCGGCTCTCGCCGTACTTGATCACTTGCCGCTCCGCCAAACCAATCGCTTTGGCTACCCAATATTCAAATTGGCGAAACGATGGGAATGGCTCGCCTTGTGGATGGGTGAACCGCTTTTTGCCACACTCATCTGTCATGAAGCGGCACCCAAACTCCTTGACCATGGTTTTTTGATAGATGGTTGTGAAGTGCTCGCCAGGCCCGCAAAATCTTCTGTACCCCGCCTCCATTTTTTTCTGCATGGGCTTTGAGCATGCACTCCAGCCATGGAGTGCACCAAACTCAATCGATTGCCGGCCAAACTTGCGATCCTTATCCTCTCTATCCCAGTCGCCAATGGAGGCATAGGAATAGTGAAGGGCCCAGTGATTGCGTCCAAATGCCATGTAGGTAAAGAAGGCATTTCGATAGCGAGTCTCGTTTTGACTTGGCTCGCACGCTCTCGCCAGTTCATTGAGCCTGGCAATCGGATTCTCAGACGAGAGAATCTGCTCGAAATCTCGTACCGCAGGCCACAGGTGCGTTAGCAAGCGATCTATCCGTTCACCATGCGTAACCTTACCCGGCTTGCGAACCTCGTCTTGCTCGCGTAGTTTGGCAATCGTGATGTCACCAAACCAATGTGGCAAGTCGCGCTGTACGTCGCAAGGCACGATCAAGTCGTCATTGATGGCCTGCTCGAAGTGGCTGCGAGCCAAGTAGATAATGGCCGGAGCCCCTTTGGTCATACGGGCGTCAGACTCTTGCAAGCTCACCGCGCCCAACCTCACACCCCAGCTCACCAATACCGCACGCTGCCTAACAGCGTCATTGGTTAGGAAGTGGTAAATCACGTCGCGCTTGAGCGATTGGAAACCATCCGGCGCATACAGCTGTGTACCAATGTTCATGTCAGGCCACCTTTCGTGCAAAGAGGAAGGAATACTGTTCAAACAGGTCGACTCGCTCAGGACGAAGTGGCCGATCTATCAAGATGGGCTCATCGACAAGCTCGGCGCGCACGCGTCGATGCCACAAGGCATTGAAGAATGCGCATCTCAAGTGCTCGAACGCACAGTTGTGCCGGTGCGCCATGGCCAGCAGAATGTCCAGCGGCTTCTCGCGTGTGGTGAAGCTGGCCTTCAATCGGTCATCCAACTCGTCGATCACATCCTTGGTCAAGTCGACTGGGATGGCTTGATGCAGGAAGAGATTGCGAAGGTTGTGAGCCAGGTTGTCCCCGATCATCCGCTTCACAACTCTTATGGTGCGAATATCAGCATCCTCGTAGAGCAACTCCTCTATTGCGTGGCGAGCCCTTTCATCCCGCTCGTCAGCCTCAGGGTTGCGTACACGCTTTTGGACGGAAATCGATCTGGAGAAGTCCTCCTCTGTCTTCTTGATCGTCCAGTTCAAGCAATACGGGCCGAACTCGTCAAGTAGAAACAGCAGCAGATCGCCAAAGAAGGGGAATGGCAGCACCACGTCGCCGTTCTCTTTCTCACGATGGCGAAGCCAGCGGTGGTGATGAAACAGATCAAGCCGCTCAGCCACCATCACCGTGCCGCGCATGGGCGGCAGCACCATGCCAACAGCCACGGGATGCCCAGACAGGGGATGCGGCCTAGCCTCCACTGGCAGCATGCGCTGCTCTTGCAACTCAAAGAGGGCCGGATTCATGAGCGCCAGCATGATTGCTGGGCTTTCTGTTGCACGCGCAAGCGAGTGAACGTAACGCTGCAGCCTCTCGGACCACAGCTGCTGAAATCTTGAAAGCGAGGGAGCCTCTTCTCGCGTGGCCCTGATTCCTGGATCGTATTGAGATCCCCATTGCGGCGGATCCTGCCGCCTTAGCACCTCGCAAAGACGGGTGTACGTCAACCTTTCATTGGTGGCCATGGATATCCCCTCTCGCCCGTTTGGGCGAAGTCAAAAATTTGAAGAAAGGGATACCCTTGACTTGCGCGGCCAGCGCAAGTACAGTTCATTCACGCAAGAAATCTGAGGTATCCCTCGGTACGCAACGCCGCCGGCCAGCCAGCCAGCGGCGTTTCGTTTGGGCACATCAACTTTGCATGTGCGCCTCCCTTTCTGCCTGGGCTCTCACAGGCTGCGCGCCCGCATCCTGGGCCACCCCATCCATTTGACTCACTCGCCTCGGCAACTGGGCGGCTCCACTCTTGAGCCCCAGAGCCACGGCAATGCGGTGGCTTTCGCCACGGCTCGCACGACTACGCCCCGACAGCACGCCGTAAACAAGGTGAACGTCAAAGCCGTTCTCGCGAGCCCAGTCCACAACGGAGATCCCGCCCTCAAAGAACTGGCTCTTGACTGCTTCCAATGCGGCTGCCGATATCGAACTTGACATGTTTTTATTCAAATTTGAGTGTTAATAACTATTGACGTTCATATGCAAACAGATGTAGACTAAGTTGATCTTATGAGAAATGCGGAAGTCCGTCAATGGATCGGCGCGCGCCTGCGTGAAGAGCGCTTGCGCCTTGGGGAGAGCCAGCAGGGGCTGGCCGATCTCATTGAGAGCTCGCGGCTAAGCGTGGTTCATTACGAAAGCGGTCGCAGCTCCCCCTCAGCCGAGACCTTGGCCGCCTTGGAAGGTGTGGGAATGGATGTGCGCTACGTGCTCACGGGCATGCGTCAATCACCCTCAGGCATTGATCGCGAACGCTTCAAGATTGCGCTGACAGAAGTGCAGCGGCAAGCCAAAGCCAAGCGCGAAAAGCTTTCGCTCGATGAGAGTCTTGATTTGGCATGGCGCTTCTATGATGCGGTGGATGCACTGCACGCGGCACGCATTGCCAGATAGAGCAAGACTAAACATCACAGCAACTCCAAGCCAGTATCCACCAAAAGGTTCCCGCCATAGGCGCGCCTATGCATGGTTGGCATGCCTGACGCCAATGACCATTTGTTGATCAACCGCCTAGCCGAGAACGAGCCAGACGCTGCGATGCACGAGGCCTCGTGCTCCAACCCCGCCGTGCGAAGCCTCCGTCTATCAGAGGCTTGGCACGGCATGGCCTCATTTTTCAGTATGTTCATCCACCAGGCTGCGTCGCACGAATCCACCGCCACTTGACGGACGGCTCTGCAACGCCCCGGACCTCCAGGCGCCCGTATCGAGCGGCTGCTATCGCATGGTGAGCTGACACGCAGCTCGGCGAGATGTACGAGGCCGAAGCCGCTGCAGAGCAGATTGTGGCAAGCGTCAATGTAGGCCAACAACCCCTACGGTTGGCCTTGAGCACCAGCAACACCAATTCACTCATTCGCGCCGCTCGTTGTCAGACAGGGAGAGGCAGCGCCTCCAATATCCTGAAGTGGCCCACCGAATGAAACCACTCAGAACAAGCGAGGGCTCTGTAGAACGCGGACTGCCAAGATGATGGATCGGGGTACTCGCGAGACTCGAGCTCTTGCTCAAGATGGATTCGTATACCCTCAGGCCCACTAGCGCGATAAATCCTCGCCAAGCCATACGCGATATTGACCAGTTCAACTGCAGCTTGGGAGCCGTAGAGCTCGGCGAGTCCGAACACAGCAAAGTGGCGTTCGATTCGACGCTTTGTGACATCCGGCCAGTCAATAGGAGCTTCAGCCCGGAAACGGATCGTTGGTGGAGAAGTCTCCTCAAGCTCTGCATGTAGCCAAGCGCCAGGAGGAAGCGCATCGAAATAAGGATGAAGAGTCTGCTCCTCCGCCGTCCGAGCGCTGTCTGCGCGCTTAAGGTAGTTGCACTTCTCACATGCTGGTATGAGGTTGAGTGGCGTTACCGTCAGCAGTGCGTGATTCGACTGCGGAAGGTAGTGGTCGACCGTACCAACAACGCGTTGCTTACACAGCGGGCAAATCCCACCGCTTGGCGTGACTTTGATGATGTCGTAAAACCGACGCCCTACTGGATTGCCGACGAATGAGTTCTCGTACAACCATCGCATTTGCTCGAGTGTGACTGCGCCTGAGACGCCTGCGGACGTGGGGATCAAATAGAGCTGCGCCTGCTGTCCCAGATTGCTATATTGCAACTCCGCCGCATCCAAAGCAGGCAGCGCTTCCAATAACGAAGCGGCCAGCCGTTGATCTCGTATGGTTGTCACGCAAGCAGTGACCACTTCTCTGACCCGAAAGGCTGGGGCGGGAAGGCGCCTCAATTCCGCTCTCCCGTCGGGCCGTTGAGCGCGACCAGGCCCCTTACGAGCGCTTTTCCTTCCGCACCCAGTTGTCCTTGAAAGTGAGCGATGACCGACTCGTAGGTTGCATTGGGTCGCCGAGCTGCTTCACTAATCAGTCGATGGAAGCCAGACTGAGTCACTTCCAAGCCAAACACTTCGCGCGTAAGAACGCCGACGTTTTCGCCGAAAGTTTCGACATCTGGGCGCTCTGCTACTGACTCAGGCCCGAAGCGTCGCAACTTCCATACACAGCTTCGGGGGACTTCCTGAAGGACGACCGGCGAGTGAGTGGCGACAATCGCCACGCCGTTTCGGGAAATCAGCAAGTCGGCCATCGCACGAATGAACGCCGAGAGCAGCGGAGGGTGTAGATGACCCTCTGGTTCGTCGAGAACTACCAGCGTTCTTTCGTCCACAAGTTCGACGAGCTTTGTCGTCGTTAATAAGACGATGGCGTGACCAGAACTTAGCCGTCTATATAGACGACTTGCCGTCTCTACCCAATCGGCTTCAGGGACATCTAAGATCATGGCGACATTCGCTTGAGCGAACAGTGGATCAGTCGAAAGGGTCTCGACAGCCCTCCTCCATCGACGCTGTCGGGGACCGGAGCGACATGCATTCATGCTTGCGACGAAGTCGTCCAGGAGGTCAGCCGGGCCCTTGACCGCATAGGTGGATCCTTCTGGAGTCTGAACCTCTTTGCGCAAGCCCACGAAAGCTGCGCGCATTCGCAATTCTGCGGGCTGTGGTGGAACATAGTCATCGAAGGCGCTGAACGAGACCGACACGAGACCAGCAAAAGACCAAGCATCTTCGCCAGGCGAAAGAGTCTGGCTAACCGATCCCCGTTCGTCTTGGGATACGTCTCGACCGAGAATCGTGTTGGTCAGGCTCTGCAAACAGGTCGTCTTACCAACGCCGTTGCGTCCAACGATCACATGAATGTTTGTCGGCGGCACGGAGTCAGGGATGACGGAAAACTGAAGCGCGGGCGGAGCGTGACCGCTACCTCGATACGGCAACCCATAGAGGAATTCAAACCTGGTCAGAACGGCATTGCCATGCGCAAGTCGGTTAAGACGACTAACCACGTTCCGCGCCGACACCGATCGCAGAATCGACTCTGACATCGACGTCTCGTTGCGGTGACGCTCAAAGATTGAAAGGTTGAAGGCACAGTCCTGAAGACCTCGAAATATCCTTTCCCTGAAGTCTGGGTCGAGGTTGTTGAGCGTCTCGTAGTAGTTTTCGTCTTGTCCCAGCGAAAAATAGCCCGCACCCAATTCAGGAAATTGCGGGGGGAGATCGGGCCCGCGAACACCCGGAGCGATGGCAGCCCCCCCCTGCAAGCCCGCGTGGCCAATCTTCACTGAGCCAGGGTTATGGCGTGATCCGTCAGGCGCGATAACAAACATGGTGAACATGGTCTGGAACGAAAACCAGTCGTTCCAGTTGTCCCGAAGAAGATAGACGCCCGGCGCGGCGCCTTGCAGGGGTACGCTGCCAACATGAAACATTTAAGGGTTCTCCCAAGCCGTTACCTGTCTACGGCCAACTCGACACTCTTGTCTTTGGACGACATATTTTCAATGACAGCCGTACCGTCGGCCGATCGCATTCCAAATATCTACTTCCGGGCGATATTCCTCCGGACGTCACCGAGACCTCTTGGTCGACACGACATCCGAATGAAGACTGTTTACGACGTCAGGCCCTCACGAAGTTCAGCACTTCGCGTGATGTCGGTCGATCGTTGGAAGCAGCCTCAACTTGATCGGTCAGTGGAGTTTCAGGCCGAAGTTGTGGCCGAGCAAAGCGGCCCGTCTCGAACGCATGAACGAGCGCTTTGGACAGGGCAACGATGTTGCACGCTCGATCCGCAAAACTCTGGAAAAGGCAAAGATCAACGCCGCTTGCACTTATGCTGCCGCCGCTCCGAGCCTTGGATTGGAGCGCGGTCAGTTGGGATGAGATGCCCTTCTCTTGTTGTTGAGTGAATGCCCGAATCTCGTCCCTCAATTGAAGCAAGGGCTGATACATGCTCGTCTCGCGAAACACGCCATCCTTAAACTCAAGAAGCACGTCAGACCGCAACACCTCATCAATCATCTGCGTGTGAAGCTTGGCTGAAGAGACAACCATTGCACCAAGGAAAAAGTGCCCGACGACCTTTTCGTCAAGGCTGATACTTTTGCCGAGGTCTGCAAGCTTGAGTGGGTAACGCTTCGACAACTCAAGAAGAGGCCTACTCAGAAAGCACGGCTCTTGATCAGCAATCTTGAACAACATCTTCGAAAGAATCTCGCTCAACTCATTCGACAGAAGCTTAAGCGCGACCGCATGCTGGCGTGGCAGTCCAGCAAAAACTTGTGCGCGAAGTGTGTCGATCACATCGCGAAAGCTTGAAAACCCATGAATCCAGTTCCCTGAAGGTAGCGGCTGATCAGTTCTGACAGCCTCAGCAGTCTGACGATTCTTGCCAACTTCATCAAGGAACTCGATCAGGAAACGTGCGTCACTGATGTGCTTGCTGGGTCGAGTCACGATTGACGACCTCACCGCTTCGTCAAGGCTCAATGCCTCCAGGTATTTCTCGAGCTCCTTGCGATCATCCCTAAGAGTCCAAACTTCGTTTCGGACAAAGGAAATCATCTTTAGTTTCTTGGAGCAGTGCAACTCATACGCAGTCTGGTACTCCTTGCGCGTGATACTAATCTTGCGCGCCTCGTCGAACCACCCACCCACGCGCGCGCCGATGAGAAGAACGAAGTAGTCAGCCTTCGAAATCTGGTCCAAGCATGCCTGATAAGAATGAACATCGACAGACGCACCGAAATCGTTGTACTCCGAAGCGAGTACGGTACAGCCCTGCTCCTCAAGGTAGAACTTGATCGCAGATCTGAGATCCTTGAAGTCAAAGATTGTGGACGATAGAAAAAAAACTGGACCTCTGGTCATGCCGTTCCTTATGTGACTCGTTTTCTAACGGCCGTTTGGCGGCCCGGGCGTGTCAAACGCCGAATATGCATTGCCGTGGAAACATCTTGTCGCGGAACTCTGATCAACTGCGGTACCGCCTCTAAGTGTGCGGTGATGTTAGCTCTGCACAGCGTGTCAAGCGACGGCAACCTGTGTGCGCGGCAGCTGGAGAACGGTGGCCCGAAGTCATCTATGCAGCAATCTCAGCCATTACGTCCAGTCTCTTGTGTGCCTGCTTCGCTGCACAACTGCACTGGAGCGGTACACCTAAGCGCAGATCAATTTTCGACAGCTACGGGTGTCAACAGTTCCTTCGCACGAAGCTCCGCCAAGACTAGCCCCGAAAGCTGCGACAGCATGTCCTCTGGCTGGGCACGAATCCATTCCTTGACTTTCTCGGGCGTGAGCGACGAGTCGGTAATCAAGCCTGCCACTGCGGCTGCAGTGATGCGAGACAAGCCAAACTCGACGAGTGATCTGCCAGTCGTTGTGGAAACGCCCAGTTCCAACGCAAGCGAGAAGTCATAGACTTGCGCAACGCGTTCCGCGCAGCCCTCCTCGACAAGCACGAACTTCAATAGATCGACATAGGCCTTTGCCCATTGGACGAGAGTAAACCGGATGGTCTGCTCAATCGTCACGAACATGTCTCGGATAGCGCCGTCGACAACCGCTTGCTCAAGGGCCTTCTTTTTAGACTGCTTGGCGGCCGCAAGCCTGAACCTGATAGCTTCGCTCACCAACTGAGTTAAGGGCTCGCCTCGCATCCACTTGAGGGCCGTTACAGTCACGTGGTTCACGTAGCCCCTCATACCCTTGTTCTCCTCGCCCGAAAGCTTGGCTCTTCCAAGGTGTTTATACAGACGCCTGAAGATGCTGTTGTAGACCTCATACGAATCGGATGAGGGATTCACGGGCATCAACTTCTCAAACTCTTTCTTTCGGACGCCCTCGCGAAGACGCTTAAGTAAGCTGGCCATTGCCACTGGATCAACCATCCAGCTGCTCGTCAGAACCGACTCCGGTAGGCCGAGATTGGCCAACGCCCGGGCGGCAGAGGCAAAAAGCCGCTCGCGTTGCTGGATTGTCAACGTCAAATTCGGACGCTCCAGAAGAGGTCCGAGCGAGCCTTGCACAGCACGGAACAATACTAGCCCTGCCGCAGCTGTGATCCGCTCCTCAGGTTGCTTGCGCCCCTCGTCCGGTTCCGGCTTGCTCGCAGCATCCAAAAGATCGACGACGCCATCGAAGTCCTCGTCGAGAGTGTCCTTGAACGCCACCTTCAGCTGAAAGGGCTTCCTCTCAGTCAGTAGCTTGTGCTCCCACTTCTCATAATTAACCAGAAACACGTTGCCAACAACCTCTTCGCCCAGCCGACCTGCGCGTCCGGCAAAGTTCCACAGCGAAGCCTCCTCGAGAAGATCCCCCTTGTTGCCACGAGTAGGCGTGTCGATGAACACATTGCGTGCGGGCAAGTTGACACCCTGGAAGAGCGTCGTCGTGCAGCACAGGTAGTCTAGATGGCCTTCACGGAAGCTTGTTTCGATGCCCTCGCGCAGGAGGCTCGGCATGTTCCCGTAGTGAAAGGCGACGCCGCGCCGCACAAATCTCGCAAGCGAGTAACGCTTGTGGACGTGCTGCTCAATGAACTTAGCCAACTCATTTAGTGAGTTCGACGCTCTATCCTCTCGGTTGAGGGCAAGCAGTTCGCTCAGGTCCTCTGCGTTCTTGGCACCCGTTGCGTACACGAGCGAACGCCCTGACGTACCAAACTCCTCGGCGACGGCGGCGAGCTTGGCATCTGCGTCCAATGCGAAGCCGCGCTCGAACGTGTACAAGCCAATGGGCTCCAAACGGTCGGCTGTGACTAAGTCGAGATGAACGATATGTTCGTTCTCTACGGGGAACCTGACGCTGATGCGATTTTGCACGACTGGCGACAGTCCAGTCTCCCTCACGTCCAGGTCGGCTAAGCCTACACTTTCACCGACTAGCTCGAAGCCCGTCGCGCCTGGTGCAAGAAACAGGAAGCGTGCATTCGGGTTCGCTTCTCGAACCTTCTCAACTACATCCTGAAGAATCATGCCGCGGCTGTTGTCCCCGATGGACTGCGCCTCGTCAATGATGACGAGATCAACATCGTTATCCAAGCTTATCGCGGATAGCAGCAACTGCGCCCGCTCTTGGGTCAGTACATAAATTTGTTTGGGCCGATGCTCGGGATCAGGCACCGGGATAGTGGTGATGCGGAGTTCATTGCCGAGGGCTGCCAGCCGTCGCTCAAGCTTGCCTTGGATTTCAGCCAGCAGCGCCCGGGTTGGCGCGATATACATCGCCACGAACTCCTCGGCTTGAATGGCCGCATCTGCTAAATGTTCAAGGACGACGAAGGACTTGCCAGCTGACGTGGGTGCTGAGATGGCCGTGGCTGCGCTGTTCTTCAAGCTCTCCCAGACTTCGAGTTGGAAATCAGTGAGCGCGACGCGGCTGCCGGCCATATCAACCGAGGCAAGCTCCTTGAGGAGCGCGCTGCGCAAGTGAGTTTGAAATCCCAATGCATCCGAGCCCTCAGACTCAAGCTTCTTGAGTCCCGGGAAGTTTCCCAGCCCGGATAGGACGTGCACTGCAGCCTCGCGCACCGCTGCATCGTCGAAGGCGAGTGAGGCGAAAATAGCGATTTGCTGAGCAAGGTCACGGCTCTCCTCATCCTCGGCGAGCGCGAAGACGCCAGCAGAGTTCAGTAGCCTGGCCAGCCCGTCATCTCCCAGTTTGGGGCCTGAGATGTTCGCTTTGCTCTCATTGCTCGATGGCAATGTAGACCGGATGCCCATCGCACGCAGTTCGGCCAGATCCGTCCAGAAGGCTGCGTGTTGGCGAATTTCGCCAGAAACTTCAGTGGCGAAGCTGGTCATGGGTTCAGTGCAGCAAAAGCACGCTTGAGTTCATCGACATCTGGCACGGCAATCAGGAAGACAACGCATTTAGCCAAATTGACGTTCTTGGCTTCAGCTTGACGGGCCAAGTTGTCTCGAAATCGTTGGTGCTTTGCCTTGTATAGCGACTCGATATGCCGCTCGTAAGCGTCGTGGTCTGCCTTGGGGTCGTAAGGCAGCTTGTCCTGGTAAGACTCCTCGCTAATCACGAGGCTTCCGAGGTGCACGTCCCGCCGCTTTCTGAAGTTGCCGGTGCTCGAGTACGCATCGAAGTACGACTTCGCCTCTTCGCGCTGCGCTCCCTCAAGCGCATTGAGGTTTGACATGTCATTGACGAGTCGAAGCTCGTTGAGCAGCTTGGCACGGTCTGCCTGGTACTCCGATATTGAGTCGATCATGTCCCGCGACGCGTTGGTTGCATTAGGAACAATCTTGGACTCGAGAACGAAAAACGTGATGGTTCCGTCCTCGTTCGCCCTCACGTGAAGACCGTCAACGCCATGCACGGGCATATTGCTGTTGGTCTTGAGTGCAATCTTGGAGCCCACTTGTGCGGCACCCATGTAGTGAACCGCGATAGCGTACGAGAGGAGTTCACCGAGCTCGCCGTAGCGCGCCTTATGCTCCTCCGTGAACTTCAGGAGAAGTCGTCTCGCCTCGCGAACTAGCCTTGCTTGTGCGGCCATGCTTCCACCTGAGCGGGAAGCGGCGCTGGCTAGGTTAGCCTGTCGTCTCTTGGTTAGCGGCAATGCGTAGTCGACAAGCAGGTCGGTCAAGAGTTCGGCCAGAAGCTGAAGTTGCGGCTGGTCTTCGTGCATCCGCAGGTAAAGGAGCCTAGGCTGCTCGAGCTTCGGATCCTCTTCTACCTCCTTGAGGACGTTATCGATTCCTGCGATTGGATCAAGCAACCCGTCGAATGCGGTTGTTCGCTCGTTAGTCAACGATGTACTCCCAAATCTAATCATTCGGTCGGCTGGAGAAGTCGTGTTGGACGCCATCCCCAGTGCCTCGTCAGCCTACTTGCCTGCAAAGAACATCTTCCGACCAACCCGGCATTGAAAGCCCGAATTGCTTGATGGCAGTAGTTTCCCGCCCCGAAGCTGTTCAGTTCGCCGCATATCCTCAAGAGCCCGACGAGCTTTCAGCCGCTCGACCTATTTCTCATGAATTGAAAGTAACACAAGACAAACCGGCGGGGCTTCCGTAAAAGCCAAGGCGAATCCTGAAGAAAATCTGAAACAAACGACGTGGATGCGTGAACAACCAGTGCGAGACGCGCCGCTTGCAAAGAGCGCGTCGGCTTGCCCAAGTAGGCAAAATTGGTCAACCAATTGCAGGTGAATGGAGAGGTGGAAATGTCCGGCACTGAAACTCAGGATGACTCAAACCTTCATTTCGCAGAGCGACTGCGACCATTGGCGTTCGTTAGCGCCCCAGATCTTCGCAACAGCGCCGCTGAAACGCTTCTTCCCGTCACCCTGGTTGATCATCACGCCTGCATCAACTCGATCCAACTCAACAGTACCGTCCCCAAACCAATAGCAATTCAGTTTGAAACGACCCGCAACTTGTACTTGTACGCTTGGTTCGTTTACCGATTCTTCATGGTTGCGAAGACACATGCGTTTTCAACTCTGGAGATGGGGCTAAAACATAGCTTGCCCAAAAGGCTACCGGAGCCCTATCAACGCCCCAAACAAAAGCATCCGATGCTTGCGGGTTTGCTGGCCTACGCCATTGATGAGGGCATTGTCCAGAACCAAGGCTTTCGACGGTGGCATGATGAAGCCCTGTACAAAGCCCGCCAGCGGCAATCGATGGAGCGCATTCAAGCCATGATCGAGCAGCAACTGGACTCGCTTGAGTATGACGAGCACGAGCTACCTGAGATTCGTCCAGAAGATCAGCGCTGGGACCTGGTTTCAGCGCTTCGGGCGGGGCTGCCTAAGGCCCGCAACTCGCTTGCCCATGGAAGTACCGAACTAACAAACAAAGTGTTTGGTGACATTGAACTCGTCGCCGAGATCTTGAATCAACTTTTTCCGTCCGGGAAGGCCACAGAGGCGGCAAGTTGACAAGGCTTTCTGCACAACAAATCTCGACATATTCAGTAGACACCTTGCAGCCTCAAACGGAGGCCGGCACTAGCCCCGATCTACCCGGATGACGGCGCTCGATGTCGGTAGCACGGTCTTCATCTAGCCTTGCCGAGATCAACTGGCCGGTCCTGGCCTTAGCAGATCCTCGCCTTCCCGCCACGAACGGCCGCAATCAACCTCAAGCTGTCGCATAGATAGACGGCTCTGCAGCGATTGCTACCAATGTAAGGTCGAGCACAGGAGGCTGCGGTGGGGCCAGAAGCAGACGTTGACACTCGCATCACGAAAGATGACTGAAGGCTGATGCGGTCATGCACCTAGGGCCGCTTTGCGACATACCAAGCTTCGAGCGAGCACCAAAGCCTCTGTGTCAATAGTCCCCTGCAGCGGGCGGTGCGGCGAACCAAACTGGGAGAATAGAACGTAGAACGGATACTTGGTGGCATAGTGCATGCGACCTTGGGAGAGACATGGCGCGCATCCGACGGCTGGAAATCCGCAACTTCCGCTCAATCAAGTCGCTCGATTGGGCGCCTTCACCCGGCATCAATTGCCTCATTGGTCCAGGCGACAGTGGCAAGTCGACCATCCTTGACGCCATTGATCTATGTCTGGGCGCGCGGCGCAGCATTGCCATCGCCGATACGGACTTCTATGGGCTTGTCGTCACCGAGCCCATCGTCATCACAGTGACGCTGGGTGGCCTGTCCGACGAGCTATTAAGTCTGGAGGCCTACGGCGAGTTTCTGCGGGGGCATGACGCAATGACAGGACAGATCGAGCCGGAACCAAGGGCCGATATCGAGACCGCATTGACGCTACGCCTCGAGATCGGCGCCGACCTGGAACCGTCATGGCTGTTGTACTCAGAGAGGGCGCAAGAGCAAGGTCTGGAACGTGGGCTCGCCTGGAAGCATCGCGCCGCGCTGGCGCCGGCGCGCATCGGCAGCTACGCCAGCACTCATCTGTCCTGGAGCCGTAGTTCTGTGCTCAACCGACTGACTGCCGAACGTCCAGATCTCGGAGCCGAGTTGGCTCGTGCAGCACGGGATGCGAGGGCAGGGTTCGGCAACCAGGCGGGAGCCCAACTGGCCGAGACCCTCCAAGTCGTGACGCGTACCGCCACCACGCTAGGCGTCCCGGTAGGCCAGGCCCAAGCGATGCTGGACGCGCACGCGGTCTCCATTGGAGATGGTGCGATCGCACTGCACAGCGAGATCGGCATTCCGCTGCGCTCGCTGGGCACGGGATCGGCACGCCTGCTGATGGCGGGGCTGCAGCGCGAGGCCGCTCAAGCAGCGACCATCGCCCTCGTGGACGAAGTCGAGTTCGGCCTAGAGCCCCACCGTCTCAAGCGCCTGCTCGATTCCCTCGGAGCCAAGGATGCAAACTTGCCCCTGCAGGCATTCATGACCACCCACTCACCGGTTGCGCTGCGCGAGCTCTCCGGCAACCAGCTGTTCATCGTCCGGCGCGAGGGTGATGCCCATGTCGTGCGCACTGCGGGCGTGACCGATCAGGTGCAAAGCATCCTGCGCACGGACCCTGAGGCATTCCTTGCGAAGTCGATCCTAGTCTGCGAAGGGGCCAGCGAGATAGGACTGGCTCGAGGCCTCGACCAATATGGCGTGGCGGATCACAACCGGACGTCGTTCTTTGCGCTCGGCGGCGCGTACGTCAACGCAGGCGGCAGCACTCCGGACCAGTGTCTGGAGAAGGCGCTCGTCTTGCGCCGGCTTGGCTACAACGTGACCGCATTCATCGATGCTGACAAGCCTCCGACACCGTCGCTCCTTGAGACCCTCGCCGCAGAGGGGGTTGGTCTCCTCACCTGGCGGGCAGGGCGCGCCTTGGAAGATGAACTGTTCATCAGCATGGCGGACGCAGCGATCGATTCGCTGCTCGGCTACGCAATCGATCGCATTGGCCGAGATGACGTTGCCGAGCACATTCGGTCCAAATCCGAAGGTCAGCGGACCCTTGAAGCCATCGAGGCTGAAAGAGCAGCGCCAGGCGGCTATTCAGCAGCGACACGCGAGCTCTTGGGACGCGCGGCGCGGGTCAGCAAGAACGGCTGGTTCAAGTCCGTTTCTGCGTACCAGCATGTCGGCCGCGTGATCGTGGGACCTCAGCACGCCAATTCGGAGGCCGGATTTCTCGAGGTGCTGAACCGGCTGTGGGATTGGACACATGCCGCCTGAGCTCGATCTGACCGCGGTCGCTCGCGGGTCGGTCACTGCGCCGGCGGGCTGCGGCAAGACGCAACTCATCGCCGATACGCTGGCGGCGCACACCGGCAGCAAGCCCATTCTGGTCTTGACTCACACCAACGCCGGTGTAGCGGCATTGCGGGCTCGCATGGCCAGAGCGGCCATCCCCAGCTCGGCCTACCGGATCTCGACGATCGATGGGTTCGCGATGCGGCTCGCCGGCAAGTTTCCGCTGCGCAGTGGCCTTCCTGCCCAGACGCTGGAACTCGCAAATCCAGGTCAGGACTATCCAGCGATTCGAGAGGCCGCAGCCAACCTGATGCAAGCCGGACACATCAACGTGCCGCTTCGGGCTACCTACGCAAGGCTACTGGTCGACGAATACCAGGATTGCAATGCAGCACAACATCGACTTGTAGCCTGGGCCGCCCAGACCCTGCCAACGTGCGTACTCGGTGATCCCATGCAGGCGATCTTCGGGTTCGGCGGCAATCGCTTGGTCAACTGGCAAGTCGACGTCGAGGCACAGTTTCCTTCCATCGGCATGCTGCAGACACCTTGGCGCTGGCGGCTGGCTGGCACCGAGGAGATGGGGCAATGGCTGCTAAATGCGCGGGCGCTGCTTCAAGCCGGACAGCCTGTAGACCTGCAGGGAGCTCCAGCTGAAGTGCAATGGGTGCAACTGGGCGCGGCGACGGCCGAAGAGCAGCGCCGGGCAGCGGCAAGGACGCGCGGGCGCAACGCGCAGGACAGCGTGCTCATCATCGGCGACGCGATGAATGTCCGCGGGCGCTACCAGCTGACTAGCCAAACACCTGGCGCGACGGTGGCGGAGCGCGTTGACATGGTGGAGTTCATCCAGTTCGCACGAGTCTTTGACCCCGCAGGCGCCAATCCGCTGGGGCAAGTGGTCGAGTTCGCCGCAAGCCTAATGACCGGCGTAGGGGCGGCCGGGCTACTGGAGCGCGTGCGCGTTCTGCAGCATGGCAGGCCTCGCAATCCGCCGACGCCGATAGAGGCTGCAGCCCTGGCGTTTGCTCAAAGTCCCAGCGTCGCGGAGGCTTCTTGTTTGTTGCAGGCCTTCGCTAGGCAACCGGGCACTCATGTGTACCGTCCCGAAGTGCTGCGCTGCTGCCAGGCTGCCATGCAGGTCGCCGCCCGTGGGACTGGCACGTTTCACGCAGCAGCACTTCAAGCGCGTGAGCGTCAACGTCATATGAGCCGGCCGGTTGCTCGACGATCAGTTGGCAGCACCTTACTGCTCAAAGGACTGGAGGCCGATGTTGCGGTTGTACTTGAACCACAAGCAATGACCGCTTCACACCTGTATGTTGCGCTGACGCGAGGCGCACGGCAAATCGTGGTTTGCTCGCCCACCAGTATGCTTATGCCACGCCCGGGCACTTAAAGCCGCGGGCACCTTTTCTGCGCTGGATCTATTCGACATCGGCGTCGTCCCATTCGCCGATGTCATCAGACGCTTCCTCGTCCCAGCTGCCGAAGGGCCTGATCAAGCCGGCTTTGTAGAGCCCCGCTTCATAGGTGCGCGTCTTCAGACCCTCCAGGGCATTCCGCATGCCGATCACAGTACCGATGATGTGCAGCTTGCCCCCGTCCCCACGCTTTAACGTCTTGACCTGCACGAGGCTGCCGATGTCTTGCGCGCCGCGCAGCCAGCCGGTCCACGCCGAATTGGAGGTTGCCTCTCGGCGGTCGAAGTCGCAAGTGATCTCCACGCGGTTGGCCGATCGCCGCGCGCGGACAGCCTGCATGGTCGCTGGCGCTTGCAGAATGTCTTCGAAAATGTGGCGCCCCTGAACATAGACAAGGTCGCCCGGCAGTACGGCCGCCTTCAAAGGGCCACGATCCAGATCGTCGGAAATGTTCCTGACAGCCGTACAGCTGAGCAGCTCATAGAGCATCGCCTTGGCGTACCGGTAGAGTGCCATGCGATGCGAGCCGTCGTAGATGTAGCCACCGTCTGGCGCTGTCGCAGTGATGTCGCCGTCCTCGTTGCACACGCCGGCGCGCTCGGCCTGTACTCGCCCCGGCAAGCAGGCGAGATCGACACCGTTTGCGCGTGCAAGCTCGGCCAGGCGCAGGTGATTGAAGTAGATCCACTGATCGGACTGCAACTGCGTGCCCATCTGGATCGCTTGTGCGTCGTCTCGCCCAGCCTGTTCTTCCCAACGCCGCTTGAAGTCGCGCAGCCGGGCAGCGGTCAGTGAGATCTGCAGATCGCGCGTCGAGTGGGCTTCACCGTGGTGCTCGGCGCACAACACGGCCAGATTCCCCGCCGCGTGGTCATGAGTCTTCGCCCAAGGCTCGATGTGATGCACGATGACTGGTCGACCTGGGATGCGACAGACACGGCAGGCCCAACGGTTCGCATACAGCACCTGATTCAGGATGCTGGATGGGATCGCGGGCCTAGCCCCGGCGCGCAGATTTCTCATGACCGCCTCGGAAATACCCAGCGTGCTCAGTTCCGCATTGGTCGCGGTTTGGAGCTTGGCAGCAGTCCAACCGCGAGCGCGCAAATGAGCGGCCTGGTCGCTTGGAATACCGCGCGCGATCAGCGCAATCTCGGTCCGGTTTCCATTCATGCTAAGAACTATATGAGAACCGTTGACCAGATGCCAGCCACGCAAGGCATCCGCACTAGGGACAGCCTTCGACGCGTCAATTCCAACCAAGCTGTACGGTATGCTCGAGCAAATAACGAGGGAAGAAGCATGGACTTCAAAGGGCGTCGTGTTATAGCGCATAACATTTGGCCGGTCGCCACAGAGTTCCGGGCAGAAGCCGAGTTCAAGAACAAGATCGCGTCCCAGAACGGCCTGACTCCGTTCAAGACGATTGCGCTCGCCACCAACTCCAATCCGGCCTACCAGCGGTGCGTTGGCCACTTGATTGACGGCTTGGATGCATTGCCGAACCGGCCAGATTACCTGTTCGATCATTGCATCAAGGTGATGGATCTCGCTCAGAGGCACCTTGCGCAGGGTAAGGGCCTGCGTGGCGCGATGGAGAGCCTGCCTGCTGCCTTGCTCGCACAGGACTCGATTTCATGGGAAGAAATCGCCAAGCAGCTCGGCCAAGCCATCCCGCGTGTCACGGTAGATTTCCTGGCAAAGCGCCTTCTTCAGGCCTATCTTGGGCAGGGCGAGAAGCCTAAACAGCTGCAAGATCGGGCTGAAGCCGCGATGGGGCAGGCGCTCTACAACGCCTTCTGCCAGAAGTATTCGACCGACTCCAGCGGAAACACGCTGCAAGACTTCGGCGTCAACATTCCTAGGGCCGGATCTTTTCTGCGCCTGTATCTCTCTGGTGAGCCCGGTACCCGCAAAAAAAAGGCGTCTGCAGCAGTTCTTAACCTGACCACCAATGCAATTCCGGCCCAGACGCGGATGAAGGTCATCCTCTCTCTGCTCCTTTTCACGGTCCGCAACGAGCGCGCGCATGGTGCTGTGATCAGTCCATTCCGAACCAGCAAAGCCAACCAGGAACGGTATGAGAGCTACTACTACCTCATGCTCACGGCGTACGTTTTCGCGCTTGGGACCTTGGTCTTGCGTTTCCCCGGCAAGAGCGTGACATCGCCTGCCATCTTGGCCGGGTGCCTCGATAATTTGGTGTTGCAGCAATCGTTCTTCGCGCTCAAGTGATCTGAGCTTGCTAGCGGCGCATGACCTCCCCCAGCGCGGGCTGCTGGCGCTGTAGCTGGTCGACGCGACAGTTCATTCGAGTGCGATGCTAAGGGCCTTTGGCAAAGGCCGACGTGCCACTCGTCTACCCGCGTGATTCATAAGCGAGCATGCTCGAGAGTCCGCTTCGGGCGCGTAGCCGGTGTTGGAGTTATTTGTACTGAGCGTCGGCAAGCAGCCTTTAGCTGTCCGACGACACATTCGACAGCTCGATGCTCGCGCCCCAGCAGTTCATCCTAGATACGAAAAAGCCAGCGATCAAAGAACGCTGGCTTTTCATCATGGTTCGCTGTCAGGTGAAGCGAAAATCTCCGACCAACTTTATTGTTATCCGACCAACTTTATTCGTTGCAGTCATCCGCTCACTCGATGGCTGTTCCTTGACCGCAATCTGTCGCCTCTTGCAAAAACAAAAAGGACCACATGAACGCCGCCCCTACTCCACCGTGACACTCTTGGCCAAGTTGCGGGGCTTATCGACGTCAGTCCCCCGCGCGCAAGCTGTGTGATAAGCCAGCAACTGCAGCGGTACCACATGCAGGATCGCGCTCAAGGCACCATAGTGCTCGGGCAAGCGGATCACATGGATGCCCGGTTCGGCCTGGATGTGCGTGTCGCTGTCGGCGCACACATACAGCTCGCCGCCGCGCGCCCTCACCTCCTGCATGTTGCTCTTGAGCTTCTCGAGCAGGGCATCATTGGGCGCCACGGTCACCACGGGCATCTCTGCCGTCACCAGCGCCAGCGGGCCGTGCTTGAGCTCGCCGGCCGGGTAGGCCTCGGCGTGGATGTAGCTGATCTCCTTGAGCTTGAGCGCGCCCTCCAAGGCGATCGGGTAGTGCAGGCCGCGGCCCAGGAACAAGGCGTTGTCCTTGCGCGCGAAGGCCTCCGCCCAGGCCATGATTTGCGGCTCGAGTGCCAGCACGGCCTGCAGGGCCGATGGCAGATGGCGCATGTCGTGCAAGTGCGTGGCCTCGTCTTCGGGGCTCAGGTGGCCGCGCAGTTTGGCCAGCGTCAGCGTCAGCAGGAAGAGGCCCGCCAGCTGCGTCGTGAAGGCTTTGGTCGATGCCACGCCGATCTCGACGCCGGCCCGCGTCACATAGGCCAGCTTGCATTCGCGCACCATGGCGCTGGTACTCACGTTGCAGATGGTCAGCGTGTGCTGCATGCCCAGGCCGCGCGCATGCTTGAGCGCGGCAATCGTGTCGGCCGTCTCGCCTGACTGCGTGATGGTCACGATGAGCGTGCGCGGATCGGGCACGCTGTCGCGGTAGCGGTATTCGCTGGCGACTTCAACCTGCGTCGGGATCTTGGCGATCGATTCGAGCCAGTACTTGGCCGCCGAGCCCGAGTAGTAGCTGGTGCCGCAAGCCAGGATCAGCACGCGGTCGATTTGCTTGAACACGGCTTCGGCGCCTTCGCCGAACAGCGTGGGCGTGATGGCTTCGACGCCTTCGAGCGTGTCGGCGATGGCGCGCGGCTGCTCGAAGATTTCCTTTTGCATGTAGTGACGATACGGGCCCAGTTCGACGGCGCCACTGTGCGCGGTCACGGTGCGCACGGGGCGCTGCTCGGGCTCGATGCGCTGGTGCTGCGCGGCGCCCGGGTTCAGGTGCTCGATCCAGTGGCGGCCGGGCTGCAGGTCCACCACATCGCCTTCTTCGAGGTACACGATCTGGTCGGTCACGCCGGCCAGCGCCATGGCGTCGGAGGCCAGGAAGCGCTCGCTGCTGTCCACGCCGCCCACGCCCATGATCAGCGGCGAACCTTGGCGCGCGCCGATCACGCGCTGCGGCTCGTCGCGGTGGAACACGGCGATCGCATAGGCGCCCGTCAAGCGCAGCGTGGCCGCCTTGACCGCTGCGAACAGGTCGCCGTCATACAGGTGGTCGACCAGGTGCGCGATGACCTCGGTGTCCGTCTGGCTCAGGAAGACATAGCCCTTGGCCTGCAGTTCGCGGCGCAGTTCTTCGTGGTTCTCGATGATGCCGTTGTGGACCAGCGCGACGCGGCCAGGCTTGGCTGTGGCCGCATCGGCGCCCGGCCCGTGCGAAAAATGCGGGTGCGCGTTGTGCACGGCCGGCGCGCCGTGCGTGGCCCAGCGCGTGTGGGCGATGCCCAGCGTGCTGTCGATGCCTTCGCTTTGCGTCAGGGCGCTCAGCTCGCTGACGCGGTCGGTGCTGCGCGAGCGGCGCAACTGCCCGTCTTGCAGCACGGCCACGCCGCACGAGTCGTAGCCACGGTATTCCAGGCGCTTGAGGCCCTCGACCAGAACCGGAACGATGTTGCGCGAACCGACCGCGCCGACGATGCCACACATAGCCCTACTCCCGCTGTTGCAATGCAATAGGCATGGATGCTATCGATCTCAATCAGAAATGTTCTTCCTTTTTTTGATTATTTTTGGAATAATTAATCCATTTCCATGCCGAATGAAAATAATCTTCAAAACATGGCAGAAAAACAGAAGATTCACTCATGCAATCTGCCAACAATTCACTGCTGGACGAGCAAGACCTGAAGCTGCTCGACCTGCTCCAGCACGACGCCAATCGCTCCAATCAGGATCTGGCCGAACTGGCGCACATGTCGCCCGCCACCTGCCACCGGCGCGTGAAGCGGTTGCGCGAAGAAGGCTTCATCGAAAAACAGGTGGCCGTGCTCTCGCACCAGCGCATGGCCGATGCCTTGGGATGGGGCCTGGCGGCGCTGGTCGAGATCAGCCTCGATGTGCAGACGCAGGAAGCGCTCGATGCCTTCGAGAAGCGCGCGCTGGCCGCCCCGGAAGTGCAGCAATGCTGGCGCGTGTCGCCCGGCCCGGATTTCGTGCTCGTGCTGCAAGTGGCCGACATGCCCGCATACCAGGAGGTGGCGCGCCAGCTGTTCACGCAAGAAAGCCTCGTGCGCCATGTGCGGGCGTTCTTTTCCGTGAAGCGGGCCAAGTTCGATACGCGGCTGCCGCTGCCTGCCATCGGCCTCGGCCGCACGGCCTGACACGTTGCAGGCCGATCAGATCAGGGGCGTCTGCTTTTTGACTTGGCTGCAGCGGTGTTCGGCGCCAGCGGGTCGATCAGGTGAGTTTCCGTGCGCAAGGCCAGGGGCTTGCCGTCCAGCGGATGGTGCGCGTTGCCGCCTCGGCGCGAGCGCTGCGGCACGGCCGCGGCGGGCTCTGCAGGCGTGTCGCGGTCGAGCGTCGGCAGCACCTTGAGCAACTCTTCGTCCGACATCCTGGACAGCTCTTCCACGCTGGGCCGGCGTGCCCCGCCGTCCGTCTGAGGCGCCTGGCGGCGTGGCGTGGCCTCGGCGGTCTGCACGTCGTCGACAGCGGGCGGCGCATTGGCGTCGACCGGGTGCGAGGCGTACTGATCGGACAAGGCGCGCTCGACCTGGTGCTGGCCGGCCGCCTTCCACAGCACGCCCGTCAGACCCAGGATCAGCACGGCCAGGCCACCGCCGCCCATGATCATCATGCGCTGGCTGGGCGGCCACAAGGTCGTGGGCTTGGCCGCCTTGGGCGTGAGCCAGTCCATGTCGACACGGGACGACGCGGCGGGCGGCACATCTTCGTGCAGCAGGACGGACTCCAGGGCGATGCGCGGCGCGGTCGGCTCCAGGGTGGCATCGTAGTCACGGCGCAGCTTGGGGTCGATCAGCACCTCGTAGGCCGAGTTCAAAGCGGCCATCTGGGTGTGCATGGCGTCGTCAGGGCCGGTTTCGCCACCCTGGCGATCGGGGTGCAACTTCGTCGCGAGCGCCCGGTAGGCCGCGCGGATCACTTCGGCTGGCGCATCCTGCGAGACTTTCAGGCGTTCGTAGTGGTTCACGGCGTCGGGATCCTGCTGGCTTGGTCGGGCATGGATACAGATATTACCGGTTCAACGCCGCGCGTCCATCCTCACAAGCCTCAACGCTTGATTTTTTGCGGCCGATGCCACCCCGACAACGACACCTGTTTGCCGCGCGCGACGGTCAGCTGCCCGGCCGGCGCATCCTTGCTGATGGTGCTGCCGCCGCCGATGGTCGCGCCATCGCCCAGCGACACGGGCGCGATCAGCACGCAGTTGGAGCCCACGTGCACATCGTTGCCGATGACCGTGCGGTGCTTGTTGGCACCGTCGTAGTTGGCGGTGATGCTGCCGGCGCCGTAGTTGACGCGTTCGCCCACGTCGGCATCGCCCAGGTAGGCCAGGTGGTTGGCCTTGGCGCCCTTGGCCATGGTCGTGTTCTTGACCTCGACGAAGTTGCCGATGTGCACCTCGGCCGCCAGCTCGGCGCCGGGGCGCAGGCGCGCGAACGGCCCGATCAGCGAGGCATCGCCCACGCTCACACCCTGCGTGTCGCCATCGATGTGCGTGAACGGATGGATGACGACGCCATGGCCGATGCGCGCGTTGCGGATCACGCAGTGCGCGCCGATCTGTACCTCGTCGCCCAAGGTCACGTTGCCTTCGAAGACGCAGTTGACATCGATGTCAACATCGCGCCCGCACTGCAGGCTGCCGCGCACGTCGATGCGCGCGGGGTCGGCCAGGCGCACGCCCTGTTCCATCAACTGGCTGGCCTGCGCGCGCTGATGGCGGCGCTCCAGATCGGCCAGTTGCGCGGGGCTGTTCACGCCCAGCACCTCGACCTCGTCGCGCGGCTGCGCGGAGACCACGCTCACGCCATCGGCCTGGGCCATGGCGACCACGTCGGTCAGGTAGTACTCGCCTTGCGCGTTGCGGTTGTCCAGGCGGGCCAGCCATTGCTTGAGGCGCGCGGTGGGCGCGGCCATCATGCCGGTGTAGACCTCCTTGATGGCGCGCTGGGCCTCGCTGGCATCCTTGTGCTCGACGATGGCCAGCACCTTCTGGCCCGATGCGTCGCGCACGATGCGGCCATAGCCGGTCGGGTCGGGCAGGTCGATGGTCAGCAAGGCGAGCTTGTCGCCCGCGCAGGCATCCACCAGGGCCTGCGCCGTGCTGGCCTGGATCAAAGGCGTGTCGCCATTGAGGATCAGCGTGATGCCTTCAGCGGGCAACACGGGCACGGCCTGCTGCACGGCGTGGCCGGTGCCCAGTTGCGGCTCCTGGCGCACGAACTGCAGGGGTGCATCGGCGAACGCCGCTGTCATCGAAGACTCGACCATCTCGGCACCATGCCCCGTGATCACCACTTGCTGCGCGGCCTGCAGGCCCGAGGTCGTGGCGATCACATGCGACAGCATCGGGCGCCCTGCCAGCTTGTGCAGCACCTTGGGGCGCGCGGACTTCATGCGGGTGCCTTTGCCCGCAGCCATGATGACAATGGAAAGCGACATGGGTTTACTTCTCGGCAGGTGCCTGTTTGTTGGAATGGATCAGCGATTGTCGGGCTGCACGGGCACCGTCACCACGCGCGGGCTCACGGCCTGGTGCGGGAAGTCCTTGAGCGCGGCCTCGAACAGATACGGATAGAGCCGGTCGTCGGCGGCGCCGAGGCGGTCATAGGTGGCATGGGTCTCGTAGAGCACCTGGTTGCTGTGCCGGTCGCGGATCAGCACGTCGACCTGGATCAGCACATAAGGCGGCTCCATGGCCATGCCCATCGACACGCCGCCCCGGCCCGGCCCCCACCAGCCGCCCCAACCGGGCCGGCCCCAAGGCCCCCACGGGCCCCAGTACGGGTCATAGCGCGAGCGCCGGTCGATCTGGATCTGCGAGGCCACCTGCACGCTCACATCGGCCTTCTGCGCATCGCCCACGGGCTCGAAACCCGCCGCCGCGAGCGATGGCTGGGCCGCGGCCTCCAGCTTGTCCTGCAGCTCGGCCTGGCCTTGCTGCGATGGCAGGCGCTCGAACACATAGCGCCCGGGTTGGCGGCCCTCGGGCCAGTTGCCCTGGCTGGAGACCTGGCTGGTCAACTCGGTCATGCCCGCGCAGCCACCCAGTACCAGCAGCGGCGCCGCGACCAGGCAGGCCATCAACAGGCCGAGCCACTTTTGAACAAACAGCTCGGTGTGTTTCATGGCGATCTCACTCGGCCTTGCGGATGCTGATGGATGACAGCGAGATGGTGGCCTCGCCCGATGGGCCATTGGCCGGCGTGCCGCAACCTTCGTCTTCATCGAAGGCGATGTCGCCGCCGGGCACGGGCTTGCCCGTGGACGTGATCGTCGTGAACGGGTAGAGCTTGCGGTCCATCAGGTGCGAGGGGATGACGTTGGACAGTGCCGTGAACATGTTGTCGACGCGGCCCGGGAACTTGCGGTCCCATTCGTCGATCATCTCGCGCATCTGCTGGCGCTGCAAGCCGTCCTGGCTGCCGCACAGGTTGCACGGGATGATGGGGAACTGGCGATGCTCGGCGTAGGTGGCCAGGTCCTGCTCGCGGCAATAGGCCATCGGGCGGATTACCACGTGCTCGCCGTTGTCGGTCACCAGCTTGGGCGGCATGCCTTTGAGCGTGGAGCCGAAGAACATGTTCATCAGCAGCGTCTGCAGCATGTCGTCGCGGTGGTGGCCCAGGGCGATCTTGGTGGCGCCCACTTCGGTGGCCACGCGGTACAGGATGCCGCGGCGCAGGCGCGAGCACAGGCTGCACGTGGTCTTGCCTTCGGGGATGACTTTCTTGACGACGCTGTAGGTGTCCTGCTCTTCGATGCGGAAGGGCACGCCCACTTTGGTGAGGTACTCGGGCAGCACGTGCTCGGGGAAGCCGGGCTGCTTCTGGTCGAGGTTGACGGCGATGATCTCGAACTTGATGGGCGCCCGCTTTTGCAGGTTCATCAGGATGTCGAGCATGCCGTAGCTGTCCTTGCCGCCGGACATGCACACCATGACCTTGTCGCCGTCTTCGATCATGTTGAAGTCGGTGATGGCCTGGCCCACTTCGCGATGCAGGCGCTTGCTGAGCTTGTTCATCTCGAAGGCCTGCTTCTTGAGGCGCGCGGCGTCCGCGACCTCTGGCGTCAGGGCGGCGGGCACCGCTTCAGGCACGGCGGGATGCGCGTCGCCAGCAGGCGCGCGCAGCAGATCGGGGGAGACGGCGTCATTCATAGCCTGCCATTTTCGCCGATCCGGGCGGTTTTGGCCAATCACCCACCCGGATGCCTGTTGGGCGGCCCGCTCACCACTGGCCCGTTTCCATGCGGATGGCCACTTCGCAGTCGTCGAAGATGGCCAGCTTGGCGATCTTCACGCGCACGCCCTGCACGCCCGGCAGGTCCATCAGCCGGTTGCAGACCTTGCCGATCAGGGTCTCAAGCAGGTTGACGTGCTCGGCCGTGCACTCCTCGATGATGATGGTGCGCACGCGGCGGTAGTCGAGCACGTGCAGGATCTCGTCGTCGCGCGGCAGCAGCGGCTGGCTGCCCATGTTCAGCTCGGCGTCGACCAGGATGGGCTGCGGCGCCGTCTTTTCGTGATCGAGCACGCCCAGGCTGGCGTCGAAGCGCAGGCCGGTCAGGTTCAGGGTCTGGTTGCCTTTGGTCAAGGACATGGCTGGTCTCGCATCATCGAAAAATCGCGCTCGAAGCGCTGGAGGTGCTGGCCGCCGTCGACCAGCAAGGTCGTGCCCGTCATCGAGCGGTTGGCCAGCGCGAAGGCCACGGTCGCGGCCACGTCCTGCGGTGTGGACGAGCGCCCCAACGGCGACAGCCGGTGCGCCTGCTCGAAGGCCTCGCCCTGGAGCCAGTCGCTCGTCATGGTCAGGCCGGGCGCCACGCCCACCACGCGCACGGCGGGTGCCAGCGCCAGCGCCAGCAAGGTCGTGGCCGACTCCAATGCCGCTTTCGACAAGGTATAGCTGAGGAAATCAGGGTTGGGGTTCCACAGCTTCTGGTCGAGCAGGTTGACGACCGCGCCTTCGCACCCTCGCCCCGCCACGTGCCCGGCCAGCGCCTGCGCCAGCACGATGGCGGGCGCCACGTTGGCGCGCATGTGGCGATCGAGCGCGGCATAGCCGAAGCTGGCCGCGTCGTCGTAGTCGAAGGCCGAGGCGCTGTTGACCACGGCATCGACCTGACCCAGCGCGGCCACGGCCTGCGGCAACAACGCGCGCGCGGCGGCTTCGTCCGACAGGTCGGCGCACAGCACGGCGGCACGCCGGCCCAGCGCCCGGACCTCGCCGGCCGTGGCCTCGGCTTCGCCGCGCGAGACGCGGCAATGCACGGCCACGTCCCAGCCATGGCGGGCCAGGGTCAGGGCGATCTCGCGGCCCAGGCGTTTGGCCGCACCCGTGACCAGCGCCACCTTGCGGGCCTGGTCGCCTGGCGAAGAAACAGCGGAATCAGGCATGGGCGTTTCCAGGACGTTTCTACAATGAGGGCATGCACCGCCCAACGAACATGGACCACAGTGTAGTGGCCGCGCCCTTGACCAAGCACCCACTGGCCGACCTCATCGCCCATGAGATACGCGAGCGCGGCGGCTGGATGAGCTTCGAGCGCTTCATGGAGCTGGCCCTGTACGCGCCGGGCCTGGGCTACTACAGCGGCGGGCGGCGCGTGCTGGGCCGGCGCCCGCAGGATGGCAGCGACTTCGTGACCGCGCCCGAGCTGACGCCCCTGTTCGGCGAGACCCTGGCCAAGCAGATCGACCAGGCCCTGGCCGCCACGGACACGGACGAGATCTGGGAGTTCGGCGCGGGCACCGGCGCGCTGGCCAGCCAGTTGCTGGGCGAGCTGGGCGGCCGCATCCGGCGCTACACGATCGTCGACCTGTCCGGCTCGTTGCGCGACCGCCAGCACGAGCGGATCGTCAAATCCCACCCCGAGATGGCGCACAAGGTGATCTGGGCCGATACCCTGCCCGAGGTCATGCAAGGCGTGATCGTGGGCAACGAGGTGCTGGACGCCATGCCCGTGCGCCTGACCCGCTGGGACGGCCAGCAATGGCGGGAACGCGGCGTGGCCCTGCAAACCGACGGCGCCTCCGATCAGATCCAGTTCGCCTGGGCGGACCTGGCCGCATCCGCATCGCCAGACACTGAAAACGCCCGCCCGCCCACCGAGCGCGCAGACACCGACTACGTGCCCGGCACGGTCACCGAAACCCACGCCCAGGCCGATGCCTTCATCGCCACGCTGGCGCAGCGCATGAGCAAGGGCGCGGCCTTCTTTTTGGACTATGGCTTCCCCGAGGCCGAGTACTACCACCCGCAACGCACCGGCGGCACCCTGATGTGCCACCACGCCCACACGGCCGATGCCGACCCTTTGACCATGGTCGGCGACAAGGACATCACGGCGCACGTCAACTTCACGGGCATCGCGCTGGCGGGTCAGGAGGCGGGGTGGGAGGTGCTGGGCTACACGAGCCAGGGGCGCTTCCTGGCCAACTGCGGCGTGGCCGAGGCGCTCTCGGACACCGGCCAGGCCAGCACGGTCGATCAGCTCAAGTCACGCGCGGCGATGCAGATGCTGGTCGCCGAGCACGAAATGGGAGAACTCTTCAAGGTGATCGGCTTCGTGAAGGGCCCTTGGTTCGATGCCATCGGCTTTGCCAACGGCGACCGGACCCACACGCTTTAGCCGTGGTTTAGCCATGGGCCACGCGTGGGCGGCGCACGATGCCCGGCGTGGACTTGGTCGTCTGCGGCTTGATCGGCTGCATGCGCAGCGCGGCCTCGGCCTGCTGGGCGATGTCGCGCTTGAAGCCGCGCTTGGCCAGGGTGCGGCCGCGGTGATTGGACTTGATCTCGCTCAGCGGCTTTTCTTGCAGCGGCAAAGGCAGCAGATAGTGCCCGGGCCCTTCCAGCGCGCCCCAGTGGCCTTGCCAGAACGCGGCGTAGTCGAAGCTGCCGGCCTTTTGCTGCATGCGCTCACGCGAGAGGCAATTCTCGGACTTCACAGCGGCCAGGAACGACACGTCGAATGCCGCCGCCAAACCCAGCAAAGCCGCCATCAGCATATCGGCGGGCGTCACGTCATGACATTTCTTGGATACCGCACGAATAGCGTCATATTGACCAGGAAAACCCTGAACCTGACCCACGTAAATAAGGGGGGTATTTGGTGCGGCCAGCATCGATGGAGGGAAACCGAGCGTGCTGGAATTCACAAAAGAAAAAGCCGACTTATACAGTGGCACATCGTTGACAGCGAATACCAGGCTCAAACCGCCTTCGCGATGCGGACAGGGGCCGGCCAGAGAAATGGTGCAAAATGACCCGTCCATTTCCTGGGACCACAGCACGATCGGCCGGGAGACCAGGCGGGCGAAGAGATCGGTCCCGATGCGGGTGCGCACGAAGCGGTCATGGGCCTGCAGCAGGCTCAGACGCTCCGGGGCATTGAAGTTGGTGGAAAGGTACGGCAAGGTCGGGCGGCACGCGACTTTGAGGTAGGCTTGCAGCAAAGCCGCGTCGTTGGTGCTGCGCGCGGCATTCAAGACCGGCGCATGCTCGGACCAGCGGAGCAGGACCATCGACAAGCGCCCGGCCATGCCCCAAAACCCCAGGCCATCTGGAACTTTGGATTCTTTGATCAGGAAATCCAGCATCACGCCAAGCACAAACAATCCCTTCTTCACAGTTCTTTACAGTCTACCTGTTTATATTTTTTACGCCTCGAGTTAATCCCTAATGGCGTGCGAAAAACCGCGGATGAAAACCCCGGCGAAAAGCCCTTGCGCCTGACCCGGATAGATTGCGAAAGAAAATATCGGGCCACGATGCAAACCCTCGTGCGCACAAGTGCAAGCCCCTGGGGCCGCAGGCATGCCCCGCTGCCGCGATAATGTCGGCCATGCTGCAACAACGTACGCTCAAATCGCTGACCCGCGCCGTCGGGGTCGGCCTGCACAGCGGCCAGCGCGTCGAGCTGACGCTGCGCCCCGCCCCCCCGAACACGGGTATCGTTTTCCGCCGGGTGGACCTGGCCCAGCCGGTCGACATCCCCGTCAACACGGATTCGGTGTGCGACACGCGGCTGGCCTCGACGATTTCACCGGGTGGTGACCCGGGCGCGCCCAAGGTCAACACGATCGAGCACCTGATGTCGGCCTGCGCCGGGCTGGGGCTGGACAACCTCTACGTGGACATCACGGCCGAAGAAGTGCCCATCCTGGACGGCTCGTCCGCCGCTTTCGTCTACCTGCTGCAAAGCGCGGGCATCGAGCTGCAGAAAGCCGCCAAGCGCTTTTTGAAGGTCGTCAAGCCGGTCGAGATCCGCCAGGGCGAAGGCCGCGCGCTCAAGTGGGCGCGCCTGGAGCCTTATCACGGCTACAAGCTCGCCTTCGAGATCGACTTCGACCACCCGGCCGTCGACCAGACCGGCCAGCGTGTCGAGTTCGATTTCTCGAGCGGCCAATACAAGCGCGACATCGCCCGCGCCCGCACCTTCGGCTTCACGAAAGACCTGGAAACCATGCGCTCGCGCGGCCTGGGCCTGGGCGGCAGCATGGACAACGCCATCGTGGTCGACGACTACCGCGTGCTCAACAGCGACGGCCTGCGCTACGACGACGAGTTCGTCAAGCACAAGATCCTCGATGCCATCGGCGACCTGTACGTGGTGGGCTACCCGCTGCTGGCGGCCTACACGGCCTACAAGTCCGGCCATGCGCTCAACAACCTGCTGCTGCACGCGCTGCTCGAACAGAAGGACGCCTACGAGATCGTGACCTTCGAGGACGCGAACAAGGCGCCTGCCGGCATGGCCGAGCTGGCGCCGCTCTGGTAAGCGCCGGCAACGAAGGCACGCATGGTTCTGTTCCGCGCCTTTTTCGTCGTCCTGGCCCTGGCCTTCCTGCTGTGCATGGCGGCCTTCACGATCACGGGCGAACCGGTCTGGCGCAAGCGTGCGCTGATCGCCTTGAAGTGGGGCGTGGTGCTGGGGCTGTGCTTCTTCGGACTCTTGGTCCTCAGGCGGGCCGCCGTTTTTCTCTGACGCCGCGGGCGGCCGCGCACCTGTCAGATGCGGACACCTCAGAGCGTCTTCAGCATTTTTAAGGCGATTTATCCGCTTTTTCAGGGGAAATGCGAGAGGTAAGCGAATTTATCGGGATACCCCCTATTCATGGGATAGGTCATACACCTAGCATGACCGCAGACAGCGATGCAGTCGGCCTTGCATCAAAGGATCCCTTCATGAACTACAGCGCGTTATACAAGCGCTCCATCGAAGACCGCGAAGGCTTCTGGGGCGAACAGGCCGAACGGATCGAATGGCACGCGCCCTTCGACCAGGTTTGCGACCATGGGCAGCCTCCTTTTGCCCGATGGTTCGTGGGCGGGCAGACCAACCTGTGCCACAACGCGGTTGACCGCCATGTGCCGCATCGGCCCGACCAGCCCGCGCTCATCTTCGTCTCGACCGAGACCCACACCGAGCAGACCATCAGCTACGGCCAGTTGTTCGTGGAAGTGCAGCGCATGGCCGCCATCCTGCGCAACCTCGGCGTGGGCCGCGGCGACCGGGTGCTGATCTACATGCCCATGATCCCGCAGGCCGTGATCGCGATGCTGGCCACGGTGCGGCTGGGCGCCATCCACTCGGTCGTGTTCGGGGGCTTCGCCAGCCAATCGCTGGCCAGCCGCATCGACGATGCGCGGCCCACGCTCATCGTGACGGCCGATGCGGGCTCGCGCGGCGGCAAGGTCATCGCCTACAAGCCCTTGCTGGACGACGCGCTGGGCATGAGCCAGCACAAGGTGGCGCATGTGCTGCTGGTCGACCGCCATCTGGCACCGGCCAGCATGCTGGCGCCGCGCGATGTCGACTACCACCTGGCGCGCCGCGAGGTGCTCGATGCCATCGTGCCTTGCGAGTGGGTCGAGTCCAACCACCCCAGCTACACGCTGTACACGAGCGGCACGACCGGCAAGCCCAAGGGCGTGCAGCGCGACACGGGCGGCCACGCGGTGGCGCTGGCCACGTCGATGGCGATGATCTACGACGGCCGGCCCGGCGAGACCTTCATGTGCACGAGCGACATCGGCTGGGTGGTCGGGCACAGCTACATCGTCTACGGGCCGCTGCTGGCGGGCATGAGCACGGTCATCTACGAGGGCCTGCCGATCAGGCCGGACGCGGCCATCTGGTGGTCGCTGGTCGAGAAGTACCAGGTCAACGTGATGTTCTCGGCGCCCACGGCCATCCGCGTCCTCAAGAAGCAGGACCCGGACTGCCTCAAGCGGCATGACCTGTCGAGCCTGCGCCACCTGTTCCTGGCGGGCGAGCCGCTGGACGAGCCCACGGCGCGCTGGATCGGCGAGGCCATCGGCAAACCCATCATCGACAACTACTGGCAGACGGAGACCGGCTGGCCCATCCTGAGCCTGGCGCGCGGCGTCGAGCCTGATGCGCCGACCAAGCTGGGCTCGCCCGGCGTGCCGATGCCGGGCTTCAAGGTCAAGCTGGTTGACGACCTGAGCGGCACCGAGCTGACCGAGCCGCATCGAAAGGGCGTGCTGACCATCGATGGCCCGCTGCCGCCCGGTTGCCTGCAAACCATCTGGGGCGACGACACGCGCTTCGTGCAGACCTACTGGAGCAGCTTCGCGGGCCAGCAGCGCTACAACACCTTCGACTGGGGCATCCGCGATGAGGACGGCTATTACGTCATCCTCGGGCGCGCCGACGACGTCATCAACGTGGCCGGGCACCGGCTGGGCACGCGCGAGATCGAAGAGGCCGTGAGCAGCCACCCGGCCGTGGCCGAAGTGGCCGTGGTGGGCGTAGCCGATGAGGTCAAGGGGCAGGTGGCGCGCGCCTTCGTGGTCGCGCGCGATGCGGCGCGCGTGGCTGATGAGGCCGCGTGCAAGGCGCTGGAGGCCGAGATCATGCAGACGGTGGACCAGCAACTGGGCGCGGTCGCCCGCCCGGCGCGCGTGCACTTCGTCCATGTGCTGCCCAAGACGCGCTCGGGCAAGCTGCTGCGGCGGGCGATCCAGGCCGTGTGCGAGGGCCGCGCCACGGGCGACCTCACGACCATCGAGGACCCGGCCGCGCTGGCGCAGCTGCAGGAGGCCGTTTCGCATTGAGCAATCACGCGCTTGGTTCCCTTCAATCGAGGGGGCTGCAACCGCAAATAATCCGCATACATTCCCTGGTCCGATTGACCCCACCAATGCTCAGGGAGAGTATGTTGAACGCTGCAATGCCCCTGCGCGCCATGTTGTGCGCGCTGCTTGTCTCGGTTTTGTCCGCTTGTGGCGGCGGCGGTGGCGGGAGCGACAAGCCCGCGCAACCGAAGGCCGATACGTCCTCGGTCAGCACGGGCAACACGCTCTCCGTGGAAGGCGGCAACAGCGCCGTACCCGTGGGCCGGTACGACGTCGACACCAGCAATGCCAAACCAGTTGTCTACGATGCGGAGCAACTGGCGGTCGTTTATCCGGCAGCGCCGCAGTTTGCGTCCGCCTTCATTTTTTCTCAAAGCCACCCGGACAAGTTCGCGGTCTTTTTCGCTGACAGCTTGAGCACGTCGGCCGCGGTTTTCGCCTGCCGAAGCAACAGCAGCAACTGGACCAGCACGGAAATCGCCGCGCTCAAGGGCACCGCCGCATCCGCCGCATCGATCGCGCTGTGCCCTAGCAGCATCATCATCGACCCCGTTGCCCACAGCATCCAGGTCACGGGCCTGAAGATGCCGGACGTGACCGCGACAGGCAAGTCCGTCACCTTAAGTGCCAGCTTCAGTTGGGCATCGACGGTCACCGTCGAAACGGGCAGCAACATCGTGGCGCTCCGCACCTACACGGTCACAGGCGGTGCCGGCGGTTCGCAGGCCTATGGCGACCTGATCCTGGATCAGGCCAAGGTCGAGACAAGCGCCGTCTCGGTCACGCTGATGCGGCTTCAAGGGCATGAAGACAAGTTCATCCTGAATGCCGACACCGTCAGCACGGGTGGCGCCACCACTGAGAGCTATGCCTGCGCCAGCACAGCCTGGACGTCCGACGAGCTCACCAAGCTGAAGACCATTTACAACGCCAGCTTGACCACCTGCCCGGACAGCGTCAGCTACAACGCGACGAACCGCTTGCTGGCACTGAACAAGGCCGTGCTGCCGGTCATCGCGGGTGTCAGCGGGCATCAACTGGTGCTGAGCCTGAGCGAGTTTTGGGCCATGCCATCGTTCCCCACTTCGACCGGCTCATCGCCGACAGGTTCGACGGCCAGCCCGCTGTAAGCACATCGCGCGCCGCGTTCGCCGCAGTGTTCAAGCCGCCGTCTGGTGGATGACGTCGCGCACGCGCGGGTAGATCTCGCTTTGCCAGCGGCGGCCGCTGAACACGCCGTAGTGGCCCACGCCGGTCTGCACGTGGTGCGTGCGCCGGTAGGGGCGCACGGCGGTGCACAGGTCCTGCGCGGCGACGGTCTGGCCGACGGCGCAGATGTCGTCGCGCTCGCCTTCGACCGTGAAGAGCGCCGTGCGGCGGATGGCCTTCGGGTCGACGACCGTGTCACGCCAGCTCAGGGCGCCGCGTGGCAGGTCGTAGGTCTGGAAGACCTTGCCGACGGTCTCGAGGTAGAACTCGGCGGGCAGGTCGGCCACGGCGAAATACTCTTCGTAGAAGGCCTTGGCGTGGGCGGCCTTGTCGTGCTCGCCCGCGGCGATGTGGGCGTACATGTCTTCGAAGGCCTTGATGTGGCGGTCGCGGTTCATGCTGACGAAGGCCGACAGCTGCACGAAGCCCGGGTAGACCTTGCGGCCGGCGCCGCGCTGTGTCCAGGGCACCTTGTGGATCATGTGCGACTCGAACCAGCTCAGCGGTTGGCCCGTGGCCAGCTCGTTGACCATGGTCGGGTTGACGCGGCAGTCGATCGGGCCGGCCATGAGCGTGAGGCTGCGCGGCTGGGCCGGATGCGCGTCCTGCGCCATGAGCGAGGTGGCGGCCAGCGCGGCCACGCAGGGCTGGCAGATGGCCATCATGTGCGAGCCCGGGCCCATGCGGTCGAGGAAGCGGATGAGGTGCTCAGTGTAATCATCGAGGCCGAAAGGGCCGTGGCGCAGCGGCACGTCGCGGGCGTTGTGCCAGTCGGTGATGAAGACGTCGTGGTCCTGCAGGAGCGTGCGCACCGTGTCGCGCAGCAGGGTCGCGAAGTGGCCTGACATGGGCGCGACGAGCAGCACGCGCGGTTGTTCGGGCGCGCCCTCTTTGCGAAAGCGCAGCAAGGTGCCGAAGGGCGTGCTCATCACCTTTTCTTCGGTGATGGCGTATTCATGGCCCTGGCTCATGACCGTGTCGATCTGGAAAGGCGGGCGGGCATGCGTGAGCTTGAGGCGCGAGAAGACCTCGGCCGCCGCCGCCGCGCTGCGCGCGAAGACGCCGCCCGCGAACAGCTCCGCGTGGCTGGCTTGCGAAGGCCCGTCGGGCAGCATCTGGTGCAGCCAGTCGGCCATGCCCTCGGCCATGACGCGCCAGGGTTCCATCAACGTGTGTTGTGCCTGATAGGTTGAATACAGCATGCGTTGTCTCGCCATGAAGGCCGTGTGGTGGCGTTGAACGGTGTTCAGCAATTTGCGAGCCACCCTCCTTGCATGACAAGGCGCGCCACGCATGGCACACCACTTGCAGGCTGTGCCCCCACGCCTGCCACACACCACGAAGAGGAGACCGCATGGCCACCCTTGCCCAAGCACCCGTCAAGGCCCCCGCCAGAAAGGCTGCGCCGAAGAAAGCGGCGGCCAAGGCGGCCTTCAAGGCTTTGCCGGACACGGTCACCACATTGACGATCACGAGCAAGAATTACTCGTCGTGGTCCTTGCGCGGCTGGCTGCTCGCACGCTTCGCCGGCCTGCCCTTCGATGAGCACGTGCTGCCGCCGGACGACCCGTCCACGCGGGCCGAGATCCTGCTGCTGTCATCGTCGATCCTCGTGCCCTGCCTGCAGCACAACGGCATCCGCGTGTGGGACACGCTGGCCATCGCCGAATACCTCAACGAGGTCTGCCCCGATGCGAAGCTGCTGCCGCCCGATGCCAAGGCGCGGGCGCATTGCCGCGCCATCAGCGGCGAGATGCACTCGGGGTTTTCGGCGCTGCGCTCGTCGCTGCCGATGAACCTGCGCGGGCACTTCCCGAAGTTCAAGATCTGGTCGCGCGCGCAGGCCGACATCGACCGCATCACGGCCATCTGGCGCGATTGCATCGAGACCTACGGCGGCCCGTACCTGTTCGGCCAGCAGCGCACGGTGGCCGATGCGATGTACGCGCCCGTGTGCACGCGTTTCGCGACCTACGACGTCAAGCTCGATGCCGTCTGCCAGACCTATTGCGACCTGATGCTGGGCCAGCCCGAGATGAAGGAATGGGCCAAGGGCGCCAAGGCCGAGCCCATCGACATCGACGAGCTCGACGTGGAGTTCTGATGCAGTGTTGATCAGGCTTCGGGCCCGTCCCACGGCGTCGGGTCGGGGATGTGGCAGACGGCGGGCACGTCGACCGTCTTGAAGTCGGCGGGGCTGACGATCTCGAGGTACTCCATGTCCGGCGAGTAGTCGAACAGGTAGTGGCGCACGCCGGGCCGCTGGTGCACGCAGTCGCCGGCCTTGACGAGCGTCTCCTGGTCTTCGTACATGAAGCGCGCCCAGCCCTTGGTCATGATGACGATCTGGAACTCGGCCTCATGCCGGTGCCAGCCCGTGCCCTTTTCTGGCGCGTGGTTCGCCTTGACGAGGTGCGCGATGACCTTGCCGTTGGTCGCGTCCTTGATGCCCAGGTCCTTGTAGAGAAAGAAATCGCGCAGGCCCTCGCCCACCCAGCCGGTGTCTTCGGGCCGGACATGGGAGAACTTGGTCGACGTGGTGTCCAGCATGGTGCAGCTCCTTTCACACGCAAATGATGTGGGAGCTGGTCACGCATAAAGCATTCCCGGCACAATGCAGGCTTTGACGCACCGAATCAGCACCAAGATGAAAAACACGCCAGCCTTGAGCGACGCCGACATCAACGAGATCGACATGCTGCTGGGCGCCGTGCCCGCGCCGTATGAAACCGTCGATGCGGTCATCCTGGACGGCTACCTGGCCGGTGTGCTGGTCCAGCCCGTCGTGCTGCAGCCCGAGGACTGGCTGCCGCCGATCTTCGGCACCGAAGGCATGCCCGAGCCCGGCATCCCCGGCTGGACACAGGCTCAGCACGACAAGCTGATCGGCCTGATCACCCGCCGCAAGGACGAGATCCTGCGCGGCATCCTCGAAGAAGGCTGGTTCGACCCGATCGTGCCCATGATCGAGGACGACGACGGCAAGCCCGTGGAAGGCAGGGAAGCGATGGAAGGCCTGGGCTACTGGGCCGCCGGCTTCGAATGGGCGCTGGCCAACTTCCCGCAGCTCGAGGAGGCCGCGCTGGCCGGCGTGCCCGACCTGCTCGACTCGATCTGGCGCCATCTGCCCGAGCAGGACGAAACCCAGCAGGCCATGACCAAGGCCCTGGACGACGAGCACCCGCTCAAGAACCTGGACGAGGCCATCGAGGCGCTCGTGTTCGACGTGGTCGACCTGGCCCAGATCGGCATCGCCGAACGGCACAAGGTCGAGACCGTGGTGCGCGACCAGCCCAAAGTGGGCCGCAACGACCCCTGCCCCTGCGGCAGCGGGCGCAAGTACAAACAGTGCCACGGCGCGAACTGAACGGGTGAACCGAACGGATTTTGCAAGCCCGAAACGCAAAGGGGCCGCACAGCCCCTATCATGTCGCTCCAGCCATCATTAAGTGCCGATGAGGAGGGGGCGCGCATTGCAGTGGTTCAGCATGCCCCATGTCCGATCGGTGCCAGCTTCGCCGTTGGTCACCCGACATGAACCAGTCCGCCGCAAACGCCCCCGCTCACCTTTCCGATAGCCTCAATCGCCGCGCCACGGCTTTCCTGCCGCCCCGCCTGCTGGCAGGGTTCATCATCGCCGCGCTGGCCGTGACGCTGACCTCCTTCTTCTCTTATCGGACCTCGCAGGTGCGCTCGGCCGCGGCCCTGCAAGTCAGCGACACGCTGACGGCCATCGTCCGGCTGCAGGCATTGCCGTCGACCTTGAAGGATGCCGAGACCTCGCAGCGCGGCTTCCTGCTGACCGGCGCGGACACCTACCTCGTGCCCTACAACAACGCCCGCGCCGAACTCCCGGCCGAGATCAAGGGCCTGCGCGAGTTGATGACGAACCGCGCCAGGCAGCTCGAGCGCCTGCAGCTGATCGAGCAGCTCGCCAGCGAGAAGATGGCCGAACTGGCCGAGACCATCGCCCTGCGGCGCGAAGGCAATGCGCCAGCGGCCCTCGAGATCGTGCGAACGGACCGGGGCAAGCAGGCCATGGACCGCCTGCGCAGCCTGCTCACGGAAATGCAGGACGAAGAGCAGGATGCGCTGGCCATCCAGAAGCGCGAATGGGAAAACGCCGCCACCTTCACGGACCGCTTCACCTGGATCAGCTCGGTCGTGCTGCTGATGCTGATCGCCGGTGCGGCCAACATGGCCTCGCGCGACTACCGCGCCCGCGAGAACCTCTCGTGGCTGCGCGCCGGCCAGATGGGCCTGAGCGCCCGCATGGAAGGCGAGCAGCGGCTGGACACGCTGGGCGAGAACGTGCTGTCTTACCTGGCGCGCTACCTGGACGCCCAGGTCGGCGCGGCCTATATCGTGCAGTCGGGCGGGCAGTTCCAGCGTTTCGCCGCGCATGCCGTGGCGGCCGATAGCGCGAAAGACACGCTGCGTCCCGGCGACGGCCTGCTGGGCCAGGCGGCCAAGGAGCGCAGGCTGATCCATGTGCGCGACGTGCCCGCGGGCTACCTGGACGTGGCCTCCAGCACGGGCCACGGCCGCCCCATGGAGCTGGTGCTGGCGCCGGCCATCGTGGAAGGCCAGGTCGTCGCGCTGCTGGAGCTGGGCTTCTTCCGGACGCTCGATGCCACCGACCTGGACTTGCTGGGCAGGGCCTCTGAATCGCTGGCCGTGAACGTGCGCGCCGCGCAGGACCGCACCCAGCTCGAAACGCTGCTGGACGAAACGCAGCGCCAGGCCGAAGAGCTGCAGACCCAGCAGGAAGAACTGCGCGTCAACAACGAGGAACTGGAGCAGCAGGGCCGCATGCTCAAGGACTCGCAGGCGCAGATGGAAGAGCAGCAGGCCGAGCTGGAGCAGAACAACGCGCAGCTCGAAACGCAGACGCAGTTGCTCGAGCACCAGAAGGACGCCCTGCTGCAGGCGCAGAACGCCCTGATCAACAAGGCGCGCGAGCTGGAAGAGGCCAGCCGCTACAAGAGCGAGTTCCTGGCCAACATGAGCCACGAGCTGCGCACGCCGCTGAACTCGACGCTGATCCTGGCCAAGCTGCTGGCCGACAACAAGGAAGGCAACCTGTCGGCCGAGCAGATCAAGTTCGCGCAGACCATCTCGGCCGCCGGCAACGACCTGCTCGCCCTGATCAACGACATCCTGGACCTGGCCAAGATCGAGGCGGGCATGGTCAACGTGACCATCGAGCCCATGCACATCGGGCGCACGCTCGAGGCCCTGATCAAGCCCATGCTGCCGATCGCGCAGCAGCGCGGGCTGGCGCTCGAAGCGCGCGCCATGCCCGGCCTGCCCGAGTACATCGAGACGGACGCGCAGCGCTTCGGCCAGATCGTCAAGAACCTGCTCTCCAACGCGCTGAAGTTCACCGAACAAGGTGGCGTGACCTTGCAGGCCGCCATGCGCGACGACGGCATGCTGAGCTTCGCCGTGCAGGACACGGGCATCGGCGTCTCGCCGCACCAGCAGGGCCTGATCTTCGAGGCCTTCCGCCAGGCCGACGGCAGCACGCACCGCAAGTACGGCGGCACGGGGCTGGGCCTGTCGATCTCGCGTGACCTGGCACGCATGCTCGGCGGCGACATCAGCGTGCAGAGCACGGTCGGCCAGGGCAGCGTCTTCACGCTCACGCTGCCCGCCAAGGCGCCGCTGATCAACACAGACCCGCCGACCGTCCTGCCCGCCATGCGCGCGACGATGGCGCTGCCCGGCCTGGCGCCATCGTCGCCATCGCCATCGCCGTTGCAGAGCACACCGGCCATGCCCACGGCAACGGTCAAGCTGGACGCGGCGCCCTGGCCTGCCGGCGGCAAGTCCATCCTCGTGATCGAGGACGACGTGCGCTTCGCCGCCATCCTGCACGACATGGCCAAGGAGATGGGCTTCCAGTGCGTGCTGACGCACACGGCGGGCGAAGGGCTCGATGCGGCGCGGCAGTTCCAGCCCAGCGCCATCGTGCTGGACATGAACCTGCCCGATTACTCCGGCCTGGGCGTGCTCGACCAGCTCAAGCGCGACCCGGCCACGCGCCACATCCCCGTGCACGTGGTCTCGGTGGCCGACTATGCGCAGGAGGCGCTGGGCCGCGGCGCCATCGGCTATGCGCTCAAGCCCGTGCAGCGCGAAGAGCTCGTGCAGGCCTTCGAGCGGCTCGAATCCAAGCTCAGCCAGAGCCTGCGCCGCGTGCTCGTGGTCGAGGACGACGAGCGCCAGCGCGAAAGCATCCGCCAGCTGCTGAGCACGGGCGATGTGGACATCACGGTCGTCGACCGCGCCCAGGCCGCGCTCGACGCGCTGGCCCAGTCCACGTTCGATTGCATGGTGATGGACCTGAACCTGCCCGACCTGAGCGGCTACGAGCTGCTCGACAAGATGGCCACGCAGGACCACGTCGCCTTCCCGCCGGTCATCGTCTACACGGGGCGTTCGCTGTCGCGCGACGAAGAGCAGCACCTGCGCCGCTACTCGCGCTCGATCATCATCAAGGATGCGCGCTCGCCCGAGCGCCTGCTCGACGAGGTCACGCTGTTCCTGCACCAGGTCGAATCGCGCCTGCCGGCCGACAGCCAGCGCATGCTCAAGGTCGCGCGCGACCGCGAGGCCAGCCTGGACGGCCGCACCATCCTGGTCGTCGAGGACGATGTGCGCAACATCTTCGCGCTGTCGAGTGTGCTGGAGCCCAAGGGCGCGAAGGTCGAGATCGCGCGCAACGGCCGCGAGGCCATCGAGGCGCTGGAGCGCGGCCTGGGCCCTGATGGCCGCCTGCACGACCTCGTGCTGATGGACATCATGATGCCCGAGATGGACGGCCTGACCGCCATGCGCGCCATCCGCCAGCGGCCCGAGTGGGGCCGCCTGCCGATCATCGCGCTCACGGCCAAGGCCATGAAGGACGACCAGGAGAAGTGCCGCGCGGCCGGTGCCAGCGACTACATCGCCAAGCCGCTGGACGTGGACAAGCTGCTGTCGCTCGTCCGGGTGTGGATGCCCAAGTAAAAGGCGCGGGCCATGTCGCATCCACCCACTCGCAAGGACTTCGACATCGAGCTGCAGCTGCTGCTCGATGCCATCTACTACAAATACCACTACGACTTCCGTGGCTACGCGACGGCCTCGCTCAAGCGCAGGCTGACCACGGCCATGGAGCGCTTCGGCTGCCAGACGCTGTCGCAGTTGCAGGGCCAGGTGCTGCACGAGCCCGGCGCCTTCGTCGCGCTGCTCGATTACCTGACCGTGCAGGTCAGCGAAATGTTCCGCGACCCGCCCTACTTCCGCGCCCTGCGCGAGAAGGTCGTGCCGCTGCTGCGCACCTACCCGTCGCTCAAGGTGTGGATCGCCGGCTGCAGCACGGGCGAGGAGGTCTACTCGATGGCCATCCTGCTGCAGGAAGAAGGGCTGCTCGAGCGCACGCTCATCTACGCGACGGACATCAACGCGCAGGCGCTGCAACAGGCCGAGGCCGGCATCTACGACATCGGCCGCGTCGCGGGCTTTTCCGAGAACTACCTGCAGTCGGGCGGGCGCGCCTCGCTGTCCGACTACTACACGGCCGCCTATGGCCGCGCCGTGTTCGACAAGCGCCTGCGCCAGCACGTCGTCTTCTCGGACCACAGCCTGGCCACGGACAGCGTGTTCGCCGAAGTGCACCTCGTGTCGTGCCGCAACGTGCTGATCTACTTCGACCGCGCCTTGCAGGACCGCGCCCTGGGCCTGTTCAACGAGGCCCTGTGCCACCGCGGCTTCCTGGGCATGGGCTCGAAGGAGTCGCTGCGGTTCTCGGCGCAGGCCGACAACTTCGACGAGTTCGTGCCCGCCGACCGCATCTACCGCCAGCGGAGCCCCGCGCCATGAGCACCGAGCCCGGCTGGCAGCGCAGGATCAAGGCCATCGTCATCGGTGGCTCGGCGGGCGGCGTCGAGGCCCTGGCCAAGCTGCTGCCGGCTTTGCGCGCCGACGTGGGGCTGCCCGTGTTCATCGTGCTGCACCTGCCGCGCGAGCGGCCCAGCCTGCTGGCCGACATCTTCAAGACCCGCTGCGCCCTGCCCACGCGCGAGGTGCAGGACAAAGAGCCCATCGCGCCCGGCACGGTCTACTTCGCGCCGCCCGACTACCACCTGCTGGTCGACCGTGGCCCCAGCCTGGCCCTGTCGGTCGACGAGCCCGTGTTCTATTCGCGCCCGGCCATCGACGTGCTGTTCGAATCGGCCGCCGACATCTACGGGCGCGACCTGCTGGGCATCATCCTGACCGGCGGCAACGAAGACGGGGCGCAAGGCCTGGCCGCCGTCCGCGAGGCGGGCGGCGTGACCATCGTGCAGGACCCGGCCAGCGCCCAGATCGCGGCCATGCCGCAGGCGGCCCTGGACAAAGGCCCGGCGGACTTCACCTTGCACCTCGACCAGATCGCCGACCTCCTGGCCACTTTACAGACATGAACCAGATGACATCACCCCGGGTGACATGCCTGCTCGTCGATGACGTGGCAGAGAACCTCGTCGCGCTGCGCGCGCTGCTGCTGCGCGACGATGTGGACGTGCTGACCGCCCGCTCGGGCGAAGAGGCGCTCGAGTTGCTGCTGGCGCACGACGTGGCGCTGGCCCTGGTGGACGTGCAGATGCCCGGCATGGACGGCTTCGAGCTGGCCGAACTCATCCGGGGCAGCGAGCGCACGCGCCACATCCCGCTCATCTTCGTGACCGCCGGGACGCACGACCAGCATCGCCTGTTCAAGGGCTACGAGACGGGCGCCGTCGACTTCCTCTACAAGCCCATTGACCCGCACATCCTGAACAGCAAGGTCAACGTGTTCTTCGATCTGTACCGGCAAAAGCGCGCGCTGGCGCACGAGCTGCAGGAGCGCACCGAGACCCTGCGCATGAACGAGATGTTCATGGCCGTGCTCGGCCACGACCTGCGCAACCCCTTGAGCGCCATCGTGCACTCGGCCTACGTGCTGCAGCGCGACAGCAGCCATTCGGATGCCACGCGCAAGCTGGTCGACCGGGTCCTCAACAGCAGCCACCGCATGAGCCGCATGATCGAGGACCTGCTGGACGTGGCGCGCGCGCGCCTGGGCGGCGGCATCCACATCGAGCGCGGCGACAACGACCTGGGCGCCATCGTGCTCAAGGCCGTGCAGGAGCACCAGACCAGCTGTCCCGAACGCACCATCACCATGCAGGCCATCGGCGACCTGGCCGGCCGCTGGGATGGCGACCGCCTCGCGCAAGTGGCTTCCAACCTGATCGCCAACGCCCTGCATCACGGCGAGCGCCAGGGCCCGGTCGAGCTGCGCCTGGACGGCCAGCAGGCAGGCCATGTGACGCTCAGCGTGAGCAACCCGGGGCAGATCCCCGCCTCGCTGCTCTCGCACATCTTCGATCCCTTCCGGGGCAGCGACCGCTCCTCGCAGCGCAGCGAAGGGCTGGGGCTGGGCCTGTACATCGTGCGCCAGATCGTGCTGGCGCACCAGGGCGACATCGATGTCGAATCCAACGGCATCACGACCTTCCGCATGACGCTGCCCCGCGCGTGACCGCCCGATGAACCTCCAGCTGCTGTCGGACCTGCACCTCGAAACCGAGGACTTCAGCCCCCGCCCCGCGCCGCAGGCCGACCTGCTCGTGCTCGCCGGCGATGTCGACAGCACCTGGGAAGGCCTGGGCCTGTTCGCCGACTGGCCCGTGCCCGTGGTCTACGTGCCGGGCAACCACGAGTTCGACGGCCGCGACGTGGACGAGGCCCTGGCCGGCCTGCGCGACCACTGCCGCCAGCTCGGCATCACGCTGCTCGAGCGCGACACCAGCATCGTCACCGCACCCGACGGCCGCCGCGTGCGCCTCCTGGGCACGACGCGCTGGTGCGACTTCGACCTGTTCGGCGAAGACCAGCGCGCCAGATCGATGCGCGCCGCGGCCTACTTCGTCAAAGTGATGAAGGCCACGCGCCACGGTCAGCCCTTCGCGCCCGACGTGGTGCGCGACGAGGCCTTGCTGTGCAAGCAATGGCTGGCCGACACGCTCGCACAGCAGCCGACGCCCGAGCGGCATTGGGACAGCACGGTCGTCATCACGCACTACGGCCCGAGCATCCTGAGCGCCGACCCGCGCTACGGCAGGCAGCCCGGCACGGCGAGTTTCTGCAACGCCGACGACGACCTGCTGCCGCTGGCGCAGCTGTGGGTCCACGGCCACCTGCATTGCCGGCACGACTACATGGTCGCGCACGACAGAGGCCGCACGCGCGTGGTCAGCAATGCGCGCGGGCACGGCTACAAGCGCGAGTCCGACGGCTACGACGGGCTGCGTTGCGTGCCCGTGCCGTTCGCCTGATCAGCCTGATCGCTCAGGGCGCCGAGGCGGCCGAAGCGGGTCCCGCCGGTGCCGTGCGCACGACCACGCCGGGCGACAGCGAGATGTCGTCCACGACCGTCACTTTGTCGACGTAGTAGCGCGTCTCGCCGAAGCAGCTCGTGGGCAGGCCCACTTTCTCTTCGTAGTGCAGCGACACGCGCTTGCCGATGTACTTGTTGAGGTCGTCGGCCACGGCCTCGTTCCAGATCGTGAACGGAAACTTTTCGAGCGGCGCGCCCGGCTGCGACACCAGCGCCAGCTCGCCTTCCCAGGTCTTGCAGAACCAGCCCTTGCGCGACAGCTTTTGCACCCAGCCCGCGCGCTCGCCGTCCGAGTAACTCCACTTGAGCGCGCCCTTCATGTAGACGAACGGCAGCACGACAAGGATCAGCAGGGCGATGAGGATGCGTTTGAAGGTCGTCATGGCAGGCGAGAAGCAATGAGCCGCTATGTTGACATGAAACACGCCCGATACCCCCTTGCGACAAGGGGTCTGGAAATAATCGCCCCACGCGGACAAGGCCGTTGTTCCGTCCCTAGAATGTTTGCGCTCCCTGCTACCGGCATCCTCTGGTAGCGGCCTGCCAGCGCAAGGTGTTTCATGTCTGATATCCGCATACGCGGTGCCCGCCAGCACAACCTCAAGAACCTCGACCTGGACATCCGCACGGGCGAGTTGACCGTCGTGACCGGGCCCAGCGGCTCGGGCAAGTCCTCGCTCGTGTTCGACACGCTGTACGCCGAAGGCCAGCGCCGCTACGTCGAGACTTTCAGCGCCTACGCGCGCCAGTTCCTCGACCGCATGGACCGCCCGGCCGTCGACCGCGTCGAAGGCGTGCCGCCCGCCATCGCCATCGACCAGACCAACCCGGTGCGCACCTCGCGCTCGACCGTGGGCACGATGACGGAGCTCAACGACCACCTCAAGCTCCTGTTCGCGCGCGCGGCGCAGCTGTACGACCAGGACACGGGCCAGCTGGTGCGCGAAGACACGCCGCAGTCGGTGTTCGACGAGTTGCTGGCGCGCTGCGCGGCCACGCCCGGCGGCCGGCGCGTCGTGATCACCTTCGGCGCCGAGTTGCCCGCCAACACGACGCCCGAGCAGATGCAGGAGTGGCTCTCGGCCAGCGGCTTTTCGCGCATCCAGGCGCAGCGTGTGCTCAAGGCCAGCCTGCTGCCATCGGCGGCGCTGACGGCCTCGCAGGCGTCCCTGTCGACGGCGGATGCGGCGGAAGGCACGGACACGGCCCAATCGGCTGAAACGGCTGAAACGGCCAAGAAGCCGGCCAAGAAAAAGGCCGCTGCCAAGAAAGCTGCCAAAGCCACCGGCAAGAAGGGCAAGGACGAAGCCAGCGTCGACATCGACGCGGACGAGCGCCTCGTGCTCGACGTCGTGGCCGACCGCTTCCGCATCGGTGCGGACCCGAGCGGCGCCGACCTCGACCGCCCGCGCATCATGGAGGCGCTCGAAGTCGCCTTCAAGCGCGGCAGCGGCCACATCACCGTGTACGCGCTGCCCGAGTCGGGCGAGGTGCTTGCTGATGGCAGCGAGCCCGATCCGACCTTGTGGCGTTTCTCGAGCGGCCTGCACTGCCCCGACAGCCATCGCCGCTACAGCGCGCCCACGCCCGGCGCCTTCTCGTTCAACTCGGCGGCGGGCGCGTGCCCGGCCTGCCGTGGCTTCGGGCGCGTCATCGGCGTCGACTGGGGCCTCGTCATCCCCGACGGCAAGAAGACGCTGCGCAGCGGCGCCATCAAGCCCTTGCAGACGCCCGCCTGGGCCGAGTGCCAGGCCGACCTGATCAAGTACGCGGGCGATGCCAGCATCCCGCGCGACACCAGCTGGGCACAGATGACGCCCGCGCAAAAAGCCTGGGTGATCGACGGCGACCCGGCCTGGAAGGGCAACTGGCAGAAGCAGTGGTACGGCATCAAGCGCTTCTTCGAGTACCTCGAGAGCAAGGCCTACAAGATGCACATCCGCGTGCTCTTGTCCAAGTACCGCAGCTACACGACCTGCCCGACCTGCGAAGGTGCGCGCCTGCAGCTCGAATCGCTGCTGTGGCGCCTGGGCTCCAAAGCCGACGCCGATGCCGTGCTGCCTGCCAGCAAGCGCTTCAAGCCGCATGGCGCGCGGATGTCGCGCGCCGTGCTCGAGAGCCTGCCCGGCCTGAACCTGCACGATGTGATGCTGATGCCCATCTCGCAGATGCAGCGCTTCTTCTCGTTCGTGACGCTGGCCAACCGCGGCGACAACGAGGCCCTGGCCTTGCTGCTCGACGAGATCCGCACGCGCCTGAAGTACCTCGTCGACGTGGGCCTGGGCTACCTCACGCTCGATCGGCAGAGCCGCACCCTGTCGGGCGGCGAAGTGCAGCGCATCAACCTGACGACGGCGCTGGGCACCTCGCTGGTCAACACGCTGTTCGTGCTCGACGAGCCCAGCATCGGCCTGCACCCGCGCGACATGGACCGCATCAACGTGGCCATGCAACGCCTGGTCGATGCGGGCAACACGCTGGTCGTGGTCGAGCACGACCCGGCCGTCATGCTGGCCGCCGACCGCGTCATCGACCTGGGCCCCGGCCCGGGCCGCCAGGGCGGGCGCATCGTGTTCGACGGCACGCCCGATGATTTGAAGCAGGCCGAGACACTGACGGGCGCTTATCTGGGCGCGCGCCGCACCATCGGCATGGGCCTGCGCCGCACCGTGGCCGAGAACACGCCCAAGCTGATCCTGCAGGGCGCGCGTCAGCACAATTTGCAGAACCTGGACGTCGCTTTCCCGCTGCAAAGGCTGGTCGGCGTGACGGGCGTGAGCGGCTCGGGCAAGTCGACGCTGATCCAGGACATCCTGCACCCGGCACTGCTGCGCCACTTCGGCCTGGCGACCGACTCGCCCGGCGAGCACGACGAGCTGCTCGGCGCCGACTGGCTGAGCGGCGTCAACTTCGTCGACCAGTCGCCCATCGGCAAGACCGCGCGCTCGAACCCGGCCAGCTATGTGGGCGCCTTCGATGCCGTGCGCACGCTGTTCGCTGTGACGCCGCTGGCGCGCGAGCGCAAGTACACGGCGGGCACGTTCAGCTTCAACGCGGGTACGGGGCGTTGCCCCACCTGCGGCGGCTCGGGCTTCGAGCACGTCGAGATGCAGTTCCTGAGCGATGTGTACCTGCGCTGCCCCGATTGCGACGGCACGCGCTTTCGCGCCGAAGTGCGCGAGGTCAAGATCGAGCGCCTGGGCAAGCAGCTGAGCATCTCGGATGTGCTCGAGCTGACCGTGGCCGAGGCCGTGCGCCTGTTCGGCCAGGATGTCGATGTGGTGCGCGCGCTGCAGCCGCTGCACGACGTGGGCCTGGACTACATCAAGCTGGGCCAGCCCGTGCCCACGCTGTCGGGCGGCGAAGCGCAGCGTTTGAAGCTGGCCGGCCACCTGGTCGAGAGCGCACAGCAGATGAGCAAGAGCGGCCAGCGCATGGCCAAGAAGGGCACGCTCTTCATGTTCGACGAGCCGACCACCGGTCTGCACTTCGACGACATCGCCAAGCTGATGCGGGCCTTCGCCAAGCTGCTCGATGCGGGCCACTCCATCATCCTGATCGAGCACAACCTCGATGTGATCCGCGCCTGCGACTGGCTGATCGAGCTGGGCCCCGAAGGCGGCGATGCGGGCGGGCGCCTCGTGGCTTCGGGTGCGCCTGAAGACGTGCGCCTGCTGGACACGGCCACCGGCGTGGCCTTGCGCGAATACGAAGAGGCGTTGGGTCTGAGCGCGCCCGCAGCGCCGAAAGCCGCCGAACGCACGGCCACCTACGATGCAGGCAGTACCCCATCCGGCACATCGCTGCAAGCCATCATCAAGGCCCGCCGCGACAAGCGCCGCGAAGCCGCTGCGCACGCGCCCGGCCACGACAGCATCGAGGTCATCAACGCCCACGAGAACAACCTCAAGGGCATGAGCGTGCACATCCCGCGCGGCAAGTTCAACGTGGTCACGGGCGTGTCGGGCTCGGGCAAGTCCACGCTCGCTTTCGACATCCTCTTCAACGAAGGCCAGCGCCGCTACCTCGAGTCGCTCAACGCCTATGCGCGCAGCCTCGTGCAGCCGGCCGGCCGCCCCGAAGTGGACGCGGTCTACGGCATCCCGCCGACCGTGGCCATCGAGCAGCGCCTCTCGCGCGGCGGCCGCAAGAGCACCGTGGGCACGACCACCGAAGTGCACCACTTCCTGCGCCTGCTCTACGTGAAGCTGGGCACGCAGCACTGCACCAACCCCAACTGCGTCGACCACGACGGCCACCCCATCCCCGTGCTGCCGCAGACGCCCGAGGCCATCGCGGCCCAGTGGGTGCGCGACTACCGCGGCCAGCACATCGGCCTGATGGCGCCGCTGGTCGTGAACCGCAAGGGCATCTACACCGAGCTGGCCAAGTGGGCCTCCAGCAAGGGCTTCACGCACCTGCGTGTCGACGGCGAGTTCCTGCCCAGCGCGGGCTGGGGCACGGCCGGCGGCCCCAAGATCGACCGCTACCGCGAGCACACCATCGAGCTGCCCGTGGGCGACGTGGTCGTGACACCTGCCAACGAAGGCCGCCTGCGCGAGCTGCTGGCCTCGGCGCTCGAGCATGGCAAGGGCGTCGTCCACCTGATCACCGGCCTCGACGGCCTGGCCGAAGCCCTGGCCACGGGCAAGTCCACGCTGCGCATGGGCCGCGTCAAGGCCTTCTCGACCGAGCGTGCCTGCCCGAGTTGCGGCACCAGCTATCCCGAGCTCGACCCGCGCCTGTTCAGCTACAACAGCAAGCACGGCTGGTGCCCCGATTGCGTGGGCACGGGCCTGGCGCTGACGCGCGAGCAACGCAAGGTGATGGACGACTCGCAGACCGATGACAACAAGGGCCGCGAACAGACCTTCGCCGAGCCCGATGTCGAAGACGTCACCGACGCCGTGTGCGGCACCTGTCATGGCGCACGCCTGAACCCGGTGGCGCTGGCCGTGCAACTGCGCGGCCAGTCGATCGCCGACATCTCGGCGCTGTCCGTGAAGGACGCGCGCAAGTGGGGCGACAAGCTCAAGCTCGACGGCCGCGAGGCCACCATCGCGCGCGACATCGTCAGCGAGATCAAGTCGCGCCTGAGCTTCATGGAGCAGGTCGGCCTGGGTTATCTGAGCCTCGACCGCGCAGCGCCCACGCTGTCCGGCGGCGAAGCCCAGCGCATCCGCCTCGCGGCCCAACTGGGCTCGAACCTGCAAGGCGTCTGCTACGTGCTCGACGAGCCCACCATCGGCCTGCATCCGCGCGACAACCAGTTGTTGCTCGATGCCCTGCACACACTGGGCAAAGAAGGCAACACGCTGGTCGTCGTCGAGCACGATGAAGACACCATCCGCCGCGCCGAGCACATCATCGACATCGGCCCCGGCGCCGGCGTGCGCGGCGGCACGGTCGTGGCCGAAGGCACCGTGCAGCAGATCATGGACGCCGCCGATTCGGTCACCGGCCGCTGCCTGCGCGCGCCCATGGTCCACCCGGTCAATGGCGAAGACGGCGGGCGCCGCACCATCGAAGCCGGCACGCCGATGCTGTCCATCAAGAAGGCCCGCCTGCACAACCTCGACAAGGTCAGCGTGCGCGTGCCCTTGCAGCGCCTGGTCGCCGTCACGGGCGTGTCGGGCTCGGGCAAGTCGACGCTCGCGCGCGACGTGCTGCTGGCCAATGTGCAGACCGCCGTGAGCATCCCGCCGAAAGACCGCGCCAAGGCCGCGCCCCTGTGGGTCGGCTGCGATGGCATCGACGGCTGGGGCGGGGTCGACCGCGTGCTCGAGGTCGACCAGACGCCCATCGGCAAGACGCCGCGCTCGTGTCCCGCCACCTACATCGGCTTCTGGGACACCATCCGCAAGCTCTTCGCCGACACGCTCGAGGCGCGCGCGCGCGGCTGGGCGGCGGGCCGCTTCAGCTTCAACACGGGCGAGGGCCGCTGCCCCTCGTGCGAAGGCCAGGGCATCCGCACCATCGAGATGGCCTTCCTGCCCGATGTGAAGGTGCACTGCGACGCCTGCAACGGCATGCGCTTCAACCCCGAGACGCTGGCCGCCACCTGGCGCGGCAAGCACATCGGCGACGTGCTCAAGATGGAGGTGGACGAGGCCGTCGCGTTCTTCGGCACGATGCCGTCCATCGCGCACCCGCTCAAGCTCCTGCAGGACGTGGGCCTGGGCTACCTCACGCTGGGCCAGCCCTCGCCCACGCTGTCGGGCGGCGAGGCGCAGCGCATCAAGCTCGTGACCGAGCTGAGCAAGGTGCGCGACGACATCACGCGCCGAGGCCAGAAGGCACCGCACACGCTGTACGTGCTCGACGAGCCGACCGTCGGCCTGCACATGGCCGATGTCGACAAGCTCATCCGCGTGCTGCACCGGCTGGTCGACGGCGGGCACAGCGTGGTCGTGATCGAGCACGACCTCGACGTGATCGCCGAGGCCGACTGGGTCGTCGACATGGGCCCCGAAGGCGGCACCGGCGGCGGCAAGGTCGTGGCCGAAGGCCCGCCCGAGCTGCTCGTGGCCAAAGCCACGCACACGGGCGTGGCGTTGAAAAGCATCCTGGCGCGCAGCCAGCAAAGCGGCAAGCCGCGCGACAAGAAGACGGGCAAGAAGATTGTGTCCGGCGCGACATGAAGTGCATGCATGGCGGGTACATGAGCGCCGCAAGATGAGTGGGTGCGCGGGCCAAAAGGCCTGCGCCCCATCTCTTGCCGAGGACGCCCATGAGCCAGCCACACGACCGCTCTCCGTTTGACACGCATGCCCATGCGCATGGTCTGGCCGAAGACCTGCGAACCCTGATGGCGCAGCGCCAACGTCGCCGCAATCTGATCTGGCTGGCCGCGCTGGGCAGCTCGACGGCCCTTTCGCTGCTGGGATGCGGTGGCGGCGGCGACAGCGGCGGTGCCAGCACCACAGGCAGCAGCGGCGGCACGACGGGCGCATCAGGCGGCACATCGTCGGGCTCGTCCACCACGACAACAACGACCACGACCGCCTCCGGCGCCTGCAGCGTCATCAACGAAGAGACCGCCGGCCCCTATCCCGGCGACGGCTCCAACACGGCCAACGGCGGCATCGCCAATGCCCTGTCGCTCAGCGGCATCGTGCGCAGCGACATCCGCACCAGCATCGGTGGCGCATCGGGCACGGCCGACGGCGTGCCGCTGACCGTCCAGCTTACGCTCGTCAACGTCAACGGCAGCTGCGCGAGCCTCGAGGGCTACGCCATCTACCTGTGGCACTGCACGCGCGACGGCAAGTACTCGATGTACTCGAGCGGCATCACCGACCAGAACTACCTGCGCGGCGTCCAACCCACCGACGCCAGCGGCACGGCCACCTTCCAGACCATCTTCCCGGGCTGCTACAGCGGCCGCATGCCGCACATCCACTTCGAGGTCTACCGCAGCAGCACCACGGCCACCAGTTTCAGCAACAAGCTCAAGACCTCGCAACTGGCCTTCCCGGTCGCCACCTGCCAAGCCATCTACAACAGCGCGAGCGGCTACAGCGCCAGCATCGCCAACCTGGTGTCCATGAGCTTCAGCACGGACAACGTCTTCCAGGACGGCGTCACGCTCGAGCTCGTCAGCATCACGGGCAATGTGGCCGACGGCTACGTGGCCACGCTCAATGTGGGCATTGCCGTGTGACGCATTGCACGACCCGGTGAGCGGTCAAGCGCACATCTTTCCTCAAACCCGCGCAGTTCAAGATTCCACGCCGCCCGCCGATACACCCTATCGATGGACAGCCCACCCGATCTGATCAGCAAGCAATTCAGCAACCGCAATGCCGCCACGGCATTCTGGAAGCTGATGTACCAGGTGGACATCGTGGCCGGCGCCACGCACGTGATGTTCATGGCGTTGTTCTATGGCCTGGGCGCGACCACGCTCGCCTGGATCAACCTGGGCAGCATCGCCTTGTTCGCCACCAGCTACGTGCTGCTGCGGTTGCGCCACAACCTGCTGGCCTCCAGCCTCGTCGTGCTCGAGATCCTGGCGCACGCGGTCCTGGCCGTGCGCGCCATCGGCTGGGACAGCGGTTTTCACTACTACCTGCTGGTGATGGTGCCCGTCGTGGTGATCAGCCAGATGCGCTCGCCGGCCTTGAAGCCCGTACTGATCGCGATCGTGCTCGCCCTGTACATGACGATGGACCATGCGATGCGCGACCTCGCGCCGCTGGACCGCATCAACGCCCAGACGCTGTCGGCGCTGCGCTACTTCAACATCGCCGTCACCTTCCTGCTGCTGACCTACCTGTCCAACCTCTACTTCAAGCTCGTCACGCAGGCCGAGAGCAAGTTGCGCGTGCTGGCCACGACCGACCCGCTCACCCAGTTGCTCAACCGCCGCAGCATGCTCGAGCGCGCCGAGTACGAACTGCTGCAGCGCAAGCGCCACCACAACCCGCTGGCCTTCGTGCTCGCCGACATCGACCACTTCAAATCGATCAACGACCAGTACGGCCATGCGGCCGGCGATGCCGTGCTGACCGCCGTGAGCCAGGTGCTCAAGCAGGCCCTGCGCGAGCAGGACAGCGTCTCGCGCTGGGGCGGCGAAGAGTTCCTCATCCTCATGCCCAACGCCGCGCTCGAAGTGGCCAGCGGCGTGGCCGAGCGCCTGCGCCGCCAGATCGCCGACATCGACGTGCCTTTCGGCGAGGCGCACATCCGCATCAGCATGACCTTCGGCGTCAGCATGCACCAGGGCGACGAAGGCATCGACGCGCCGGTCAGCCGCGCCGACACCGCGCTCTACCGCGGCAAGATGGCCGGCCGCAATCAGGTCGTGGCCGAAGTGGCCTGAACGCCCAGCACATGGGCCCACAGGGCCACCGTCAGGATCGCGGCCGCCGTCGTCCACAGGATCACGCGGGCCACGAGCGCCGTGTTCGCGCCCTCGCGCTCGGCCAGCATCGACACATTGCTGGCCGATGGCAGCGCGGCGGCCATCGTCACGGTCAGCAGGCCCGATGCCGTCAAGGGCACGCCAATGCGCTGCAAGCCCCAACCCATGGCGCAGACCAGCAGCGGATGCACGCACAGCTTGAGCAAGGCCGGCGCCCAGATCGCCTGCACGGGTTGCGACGCATCGGCCTGCATCTGCGAGCGCGCCAGGATGGCGCCCAGCGTGAACAAGGCCGTGGGCGTGGCAGACAGGCCCAGCAGCCGCGCGGTTTCATCAACAGGGTGCGGCAGGCGCCAACCCAGCCACGCCACGCCCATGCCCAGCCCCATCGACCACAACAGCGGGTTGCGCAAGGCACCCTTCAGCGAAGCCTGCGCCGCATGCCAGGCCTCGGCAGGATCATCGCCAGGTGCGTCCTGCGCCGCATGTGAATGGGCCCAGGCCAGGCACAGCGAGCTCAGCAACAGCACATCGATGATGAGCGTGGCCGCGATCGGCCCGGCGGCCTGCGGGCCCAGCAGCCCCGTCAGCAAAGGCAGCCCCAGAAAGCCCGTGTTCGGGAACGCCGTGACCAGCGCCACCAGCCCGCCATCGCGCCGCGCCAGGCCCGCGCGCACGCTCCATGTCAAAGCCAGCAAAGTGATCACGCCACCGGCCACGCCGTAGGCCAGCAGCAGGCCGAGCAGGCCGTCCTGCACCAGCGCCCCGCTCGCCCCCAGTCGGAACACCATCGCCGACAAACCGAAGAACAGCACGAAGCTGTTCATCGTGGCGATGCCCTCCAGCGGCAGCACCCGCCCACGGGCCGCCGCCCAGCCCATCAACACGAGGGCGAAGAACGGCACGAACAAAAGCAGCAGATCGGTCATGGGGTGACATTGTCCATCCATGCACGAGGCCGCCACGCCATTGCGCGGTGCGACAACGGCAGCCCATGCATTCACGGGCCGGCACTTTCCCGGCAATTGTGAAAACGGTGACAGATGCCGAGTACCCCGCCCCCTAGCATGGCTTCACTGCACGGCACACGTGGCAACACCTGCGATGCCGACAGCCTGCCAGCACACCCCCGCACCACAACGGAGTACCGATGAACGCCACTGCTTTCCCTTTCGCCCCCTCGTTGAAAGGCCTGACGAAGACAGCCATCACGCTGAGCGCCAGCCTGGCCTTCGCCATCGCGCACGCCGGCCCCAACGACCGGGGCCCGGCGCCCACGGCCGCCAGCCTCGAAGCGGCCGCCGGACCCTACAGCGTGGCCAGCAGCAAGATCACGTCGCCATCGGGTTACGGCGGCGGCACGGTCTACTACCCCACCGGCACATCGGACGGCCCTTTCGGCGTGGTCGCCTTCAGCCCTGGCTTCGTCAACACGGAGACCATCAACCAGTGGTGGGCGCCGGCCCTGGCCTCGCGCGGCTTCGTGGTCGTCATGATCAACACGCTCACGCCGTTCGACCTGCCCGGCCTGCGCGGCAATGAGCTGCTGGCCGCGCTCAAGGACATCACGGCCCGCAGCCAGAAGAGCGACTCGCCCTACTACGGCAAGATCGACGTCACGCGCCGCGCCGTCATGGGCCACTCGATGGGCGGTGGCGGCACGCTGTCGGCCTCGGCCGCCGACCCCACGCTGAAGGCCGCCATCCCGATGGCGCCCTGGTCCACGATCAGCAACTGGCGCAATGACACCGTGCCCACGCTGATCTTCGCGGCCCAGAACGACGCCCTCGCGCCCGCCAGCCAGATGGCCAGCGTGTTCTACGCCAGCATGCCCGGCACGGTCGACAAGACCTACATGGAGTTCAAGGGCGCCGACCACCTCTTCCCCAACAACGGCGGCCCGGCCGCGCTCAAGCCCATCATGACCAAGTACGCCGTGTCCTGGCTCAAGGTCTTCCTCGATGGCGACACGCGCTACAAGCAGTTCCTGTGCGGCCCCGTGCACGACCTCGACATCGCGGCCAACGCGGCCCTGCTGTCGGGCTACAAGGACACCTGCCCCTATTGACCCCAAGGCCCCAGGCAACGCCGATCTCCACTCTCCCTCACGGCGCATGCTCTGCGCTTCCTTCGGCTCACCTCCTCGTGGGGTGGGCTTTTTTTGCCGCCATGCATTCCCATCAGGACGTTCTCGACCAAGACAAGTGGTTCGCCAGCCTGCCCGAGGCCAGCCGTGAACTGCTGCTGCAGCACGCGCAACCGCGGCTCCTGCAAGATGGCAATGCGCTGTTCTTCCAGGGCGATCCATTCGATGGCATCTACTGCCTCGTGGACGGCATCATCAAGATCAGCTGCGAAACCGAAACAGGCGTCTCGGGCATCCTGGCCATGATCGAGAAAGGCCAGTGGTTCGGCGAAGTCGGCCTGTTCGACCGCAAGAACCGCCCGCAGGACGCCATCGCCGAAGGCCCGACCGAAGTGCTGCAGCTGAACCCCGAAGCGATCGATGCCGTCCTGCAGGCGGACCCGGGCTTGTGGCGCCATTTCGGCGTGCTCATCGCCAGCAAGATGCGCAGCATGTTCATCGGCCTGGAGGCCTACGCGCTGCTGCCCGGCCAGGTCTGGGTGGCCAGGCGCCTGCTGCTGCTGGCACAGCAGGGGCACCGCTTGCCCGCCACCTCGTCACGCGGCCACATCGTGCCCGTCTCGCAAGAGCGGATGGCGCAGATGCTCGGCCAGGCCCGCCAGACCACCAACAAGATGCTGCGCAAGCTCGAGGCCGGTGGCGTGCTGCGCTGCGGCTACCGCCACATCGAGATCCTCGACCTGGACGGCCTGTGCGAGGCCGCGCAACTGCACAAACGTTGATCGGCCAATCCGCCCCCGATCAAGCAGCCTTTTTCGCCGCCTTCTTGGCCGGCACACGCGGCGCGCGCGGCTCGAACTCGAAGCCCACCTTGCCCGCCTTGGCATCCCAGCTCAGGAAAGCCTTGAACTTGCGCCGCGTCTTGTTGGACACGAAGTTCTCGAGCAGATCGGTCTTGCCGGTCTCGAGCAGCTTGGTGAGCTGTGCCGGCTCGATCGGTTGCTGCAGGATGATCTTGCCGCTCTTGAAATCGCACGTGGGCTTGGGCTGCGCCACCACGTTCTCGCAGACGTAGTTGGCGCCGTACTCGAAGACACGGCCGCCGCACTTGGGGCAGGCGCCCAGGCTGGTCTGCTCGCTGAAGTCGACCGCTTCGCCGGACGCCTCGTCCTTCTTGGCGTCTTCGCCGAAGTCGAACTCCATCTTCCAGTTGCTGGCCTCTTCGTCGCGCACCAGCCTGAGCTCGGCCGTGAAAGGCCAGCCCGCCTTCGATCGGAAACCTTCCAGCGGCCCGACCTTGTGCTCGCGCAACAGCTGCTCGACCTCGGGCAGCTCGAGCTGCGCCCCGCCGGGATCTTGGTCATGCTGAAGCCGCAGCCCTCGCCCTCGCCGCTCTTGCCCGTGCAGGTGAAGCGGCGGTAGTTCTCCTTGACCACGCCGCCGCAGTTGGGGCAAGGCGCGCTCAAGGTGGCGTAGTCGCCGGGAATGGTGTCGCGGTCGTATTCCTTGGCCTTTTGCACGATGCGCTGCGTCATCGCGGCGATCTCGCCCATGAAGGCCTCGCGGCTCAGGCGGCCCTTCTCCATCTCGGACAGCTGGTGCTCCCAGTTGCCGGTCAGCTCGGGCTTGGTCAGGTCTTCCACGCCCAGGCCACGCAACAAAGTCGTTAGCTGGAAGGCTTTCGCCGTCGGGATCAGCTCGCGGCCTTCGCGGTACATGTACTTCTCGAGGATCAGGCCTTCGATGATGGCCGCGCGCGTGGCCGGCGTGCCCAGGCCCTTCTCCTGCATCGCGGCCTTGAGCTCTTCGTCGTCGATCAGCTTGCCAGCGCCTTCCATCGCGCTCAGCAGCGTCGCTTCGGAGTAGCGTGCCGGCGGCTTGGTCTTGAGCGCCGCAACCACGACGTCCTCGTTGTTCACCGCCTCGCCCGGCTGCACGGCCACGAGCGTGCGCTCATCGCCATCTTCGGAGGCTTCCTTGCCGTACACGGCCATCCAGCCCGGCTTGACCAGCACCTTGCCGTTGGTTTGGAAGTGGTGCTCGGCACCGCCCACGGGCACCTTCGTGATCCGCGTCGTGACCATGAACTCGGCCGCCGGGTAGAACACGGCGATGAAGCGCTTGACGACCATGTCGTACAGCTTGGCCTCGGCCTCGGTCAAGCTGCGCGGCGCCTGCATCGTCGGGATGATGGCGAAGTGGTCCGACACCTTGGCGTTGTCGAACACGCGCTTGTTGGGCTTGACGTAGCCTTCCTTGATGGCCTTGCCGGCGTGCTGCGCCAGCTCGCGCAACGGCCCGGGCATGTCCTCGCTGGCGATCATGCCCATCGTGTCCTTGACCACGCTGATGTAGTCCTCGGGCAGCGCGCGCGAATCGGTACGCGGGTAGGTCAGGGCCTTGTGCTTTTCATACAAGGCCTGCGCCAGGCCCAGCGTGGTCTTGGCGCTGAAGCCGAAGCGCGAGTTGGCCTCGCGCTGCAAGGTCGTCAAGTCATACAGCAGCGGGCTGGACTGGTTGCTGGGCTTGGCCTCTTCGGTGACGGTGCCGGCCTTGCCACGCACCGCATCGGCGATGGCATCGGCCTCGGCCTGCGACCAGACGCGGTCGGCCTTGAACTCGGCTTCGGCCGAACCTTCGGCCGCGTTCTTGTCCTTCTTGAAGTTCGGGTTGAACCACTTGCCGTCGTAGCTGCCGGCTTCGGCGCCGAACGTGCCCTTGATTTCCCAGTAGTCGCGGTAGACGTGCTTGCGGATCTTCTCTTCGCGCTCGACCACGATGGACAGCGTCGGCGTCTGCACCCGGCCCACGGTCGTCAGGAAGAAGCCGCCGTCGCGCGAGTTGAAGGCCGTCATCGCCCGCGTGCCGTTGATGCCCACCAGCCAGTCGGCCTCGGAGCGGCAACGCGCGGCGCTGGCCAGCGGCAGCATCTGCTGATCGGTGCGCAAGGCGCCGAAGCCATCGCGGATCGCTTGCGGCGTCATGCTCTGCAGCCACAGGCGCTTGACGTCCTTGCCCAGGCCCTTGGCCTTGGTCGTGGCGGTGCTGTCCTGCGCGTACTGCGCGATCAGGCGGAAGATCAGCTCGCCCTCGCGCCCCGCGTCACAGGCGTTGATCAAGGTCGTGACGTCCTTGCGCTTGATCAGCTTGACCAGGGCATTGAGCCGCCCCTTGCTCTTGTCGATCGGGTTGAGATCGAAGTGCGGCGGGATCACGGGCAGGTTGTTGAAGCTCCATTTGCCGCGCTTGACGTCGAACTCGTCGGGCGCCTTGATCTCGACCAGGTGGCCCACGGCGGAACTCACCACATAGTGTTCGCTCTCGAAATATTCATCGTGCTTGTCGAACTTGCCATCCACCGGCGTCAGGGCGCGAACGATGTCTTGGGCAACCGACGGTTTTTCTGCAATGACCAGGGCTTTGCTCATGGGCGTGTTTATATACGAATCCGTTCTTACAATCGGGCTTCTCGCGCGCACACGCATGCACATGTGTACACACACGCGGGCACGCGCGCGCCCACCAATTCAATGTACCCAATCTGGCCGATGACGCAAGCCGCTCCCAAATCCCAGCCTGCCGCCCGTACGGCTACCCTCCATCAGCCGGTGCCCGACAAAGGCCGCCGCACCCAGGTGCGCGACTCGGGCGTCCATGGCAAGGGCGTCTTCGTCGTCCGCCCCATCGAGGCCGGCACGACCGTGCTCGAGTACAAGGGCGAGATCATCTCCTGGCAGGAGGCCCTCGACCGCCACCCGCATGATCCGGAACAACCCAATCACACCTTTTACTTCCACTTGGACGATGGCCACGTCATCGACGGCAAGTACCAGGGGAATTCGGCCAAGTGGATCAACCACTCCTGCGACCCCAACCTCGAAGCCGAGCAGGACGGCGACCGCGTCTTCCTCAAGGCCCTGCGCGACATCGACGTGGGCGAAGAACTCTTCTTCGACTACGGCCTGATCATCGACGCCCGCATGACGGCCAAGCTCAAGAAGGAATACGCCTGCTGGTGCGGCGCGGCCACCTGCCGCGGCACCATGCTGGCTCCGCGCCGCCGCTGAGCCGCCCATGGCCACGCCCCCCTTGCCCGGCACGCTGGAAGCCGTCCTGGCCGATCTGAACGCCGCTGCCGAGCGCATCTGGGAAGCGGCCTCGCCCGCCTGCCCGGCCCTGAGCCTCGAAGTGCTGCCCGAGATCGGCTCGACCAACACCGAGCTGATGGCACGCGGGCGCCGTGGCGAGACCAGCCCCACGCTGCTGACGGCCGCCCACCAGACGGCCGGCAAGGGGCGTCAGGGCCGCAGCTGGCAGGCCTCGCCCGGCGACAGCCTGGCCTTCTCCTTCGGCCTGCCCATGCGCCTGGACGACATCCCCGGCGGCGGCAGCGCCCTCTCGCTGGCCGTCGGCCTGGCCGTGGCGCAGGCGCTGGACGCCGGCCTGCAAGCCCTGCCCGGCGCGCCGCGCCCGCCCGCCCCCATCGGCCTGAAATGGCCCAACGACCTGTGGCTGCAAGGCCGCAAGCTGGGCGGCATCCTCATCGAAGCCAGCCCCACACCCGATTTGGCACCAGGGCAACGCTGGATCGTGATCGGCATCGGGCTGAATGTTCGCCAGGGCCAGGCCCCGAGCGGCTCGGCCGCGCTGATCGGGCCAGGCGGCCTGACCGAGCAAGCCGGTGGCGCGCTCACGGCCGGGCTGGTGTGGTCCTGGGTGGCGCCAGCCCTGATCCGCGCCGTGCAGGCTTTCGAGACCGAAGGCTTCGCCCCGTTGCAAACAGCCTACAGTGCCCGCGACGTGCTCGCCGGCCAGCAGGTTGGCCTCTGGAGCGCGCCCGGCCAGGGCCCGCACGAAGGCCACGCCCCCAGCGACACCGGTCAGGCCCTGGGTGTGAGCGAAACCGGCGCCCTGCTCGTGCATACTGACAACGGTCGACAATCCTGGACGACCGGCGAAGTCAGCGTGCGCCTGCAAGCGCCCTGATCGCGCCGCCAGGCTCTCGGCGGCACCCTCAACTCATCTGGCCATCACACGACCCATGCTGCGTTCCCTGGTGCTGATCCTGCTGATCGTCAACGCCACCTTCTATGCGTGGAGCCACGGCTGGCTCAACAAAGTGGTGGGCGTGCAGCCCGACGCCCAGCACGAACCGCAGCGCCTGGCCCAGCAGGTCAACGCCGACAAGATCAAGGTGGCCACGCCGCCTGCCGACGACAAGACCGAAGGCCAAGCCGCCCACGCCGACGGCAAGCCCGCCCCGGATGTGGCCTCCGGCGCGTCCACGGCATCCGCCGCCAGCGCGGCCGACGCGGCCTCGGCCCCCACGCCCGCCGAAACCGCCACCTCTGCCGACGCCACGACGCTGGCCAACAAGGACACCGGCAGCATCTGCGTCGAGGCCGGCCCTTTCAACCCCACCGAATCCGCCGCCGTCGACGCCATGCTCAAGCCCATGCTGCCCGCCGGCAGCTGGAGCAGCCACGCTGTCGCCATCCAGGGCCTGTGGCTGGTCTACATGGGCCCTTACACCGACGGCGACATGCTCGAGCGCAAGCAAGCCGAGCTGCGCCGCATCAAGGGCCTGAACTTCGAAGAGGTGCGCACCCCGGCCAGCCTGGCCCAGGGCATCTCGCTGGGCCGCTACAACCGCCAGGAAGACGCCGAAGCGGGCCTCAACGTGCTGCGCAGCCGTGGCATCCGCACGGCACGCGTCGTCAACATCCGCCCGAACATGGACGTGCAGGTCGTGCGCGTGGCCCACGCCACGGTCAAGATGCAGGTGAGCCTGGCTGGCCTGAAGATGCCGCAGGGCAAGGGCTTTACCGCCTGCCGCTCCTGACGCGGACGGCCATCAGCGTGGCCAGCGCGAAGAGCAAGGCCAGCAGGCTCCCATCGTCCAGCGCCCCGCCGCCACCGCCTGAATGCGATGTCGTTTGCGTCGCGGGCTTAAGCCGATCCGGCGTGAAGTAGCCCGCATACGCGTAGGCGAAGTGGTAGGTGGACGAGCCTGGATGGCTGATCGCCCACTGCACGGCCTTCTCGGCATCCAGCACGCCACCGCCGCAAGTGCTCGTCGTGCAGTAGCAATTGCCGCGCAGATCCGTGCGGCTGGCATCGCAGGCGGGCATGCAGCCGGATGGCACCGTGCTCGACCCCGCATTGCATTGAAGGGCCCCGCCCACCACGGTCGTCGCATCAGGAAAAGCCGACACTTCCGTCGTCAAGGCATGCATGACCTCGTCGGCGGTCAAGCTCGGGTTGGCCGCCAGCATCAAGGCCGCCACCCCCACCGCGGTCGGCGCGCCGAAACTCGTGCCCAGCAAGCTGCGCTGCGCATAGCTGCTGTTGGGCACCGTCGTGCCCAGATTCGTCAGGGTCGCGATGCCGCCGTCGGTCACCGTCCACTGCTTGGTGCCCGGGTTGAAGGTGCCATCTCCCGTGGCCACGGCCACGGCGTAGTCCTTGCCGGCATCGACCAGGTTGGCATAGACGGCCTTGTAGCCCCTCATGTTCAAGCCCGTGACCGCCAGCACGCCCGGGCAATTGGCTGGCCGCGTCAAGTTGGGCAGGCCATTGCCGGCGGCGTCGCCATTGCCCGCGGACGCCGCCACCACCACACCCATCGAGCGCAGTTGGTCCACCGTCTGGCGGTACAGCCAGCCCACCGAACCCACGGTCGGGTCGGCGCAAGACCCGTCGCCGCCAAAGCTGATGTTGATCACGCGCGCCGGATTCGGGTTGAGCGTGGGCGCGCCGTGGTAGTCGACACCGGCCGCCCACAGCATGCCTTCGATCATGTCGCTGACACTGGCGCCGCAAACGCCACTCACACGAACGGGCAGCACGACCGGGCCTGGAAACGGCGCCAGGATGCCCGCGCCGCTGTCGCTGTTGAGCGCCTCGCCCAGCATGCTCGTGACGGCCAGTCCGTGCCACGAGCTGTCATGCACCTCGCAACCGGCGTACAAGGCCGGGTTGCCATCCTTTTCGGCCTGCGTCAGCCAATCCCCCGGATCGGTCGGATCGCTGTCCTGGCCGTTGCCATCGTGCGAAGCCTCGATCTCGGACACGAAGTCATAGCCCGGCAGCACGCGGCCATACAAGTCCGACGCGGGCAGGATGCCCGAATCGAGCACCGCCACGACAACCGGCGTCAACGTCAGGCCTTCCAGCAAATGCCAGGCGGCAGGAATATTGGCCACGGCCAGGTGCGACGCGTCTCGCGGCTGCAGCCAGGTCTGCGCGCCGTAATCGGGATCGTTGACGACAACCGGCGAACCCACGAACGTGGACGCCGGGTGCACCACCTCATTGACGACCACCCACTCCACATTGGGATTGCGCCGCAAGATGGCCGCCTGCGCCTCGGCCTGCGCCAGCGTGACCAGGCGCTTCCTGCCGAACAAATGCGCCGCGAAGGCCGTGCGCCTGTAATCGCGGCTGCGCTCAGGCAGTTGCTTGACGACGCTCGCCAACGAGCCCCTGAGCACGGCGGAATCCACTGGCACCTGGTTGGCACGCAGCCTGACCACCGACACCCTGGTCGCCCCGTCTTTGAGCTTGACGATCCAGCCCCTGGCCATTTTTGGCGGGTCGTCCGCCCAGGCGGCGCCTTGACCGACGAGCAGCATCCAGATCGCCAGCGCCTGCATCGCCAGCTTGAAAAATCGTGTCCTCATTGAGGTCGTTGTCGTGTGCGCCGCCCGTACGGCCCTCGCCATGCGCTCGGCATGGCCCTACTGCTTCAAGAGCGCCGATTATGTCGCGCGGCCCGTCCGTCCGGGGTGCCATTCCGGGACTCGTCACAATTGAGCACAAATATCTTGTGCACGCTGCGGCGGATTGCACATGCCACCAAAAGCAAAAGGCCTCCGAAGAGGCCTTTCGTCCGGATTCCCGTACGGAATCAGATGACACGGGTCATTTCGCGATGACGCGCACCATCTCCAGCACCTTGTTCGAGTAGCCCCACTCGTTGTCGTACCAGGACACGACCTTCACGAAGGTCTTGTCCAGGGCGATACCGGCTTCGGCATCGAACACCGAGGTGCAGCTCTCGCCACGGAAGTCAGTGGCCACAACCTTGTCTTCCGTGTAGCCCAGCACGCCCTTGAGCGCGCCTTGCGACTGGGCCTTCATCTCGGCGCAGATCTGCTCGTACGTGGCTTCGCTGTTGAGCTCGACGGTCAGGTCGACCACGGACACATCAGACGTCGGCACGCGGAAAGCCATGCCGGTCAGCTTCTTGTTCAGCTCGGGGATCACGACACCCACGGCCTTGGCGGCGCCCGTGCTCGAAGGGATGATGTTCTCGAGGATGCCGCGGCCGCCGCGCCAATCTTTGTTCGACGGGCCGTCGACGGTCTTTTGCGTGGCGGTGGCGGCGTGCACGGTCGTCATCAGGCCGCGCTTGATGCCCCACTTGTCGTTCAGCACCTTGGCGATCGGGGCCAGGCAGTTGGTCGTGCAAGAGGCGTTCGAGATGATGGTCTCGCCCTTGTAGGACTTGTCGTTCACGCCGTAGACGAACATCGGCGTGTCGTCCTTCGAAGGCGCCGACATGATGACCTTCTTGGCACCGGCGGTCAGGTGGGCCTCGCCCGTTTCCTTCGTCAGGAACAGGCCGGTCGACTCGACGACGATGTCGGCGCCGACTTCGTTCCACTTCAGCTCGGCCGGGTTCTTCACGGCGGTCAGGCGGATGCGCTTGCCATTGACGATCAGGGTATGGCCGTCGACCGACACATCGCCCTTGAAGCGGCCGTGCACCGAATCGTACTTCAGCATGTAGGCCAGGTACTCGGGCTCCAGCAGGTCGTTGATGCCGACCACTTCGATGTCGTTGAAGTTCTGGACGGCGGCGCGGAACACCATGCGGCCGATGCGACCGAAGCCGTTGATACCAATCTTGATAGCCATGACAGTCTTACCTTGAAGAAAGAGAGAAACGAAAATCTGGATGCGCGATTATCGACGATGCGCGAAGAAACCGCCTTTTGAGCGGTTTCCCCATGCGAAATCAGCGCGCCTCAACGGCCGGACAGCACCTTGCGAACCGTGGCCACGACGTTCTCGGTCGTGAAACCGAAGTGCTTGAACAGCACGCCCGCTGGCGCCGATTCGCCGTAGGTATCCAGGCCGACCACAGCCGCGCAGCCGTACTTCCACCAGCCATCCGTGACACCGGCCTCGACCGCGATGCGCGGCAGGTTGGCGGGCAGCACCGACTTCTTGTACTCGACCGACTGGCGGTCGAACACGGTGGTCGAGGGCATGGACACCACGCGAACGGGGATGGCCAGCTTGGCCAGCTCGGCCTGCGCATGCAGCGCCAGTTGCACTTCCGAGCCGGTCGCGATGATCACGGCAACGGCCTTTTTCTTCAACCCCACTTCTGCGGGTTCGGCCAAAACATAAGCGCCTTGCGTGATGACGTCCGCATCCTGCTTGGGCGCGTAAGGCAGGTTCTGGCGCGACAACAGCAGCGCGCTCGGGCGGTGCTTGTTGGCCAGCGCCATCGTCCAGGCCACGGCCGTTTCGGTCGTATCGGCGGGGCGCCACACGTCCAGGCCGGGGATCAGGCGCAGGCTGGCGGCATGCTCGACGGACTGGTGCGTCGGGCCGTCTTCGCCCAGGCCGATGGAATCGTGCGTGAACACGTGGATCACGCGCTGCTTCATCAACGCGGCCATGCGGATGGCGTTGCGGCTGTAGTCGCTGAACGTCAGGAAGGTGCCGGCGTAAGGGATGTAGCCGCCATGCAGGGCCACGCCGTTCATGATCGCGGCCATGCCGAACTCGCGCACGCCGTAGTTGATGTGGCGGCCGGGCTTGCCCGACTCGGTCAGGATCACCGCGCCGTCTTCATCGAAACGCAGGGGCGGCGTGCTCTTCGTGTTGGTCAGGTTCGAGCCGGTCAGGTCGGCACTGCCGCCCAGCATCTCAGGCAGCGCGGCCGTGAAGAACTCCAGCGCGATCTGGCTGGCCTTGCGCGAAGCCACGGTCTCGGCCTTCTCGTGCGCGGAGGCCACGGCCTGCACGGCGATCTCGGCGAAATTGGCAGGCAGCTCGCCCGACATGCGGCGCGTGAACTCGGCGGCCAGCTCGGGGAAGGCGGCCTTGTAGGCGTCAAAGCGCTGGTTCCAGTCGGCCACTTGCAGCTCGCCATCGGCCTTGGCATCCCAGTCGCCATAGACCTCTTCGGGCAAGGCGAACGGGTCGTGCACCCAGCTCAAGGCCTCGCGCGTCAGCTTGATCTCGTCGCCGCCCAGCGGCTCGCCGTGGGCCTTGGCCGTGTTGGCGCGGTTGGGCGAACCCTTGCCAATAGCCGTTTTGCACACGATCAGCGTGGGCTTGTCGGTGCTCAGCTTGGCCTTCTCGATGGCGCCATCCACGGCGTCCACATCGTGGCCGTCGACCGGGCCGATCACGTTCCAGCCATAGGCCTCGAAACGCTTGGGCGTGTCATCGACGAACCAGGGCGCTACCTGGCCATCGATGGAGATGCCGTTGTCATCGTACAGCGCGATCAGCTTGCCCAGCTTCCAGGCGCCGGCCAGTGCGGCGGCTTCGTGGCTGATGCCTTCCATCAGGCAGCCATCGCCCAGGAACACATAGGTGTGGTGGTTGACGATGCGGTGGCCTTCGCGGTTGAACTCGGCGGCCAGCATCTTCTCGGCCAGCGCGAAGCCGACCGCATTGGTGATGCCCTGACCCAGCGGGCCCGTCGTCGTCTCGACACCCGGCGTGACGCCCACTTCGGGGTGGCCGGGCGTCTTGCTGTGCATCTGGCGGAACGCCTTCAGGTCATCGATCGACAGGTCGTAGCCCGTGAGATGCAGCAGCGAATAGATCAGCATCGACGCGTGGCCGTTGGACAGCACGAAGCGGTCACGGTCGGCCCATTGAGGCTGCCCCGGATGGTGACGCAGATGGCGGCTCCACAGCGCCACGGCCATGTCGGCCATGCCCATCGGCGCGCCAGGGTGGCCGGAGTTGGCTTGCTGGACAGCGTCCATGGCCAGGGCACGGATGGCGTTGGCCATGGCGGTGATGTTCTTGGTGGAGTTGGACATGGTTGAGGGAGGTGTGGGTGGGGTAGTGTTGGGCTTAGACCGCCGATTTTAGCTTGGACGTAGCACTTCCCTCTTACGGCCACAAACAACAAAGTCCGCCCAGACTGATCTGGGCGGACTTTGTTGAGATAACTACTTTAGTCGCTGATTTTCAAAAATCAGTGGCGGCATTCAGAAGGTACATACTTGAACATCGCCGTAGTGTTAGCAGGACTAGTTGCACATTGCCAAGTTACAGCACTGGCATTCGCAGTAGGCGTCAATGTAAGAGCAACGTTTCCGGCTGTAGCATCCATCGTAACGGCGATAACCCCGGTAGCAGCAGTACAGCCAAGCGCTGTGACATGCCCCGTAGTCGTTGAAGCTGTGAATGTCGAGACACCAACGCAATAGTCATTGGTAGCAACAATTGTCCCACCATTGTTAGAAATATTTTCTCCGACTGTCACTTTGGCTGCAGATGCCAAGCCCAACCCTTCAGTAACACGGCTACGGATCGTATAGTCTTGGTAAGCAGGCAGAGCCACGGCCGCCAAAATACCAATGATCGCTACAACGATCATCAATTCAATCAGTGTGAAACCTTGTTGCACGCGCTTCATGGTCAACTCCTCAGGGCCTGGCCCACTAAAAAGACTTTGCTACCAAAGGCCCCACGCCTTTGGGAGCCACGCTTTCAATAAGGCAGGGTGCGTGCCAGCTTTCAGCCCCTGAAAAACCGTGATCTTTTACGCGCTTTCCCGCACACGAGCGCCAGATGCGAACCGACTTTGTCGGACTTTTTTCGGAATGCACGCCAGAAAATGTCAAGCCTCGCAGAGGACTGACCATTTTTGTCACTCACTTGCTGTGAGTGTTTGAGTCAAAGGCTCACGAAGCCCCGCCATACAAACACCCTTCTTGCCAAACTGGTGCCAACTCATTCAACAGCCACCCAGAAATCCGCTCATCACATCTGGCTGCCACCAACGTATCCGCCATGCCTTGAGCGATCCGGGCCAACACCTTCTCAGGGTGCCCAATGCCGCAGACCTTGCGACCAAACTGGACGAGCTCTTCCGTCGTCGGATAAGCCTTTGAGCGGTGCTTGCCGCCAAAAAGCTTCAGGGCCATCGTGCGGTCTTCAAGTTCCGGCCCACCGCTGTACCGCGCGTAGCGATACACAGCCGTCGTCACCACGTCGAACATGGGCGCAAGCCGCACATCGCTTGTCGATGTATACAGTACGCCGAAATTCTTGAGGTGTCCGTCGCCATTGCGCACCATCACGCTGAAAGCCACCTGCTCAAAGAAGCGGTGGATGCTTTCGCTGGGCAGCATGAGGTAGCGCAACAGCTCGGCAACCCGCTCGTAGCTGCCCTGGTATTTGCGGTCCGACAGCACGTCACGCACGCGCAAACCCATCAAAGATGCCACGTCTTCAAAACCCAGGCGATCTACGCCGCCGTCCGGCCGGGTCACAAGATCGAATCGATCCAGCACAAGCATTTGGCCGTCATGAGACAGATCGAATGTGGGCGTTTCGATACCCGCACGCCTGGCTGCCGACAAGCAAAGAAACTCATTCGCCGCCAAGCCCGGATAGGCTGGGCTAGCTGCCTTGACAATCAAAGAAGGAATCGGCACGGTCGGCCGATCAGGCACCATGATCTTGGGCTGCATGCCCGCAATGCCAGCGCCTGTGCTCAGATAAGCCCTCACCAGTTCATCGAATACCTCCGGCGAGTAAGGCATGGACAGCAGCGTCTGGCGGTCCATGGTCGGCCCCATGACCGGCACGGCCGCATCGGGCAAGCTGAACCCCAGACGGCCAATGCCATTCGTGCCCGCCAGCGCCAGCAAATGCATCGGTGTCAGCGGCTGCTTTGGGAACAGAGCCCGCAAACGCATGAACAGGTCACCCTCTGGCAGATGCTGATCCAGGGCTGCAAACAAATCGCCGTCTTGCCATGTGGGACTTTCTGCGGGCGGCATCAGCAATGCGATGGTTGCTTGCTCCGGATCAGGTCTACCGTATCGGTATTCGTAAACGGAGTGCTTCAGCAACTGCCCGGAAAGGCGGCCATTGATGGCTACCTCCAACTCGCGAATTTTGTCAGGCAGCATCATCGTCGTCATCCTCGGCGAAGCGCGCTTGCACATCCTTCAAGGTGGGCATACCGCTCTTCTCCAGACGAAGCGCCAAACCCAAGGCGCCCAGTACGGCCATCAAGGATGTCACGGCAACGTCCTCCCCTTGCTCAATGCGGTAGACCACATCGCGCGTCTTGCCGGAGCGCTTGGCCACATCCGTCACAGACATGCCGGCGGCTTTGCGATGCTGTTGGACCGCATCGCCCAGTTCACTCGGGAGTCGAATCATGTCGTTCATGATCGACATTTTCACCTCCAAAGATTGTTTTGTCGATCATGAACGACAAAATACCCTGGATTTATTCGCTCACGACACCATTGAAGCGCTGCCCTTCGCGCAAAGGCTCGATCTTGTGCTGCGTATCTAACGCCCGAATCTGCGCCAGCACCGAAGGCACTTCGCCCGGCTTCGGGTGCGTAATGTAGACGCTCACCTCGCCATCGAGCTGCGCCAGCTCCTTGGCCAGACTCTGCGGTGACAGGTGTCCGCTGATGTGCGCCAGGTGCGCCTCTTCGTTGCCAAACGCCGTCTCGATCACCAATTGCGCGATCCGTTGGCCAGACAACGCCTGCCACAAAGCCGGATTCGGCCCGGTGTCGCCGGAGAACACCCACCAACCCTGCGGCGTCTCGACACCGAAACCCACGCCGGGCACCGTGTGCGCCGCCGGCAGCACATGCACCGCACGGTCCGCGGCACCGCCCCTGGCGGAAAAGGCCAGGCGCTGCCCGACGGCGATTTCATGGAAGACCAGTATCGGGTGCGCCGCACTGGGCAGCCGCGTGAAGTCCGGCCAGATCACCCCATTGAAGACATGCTTGCGCATCGCCTCCAAAGTCTCGGACAGCGCGTGCACATGAATCGGCCGCAAATCGGCCATGTTGCCGCCGACGCCCGCCCGCAGCTTCATCACACTGTCGGCCAGCAAAGGAATGCTGAGGATGTGGTCCAGGTGACTGTGGCTGAGCAGGATGTGGTCGATGCGCGCCAACTCGTCGAGGCGCAACTCGCCCACGCCGCTGCCCGCGTCGATCAGGATGTCGTCATCCAGCAGGAAGGCGGTGGTATGACACCGCGCGGCGATGGACCCGGAACAACCCAAGACCCGGATCATGCAATCAGGCCTGCACGAACTGCATCTGCGTGCCGGCCAACTCGATCACATCACCGCTCTTGAGGTGCACAGGGTCTCCTGCCACGGCATTGCCGTTGACGGTCGGGCGGGCCGAGCCTTCGACGTGGGCGAACACGTAGCCGCCCGGGCGCTTGGTGATCGAGGCCACCTGCACGCCGGGCTTGCCCACCGTGGTCACGACCTTGGTCAGCGCGACCTCGCGGCCCGCCGCGGCGCCGTTGAGCACCTTGATCGAGGCCGGGCTTTGCGGCGTGAGCGAGCCGAAGCTCGAGCCGAAACCGGCGCTCACGGTGCTGCTGGCGAAGCTGCCGGACGTGGCCGGCGCCGACCCCGTGCTCATGCCGCCTTGCGCCGACGACAAGGACGTCGCCAGCGGCGCGCCGGGCCGCATGATCATGGTCTTTTCGTAGTCCGAACCTTCGTCGACCAGGAACTTGATCTTGTACTTGCCGATCTCGACCGTGTCGTTGTGCTGCAGCAGGTGCTTCTTGACGGCCTTGCCGTTGATGTAGGTGCCGTTGGTGCTGTTGAGGTCTTCGAGGAAGACGTCGTTGCCGACCAGTTGCAGCACCGCGTGCTCACCGCTGACCGCCAGGTTGTCGATCACGATGTCGTTGTATGGGCGTCGCCCAAGCGAGGTTTTGTCCTTGGTGATTTGGACTTCTTTGATGACGACCCCGTCTAGCGAGACGACCAGTTTTCCCATTCGGAACCTCTCGGGTATTGATCTCTGTTGGCGTTGTTCAGCTGATGCCGCCCAGGCGCTTGAAAGGCCACCAGGACTTCGGCGCGGGCTCGGCCACTCCCTGGGCACGAACCAGCACGACGGCAATATTATCTCGGCCGCCTGCGTCATTGGCGGCGGCGACCAGGGCTTCGCCCATTTCTGGCAAATTGGTGTGCGCGGCCATGACGTCGGCGATTTGTTGATCCCGCAGCATATCTGACAGTCCGTCGGAACACATCAGGTAGATATCACCAGATTGCACATCGTGCAGGTGTGTCTCCATCAGGACCAGGTCTTCGACGCCAAGCGCCCGGGTCACCAGGTTCTTGTTGGCGGCGTACTGGGCCTGCTCCGGCGTCAGGATGCCAGCATCGATCTGCTCTTGCAGTAACGAATGGTCTTTGGTGATCTGCTGGAAACCGCCCTCGCGCCAGCGGTAGCCGCGCGAATCGCCGATGTGCCCCAGGATCAGGCGCCCCGACCGGAAAACCCCCAGCACGAGCGTCGTGCCCATGCCCGCGTAGGTCGGGTTGGAGTTGGCGGCGCTGAAAATGGCGCGGTTGGCGTTGTCGACGCAGATGTCCATGGCGCGCTTGACATCGCCGTCGCTGGCGTTCGCCGAGGCTTCGTGCAGCCAGCGGCCCAGCTCGGCCTTGATGAAGTCGCAGGCCATGCCGCTGGCCACCTCGCCTGCGGCGTAGCCACCCATGCCGTCGGCCAGCACGGCCACGCCACAGGTTTCGTCCAGGGCGATTGAATCCTCGTTATTGGTTCGCACCCGCCCGGTGTCGGTATGACAGAAGAACTCAAAGTCCATGGCCGGATTGTCGCTGGGTTTTCATGCGGGATCGGATCGGGATGGCTGGCGGGGTGGTGGGCCTAGGGTTCAACCTAGATCCAGGTCGATGTGCTGCAGCGATGCGGCCACGGCGCGCAGGTCCTGCGCCATCTGCAGGCCGGTGGCGTAGCGGGTGGCGGGCGTCTTCTCCAGCGCCAGCGCGACGATGTTGCCCAGCGCTGGCGGCAGGTCCGGGCGCACGGTGCAGACATTGGGCACGGGCTCGCGGCCGATGGCCCGCATCAGCGCCGCCATGGAATCGTTGCGATAAGGCAACTGCCCGGTCAGCAACTGGAACAGCGAGACGCCGAACGAGTACAGGTCGCTGCGGCTGTCGACGTTCTGGCCGGACAGCTGCTCGGGCGACATGTAGGTGGGCGTGCCCAGCACGACGCCGGTGCGCGTGCGGGTGGTGTCGGCCACGCGCGCCACGCCGAAGTCCATCACTTTGACCAGGTCCCGCTCGAGGTTGACCATGATGTTGGCGGGCTTGATGTCGCGGTGCGTGACGCCGCGGCTGTGCGCGTAGGCGAGCGCCTCGGCCACGCGGGCGGCGATGGGCAGCAGCTGCGCCAGCGGCAGCAGGCTGGCGGGCTGGGTGTAGTGGCCCATGTCGACGCCGTCGATCAGCTCCATGGCGATGTAGGCCACGCCGTCCTGCTCGCCCGCGTCGAAGATGTGGACGATGTCTTCGTGCTGCAGGCGCCCGGCCATCTCGGCCTCGCGCATGAAGCGGCCGCGTGCGTCGGCCAGTTCGGCGCCGCTGAACTCTTGCGCCAGGGCCATGGTCTTGAGCGCCACCGGGCGGCCCGTCGCCACCTCCTGCCCGAGATAGACGGCCCCCATGGCACCCTTGCCGATCTGCTTGTCGACCACGTACTGGCCCATTTGGCCTTGGCTGATCTGCGGCATGGGGCGCGGCGGCAAGGTGCCCCAGGTATGGGTGGTCGACGCCTGGGCCAGGTCCCGCGCGCGCGCCAGTCTGGTCTTGATGTCGGACCAGGCCGGGTCGATGTCGGCCATGTGCTCGTAGACATCGCGGGCGCACTCGTGGCGGCCTTCCTGCTCGTAGGCCTGGGCGATCTGGTTGAGGGTCTGCAGTGCCACTTCGCGGTTGCCCTTGTCGGGGAAGAAGCCTTGCAAGGTCTGCCAGGCGCGGTCGATCGGGCCATCGCCCAGGGCCTGCAAGGCGCGCTGGATGCGCTCGCGCTCGATCTGCTGTGCGGGCTTGGGCGCCTCGGTCAGGGTCAGCGCCTGAGGCATGGTCGACTGCACGAAGTCTTCGGGGAACAGCGAGGGCGAGCTGCTGCGGAAACGCGACTCGAAATTCGAGTTGGTGGGCGTGTCCTGGTACAGCGACAGGGAATCCGGACCGCTGTCGGACAGCGCCGAATCGGGGTAACGGGCCGAGCCGCCATCGCCCCGGTCGATCGTCGAGGGATTGGTGTCGGCGAACAAGGGCCGCGTGTGCACGAAACCCGTCTTGGCCAGCGGCACCTGCCGGCGCTGGCGCACCAGCCACACGAGCAGGCCCACGCCGGTCAGCAGCAACAGCGCAATGATGAGGATGAGCGCGGTCGACTGCATGGGGGTTCAAGCCTTGTTTGTGGCACGTCTGGCCAGCAAGGTCCCGGCCGCCAGCACCAGCACGGCACCTGCCGAGCCCGCGGCGTAGCGCGCCGTCTCGGTACCTGAGACATAGGGCACGGCCGCCGGGTCGGTCACGGCGAGCGTGCCGGCGATCCAGCCCAGCAGCATGCCACCGGCCGTGACGATCAGCGGGAAGCGGTCCATCAGCTTGAGCACGAGGGTGCTGCCCCACACGATGATGGGAATGCTGACCAGCAGACCGAAGATCACCAGCGCCATCTCGTGGCCCTGCTGGCCTTCGCGGGCCGCACCTTGCGCGGCGCCGGCGATGCCGATGACGTTGTCGACGCTCATCACGAAGTCGGCCACGATGATGGTCCGGATCGCGCCCAGGAGCTTGTCGCTGGCTTTCAGGTCGCCGTGGTCGTCATCGTCGGGCACGAGCAGCTTGATGCCGATCCACAGCAGCGCGGCCGCGCCGACCAGCTTCAGGTAAGGCAGCTTGAGCAGCGACATCGCGAAGAAGATCAGCACGATGCGCAGCGCGATGGCACCCATGGTGCCCCAGACGATGCCCCGGCGACGCAGCTCGGGCGGCAGGTTGCGACAAGCCAGCGCGATGACCACGGCATTGTCGCCACCCAGCAGGATGTCGATCATCACGATCTGGCCCACGGCAAACCAGAACTCGGGCGTCATCAAAGCGTCCATGTCTCTCCAAATGAATCAGCCCCTGAGTGTAGGGGCTGATGGACGTGGGCGGCAGGTGACTTTAGATCAGCGCCTTGAGCAGCTTGCCCATTTCGGAGGGGTTGCGTGTGACCTTGAAGCCGCATTCTTCCATGATGGCCAGCTTGGCATCGGCCGTGTCCGCGCCGCCGCTGATCAGCGCGCCGGCGTGGCCCATGCGCTTGCCCGGTGGCGCCGTGACGCCGGCGATGAAGCCGACGATGGGCTTTTTCATGTTGGCCTTGCACCACTGCGCCGCCTCGGCTTCGTCCGGGCCGCCGATCTCGCCGATCATGATCACGGCGTCGGTTTCGGGGTCGTCGTTGAAGGCCTTCATCACGTCGATGTGCTTGAGGCCGTTGATCGGGTCGCCACCGATGCCGACGGCACTGGACTGGCCCAGCCCGAGCTCGGTCAGCTGCGCCACGGCTTCATACGTCAGCGTGCCGGAACGCGACACGACGCCGATGCGGCCCTTGCGGTGGATGTGGCCGGGCATGATGCCGATCTTGATCTCTTCGGGCGTGATCAGGCCTGGGCAGTTGGGGCCCAGCAGCAGCGTCTTCTTGCCGCCCGCGGCTTCCTTGGCCTTCATCTTGTTGCGCACGACCAGCATGTCGCGCACAGGGATGCCTTCCGTGATGGCGATGACCAGGTCCAGGTCGGCCTCGACCGCTTCCCAGATCGCGTTGGCGGCACCGGCCGGCGGCACGTAGATGACCGACACGTTGGCACCAGTCTGGTCCTTGGCGTCCTTGACCGAGGCGTAGATGGGGATGTCGGAGAACTTCTCACCCGCCTTCTTGGGGTTCACGCCCGCGACGAAGCAGTTCTTGCCATTGGCATAGGCCTGGCAGCCCAGCGTGTGGAATTGACCGGTCTTGCCCGTGATGCCCTGGGTGATGACCTTGGTGTCCTTGTTGATCAGAATGCTCATGTCAGGTACCTAACTCGAAGGTGTTGATCCAACAGGCGCCGCGGAACCGGCTTTGCCGGGCCGTTGGCGACGCCCCCTTGAGGGGGAGCGCGCAGGCGCTTCGGGGGTGGGTCATTTCACTGCGGCCACGATCTTGGTGGCCGCTTCGGCCATCGTGTCCACGCTGATGATGGGCAGACCGGAGTCCGCCAGCATCTTCTTGCCCAGGTCTTCGTTGGTGCCCTTCATGCGCACCACGAGCGGCACGTTGAGGTTCACGGCCTTGCAGGCGGTGATCACGCCGTCCGCGATCGTGTCGCACTTCATGATGCCGCCGAAAATGTTGACCAGGATGCCCTTGACCTTGGGGCTCTTGAGCATGATCTTGAAGGCCTCGGTCACCTTCTCGGCCGTGGCGCCGCCGCCGACGTCCAGGAAGTTGGCGGGCTCGCCACCGAACAGCTTGATCGTGTCCATCGTGGCCATGGCCAGGCCGGCGCCATTGACCAAGCAGCCGATGTTGCCGTCGAGCTGGATGTAGGCCAGATCGAACTTCGAGGCTTCGATTTCGGCCGGGTCTTCTTCGTCCAGATCGCGCAGGGCCACGATGTCGGGGTGGCGGAACAAGGCGTTGCTGTCGAAGTTGAACTTGGCGTCCAGCGCCATGACCTTGCCCTGGCTGTCGCGGTTCAAGGGGTTGATCTCGACCAAGGAGGCGTCGGTCTCCATGTAGCACTGGTAGAGCTTCTTGAAGATGTCGACGGCCTGCGCGGTCGAGTCGGCGGGCATGCCGATGCCGTCGGCCACCTGCTTGGCCTGTGCATCGGTCAGGCCGGCGATCGGGTCGACGAAGACCTTGATGATCTTCTCGGGCGTGCTGTGCGCGACCTCCTCGATGTCCATGCCGCCCTCGCTCGATGCGATGAAGGCGACTTTCTGCGTGCCGCGGTCGGTGACGACCGAGACGTAGTATTCCTTTTGAATATCTGCGCCGTCTTCAATATAGAGGCGGTTGACCTTCTGGCCTGCGGAGCCGGTCTGGTGCGTCTTGAGCTGCATGCCCAGGATGTCGCCCGCCAGGCGTTTGACGTCGTCCAGCGACCTGGCGACCTTGACGCCACCGCCTTTGCCGCGACCGCCCGCATGGATCTGGGCCTTGACCACCCAGACCGGGCCGCCCAGCTTTTGCGCGGCGGCGACGGCCTCGTCCACGGAAAACGCCGGGATACCTCTTGGGACCGGCACACCGAATCGGCTCAGGATCTCTTTGCCTTGGTATTCATGAATCTTCATGGGGCAACTCGCAGAATGGTTTTGCGTTCTGATCGAACATGAGGCCGCCAGAACCGATCGGGCTTTGGCGAACACGCAGGCACGGGATGATGTGATTGCAGTGCAGCATTCAGCATAGCACCGCCGTCCGGGGGGCTTCCAAATCCTGGTTGGCTGGTCAGCAAAGCGCTCAGGATTGTGTGAAACCTTCACCACGGATCACGCGGCGGACCACCTCGCCGGAAAAGCCTCTGCCAGCGAGAAAGCGCATCTGGCGGGTCTTTTCATCGGGTGTTTCAGGGATTTCACCGTAGCGACGGGCCCACAGCGCGTGAGCCCGCTCGAACTCGGTTTCGCGCAAGGCCTGGGTGGCCTCGCGGGCGATGTCAGGCGGCAATTGGTGTTGCGCCAGTTCGGCCTGGATGCGGGCGGTGCCATAGCGCGCCGCCTTGCGGTGGAGCATGGAGTCGGCGAAGCGCTGGGCGGAGAGCAGGCCTTTGGCCTCGAGCTCGCTGAGCACGGCGTCGATCTGGTCGGGTGACTCGGCGTGCGGGCCCAGCTTGCGCATGAGTTCGACACGCGAGTGCTCGCGCGCCGCGAGGTATTTCAGCGCCCGGCCTTTGAGGGACAAGACCAGGCCGGGCGATTTGCTGGCCGGCTTACTCGCCTGCATCGGCCGCGACGGTCGGCAGCAAGGCGATGTCCAGCGACTCGCGGATCTTGTTTTCGATTTCGCGGGCCAAATCGGGGTTCTCGCGCAGGAACTCGCGGGAGTTGTCCTTGCCCTGTCCGATCTTTTCGCCGTTGTAGGCGTACCAGGCGCCGGACTTGTCGACGATCTTGGCCGTCACGCCCAGGTCGATGATTTCGCCTTCGCGCGAGATGCCTTCGCCGTAGAGGATGTCGAACTCTGCGGTCTTGAATGGAGGCGCCACCTTGTTCTTGACAACCTTGACCTTGGTTTCGTTGCCGATGACGTCGTCGCCCTTCTTGATCGAGCCGATGCGGCGGATGTCGAGGCGCACGGAGGCGTAGAACTTCAGGGCATTGCCGCCCGTCGTGGTTTCGGGGCTGCCGAACATCACGCCGATCTTCATGCGGATCTGGTTGATGAAGATGACCATGCAGTTGGTCTTCTTGATCGTGGCTGTCAGCTTGCGCAGGGCTTGGCTCATCAGACGGGCTTGCAGGCCCGGCAGGGCATCGCCCATTTCGCCTTCGAGTTCAGCCTTGGGCGTGAGCGCGGCCACCGAGTCGACGACGATCAGGTCGACCGAGCCGGAGCGCACCAGCGCATCGACGATTTCAAGCGCCTGTTCGCCCGTGTCGGGCTGGGAGATCAGGAGGTCTTGCAGGTTGACGCCGAGTTTTTGGGCGTACTGGGCATCGAGGGCGTGTTCGGCATCGATGAAGGCGCAGACGCCGGCCTGCTTTTGCATCTCGGCGATGACCTGCAGCGTGAGCGTGGTCTTGCCCGACGACTCAGGGCCGTAGATCTCGACCACGCGGCCGCGTGGCAGGCCGCCGACGCCCAGCGCGATGTCCAGACCCAAGGAACCAGTGGAGACAACCTGGATGTCTTCAATCACCTCGCCTTCGCCCAGGCGCATGATGGAGCCCTTGCCGAACTGCTTTTCGATTTGCGCCAGGGCGGCTTGCAGGGCTTTGGCTTTTTCAGTGCTCAGGGCGGATTTGGATGTGGTTTCCATGTGCTTGCTCCAGTGTGCTTCCGACGTATCGGCAAATGATGTGGTGCGCCATTATGGCAAAGGCTGGATGTTTGTACAGTGCCCGTGGAATTATTTTTCATCCCACCTGCGGGGGATGCGACAGATACATGCCACAACGCATGCTGCACCGCAGCAAATGCCGCTAGACTGAAGCGCATGACGCGCAAAAACACCAAGAACGAGCCTTCCGCCCCCCCTGCCAAACCTGCCGTGCAGCGCAAGACCAAAGGCCGCCCCCGCGTCAACCTGGCCCTGCAAGGCGGCGGCTCGCACGGTGCATTCACCTGGGGCGTGCTCGACCGGCTGCTCGATGACGATGGCCTGGACTTCGCCGGGCTCTCGGGCACCAGCGCCGGCGCGCTCAACGGCGCGGTGCTGTTGTCGGGGTATGTGGAAGGTTACCAGGAGAGCGGCGACGAGGCCCAGGCGCGCAAGCAGGCCCAAAAAACGCTGCACGATTTCTGGCGTGACGTGAGCCAGCACGGGCCGCTGTTCTCGCCGCTGTCCATCCAGTCCAACGGGCTGCTCAAGAACCAGTTCAACTTCGACCAGTTCCCGGCCTACCAGTGGCTGAACCTGTTCATGCGCTCGTTCAGCCCCTACGAGTTCAACCCGCTGAACCTCAATCCGCTCAAGGACGTGCTGCGCCGCCATGTGAAAGAAGAATCGCTGCACACGGGCTGCAAGCACTGCGGCATCCCCTTGTTCGTCACGGCCACGTCGGTGCACACGGGGCAGGCGCGCGTGTTCACGGCCGAAGAGCTGTCGCTGGACGCGCTGATGGCATCGGCCTGTCTGCCCTTCGTGTTCCAGGCGGTCGAGATCGATGGCGAGCCCTATTGGGACGGCGGCTACACCGGCAACCCGGCCCTGTACCCGCTGATCTACAACACGGAACTGAGCGACATCATGCTGGTGCGCATCAACCCGCTGCGTCGCGACGACAACCCCACGCGCAGCATCGACATCATCGACCGGCTCAGCGAAATCACCTTCAACGCCAGCCTGATCGGCGAGATGCGCGCGATCGCATTCGTGAAGAAGCTGCTCAAGGACGAAAAGCTCGACCCCGGGCGCTACAAGAACCTGCACATGCACATGGTGGCCGACGATGCCGGCATGACGCCCTTCAACGCGTCGAGCAAGTTCAACACCGACTGGGCGTTCTTGCAGGAGCTCTACCACCTGGGCCATCGCTCGGCCACGCAGTGGCTCGCCCAGCACCGTGACGAGGTCGGCAAAAACAGCACTTTCGACATCGAATCGGTGTTCCTGGCGGGCAGCCAGCGCCACAAGGCCTGAGCCGCCTGGCGCGGTCAAGCCGGCCCCCTTCTTCGGCGTCGGGCCTTCCCGTAGAGCGCCGGGGCGCGCGGGCCTCGTAAAATGGCGGGCTATGACCGAGTCCGTACGCCCCACTTCCGCCCCCGCCGCCCCACCCGCCATGCGCCTGTCCGGCCTGGAGCCGGTGCACATCGGCGAGGGCACGCTGTTCGTGAACGTGGGCGAGCGGACCAACGTGACGGGCTCCAAGGCCTTTGCGCGGATGATCCTGGAGGGCCGCTTCGAGGATGCGCTGTCCGTGGCGCGCCAGCAGGTGGAAAACGGCGCCCAGGTCATCGACATCAACATGGACGAGGCCATGCTCGACAGCAAGGCCGCGATGGTGCGCTTTTTGAACCTGATCGCGGGCGAGCCCGAGATCGCGCGTGTGCCGATCATGATCGACTCGTCGAAGTGGGAGGTGATCGAGGCGGGCCTCAAGTGCGTGCAGGGCAAGGGCATCGTCAACTCGATCTCGCTCAAGGAAGGCGTCGAGAACTTCCTGCATCAGGCCAAGCTGATCAAGCGCTACGGCGCGGCGGCCGTGGTCATGGCCTTCGACGAAACCGGCCAGGCCGACACGTATGCGCGCAAGGTCGAGATCTGCGAACGCGCCTACCGCATCCTCGTGGACGAGGTCGGCTTCCCGCCGGAGGACATCGTCTTCGACCCGAACATCTTCGCCGTGGCCACCGGCATCGAGGAGCACGACAACTACGCCGTGGACTTCATCGAGGGCACGCGCTGGATCAAGCAGAACCTGCCGGGCGCCAAGGTCTCGGGCGGTGTCTCGAACGTGTCCTTCAGCTTCCGCGGCAACGAGCCGGTGCGCGAGGCCATCCACACCGTGTTCCTGTACCACGCGATCCAGGCGGGCATGGACATGGGCATTGTCAACGCCGGCATGGTCGGTGTGTACGACAACCTCGAGCCGCGTCTGCGCGAGCTGGTCGAGGACGTCGTGCTCAACCGCAAGCCCGTGTTCAAGGACGGCGAAGACACGAACCAGACACCGACGGAGCGCCTGCTGGGCATCGCCGAACAGGTCAAGGGCACGGCCAAGGACGATTCGGCCAAGCTGGCCTGGCGCGGCACGGCCGACGAGCCGGCATCGGTCGAGGTGCGCCTGAGCCATGCGCTCGTGCACGGCATCACCGACTTCATCACGGCCGACACGGAAGAAGCGTGGCAGAAGATCAAGGCCGGTGGCGGACGCCCGCTGCACGTGATCGAAGGCCCGTTGATGTCGGGCATGAACACGGTGGGCGATCTGTTCGGCGCGGGCAAGATGTTCCTGCCGCAGGTCGTCAAATCGGCCCGGGTGATGAAACAAGCTGTGGCGCACCTGCTGCCTTACATCGAAGAAGAAAAGCGCCTGCTGATCGAAGGCGGCGGCGATGCGCGGGCCAAGGGCAAGATCGTGATCGCGACGGTCAAGGGCGATGTGCACGACATCGGCAAGAACATCGTGACCGTGGTCCTGCAGTGCAACAACTTCGAAGTGGTCAACATGGGCGTGATGGTCCCGTGCAAGGACATCCTGGACAAGGCCAAGGAAGAAGGCGCCGACATCATCGGCCTGTCGGGCCTGATCACGCCGAGCCTCGAAGAAATGCAGTACGTGGCCGCCGAGATGGAGCGCGACCCCTACTTCAAGGACCGCAAGACGCCGCTGCTGATCGGCGGCGCCACCTGCTCGCGCGTGCACACGGCCGTGAAGATCGCGCCGAACTTCACAGGGCCCGTCGTGTATGTGCCCGATGCCTCGCGCGCCGTGGGCGTGTGCTCGGAGCTGCTCAGCCCCGAGCGCCAGGATGCCTATGTGACCGAGCTCAACGCCGACTACGACAAGGTGCGCGAGCAGCACGCCAACAAGAAGGCCACGCCCATGGTCACGCTGGCCGAGGCGCGTGCCAACAAGCACCAGGCCGACTTCGCGACCTACACGCCCGAGGTGCCCAAGTTCCTGGGTCGCCGCGTGTTCAAGAATTACGACCTGGGTGAGCTGGCGGCCTACATCGACTGGGGTCCGTTCTTCCAGACCTGGGATCTGGCCGGGCCTTTCCCCGCCATCCTCAAGGACGAGGTCGTGGGCGAGGAGGCCAAGAAGGTCTATGCCGACGCGCAGGCCATGCTCAAGAAAATCATCGACGGCCGCTGGCTGACGGCCAATGGCGTGATCGGGCTGTACCCGGCCAACACGGTCAACGACGACACGATCGAGCTGTACCGTGATGAATCACGCAGCGAGGTGCTGATGACCTGGAACCCGCTGCGCATGCAGACGGAGCGCCCGGTGGTCGATGGCACCAGGCGCCCCAACCGCTCGCTGTCCGACTTCATCGCGCCGCGCGGCGCAAAGCCAGACTACATCGGCATGTTCGCCGTGACCGCCGGCCTGAACATCGAGAAGAAAGAAGCCGAGTTCCTGGGCAAGCATGACGACTACTCGTCCATCATGCTCAAGGCCCTGGCCGATCGCCTGGCCGAAGCCTTCGCCGAGCGCATGCACGAGCGCGTGCGCAAGGAGTTCTGGGCCTATGCCGAAGCCGAGCAACTCGAGAACACGGCGTTGATCAAGGAGCAGTACCGCGGCATCCGCCCCGCGCCCGGTTACCCGGCCTGCCCTGATCACACGGTCAAGCGTGAGATGTTCACGGTGCTCGATGCGCACGAGATCCACATGCACCTCACGGAGAGCCTGGCCATGATGCCGGCCGCCAGCGTGAGCGGCTTCTACATGGCGCATCCGGAGGCCGACTACTTCAATGTCGGCAAGATCGCCGGCGATCAACTGGACGATTGGGCGATGCGCGCGGGCCTCGATCACAAGCAGGCGGAAAGAGCCCTTGCGCCCCTGCTGTGATTGATTTGGCATAAAGCGCGCCTGACTGACATTTCGGTTTCTGCTGCTTACAAAGGTGGCAAAGCTGAAGCACTTCGGTCTATTCGACCCTGGCAATCTCGAGTCACAGGGTCAGCACGTTCGATCGACATGAATCGTGCAGCGCGCAACCAACGCGATGACCCACATGTGTCACCGTTGCGATTGCGTTCATGTCTGATCTGATTTCTCTTTCCGCACCTTCACGCTCCGAACAACGCGCACCTCACCGCGCATTCATGGGCCTCTCCCGCGTTCTGGTCTTGGCCGGCATGGTGCTGCTGGCGTCCTGCGGAGGTGGTGGCGGCGGCGGCAGCGGCGCGGCGGGCGACAACACGTCGTCGTCCGACTCGGATTCCATGCTGCGCAGCGCGGCCCTGCAACCCATCGACAACAACGACGCCTACCGCTTCCTCACGCAGGCCACGTTCGGCCCGACGCCCGATCAAGCCGCGCACCTTCGCGCCGTGGGCTATGCGCAGTGGATCAACGAGCAGTTCAGCGCCGCGCCCAGCAGCACGCACCAGGCCACGGTGCTGACCAGCAGCACGTTCCTGCAGCGACCTCACCCCATGCTCGATGACGTGATCCGCAGCTGGTGGACGCATGCCATCAAGGACGATCAATCGCAACTGCGGCACCGCGTGGCCTTCGCGCTGTCCGAGATCTTCGTCGTGTCGACGGTGACGCTGGACCAGGGCAGCATGGTCGCCAGCTACATGGACATGCTGACCTCGCACGCCGACGGCAGCTACCGCGACCTGCTGCAGGCCGTGGCCATGCACCCGGCCATGGGCGTCTACCTGTCGCACCTGGGCAATCTCAAGGAAGACAACCAGGGCCGCGTGCCCGACGAGAACTTCGCACGCGAAGTCATGCAGCTGTTCTCGATCGGCCTGTATGAACTCGATGACAGCGGCCGCCCGATCCTGGTCAACGGCAAGCCCGTCGAGACCTACAGCGCCGCGGACGTCAAGGGACTGGCCAAGGTCTTCACCGGCTTCAGCTGGAACCGGCCCAGCAGCAAGATGGGACTGGGGTGGTGGGTCTGCTACTACCGTGGCCCCGATTGCCAAGACGCGAGCCAGATGACGCTGCCGATGTCCGCCTATACGGAAGCGCACTCGACCTCGGTCAAGCAGTTCCTGGGCGTGACCATCCCGGCACAGAACCCGGCGGACCCGGCCACCAGCCTCAAGATCGCGCTGGACACGCTGGCCAACCACCACAACACGGCGCCCTTCATCAGCCGCCAGCTCATCCAGCGCCTGGTGACGAGCAACCCCAGCCCCGCCTATGTCGCGGACGTGACGCGCGTGTTCAGGCAAAGCAATGGCAACCTGCGTCAGGTGGTCACCGCCATCCTGACCCACGACGAAGCCCGTCATCCGGCCACGGCCGCGCTCAGCACCTACGGCAAGTTGCGCGAGCCACTGCTGCGCCTGACGCACCTGTTCAGGACCATCCCGCACAACAGCGACTGCTACAACGCGGGTGGCGCGGCACCGTTCTACTTCGCCGTCGACTCGAGCGACCCGGGCACCGGCCTTGGCCAAGCCCCGATGCGCTCGCCCTCCGTGTTCAACTTCTTCCGCCCCGGCTACACGCCGCCGCAAAGCAGCCTGAGTGGAGCCGGCCTCGTGGCCCCCGAAATGCAGATCACGAGCGAAACGTCCGTGCTGGGTTACGCCAACTTTGTCAGCACGATCCTGGATCGGGGATGGGGCGAGTGGAGCTACACATTCAATCGCATGGACATCACGTTCGACCTCAGCGGCTGGATGTCGGTGGCCGGCACATCGACCTCGCTGGTCGATGCCGTCTCCACGAAGATGCTGGGCAAGACCCTGCCCGCGGCGGCACGCAGCGTGGCGCTCACGGCCGTCGATGCATTGCCCAGCGCCACGACCGTCCAAAAGCGCCAACGCATCGAAGCGGCCATTCTGATGGTGGCCTTGTCCCCCGATTTCCTCATTCAACAGTAAGCAACGCGATGTCCACACACCACCAACACAGGCGCGCTTTCCTTCAACGCGCGGCAGGCCTGGTCACCACGGGTGCGGCATTGCCACTCGGGTTGAGCCTGGGCGCCATGACGCGCGCCGCGGCCCAAAGCACCGGCAACGGCTACAAGGCGCTCGTTTGCATCTTCCTGTCGGGCGGCAACGATGCCTTCAACACCGTGCTGGCCACGGACACGGGGTCATGGGGCCACTACAACGACCAGCGCTGTCCGACGGACGGCAGCACGGTCATCGCGTTGCCCGCGCCCGGCGTGGCCGCCAACCTGTCGGCAGCGGGCAGCTCGCCTGATCGCCTGGGCGGCGTGCTGCCCATCTCCCATGCCGGCCGCACCGTCAACGCAGGCCGCCAGTTCGCGCTGCACCCCGCCTTGACGCGCACGCAGCAGATGTACCAGGCCGGCAACGTGGCGGTGCTGGCCAACGTGGGGCCGCTGACCAGGCCGACCACCAAGGCCGACTACCAGAACGTCGCCGTCAGCAAGCCGACCAAGCTTTACTCCCACAACGACCAGCAGTCCACCTGGCAGACCTTGCAGCCCGAAGGCGCGACGCCGGGCTGGGGCGGCCTGATGGGCGACAACCTGCGGTCCATCAATGGCTCTGGGCGCTCGCCTTCGGATGCGGACCTGATCCAACGCCTGTTCACCTGCATGACGCCCTCGACGGCGGGCCCCTGGCTCGCCGGCCAGCAGGTCCTGCCCTACCAGAGCAGCCTGACGAGCATCCTGGGCCTGGGCAGCGCCGGCACGATCTATGGCAACGCCGGCCTGCAAAGCGCGGCAGCCGCCATGCTGGGCCAGCTCAACACCAGCGGGCAGACCACCATCCCTGCCAACAACCTCTTCCTGGCCGACCACCAGCGGATCGTGCAGCGCGCCCTGAAAGCCAATGACCTGCTCGGCGCCAGCCTCTCGCCATTGGGCACGGGGCCATGGAGCACATCCGGCGTCACCGACCCCAACAGCGACAACCTCCTGAAGTACACGAGCCCGGTGGATGGCACGCGCAAGCTCAATGGCCTGGCCCTGCAATTGCAAATGGTGGCCCGCCTGATCGACCTGAACCGCACGGCCAACCTGGGCATGACGCGGCAGTTGTTCATGGTCAACCTGGGCGGCTTCGACACACACGCCAACCAGATCAGCGACCACGCCGACCGCATGGCGCAGCTGGACCATGCCATGAGCTACTTCGATGCCGTGCTGCGCAACATGCCGTCCACGGGCGACATGCGCGGCCAGGTCACCACCTTCACGGCCTCGGAGTTCGGCCGCTCGTTCACCAGCAACGGCGACGGCACCGATCACGGCTGGGGCGGCCACCACTTCATCATGGGCGGCGCGGTGCGCGGCACCGATGTGTATGGCGCCTTCCCGCAGTACAGCTCGGTGGACAGCACGGGCTCGTTCAGCAGCCCCGACCAGCTTCAGAACGGCGTGTTGCTGCCGACCACGGCGGTCGAGCACTATGCCTACACATTGGGCAAGTGGATGGACGTGCCGGATGCCGCGCTGCGCGGCTTCCTGCCCAACCTCAGCCAGTTCGACAGCGCCACGTACAACCTCGGGTTCCTGAACACCTGAGGCGCGAAGCGTCATTCATGCGCGAACCTGTCCGAATAACTGTTCGTGCATTTTTTTACTTCATGCGCCCGCGAATCGACGGTGCGCGGCGCTTGATGGCGCGTGACCCTACCCGCTAAGATTCCCGGAGCGACGTGTCGTTGACCGCCTGCCGTTTCGTTTCATGCCGTGCCCGCCCGGGCCGTGGTCTGAAGCGAAGGGCATGCGCTGACGATCAGCGTCCTCCATCAAAAAGTATGAAATCAGGGTATGTCACACACCATCCACATTGCCTCCGTGGCAAGGCAAGACCACGCCAATAAGCTGCGCATCGGACTCATCGCTTTCGCGTTGACATGGCTCATCACCAGTCTGTATGGCGTCTGGCCTGAAATCTTCTCCTTCGGCGGGCCGGCCGATCAAGGCATCCTGGGCAAGCTGTTGCACTCGCCGCTGCACACGTCCGATGACGTGATGATTTCATTGCGCTCCGGCGCCATGCTGCGCGAGCTGGGGTTGCCCGCCTTCAACCGGCACGATCTGGCGCAGGCGTCCACCTCCTATGCCTCGCCTTATGTGTTCGCGCTGCTGCTGGGCTTCATGCCCGAGAACCTGGCCGTCGGCGTATACACGCTGCTCGGGCTCCTCGCGGTGGCCTTGACGCTGTGGGGCATCGTGTGGTTCGCCCAATCGCCATCGACCGCCTTGCTGCTGGGCGTGGGGCTGCTGTTCACGCGCACCAACCTGATGTACGGCATGACAGGGTGGGATCACCTCTTCCAGGCCATGTTCCTGACCTTGGCGACGGGCCTGATCCTGCAGCCGCCCAAGGCCGCGCACCCTGTGAAGGTGCTGGTCGCTTCGGTCTCTCTGGCGCTGGCCTGCGCCTTCCGGCCAGACAGCATCATCATCGTGCTCACGCTGCTGGGCGTGCTCTATGTGCGCTCGAAGCGGCAGCCGATCACGTTCTTCGTGTGCGGCCTGCTGCCCGCGGTCTCGCTGATCGGTTTGCTGCTGTGGCTCAACCTGGCCCAGTTCGGCACGCTGACACCGACCACGGCCCGCCTGAAGCTGGGTGCCGCGCCCTCGCTGAGCTATGCGCTGGGCTACTTCTTCGAGAACGCGGCCTTGTCGTACACGGCGCTGGCCTTGCTGCTGGTGATGGTCGCGGCCTACCTGTTCTTCCGCGCGCAGTGGTCGCGCAACCATGAAGCGCCGATCGTCGGCGCCTGCGTCATCACGGCGACCATCGCCATGGTCAACAGCGATGTGTTCCAGGGCGCGCGCATGATCTGGGCACCGGCCTGCGTCATGGCGACGCTGACGGCCATGTCCGCACCCGTGCTGTTCGACATCGAGTCGCTGTCCAAGCGCCTGCTGCGGCGGCTGCAGCCCGCGCAGATCTCGCCCTCGCGGCTGATGGTCTTGCGCATCGTCACGATGGTGTTCGCGGCACTGTTGCTGGGCGGTTCGCTGGTTTCCGCGCTGAAGAACAAATGGCGCGAGGCCACCGTGTCGGCGCAGGCCATCGCCCAATCGCCCACGGCGCAACAGTATGTGGTCACCAACTGGATGAACACCCACTTGCAGCCTGCCGACGGGCCGATCGGCTTTTTCTACCTGGGCATGAGCTACCACCTGCCGCAGTTCGAGGCCGCCGACTTCCTCGGCAAGGCCGACGAGATGATCGCCCGCTCGAAGGTGAAGTGGGGCCCGCCGGGCCACAACAAGTGGGACATCGATCGGACGCTCGACAAGTGGCACCCGCAGGCCATCCTGCCGCCCGAGATCTCCGACCCGCACCTGGCGCCCTTGGTGAGCAGCGCGGAAGCGGCCTTGTCCACGCGCCGGAGCTATGGCTTCGCGCCCGACCTGCTGCTCAATGCGCGCATCTCGCAAGAGTACGCGTACTGCTACGTACCCGACATGGGCCCGACCATCTCGGACAAATGGGGCTTCTTCCTGCGCAAGGACTTGGCCGCCAAGCACAGCGACGAACTGCATTGCAAGGCTTGAGCGCCGTCCTTCGCGGCCAGACGCTCAACGCCTTGTGACGCCCGTGTAGCGCGGGCTTACCGGGCCTCGCTCAGGCGCCAGCCAGCGAGGCCTTGAGGTATCGGCCCGTGTGGCTGCCTTCGTGCGCGGCGATGTCCTCGGGTGTGCCGGCGATCAGCAAGGTGCCGCCGCCCGAGCCGCCTTCGGGACCCATGTCGATCAGCCAGTCGGCCGTCTTGATGACGTCGAGGTTGTGCTCGATCACGACGATTGTGTTGCCCGCATCGCGCAACTGGTGCAACACCTTGAGCAGCAAGGCGATGTCGTGGAAGTGCAGGCCCGTGGTCGGCTCGTCGAGGATGTAGAGCGTGCGGCCCGTGTCGCGTTTGCTCAGCTCCAGCGCGAGCTTGACGCGCTGCGCTTCGCCGCCGGACAAGGTCGTGGCGGCCTGGCCCAGGCGGATGTAGCCCAGGCCCACGTCCATCAGCGTCTGCAGCTTGCGCGCCAGTGACGGCACGGCGCTGAAGAAGGCCAGCGCAGCCTCGACCGTGAGCTCGAGGATCTCGTGGATGTTCTTGCCCTTGTAGAGCACCTCGAGCGTTTCGCGGTTATAGCGCTTGCCATGGCACACGTCGCAAGGCACGTAGACATCGGGCAGGAAGTGCATCTCGACCTTGAGCACGCCGTCGCCCTGGCAGGCCTCGCAGCGCCCGCCGGCCACGTTGAACGAGAAGCGCCCCGCGCTGTAGCCGCGTTCGCGCGCCGTCGGCACATCGGCCATCAGTTCGCGGATAGGCGTGAACAGGCCGGTGTACGTGGCCGGGTTGCTGCGCGGCGTGCGCCCGATGGGCGACTGATCGACGTTGATGACCTTGTCGAACAGCTCCAGGCCTTCGATCTCGTCGTGCGGCTCGGGCTCGGTGTGGCTCTGGTAGAGCTTCTTGGCCACGGCCGCATACAGCGTGTCGTTGACCAGCGTGGACTTGCCCGAGCCCGACACGCCCGTCACGCAGGTGAGCAGGCCCACGGGCACCTCGACCGTCACGCCCTTGAGGTTGTGGCCGCGCGCGTTGACCACGCGCAGGCGCGGCGTCTCATCGGTGAAGGCGTGGCGCTTGGGCGGCACGGCGATGCGCAGCGCACCCGCGAGGTACTGGCCCGTCAGGCTGTCGGCGCTGGCCGTGATGTCCTGCGGCGTGCCTTGCGCGAGCACGCGGCCGCCATGCACGCCCGCGCCCGGGCCCATGTCGACCACGTGGTCGGCGGCGCGGATCATGTCTTCGTCGTGCTCGACCACGATGACGCTGTTGCCCAGGTCGCGCAGGTGCTGCAGGGTGCCGATGAGGCGGTCGTTGTCGCGCTGGTGCAGACCGATGCTGGGCTCGTCGAGCACGTACATCACGCCCGTGAGGCCCGAGCCGATCTGCGATGCGAGGCGGATGCGCTGGGCCTCGCCGCCCGAGAGCGTGTCGGCGCTGCGGTCGAGGCTGAGGTAGTTCAGGCCCACGTCGTTCAAGAAGCGCAGGCGCGAACGGATCTCGCTGACGACCTTGGCCGCGATCTCGGCCTTGGCGCCTTGCAGTTGCAGCTTGTCGAAGTAGTGGTGCGCTTCGGCCAGCGTGGCATGGCCGATCTCGAAGATGGCGCGCGTGTCGCCCGTTTCGGCATCGAGCAGCTTGACGTGGCGCGCCTCGGTGCGCAGGCGCGTGCCGTGGCAATCGGGGCAGGCCTTGGGCTGCTGGTAGCGGGCCAGCTCTTCGCGCACGGCGGCCGAGTCCGTCTCCTTGAAGCGGCGCTCGAAGTTGTGCAGGATGCCCTCGAAGGCGTGCGCGCGCTTGACCTTGCGCTTCTTGCCGTTGGCGCCTTCGGCCTCGTAGACGAACTCGATCTCCTCGAGGCCCGAGCCATAGAGCACCACCTTTTGCACACGCTCGGGCAGGTCCTCGAAAGGCTGCTCCATGTCGACGCCGTAGTGCTTGCCCAGGCACTCGATCATGCTGTAGGTGTAAGGGTTGCGGCGGTCCCAGCCCTTGACGGCGCCGCTGGCCAGGCTCAATGAAGGGAAGCCCACCACGCGCTGCGGATCGAAGGCGATGACGTGACCGAGGCCGTCGCAGGTCGGGCAGGCGCCCACCGGCGAGTTGAACGAGAACAGGCG
>JASGJC010000058.1:0-43150 GCA_049840915.1 Aquabacterium sp.
CCCATCGGGCTACCTCCTGCCGCAGACTTTAGCGCCTTTCTCCGGCTGTCAGCGCATCGGTTTACCTGTTGTCCTTGGACTCGCGTTCCAGCAAAGCGCGCTTGCGCTCGACACCCCATCGGTAGCCCGACAAAGCCCCATCGCGCCTGACCACCCGGTGGCAGGGAATGGCCACGGCCAGGTGGTTGGCCGCACAGGCGCCCGCCACGGCCCGAACGGCCTTGGGCGCACCGATGCGCTCGGCGATCTCGGTATAGCTGACGGTCTGCCCTGGCGCGATGGCCTGCAAGGCCCGCCACACGCGCTGCTGGAAGGCCGTGCCGCGGATGTCCAGCGGCAGCGTCAGGCCGACTTCAGGTGCCTCGACGAACCCCACGACCTGCGCCACCCACTGCTCGAACGTGGCGTCACCGCCCAACAGGGTCGCCGCCGGAAAGCGGTCTTGCAGCGCGCGCACGAGGGCATCGGCATCGTCGCCCATCGTGATCGCGCAGATGCCGCGCGAGCTGGCCGCCACGAGGATCGCGCCCAGTGAGCACGCGCCCACGGCGAAGCGGATCTCGTTGTGGGCGCCGCCCGCGCGGTAATCGGATGGCTTCATGCCGAGGATGTCATCGGCGGCTTCGTAAAAGCGCCCGCTGGAACCATAGCCAGCGGCATACAGGGCGTCTGTCACAGTCTCACCTCTCGTCAGTTGATCGCGCAACCGCTGGGCCCGGTGCGCGGCCGCATAGGCCTTGGGTGTCACGCCCGTCTGGGCCTTGAACACCTTCTGCAGATGGTTGGCGCTCAGGCCCGCGCGGGCGGCCAGCTCGTCCAGGGTCGGGGGCTCGGCTGCCGCCTCGATGTACCTGCACAAGGCCACCACCATCTCTTCATGCGAACCGGCCATCGCCAACATCTTCCTGGTCCAAAAGTTTTGATAAGCCCACTGTAGTGAAAGGCCCCGTTCCGCGCACTCCGTTTCTGGCGCCGCGCGGCATGCTGCTGGGGCCGGCATGCGTCCCCCTCCATTCTGCTAGGGATGCCCACCCGAACAATTCGCAACAATCGCGTGCGCGCCAGCCAATCGGCAGCAGATAGACTGTTTCCATCACATATTCAGGGAGTTGCCTCATGCGCGCCATCGTTATGGCATCGGCCACGCCACGCCGCAAGCCCGCCTCGGTTTCACTCGGCTGAGCTTTCAGACACCACTCAACAAAAGGGAGCGTTCCATGCGTACATTCGCCATCACATCCATCCTGGCCGGATTGGCCTTCTCGGCCACCGGCCTCGCCCATGCCGACACCATCGGCGTGCCCGTCAGCGGCAGCGGGCAGTTCATGCTCAGCGACGTCATGTGGGATTTCGTCGCCCTGGGCGGCTCAGCCACCTACACCATGCCCGTGATGAGCACGCCAGAAAACCCCATCAATGCGGGCAGCCTGCCATGGCACAGCCTGACCGTCGATCAAGCCAGCAACGCCATGCTGGCCTTGAGCGAAACCGGCGGGGGCGTCACCATCGCCATGCCCACGATCAAGAACATCTCCACCGGCGGGGCCATCACCATCACCGACTTCGCCATCGACATGGTCAACAACCAGGTCAACGTCACGCTGGTCGGCGGCAATGGCGTGGGCACGCTCACCAACTACACGCTGTGGCGCTTCACACAGGGCGATGCGCTGCCCGGCACCTACAGCCCGGACACCCATTTCGCCGGCACCATCGGCACGCTGAACACCACGTCGACAGGCCTGGACCTGATCAGCCAGGCCCTGGGTTTGTCCAACGTGGCCAAATCCGCCTTGACGACCACGCTCACATCGTTCGGCACCATCCAATGGGATTTCACGACACCCGTGCCCGAAGCCAGCACCTGGGCCATGACCCTGCTGGGCCTGGGCGCCATCGGTGCTGCGGTGCAGCGTCGCCGCAAACAGGCATGAATCCCTTCATGCGAGCGGGGCCCGTGTAAAGGCCCCTTCCCATGCCACGATAGGGGGCGCACAATCGAAACATGCCGGGCCCGCGTGCCCGGCCTTTCGACAAGGAGCACGTCATGGACAAGAAGCTTCAGCGCCTTGAAACCTTTCGTGTGCAGGACATGCATGGCGCCACCTACAAAGTGCATGCCTACGAGCACCTGACCCGTGTCCACACCCTGATGGACATGCAGACGCAGTGGGAGCCTACGGGCCTGGTCGAGTACAAGCTCTCGACGGGCGAGCACCTCGATCTGGACGTGGACGGCACCCTTTATGTGCCGTCGTCCCACACGCCGCTGCACCGCATGGTTTCACCCAACCAGGTGCACTGAACTCACTCTTCCGACATCGGATCGGTAACCTCGTCGGCGGCGCTGTCCTTGGCCTGCTGGTCGAGCTTGGCCTTCAGGCCTTTGGCGTCGTCGATCAGGGCGGACACGGGCTGCGTGCCCGCCAGGCGCCATGACGGTGGCGGCAGGGCCGTGGCGTAGCGCTCCGAGAACATCTGCCCGGTGCGCTGCTCGTTGAACCACACGTGCAGGCCCACGCCGCCCAGGTAGAGCGCCGCCACGCCGGCCATCAGGCCGATGCGGTGCGCCGGCAGGATCAGCGACAGGTGCGCCCAGACCAACGCGCACAGCACGCCCGCGCAGACCACATCGCTCACGCGCGACAGCGTCGGCCAGCCGGTGACGTAGGCCAGCAAAGGCAGCGCGGCTTCCAGCACCGTCCAGGTCAGGCCATAGCGCAGGGCCAGCCTCAGATGGGCCTTGAAATCGAGCCGCCCCTGAAAGAGCTTGCTGCCCAGCGCCCAGAACAAGGCCCAGGCCAGCGTGGCGCCCAGCGTCAGCAGGATGATGCTCAGGTAGGCGTTCAGCGGCGTGCCCGGGTCGTTGTCCAGCCATTGCTCGAACAGCATCAGCAAGAGCGAGATCAGCAGGATCGGCAGCACGTTGCGCCACATCGGCACCAGCGGTGGCGCGGTCGATTCGATGAGGTGGCGCGCCAGCGGCTGCTCGGGCGCCAATGGCTCGCTGGCCAGGCGCACACGCAAACGGGTGCCGCCCACGCGCCAGGTCTGGGCCGTCGCCAAGGTCACGGCCTGGCCGGCGTGCACGTGCCGCGCGCCCACCACGGCGCCATTGATCGTCTCGCCCACTTTCAGGTGCAAGGCGCCGTCGGCCACGTCGAGCTCGGCATGCATCGGCGCCAGATGCGGGTCGTCGAGGACCAGGTCGGCCTCGAACGAGCGGCCGATCGTCAACGGCCAGCGGTAGACCAGTGTGCCTTGCAGCACATGGCCGTCGCGGTCCAGGCGCTCGATCAGCGCGATGGGCGTTTCGGCGCGGCGGCTTTCGGAGCTTGAATCCATCCGTATCCCTTGAGATAGAAATCGGCGAGCTTCATCGCGTTGTCGAAGCTGACGCCACGCGCGTCGAAACGGCCCTGCACGCCCGCCTGGTCGTCGCTGACCGAGGCCACGAGCACGCCCATGTCGTACAGGCCGGGCAGCTTCTTGTAGGCGTTGAGACACAGCACGGCCCGCATCGGCAGGCCGTCGTTTTCGATGAAGCGCTCGCTGCATTGGGCGGCCGTGCGCTGGCGCCCGCCGCCGAAGAACTCGTTGCGGAAGCTGCGCGAGTACTGCCTGGCGAAGCGCAGCGTGCCCAGCTTGCGGCCATCGTAGATTTCATGGCGCGTGGCGATGTTGCCGGTATCGAGGCCGCCGCTGATGAACACGGACTGGTTCATCGAGCACTCGGAGCGCTCGAACTCCAGGCCTTTGTTGTCGGGCGGCGTGCTGCTGCCCCAGCAGCGCATGAAGACCTCTTGCGGCACGGGGATCTTGTAGCGCGGATGGCCCGCCGAGCGCCAGGGCTGCGCCATGAAGCGCTTGGTCAGGCCCTCCTGGTGCACGAGCAACTGCCGCGTCAGCTCTGCATAGGCGGCCTGCTTGATGGGCTTGGCCGTGCGTGCCTTGACCATCAGGTCTTCGGCGAACTCGCCGGGCACCAGGAAGCTCACCTGCTGCCCGTCGAGCCGCGTGGCCACGTTCACGCCCATGACCTGGCCTTGCGCATCCAGCGCGGGGCCGCCGCTCATGCCCGGGTTGAGCGCGCCGCTGAAGAAGATGCTGGGGTAGAAGCCCCGGTCGGCCAGGCCGTTGTAGGTGCCTTCGACCACGGCGAAGCCCACGTCCAACGGGTTGCCCAGCGAGTAGATGTGCTCGCCTTTGTCGAGCGCCACGGAGCGCGGCCGAAAGCTCAGGCCCGTCACGACCGGCCTGGGCAGCTCGACCGGCCTGACCACGGCCACGTCATGGGCGGTATCGAAAGCGAGCAGGTCGAGCGCGCCCTGGCGGCCGTCTGCGCCGGCATAGGTGAGCCGGTAGCGCTCGGGCTGCAAGGCCACCTGGCTGACCACGTGGTAGTTGGTGACGATCAAGCCATCGCTGCCCACGAAGAAGCCCGAGCCCACCGACGACTGGCTGCCCTGGCCGCTGAGCAAGGTGCGCACCTGCACCAGTTGGTGCCGCGCCTGCTCGTACAGGCGCTGGGCGGAGGTCGAAACGGGTGCGGACGCCGCGGCCGCGGCAGGCACGGCGGCCTCATCGACGGCTGGCGGCTGCGACGCGGCCGTCGCGGCCCCGGGCGATGCGGCCGATGCCGTCGACGGACAGGCCAGAGACCAAGCCAGGCTGGCAGCCAGCGCCCATGCGGCGCGTCCCCCTGAAGGCACGAAGCGGGTAGTCATCGGACCATTCTAGAGCGCAACCAAGACAAACCTGGGCGCCCGTGCTGGCGCTTGTCTGTATCCTGTCGGCTTGCTCACCCGACCACGCTTTCACGCCCCATGAAGTCCCGCAAACAGAACGGATCCCCGACAGGCAAAACGGCGCCGAAGCCCGCATCGCTGCCACGCGACGAAGCGGCGCAGCTCGTGGGGCTGTTCAATGCGGGCCGCTACATCGAGCTCGAAACCCGCACCCGCCTGCTCACGGTGATCCACCCGACATCGGCTTCGTCTGGAAGATCCTGGGCACCGTCTTGGTGGCGCAAGGCAAGGATGGCGTGCAGGCCTTGCAAAAAGCGATCGAGCTGTTGCCGAACGATGTCGAATCCCACAGCAACCTGGGCAATGCCTTGAAGGCCGGCGGGCAACTGGCGCAGGCCGTGACCCACTACCAGCGGGCCGTGGCGCTCAAGCCGGATTTCGTCGCGGCGCATTTCAACCTGGGCATCGCCCTGAACGACCTGGGGCGCTCGCTGGAGGCCATCGACAGCTACAAGCGCGCGCTCAGGCTGCAGCCCAACATGCCCGATGCGCACTTCAACCTGGGCATCGCACAGAAAGACGCGGATCGGGCTCGACGAAGCCGTGGCCAGCTACCGCAAGGCCTTGCAGCTCAAGCCCGATCACGTGGGCGCGCTGTGCAACATGGGCATCGTGCTCAAGGACCTGGGCCAGTACGACCAGGCCGTGGCGAATTTCCGGCAGGCGCTGACCTTGCAGCCGGACCTGGCCGATGCGCACAACAACCTGGGCAACCTGCTCAAGGACCTGGGCCAGCTGGACGAGGCGGTGGCGTGCTTTCGCAAGGCGCTGGCCGCCCGGCCCGATTTCGCCGAGGCGCACAGCAACCTCATCTTCACACTGAACTATGTGCCCGGCCAGGACGCCCATGTGCTGCTGGACGAAGCCAGGCACTTCGGCGACACCGTGGCGCGACGCGCCACGCCCTTTACCACTTGGGCCAACACGCGCGATGCCGCCCGGCCTTTGCGCATCGGCCTCGTGTCGGGCGACCTGGGCAACCACCCGGTCGGCTATTTCGTCGAAGGTGTGCTGGCGGCGCTGGCCGCACGGTCGGCCGAGCGGCTGTCCATCTTCGTGTACGCCACGCGCACATCCAACGACGCCTTGGCCGAGCGCATCAAGGCCAGTTGCACGGGCTGGTGCTCGGCCATGGGCGTGCCCGATGCGCAACTGGCACGGCAGATCCGCGACGATGCCATCGACATCCTCATCGACCTCTCGGGCCACACCGGCTACAACCGCCTCCCGATGTTCGCCTGGAAGCCCGCGCCCGTGCAGGCAAGCTGGCTGGGCTACTTCGCCACCACGGGCGTCGCGGCCATCGACTACCTGATCGCCGACCCGTGGACCTTGCCCGCCTCCGAAGACGCCCACTTCACCGAGCAGATCTGGCGCCTGCCCGAGACGCGCCTGTGCTTCACGCCGCCCGAAACCGAGGTGGCCGTGTCGCCCTTGCCCGCCATCGCCAACGGCCACGTCACCTTCGGCTGCTTCAACAACCTGACCAAGATGAACGATGGCGTGGTGGCGCTGTGGTCGAAGGTGCTGCATGCGGTGCCGGGCAGCCGCCTGCGGCTCAAGGCCAAGCAACTCGATGAAGCCTCGGTGCGCGACGACGTGCTCACGCGTTTCGCCGCGCAAGGCATCGACGCCGGCAGGCTGACGCTCGAAGGCCGCACGCCACGCGCCGACTATCTGGCCTCGTACGGCCAGGTCGACATCGGCCTGGACCCCTTCCCCTTCACCGGCGGCACGACCAGCGCCGAAAGCCTCTGGATGGGCGTGCCCGTGCTGACGCTGGCCGGCGACCGCCTCGTGTCACGCCAGGGCGTGGGCCTGATGCAGAACGCGGGCCTGGCCGACTGGGTGGCCTCGGACGCCGATGGCTACGTGGCCCGCGCCGTGGCCCATGCGGCCGACCTGCCCCGGCTGGCCGCGCTGCGCGGCGGGTTGCGCGAGCAGGTGCAGGCCTCGCCCATCTTCGATGCCCAGCGTTTCGCGCCGCTGTTCGAAGCGGCGCTGCGTGGGATGTGGACCCGCTGGTGCGAACGGCCCTGAGCAGCCTCGACCACGCCCAGGCATCCCAAGTTTGTTCGGGCCACGCCTTGAATACGCCGCTGCCGCCCCGATCTTGCTACGATCCCCCATGAACACAGCAACCCGAGCCCCCGCACCACCATGGTCCCTCACCTGATCACCGCGCTGACCGGCCCCATCAATGAACTCGAGCAGCGGATGCTCGAGTCCATGCCCGCCATCGAACGCTGGTTCCGCCTGGAATGGATGGAGCACACGCCGCCGTTCTACACCTCGGTGGATTTGCGCAATGCGGGTTTCAAGCTGGCGCCCGTGGACACCAACCTCTACCCCGGCGGCTTCAACAACCTGACGACCGAGATGCTGCCCCTGGCCGTGCAGGCCGCCATGGCCGCCATCGAGAAAATCTGCCCCGAGGCCAAGAACCTGCTGCTGATCCCCGAGAAGCACACGCGCAACACCTATTACCTGTCGAACGTGGCGCGCCTGGTGCAGATCTTCACGGCCGCCGGCCTGAACGTGCGACTGGGCACGCTCGACGACACGATCACCGAGCCGACCGACCTGGCCCTGCCCGACGGCAGCCACCTGACGCTGGAGCCGCTGGTGCGCGACAAGCGCCGCCTGGGCCTCAAGCACTTCGACCCTTGTACGATCTTGCTCAACAACGACCTGTCGGCCGGCATCCCCGAGGTGCTCGAGGGCCTGCACGAGCAGTACCTGCTGCCGCCGCTGCACGCGGGCTGGGCCGTGCGCCGCAAGAGCCAGCACTTCGCTTCCTACGAGGAAGTGGCCAAGAAGTTCGCCAAGCTGCTGGGCATGGACCCGTGGCTCATCAACCCCATGTATTCGGTCTGCGACGAGGTCAACTTCCAGGAAGGCACGGGCGCCGAGTGCCTCGAAAGCCAGGTCGACGCCCTGCTGAACAAGATCCGCCGCAAGTACAAGGAATACGGCATCAACGAGAAGCCCTTCGCCATCGTCAAGGCCGACAACGGCACCTACGGCATGGGCATCATGACCGTGCGCGACGCCAAGGAAGTGACCGAGCTCAACCGCCGCACGCGCAACAAGATGTCCGTCGTGAAGGACGGCCAGGAAGTCAACCGCGTCATCATCCAGGAAGGCGTGCCCACCTACGAGCGCATCAACGATGCCGTGGCCGAGCCCGTGGTCTACATGATCGACCGCTACGTGGTGGGCGGCTTCTACCGCGTGCACGCCGACCGCGGCATCGACGAGAACCTCAACGCCCCCGGCTCCAGCTTCGAACCGCTGGCCTTCGCCGAGCCCACGCAACTGCCCCGCCCTGGCGTCAAGCCGGGTGCCAGCGTGCCGAACCGCTTCTACATGTATGGGGTAATCGGACGCCTGGCCATGCTGGCGGCCAGTTACGAGCTCGAAGCAACCGACCCGAACGCCGAGGTTTATAGCTGAAGCGCCACACCAGGGAACCCGGCGGGGTTTTGCGCTGCAACAAATTGGCGTCGAACAGGGGCAAAATGGGCCCCCTGTCGATTCGCGTCCATCTTCCGTGCAACATCGTCCCAACGCTTCGCTCAGCGGCTCCCAGCTGGCCGCCCTGACCCTGGGGGCCATCGGCATCGTCTACGGCGATATCGGCACCAGCCCCCTGTATGCGCTCAAAGAGGTTTTCGCGCACGGCCATCTCAAGCTGAGCCCGGAGAACATCTACGGCATCCTGTCGATGATGTTCTGGACACTGACCGTGATCGTGTCCCTCAAGTACGTCACGCTGATCCTGCGGGCCGACAACAACGGCGAAGGCGGCTTGATCGCCATGCTGGCGCTGGCCTCGACCGCCGTGAAGGACCGCCCCGCCCTGCGCGTGCGCCTGCTGGCCATCGGCATCTTCGGCACGGCGATCTTCTTCGGCGACGGCGTGATCACGCCGGCCATTTCGGTGCTCTCGGCCGTCGAGGGCATGGAGGTGGCGGCGCCCGGCCTCGAAAAAGCCGTCGTGCCCGTCACGCTCATCGTGCTGACCTTCCTGTTCATGGTGCAAAAGCACGGCACGGGCGGCATCGGCAAGTTCTTCGGGCCGGTCACGGCGCTGTGGTTCATCGTGCTGGCCGTGCTGGGCCTGAGCCACATCATCGAGAACCCGGCCGTGCTGGCGGCCATGAGCCCGCACTACGCGCTGCTCTTCATCACCAACCACACGCACCTGGCCTTCGTGGCACTGGGCGCGGTCATCCTGTGCGCCACGGGCGCCGAGGCGCTCTACGCCGACATGGGCCACTTCGGCAAGCGCCCGATCCGCCTGGCCTGGTTCGGGCTGGTGATGCCGGCGCTGGTGATGAACTACTTCGGCCAGGGCGCGATGCTGCTGGAGCACCCCGAGAACGTCGACAACCCCTTCTTCGAGATGGCCCCCGAATGGGCGCTGTACCCGCTGGTGGGCCTGGCCACCTGCGCCACGGTGATCGCGTCGCAGGCCCTGATCTCGGCGGCCTTCTCGGTCACCAAGCAGGTGATCCAGCTGGGCTACCTGCCGCGCCTGCGCATCCTGCACACGTCCGAGAAGGAAACCGGCCAGATCTACATCCCCTTCGTGAACTGGGCCCTGTTCGGCTGCATCGTGATGGCCGTGATTTTCTTCGGCTCCAGCGGCAAGCTGGCGGCGGCCTACGGCATCACCGTGACCATCGACATGCTGATCACGACCGTGATGACCTTCTTCGTGATCCGCTTCGCCTGGCGCCTGTCGCTGCCGCTGTGCATCATGGCCACGTCGGCCTTCTTCGCCATCGACCTGATCTACTTCAGCGCCAACGTGATCAAGGTGGTCGACGGCGGCTGGTTCCCGCTGCTGATCGGCTTCATCATGTTCGGCCTGATGATGACCTGGAAGGAAGGCCGCCACCTGCTGAGCGACCGCCTGCGCTCGGACGCCATCGACCTGCAGCCGTTTCTCGAGGCCGTGTTCTCCAGCCCGCCGCTGCGCGTGTCGGGCACGGCCGTGTTCTTGAATTCGGATGCGGGCACCACGCCCAACGCGCTGCTGCACAACCTCAAGCACAACAAGGTGCTGCATAGGCAGAACCTGTTCGTGACCGTCAAGTCGCACGAGGTGCCCTGGATCAGCCGCGACGAGCGTCTTGAAGTCGAGCCGCTGGGCAACGAGTGCTGGCAGGTGATGCTGCACCTGGGCTTCATGAACGAGCCCGATGTGCCCGAGGCGCTCAAACAACTCAAGCAGCACGGCGTGATCCTCGATGACATGGAGACGAGCTACTTCCTGTCGCGCGACATCGTGATCCCGACGATCGGCAGCGGCATGGCGCCCTGGCGCGAGAAACTCTTCGCCGGCATGCACCGCAACGCGGCAGGCGCGGCCGACTTCCTGAGCCTGCCGACCAACCGCGTGGTCGAGTTGGGGTCCAAGGTCGAGATCTGAGCACAGCCGCACCACATCAGCCGTCCTTCTTCAAGGACCTGTCGCCCGCAGCCGTTTCGGCGGGCTTCGTGGCTGTGCTGGTCGGGTTCACGAGCACGATCGCGCTGATCTTCCAGGCGGCCAATGCGCTGGGCGCCACGCCCGAGCAGGTCAGCTCGTGGGTGCTGGCGCTGGGCCTGGGCATGGGCCTGCTGACGCTGGGCCTGTCGCTGTGGCTGCGCGCGCCTGTGCTCATCACATGGTCGACGCCCGGCGCGGCCGTGATCGCCAGCGCGGCCACGGGCGTGACGCTGCCCGAGGCCACTGGCGCCTTCCTGGCCTGCGGCGCGCTGATGCTGCTGTGCGGCGTGACCGGCTGGTTCGAGCGCATCATGGACCGCATCCCCGTGGCGCTGGCCTCGGCGCTGCTGGCGGGCATCCTGGCCAAGTTCGCGCTGATGGCCTTCGCGGGCGGCACGGCGCACCCGACGCTGGTCATCGGCATGCTGGTCACTTACCTCGTGGGCAAGCGCTGGTGGCCGCGTTATGCGGTGCTGGGCGTGCTCGTGGTCGGCACGGGGCTGGCTGGCGCGCAAGGTCTGCTCGACGTGCGCCAACTCAAGCTCGACTGGGCCAAGCCCGTGTGGGTGACACCGCGGTGGTCGTGGCACGCCGTGATCGGCATGGGCCTGCCGCTGTTCATCGTGACGATGGCCTCGCAGGCCGTGCCGGGCGTGTCGGCCATCCGGGGGGCGGGCTACAAAGCGCCCGTGTCCGCCTTGATGACGTGGTCGGGCATCACGACGCTGGTGTTCGCGCCCTTCGGCGGCTACACGCTCAACCTGGCGGCCATCACGGCGGCCATCGTGCTGAACCCGCATGCCCATGCCGACGCGCGCAAGCGCTACACGGCGGCGGTCATGGCCGGCCTGTTCTACCTCGCGATGGGGCTGCTGGGCGGCGCCGTGGCCGGGCTGCTCACGGCCTTCCCGCCCGCGCTGATCATGGGCGTGGCGGGCATGGCCCTGCTGGGCACGATCGCCAACGGCCTGGCGGCCTCCTTGCGCGACGAGCGCTACCGCGAGGCGGCGCTTATCACGTTTCTGGTCACGCTGTCGGGCGTCTCGCTATTGGGCATCGGCTCGGCCTTCTGGGGGCTGGTGGCGGGCACGCTCACGCTGTTCGTGGAACACTTCCGTCATCGCCCCGTCACCGACACCGACTCACCATGAAGCTCCTCTTCGTCGCCGACCCGCTGCACACCTTCAAGACCTACAAGGACAGCACGTTCGCCATGATGCGCGAAGCCGCGTCGCACGGCCACGAGCTGTGGGCCTGCGAGCCGCACGACATCACCTGGCAGCGCGGCGGGCAGGTGCAGGCACAATCGCGCCGCATCACGCTGGCGCCGCCGCCATCGGACACCGCCGTGCACACGCCGGGCTGGTTCACCGTGCAGGAAACCGCCGTGCTGACACTCGCCAGCGTCGGCGCCGTGCTGATGCGCAAGGACCCGCCCTTCGACGCCGAGTACCTCTACACCACGCACCTGTTGACGCAGGCCGAGCGCGAAGGCGCGCGCGTCTTCAACAAGCCTCAGGCCCTGCGCGAGCACCCCGAGAAGCTGGCGATCCTCGAGTTCCCGCAATACATCACGCCGACGCTGGTCACGCGCAGCATCGAGGCCGTGCGCGCTTTCCATGCCGAGCACAGCGACATCATCCTCAAGCCGCTCGACGGCATGGGCGGCATGGGCATCTTTCGTGTCAAGGCAGACGGCCTGAACCTGGGCAGCATCGCCGAGACGCTGACCAAGGACGGTGCGCAGACCATCATGGTCCAGAAGTTCCTGCCCGCCATCGCGCAGGGCGACAAGCGCGTGCTGATCATCGACGGCGAGCCCGTGCCTTATGCGCTGGCCCGCATCCCGCAAGGCGGCGAGGTGCGCGGCAACCTGGCGGCGGGCGGCAAGGGCGTGGCGCAGCCTTTGAGCGAATCCGACTGGGCCATCGCCAGGCACCTGGGCCCCATCCTCGCCGCGCGCGGCCTGATGCTGGTCGGCCTGGACATCATCGGCGAGCAGCTCACCGAGATCAACGTGACCAGCCCGACCTGCTTTCAGGAGATCACGCAGCAGACGGGCTGGGACGTGGCCAAGCGCTTCATCGATGCGCTGGAGGCCAGGCTGGCCTGATCGCGCACCTCACTTGAACTGCTTGCCGAAGGTGTTGAGCAGACCCAGGCGATGGGCCTCGAACACAGCCTCGCTGCGCGAGTGCACGGCCAGCTTGCCGTAGAGCTTCTTGATGTAGGTCTGCACCGTGTGCACGGTGATGCCCTGTGCCTTGGCGATCTCGGCGTACGAAAAGCCCCGCGCGATGAACTCGAGCACCTCCTGCTCGCGGCGGCTGAGCGCCACGGCCATGTCCGGCCCTGCGGCAGCAGCCTTGCCCGATGCCGATGAAGCCGCACTGCTCGCGGACGATGTCTCCATGGCCACCGGCCCCTGCGGCTGCATGCGCCGCAAAAGGTGCCGCGCGATCATGGGCGAGATCGGCGAAGCGCCCTTCTTGACCGCCAGCAGCGTGGCGGCGATGTCGCCGGCATCGTCGTCCTTGTGCACATAGCCCACGGCGCCTGCTTCGATGCTGGCCACGACGTTGTCTTCGTCGCCGAACATCGACACGACCAGCATGTCGCAGCCCGACCAGCGCTGGCGCACCTCGCGCATCAGTTCCAGGCCGCTGCCATCGGGCAGGCCGAGGTCGACGAGCAGCAGGTCGGCGCCGCGCTGGCTGAACCAGGCGCGCGCGGGCGCCAGGGTGCCGAAGGACGCCGCCAACGCCAGTTGCGGATGCCCCACCACGCAGGACTCGAGAAAGGTGCGCATCGCCTGATTGTCCTCAACCAGCACCACACGCCAGACATCTTGGATAACGCTATTCATGCTGCGGAGGATAAATCAAGGCACTCGTATCTCTGTCGTCTCTCTGTAAAGGCAGGGTCGCACGCAACGCCAGGCCACCCTCGCGGCCTGCTTGATGCGCCTCTGCTAAAGTGCCGCCAAACATACTTCAGGGACAGACAAGTGGGACGACCTTTCATCGTTCTGGGTGACCAGACTGATCATGGCGGTCAAGTGATCGCAGCATCGGTGATGACTGACACGCACGGCAAAGGCATTGCCCGCGTGGGTGACCAAGTGACCTGCCCTAAGCGAAATCACGGCACGACGGTCATCGTTACGGGATATCCAATGTCACGGGCCCAGGCTGGCAGACCAAGGTCAACGGGAAGACTGGCATCATCTTTTTCAAGGACTATTGGGCACGGGATGGCGAGACGCATCCCACTGGTGACCACATCGACTTGTGGAACGGATCAAAGCTGACTGCCGCTGGCCTGGAGGGGGCATTGGTGAACTTTGCTCGATTCACTCTGGGCCTTCGTTCTGGACCTCTGTTCTCAGATCTCGGTAAAGCGAGAGAGATTTTGTTTTGGGAGGTCAAATGAACAGCTTACCCAAAGCCATCGGCGGACTCGTGCTAGGGTGCTTCATCAGCCATGGCCTCTTTAGCTTCTGGACGCCGCGATGCAATGAGGCGTGTCCAGCCTCTATCGGTCTTTCGATGTACGGCGTCATCTTGTTGGTGCCAATTGGCTTCCTTATGGCAGCCATACCAAATGGCAAGACAAAAAGGGCTGCCTTTGGGATTCTTGCTGCACTCGCCGTCACAGCGACGTTGCTCACAGTAGCTGTGACGCGATAACGTTACTTCGCCGCCGTGCCCTTTTCAACTTCTCAAAGGTCCGTGCGTCGAAGGATGCTTTGAGCGCCGCAGGCACCGCGGCATCAAGAAAAACGCGTCCCTCAGCACAGGGGCTCCCGAACAGTGACAATAGCGGGTTGTGCTGCCCCGCCCCTGACTGGATTCTCACATGGCTGTTTTGACTCTGAGCGACGCCTGCCTGGCCTTCGGCCACGTCGCCCTGCTCGACCACACCGCGTTCTCGCTCGAGACGGGCGAGCGCGTCGGCCTCATCGGCCGCAATGGCACGGGCAAGTCCTCGCTGCTCAAGATCCTGGCCGGGCTCGAGAAGCCCGATGACGGGCAGTTGCAGATCCAGTCGGGCATCGAGGTCTCGTACGTGCCGCAGGAGCCCTCTTTTGCGGATGGCGCAACGGTGTTCAGCACCGTCAGCGAAGGGCTGGCCGAGGTCAAGGCCCTGCGCGAGCGCTTCGAGGCCCATGCCGAGGGCGACGACCTCGATACCCTCATGACCCAGATCGAAGCGCGCAACGGCTGGAACTGGGAGCAGCGCGTCGACGAGACCCTGCAGCGCCTGCGCCTGTCGCCCGAGCTGCCGATCGAAGGCCTGTCCGGCGGGATGAAAAAGCGCGTGGCCCTGGCCCGCTCGCTCGTCGCCAGCCCCGACGTGCTGCTGCTCGACGAGCCCACCAACCACCTTGATCTGAACGCCATCACCTGGCTCGAAGAGCTGCTGGTCGCCTTCAAGGGCAGCATCATCCTGATCTCGCACGACCGCGCCTTCCTCGACAACGTCTGCACGCGCATCGTCGAGCTCGACCGCGGCCTGCTGCGCGCCTACCCCGGCAACTTCGCGGCCTATCAAACGCTCAAGGCCCAGCAACTGGCCGACGAGGCCGTGTCCAACGCGCGCGCCGACAAGCTGCTGGCGCAAGAAGAGGTCTGGATCCGCAAGGGCGTCGAGGCCCGCCGCACGCGCTCCGTGGCCCGCATCAAGCGCCTCGAGGAGCTGCGCAGCAACCGCGCCGCGCGCCGCGACGTCGTCGGCCGCGCGAAGCTCGAGGTCTCGCAAGGCGACCGCAGCGGCAAGATCGTAGCCGAACTCGAAGACGTCAGCAAGGCCTATGGCGATCGCGCCATCGTGCGCAAGTTCTCGGGCACCATCCTGCGCGGCGACAAGGTCGGCCTGGTCGGCTCCAACGGCGCCGGCAAGACCACGCTGCTCAAGATGATCCTGGGCGAGCTGCAGCCCGACAGCGGCACCGTCAGGCAAGGCGCGAACCTCGCCGTGGCCTACTTCGACCAGATGCGCGACCACCTCGACCTCAACGCCACGCTGGCCGACTTCATCAGCCCCGGCAGCGAATGGATCGACATCAACGGCTCGCGCAAGCACGTGATGGGCTACCTGCAGGACTTCCTGTTCTCGCCCGCGCGCGCCAACTCGCCCGTGCGCACGCTCAGCGGCGGCGAGCGCAACCGCCTGCTGCTGGCGCGCCTGTTCGCCAAGCCCAGCAATGTGCTCGTGCTCGACGAGCCCACCAACGACCTCGACATCGACACGCTCGACCTGCTCGAAGACCTGCTGGCCGAGTACCCCGGCACCGTCTTCCTGGTCAGCCACGACCGCCGCTTCCTCGACAACGTCGTCACCAGCACACTCGTGGCCGAAGGCGACGGCGCCTGGCGCGAATACGAAGGTGGCGTAGAGGACTGGCTGATCCAGTCGCGGCGCGCGCAGGCCCTGGCGGCCGGCAAGCCCGGCGCGGCGGCCATCGCATCGGCAGCCAAACCTTCGGCCGATGCGGACACGCGCACGCCCGTGGCCACAGCGTCAACGGCAGCATCCACTGCAACTGCGCCAGCCGCCAAACCCCGCAAGCTCAGCTTCAAGGAACAGCGCGAGCTCGACGAACTGCCGCAACGCATCGCCGACCTCGAAGCCGAGCAAAAGACCCTGGGGGAACAATTGGCCGACCCCGAGGTCTACAAACGGGATGCCGCCAAGGTCTCCGCCATGCAGGCGCGTTTCGACACCATCGACAGCGAACTTATGACGATGCTGGAGCGTTGGGAAACGTTGAGCGCACGTTGAACGCATGTAAAGAAATCTGGCAGTTTTGTTGCGCGACGCAACAAGCCTTGAACGCCTGGTTTTTGCCGCGCCGCCATGCCCCTCGTCCCGTCATGGCTTCCTGACGAGGCGGGTTTGCCGCGTCCGGCGATTACAGCCTGATGCATATCGGGTGATGCACTTCACATCTCATTTACGTTCGATGGATAGCGTGTGCGCCATCACGACAATCGTAGGAAGGCGGCACCATGCGCTTGAACCACATCGATGTCGCTCGCGCACTGTGCATTGTTCTGGTTGTCGTAGGACACAGCGCGATCGGCAAACATCATGGCCACGTCAATGAAATCCTGGCTTCGTTCAGGATGCCCTTGTTCCTCATCATCTCGGGCACTTTTTTTCAGCCGCAGCGCGACCTCAGAGAAATCCTGAACCGCAAGACGGACAGCCTGCTCAAGCCCTATCTCAGCCTGGCGCTGCTGTACGCGCCGTTCTACTTCCTCACGATCGGGCGCAACGAAGATGCCCTGAACTATGGGCTGAACGTGATGAGCTTCAATGGCGTGGCCATGCCCGGCTGGCTGTTCCCGCTGTGGTTCCTGACCTTGCTGTGGGCCCTGCACACGGGCGGCGCCTTGTTCGTGCGGCTGACCCGCTTCGATCACCTGCCCAAGAGCGGGCAACTGCTCTGGATCGTCCTGCTGCTGTGGAGCGGCCACGTCTGCCTCAATGCGCTGTGGATGCGGCTCGTGCAGGTGGGCGACCTCAGCTGGCACCTCGAAGGCCTGCCCTTCAATCTCGATCTGTGGCCCTTGACGGCGGCCTTCTTCTTCACGGGCTACACGCTCAAGCAGGAGATCCGCCGCAACGCGCCGAGCTGGCAACTGGTCTGCGCGGCCGCGCTGCTGTTCGCCACCGTGCACCTGCTCTACCACCCATCGGTCAGCCTGCTGCAGCGGCGCTATACCGACTTCGCCGTCAACGCGGCGGCGGCCTTCAGCGGCACGCTCGTGTTGATCGGCTTGTCGCATGCCATCGCCCGATCGCAACTGGCCACGCGCGGTCTGGCCTACCTGGGCAGGCTGAGCCTGTACATCCTGATGTTCCATGCGCCCGTGCTGTCGCTGAGCGGCAAGTTCCTGGCGACCCGCCTGCCCGGCTACCCGGTCGCCACGGAGTGCGTGGCCATTGCCCTGAGTCTGGCTGTGTCGCTGATTCTGGGCAGGCTGATCGAATCGACGCCGGTCATCCGGCCCTTCTTCGAGCCCATGCGGCAGGCACCGCGCACTGCCGCCATCAAGCTCAACACGATGCCGCTGCGCGCCCATCAAGAGGACACCGACACGCGCGAGGCGGCATGACGATGCGTGTCCCGATCAGCCCACTGCGCAGGCCGGTCAAACGGCCGTCATCAGGCGCGCGGGCTGCGTGACCGCGCCATGCGACGAGAAGAGCTGCACGCAGGTGGCCTCGGGCTCTTCCGAGCTCAGCACCTCTTCGACCATCGGCGCCAGGCGGCGCGTGTCCGCGCGCAGCACGCGCTGCTTGACGGACGCGATCTGGCTGGGGTGCATCGAGAAGCTGCGCAGGCCCATGGCCAGCAGCAGCTCGGTGAAGGCCGGGTCGCCCGCCATCTCGCCGCACACGCTCACGCCCTTGCCAGCCGCGCGGGCCTGCTCGATGGTCGTGTGAATGAGCTGCAGCACGGCCGGGTGCCACGGGTCATACAGGTGCGCCACGGCCTCGTCGGCGCGGTCGATGGCCAGCGTGTACTGGATCAGGTCGTTCGTGCCGATCGAGACGAAATCGAAGTAGCGCAGGAAGATCGGCAGCGTCAGGGCCGCAGCAGGGATCTCGATCATCGCGCCCAACTGGACCTCGCCGCACGGCTTGCCCGAGTCGGCCAGTTGGCGTCGCACATGGGCGATGTTCTCGAGCGTCTGGCGGATCTCGCGCTGGCTGGCCAGCATCGGAATCAGGATCTTGACCGGCCCATGGCTGGCCGCGCGGAACAAGGCCCGCAACTGGCGCCTGAACATGCTGGGCTCGGCCAGGCTCCAGCGGATCGCGCGCAGGCCCAGCGCCGGGTTCAGCACCGACTCGTGGCGCAGCTCGCTGGCCGTCATGCCGTCGAGCGGCTTGTCGGCGCCGATGTCGACCGTGCGGATCACGACCGGCAGGCCCTTCATGGCCTCGACCGCGCGCCGGTAGGCGTCGTACTGCTCTTCTTCGTCGGGCAGGTTGTCGCCCCGGTTCATGAAGAGGAACTCGCTGCGGAACAGGCCCACGCCCACGGCACCGGCCTCCAGCGCGCCCGGGCCGTCTTCCGGCATCTCGATGTTGGCGACCAGTTCGATGCGCTCGCCATCCAGGGTGACGGCAGGCGTGTGGCGCAAACGAGCCAGGCGGCTGCGTTCCAGCTCGCTCTGGCGCTGGCGGAAGCGGTATTCCTCCAGCACGATGGGTGACGGGTCGACGATGACCAGGCCCGCGTCGCCGTCGATGATGATGCAGTCGTCCTGGCGGATCAGGCTGCTGGCCTGGCGCGCGCCGACGACGGCCGGGATGTCCATGCTGCGCGCGACGATGGCCGTGTGCGAGGTCTTGCCGCCCACGTCGGTCACGAAGCCCGTGAACACGCTGCGCTTGAAGGACAGCATGTCGGCCGGGGCGATGTCGCTGGCGACCAGCACCAATGGCTCGTCGCCGCCGAAATCGCGGGCGCCGGGGCGGTTGGGGTCCGGCACCGCTGACGGGATGCCGCGGCTCAGGCTGCGCAGCAGGCGCTCGACCACCTGCTCCAGGTCGGCCTTGCGCTCGCGGATGTAGTCGTCCTCCATCTCGTCGAACTGGCGGGCCAGCACCTCGAGCTGGGCAGAGACGGCCCATTCGGCGTTGTAGTGGCGGTTGTGGATCCAGTCGGCGGCGGCGCCGATCAGGGCCTCGTCCTGCAGCAGCATCTGGTGCACGTCCAGCAGGGCGGCCAGCTCGGCCGGCGCGTCGGGCGGCAGGTCGCGCTTGAGCGTGTCGAATTCGGCGGCCACCACGTCGCGGGCGGCCAGCAGACGCTCGACTTCCGCGTCGATCAACGAAGGATCGATGAAAACGTGGGGCACGTCCACCCGGCTGGAGGCGACCAGCACGGCGCGGCCGATGGCCACGCCCCGGGAAACGGGCAAACCGAAAATCTGGATGCTCATAGGCCGAATGCTATCAGCGACAAGCAAATTGGTGTTCATGGATGAGGCCAGGGGGATGGCCCGGGATCAAAACGGACCGCCAGAAACACCCGCCGTCATGCAAATGTCACAACCCGTTCACGACCTCGTCACCTCGCGCGCCAACACTGCGTGCTCATGTCCACGGAGCGAAACGACTGGAGATGACGATGCGAGACCTGCCCCTGCCCACCCTGCCCCTGGCTGATCTGTCTTCCCACCTTGCGGCCGAAACACGTGCCGCCCGGAGGTCACTTCACCCAGGCTCGCCTGATCAGCAGCCCGTCGCCAGAACGCGCCAAGCCCTGGAAATCGTTTGGGCTCGCACTGAGGAAGATGTTCGTGCTGCGCAGCGCCTGAGGTACGACATCTTCGCCCGCGAAATGGGCGCCCGCCTGAGCGTGCCCGCCGGCAGCCCGCCCGGGCACGACATCGACCTGTTCGATCCCTACTGCGAGCACCTGCTGGTGCGCCTGGGTTCGACCAACGGCGAGCCCGGCGATGTCATCGGCACCTACCGCGTGCTGACGCCCGAGTCGGCCAAGCGCATCGGCGGCCTCTACAGCGAGACCGAGTTCGACCTGACCCGCCTGCGCCCCCTGCGCGGCAAGATGGTCGAGCTGGGCCGCTCCTGCGTGCACCCCGAGCACCGCAGCGGCGGCGCCATCATGGCCCTGTGGGGGGCGCTGGCCGAGTTCATGGTCCGCAACGACCTCGACACCATGATCGGCTGCGCCAGCATCAGCATGCGCGACGGTGGCCACATGGCCGCCAGCCTGTGGGAGCAACTGCGCCAGACCCACCTGGCGCCGATCGACCTGCAGGTGCGCCCGCGCCTGCCGTTGCCCGTCGAAGAGCTGAACCGCCACCTCGACGTCGAGCCGCCCGCGCTGATCAAGGGCTACCTGCGCGTCGGCGCCAAGGTGCTGGGCGCCCCCGCCTGGGACCCCGACTTCAACACGGCCGACCTGCCCATGCTCATGCGCATCGCCGACCTGCCGGCGCGCTACCGCCGTCACTTCCTGGGCGCCTGATCTTCGGCGCTCAGGCTGATCCGACCCGTGGCTGCGCATAGACTGCGCGCCATGAGTCGCACAGCCCCTCCTTCCCGCGCCACGCCGCCCTCGCAAGGCAGCCTGCCCCTGTCGCAACTGCTCGGTGGTTGCGCCGACGCCGTGGCGGCCGTCCGCCAAGGCCAATCCCTGACGGATGCGCTGGCCGCCCGCCCCGCCGCCGAGCGTCCTGGCGTGCAGGCCCTGTCCTTCACGGTGCTGCGCCGTCTGGGTCAGGCCCAGGCCCTGCGCCACAAGCTCGTGCCCAAGACGCCCCAACCCTGGGTCGACGCCCTGCTGCTGTCGGCCCTCGCGCTGGCCTGCGGCGACGAGTACAACGCCCACACCCTGGTCGACCAGGCCGTCGAGGCCGCCAAGAAGCGCGCCCGACCCGCCAGCGGCCTGGTCAACGCCGTGCTGCGCCGCTTCCTGCGCGAACAGGCCGAGCTGCTGGATGCCGTCGAGTCAGACCCGGTCGCCAGTTTCAACCACCCTGCCTGGTGGATCGCCCGCTTGAAGAAGGACTGGCCCGAACACTGGCAAGCCATCCTCATGGCCAACCAGGAACAGCCACCCATGACCTTGCGCGTGAACGAGCGCCACGGCACGGCCGCCGCCTACCGGCAACGCCTGGTCGAGGCGGGCCTGCTCACTGATGACGGCAACGAGGCTGATACCCCCTCGGGCAGGTCACACCAACCGGACCAGCCCGCCCCCATCGTGCTGCCACACGGCGTGCCCGTTCAGCGCCTGCCCGGCTTCGAGCAGGGCGATGTGTCCGTGCAGGACACGGCCGCCCAGATCGCGGCGCCTTTGCTGATCCATGCCGGTGGCCAGGCCTTGCCCACAGGCGCCCGCGTGCTCGATGCCTGCGCCGCACCCGGCGGCAAGACCGCGCACCTGCTCGAGCTGGCCGATCTGGATGTGACCGCGCTGGACGCCGATCCGCAGCGCCTGCTGCGCGTGGGCGACACCCTGTCCCGCCTCGGCTTGCAGGCCCGCACCCTGGCCGCCGACGCCAGCCAGCCCCAGGCCTGGTGGGACGGCCAGCCCTTCGATGCCATCTTGCTGGACGCGCCCTGCAGCGCCTCGGGCATCGTGCGCCGCCATCCAGACGTGCGCTGGCTGCGCCGCGAGTCCGACATCGCCGCCCTGGCCAGGACGCAGGACGCCATCCTGCAGGCCATGTGGCCTCTGCTCAGGCCCGGCGGCCACCTGCTTTATTGCACCTGTTCGGTTTTCAAAGCGGAAGGGCAGGAACGCATCGACGCGTTTTTGCAACGTACGCCGGACGCCTGCGCCCTGCCCGCGCCCGGGCACCTCCTGCCTGTGGTCGAATACCTTGACCCAGCCCGGCACAACCGCGGCGATGGCTTCTTTTACGCCCTCTTGTCCAAAACCACCTAAGGTGCGTGATGCCCTTGATGCGCCGCCGAGACCTGCTTGCCCGCAGCGCCTCTGCCTTGCTCACCGCCACGGTGATGCTGGCTGGGCGGCCCGCGCACGCCGATACGGCCACGCACAGCGGCATCGAGCTCAGCCGCCTGGGCGTGCAACGCGGTGACGACGGCCTGCTGCTGAACTACGACGTCCGCTTCGACCTGCCGCGCGACCTCGAGCTGGCGCTCGGCAAGGGCGTGGCCGTGGTCTTCGTGGCCGAGGCCGAACTGTTCAAGAGCCGCTGGTACTGGACGGACCAATCCCGCGCCACGGTCACACGCCGCTGGCGCCTGGCCTACCAGCCCCTCACGCGCCAATGGCGCCTGAGCTTCGATGGCCTGAGCCGCCACTACGCCCGCCTGAACGAAGCACTTGACGCCATGCGCAGCACCGACCACTGGCGCATCGCCGACAACATCCCCATCGGCGACGAAGAGGACTACTACCTCACCTTCAGCTTCAAGCTGGACACGGACGAATTGCCGCGCCCCCTGCAGATCGGCCTGGGCGGCCCGCTCGATTGGCGACTGGCCGTGCAACGCCGCATCGGCATCCCCACGCCGCACTGACCTGACGCCACCGGCATGAGCACCATCAAAGCCAACCGCTGGGCCTGGATCGTCTCCGGCGTGGCCATGTCGGGCGCGGGCCTGATCCTGGCCTTCCTGCTCGTGTTCGCCACGCAGAACAGCGAACGCTACGAACCGCACTTCCAGTGGCTGGTATGGGCCAACGTGGGCCTGGCCACGGCCTTGAGCCTCGTCATCCTGATCGCGCTGGCGCGGCTGGCATTGCGGCTGCGCGCCCGCAAGTTCGGCAGCAAGCTGCTGCTCAAGCTGGCCGGCATCTTCGGCCTGGTGGGCCTGCTGCCCGGCCTGCTGATCTACATGGTGTCCTACCAGTTCGTGTCGCGCAGCATCGAGACCTGGTTCGACGTGCGCGTCGAGGGCGCGCTGGAAGCGGGCCTGAACCTGGGCCGCAGCACGCTCGACACACTCACCATCGATCTGGCCAACAAGAGCAGGCTGGCCGCCGAACGCCTCGCCCAGCCCGCCAGCGACACGCCGCAGATCGGCCCGCCATCGCAACCCGGCGTGCTCGAACTCGAGCGCCTGCGCGAGCAACTCGGCGCCCAGACCGTCACCCTGCTGTCCGAATCGGGCCAGGTCGAGACGACCGCCGGCGGCGACGGCACGCGCATCCTCGCCGCCGAACGCCTGCCCGCCAGTTGGCGGCAGGAGGCCCGCAACAAAGGCGCGATGGCCGTGGTCGAAGGCCTGGACGACAAGGCCGAAGAGACAGGCCGCCCCACGCCGGCCGCGGCCCAGTTGAGCGTGGCCCGCGTCGTGGCCCTGGCCTGGATGCCCGACACGAGCTTCAGCCTGCAGGCGCGCGGCCATTACCTGATGGTCTCGCAGAAGCTGCATCCCCAACTGGTGCGCAATGCCCTCGATGTGCAGGCCGCCTACCGCGAGTACCAGCAGCGCTCGCTGGGCCGCATGGGCCTGAGACGCATGTACATCGGCACGCTCACGCTGGCGCTGATCCTGGCCGTGTTCGGCGCCTTCCTTCTGGCGGCCATCCTCGGTCAACAACTGGCGCGCCCGCTGCTGCTGCTGGCCGAGGGCGTGGGCGAAGTGGCGCGCGGCGACCTGCGCCCCAAAGCCATCTTCACATCGACCGACGAACTCGGCGGCCTGACACGCTCGTTCGCAGCCATGACCCAGCAACTGGCCGACGCGCGCACGCTGGCCGAAAGCAGCGTGCAAGAACTCGACAGCGCCCGCGCCCACCTGCAGACCATCCTCGACAACCTCACCGCCGGCGTGATCGTGTTCGACGCCCAAGGCCGCATCGACATGGTCAACCCGGGCGCCACCCGCATCCTGCGCCTGCCCTTGTCGGTGTACCGTGGGCGGCCGCTGTCGGATGTGGTCGGCCTCGAGTCTTTTGCCCAATCGATTCGCGAACGCTTCGAGCTCTACGCCACCGACCCCACGCCCGGCGAGCGCCAGCAATGGCAGGAGTCCTACGAGCTGCAACTGGCCTCCGTGCCCGAGCCGCTGACGCTGCTGGTACGTGGCGCCGAGCTGCCGCCAGACGAACGCCTCATCGTCTTCGACGACCTCACCGAGGTCGTGTCGGCCCAGCGTGCCGAGGCGTGGAGCGAAGTGGCCAGGCGCGTCGCCCACGAGATCAAGAACCCGCTGACGCCGATCCAGCTCTCGGCCGAGCGCCTGCAGATCAAGCTCGAGGAAAAGCTCGAGGAGCCTTCGCGGCAACTGCTGACGCGCTCCGTGACCACGATCGTCACGCAGGTCCAGGCGCTCAAGACGCTGATCAACGAGTTCCGGGACTATGCCCGCCTGCCCACCGCCAAGCTGCGCCCGCTCGACCTGAACGCGCTGGTCAACGATGTGCTGGCGCTGTACGGCCATGCGCTGGAACGCGGCACCTTGCACGTCGAGCTCGGCACCGGGCTGCCCTGGATCGTCGGCGACGCCACCTTGCTCAGACAGGTCGTGCACAACCTGGTGCAGAACGCGCTGGACGCCGTCACCGAGCACCCGCCCGCGGACGAGGCGCCATGCGTGCTCCTGCGCACCGATGCATCGCTCAAAGAAGATGGCACCATCCGGGCCGTGCGCCTGATCGTGCGCGACAATGGCCCCGGCTTCCCGGAAAAGATCCTCAAGCGCGCCTTCGAGCCCTACATCACGACCAAGGCCAAGGGCACCGGCCTCGGCTTGGCCGTGGTCAAGAAGATCGCCGATGAACATGGCGCGCTCATTCGCATCCGCAACCTGAATCCCGGCAACGAACCCCCATCGCAAAGTGCGTCAAAACTAGGGTATCCCTCACAAGTTCATACTATGAGAGGTGCGCAAGTTTCGTTATCATTTTCACAGCTGTCATCTCAAACCACCTAAGCTGAGTCACACTACACGTAGTTCTCAGCTGCGGGGTCAATCAAATTCATGGCAACCATACTTGTTGTTGACGACGAACTGGGCATCCGTGCCCTCCTGTCAGAAATCTTGAGTGACGAAGGCCACAGTGTCGAAGTCGCTGAAAACGCCGCCAGGGCGCGCATCCTGCGCGAACAGTGCAAACCGGACCTTGTGTTGCTCGATATATGGATGCCGGATGTCGATGGCGTCACGCTGCTCAAGGAATGGTCGGCCAGCGGACAGCTCACGATGCCCGTGATCATGATGTCGGGACACGGCACCATCGACACGGCGGTCGAGGCCACCAAGTTCGGTGCGCAGTCCTTCCTCGAAAAGCCGATCACCATGCAAAAACTGCTGCGCGCGGTCGAGCAAGGCCTGACCAAGCCCGCGCCCCGGGCGGCCGCTTCGGCACCACCCGTGCACCTGGCCACGGTCACGCCCATCACGGCGGCATCGTCCTACGCGGGCATCACGGGCATGGCCTCGCCGGTGCGCAGTGAACTCGTCGGCGCCGACGGCCACCATCACACCAGCCCCGTCGCCTACGGCAACCCGGTGCAAAGCAGTCCCATCGGCAATGGCACGCACGCCAGCGGCCCCTCGCACGAGCAAAGCTTCGAGTTGGACCGCCCGCTGCGCGAAGCCCGCGACGACTTCGAGCGCGCCTACTTCGAATTCCACCTGGCCCGCGAAGGCGGCAGCATGACGCGCGTCGCAGAGAAGACCGGCCTGGAGCGCACCCACCTCTACCGCAAGCTCAAGCAATTGGGCGTCGATCTGGGCCGCAGCAAAAAACTGGCCGCAAATTGATGTATACTCTGAGTCTTCGCTGATCACGGCACTGCTTTGATCAATGAAGAGATGGCCAAGTAGCTCAGTTGGTAGAGCAGCGGATTGAAAATCCGCGTGTCGGTGGTTCGATTCCGCCCTTGGCCACCAAAATCCTGAACCCCGCATAGTTCGCTTTGCGGGGTTTTTTGCTGTCTGCCCGCTGGCAAAATCCGCGAGATGCCCACCCCCACACCATCGATGCGTCGCCCGCTGATCGTCCGGCTTTGCAATATGGTCGGCGACGTCGTTCTCGGGCTGCCTGCCTTGCAGTTGCTCGATGCACAAGGCTACGACCTGCAGCTCTACGGCAAAGGGTGGGCCAAGGCCTTGCTGGGCGGACATGGCTGGCCCATCACGGCGCGCGCGGGCAAGCTGAGCGAGCGCATCGCGCAATTGCATGCCTTGCGTCAGCAATGCCGGCAGCGCGACCCGGGCTTCGACAAGCGTGTCAACACGCTGATCATGCCCAACTCGTTCTCGAGTGCCTTCGAGGCGCGCTGGGCTGGCCTCAAGCCCGCAGGCTTTGCGCGCGATGGCAGAAGCCTGCTGCTCAGCCAGGCCTGGCATGCCCAGCATCCCAGCCCACCCGCTCATGCGCTGGAGGGCTTCTGGGAGCTGGCCTGCAGGCTCACGGGCACCGATGCACCGCCGCCTGACCACATCGGCCTGCAGATCGCAGACGATGCGCAGCGCCAAGCCGATGCCTTGATGACAGCGCATGGCATCGCACCGGGCTTCACCTGCATCGTGCCTTATGCCGCGGGCGATGTGGACGGCCACGACAAGCGCTGGCCCGGCTTCCCTGAGTTCACGCGCGAGCTGGCCGCCCGCCGAGACCGTCAGATCGTGACCTGCCCCGGCCCCGACGAAGAAGACACCGCGCATCAGGATCACCCGAGCGCCATCTGCCTGCCCGGCGTCAAGCTCGACACCTACCTGGGCCTGCTCAAACGCGCCGCGCTGGTCATCTCCAATGACACGGGGCCCGCGCACATGGCGGCGGCGGTCGGCACGCCCGTGCTGAGCACACTCGGGCCGACCAAGCCCGAGCAATGGCGCCCATGGAGCCCGCAGGCACGCATCGCGCAAGGGCCGAATCGCCAATGGCCTTCGGTCGCCGATGTGATAGACAAGGCACTGGCATGACATCGAAAGGCCCGCTCATCGTCCGGCTGTGCAACTGGGTTGGCGAGGCCGTGCTCAGCTTGCCCACCTTGATCATGCTGGCCGAACAAGGCTACGAATTGCATCTGATCGGCAAGCGCTGGGCCATCAACCTGTTCGAAGGCTATGGCTGGCCGGTGCATGTGCGCCCCGCCAAGCGTGGCGACGCGATCCGGCAAATGAAGCAGTTGCGCATGCAACTGGCCCGGCAGTCGCCCGGCTTTACGCGCCGCCCCAATCTGGTCCTGTTCACCAATTCCTTGTCGAGCGCGCTGGAAGCGCGGCTGGCCGGGCTCAAGCCCATCGGCTATCAGAAGGAAGGCCGCAGTGTGCTGCTCGGCCACGGCGTGCCTTACGAAGCCGGGCTGCATGCGGCCGACAACTACTGGCGCATCGGCAGCCACTTCGCGGGCGTCCGCACGCCACGCCCGCGCCAGCTCGGGCTGCGGCCATCGGCCTCGCATCAGGACCAGGCCCGGCAGCTGGTGCACGCACATGGTCTGCGCGCAGGCTTCGTCATCCTGTGCCCGTTCTCCGGGGCGGCCGACACGACGGGCAAGAAGCTCTGGCCCGCGTTTCCTGAGTTGGCTAGGCAGTTGATCGCGCAGGGCCGTCAGGTGGTGCTGTGCCCCGGCCCTGGCGAAGAAGACCAGGCCAGGGCCGATTACCCCGATGCACTCGTGCTACCCAGTGTCGACCTGGGCACTTACGCCGCGCTGAGCCAGCAGGCGGCCTCCACGGTGTCCAACGACACGGGCCCGGGGCACCTGGCCGCCGCGGCCGGCGCACAGGTGGTCAGCGTGCTCGGCCCCGATGCGGCGCCCATGTGGTGGGTGCAAGGCGACAAGGTGACCGTGCTGCGGCCCGACCAGGGTTGGCCGACCTTGCAAGAGGTGCTTGCTGCCGTCCAGGGGTGCACACCGTCATGAGCCCGCGCGCTGTCCACATCGGCTTGCAGTTCGGGCACATCAAGCACTTCAACGAAGGGCTGGCGGAGTTCTCGCGGCAACTGGCGATGCAGCTGGCCGCGCAGGCGCCCCGGCTCAAGGCCGAGCGCAACTGGCACCTTCACTTCATCCTGCCGACGCCATGGCATGGCATGTTCGGGGCCGATGTGCGGTACCACGCGCTCACCGAGAACATGCGGCTGAGGCATCGCTTCGAAGTGGACCTCGACATCTGGCACGGGCTGCATCAGCACATGCGCTATCGCCCGCCCGTCAACAGCCGGCACCGGCTCATCACGGTGCATGACCTCAATCACATCTACAGCAAGAAGGGCCTGAGCCTGTGGTGGCAGAACCTGCGGCTGACGCGGCATCTGCGCCGGGCCGACCGGCTCGTCGCCATCAGCCAGCATGCCGCCGATGACCTGGCCACGCACCTGCCGTGGGCGCCGCCTGCCGTCGTCATCCACAACGGCGCGGCCGACCTCACGGGCGCGCAACAAACACTTGTCGACGAGCTGACCGGGCAGCGCTTCCTGCTGCACATCAGCCGGATGTCGCCGTCGAAGAACGTGTCGGCCCTCATCGACATGGCGGCTGTCTGGCCTGATCAAACCATCGTGCTGGTCGGCCCGCAGAGCCCGGAAGTGCAGGCACACCAACTGCGTGCGCGGCAATTGGGGCTGCGCCATGTGCGCTTCGTCACCGATGTGAGCGAGGCGCAGAAGGCCTGGCTGTATGCGCACTGCGAGGCCTTCCTGTTCCCCTCGTTGCAGGAAGGCTTCGGCCTGCCACCCATCGAGGCCATGTTTTTCGGCAAGCCGGTGATCGTGGCCAGGCGCACCTGCCTGCCCGAGATTTGCGGCGAGGCCGCGACCTACTGGGACGACTTCGACCCGCACGCGATGCGGCGCGTTGTCGAGGCCCGTCTGGCCGCCCATCAGCAGGACCCGGCCCTGGCCACGCGTGCGCGCCAGCAGGCACTGCACTACACATGGCCGCGTGCCGCCGGGCAATACACCGCCGTCTACGACGCTCTGCTTTCGACAAAGGCAACCTGACATGCTGAGCCTCCCTCAGGTCACCCTGTGCTGCGTGGACACGCGGCTGCCCCAGATGGCCCTGGACGCCATGAAGCTGTGCATGGCGCAGGCGTGCTTCGGCGAGGCCTTGCTCTTCACGCGCCCCACGCATGGGCTGCAGGACGTGCCAGCCGACATCAAGGTGATCGAGCTCGACACCATCCGCTCGATCAACGATTACTCGCACTTCCTGCTCAAGGGGATGGCACCCTACCTGAACACCTCGCACATGCTCATCGTGCAGTGGGACGGCTATGTGATCGACCCGGCCATGTGGCAGCCGGCCTTCCTGGATGTGGACTACATCGGCGCGGTCTGGCCGCAGTTCCATGACGCGCACCGCGTCGGCAATGGCGGCTTCTCGCTGCGCTCGCGCAAGCTGCTCGATGCGCTGTGCGATGACAGCATCGCGGCCGAGCACCCCGAAGACATCTGCATCGCGCGCACCCATCGCACACGCCTGGAGCAGCAGCACGGCATCCGCTTCGCGGACGAAGCCCTGGCCCACCAGTTCGCCTTCGAGCGCGAGCGCAAGACGGCGTCGAGCTTCGGCTTCCATGGCCTGTCGAACATGGCGCTGCTGCTGAGCGAAGCGCAATTGAACCGCTTCATGGCGCAAGCGCCACAGGCCCTGTTTGCCAGTGTGGAAGCGCGTGGTTTCATCAAACACTTGGTGCAGCGCGGGCTCAAGCCCCTGGCCAGGCAGGCCTTGCGCCAACGCCGTCAAGGCAAGCCGCTCGATGCGAGCGATCTGAGGTTGTGGGCCAGGGTAATCTGGTGAGTTCAGTGTCCACCGGCAAGAAACGGCGCCAGCAGCCGCTCTGTGATGAACCTCGCCCCGGACTTGCTCAAGTGGCCTGAATCGAACACGACGAGATCGGTCTGGATGTCCGGGCCGATCAGCGTCAGGCAACCCGCTTCGTTGCACAGCAGTTGCCTCATGGACAGGTAGTGCACGCCCTGCGGCCAATCGACCTGCGCCAGCTTGTCGTCCCACGCCAAGGCCGCCGGCACGACGCCTTCACGCGTCCTGGGTGGAATCGGTCGGCGCTTGTCGACGAAGTGCTTGAGCAGAACATGAGGGAGCTTGTCTTCCCAGATGGGCATCTGCCCCAGGATCAGCACCTGCTTGACGCCCATCTGCCTCAGCCGCAGCGTCTGCTCACGCAGGAAGGCCTCGTAGGACGCGCTTTCGCCATAGTCGGGCCCGTCCGCCCAGCTCATGTAGTGGGCCGACAAAATCACGAAGTCCGGATGCTCCTGGGCGATGCGCTGGAGCATGTAGGCATTGATGCCTCGGCAGCGCGCCCGTTTGTCCATGAGCGAGAAAGGCGTGCAGTAGGCCGTGGAGTACTGGAACAGGTTGTCCTGCATGCCCTCAAGATAAGGCCGCAAATACTGGCTCAGATAGGCCGAGTGCGAGTCGCCCACCAGGAAGACCTTGGGCCGCCCCTGGAAGGCCTGGCTCTCGCACCGGTTGCGCTGGAACATGCTGGCGTCTTCATGGAGGTTGAAGCAGCCGCCCTCCCAAAACGCCTCCTGCGATTTGCCGCTGAAGTAATCGTAGTTCGTCAGCGCGAGATAGTCGCGGCCGAGCGCCCCTTTGAAAAGCAGGCCGTGCTCGTGAAACGCGTAGAAGCCCACCAGGCCCAGGACGGTCATGCCGGCCATCAGCGCGCCTGTCTTCATCGCGTTCCTGACGCCCGAGCGCATGGGGTGCTCGATGAAGGCGTAGGTCAACCAGGCCAGCACGATGGCCAGCGCGACAGCCCCGGCACGGATGCCCACCGAGGGCGTGCCGCCCTCCACGATCCTAGCGAAAGACAGCAAGGGCCAGTGCCACAGGTAAAGGGGAAAGCTGATCAGGCCGAACCAGACCGCCACGCGGTTCGACAGGATGACGCGGTTGACCCATGCCCTAGAACCCGCCGCGATGATCAGCACGGCACCGAACACGGGCATGAGCGCCCATTTGCCGGGGAAGCTCAGGGTGCGGCTGATCCGCGCGAAGCCGTACGTCAGGATGAGCAGACCCGCTGCAGAGGCCACATGAGACCATGCCCCTTTCAGCGTGGCCCCGACACGGCCATACAAGGTCAGCCACGCCAGCAGGCCACCGCACAGCAATTCCCAAAAGCGCGTCTGCGGCGCATAGAAGGTCGCGACCGCATCGGCCTTGACGCCCTTGACGTTGAGCGTGAACGAGACCGCGGCCAGCAGGGCCGTGGCCATCAGGAGCGTGGCCTTCTTCTTGCGTGCCAGCCACAGCAGCAAAGGCCAGACGATGTAGAACTGCTCCTCGACGCCCAGGCTCCACAGGTGCAGCAGCGGCTTGGTGTCGGCCACATCGTCGAAATAGCCCGACTCGCCCCACAGCACGAAGTTCGAGATGAAGCCGGCGCCCCCCGCCACATGCTTGCCTAGCTTGCCGTACTCATCGACCAGCAAGGTATGCCAGCCGAGCACCAAGCAGGCCAGCAGCACCAGCGTGAGCGCCGGAAAGATGCGCCGCACGCGGCGGCCATAGAACTCGGCGAAGCTGAAGGTGCCGCGCGCCAGGTTGTCGAAAATGATCGTCGAGATCAGGTAACCCGAGATGACGAAAAACACGTCGACGCCGATGAACCCGCCCCGGATCGCATCCGGGAAGGCATGGAAGGCCACGACGGCCAGCACGGCCACGGCGCGCAGGCCATCGATGTCGGGTCGGTACTTGGGGTGGGACAGGTGGGCCGAAGCGGGAGACATGAACGATGTCACGGCCGGCTCATCGTCCGCCTTCGGCCGCTGGCGCGCTCCAGTCGATCAGACCCGTGCCGCTCCAGTGACCGAAGGAGGTCAGATCCAGCTTGGGCCGCTTGACGCCGCGCCACACGTTGACCATGTTCATGACGCGGATGTCGTCGAACACGACCAGCACATCGGGCGAGAGATTGAGCGTCGCGAGGTTGGTCAGGATCTTGTCTTCCGTGTGCCCGTCCTTGGGGCCGTCCACGAAAATCAGATCGGCCGACTCGAACAAGGCACGGTGCGGCTCGATGCCGCCCGGTGCGGAAATGTCGTGCAGCAACTGGCGCACGCGGCCATTGGCGAAATCACGCGCTTCGAGCCACGTCAGCGGGAAGGTGTCCCACGCCAGCAGGTCGAAGGTCGTGATCTGCCCATCGGCGGGCAGGCTCTGCAGCAAGGACACGGTGCCCATGCCCGTGAAGGTGCCGACCTCGATGACATTTTGGGGTTGCAGGACCCGCACCAGCGCGTTCAGCAAGCGGTAGTGCTCGCCCGGCCAGGTCTCGAACCAACGCTGCTCCGTCGAGGTGCGGCCGTCGAAGATGGACAGCCGGGTGTCCTGCGCCACCGGACAGGCCGCCATGGCCAGATCCAGCAGGCGCCGACTCGGGACGGCCGGATCGTCGTCCATGCTGGCGATGGTGGACCACTCCTTGTGGCGCACGTCCAGTTTCTCGAATTGCTGATGCTGGTGTTCAGTTTGGCTCATGATCTTGACTCGGTATCTTGATGGCGTGATGGATCAAGCACAGACGCGGTGCCATCCCGTGCCGCCCCCGGTTTTGCGTGGCACGAAATGATAGTGCCTTCAACGCGCGTGTCACGGGGCATGGCCCTGCGGCGAGCGCATGAAGGGCATGCACGCCAGCATGGGCGTCAGCGAAATCAGAAACCGCGCCTCCTCGCCCATTTCGCCGGCGCACAAGAACAGCAGGCAGAGCAGGAAGAACACGCCGATGATGTCGCCCGCATCCAGGGGCTCGGCCAGATGTCTGCCTCGTTTGGCGACGACGCGCCACAGCACCACGATCGCTTTCAAGCCCACGATGAGGGACAGCCACCGCGTCATCACCTTGTAAATGCCGAACACGCGGGACGTGGGCTTGTGCCCGTAGATGTCGGTCGGCCCATTGACGAACACACGCATGTGCCGCCAGAGCGCCTTCAAGGAAGCGCCCGGGTGTTGGCGCCAGTACGTGAGCACGGCTTTCTTGAGGGTCTCGCTGTTGTGCTGATGCTCGACCGTGTTCAGGTTGGGCCAGCGCCCGGGCTTCAAGGGTGCGTTGTGGACCTCGTCCACCAGCGGCGGCATCGGCGCCTGCGGCCAGGCCCGCTGCAGATTGAAGCCGACGTGGTTGGACATCGTCAATTGCCGGTGTGCACTCCACAGATGGGCATGCCATGCGCCGCACATGAGCACGACCGGCAGGGCAAAGGCCCCCCACACAGCCCACCCGGCATGGCGCTGTCTGATCATCAGGTAAGACATCCAGAGCAGCAAAGGCAGCATGTAGATGACGAAGGGCCGCATCCACTCCGTCAGTGCCAGGCACAGCCCCGCGGCCACGGCCCAGGGCATCACGCGCAGGCGCGGCCCGCCCATGCCCGCCACCGCGCCACCCATGTCGGCGGCCTTCTGCAGACAACAGACGTACAACAGAAACACGACGGGAAAGAAGATGTCGTAGCCCTGCGGGTTGCCAGGATGGATGACCGTCGTGGCATACAGGAACACGCCCGACGCGACGAGGGCCATGCCCCATCTCGCGAGGCTGCCGCGGGCCAGCACCAAGGCCAGCACATAGGCGCCGACCAGCGAGGCACGGTACAACCAGATCGTCACGATGTCGGGCGTGCCGGTCAGCCAGTCGCTGAATATCTCCAGCCCGGCGAGCATCGGCGGGATGGGGACCTTCAAAGACAGGATAAAGGCGATGGCATCGGCGGCCGAGATCCCGTGCAGATCGGATGGATACCAGATGTCCATCCATTTGATCGCGGGCGCCGAATGCAAGTCCTTGACGGCATAGGCGCCGCACAAGGCGAACAGCAAGATGCCCCATCTGACGATCGCATGGCGTCGTGTCATGGCCGTGCATCAGCCTGGTTGGCCGCCGGCACCATCGCCCGCCTGACGCTGATCGGACCGAGCGACGCGATCTCGGTCGTCGCATCGCGCACGTAGGCCCTGATGGCCGGCGTGCTCCAGTTGTCGTCCAGGATCACGGTGGACGAGCCATGTTTGCGCAACAGGTTCGCCACGTCCTGTGCGCTCGACAGGGCGAGCACATCGCTGTTGAACGCATCGTTGTACCAACCGATGAACAGTGCATCGTCTCTCAGCCCTGCGCCATAGGTCTGCGTGGTGAAGCAGGTTACGGGAGCGCCTGCCGGGTTGACCTTGTTGACGACATCGATGGCCAGACGGATGGGCGCGCGCCACATCAAGTAGGCCTGTCGCTCGGCATCATTGAGCAACACGCTCATCGGCAAGGAGCGGTAGTTCCAGTTGGCCGACGAGATGAAGGCCAGGTTCACGGCGACCGTGGCCAGCAGCACGAGCACATTGGCGCGCAAAGGCCAACGCGACGTGGCCGGCGCCCATGCGGTCAGCTGAACCGCGACCACCGATGCCAGCATGGGAAACACCGGGAACACATAGCGCAAATAGCTTTGCGAGCGGAACACCAGCAAGACCGTGCCAGCCATCAGCAGCGTCAATGCCAGGGCGCGCTTGTTCTTGAGCAGACATGCCCCCAGCAAGGCGGCGGGCAGCAGCAGCCAGTGCCAGCCGCCGCCACCGATGGTGGACTCCATGTAGTTGGCCGGCAGGAAATTGAAGTCGTACAAGATCCGCCATGTCAGCTTGGTCTTGTAGAGCGCGTTGTCGAAGTCGACAGGCGGAAAGTAGTGCGACTTGAACACGCTGTTGAAGAACGGGAACACCGGGTTGCCCGTCTTGCGCCAGGCCGTGTAGTAAGGGATCGCGCCCAGCAGCAGGAACACCGACACAGCTTGCGCCACCCGCCCGATCGGCCAGCCTTGCCGACGCAGCACCGGGCGCGCCAGGGCCACGAGCCCCCACACAGGCAGCAAGGTCAGCACGACGGCCTTGGCCGCGATCCCCATCCCCATGAGCATGCCCGCCACGACCAGGTCGTTGCCCGCCGCCTGCCGCTCGTGCGGGATCGAGGTCAGCAGCACGAGCAGCCCGCCCAGCGCGAAGGAGGACCAGATCATCTCGATCTGCAAGGTGCTGTTCATGCCGAAGACAAGTGGCGTGGTCAGCAGCAGCAGGTTGGCGAACCGCACGGCCGTGGCACTGCCGCCGGCCCACTCGACCAGCGCCTGCGTGAACTTCATCAGCACCAGCAGGAACAGGAAGTTGCTCAGCTTGCAGGCGCTCTCTCCGGCCAGCAGGTAGGCGGGCGAAACGACCCAGTCGCCCAGCATGGGGATCAGGGCCCAGGCGTACTTCGAGGGGTCGAAGCCCCATTGCGTGGCGCTCGCCAGCCGTCCAGGCACGAACAGGTGCACGGCCAGCGCATCGAAGCCGACCTCGGGCATCAGGGCCACGAGCAAGTGCAAGGTCACGATCGTGGCCAACGCCACGTCGAGCACACGCAGACCCAGACCGCCTGGCTGCTCGGCCTGATCGATGCGCGCCCACACCTGCCGGACCAAATGCACGCAGGCATCGCGCCACCGCACGATGGGCAGCAGCAGCGCCACCCAGTACAGACCGGGATACGACCAGGGCCTGTGCGCCACCAGGCCCACGACCGTGCCAATGAGCCCGGCCCCCACCAGAAACGGCACGACCAGCCCACGGCGCTCGACCGCGTCCGCGCCGAGCTTGCGGATCACGCTTTGACCGATCAGGTGCGACGCCACCGCGAACAACAACACGACGGCGAATGAGGCCACCTGCCCCGTCAGCACGGCCACGGCGCCCGCGCTGAGCACCCATGCTTTCAGTGGCTTGACGCCCAGCAACACGATCAGCACGCCGAACCAGGCCGCCAGCAACGCCATGACGCGCAGGTAGAAATGGAAGGCGGCCATGCCGTTCCAGGGCAGAACGCCAGGCCAGGTCTGCTGCCACAGGCCATGGGCCGTGAGCACCACGGCCACGAGCGCGATGAAACTGACTGCGGCCGCCGCGAGAGAACGTGTTTTCATATCAACTGAGCGTCGGTTTGGCGAGGCCACGCGCGATGCGATCGGCGTTGGCCATGATCGTCAGCGTATGGGGTTTTTCAGGAAGATAGCTCAAGCTGGCGCCATCGACGACGTGCACGCCCGGCAACCCGAACAGCTCGCCCTCGGGTGTCGTCTGCCCGGGCGCCGGGTTGGCGGCCATGGGGAACGAAGCGGCGTAATGGATGTCGCTGCCAGGCTGGCCCAGCGTGAAGCTGCCAGGCAGCATCCACGCCCCGCGCTTCAGGAAGCGGGCCTTCAGGATGCGGCCGGCCTCCCGCATGCGCTGCGCGACGTCCGCATGCAGCTGCCCGCTGATGTCGAGGTGGCCGGATGGCGTCAAGGTCATGGATGTCGTCGTGAGCGTGCCTGGCAGGAACAGGTTGCCGATCGAGCAGGAACCCAGCAAGGCCGACAGCAACTGCGCGCCATTGCGACGTGCCAGCGGCACGTGGCGCACGAACTCGGCCATCGCGATGCCCGTGGGATTGAACAAGCCCCCGTACCCCGACACGCCCGCGCCCGCCTGCACCGTGAAGGCCAGCTGCGACAGCCCGAACGCATCGGCCCTCGGTTGGCCCAGCATGGCGGGCATCCACAGCATGAAGGCCGCCGTGGGTGACGATTGCAGGCGGTCGTTGCGCCGCATATTCAAGGCCTGCATCGCCAGCCGGCTGCTGGCCAGGGTGCCCGCGGCCAGCAGGACCTTGCGCGCCGTCCAGGTGACGGGCTGCCCGCCGTCCATGGCACTGATGCGCGCCACGCCATCCACCACGCGCACCTCGTCGACCACCACGCCCGGGCGGTACTGCACCAGCAGATGGCGTTGCAGCACCTGCAGGTCTTCCGTGGCGGCATACAGCGCGCGCCGGCCGCAACCCCACATGCAGTTGCCCGTGGCATTGCAGGCGCGCCGCGCACCGACATCACGCGTGAGCACGGCAGCCCGCGGGCGGCCCATGCGGAACAAGGCATCGCCCGAGGCCAGCGCCTTGTGCCGGGCCAGCAGCCGCGCATGAAGCGGGTCCATCTGGACGGGCTCGTCGGCCCATTCATCCAGGCCGAAGAACGCGGCCAGCTCGTCATCGGCCCGGCCGCTGATGCCCACACGCTGCGCAACCGCCTTGTACGAGTCTCGCAATGCCGAGGCGGAGAACGGGAAGGCACGCAGGTCTGACTCGTCGAAGGCCGCCACGCCGCAGCCCCATGCGTTGGACAGCCCACCGGCCGCCAAAGAGCCCACGGCCATGAAGCCCGGCGCGTCGATGGCGTTGGCCTGGCGAAACCCATCGAACACATAGGCATGGCCGGGCACCCGCAGTTTCGGCGAGGCCTTGTCGAAGCCCTGGATCGCATGGTGGTCGGCGCCGATCATGGTGCGCCATTGCCGCGGGTCGCTCGCGCGCCAGTCGAGATAAGGCGTGTCAGGTGCGGCTTGCGTGGGCTGCCTGCCGCCGTCGACGATGAGCACGCGCCACCCGGCCTCCAGCAAAGGGAAAGCGGCAGAGACACCCGCCGGCCCGCTGCCCACGATGATGGCGTCGAACTGCGGCGTCATGCGGCCCTCTCGGCAACTGGGCGCTGCGCCATCAGGTAAGGCCCGATCACGGGCCGGCCCAGGCGCACGCACACCTCGGCCACCACGCTGCGCGCCATGATGGCCGCGTGGCGCAGCCAGCCGGCCGGCCGCCCGACGCGCAGGAACTGGCGTGCGCCCAGCGGCGTGGCTTCGGCCAACGCCATGGCCAGGTTGAGGCGCCAGTCCAGCTCATGCGCCCAGTCAGGGTTCGCGCGGTGTTGCCCTTCGAGGAAAGACACGCAGCATGGCCAACGCTCGGCCAGCGTCGGCAGGCCCAGTGCCCGGCCGCCCTTCAAGGCCTCGACCACGCGCACATAGCGCCGCACCATGGCCGGTTGTGGTACGCAAGAAAGCACATAGCGCAGCAGGCTCATCGCCTCCAGCGCCAGTTGCCGCCGCGCCGCACTCGAGGGCGCCATGCCAGCCGGGAAAGGCCGCAGGCGCATGCCCAGTTGCGCGAGGCTGTCCGCGCTGTCCATGGGCTGCAGCGCGAACAGGGATGTCAGGCGCCCCACCCCGGTGCGGGCGGCGCGCACCGGGCCCAACAACGAAGCCAGCGTCGTGATCGCGAAGGTGGGCACCGGCACGCGCCGCTTGGACACGCGCAGCCGCTCGCTGGCAATGGCTTGCAGAAAGCCGGTGAATGTGACGGGCACGACCGCACCCAGTTGAAGGATGCGGGCCTGCAGATCAGGCCGGCCCACACAGATCAAAATGGCGCGCGCCACATCGTCGACATGCACCGGCTGCACACGTGGCGCCGGCCAGAACGCGGGCAGCACCGGCAAGCGCCGAACGGTGTCGACCAACGTGCCGAACAAGGCCTGCGCAGGGCCGCCATAGACCTGCCCGGGCCTGATCACCATGCCACCCGCGGCCAACACCCACTGCTCGATCTGGCGCTTGCTGCGGCCATAGTCGGTCGGCGCGCTGGCACTGGCGGTCTGGCTGGAGATGAAGATGAACCGTGCCCCGGCCTGCTGGCTTGCGTCGAGCAGGTGCCGCGCACTGCTCAGCTCGGCCTGCACATCGCCGAGCGGGTCGGTCGAGACGGCCATGTGGATGAGCACATCGGTGCCCGGCGGCAGTTGCATCGGCGCGGGCTGCGACAGGTCGAAAGGCAGCCATTCATGCGATGCCCCTGGCATGCGCCGACGCCCCAGCGTGACGATGGCATGCCCGGCAGCCTCGGCCTGGGCGACCAGGCGCCCTCCGATGTAGCCCGTCGCACCCGTGATGATCAGCTTCATTTCGCACCCCGGGCAAAAACGAAGGTCTTCGTCAGCCAGTACGTCAGGGCCAGGCAGATCACGTCGGAGATAAACTTGGCCACGTAGGGTGTCGGGACCAGCCTCAAGATCAACATCAACACGCCAGAAGACAAGGGGATGTTGAGCCCCAGGAACAGGAAGTAGCGAACGGCCTGCCCCCAATCGCGATGGCCCTCGTGCATGCGGAAGGTGAAGCCGCGGTGTGTCAGGAAGGCGAACAGGCCCGCCGCGATCTTGCCGCCCACATTGGCGGCCACAGGCGACAGGCCCAGACGTTGCAGGTACAGAAAGCCACCCATGTCGATGCCGTAGGCCAGAACCTGCACGAGCACGTACCGGATGAACTGCATCACGCGACCTTCTTGAGCACGATCACATGGTGCAGCGCCAGCCAGCGGTTCAATGGCCAGAGCAGCCATTCCAGGCCACTCACCAATGGCGAGGCCCAGTTCGGGCACAGCTGGCGGAAGTTCAGGCCGCCAGACAGGAGGTACTTGAGGTAGTTGCCGCAGGTCTGCTCGTGCACGATCCGCAGGCTGGGGAAGCGGCGCTCGAACTCGGCGCGGTCGCGCTTGAACACGATGTAGCTCAAGGCCTGGTTGGCACCGTTCATCGGCCCGCTCGATGGGGTTTCCCAAGAGGGGTAGTCCTTGTCGTAGCCCTCGCTCTTGAACAACCTCTTGTAGAGGTACGCGGCGAAGGGCCCGTGATAAGGCTCCAGCAGCACGGCACCGCCACCGACCGACAGCACGCGCTCGAGTTCGTGAAAGAAGCGCTCAGGTTGCGGGAAGTGATGGAAGCAGTTCTGCCCGAACACGACCTTGACGGAGCCGTCCGCCAGTTGCATGTCCTGTGCGTTCACGACCTTGTCCAGGCCCGGCCCGGCGACGATGTCGGTGGCCAGCACATCCGGATAAGAATCGCGGATCGGCGCGACGCCCGCGCCCAGTTCCAGGCGGATGCCCGAGCCCGCTAGACAGGTGCGATCGAGGCGGTCGAACGCGTGGTGGAACTCGGCGAAGACCTCGCGCATCATCGGCTTGCGCGCCAGCATGCGTGCATGCACGGCGAAGCGGTCCACGGCGTCGCCGTCCATGTCGCTGACCGAAGGGTCGCGCAGCAATTCGATCAGCCAGTTCATGCTTCGTCCTTGTCGCGTCGAACGCCGATGCTGCGGGCACGCCGGTGCAGCGGCCGGGTTGGCACCGACGCGATGTCATAGCCCAGGAAGGCCAGCAGAAACTGGATGCCCATCAGGATGGGCAAGGCCGCCAGCATCACGGTGCCCACGGGCGTGACCACGCTGTTCTGCGCGGAGAGGTACCAGTGGTAGGCACCGAACACCAGCCCGAACAGCAGCATCGAGATGCCGACGGGCAACTCGATGGACGCGATGGAGATGTCCCGCAGGTAGTAGTTGTAGAAGATGCGCTTGAGGAAGTTGCGCGCATGCTTGCGCAAGAACTCGCCCAGGATCTTGGAGATGTGCAGGTTGCTGACCTCGTCGCCATACTTCGCATCCATCGGCACGTCGACCACGACCGCGCGCAAGGTGTTGAGCCGAAACAGCATGTCGGTCTCGAAGAAGTAGCGCTTGCTGATCTTCGAGAAAGGCAGGTGCCGGGCCACGTCGCAGTGGATGGCGGTGTAGCCGTTGGTCGGGTCGAACAGGTTCCAGTAGCCCGACGAGATCTTGGTCATGAAGGACAAGGCCGCGTTGCCGAACAAGCGCAGCCCCGGCATCTCGCGGATGCGCTCCAGATCGAAGAAGCGATTGCCCTTGGTGTAATCGGCCTCGCCGGCCCAGATGGGCGCGACGAACTCGGCGATCAAGGCCGGGTCCATCTGGCCGTCGCCATCGACCTTGACGATGATGTCCATCCCCTCGTCGATGGCGGCCTGGTAACCCGTCATGACCGCGCCGCCCACGCCCTGGTTCGTTTCATGCCGCAGCACCTTGACCCGTGTGTCCAGGCATTGGCTTTCAACGAAATCGCCTGAGCGGTCCGGGCAGCAATCGTCCACGACGTAGATGCGGCGGACCTCCGAACCGATGGCCGCGATCACGCCCAGGATGTGATCACGGACGCGAAAACTGGGAATGACGACGGCGATGTGGGGCTGGCTGCGGCTCATATGCAATAACCCACGATTTTACCTTTTCCGCAGCAGGCAACGCTCGATCCCGGCGAACCTCACGACGCTGCCCGGATCGAAGCCCTTGTCGCTCAGCCACTGAGCAGGCACGGCGCGCGCGCCTGCGGGGGCATGGCCTGACAACCAGTCGCAAGGCAGCAGCAGGTAGTCGGCCTGGCCCGCCGCGACCGGGAAGTAGTCGACCCGCGCCTTGTCGTACACCAGCGCCATGCCCAGCTCGTCCGTGGACACGAGCGCGTCGGCCGCGATGGCATCTTGAACGGCCTTCTGATACACCCGCCCCGTCGGGCACTTGCCCCGGTGGTAGCAGTTGTAGGACGACCACGGCTCGGTGAGGTAAGACACAGGCGGCATGGCACCCGAAGCGATCTGCTGCTTGAGCTGATGCAGCGCGAAAGCGATCGGCAAGGCCAGCATCAACACGCCGCCTGCGGCCAGCGGCAGGCGGATGGCGTCGAGCCTGGGCTTGATTCGCTCCAGCAACTGGACGAAGCCCATCGTGGCGGCAAAGACGAGAACCGGGAAGTAGTACGAGTGGTAATGCGTCACCCAGCCCGTCTTCTCGGCGCCACCGACATCACCGATGACATTGGGCACCATGACGAACACGGCCACGGCGCCTAAGCGCACATGGCCCAGCGAGAGCAGCAAGAGCGGCGTGCTGACGAGCAGCAACTCCACCGCCCTTTCGGCGAAAAGCCGGCGGTGCTGAAAGCGCAGGATCAGATCACCGATGCCATGCGGCAGGTAGGTGTCGTAGTAGGCGTTCTCGAGCACGAAGCGTTTTTGCGCATACGCGTAGGCCAGCATGGCCAGGCCCACGGCGAGCGTCTGCACGACGCGTTTGCGGTTCGCACCGAACTGCGGGCTGCAAAACGGCACCAGCAGCAGCAGCAGGCCGCCGATCAGCGCCGCCCGCTCATTGACCAGCGAGGTGAGCAAGGCCGTGATGAGCAGGTACCCGATGCCCACATGCCGATAGGCCTGATGGCACAGGATCAAGGCCAGCGGCACGAACAGCCGGTCGGGATAGAACTGCCCGACCAAGCCGCCCCCGAACAGCGGATGCAGCACCACGAGCGTCAGCAAAGGCAAGGCCAGCCAGGACGCCTGCGTGCGCTGCCTGACGATCGCGTGCACGATGACCAGCACGGCACAGCTGCTCAGGACCTGCAGTAGCGCCAAGGTCATCGAGGCCGACCACCACTTGAGCAACGGCGCGATCAAAAAGAGGATGCCGTAGGCATGAAACCTCAGCATGCCGCGCTCGGCCTTGACGGGCGGCGCCAGACCATCCTTCAACTGGTCTTCAAACGGCTTGGTGAAATACTGCCTTTCAATGAAGTTCTGCGTGTTGGCGAACACGTTCGAGACGGCTTCGCCGCGCGCATGGATGTTGGCCAGCAGTTGCTCGAAGATGGCCGCATCGCCCTGCCGGTTGACGCAGATCTGGTCCTTCCCGATCGCGTAGGTCACGGCCAGGTAGAGCAAGGCCAGCAGCATCAAAGCGCTGAGGGCGAACGATCTGGACATCTTCATGTCAGGCCCCAGCCATCATCGCAGCCACCCGCTGGCCGATCGCGCGGCCTTGCCGAATGGCGTAGTTGGTCCCGCGGTCTTCGGGGTAGATCTGCGCCATCGAGCAAACATGGAAGCCCTCGCTCGGGCCGTCCTCGGCCGGAATCAATCGGCTGTAGTGCTTGACCACCACAGGCTGCGACCAGCGCGCGCGCCACAGGTGGTGCGCCTGGATCCAACCGCGCTCCATCGCCGGGAACATCGTCTTGAGGTAAGGCAGCGAGAAGTCGAGCAACTCGTCCGCGCTCATGGCATACAAAGTATCGGTGTGCGGCAGGTACTTCGACAGGTAGACGATATGACGCCCGCCATAGGTTTCAGGGCGCTCGAAATTGGTGTGCTCGATGACCCCGACAAACGGGAAGCTGGGGTCGTTCACGTTCAGCCAGTAGGTCTTGGACAAGGGCGGTCCAGCTCCAGCACCAGGCACACATTGCCGATGTACTGGATGCCGTTCAAAGCGGCCACATAGGGCTTGGGCGCCCAGGCCGCGATCATGTCCGCGACCAGCGGCAGGGCCGTCGTGACAATGACGCGGCCTGATGCATGCACCTTGCCTTGCACCGTCGTCACGGCCCATTGGCCATCCGCCTTGCCGATGGTGGACACGGCCGCGTTCAGCTCGATGCGGCCACCCATCTCGCGGATGCGTGTCGCCAGCGCCTCGGCCAGCGCCACGAAGCCGCCCTTGAAATAGGCCAGACGCTCCTCGCCGCCCTTGCCACGGCTGCCGCCTCGCAGCTTCAGGTGCTGTTCGGGATTCTATCGTGTTTCCCGATTAACCTTAGCAATACGTACTTGAACCAGTAGGCTACA
>JASGJC010000059.1:0-96818 GCA_049840915.1 Aquabacterium sp.
TGGAGCCGAACGGCACGTCCAGCGTGGCCGATTCGTGGCGCACGTTCTGCGTGGCGTTGTTCAGCATGTCGCCGAACGTGGTGCCTTTGAGGGCCCCGCCCAACACGAGGCCGGCCAGCGGATCGCCGCTCGGCGCCACGGCCTTCCGTGGCCTTGCCCAGTTGCGCGACCATGGCCTCGGCCTGCTGCGCGGTGCCGCCGCTGGCTTGCCACAAGGCGCTGTCCAGCGCGATGCCCTGCCCGGCCTCGCCAGACCGCTTGCCTGCATGGAGCAGATCGCCCAGCTTGTCGTCCGTGGCCTGGGTGGCGCTGCCGCCCTGTCCGTTCCCGGCGTCTTGCTGCAAGGCCGTCTGGGTCTTGCCTTGCGTCAGGTCACCATGCGTCAGGCTGGCCAGCCAGGCCATCATGCCGGCCGAATCGCCAGGCTGGATGCTGGACGGCGGCGTGAGTTCGCGCACCACGGCCGAGCCATCGCCCATGGCCGTGTTGAACGAGACCTCGTCGTCTTTGTCCTTGGTCTTGTCCTTGTCCTCGGTCTTGGCGCTCTTGTCGCTCGAGCCGGACTTGGCCGTCGCGTCCTTGCGGGCGGACTTGGCCTGCGTGCTGTCCGTCTTGGGCTGGCTCGACTTGTCGGTGGCCTGCGCCTCGGCGTGCGTCGCGCCCTTGTCCATCGTCTTGCCGGCCTTGTTGTTGGCCGATGCCGCCTGCTGGCGCGCCCTGGCCAGGGCCTGCTCGGCCGCGCGCGAGGCTTCATTCGTGGCGGGCGAAGGCTGCGCCGTGGGCATTTGCGGCGCCTTGGGCTGCGCGCCCTGGCTGTCCGACGCGATCGCGTGCTTTTCCATCCAGCGCGAGAACGCCAGTTGCTGGCTCTGCGCATCGCCACCCGGCTGCGCGCCCAGGCGGCTCATCAGGTCGCTCATCGCTGACGGGTTGGTCGCGCCATTCGCGGTCGTGCCGTTGACGTTCGAAGATTTGATCGGCGTTGCCATGATGTGAACCCTTTGTTCTCAATGCGAACCGGATGCCATGGGTGTGCTGCCAAGGCCGTGCCCCATGCCGGAGCGACCCGCCCTGGCGGCGATTTCGTCGGTGGCTTTCTGATCCTGCCGGTTCTGCTTTTGCAGCAGCTCGGCCTGGCGTCTTTCCAACAGTTGCGCGACGGCCGCCACCTTGCGTTCGCGCTCGATCAATTGCTCACGGCAGCGCTCCATGTACAGCCGAGCCTGCTCCACGCGCTTATCCTGATCCGAAACGGCTTCGGCCAATCGCTGCATGAAGTCCTGATAACACCGCAAGATCTCCATACCACCCGCATGGCGAAATTGCGATTGCCATCGGTTCTGGTACTCGCGGCGCCAGTCGCCCAGCGATTGCGCCTGCTGTTTGGCGGCTTCGTACGCACGCTTGCCGCCTTCGAGTTCAGCCACGGCCTGGTCGCGCGCCTTCTCGGCGGTTTCCAGCACCAACAACAGGGGTGATGGGGTACTCATGATTCAGCTCGTCTAGTCGTTCACGATGAGGTGGAGGTCTTCCACGCTGTCTTGCATGTGCGCGGGGGTCGCCATGTCCTGCTGCAACAGCTGGACCATGGCCGGATGCAGGCGCACGGCCAGGTCCAGATCGTGGTCGCCGCCGGGCGTGTAGGCGCCCAGCTGGATCAGGTCGCGCGCCTTGCTGTAGCGCGACCACAGCTGCCTGAAACGCCGTGCATCGTCGATGTGCCGCGTGTCGGCCACGTTGTGCATCACGCGCGAGGCCGAGCGTTCGATATCGATGGCCGGGAAGTGGCCCGCTTCGGCCAGGTCGCGCGACAACACGATGTGGCCATCCAGGATGGCCCGCGCCGCGTCCGCGATCGGATCTTGCTGATCATCCCCTTCCGAGAGCACCGTGTAAAAGGCCGTGATCGAACCATGGCCATTGAGGCCGTTGCCGCTGCGCTCCACCAGTTGGGGCAGCTTGGCGAAACACGAGGGCGGATAACCTTTGGTGGCAGGTGGCTCGCCAATGGCCAGGGCGATCTCGCGCTGCGCCATCGCATAGCGTGTGAGCGAATCCATCAGCAGCAGCACGTGCAGGCCCTGGTCGCGGAAGTGCTCGGCCACGGCCGTCGCGTAGTTGGCGCCCTGCATGCGCGTCAAGGGCGGCGCATCGGCGGGCGCGGCCACCACGACCGACCGCGCCAGGCCTTCTTCGCCCAGGATGTCTTCGATGAACTCCTTGACTTCGCGGCCGCGCTCGCCGATCAGGCCGACCACGATGACGTCGGCTTGCGTGTAGCGGGCCATCATGCCCAGCAGCACGCTCTTGCCCACGCCCGAGCCCGCGAACAAGCCGATGCGCTGACCGCGCCCGACCGTGAGCATCGAGTTGATGGCGCGCACGCCCGTGTCCAGCGGCTGGCGCACGGGGTCGCGCTCCATGGCGTTGATCGGGCGGCGGGCCAATGGCTCGCTGCGCACGTGGTGCAGCGGGCCTTTGCGGTCCAGCGGCTCACCCTGCGCATTGACGACGCGGCCCAGCAGGCCACTGCCGATGGGCAGGTGGCGCGTGCGGTCTTCGCTGCGGCGCCACGGGTGATTGGGGCGGCCCAGCACGGGCGGATTGATCGGGATCGTGCGCGGCACGACGCGCGCGCCGCTGGCCAGGCCGTGCACTTCGGCCGTGGGCATCAAATAGGCGCGGTCACCGGCGAAGCCCACGACCTCGGCCAATGCCGGCGTGGACTCAAGTCGGGTCTCCGAATGGATCTCGCAGACGGCGCCCACGGGCAGGCGCAGGCCGGCGGCTTCGAGCACGAGCCCGGCCACGCGCACCAGCTTGCCCTGGTTCTCGAGTGCCATGCGGTTGCCGGCGCAGGCATCGAGGTCGTCGAGGAAACGGTTCCAGCGGTCCATCGCCACGTCGTGGCGGGCGCGAATGGGCATGTTCATACTTGGCCCTCCTCATGCGCACCGTGCGCGAGCGCATCGACTTCGACCGTGTGCACGGGCGTGTCCTGCTCGGCCCAGTCGTCCTGCTCCAGCTCCGACTCGGGTACGTGCACCTCGGTCGAGCCTTCGGCTTCCTTGCCGCCATTCCACGGCGCATGGTGGCCCAGCGACGCGGCGGCGCGGTCCCAGCGGGCCTCGACCGATGCGTCCACCACGGCGATGTCCGACTCGACCACGCAACCGCCCCGCGTCACACTGGCATCGGGCACGAGGCGCGCGCCACGCGCGGCCAACATCTCGGTCAACTGGGCTTGCGCCATGGCGTGGTCATCGGGGTGCAGCCTCAGCACGATCTGCCGCGCGGAAGCCAGCAAAGCGCCCAGGGCCTGCTCGGCCACGTCCACGACCACATCCGGGTGTTGAATCAGCTCGCTGCGCACCACCTGGCGCGCCAGCTCCAGCGCGACACCTGCGATGCGGCCGGCCAGTTGCTGCTCCAGCGATTCCAGCCGGTGATGAAAGTCGGACGCCAAGGCGCCCACCTGGTCGCTCATGTAGGCCGCCATCTGTGCCGCCTGCGTCTGCTTGTAGCTCTCCAGCGCCGCCAGGCCGTTGCGGTAACCGTCCTGATAGCCGGACTGCCTGGCCTCGTTCACGATGTCATCGACATTGAGCGCAGGCGCGGGGGCTGGCTCCTTCGCAGCCTTCGCCTCGGCTTCAGCCTGCCCGGGCATGCCACCCACGATGGGCCGACGCGCCGGCGCGGGCTTCGCATTCGGTGCTGGCGCGGGCCTGGGCGCCGCCGTCGGCGCACCCGTTGCCTGCGGCGCATGCTGGGCCTTGGCGCCTGCCTTCATGTTGGGGCGCACCTCGGCGGCGGCACGCTCGGCCAGGGTCGGCTTGCGCACGCCCACGTCGCCCTGCTCGGCACCGGCTGGCGGCTGCTCGAAGGTCTGCGGGCTCCAGGCCGCGAACGAACCCAGTTCTTCACGCGGGATGAAGCGCGTGTACGAGTTCGGCGTCCCGCCACCCGAGGCCGTGGGCGCGCCCGGCGCGCCGGCCGGCGGGTTGCCCTTGTTAGACGTACTCATCGTCGCCTCCGCTGGCCAGCGTGATCTGGCCTTCATCGGCCAGGCGGCGGACGATCTTCAACAGTTCCTTCTGCTCGGCTTCCACTTCGGACAGCTTGACAGGGCCGCGCGACTCCAGGTCTTCCTTGAGCGTCTCGGCCGCGCGGCTGGACATGTTCTTGAAGACCTTGTCGCGGATCTCGGGGGAGCCACCCTTGAGCGCGATGATGAGCGATTCGGTCTGCACTTCCTTGAGCAGCGCCTGGAAGCCCTTGTCGTCGAGCTTGATCAGGTCGTCGAAGGTGAACATGTTGTCCATGATCTTCTGCGCCAGATCGCTGTCGGCTTCGCGGATGTAGTCCAGCACCGAGGTCTCCACGCTGGAGCCCATCAGGTTGATGATCTCGGCCGCCGGCTTGACGCCGCCCATCGACGACTTGCGCACCTGCCCGCCGCCCGCCAGCACACGCGACAGCACCTCGTTGAGGTCCCTCAGCGCCGTGGGCTGGATGCCGTCGAGCGTGGCGATGCGCACCATCACCTCGTTGCGATGGCGGTCGGTGAAGCACTTGAGCACCGACGAAGCCTGATCCGGATCCAGGTGGACCAGGATGGCCGCGACGATCTGCGGGTGTTCATTGCGCAGCAGCTCGGCCACCGAGCCCGCGTCCATCCACTTCAGGCTCTCGATGCCCGCCACATCGCTGCCCTGGATGATGCGGTCGATCAGCAGATTGGCCTTCTCGTCGCCCAGCGCCTTGCGCAGCACCGACTTGATGTACTCGTCGGTATCGGGCACCAGCATCCCCATCTCCGTCGACTCCTCGGCGAAGCGGTCCAGCACGCTGTTGATCCGGTCCTTGTTGATCGTCTTGAGCTTGGCGATGGTCTCGCCCAGGCTCTGGACCTCCTTGGGCTCCAGATGCTTGAATACCTCGGCGGCCTCTTCCTCTCCCAGGCTCATCAGGAGAATCGCGGCGTCCTCGATACCTTGCTCGTCCATCTCTCTCGTCCTCGATCAGTTGTTCATCCAGCCGCGCACCACGCCGGCCATGGCCATGGGGTTCTCGCGGGCGAACTGGCGCGCGGCCTCGAGCCGGGCATCCGGTCCGGCGGGGCCTTCCAGCGCCAGCACTTCGGTCTGGTCCATGCCGGGCAGCTCGTTGTCGTCGTCGACCACGGCGTTGAGCTTTTGCTTCTCTTCGGGGCTGGGCTCCGGCGGTTGCGCAGCCTTGATCGCAGGCCGGATCGCGCCGAACACGACGACCACGGCCGCCAGCGCCAGGCCCAACGGCAGCGCCAATGTGCGCACGATGTCGATGGTCTCGGGACGCTTCCACATCGGCGTCTCATCGACCTCTTCCTTGTCCACATGGAAAGGCGTGTTGATGATCTTGACCGAGTCACCGCGCTTGTCGTCGGCGCCGATCGTCTCGCGCACCAGCGAGGTCAGCTTGTCCAACTCTTCCTGCGAAATGGGCTGCGTGGTCGTCTTGCCCTTGGCATCGGTCGTCGTGCGGTGGTTCAGCACCACGGCGGCATTGAGGCGCTTGATCGTGCCCGTGGCATTGCGCGTCACACGCACGGTCTTGTCGACCTCGTAGTTGGTCACGGCCTCGCGGCGGCTCGTGCTGTTCGTCGTGCCGCCACCTTGCGCGGCCTGCAGTTGCTGGGCCGAGCCGTTCACCGGTGCCGTGGCGGGCACGGGCGGCTGGTTGCTGGCCGCGCCCGGCACACCCGAAGGCGTGGCGCTGCCCTGCCCGCTTTGCTCGCTGGTCTGCTGGCTGCGGATCGACGCCGATGCCTGCTGGCCTTGATTGGGCTTGTACTCCTCGGCCGTCGACTCGATCTGCGAGAAATCCACTTCCGCGTTCACTTGCGCCCGCAGGTTCTCCTTGCCCACCACCGGCTCCAGGATGTCGCGGATGCGCTGGGTGTAGTTGCTCTCGATCTGGCGCACGTACTGCAGTTGCTGCGCGTCCAGCCCGGTTTGATCGGCGCCCTCCTGCGGCCCCGACAGCAAGGCGCCCGTCTGGTCGACGATGCTCACGGCCTTGGTCGACATCTCGGGCACGCTCGAGGACACCAGGTGCACGATGCCCGCGATCTGGCCGCGGTCCAGCGTGCGGCCGGGGTACAAGGTCAGCACGACCGAAGCCGAGGGCTTTTGCTGCTCCCTGAAAAAACCGTTCTGATTGGGCAGGGCCAAGTGCACGCGGGCGCTCTGCACGCTCGAGATCGACTGGATCGAACGCGTCAGCTCGCCTTCCAGCCCGCGCTGGAAATTCAGCCGCTCCTGGAACTGCGTCACGCCGAACTTCTGGTTCTCCATCAGCTCGAAGCCGACCACGGAGCCCTTGGGCAGGCCGGCCGAAGCGAGCTTCAGGCGCACATCGTGCACCTTGTCCGCCGGCACCAGGATCGCCCCGCCGCCATCGGCCATCTTGTAGGGCACCTGCATCTGCTGCAGCTGCGTCAGGATCGCGCCCCCGTCCTTGTCCGACAGGTTGGCGTAGAGCACCCGGTAATCGCCCTCGCGCCCCCAGACCATCATGGCCACGAAGATCGCGAGGAGCGCGGCGATGCCGCCCGCCAGCATCAGCTTGCGCTGCATCGGCAGAGCCATGACCCGCTGGGCAAAACCAGGGGAAGCCTCGATCACCTCCGAAGAGGGCGAGGCGGCTAGAGCTTGAGGTTGAGCAACTGTGACGTCCATGAGCGGTCGAAGCGTTGGGCCGCGCATCGAAACATCACGATGCCGCAAACCCGCCATAACGAGCCCATTATTCGGAGTCGCGGGAGGTAAAAGTGCCGGGAACAGCCAGCTAAATGCGGACCTCTTTTGGGTATCGCATCAGTAGTAACCGCGTAGAGTGGCGAATGTGGTGAACTGCATCACACCTTGTCGGGATATCGGCACATGGACCTGAAACTCAAGCCCTTCGATTTCGCGCAGGCCGCCGCCAAGGCAGGCATGTCCGATGTCGCACGGCGGGTCGAAGCCAAGACCCGCGCCGACGCGGCCGGCGGCGGCAGCGCCGTCGACAAGCCGAGCTTCCAGACCTCGTTCGCGGGCGCCCTGAACTCGATCAGCCAATCCCAGGCGACGGCCACGACCATGCAACGCGAAGTGCAGTTCGACAACCCGACCGTCAGCCTCGAAGAAACCATGATCGCCATGCAGAAGGCGCAACTGGGCTTCCAGTCCGCCGTGCAGGTGCGCAACAAGCTCGTGCAGGCCTACACCGACATCATGAACATGCAGGTCTGACCCGCCGCTGTTCTGTTCCAATCGACACCCAGGCGTGGCCCACCGATGCGGCCACCGGACCATGGAGCGGTTTTCCACATGACGACAAACGTGGTGATCATCACGGGCGCCTCCGACGGCATCGGCGCGGAACTGGCGCGCCAGCTCGCCCAGGAACACGGCCAACAACTCGGCCTCGTCCTCGCCGCCCGCAGCCACGACAAGCTCGCCGACGTCGCCACCCGATGCCAGGCGCACGGCAGCGAAGTGCTGGTCTGCCCGACCGACGTCAGCCAGCAGGCCGACTGCCAGCGCCTCATCGGCGACACGCTGGCGCGTTTCGGCCGCATCGACACCCTGGTCAACAACGCCGGCATGTCCGCCCACGCCTTGCTCGCCGACGTGACCGACCTGGCCTGGTACGAACGCCTCATGCAAGTCAACCTCTGGGGCAGCGCCTGGTGCACGCAGGCCGCCCTGCCCCACATCCAGGCCAGCCGCGGCCGCATCGTGGCCGTCTCCAGCCTCGCCGGCCTGGTGGGCGTACCGGGCCGCACGGCCTACTGCGCCACCAAATTCGCCATGACCGGCTTTTTCGAGGCCCTGCGCGTCGAGATGGCGCCGCACGGCGTATCGGTCACCATCGCCTACCCGGGCGTCGTCGCCACCGAGATCCGCTACCGCGGCTTCAACGCCGAAGGCCAGGTGGCCGGCAAGAGCGGCCTGGACGAAACGGGCGCCATGAGCGTCGAAGAATGCGCCCGCCTCATCCGCGTCGGCATGGCCAGACGCCAAAGAGACATCGTCATGTCGGCCAAAGGCAAGCTCGGACGTTGGATCAAGCTGCTGACGCCCCGGCTTCTGGACAAACTCGTCCTGGCAGCCCTGAACGGGGACGCGCGCGAAGAAGCACGCCAGCACTGAGCCCAGGCAGGCCACCCTGGGGGATTCACGCAATCGCCCCTGGCCTCGCATCCCCCTGCCGCCCAGTAGAATCGCAGGATTGAAGGAATGAGCATGAAACCCATTTTTGGCAGCATCGTCGCATTGGTCACGCCCATGCACCCTGACGGCAGTGTCGATTACGACAGCCTGCGCGCACTGATCGACTGGCACATCGCCGAAGGCACCAACTGCATCGGCGTCGTCGGCACCACGGGCGAATCGCCCACGGTCGACGTCGAAGAGCACCGCGAGATCATCCGCGTCTCGGTCGAGCAGGCCGCCGGCCGCGTGCCCGTGATGGCCGGCTGCGGCGCCAACTCCACCAAAGAAGCCATCGAGCTGAGCGAGTACGCCAAGAAGGTCGGCGCCGACTGCACCCTGCAGGTCGTGCCCTACTACAACAAGCCCACACAAGAAGGCATCTACCAGCACTTCAAGGCCATCGTCGAAGCCGTCGACATCCCTGTCGTGCTCTACAACGTGCCCGGCCGCACCGTGGCCGACATGGCCCCTGAAACCGCATTGCGCCTGGCCAAGCTGCCCGGCGTCATCGGCATCAAGGAGGCCACCGGCAACCTCGAGCGCGCCGCCTGGCTGATCAAGCACGCGCCCAAGGGCTTCTCGATCTACTCGGGCGATGACCCCACCGCTGTCGCCCTGATGCTGCTCGGCGGCCACGGCAACATCAGCGTCACGGCCAACGTCGCGCCGCGCGGCATGGCCGACCTGTGCAAAGCCGCCATGGCCCTGGACGCCAAGCGCGCCGTCGCGCTGCACATGCAGTTGCTGCCACTGCACAAACAGCTGTTTGTCGAACCCAATCCGATCCCCGTGAAGTGGGCCCTGGCCAGAATGGGCAAGGTTGGTGGTACGCTGCGCCTGCCACTGACACCACTGTCGGAATCGGCACAAGCCGTTGTCGAGACGGCCCTGCGCGAATCCGGGGTGCTCTGAGCCTTCGTCGACCCCTGACCCAGGCCCTGTACGCACCAGGGCCCGAACCTGATTACCCATGTCGATCAAACAACGTCACCAGACCCCTATCGCGCTGAGTGCCGCGCTGGCCGCCACGCTCGTCACTTCCGGTTGTTCCTCCGTCAGCAATGCCCTGTCGGGTGACAAGGTCGACTACCGCACCAGCGGCAATCAGACCGTCAAGCTCGAGGTGCCGCCCGATCTGAGCCAACTGCCCGGCCAGCAGCGCTACGGTCAGGTCGCCGCTTCGTCCGTGTCGGCCACGAGCCTGATGAAGGGCGCGACGCCCGAAGCCGCCCCCCCCAGCGACATCGCTCCCAACCAGGCGGGCGCCGTCAAGCTGGAACGCCAGGGCCAGATGCGCTGGCTGGTCGTCAACCAGCCGCCCGAGCAGATCTGGGACCAGGTCCGCGCCTTCTGGACCGGCATGGGCTTCGCGCTCACGACCGACCAGCCCACCGTCGGCGTGATGGAGACCAACTGGTCCGAGAACAAGGCCAATGTGGCCGACGACGGCATCATCCGCAGCACGCTGGGCAAGGTGTTCGGCTCGCTCTACGACACCGGCCTGCGCGACATGTACCGCACGCGCATCGAGCGCACGGCCACCGGCAGCGAGGTCTACATCAGCCATCGCGGCATGAGCGAGGAATACACCGACAGCCGCAAGGACCAGACCATCTGGCGCGGCCGCCCCAGCGACCCCACGCTGGAAAGCGAAATGCTGTCGCGCCTGATGGCCAAGCTGGGTGCGCCCAAGGATGCCGTGGCCGCCGCCAAGAACGACCAGGCGCCAGCCACGCCCACCAGCAACCTCGCCCGCCTGAACACCGATGGCCTGTCGCTGACCGTCGATGCCGACTTCGACACCTCCTGGCGCCGCGTCGGCCTGGCACTGGACCGCAGCGGCTTCACGGTCGAGAACCGCGACCGCAAGCAAGGCGTTTATGAAGTGCGCCTGTCCGACAACGACCCCGAAGCCTCCAAGCCCGGCTTCTTCGCACGCATGTTCGGCGCCAGCTCGAACGGCGATGGCCTGAGCCGCTACAAGGTGCAGGTGCAAGGCCAGGGCAAGAACAGCCTGGTCAGCGTCACGGACGAGAAGGGCCAGGCCAGCAACACGCCCACGGCCAGGCGCATCGTCAAGCAGCTGCTGGACGAACTGGGCTGACCACGCCGCGAGGCCAGAATCAACCTATCCACCCATCCCGACCTCGCGTCGGGATTTTTTTCGCCTCGTCGCCGCCGTTATCTGGCGGGACCAAATCTGGCAAGACCAAATGAGCGAAATATGGACGAAAAAAGCCGCTCCGAAGAGCGGCTTTTTGTACCATCGAACCGATGAATCAGTTCGAGGCAGCGCTGGCAGCAGCAGAAGCGGCTTCCGTAGCGGCCGAAGCGGCTTCCGAAGCAGCAGGAGCGGCTTCCGAAGCGGCCGAAGCGGCTTCCGTAGCAGCAGAAGCAGCTTCCGTAGCGGCCGAAGCGGCTTCCGTAGCAGCGGGTTCTTTCTTACCGCAAGCGGCCAGGGCCATGGCAGCGATCAGCGAAGCCAGCAGGAGCGACTTTTTCATGCTTGTATCCTCAAAAGGAGTGTCAAATAAAACTGGTGGTCTTGGAACTATGTGCAGAGCCCACAGTCCCATAGAAATACGAGACAAGGGCAAAGGATGCATCGCAACTGGCGTTGCTCCACATTCAGCCGCTGATTATACGTCGCATCAGGCTATTCCCTATAGGCCCAGGGTTGTGGGAGGCAAGGCCTCGTGTGAGCGTTGCAAAATTACATCAATTTCCGTCATCCAGGACTTCAGCGCCGCATCGTCGCGGGTCCATACACCGACACCATGCAGCGGCTCGTGAAGCCGCAGGCCCAAGGTACCGTGCAGCAACAATGTAGGCTGCAAAGATGACACCCATTCGTCAGACACCTGGTAGCAACTGACCCGGTGCGCCCACGTGCCCCGCCAGGCCACCCAGCGCGGATGCCGGCGCGCGAAAGCATCATAGCTGTGCGCGATCACCTGGCAATGAGGCCCACGCGAAATGAGCCCCCATTGGTGAAATGCCTCCATCACGCTGCGTTGCCCGATTGGCCAGTGAACAAAGTCAATGTCCATCAGCGTGATATCGGTGGGGCTGGCGGCTGCCATGGCCATGGCGGCGCCGACGCGGTCGGCGAAGTCGCGCCAGCTGCTGATGCGGCCTGAGAGTTCGTTACCTTGTGTTGCCACCGTGTGATCAGCCATGTGAACTCCTCATGCCCCATCTCGGCGCGATGGCAGCTCAGGTTTCAGGGTGCAGCCAGCCGTCTTCGCACCATTGGTCCAGCAGTTCGCGCAAGGCCTCGCTGACCTGGGTCACGACGCGGGCATCCAGCCTGCGAGTGTCCGCCAACAAGCGCAAGTGACGCGCATCTTTACCCGCCGCGCGCCATGACTCGCCATTGGCGAAGACGCGCTGCTCATCGTAGACCATGCGCGTGCGAGGGTCCAGACGCACGCCCACGCCGTCGGGCAGCGGCTCGCCTGCCTGGAACCACACGCGCGGCTTGGGCTCGGTCAGCACCTCGCCCAAGGCAGAGGACAAGGCCGCCGGGTCCGCCAGCGCCTTGGCCACGGCGGCGGCGGCGAAGTCCTGCAATGCCGAGGGGATCAGGCCGGGCGTGGCCGTGGCCTGCTGCTTGGGATCCTGATAGCGCTTCGGCTTGGCGGGCGTCTCCAGCCCCTCGATCCAGCGCAAGAGCACCTCGCGCGCCAAGCTCGGTCTCTTCAGGCACCCGAAAGCCGATCGAGCAGGTCATGCACTCGCCCTGCGCGACGCCATCGTGGGCCCAGCGCGGCGGCAGGTAGAGCATGTCGCCCGGCTCCGAGCACCCACTCCTGCTCGGGCACGAAGTGGCTGAGGATCTTCAAAGGCACGTCGGGCTGCAGGCTCGCGTCCTTGAGCGGCCCGATGCGCCATTTGCGCTGCCCGTGCACCTGCAGCAGGAAGACGTCGTACGAGTCGAAGTGCGGGCCGACCCCGCCGCCATCGGTGGCATACGAGATCATGAGGTCGTCCAGGCGCGCATCGGGCACGAAACGGAATTGCTGCAGCATCTCGCAGGCGGCGGGCACGTGCAGGTCCAGGCCCTGCACCAGCAAGGTCCAGCCGGGCTGGGTCAAGGGCGGCAGGCTGCGGCGGTTCAATGGCCCGTGCTGCAACTGCCAGCTGGCCTGCGTGGCTTTTGCCTTGCCCTTGCCAGCTCTTGTGGCGACACCCTTGGCGTCCTGGCCGGACGTGTGCACGATCAGGCGCGACTCCACATCGTCCTGGCCGGCCAGCGCGAACAGCTTCTGGCGGTCGATGGGCGGGCGCACACCGGGCATGGCCTGGCGAATCAAGAGCGGCTTCTTCTACCAATGGCGTCGCATGAACGTCTCTGGCGACATGCCGCCCAGCAGGGGCGTGATCTGGGCGATGTCCAGTGCAGGATGTGCTGGAGGCGGGTGAGGTCTTGGAGGATGTCATCCCTGCATTGTGCGATGCCCGGGCGAGGCCACATGAATCCGGGAACGCAAGCCGGGCATGAGATGATCGGGGCATGATCATTTCCTCTCCCTGCGTAGTGAGCCTGATGTGGCGTCTGGAAGACGCCCAGGGGCAATTGATTGATGAGCTGGCCGAGCCGATGGAGTTCTTGCTCGGCGGCGACGACCTGCTCGCCAAGGTGGAACAAACCTTGATCGGCCAGACCATCGGCTTCGAAGCCAACCTGCACCTGGAGCCCGATCAGGCCTTTGGCGATTACCACGCCGAGCTGGTTTTCTTCGAGACGCGCGACATCTTCCGAAGGAAGTGTCGGAGGGCATGCAGTTCGATGGTCCGCCCGAAGGCGCGACCACGCCCGATCTGCCGCGCGATGCGATCTACACGGTCACCGAGGTCTACGATACGCACGTGGTGCTGGACGGCAACCACCCGCTGGCCGGCATGGCCTTGCGCCTGGCCTTGAAGGTCTGCGATGTGCGCTCGGCCACGGAAGAGGAAGTCGAGCAGGGCTCGGTGTCCGTCTCGCCGCTGAGCGTGTCGCGGTCGGCGCCGCCCGACGAAACCATTCACTGACGACGCAGCGTAGAGGCCGCTTTGCACGGCCTCACGCCAGCAACAGGCAGATCAGCCGCGCCCGGTCGAACCGAAACCGCCCTCGCCGCGCGCCGAGTTCTCGAACGCATCCACCAGCCTGAACTGCGCCTGCACGACCGGCACGATGATCAGTTGCGCGATGCGCTCCATCGGCTGGATCGTGAAAGTGCTCTGTCCACGGTTCCAGCAGCTCACCATCAGCGGCCCCTGGTAATCAGATCGATCAGGCCGACCAGGTTGCCCAGCACGATGCCGTGCTTGTGGCCCAGGCCCGAGCGCGGCAGGATCATGGCCGCCAGCCCCGGGTGACCCAGGTCATCGACAGGCCGGTCGGGATGAGGTGCGTCTGTCCGGGCACCAGCACGATGGCCTCATCGAGGCAGGCCCGCAGATCGAGACCGGCGCTGCCAGGCGTGGCGTGAGCAGGCAGGCTGTCGGCCATGCGGGGGTCGAGGACGCGGATGTCTACTGTGGTGATGGTTTGACTGCTTGGAATCGCTTGGCCAGCTCTTGCATCAGGGCGCGGGCCAGCGTGAGTTGTCCGTGGCGCTGCCGTCTTCGGGCAGGGCATGGTGCGATTGGGCATCGACGACCAGCAAGGCATTGTCGTCACGGCCGAAGGTGGCCGGGCCCAGGTTGCCGATGATCAGCGGGATGCGCTTGCGCTGCAGCTTGGCGCGGGCGTGGTGGAGCAGGGTCTCGCTCTCGGCGGCGAAGCCCACGCAGTAAGGTGCCTTGGGCAAGGCGGCCACTGCGGCCAGGATGTCGGGGTCTCGGTGAGCTCGAAAGTCGGCGCGACCTTCTTGCCCTCCTTCTTGATCTTGTGTTCGCTCAGCGAGGCCGGGCGCCAGTCGGCCACGGCGGCCGTGGCGATGAAGACCTCGTGCTGCGCGGCGGCTGGCAGCACGGCATCGTGCATCTGCTGGGCGGTCATCACGTCGATGCGGCGCACGCCACGTGGCGTGGGCAGGTGCACAGGCCCGGCGATCAGCGTGACGTTGGCACCGGCCTCGTGGGCCGCACGCGCCAGGGCGAAGCCCATCTTGCCGCTCGAGTGGTTGGTGATGCCGCGCACGGGGTCGATGGGCTCGAAGGTCGGGCCGGCCGTGATCAGGATGCGACGCCATTGCAGCACTTTGGGCTGGAAGAAGGCGATCGAGTTCGTCGAGCAACTCAAAGGGCTCGAGCATGCGCCCGTCACCGATTTCGCCGCAGGCCTGGTCGCCATTGCCCGGCCGAGCACGAGCGCGCCATCCTGCGTCAGTTGCGCGACGTTGCGCTGCGTGGCCGGGTGCGACCACATCTCGCGGTTCATGGCCGGCGCGACCAGCAACGGGCAGCTCTCGCGCGGGCGCGCCAGGCAGGCCAGGCTGAGCAGCTCGTCGGCGCGGCCTTGCACGAGCTTGGCGATGAAGTCGGCGCTGGCAGGCGCCACGATGATGGCATCGGCCTCCCGGCTGGCGTTGATGTGCGCCATGTTGTTGGGCTCGCGCGCATCCCACTGGCTGGTGAGCACAGGGCACCCGGAGAGCGCCTGCATGGCCACCGGCGTAATGAAGGCCTCGGCGGCCTCGGTCATGATGACCTGCACGGTGGCACCCGCCTTGACCAGCAAGCGCACCGGTTCGGCCGACTTGTAGCAGGCGATGCCGCCCGTCAGGCCCAGCGCGATGTGCCGGCCTTGGAGATCTGAACGTTCTGACATGGCCCGGATTGCTACAGGCTCTGGCGCGCCGCGCGTGGGCCAGGGCGGCTGGCCGAAGCCCCGTTCATGGCTCAGCGGACGTTGGCGCCCAACTGGCCCCGGTAGGCGCTGGGCGACGGCCCGTCCAGCGCTTGAAGGCGAAGGTGAAAGCGCAGCAGTCCGAGGAACCCAACTCCATGCTGATGAACTCCATGCTAATCACGCGGCGGCGCAGCATGGTCTGGGCGCGCTGGCACTTGGCCTGCGACTGGATGTCCACGTACTTGATGCCCTCGGCCTGCAGGCGACGCTGCAGTGTGCGCGGATGCAGGCCCAGCGCGGCGGCCGTGGCGTCCAGGCCTTCACGCAGCAACTCGGGCCGGCGCTCCAGCGCCCAGCGCACTTCATCGACGATGCGGCGCTCGCCCACTTCGCGCGTCAGGCGGCGTTCGATCATCTGGCGCGCCTGGCTGTTGGCCTCGGGCAGGAAGGTGTTGAGCGGACATGTCCAGCCAGCGGCGGTCCATCACCAGCGCATCGGCCGTTTTCGCCGAAGAACACGGGCACGCCGAAGTGCTCGGTGAACTCCTGCTGGTGCGCGGGCGGCGCGCTGGCCACGCGCACCGACGGCGGCCGGTTCGAACACTTGCTGGCGCGGCGCCAGCACGCGGTGGATAGCCGACAGCGCCACTTCGCGCACATGGCACAGGGCGCGTGGGTCGGGATCGGGCACGTTCATCTCGACGCGCAAATGCGCCTCGGAGCCGAACTCGTCCAGGTGCAGTGACATCCAGGGCGCCGGCCGATCGCGCGCCCAGTGGGCCATCTCGAGCATCTCGCGCATCGTCGAGCACGAGGCGATGAAGCTGTCGAACTCGGCAAAGTGCTCGAAGACGAAGGAATCGCCCAGCGCGAACGGAAAGTGCGGCCCCCGGGCCCGCTCCACGCACATCTGGAAAGCTTGAACAGGCGCTGCGGTGATACCCTGAGGGGCATCTGTGGATCGTAGGGCGTGATGCCCGCATCGCGCAGCACCGGTTCGATGGTAAAGCCGCACGCGTTGGCGGCCTGGCGCCGCTGGCCAAGGCGGGCAGCGGCATGGAAGACGGGGACTGCGATGGATACATAGCTGAAGTCAAACCCAAGATCAAACTCGGCTGACGACATCTGACAACAGCGTGATTCAATTTAAATCTTCACGTGTCGACAGCCTCCTGACGGTCGTCGGCATGACTTCAATCTATGTGTTTGACTTGACACATGCAATAATTTACGCCACCCAAAAAGGAATGTTCTACGTCAAACGGCCAGAATATTTGCGCGGGTTAACCATGTCTTACCAAGCGCTAACCCTAGACAACCCTGTCTGACTATGACAATTTGCCGTGATGGGCACCACAAAACCATCAATCTGACTTTTCCGAATATCAGAATCGCAGATGACCGCGGGGTCAGATCTGCTGTTCGCGCCAGGCGCTCGGCGTCGCGCCTTCCCAGCGCTTGAAGGCGGCCGTGAAAGCGCGGCGATCCGAGAAGCCCAGGCGCGCGCTGATGTCGTCGATGGACACATCGCCCTGTTTGAGCCACTCGCAGGCCAGCCGGTGGCGCATGCGGGCCTGCACGTGCAGGTAGCTGTCGCCCTCGTCTTTCAGGCGGCGCTGCAGCGTGCGCGGGTGCAGGTTGAGGCGGTCGGCCATGTCCTCCACGCCCAGGGCGAGCAAGGTCGGATCGCGCGTGATGAACTCTTCGATCTCGGCGGCCACGCCCTGGCGGCGCGCTTCCTTGCCCAGGCGCTGCTCGGCCAGGAAATGCGCCTGCTCGTGCAGCGACGGGAAAGCGCCTTCGAGCGGCTGATCGAGGATGCGGCGCTCGAACACCAGCGCGTCGGCCTCGGCGTCGAAAGACACGGGCACGCCGAAGAACTGCTCGAACTGCTCGGCATTGGCGGGCCGTGGGCTTTGCAAGGTCACGCCGACGAAGCCCTCTTCCGTGCCCTGCAGCGAGCGTCCGAACTTGCGGATACAGGCCAGGATGGCCTGCGTCACCAGATTGAGCGGCAGGCCGTAGGTGCGGGCCAGCGTAGGGATCGGGGCCTCGAACTGGGCCAGCACGCGGGCCTGGTCGCCGTCTTCCCGCACCTCGAGCTTGAGCCAGGGGATGACCATGCGCCGCGCCAGATCGGCCACGCGCAGGGCCTCGCGCAGCGTCGGGCTGGTGGTCAGCAGGGTTTCGAACTCGGGCAGCGACTCGAAGGCGAAAGTGTCGCCCAGCACGAGCGGGAAGTGCTTGTCGGGCGAGAGGGCCACGCACTGCTCGAGCAGCGAGATCAACTGCACGGGCGAGACGCGCGCGTCTTCCAGGCGGATGAGATCGATCGTGATCCCCGCCTCTTTGAACAAGGGTTGGACGTTGAAGCCGCACTTGGCCGCCGCCTTGATCCAGGCGGACAACATGAACAGCGGTATGGGCTTGATGCCCATGGCTTCGAGAACAGCTTGCGGTGGCAGTGGAATACGCATAAACGAAATCGGCACACCCCTAGGGAGTGTGCCGAAGTCTAACCAACTACGAGGGCAGCAATGCGATAAATATCAACGTGCCATGGCGGCACGCATCAACTCGCTGGCCTCGACGGGGTCACGGCGCAGGTTGAAGGCGGCCACCCACTCCTTGTAGCCGGGCTGGTCCACCTCTTCCCAAGGGTGGTAGCTGGGCTTGTAGTACGGGAAATAGTGCTTGTAGATGGGCGCGGCGAAGCCCGTGGGCTTGAGCAGCCAGTACAGGCCGCGGGCGTTGAGCTTGATGCGCTCCCAGCGCGAGAAGCCGTCGGCCTTGAGCATCGCGTTCAGGAACTTGAAGATCACGTAGGGGAACATGAACGTGGCGTGGACCATGGCCGTGATGCGCGTGGCGTAGCTCACCTTGGCGTAATCGATCATCACGTCGTAGGCGACACCCTTGTGCTCGACCTCCTCGATGGCATGCCAGGCGTACATGGCGCGCACATTGGGATGGGCTTCGCGCATGATGTCGCGCTCGTCGAACATGGGGTGGGCGCCGATGGCCGTGAAATGCTCGAGCGCACCGGTGATGGCCAGGGTGTACTCGCGGCTGAACTTGCCACGGTAGTGGTCGAACAGCAGCCATTCGAGCCAGCCGATGAGCTGCTCGACGGGCATGCCTTGCTCGCGCAGGCGGTCGTTGTACTGGTTGTGCACCATGCTGTGCTGGGCTTCCTGGCGATTGAAGTCCTTGATGTCCTGCAGCAGCTTGGGGTCGGTGACGCGGTCGCGGAAATCGCGCACGGTCGTCATGAAGAATTTTTCACCGGGCGGGAAGATCAGCGACATGGCATCGAAAAAGCGCGTCTTGAACGCATCGCCGCCGAACCAGTACTTGGGGATGTCTTTGCTGTCCAGGCCAAAGTCCAGGCGCTCGCGCGGGACGATGGGATGTTGCTGCTCGGTCTTGTAGGCCATTTGCTGAAACTCTCGGGGGTGTCTTCAGAATGGACATACTGTAAAAAATATATACCTGCGCAAACAGGATGCTGGGTGACAGCAGGGTTTCGCCAGCGACACCCATATCCCCGTGTTTTTACCAGGTTTTATATCTTTTGCGGACAAGAAAAAGGGCCTCCGAAGAGGCCCTTCCCTTATCCGTTGAGTTTTGCACATGTATCAGGCGCTGAGCGCCAGATCGTGCCGCATCTGCTCGCTGGCCTTGACCGGGTCCTTCGTGCTGTTGAAGGCGGCCAGCCACTCGTCGTAGCCGTACTGGTCGGACTCTTCCCAGGGGTGGTAGCCGGGCTTGTAGTACGTCCAGTAGTGCTTGGCCATGGGCTGCAGCAGGCCGCCCGGCTTGAACAACCACCACATGCCCTTGGCGAACAGCTTGGCGCGCTGGAAGGCCGTGAAGCCGTCTTCGATGAAGAGCTGGCGCTGCACCCAGAAGATCGTGGCCGGGAACATGACCGAGGCGTGCATCAGCGCGAAGACGCGCTTGAAGTAGCCGACCTTGGCGTAGTCGACCATGACGTCGTAGGCCACGCCCTTGTGCTCGACCTCTTCGATGGCGTGCCAGGCGTACATGGCGCGCACGCGGTGATCGGCCTCCTTCATGATGTCGCGCTTGTCGAACAGGCTGTGCGCGATGATGGAGGTGAAGTGCTCGAGCGCGGACGTGATGGCCAGCGTGTAGGCACGGCTGTAGCGGCCACGGTAATGCACGCTCAGCAGGTTCTCGACGTACTTGTTGAGGCGGTCGACGTTGATGCCTTGCTTGCGCAGGCGGTCATTGTCCTGGCGGTGCACGAGCGTGTGCTGGGCTTCCTGGCGGTTGAAGCCCTGGATGTCTTCCAGCATTTTGGGATCGGTGATCTGGTCGCGGAAATCGCGCACGCAGGTCATGAAGAACTTCTCGCCGGGCGGGAAAATGACGGACAGGGCATCCCAGAATCGGCTCTTGAATGCATCGCCGCCAAACCAGTATTTCTCGATGTCGCCATCGAGCGCGAAATTCAGCCTCTCACGCGGGATGATGGGATGCTGGGCTTCGGGGTGGGATTGAGTGCTCATCGTTGTCACCTCTTGATCGGCTTTCAGTAGTTTTCACTGTAGGCACGCACACTGATCTTGCACAGGATGAAGCGTGACAGCAAGGGTGCTGATACGACATTTTCGGCAGCATTGACCCATGCTCGATGTGGGGTTTGTGATCTACATCACAAAATGGGCCGGCTCAAGTTTCGCATCCCACCAGACGATATGAACTGATCTTCCAAAAAAGGAGTCGGACGCATGGCGCAGCCTGCAATCGACACAGACGCACCCGAGCAGGCCTGGCATGGCACCGAGGCTGCGCAACCCGAAGCGTTCAGGGCGCTGCTGCAAGGCATCGGCATCATCGCGGGGCTCACGCATGTCGCGTTCTGCAGCCTGTTTTTCTGGACGGGCGTCACCACCCTCGCCTACATCAACATCGGCAGCGTGCTGTGCTATGTGGCCGTGTTCGAGCTGGCGCGCCGAGGCGCTGTCGAGCGGGCCTGGGCGCTGGCCGTGCTGGAGGTGCTCGGGCATGCCATCCTGGCCGTGGCCATGATCGGATGGGACACGGGCTTTCACTATTACATCCTGCTGGTCATCCCTGTGGCCGTGATCAGTTCGATCAAGCCCGTGAGCATCAAGGCCATCACGGTACTGGGCGTGATGCTGTGCTATCTGGTGCTGGACATCAGCTTCAGGCACCAGGGCCCGGCCAAGGAGCTGAGCTCGGCCGTGGTCGATGGCCTGCACTACTTCAATGTGCTCGGCGTGATGATCATCCTCATCTTCCTGGCCGGCTATTACTACTACCTGATCAACAAGGCGGCCACGGCCCTGCGCGAGATGGCCACGACGGACTCGCTCACCAAGCTCAAGAACCGGCGCGCCGTCACCGAGGTCATGCGGCGCGAGGAAAGCCGCGTGCGCCGTGGACAGCCGGCCCTGTCGTTCATCCTGTGCGACCTGGATCACTTCAAGCACATCAACGACACCAAAGGCCACGATGTGGGCGACATGGTGTTGCAGCGCGTGAGCCAGACCCTGACGAGCGGCATGCGCGATGTGGACTTCCTGGCGCGTTGGGGCGGCGAGGAGTTCCTGGTCGTGCTGCCCGACACCGACGCGGAGGGCGCGCGGATCGTGGCGGAGCGCCTGCGCAGCAAGATCAATGCGTTGCTGCTCGAGGCCGATGGGGCGTCATTCAAGGTCAGCCTGACCTTGGGCGTGGCCACCATGCAGGCGACCGAGAACGCCGAGCAGGCGATTGCCCGCGCCGACACGGCGCTCTACGACGGCAAGCGGGGCGGCCGCAACCAGGTGGTCATGGCCGCCAACTGAGCATCACAGGCGCTCTGACACCCAGGCCTGCACGCTGGCCAGTGCCTTGGGCAGGCCCGATGCATCGGTGCCGCCGGCCATGGCCATGTCGGGCTTGCCACCGCCCTTGCCGCCCACTTGCTGGGCCACGAAGTTGACGAGCTCGCCGGCCTTGACCTTGCCTGTGCTGTCGGCCGTGACGCCTGCGGCGATCTGGACCTTGCCGCCTTCGACGGCGGCCAGCACGATGGCGGCGGTCTTGAGCTTGTCCTTGAGCTTGTCCATCGTGTCGCGCAGGGTCTTGGCATCGGCGCCTTCCAGCGTCGCGGCCAGCACCTTGAGGCCCTTGATGTCGATGGCCTGTGCCATCAGCTCGTCGCCCTGGCTGGAGGCCAGCTTGCCCTTGAGGGCGGCGATTTCTTTTTCGAGCGCGCGGATCTGGTCTTGCGCGGCGGCCACGCGCGCCGGCACTTCGTGTGGTGTCGCCTTCAGCATCGAGGCCACGCCCTTGACCATGCTTTCGAGGTTCTGCGTGTAGGCCAGCGTCTGCGCGCCCGTGATGGCTTCGACGCGGCGCACGCCAGCAGCCACGCCGCCTTCGGCCACGATCTTGAACAGGCCGATGTCGCCCGTGCGCTTGACGTGGGTGCCACCGCACAGCTCCTTGGACGAACCGATGGTCTGCACGCGGACCACGTCGCCGTACTTCTCGCCGAACAGCATCATGGCGCCGCTCTTTTGCGCATCGTCGAGCGCCATCACCTTGGCCTGGGCATCGGCGTTGGCGAGGATCTCGGCGTTGACGAGTTCTTCGACCTCGCGGATCTCTTCGTCCGTCATGGGCGCGTTGTGCGCGAAGTCGAAGCGGGTGCGGTCGGCCGTGACCTGCGAGCCCTTTTGCTGCACGTGGTCGCCGAGCACTTCGCGCAAGGCCTTGTGCATCAGGTGGGTGGCGCTGTGGTTGCGAATGGTCTTGGCACGCACGTCGGCATCGACCTTGGCGTTGACCGTGTCGCCCACCTTGATCGCGCCCTCGACCATGCGGCCGTGGTGGCCGAACACGTCGGCCTGGATCTTCTGCGTGTCTTCGACGATGAAGCGGCTGGTGCCGTTGCGCAGATCGCCGCTGTCGCCCGCCTGACCGCCGGACTCGGCGTAGAACGGTGTGTTGTCGAGCACGATGACGGCGTCGTCACCAGCGGTGGCTTGCTGCGCCGATGCGCCGTCCACGTAGATGGCCGTGACTTTGGCCCCTTCGTGCGTGAGGTGGTCGTAACCGTGGAAGGCGGTTGGCGCGCCCTTGTACTCGAGGCCCGCGGCCATCTTGAACTTGCCGGCGGCGCGCGCTTGTTCGCGCTGGCGGGCCATGGCGGCATCGAAGCCGGCCTGGTCGACGGTGACGTCGCGCTCGCGGCAGACGTCGGCCGTCAGGTCGACGGGGAAGCCGTAGGTGTCGTGCAGCTTGAAGGCGGTCTCGCCGTCGATCTGCTTGGCGCCTGTGGCCAGCGCGCCTTCGAGGATTTCCATGCCGTGGGCGATGGTCTGGAAGAAGCGCTCTTCTTCGGTCTTCAAGACATCGGTGATGCGCTTTTCGTTGGTGCGCAGCTCGGGATAGGCATCGCCCATCTGCTCGACCAGGGCGTGCACCAGCTTGTGGAAGAACGGCGTGCGCGCGCCCAGCTTGTAGCCGTGGCGGATGGCGCGGCGCGTGATGCGGCGCAGCACGTAGCCGCGGCCTTCGTTGCTGGGGATGACGCCGTCGGCGACCGTGAACGAGCAGGCGCGGATGTGGTCGGCGATGACCTTGAGGCTGGGGCTCTCGGGGTCGACATCGGTGCCGCCGCCGGCTTCGACAGCGGCCTTGGCCGCGGCCAGCAGGGCCACGAACAGGTCGATCTCGTAGTTGGCGTGCACGTGCTGCAGCACGGCGGCGATGCGCTCCAGGCCCATGCCCGTGTCCACCGAAGGCTTGGGCAACGGGTGCATCACGCCTGCCTCGTCGCGGTTGAACTGCATGAACACGTTGTTCCAGATCTCGATGAAGCGGTCGCCGTCCTCATCGGGGCTGCCCGGAGGGCCGCCTGGGATCTCGGGGCCGTGGTCGTAGAAGATCTCGGTGCAGGGGCCGCAGGGGCCCGTGTCGCCCATCATCCAGAAGTTGTCGGAGGCGTAGCGCGCGCCCTTGTTGTCGCCGATGCGGATCACGCGCTCGGCGGGCACGCCCACTTCTTTCGTCCAGATGTCGTAGGCCTCGTCGTCTTCGGCGTAGACCGTGACGGTGAGCTTGTCGGCCGGCAGCTTGAACACTTGGGTCAGCAGCTCCCAGGCGAAGTTGATGGCATCGCGCTTGAAGTAGTCGCCGAACGAGAAGTTGCCCAGCATCTCGAAGAAGGTGTGGTGGCGGGCCGTGTAGCCGACGTTGTCCAGGTCGTTGTGCTTGCCGCCGGCGCGGATGCACTTTTGCGAGCTCGTGGCGCGCGTGTAGGGGCGCTTGTCGAAGCCCAGGAACACGTCCTTGAACTGGTTCATGCCCGCATTGGTGAACAGCAGGGTCGGGTCGTCGCCCGGCACGACGGGGCTGGACGCCACGATGGTGTGGCCCTTGGACTGGAAGAACTCCAGGAAGGTCTTGCGGATGTCAGCGGCTTTCATGGGGACTTTCTGCTTGTCGTACCTGTCGTACCAATTGGGGCATGTCGGAATTCAGCCCGCGTCTTGCCGGCCACCCTTTGCGCTTTGCTGGGGCGGCCCCGGCAGCGGCAGGGCGAAGCCCTCGATTATAGGTTTGAGGGGACATATCATGGCGGACCAGACCAGACCCGTGTTTGACGGGCAGCATTACCGAGGATTCGAGGACCCACATGACCGCTCAGACATCGCCACTGGCCACGCTCAAGGACCCCACCCTGCTCAAGACCCAGGCCCTGATCAACGGCGAATGGGTGGACGGCGCCCAGCGCTTCGCCGTGAACGACCCGGCCACCGGCGCCAGGCTGGCCGAGGTGCCCAACCTGGGCGCCGCGCAGACCGAAGCGGCCATCGAGGCCGCCAACAAGGCCTGGCCCGCTTGGCGCGCTCTGACGGCCAAGGCCCGTGGCGCGATCATGATGAAGTGGTTCCATCTGTTGAACCAGCACGCCGACGACCTCGCGCGCATCATGACCGCCGAGCAAGGCAAGCCGCTGGCCGAGGCCAAGGGCGAAGTGGGATACGGCTCGAGCTTCATCGAGTGGTTCGCCGAAGAGGCCCGCCGCGTCTACGGCGAAACCGTGCCCAGCACCGATCCGAGCAAACGCTTCCTGGTGATCCGCCAGCCCATCGGCGTGTGCGCGGCCATCACGCCCTGGAACTTCCCCGTAGCGATGATCATGCGCAAGGTGGCCCCTGCCCTGGCCGCCGGCTGCCCCGTGGTCATCAAGCCGGCCGAGGCCACGCCGCTGTCGGCCCTGGCCGTGGCCGAGCTGGCGCAGCGCGCGGGCATGCCGCCCGGCGTGCTCAATGTGATCACGGCCGACGCCGAGCAGTCCATCGCCGTGGGCAAGGCCTTGTGCGCCAGCGACCTCGTGCGCCATCTGTCGTTCACGGGCTCGACCGAGGTCGGCCGCATCCTGATGCAGCAGTGCGCGCCCACGGTCAAGAAGCTGGCGCTGGAGCTGGGCGGCAACGCGCCTTTCATCGTCTTCAATGACGCCGATCTGGACGCGGCCGTCGAAGGCGCGATGGTCAGCAAGTACCGCAACGCCGGCCAGACCTGCGTGTGCGCCAACCGGCTGTATGCGCAGTCGGGCATCTACGACGCCTTCGTGGCCAAGCTGGCCGAGAAGGTCTCGCAGATGAAGGTGGGCAATGGCTTCGAGGCCGGCGTGACGCAAGGCCCGCTGATCGAGGCCGCCGCGCTGGCCAAGGTCGAAACGCTGATGGCCGATGCCCTGGGCAAGGGCGCCAAGGTCGTGACGGGCGGCAAGCGCGCCGACATCCCTGGCGGCCACTTCTACCAGCCGACCGTGCTGTCGGACGTGCCGGCCAGCGCCCGCATGGCCAAGGAAGAGATCTTCGGCCCGGTCGCGCCCGTGTTCAAGTTCGAGACCGAGGCCGACGCCATCGCCTTGTCCAACGACACCGAGTTCGGCCTGGCCAGCTACTTCTACAGCCGCGATGTGGGCCGCATCTTCCGCGTGGCCGAGGGCCTGGAGTACGGCATGGTCGGCATCAACACGGGCCTGATCTCGACCTGCGAGGTGCCGTTCGGCGGCGTCAAGCAGTCGGGCCAGGGCCGCGAAGGCGCGCGCCAGGGCATGGACGACTACCTCGAGACCAAGTACCTGTGCCTGGGCGGCCTGGACAAGTGACGGCCGCGACCCGAGGGAATTCCCGCACGGATGCGCATTACTCGAGGTAAATCCGGGCTCTTTACAACAGGACAGGCGCGCCGTTTCAGCATAAATTCAGACATTGCGCGCTATTTCCTTTAGACGAAGCCCTCATGAGCCCAGGACAACGCGGCCCTCTGGCCATGCATGTCGCATGTGGAACGCTGGCCTGCCTGATCGGCGCGCTGGCGGTGATCGGCTGGCTCACGCACACGCCCATCCTGCTGCGCCCTGACGCGGCTTCCGGCGCCATCGTGCTGGGCTCCGGCGTGTGCATGGCGCTGGCCGGCATCGCGCTGATGGCCGACGCATCGCCGCAGACGCGCATCCCGCCGCCCGGAAGCCTGGCCTCGCTCGTCAGCCTGCCGTTGCTGATCTGGCCAGGGGCCATGCTGGTCCAGACGCTGTTCTCGGTCGACCTCGGCGCGGACCTGCGCCCCCTGCACGCCTGGCTGGCCGACAGCAGCCCTCATCCCGGGCGCATGGCCCCCAACAGCGCCCTGGCCTTCTGGCTGATCGGCGTGGGACTGCTGCTCGACAAGCACATCGGGCATCGCCCTCGCATGCAGAGCGCGCTGCATGCCATTGGCCTGTGCGTGGCGGCGCTGGGCTTGACGGGCATCCTCTCGCTGTTCGTCCACCCCGAGCTGTTGTTCGGCTGGCAGAACAATGTGGTGCGCATGGCGCCCTACACGGGCCTGGGCATCCTGGCGCTGGGCCTGGGTTTCACGGCGCGCTGGCAAACCGCCTCCGCGCATGAAGACGACCCCGATGTGTACCGGCACCGCATCATGCGCACGGCCGCCGCGGCCCTGACCGTCGTGGCGCTGATCACAGGCACGGCGGGCTTTTCGATGCAGCTCAACGGCATCACGCGCGATGCCGAATCGCACCTGTCCCGCACCCTGAACGACCGCCGGCTCGTGCTGCAGGAAGCCCTGGCCAACGCCAACCAGAAGGTGTCGCTGACGAGCACGAACCCCGCTTTCATCGCGGAGCTCGGCGCCACGCGGCACGACCGACCGCCCGAAGCCATGCACAAGGCGCTGACTTCGCTGGCGCAGAGCCTGCTGCCGCAAGGCTTTTCCTATGTGGCCATCGAAGGGCGCGCCGGCGTGCTGGCCAGTGCCGGTACCGCCATGAACAGGCCGCTGGTCGAAATGGCGCTGCAAGGCCCCGACGCGGGCAGCCTGGCCTGGTTGGACGGTTATGTGGTGCGCCACCGCGTGGCCATCCGCAATGGGCGCGGCATCGCGGGCTACCTCGTGACCGAGCAGCCGCTGAAGGTCCTGGCGATGCTGGCCGCCGAAGTGGCCACCTGGGGCGATTCATTCGACATGGCCATGTGCGCCTCGCAGGGCGACGACATCAACTGCTTCCCGCAGCGCCAGCGGCCCAAGGGCTTCACGTCGCCCAAGGTCATCAACGGGCAGCCCTTGCCCATGGTGCTGGGCTTGAGCGGGCAGACCGGCGTCACCACGCGGGCCGACTTCCGCCGCCACCAGGTCATGGCCGCCTACACGCCCTTGAGCACGACCGGGCTGGGCATGGTCCTCAAGGTCGACACGCTGGAGCTGTATGCGCCGGCGCGCCAGCACCTGTTGCTCGCCCTGCCCCTGATCACCATCATCATGCTGATGGGCCTGTGGGCATTGCGGATGCGGCTGCGGCCTGTCGTGCAGGAGCTGGTGCACACACGCCAGGTGGCCAAGACCAACGAGGCCCGCTTCGCCGCCGCCATGGAAAGCAGCCTGGATGCCTTCTACATCCTGCAGGCCGAGCGCGATGCGCAGGGCCGGATCCACGACTTCAGATTCAGGTACGTGACGGCCCGCGGCGCTGCCCTGGTGTCGCTCACGCCCGCGCAGGTGGAAGGCCAGCTCGTGTGCGAACTGCTGCCCATCAACCGCACGGGTGGTTTCTTCGACAAGTACAAGGCGGTCGTGGAAACGGGCGTGCCGCTGGCCGAAGAGTTCCCGATCGAAGAGCCGGGCGTCGTGGCCAGCTGGATCAGCCACCAGGTCGTCAAGTTCGGCGAGGACTGCATCGCCATCACCTCACGCGACATCACGGCCAAGAAGCGCGACGAAGAAGCCATCGCGGCCAGCGAGGAGCGCCTGCGCCTGATCACGGACAGCGTGCCCGCCATGATCGCCTACCTCAACCACGAGCAGCGCTACCTGTTCGTCAACCGGGGCGGCGCCGAGCTGTACAACATGCCCGTGGAGGACATCGTCGGCAAGACCGTGCTCGAAGTCGTCGGCCCGGCCAACTATGCCGTCATGTCGCCCTACATCGACACCGTGAGCGCGGGCTACCCCGTCACATACGAGCGGCAGATCATGCGGGCCGATGGCGCGCGCCACGTGATGACGAGCTACTACCCGCAGTACGACGACCACGGCCATGTGACCAATGTGTGCGTGCTGACCAACGACATCACCGAGCGCAAGCGCATCGAGGCCGCGCTGGCCGCCAGCGAAGAGCGCCTCAAGGCCGTGACAGACAACATGCCCGCCCTCATCGCCTACATCGACCGCGCCCGTTGCTTCCAGTTCGCCAACCTGGCCTACAAGGAGTGGCTCGGCGTCGAGCCGGCCAGCCTGATCGGCCGCAGCGTGCGCGATTTCTACGGCGATGCCGTCTTCAGCAAGATCCAGCCTTATCTGGACCGCGCGCTGGCGGGCGAGCCGCTGCACTATGAACGCGACATGGACTGTGTCGACGGCGTGCGCCAGATCCATGTCAGCATGACGCCGCACCGCGATGCCGATGGGCAGGTCGTCGGCCTTTACGTTCTGGCCAACGATGTCTCGCCTTTGAAGGCCGCCGAGCGGCGTTCGGCGCGCAGCGAAGAGCGCCTCACGCTGGCGCTCGAAGGCTCGCGCCTGGCCTTGTTCGACTGGAATGTGGCGACCGGGCAGGTCTACCTCAGCGCGGATTGGTCATCGATGCTGGGCGGGCCGGCCGCCGAATCGACGGCCTCGCTGGCCGCGCTGGCGTCACTCGTGCACCCGGACGACATCCAGGCCGTGCAGGCGCGGATCAGCGATGCCATCAAGGGCGTCACGCCTTTCTACAGCGCCGAACTGCGCGTGCGCACCCAGGCCGGCGACTGGCTGTGGATCTGGTGCCGCGGCCGCGTGGTCGAGCGCGATGCCGATGGCGGCGCGCTGCGACTGTCGGGCACCAACGCCGACATCACCGAGCAAAAGCACCTCGAAGCCCGCTTGCAGCGCATGGCCGAGATCGACTCGCTGACCGGCCTGCCCAACCGCGCGCTGTTCAACGACCGCCTGCAGCATGCGCTCAGCCGGGCGCGTCGCCACGGCTCGGCCATGGCCCTGCTGCTGCTCGATGTCGACTACTTCAAGCAGATCAACGATACGCTCGGGCACGATGCGGGCGACGCCGTGCTGCAGGGCTTCGCCAACCGCATGCGCGCCACCGTTCGCGCGACGGACACGGTGGCGCGGCTGGGCGGCGACGAGTTCACGGTCATCCTGGAAGAACTTCACTCGGCCTCCGAAGCCGAACTGGTGGCGGCCAAGGCCGTGGCCGCGATGCAAGAGCCCTTCACGCATGCCGGGCAGACGGTCAGCGTGAGCACCAGCATCGGCGTGGCCTACACCGAAGACCCGGGCGAAGACGAGCTCGCCCTCATCAAACGCGCCGACAAGGCCTTGTACGCGGCCAAGGCCGCCGGACGCAATGGCTACCGCTGCTCGAGTCGCCTGGTGGCGGCCGCGACCCCGCCCATCAGCCCCAGCGCCATCAAGGCATAGTCCACCGTTGCTAGACTGGCCGGATGCCTCCGCCACGCCTTGCCGACCTCTTTTCCCAACGTTCTTTCATCCGGTTCTGGCTGGCGCGCCTGTGCGGCACCACCTCCAACCAGATGCTCATGGTGGCCGTGGCATGGCACATGTACGAGATCACCTCCAGCCCCTGGGATCTGGGCCTGGTCGGCCTGTTCCAGTTCGTGCCCGCCTTGCTGATGACGCTGCCCGCCGGCCACGTGGCCGACCGCGTGCACCGGGGCCGCATCTTCGCCGCCTGCATGTTCGTCCAGGCCCTGATGGCCCTGCTGCTGATCACGGCCACACGGAGCGGCTTCGCCACGCGCGACCTCATCCTGGGCATTTCGGTCGCGCTGGGTCTGGCGCGCGCCTTCCAGATGCCGGCCCAGCAGGCGCTGACGCCACAGCTCGTGCCGCGCGAACTGCTGCAGCGGGCCATCGCGCTGAGCAGCGGCGGGCTGGAGATCGCGGTCATCGGTGGCCCGGCATTGGGCGGCTTGCTGTACGTGCACGGCGCCGACACGGTCTACGCCAGCTGCATGACCTTGACGCTGCTGGCCTTCGCCCTGACGCTGAGCGTGCGCTACGACCACAGGCCCTCCACGGCTGCGGCCACCTGGCGGACCTTGTTCGCCGGGCTGGGCTTCGTCTGGGAGCGCAAGGTCATTCTGGGCGCGACCACGCTGGACCTCTTCGCCGTGCTGCTGGGCGGCGCGACGGCGCTCTTGCCCATCTACGCGCGCGACATCCTCCACACAGGCCCGGCGGGGCTGGGGCTGTTGCGTTCGGCGCCCGCGATCGGCGCCTTGAGCATGTCCTTGGTCATGGTGCGCTGGCCATTGCAGCGCTGGGTCGGCCCCAAGCTGATGGCCGCTGTCGCCGTGTTCGGACTGGCCACCGTCGTGTTCGGCCTGTCCAGCCATTTCTGGCTGTCGATGCTGGCGCTGGTTGTGACGGGCGCGGCCGACAACATCAGCGTGGTCACACGGTCCACGCTCGTGCAGCTCGAAACGCCCGATGAGATGCGCGGCCGTGTCTCGGCGGTCAACGCCATCTTCATTGGCGCGTCCAACCAGTTGGGCGAGTTCGAATCAGGCGCCACGGCCGCGCTGATGGGGCCCGTGGGCTCGGTGGTCTTTGGCGGGATGGGCACGCTGCTGGTCGCGGGCTTGTGGTTCAGGCTCTTCCCGAGCCTGGCCAGGCGCGACCGCATGAGCGAACCGGCGCACGAGGTGGCGTTGGCCGGCGATTAGCCTCTTGTCCGCATGCCCTGGCACATGGTTTGCCGGTGTGTTGGTCCGTACTTTCTTCGCATCCATCCGACGCGGGTGAGATGCCGTGATGCCCCATGCCCATGCTGGCGCCCGAGACCGACCTGATCATCGCCCGCCCCGAAGGGCTGTACTGCCCTGCCGGCGGTTTTTACATCGACCCGTGGCAGCCGGTCGAGCGGGCGGTCATCACGCACGCCCATGGCGACCATGCCCGCACGGGCAGTGCGCACTATCTGGCGACGCGGGCGTCGGCCGGCGTGCTGCGCATCCGGCTGGGTGCGGACATCAGCCTGCAGGCGGTCGATTACGGCGAGGTCGTCCATCACAACGGCGTGCAGGTCTCGCTGCATCCGGCCGGGCATGTGCTGGGTTCGGCCCAGGTACGCATCGCGCACCAGGGGCGTGTGTGGGTGGCTTCGGGCGATTACAAGACCGGCCCGGACACGACCTGCCAGCCGTTCGAGCCCGTCCGTTGCGACACCTTCATCACCGAGTCGACATTCGGCCTGCCCGTGTTCCGCTGGGTGGACCAGGGCGAGCTCTTCACGCAGATCAATGCGTGGCGGCAGGGCAATGCGGCGGCCGGCCGTGCATCGGTGCTGTATGCCTATGCGTTCGGCAAGGCGCAGCGCATCCTGTCCGGCATCGATCCGGCCATCGGCCCGATCGTGACCCACGGCGCCATGAACGCGCTCAACGGGGCCTATCGCGCGGAAGGCGTGATGCTGCCGTCGACCCACGGCGTGCTTGACATGAACGCCGAGTCCTTGTCGCGCAGCCTCGTGCTGGCGCCGCCATCGGCACAGGGCAGCACCTGGCTGCGCCGCTTCGGCGAGCACAGCGATGCCTTCGCGTCGGGCTGGATGCAACTGCGCGGCATGCGGCGGCGACGCGCGCTGGACCGGGGCTTCGTGCTGTCCGACCATGCGGACTGGCCAGGCCTGATGCAGGCCATCTCGGCCACGGGCGCCGGGCGTGTCATCGTGACCCATGGCTATGTCGACCCGCTCGTGCGGCATCTGCAAGAGCAAGGCTTCGAGGCGGGCGCCTTCAAGACGGCGTTCGGCGACGAGCATTTGCAGGAAGAGGTGGACGAGGCGCTGGCCGCACCGGCCGACACGCCGCAGGATGCCATGGGCGGAGGGACGGGCGCATGAAGGCCTTCTCCCAGCTGTTCGCCGCGCTCGACGGCACCACGTCCACACGCGCCAAGACGCAGGCCCTGGTCGCGTACTTCAAGGATGCGCCGCCGCGCGATGCCGCCTGGGCGCTGTACTTCCTGGCGGGCGGCAAGCCGCGTCAAACCGTGCCCTCGGGCCTCATCCGCATCACGGCCTGCGAGCAGGCCCGCATCGCGCCCTGGCTGTTCGACGAGAGCTACCACATCGTGGGCGATCTGGCGGAAACGGTCGCCCTGGTGCTGCCGCCGCCCGCGCATGTCGGCGACCTGCCCTTGCACGTCTGGATCGAGGAACGCCTGCTCAGCCTGCGGGGCCGCTCGCCCGCGGATCTGCAAGCGGCTTTGATCGGGTACTGGGACGAATTGGACACGCCCGGCCGCTTCCTGTTGACCAAGCTGATCGGCGGCGGCTTCAGGGTGGGCGTGGCCAGGCTGCTGGTCCTGCGCGCACTGGCCGAGACACATGGCGTGGACGTCAAACGTCTGGCGCAGCGGTTCATGGGCTACACGGACAAGACCCGTCTGCCGACCGCCGAGGCCTACGAGGCCTTGCTGCGCACCGACGCCGATGCGCATGAGCGCGACGCGGGCCAGCCCTATCCCTTCTTCCTCGCGCACCCGCTGCAGGCCGAGCCAAGCAGCCTCGGCCGCGCACAGGATTGGCAGATCGAGTGGAAGTGGGACGGCATCCGGGCGCAACTCGTCCATCGGCAAGGCCGGGTCTGGCTGTGGTCGCGTGGCGAAGAACTCATCAGCGAACGCTTTCCGGAGTTGCAGGCGCTGGGCGCGCTGTTGCCCGCAGACACGGTGCTGGACGGCGAGGTGCTGATCTGGCGCGACGGCCAGGTGCAGCCCTTCGCGCAATTGCAGACGCGCATCGGCCGCAAGACGGTCGGCCGCAAGCTGCTGGCCGATTGCCCGGCCGTGTTCATGGCCTACGACCTGCTGGAGTGGCAGGGCGAGGACGTGCGCGCCCAAGCACAAGCCGAACGCCGCGCCTTGTTGACGCGGATGGTCGCGCAACTTCAGGTCGACCATCCCGATGCGCCCTTGCAGCTGTCGCCCACCATCGACGGGCTGGACTGGCCGCAACTGGCCGCCTTGCGCGAAGAGGCGCGCGCGCGTGGCGTCGAAGGCTTCATGCTGAAGAACCGGGCCAGCCACTACGGCACCGGCCGCACCAAGGACGTCGGCGTGTGGTGGAAGTGGAAGATCGATCCATTGAGCATCGATGCGGTCATCCTCTACGCGCAGCGCGGCCATGGCCGGCGGGCCAATCTCTACACCGACTTCACTTTCGCCGTCTGGGACCGCGACCCCGGCCTCGACCCCCTCTCGGGCGAGCCGGCGCCACGCCAGCTCGTGCCTTTCGCCAAGGCCTATTCCGGCTTGACCGACGAAGAGATGAAAACGGTGGACCAACGCATCCGCGAGACCGTGACCGAGAAATTCGGGCCCGTGCGCGCCGTCTCGCCGACGCTCGTGGTCGAGCTCGGCTTCGAAGGCATCCAGGCGTCGCCCCGGCACAAATCGGGGCTGGCCGTGCGCTTTCCGCGCATGCTGCGGCTGCGCTGGGACAAGCCCGTCGAAGAGGCCGACAGCCTGGTCGGCTTGCGCGCGCTGCTGCCGCCTTCATCGCCGCTGGCTTCGCCCGAGCTTCAAGAAGACGCGCCCTCCTCGCCTTTGTGGCGCGAGCCGCAAAGCGGGCAGCAGGACGGGCAGCCATGAACGCCGTGGTCCGTTCGGCCAAAACGCTCGAGCAAGTCTCGGCCGGGCAGTGGCTTGCCGAGCAAGGCTGGGCGCCCTTCCCCTTTCAACAAGCGACCTGGCAGGCCATGGCGCAAGGCCGCAGCGGCCTGCTCCATGCCACGACCGGCTCGGGCAAGACCTATGCGATCTGGCTGGGTGTGCTGCAGGCCTTGAGCGCCGTGGCCAAGCCCGCACCCGCATCGCGCCAGGCCGCGCCGCCCTTGAGCGTGCTGTGGATCACGCCCATGCGCGCGCTGGCCAACGACACTCTGGCCGCCTTGCAGGCGCCGCTGCCCCGCATGGCCCCCGCCTGGACGATCGCAGCCCGCACGGGCGACAGCAGCAGCGCCGAACGGGCCCGCCAGAACGCCCGCCTGCCCACCGCCCTGGTCACCACACCCGAAAGCCTCAGCCTCCTGCTGACACAGCCCGATGCGCGCGAACGGCTGGCCCACGTCCGCATGGTCGTGGTCGACGAATGGCATGAGCTGCTGGGCAGCAAGCGCGGCGTGCAGGTGCAGCTGGCGCTGGCGCGTTTGCGACATTGGCAACCCGCGCTGCAGACCTGGGGCCTGTCCGCCACACTGGGCGATCTGGCACATGCCCGCGACGTGCTCACAGGGCCGCCAGGCGTGATCGTCAGCGGCCTCACGGACAAGGCCTTGAGCGTCGACACGCTGTTGCCGGCCGAGGTCGAACGCTTCCCTTGGGCGGGCCATCTCGGCTTGAGCATGCTCGATGCCGTCGTGCGCGAAGTCGATGCCTGCCGCAACACCCTGGTCTTCACGAACACCCGCTCGCAGGCCGAGCTGTGGTACCAGGCGCTGCTCGAGGCCCGCCCTGATTGGGCCGGCACCATCGCGCTGCACCACGGCTCGCTGGACAAGGCCGTGCGCGAATGGGTCGAAACGGGCTTGAAGGCGGGCAGCCTCAAGGCCGTCGTGGCCACATCCAGCCTCGACCTGGGCGTGGACTTCTCGCCGGTCGAACGGGTGCTGCAAGTGGGCTCGTGCAAGGGCATCGCGCGCCTCATGCAGCGCGCCGGGCGCAGTGGCCATGCGCCCGGCCAGGCATCGCGGCTCACGCTCGTGCCGACGCACAGCTTGGAGATCGTCGAAGCCGCGGCGGCCCGTCGGGCCTTGGCGCACGGGCAGATCGAATCCGTTCACAGCCCCGACAAGCCTTTCGATGTGCTGATCCAGCACGTCGTGACTGTGGCGCTGGGTGGCGGCTTCGATGCCGACCAGCTCTTCGACGAGGTGCGCCATGCCCACGCCTTTCACGGCCTCACGCGCGCCGAGTGGGACTGGGTGCTGGACTTCGCCGGCCGTGGCGGCGATGCCCTCAAAGCCTACCCCGACTACCAACGCATCGAGCGCGGCGAAGACGGGCGCTACCGTGTCGTCAACGCCGCCTTGGCGCGGCGCCACCGCATGTCTGTCGGGACCATCGTCAGCGATGCCAGCATCACCGTGAGCTTCGTGCGGGGCGCCGCCCTCGGCCAGGTCGAAGAAAGCTTCATCGCGCGCATGCGGCCGGGCGATGCCTTCCTGTTCGGCGGCCGCATGCTCGAGCTGGTGCGCGTGCATGACATGACCGCGCAGGTCAAGCTGGCCAAGGGGCGCCGCGCCGTCGTGCCGCGCTGGAACGGCGGCAAGATGCCCATCTCGTCCAAACTGGCCGATGCGATGCAGGAGGTGATGGCACAGGCCGAGCGGCACATGCGCGCGACACCACAGAACACGCCGCCCGATGCCGCCGTGTCGCCGGAACTGCATGCGGCCTGGCCCCTGCTGGCCGTGCAGCACTGCTGGTCGCAACTGCCGCGCCCCGGCACGCTGCTGATCGAGCGCATCCGCAGCCGCGACGGCCACCATCTCTTCGTCTATCCCTTCGCGGGCCGGCCCGTGCACCTGAGCCTGGCTTCGCTGTGGGCCTACCGGCTGTCGGTGACGCAGCCGCGCAGCTTCTCGATGTCCTTCAACGACTATGGCTTCGAGCTGATGAGCCGCGACGAGGTCCCCCTGCCGGAACTGCAGGCCGCGCGCGAGGCCCTGCTCCGCACCGACACGCTGCTTGAAGACGTGCTGGCCAGCATCAACGCCACGCAGCTGTCGCAACGCCGCTTCAGGGAGATCGCCCGCATCGCGGGGCTGGTGTTCATGGGCTATCCGGGACAGTCCAAGAGCATGCGGCAGGTGCAGGCCTCCAGCAGCCTGTTCTTCGACGTCTTTCGCCAGTACGACCCGGCCAACCTGCTCCTGAGCCAGGCGCAGAGCGAGGTGCTGCGCCACGAGTTCGAGTTGCCGCATCTGGCGCGGGTGCTGGGCGACCTGGCCGCGACCGACTGGCGGATCACACAGCCCAAGCGCTTCACGCCGCTGGCCTTCCCGCTCCTGGTCGAGCGCCTGCGCGAGCAATTGAGCACGCAAAGCCTGCAAGACAGGCTCGCCCGCTTGTTGACCGAGCTGCATGCCGCAGCCGATGCGTGATGGATGGCCATGGCATGACAACGCCTCCCGGTGACCACGTGCTCGAATGGGCAGGCCGGCATCGCCAGCTCACCTTGCACCTGACGCCGGAGCGCGCCGCGTATTGGCCCGCCGAGCGCACCTTGTTCGTGGCCGACATGCACCTCGGCAAGGCCGCCGTGTTCCGCGCCCGAGGGCTGCCCGTGCCGCAAGGCACGACCACGGCGACGTTGGCGCGCCTGTCCGCAGTCATCGAGCGCGTCGAAGCCCGATGCCTCGTCGTGCTCGGCGACTTCCTGCACGCGAAGGAAAGCCACGCGCCCGCCACGATGCGCGCGCTGCAAGCCTGGCGCTCACGCCATGCGGATGTGGCGTGCCATGTGGTGCGCGGCAACCACGACCGGCACGCCGGCGATGTCGCATCGGCCTTGGGCTTCACGCCCATGCGCGAGCCCTACATCCGCTCGGCGCTCATCGGCGTGCACGAGGCGCACGAAGCCTGGCCCCATTTGATGCACGGCGATCCGCTCGACACATTGGTGCTGACGGGGCACACGCACCCCGTGGCGGAACTGCGTGGCCGTGTCGATCGCCTGCGCCTGCCTTGCTATCACCTCACACAAAACCTCAAGCAAAACCTCACACAAAACCTCTCGCAAGGCACCGCCCACGTGCTGACCCTGCCCGCGTTCGGCGCGTTCACGGGCGGCCATCCGGTGGACCTCGGTGAACCGGGCAGCAGCGTGTTCGTGATCGGCGATGGCAGCGTCCAGCCCCTGCATCTCAAGCATGCCGCGCCGCCTTGATCGCATCCGCCGCCTTCTCCGCGATCATCACGGTCGGCGCATTGGTGTTGCCGCCGACCAGCAAAGGCATGATCGACGCATCGACCACGCGCAAGCCAAGCAGCCCATGCACGCGCAACCCGCTGTCGACCACGGCCATCGGGTCGTGGCCCATCTTGCAAGTGCCGACAGGGTGGTAGATGGTCTCGGCGCGATCCCGGATGAACTGGCGGATGTCTTCGTCCGATGCCAGCGTCTGCAGCGGGATGAGGGACTTGCCCCGGTAAGGCTCGAACGCCGGCGCGGCCAATATCTTCTGGGACAAGCGCACGCCCTTGACCATGCAGGCCATGTCGTCCGGGTGCGTCAGGTAGTTCGCCACGATGGCGGGCGCGGCCATGGGGTCGGCACTGTGCAGGCGGATCTCGCCCACGCTCTTGGGCCGCAAGGCGCACACATGCAGCGAGTAGCCATCGCCGAACCAATAGCCCAGATCCAAGCCGTGGTTGGACAGGCGCATGGGACTGAAGTGGAACTGCAGATCGGGGATGGGTTCGTGCGGCGAACTCTTCGCGAAAGCACCGCCTTCGGCCGCGTTGCTCGTGAACATGCCTTCGCCCTTGTGCAGGTACTTGCCCAGCTCCCAAGCACCGCGCGCGAGGTTGCGAGGCGTGATGCCCATGGACACGGCCTGGATGCAGCCATGCACCTGGATGACATCCAAGTGGTCCTGCAGGTTCTTGCCCACGCCCGGCAGATCGTGCACAGGCACGATGCCATGGGCCTTCAGCTCACTTTGGTCGCCGACGCCCGACAGCATCAGCAACTGCGGGCTCTGGATCGCACCGGCTGACAGGATCACCTCGCGTGCGGCGCGCACCTGCTCGATCTTGCCTTGCCTCACGTATTCGACACCAACCGCGCGCAGGCCCTCGAAGATCACCCTGCGCGCATGCGCCCCGGTCAAGATGGTCAGGTTCTCACGGCCCTTGGCCATGCCGAGATAAGCCGCCGCCACACTCCAGCGCCGCCCATTGCGCTGCGTCACCTGGTAGATGCCCACACCTTCCTGCCGCGCGCCATTGAAGTCATCGTTGAAAGGCAGGCCGGCCTGCACGCCCGCCTGCACAAAGGCGCGTGTCAAAGGGTTGGGTGAGCGCAGCTCCGCCACGTTGAGCGGGCCACCGACGCCGTGGAAGTCGTCCTCGCCACGCTCGTGGTTCTCTGCGCGCCTGAAGTAAGGCAGCACATCCTGATAGCCCCAGCCCGCGTTGCCCAATGCGGCCCAGGCATCGTAGTCATGGGCATGCCCACGTGTGTAGCACATGGCGTTGGTCGAGCTGCTGCCACCCAACACGCGCCCTCGCGGCCAGAACAAGCGCCGGCCAGAGAGTTCGCTTTCGCCTTCGGTGCGAAAGCCCCAGTTGAGCGTCTTGCTGCGCATCATCCAGGCGATGCCCAGCGGCATGTGGATGAGCGGGTGTGTATCGGCCGGGCCCGCTTCCAGCAGGCAGACGCGGGTGTTCGGATCCTCGGTGAGGCGCGCGGCCAGCACACAGCCCGCCGAACCCGCGCCAACGATGACGTGATCGTACAAAGCGTACAAAGCGATGTCCTCCTCAGGCCTTCTGCCCGCCGCAGTTTTTCCGCGTGCCCCGGATGTTCATGAATGCCAGACACACCTGCAAGACGATCAAGGCATAGGCGTGCGACACGGCGCCCCAGATGATCCACAGCACATTGCTGAGCAAGAAGACCCAGAAGCCCGTTTTACGCCGGCCCTCCGAGCTGGAGGCCACAAGCCACCCGGCCCATACCGTGACGACCATCGCGGGCCATTGAAGAAGATCCAGCGTCAAAGGTCGACTCCCGTCAGAGATCAAGGGACACATGCCACATCGCCCGACGATGGTCCTTGTGCTTCCAGGCCTCCAAGGCTGAAAGCGGGCTCATCGCGGGCCAGGGGCCAACCGCCGTTCAGCAACCAGCGTACCCAGTCAACGCAGATGGAGATGCCGAGCCCCAAGCTTCCTGACAGGACGTAGCATGGCACGCGGACTGCCAAGGCAGAAGTGAGTCCCACTTCACTGTGATCGCCATGTCTATCTCTTTCGAGGACACTGCCGCATGCCCATCTCGCGCTCAGGTTTCGCCCTCCTGGGCACGTCCATTGCGCCCATGGAATCCTTTCTACGATGATTTGAACGCTTCGCGCCACAGCAGCTACATGGGCATGACCGAAGGCGGCCTGGCACATTTATTGGATGCCGGCAAAACTTGCAGCGAGTTGGAAGTGTTCACCCACCACCGCATCTCGACCCACATCCTGGCCCACGGCTTTCCATGTGTGGTCGCCCGCTCGGTGTTGAACCGAAGAACCTACCGCATGGGTATCTACGACACCCTCGGGTCAAAGGATGCGGCGCTCGGCTTGTGCCACGATCTGTACGAGTTCTCCAATGAATTCAAGGACACCTCACAAACCCGCGCCTCGTCGGCGCAGGACAAGATCAGTTTCACCAGCTTCATCGCGACGTTCCAGCACCCCCACATCGAATCCGAACTCGCGTTCGAAGAGCTGTTGTGGCGACAACTGCAAACCATGCACTGCATTGATGCACGGCACTTCGATTGGGACGGCACGGTCAGCAAAAACCCCGGCAGTCCCGACTTCTCCTTCAGCCTGGGCGGCCGCGCTTTTTTCGTCGTGGGGCTGCATCCGCGCTCGTCGCGCCTGGCGCGCCGCACCGAAATGCCTTGCCTTGTATTCAATCCCCACAAACAGTTCGAGACCCTTCGCATCACCGGCAAATATGACGGGATCTGCAACGCCATTCGGCAGCGCGACATCGCGCTGCAAGGCTCGACCAACCCCATGCTCAGCCACTTCGGCGAACAGGCAGAATCAAGACAATACGCTGGGCGGGCCGTGCCCTCGAATTGGCAGTGCCCATTCAATGCACAGTCCGGTCAAAATGACGCCAGACATCCAGAAACACAGCCTTCATGAGCCTTCACGACCATCCTGACCTGCATGCCTGCGGCGCTTGCACACGCATTCCTCCACAATCCGGCACGGCTTTTCAATTGCGCAAAGGCCAGGTGCTGCACATCATCGATCCAATGGGCGAACAGGTTGCCGACCTCTTTGCTTTCAATGCGCACGATCAGCGTTGCGCGCTGTCCTCGGGCCGCAGCCTGGACTATGCGAGCAAGATCTACCTGAGCGCAGGCGACAAGCTCTACGCCAACGACAGCCAGGTGATGTTCACCATCCTCGAAGACACCGTTGGCAAGCACGATTTTCTGCTCACCCCCTGCAGTCAGGAAATGTTCGAGATCCTTTACCAGCATGTCGGTCATCACCCCAGTTGTTTCGGCAACCTGCGGGATGCGCTGGCGCCTTTCGGGATAAAGGGTGAGCAGATCGGTAGCACCTTCAATGTTTTCATGAACGTCAACATCCATGAAGGCGGCAGGATGTCGGTTGACGCGCCGACATCGAAGGCCGGTGACCGCATCGCACTGCGTGCCGAAATGGACTTGATCTGTGGGCTGACAGCCTGCTCCGCGGAAGGCTCCAACAACGGCACTTTCAAACCGATCGATTTCCGCATCACCGATGAGGCCTGACTCGGTGATGCGCCGTTGCTGAACCGAGGCTGGCCTGCATGGCGAGGCCATCGGCAGCCAGAAGACGAGAAGAAGCTCCTCTCAAAACTACATGCAAGCGCGAAGCAGCCACAGTTGAAGCGAGCGACCAGCCAGCAGTGTCTTTTCTCCACCTGCCAAACTTGGTGAGGCAGAGGCATCCTGCCGGCAGGTATCGATGAGGCCTTCCCACATGCGGCCTTCTGCCTGCGGCATCGTGAAATCGACATCCTCATGCCAAGCATTCATCAACAGCAGCAGCGTCGCATCCTCCGCATGCTTGATGATGCCACTGGCTTGTGCGCGCCCGTCGAGCACCATGCCGAAGCAGCGCATACCGCTGTCGTTCCATTGCGCTTCGGTCAACTCGCAACCTCGCGTATCCAGCCACTTCACATCCTTGACACCCAAAGCCTCGTTCCACTCGCCGGTGAAGAACCGGCTGCGACGCAGCAAGGGCATGGTGCTGCGCAAGTTCAGCAATTTCTGCACGAAACGGCGCAAAGCCTGGCCATGCTCGTCAATGCCTTCCCAGTCGATCCAGGATATGTCGTTGTCTTGACAATAAGCGTTGTTGTTGCCTTGCTGGCTGCGTCCAAACTCATCGCCTGCAACGATCATCGGCGTGCCTTGCGACAGCAACAAGGTGGCCAACAGGTTGCGCTTTTGCCGCTCACGCAGGGCCAGCACATCCGCGTCATCGGTCGGGCCTTCGGCACCACAATTCCAGGACCTGTTGTCGGAATGCCCGTCCCGGTTGTCCTCGCCGTTGGCCTCGTTGTGTTTGTCGTTGTAGCTGACGGTGTCGTGCAGCGTGAAGCCGTCGTGCGCGGCGAGGAAATTGACACTGGCCCAGGGCCTGCGCCCGCGCTGGTTGAACATGTCGCCCGATGCCGTCAAGCGCTTGGCCATCTCGGGGACACGGCCTTCCTCGCCTTTCCAGAAGGCGCGCACGGTGTCACGGAAGGTGTCGTTCCATTCGGCCCAGCCCGGCGGGAAGCGGCTGACCTGGTAGCCCCCCGGGCCACAATCCCAGGGCTCCGCCACCAGTTTGACCGATGACAACACCGGGTCTTGCCTGCAGCTGTCCAGGAACCCGCCGCCCTCATCGAAGCCGTGCGGCTCACGCGCCAGGATGGTCGCGAGGTCGAACCGAAAGCCATCGACGCGCATCTCGCTCACCCAGTAGCGGAGGCTGTCGGTCACCATTTGCAGGACGCGCGGATTGCTCAGGTTGAGGGTGTTGCCCGTGCCGGTGTCGTTGATGTAGTAACGCGGCTGGTCCGGCATGAGTCGGTAGTAGCTCGCGTTGTCGATGCCTTTGAAGGACAGGGTCGGCCCGAGTTCATTGCCTTCAGGGGTATGGTTGTAGACCACATCCAAAATGACTTCCAAGCCCGCTTGGTGGAAGCGATCGACCATTGCCTTGAACTCGTCCAGGCTGGGCTGACTCAGGTAGCGCTGTTGCAAGGCGAAGAAGCCCAGCGTGTCGTAGCCCCAGTAGTTGCGCAGCCCCTTTTCCAGCAAATAGGGCTGGTCCACGAACATCTGGACGGGCAGCAGTTCGACCGACGTGACCCCGAGCTCCTTGATGGAGGCGATCACGTCGTCGTGGGCAAGCCCTGCGAAGGTGCCGCGAATGGCTTCGGGTACGCGCGGGTGCTTTTGCGTGTAGCCGCGCACATGGAGCTCATAGAACACCGTTCGATCCCAAGGTACGCGAGGCGCTGTCGGCTGCTTCCATTCGAAACGCGAGTCCACGACCACGCACTTGGGCATGTGCTTGGCGCTGTCACGCGTGTCGAAGCTCAAGTCGCCATCCGGATGGCCCACTTCGTAGCCGAACAACGCCGGCGACCATTCCACGGTGCCTGCGTGCGCCCTGGCATACGGGTCCAGCACAAGCTTGTTGGGGTTGAATCGGTGGCCGGCGTCGGGTTCATAAGGCCCATGGACACGGTATCCATAGCGCGTCCCCGGGCCCAGGCCGGGCAAGTAGCCGTGCCATACCTCGTCCGTGTATTCAGGCAAGGCGATGCGGGCGATTTCCTTGTCTCCCGCTTCATCGAAAATACACAGCTCCACCTTGCTCGCATTCGCGCTGAACAGCGCGAAATTCACGCCATGACCGTCATAAGAAGCACCTCGCGGATAAGGTGAGCCTTCGGACAATTGCTTGGGATCGAAGTTGTCGGACATAGGAAGAAAATTCAAGTGGTAAGCAGTGGGCAATGGGCGCGACTCAAGCGCATGCCTGCGCATAGCCGGCCAAAAAGCTGCGGGGTTTGCCTTCTGAAAACATCAAGGTCACCGTTTCCGAATCTGCGTGCACGACCTCACCCACCCCATAGCGAGGCACCTTGGCACGCTGGCCTGGCGCAAATGCGGGCAATGGGGACGAGGCGGCGCAAACAGCTTCTTCGTCCTGAGAAATGGACACGGGCTTTTCTTGTTCTTGGCCATCTTGCCGGGCCATGCGTTCACAGCTGTCGCAAACGCCGCAAGACGCAGCCTGCTCTTCGCCATAGTGTTCCAGCAGCACCTTCCAACGGCAAAAGCCAGTCTGGGCGTAAAACACCATCCTCTCCAGTTGCGCGCGGTCATGCGCGCGGCGCTCTTCGAAAGCGCTCACCATGCGCTCGATGGCGGCAGGTTGTAGATCGGGCTTGCGTAGTCGCAGCGAGCCTTTGCGGTCCTGCGACACCACGCCTTGATCACGAAGCAGCTTCAAGGTCACCTGAACCTTGTTGTCGGAAACGGGCAGATGCGCCTGCAAGTGAGCGGCCGTCCAGGGCTTTCCGTCCGGCCCTGGATGCTGCAAGGCAGCGTACAAGTTGCGCACTTCTTCCACGCCCGGATAGCGTCCGATCAAGAAGAATTGCTGCACAGCCTTGTCCTTGTGATAGTGCAAGAGAAGGCAATCGGCTTTTTCTCCATCACGGCCCGCCCGGCCCGCCTCTTGGTAATAAGCGTCCAGGCCGCCAGGCAATTGGTAGTGAAGCACGAAGCGGGTATCGAGCTTGTCGATGCCCAGACCGAATGCGTTGGTGGCCACCATGACGCGTGCATCACCGCGCATGAACCGGTCCTGGTTTTCGCGACGTTGCTGAGCCGCAAGCCGTCCGTGATAACAGGTCACCGATTCACCGGCAGCCGCCAAGGCGGCATGCACGTTTTCCACGGCCTTCACGGTGGCGGCGTAGACAAGCCCGGAGCCTTGTTGCCGATTGACCCATTGCAGCGCAGCCGACAGCTTGTCTTCCTCGTTGACGACCTGCCGCACTTGAAAGCGCAGGTTGGGACGGAAGATGCCCGTGTTGACAACGGCCATGTCCGGCAAGCCCAACTGGCCGATGATGTCCTCGATCACGTCCTGCGTGGCCGTGGCGGTCAAGGCCAAGACAGTCGGCTTGCCGAGCTTGGTCAACGATGAACCTATCTCCAGAAAGGCTGGACGGAAGTCATGCCCCCACTGAGAAATGCAGTGCGCTTCATCGATGACGAGCAAACTCACCGGATGCACCTGCAAAGATTGCAGAAAGACCGGGTCGGCCAGACGTTCAGGGGTCGTGAAGATGAGCTTGGCAGATCCATCAGCCACCGATTGCGCCGCATCGGCCCCCTCCTGCGCCGACAATCCGCTGTGCATGCGCACCGCCTTCACGCCCATGGCTTCCAGCTTGTCGCATTGGTCCTTCATCAAGGCGATGAGAGGCGATACCACCACCGCCCTGCCCGGCAGCAACAGGGCTGGCAATTGAAAGCAAAGTGACTTGCCGGCGCCTGTGGGCATGACCGCCAAAGTCGGTATGCCTTGCATCACCCGCGAAATGACAGCGGCCTGCCCGTCTCTCAGTTGGGAAAGGCCGAAGGTGTTTTTCAGCGCGGCGCGCAATCGCTTTTCCCAAGGACAGGGGCTTTTGGATGGAGCGTTCGCTGGAGGCATGGGTAGGGCTTCGACAAGACGTGAACGTGGCGACATGTGCGCTTTACACAGCAATCGACATGCCCAAAGCAGGTTCCCGCTTGCTTTAGGCGTGGCGCAACGTCGCATCGAGGCTGGTGAAGTAGCATCGTAATTCCCACCTTTCAACGCGAACTCATGCGGATCAGGCCCCTACTCTTCATCATTGCGACGCTCGTCTTGGCGCCTGCATTCTTGGCGGCGGCCATCGCGGTTCAAAAAGTCAGAGAGGGCGAGCGACGGGCCGCATTGGAGGGATTGCGCGAAACCGTCAGAGCCACTTCATTGCTGATAGACGGTGAGGTACAGCGCTCATTGGGCGCCCTGAACGCACTGGGTGACTCCCCTTACCTGGCAACAGGTGACCTGCGCCTTTTCTACGCGCAGGCCAGTCGCATCAATCAGCCGCCGGATGTGTGGTCCTTGCTGCTCGACGCCAACGGCCAACAACTCTTGAACACGGCCTTGCCTTTTGACACCCCTCTGCCGCCACCGAGGGCCAAGACAAGGGTGCAAAAAGTTCTGAATACCGGCCAGCCCTTGGTCACGGATTTGATCGTCGGCCCCGCCACGGGCAAATTGCTGACAACGATCTACGTGCCTGCCAAGGCCTCTTCCAACCATGTCGTGGCGCAAGCATTTTCCGTTGAGCACTGGAAAAGAACCGCACTACAGCCGCATGGCAGGTCTGATCTGACGATCGGGGTGATCGACCGTGCGGGCAAGTTCATTGCCAGAAGCAAGCAAAGCGATGTGATGCTGGGCAAGCCCGCCCGCCCCGAGCTGGTGGCAGCCGCGGCAGCGTCAGAAGAAGGCCTGATTCGCCATAAGACACTTGAAGGCACGGATTCCTATGATGCGTTCACGCACTCCAAGTTGACTGGCTGGACCATTGCTGTGGCTGCGCCGGTCAGCTCGATCGAAGCCTCTGCGAATCAAGCCGTCATGTGGCTGATCGCTGGCGTTGGCAGTGCCTTGGCGCTCGCCCTCGCCGCCACACTCTTTTTTGGCCGCCAGTTCGTCGAATTGATCGATACATTGACAACCGCAGCCCAGTCGCTGGGCCAGGGCGAAGTGCCCAGCGTTCGCAAGGTGGCGTTGCAGGAAGTGAATGCCTTGAGTGAGTCATTGGGGCAAGCAGGCCGGGTGTTGGCAACGGAAAGGGCTTCACGGGAAGTTTTGGAAGACGAACGCACCCAACTGCTGGCCAACGAGGTCACTGCCAAGGAACGAGCCCAAGCAGAGAACGCGGCAAAAGACCGGTTCCTGGCGCTACTGGGACACGAATTGCGCAATCCATTGGCCGCCATCAATGGCGCGACGGAAGTCCTGCTTCGGTGCGATCCGTCCAAAACGGACTTTGGGCGCTACACCGGCATGATCAAACGCCAAAATCAGCACCTGACCCGCATCGTCAATGACCTGCTGGAGGTCAGCCGCATGCTCTCTGGACGAATCGCTCTGGCATGCGAACCGCTGAACCTGGCTGAGTGCGTGCGGGCCTGCGTGGAGGCACTGTGCGCCACCGGCTCCGTGGCACCCGGCCAGATCAGGCTGAGGAGCGAGGAAGTTTGGACGCATGGCGATCCGATCCGCATGGAGCAGATCATCAACAACCTGCTGGGCAATGCCATCAAGTTCTCGGTGGACAAGCAGCCGATCGAAGTGCTTGTATATCAATTTGGCGAACGGGCCGTTCTGGAGGTGATCGACAATGGCCTGGGCATCGATGCCGACTTGATGCCCCACATCTTCGAGCCTTTCGTTCAAGGCCCACACTTCAAGGGACAGCTGTACAGCGGCTTGGGCATCGGCCTGGCCTTGGTCCATCAACTGGTTGCGCTGCACCATGGCGAAATCGTTGCGCAAAGCGAAGGAAACGGCTGCGGTGCCCGGTTTGTCGTCACGCTGCCGCTGTCTTTGGTGTCCAAGCCATCGTTGGCCCCTCATCTCAATCCAGCAGTCAACGCACCCGAGCCTCAGCACCGTGTGCTGTTGGTAGAAGACAATCCCGATGCGATGGAGGCGACGGGCGCATTGCTTGAACTGCTGGGCTATTCATTTGTCGGCGCCCGCGATGGCATCGAGGCACTGGAGATCGTGCGCTCGGATCCTCCGGACATCGTCTTGATGGACATCGGTCTTCCAGGCAAGGACGGCTACCAGGTGACACAGGAAATCAGGGCCATGTCGCTCAAGCGGCACCTCCCTGTGATAGCGCTTTCCGGGTACAGCCAGGACCTCGTAGACAGCCGCTCGCAAACCGTTTTCGATGCCTGCCTGATCAAACCAGTTGGCCCTGGCGAACTTGCCGAGGCCATTTCGGCTCAGTTGCCATCCTGATCATCGGGGGCTGACCGCCCATGCCCTCGCCGGCCGTCCCTTTCACATCAAATGATGCCTTTCGATGTTAAATTGACATAGAATGAGAATAATTCTCATTTGAATCAATGGGCCAGTTGCGTGATCGCCCGATAGGAGCATGTGTTGTCGGCTGCTGAATTGATCCTGCAAGAAGAGGTCCATACCTTGTATAGCGACCACCACGGTTGGCTGCAAGGTTGGCTTCGTGGCCGGCTTGGCAATGCATTTGAAGCAGCAGACTTGGCTCAGGATGTGTTCGTGCGCCTTCTGGCCCGCCGCCAATCCATTCAAGCTCGCGAGCCCCGAGCCCTCCTCTCCACCATCGCCCATGGTTTGGTCGTAGAGCACTGGCGCCGACGCGATCTGGAGCAAGCGTGGCTGGAAACGCTCGCGGCCTCCTCCCAATCGGAGGTGCCTTCACCAGAAACAAGGTTCATTGTTCTGGAGACGCTCGTCGAGATCGACTGCATGCTCGACACGCTCAAGCCCAGGGTGCGGGCGGCTTTCTTGCTCGCCCAGCTCGATGGCTTGACTTGCCCGCAAATCGGCGCGCAACTCGGCGTCTCTCTGGCCACGGCGGAGCGCTATATCGCCAAAGCGCTGCGAGCCGCCTATGCCTTGCGTTTCGAGATGCAATGAAGAACGGATCGCCGGAAGGCTTGCCAGACACCAGCATCGGCGCTGGCGCAAGGATGCCGGATGGCACGAGCCATGTCCCCGATGCTGTCGTCGACGCGGCCATCACTTGGGCTATCAAGCTCAATTACAGCACCGCATCCCCTCGGACACACCGCGCCTTCGACCGTTGGCTAAACGCTGATCCATTGCATGTGCTCGCCTGGCAGCGCCTGGGCCACATTCAACGGCCGTTCAACAGCATCCCCTCTGACCTGCTTCGCGCCACACTGGGCGCCGCGGAAGTCAAACGGGCCAGGCGGGCGGACAAGCGCCGCAGCGCGGCGAAACTGCTGTCTTTGATCGGCATGGCGACAGGCGTCGGCTGGGTCTTGGTCGCGCAATCACCATGGCAGCGCCTGCTCGCCAGTGCCAGCACGGCCATCGGAGAAAGACGGACGCTGCTATTGGAGGACGGCACAGTCATCGTGCTGAACACCGACAGTGCGGTCAGCACCGACCTTGCAGGCGATCGCAGGCTCGTCATGCTTCGTCGCGGCGAATTGATGGTGACCACCGGGGCCGACAAGGGGGCGCGCACCAAGCGGCCATTTTGGGTCTACACGCCGTTTGGCCGGATGCAGGCCCTGGGCACGCGTTTCACCGTCAGGCTGGATGGCCAGCAAGCACGGGTCAGCGTCCAGGAAGGCGCCGTGGCCTTGCACCCTCTCGACGCCGCCAATGCGACCGCCGTTGTGCGCGCAGGCCAGAGTGAATGGCTCACCGACAATGGCACTCGTCCGGCAGATCTGGAAGGCTTTGAAGCCGACGGCTGGACAGATGGCGTCGTGGCAGGCAAGAACATCCGCCTGGCTGATCTGCTGTTTGAGCTTTCCAGGTATCGGGCGGGTCGCATCGTCTGTGACGAGCGGGTTGCCGATCTGCGCCTATCCGGTCTCTTCCATATCTCGGACACGGACCAGACATTGCAGTTCTTGTCGCAGACGCAGCCCATCCGAATCACCTACCGAACTCGCTTTTGGGTATCGGTAGGGCCCAAAGAAGACACTTGAATGCCCGCGGAAAAACCGCATTTTTATTTCGAAGAATTTGAGGGGATTTCGATTTTCGAGCGGCATACCGGTAACAGCACTTCTGAACCGGCTTCGCCAAAAGATCGATATGACCCTCCAACGCACCCATGCTCTGCCAACCCAGGGCCACCGCCTTGCCATGCGGGATGATGGCTCTCTGAATCCAACACCGCTGGCCGCTGCGCTGCATGCCGTGGTGCTTGGATTGGGGTTGGGGGCCGCCCTGCCCTCCTCATCGCTGGCTCAATCTACAACGGCGACTTCGCCCTCAGGTGCCGCCATCAAGACATTCAACGTGCCTGCCGGGCCATTGGACGTGGCGCTCGATCGTTTCGCACGGACCGCAGGGGTGAACCTCAGCTACGACGCATCGATGATTTCGGGGCTCATGACCCAGGGGCTGTCAGGTAGCTACAGTATCTCCCTGGCGCTGACCACCTTGCTGGCAGGCAGCGGCATCGAAGCCATTGCACAGACCGGGGGTGGCTATGTCTTGCACAAAACCGCCATCCAGACGTCCGCGCCGGCAACGACAAACGAGCCGACACTTCCTGTGGTGAGTGTCACGGCCAGTTCCGGATCGGATCGCGACGATTTGCCAAAGGTGTTCGCGGGCGGACAAGTGGCACGTGGATCAAGTGTTGGCATGCTGGGAGACCGCAGCCTCTACGACACGCCATTCAATATCACAACAGTCACCAGCACGGGTATCGCCGACCAGCAGGCGCGAAGCGTCGGCGAGGCCCTGGCCGGTGATGCATCGGTGCGGGCATTCCTGCCGCAGACTTTCATGGAGCAATACACGTTTCGAGGATTCACCGTCTTCAATGACGATGTGAGCTTCAATGGGCTGACGGGCCTGATGCCCATCTCGACCATCGACGCCGGCGCCATCGAAAGGCTGGAAATTTTCAAAGGCCCCAGTGCCATGGTGTCAGGCGTCAGCTCTGGCCAATCGATTGGAGGCACGATGAACATCGTCTCCAAGCGCGCCACAGATGAGCCGATCAACCAAGTGAGCGTTGATTACGCCTCGAGGTCTCAACTGGGCACGCACCTTGACATGGGTCGGCGCTTTGGTGAAGACAAGGCGTGGGGGTTCCGCTTCAATGGCACCGTCCGCGATGGCGATCTGGTACGCGACGACAGCTCGCAAAAAACCACGAACGGGGTGATCGCGCTCGACTACCGGGGCCAACACACCCGCGCCTCCATTGACGCCGGCACGCAAAAAATCACCAGTGAAGGCGTGGGCGCCTTCGTGGTGGCCAATTCATCTCTGACGTCCCTGCCTTCCGCGCCCTCCAATCGCGTCAATGTCTTCCAACCTTGGATGCATGTTGAAAACGTCGATCACTTCGTGATGGGCAAGATCGAGCAGCAACTCAATGATGCCGTCACCATCCATGCAAGCGTGGGCGCTTCACGCTACGAAGAACGTCAGATCAATGCCACGCCCCAGATCACCAACAGCGCGGGCGATCTGACAACCCAGCCTTACTGGCGCAAGGATTTCGGCAGAAGAACCGCAGCAGAAGCCGGTGGGACCTGGCATTTTTCAACCGGACAAATCGATCATCAGGTGAGTCTGTCTTTCAACTACTTCGATTCGATCAGCGGCGACACATACATCGATCTGCCTGGTGGCGCCGTCACGTCCAATTTGTATCACCCATTGATCGCGGCCAAGCCAAACGAGTCCAGTGTGGGCAGTATGCCGGCGGCCAGTTCCTACACCACGCTGCACAGCACAGGCTTGGCCGATGCCATCGATGTCTTTTCCGACAAGACATTGCAATTGGTGGCCGGGGCCCGCTTGCAATCGATTGAATCGGGCGCGATCACAGACAATGTGCGTGGGCAGACCTATGATGAATCGCAGATCACGCCCATGCTGGGCTTTGTGGTGAGGCCCAATTCAGTGCTCAGCATTTACGGCAACTATGTCGAGGCACTGCAGCAAGGCGACACGGTGACAGCGCCTTACCAGAACGCCGGACAGACTTTCGCGCCATTTCGTTCGAAACAATATGAACTCGGTACGAAATGGGATTTCGGCCGTTACGGCATGACCGTGGACGTGTTTCAAATCAGCAAGCCCAACGAAATCGCCACCCCATCAGGCGCGCTTCCTGCGCAGCAAAGTATCGCCCTCGCAGGTGAGCAACGCAATCGCGGCCTGGAAGTCAGCATGTTTGGTGAATTGATGCACGGCGTGCGTGGACTGGGCGGGCTCATGCTGTTGGATGGGAAGTTGGTTCGCACACAAGACGGCGCTCAAGATGGCAACCAAGCTGTCGGCGCGCCACGGGTCAATTTGAATCTGGGACTTGAATGGGACACGCCATGGCTGAAAGGCCTCACCCTCAACACCGGCCTGATCCACACAAGCTCTCAGTATCTCAACAGCGGCAACACGCTGTCCATTCCCTCGTGGACCACGTTCGATATGGGCGCACGCTATCGCACCAGCTTCGGCGACTGTCCAGTGATGCTGCGAGCGCGCCTGGACAATGTCTTCGACCGTGCCTATTGGGCATCGACCGCACGCGGATTCGGCATGAGTTATGGACAGCCTCGGCAACTCCAAGTGTCTGCCACCTTCGATTTCTGATCGACAGCAGCCCTGAGAGAGTGGCAGCATGAGAAAAGCGCTTGGCCTCGTTCACCGTTGGTTTGGCTTGGTGATGGCGCTGTTCCTGATGCTGGTTGGCGCCACGGGCATGTGCATCGCATGGTTTGGAGAGCTTGATCGCCTGGCTTGGCCTGCCATCCAGTCGGTTCAAGCTCCCACGCCGGCTGCTGAACCGCTCACCGCCCTTGCATTGCGCCAAACCGTATTGCAAATGCACCCTGGCTGGACCATCAATCAACTCGAATTGGAAGCAAGCGAGCCTACAAGCTTGCCAGTCAGCCTGGCATTGACGCCTGTTTCATCGGGTCGAAACGAGCCGGCCATCGAACAATGGTTCGATCCCTATACAGGCCAGGAAGTCGGCCGACGTCATTGGGGGGATCTTTCAGAAGGGCGCAAGAACCTGATGCCATTCATCTACCGCTTGCATGAATCCCTGGCCTTGGACACATGGGGAGGCCATGTGCTGGGCATCATTGCGCTGATATGGACCATCGATTGCTTCGTGGGAGCCTACCTCACGCTGCCAAGAGGGCGCCCATTTTTCAAAAAGTGGCGAATATCTTGGCAAATCAAGCCGCAGCGGTTCAACTTTGATCTGCATCGCGCTTCAGGGCTTTGGGTGTGGGCGATGCTGTTCGTGATGGCTTGGTCGAGTGTGGGCTTCAACCTGCGCGAGGTTTACACCCCGGTGATGCGCACGCTCTTCACCTATCACGACGACTGGGCAGAATTGACCGATCTGCCTGCTCCGCGCGTGACGCCAGTTTTGCGTTTTGATGCGGCTTTGGACTTGGGACGTCAGTTGGCAAGCGACGAGTCTCACAGACTTGGATTCCGAATCGAGCGCGAGACACGTTTGATGTACAACCCGGAAAAGGGCCTGTATGGCTATGCCGTGCGCAGTGACCGCGATGTCCGGTCAACAGGTGGCAGCACGGTCGTGTGGTTCGATGGTCAGACTGGGCGACTCGTGCGCAGCTCGCTGCCAACAGGACAGTTCAGCGGCAATACCATCGCCAGTTGGCTTGGTTCGCTGCATACGGCCATCGTGGGTGGCTTGCCTTATCGGATCTTCATCACTGTGCTGGGATTGATCATCGTCACGCTGTCTGTGACTGGCGTGATCATCTGGTGGCGCAAGCGACGCGCACGGATAGGCGGGCGCCGCTTCGATCGACAGGCCAAATTCGTGACCCATCCCTAATGCCCATTGCGGACGTGCGCCATCGATTGACCCAAGCGAGCGGCTTCACCGCCCATCGCATGCATTCGCCTGCTCACTGAGGCCAGTGCGCCGCCATATCGGCGAGCAAATGTTTGCACAATTTGACTTCGTGCAATTCGGTCACGCCGGGATTGAGGCAAAGGTAACGAGTCGCATGGCTGCGGGTGGCCTGAAATCCAAAGCAATCGGGTCTCTTCGCCAACGATGACGGATCGGGATCGGCCTCAAGACAGCTGTGCCCGACGGCATTCAGTTCTGCCCAGGCGGCGTCCTTGTCGTGGAGATAGCGGCTTTGCAGCGCCTGCAAGCCGCCTGCTCTGGCCAAGGCACTGGGCGTGGTGTGGAGCTCGAACACTTGAGTGTCGCGGCCCCCATTGCAATACCAGAACATGGCCAGTCCATCTTGAATCGGTGCATCCGATACCGTTGGCCAATAAGTATTGGCCGAAACAGGCATGCCAGCAGGCGTCGTGGACAACGCCAAAGCGGCTGGCAGGCACGACGGCTGTGCCTGGGCAGATGCCGTGCAGAACACCAGCACCATCAAGGTCATCGCTGTTTTGAACAAGAGAACCGGCGTGTCAAACATGGCGTGGCCCACTGCCAGCAAGGCTGCAGTCAACGTTGAAAAGACGCAGGCGTGAACTCATGCTGACCAGAAATTCAGGCGGTAAAAAGTGCGAAGGTGCTGAACTCAGCGATGGCCGAGGTTACCTGTGCGCACGCGCAAGGCCAATCGGGCGACCAAAGCCAGGCTGGTAGCCACGTACTGGTCGTCATTGAGTTGCTCTAGCTGGCAACGACTGTTTTTCGCATGCTGCCGTTTGGCGGCGTCTGCATGGCGGGGGGTCGGGAGGGGGTGGGCGCTGGTTTTCATGTCGCCTTTTCAGCAATTGGCGTGCCTGCGAGGCAATCAATCTTCAACGGGTCGTTGCAGGGCCCCTTGCATCACGCGCCAAAAACCCGTCTTCAGTGGCTTGCGGTGCTTGAGGCTCACCAAACACTTTCCGCACTTGCGCTCGCGTCAGGCCCAGCACTCTTGCCCAATACCGGGCTTCGAACTCGTCATGAATGACAAGTTGTGAACGCAGCTTGAACACCAATTCCAGATCTATATCTTGCACTTTGCTTTCTCCGACATCTTCAGCGATGCCGAGATCAGGCAATTGGCAAGCCTGGGTCCACCGCGCTGGGTCTCGGCGGCTCAGCCGGGCCGTCCGCCCGCGACCTCATCGAGAAGCCGATCCAGGCTATCGAGTTCGATGGGCTTGACCAAGTGATGATCGAATCCGGCCTCTTGCGTCCTTTTCCGATCCGAATCCTGGCCCCATCCGGTCAGGGCCACGACCACGGCATTTTTCGTGACGTCGGTCTGCCGCATCTGCCTGACTGCACCAAAACCATCCAGCAGGGGCATCCCGAGGTCGAGAAACACGATGTCCGGCAGAAAACGCTTGGCCATGTCCACAGCCTCCACCCCATCGTGAGCGGTGATCACCTGATGGCCGTGCATTTCCAAAAGCAATGCCAATGAAGCCGCGGCATCCTTGTTGTCATCGGCGACGAGAATGCGCTTGCTGACCGACGAGTTGCTGGCCGGCGCCGGCGCTTGCCGAGCCGCGTGACTGGGCGGCACCTCCGCCAGCGGTACATGGACGGTGAAGGTGCTGCCCTGGCCTTTTCCAGCGCTGTGGGCCTCCACCCGGCCGCCATGCAACGTCACGAGGCTGCGCACCAACGACAGGCCGATGCCCAACCCATCCGACGAATGCGCCTGGTGGCTGCGCACCTGGGAAAACAATTCGAACACAAAGGGAAGGTCCTTTTGCTCGATGCCAATGCCTTGATCGACCACCTGGACCATCGCCATAGGCCCTTCCAGCGAAACACGGATGGTGATCGTTCCCGGCTCGCTGGAATACTTCGCGGCATTGGACAGCAGGTTGACGAAAACCTGGGTCAGGCGGTCGAAGTCGCCGTCCACGGTCAGCTCCCCTGCCCCTTGCTGGATCCGAAGTTCCTGGTTTTGTTTGTTGACCGCCACACGCGTGAGGTCGATGCTGTTTTCGAGCACCTTCGTCAAAGAAACCGGCGCCCGGCGCAATTCGAGCTTGCCGGAGGTGATGCGTCCCACGTCGAGCAGATCATCGACCAGCCTCACCAGGTGGGAGAGTTGCCGATCCATCATGTTGACCGTGTCTTGCAAGACCGGGCTGGAAACGCTCATCTTGCGGGCGATCTGCAAACCACTGCTGATGGGGGCCAGGGGGTTGCGCAACTCATGCGCCAACGTGGCCAGGAATTCGTCCTTGCGACGGTCCGCGTCCCTCAAGGCGCGCTCCGCGCGCGCGCGTTCCAGCGCCGCCCAGGTGCGCTCGGCTGTTTCCTGAACCAGGGCGACATCCAGCTCGCTCCATTCACGCGCGGCCACTTCGAGCGACCACCAGCCCGCCAACCAGGCAGCCCTGTTTGACCAGTGACACGCACAACAACGCACGCATGCCGAGCAAGCGATACTGCGCCCGCTCGGCCTCGCTCAAACCAGGTTCGGACGGGATGTCGCTCAATATGAGAGGCTGGCCACGCCGAAGGATGTCGTGGCTCACCGCGAAGTCGCGCATCAGGTAGTTGCCCACCAGGCTGGTGGTGTCGTCGCGCGGCTTGAACTCCTCGTGCACGACAGCCAGTTGGTTGACCTCGTCGTACTGCACGTAAAAAGCACTGTCCGCGCCCAGTTGCTCGCCCAGCAGCCTTGCGGCGATGCCTTCGATCTCGTGTGTCTCGACCACATCCCGCAGCGAATCGCCCACGCTCACCATGAAGGCATGGCGCGTCGCGCTCTGGCTCGCTGCTTCAGCGATGGCCCTTTGTGCCGTGATGTCTTGAAAGACGATGGCCACCTTGTTCCCAACGGGATAGACGTAGAAGTCGAACCATTTGTCCAAGGGCGCCGCATAACGCTGGTCTCGCTCGCCCACGCCGGTGCAAGCCACCCGGCCCCAGATTTCAAGCCAGTGGGATTCATAGGCGGGCGTCAGTTCCGACAACCGCCTGCCGCGGTAATCGACGCCCGTGATCCGGATGGCAGCGGGATTCGAATCCAGATACAAGATGTCGACCGGACGACCGGATTCATCGAAAGCCACTTCGCCCAGGATGAAGCCTTCGTCCATGGACTCGAACAAGGTGCGATAGCGCATCTCGCTGTCGCTGAGCTCCTGGGCGGCACGACAGCGTTCCAGAGACTCCCAGCAATTGGCCACGACGCTTTGGACCAGGTCGATTTCTCCCGAGCTCCAGACACGTGGGGTGGCCTGGTGAACGGCCATGGCCGCTGTGAACTGGCCGTCTTTGTGAAGCGGCACGCAGATGACCGAACGGCTCGTCGTCGCCCGGTAGGCCAGCGCATCCGCCGACGATATCCGCGGATCCCTGTCGGTGTCATGCACGACATAAGGAAGGTTGCAGCGCATGAGGCGTTCGCACTCCTGCCCGAAGGCGCGCACAGGCCAGCGTCCCACGATGCTGGGCACACGCCGGGTGTAATCGCCCGTGATGACGAAGACTTCCTGAGGATCACGTTCGATGCGGGCATAGGCGCAGCGGTCCGCCCCCAGGAAATCTGCCAGCAACTGTGCTGTCCGCCTGGTCACCTCGGCCGGGTCCGACAGCGGCTGGGTGGCCTGCATCAATTCATTCAGAAAATCTTGACGCTCGGCCGAGCGCTTGCGTTGATCGATGTTAGTCACCAAAGCGACCACCCCCCGAACGGCGCCGGTGGCGTCCATGTCGGGCGTATAGCGCGCATTCACCCAGCGGATGCGGCCATCCTTGAAAGCCAGTCGGCTCTCGTACTCGACGGGCTTGCCCGCCAGCGCCTGCTTCATCCAGGGCTCGACTTTGGCCCAGGCAGCCTCTCCCAACAGGTCCGGCATCCTGTGGCCAAGAACGGCCTCTCGGCTGCCGAACCATTCTTCATAGTGGCGGTTGACCAACTTGTAGCGGTAGTCGGGCGTGATGTACGAGATCAAAGCGGGGATGGCATCCGTGATCATGCCCAGCTGCATGCCCAACTCGTGCAGGGCGAGTTCGGCCCGCTCGCGTTCCTCGGTCTCGATGTGCCGCTCGATGACGATGGCGGCGGTGTTCGTCAACAAAGAGACCGCTTCCATTTCCGACGGCGAGGGTTCGGTGGGTTGCGGGTAGTAAAGCGCGAAAGTGCCCAGCAGCGCACCTTTGGACGATCGGATCGGCGTTGACCAACAAGCCCGCAAGCCATGGGAAAGCGCGAGATCACGGAACGCGGCCCACCGATCATCCGTCGCGATGTCGAATGCCAAGACGGTGCTTTGCAGGTAGGCCGCGGTGCCACAAGCGCCCACGCCGGGTCCGATCTCAAGGCCATCGACGGCCTCGTTATAGGAGGTGGGCAAGGAGGGGGCCGCGCCATGCAGCAAGCGTCGTCCGCCCTTGTCCAGCAGCAGCACAGACGCCTTGACGCCGCGATCGGCCGACGCCTCAATGGCACCCACCAAAGCAGCCAGCACAAGGGGCAGGCTTGCTCCACCAACCGCCAATTCCAGCGCGCGCATCTGGCCTTTGGTCAACCTGCCATCAAGATTCGGAATACTGGCCATCGTGTGAAATAAAGGCTGTGCGGCCATAGAGGCTGGTGCGCCAGTTTCCCCGAAAAATCAAGCATCGTTGAAAAGTCGGGAAATTGTGCGATGGGTCAGGATGCCTTCCCTCTTTTAGCCATGCCGCGTGGAACAGGCGCGCCAATTGCTCAGCAAAGTCATTTTCACCACATTGATGGAACCAGATGTCTGCTTTCAAGGCTGTCGCGCCCTCTGCGCCAGCAGCTGTCAAATCACCATCGTCGCTCCCGCAGCCCCTGCAGCGCAAAAAAGTGAAAGCGCTCCGCAAACGTCGGCCGCCCAGCCTTTCCATGGCCGCATGGCACCAGTTCATCGAAGTGGCCAAACCATACTGGACTGGCGATCGCCGACGCACGGCCTGGGTGCTGTTGGCCTTATTGATTGTCTTGATGCTGGCCGAAACCCAGCTGGCGGTTTTGCTCAACGAGAAGACAGGCGATTTGACGTCGGCGCTGGCTGACAAGGCTCGGAGCCGCTTTTGGGCGGCAGTGAGGGCGAGCTTGCTGGTGCTGGCCTTCGCCGTCCCTGTCTACGCGTTCTATTACTACATGCGGGACGCCTTCGCCAACCATTGGCGACGCTGGCTCACTGCCCGCTTTCTGGATGGCTATTTGGGAGGCCGGCGTTACTTCCACCTCAACAACAGCGACGATATCGACAACCCCGACCAGCGCATCTGCGAGGACATCGATACCTTCACGGGCCGCTCCATCCACTTCTTGTTGATTTTCCTCGGCTCGGTCATGCAACTCGTCGCCTTCAGCGCCGTGCTGTGGTCGATATCCCCGGTGCTGGTGGCATTTTTGACGGTCTACGCGGTGGTCGGCACTTGCGTGGCACTGGTCGTGTTCGGTACGCCGCTGATCAAGCTCAATTTCTGGCAACTGCGCCGCGAGGCCGATTTCCGCTTCGGCTTGATGCGTGTGAGAGAGAACGCCGAATCGATCGCCTTCTACCGTGGTGAAGCTCAGGAGCGCGCCCGGATCGACGGCCATTTCAGCAAGGTGTATGAAAATTTTGCAACCTTGATCCGCAAACAACGGACACTCAACCTCTTTCAGCGCGGCTTCAGCCAACTCACGCTCGTTCTTCCCAGCGTGTTGCTGGCCGACGGCGTCTTGTCAGGCAAACTGGAAGTGGGCAAAGCGGTTCAAGCGGCGGGCGCGTTCGTGGCCGTTCTCAGCGCCATTTCAATGATTGTCGACAACTTCGAAGGCTTGAGCCGCTTTGTCGCGGGCATCGACCGCCTCCATGGCCTGTCTCGGGTGCTGCTGAAACAGCCGGACAAAGAAGCGGCTCCCAGCGACAAGCAAGCCACTGAAGGCATCCGTACAGAAGTGTCTGAACACCTCGCCTTGCAATGCCTGACGGTGTGCACACCGCAGTTGGACCGGATCCTGATCAAGGATTTGAGTCTGCGGCTCGAACATGGCGACGGTCTGTTGATCACCGGCGTGAGTGGTTGCGGCAAAAGCTCTCTTCTGCGTGCGATCGCAGGCCTTTGGCCATCTGGCAGTGGCGTCGTGCAGCACCCGCCCTCAGAAAACGTTTTCTTTCTGCCTCAACGACCCTATATGCAAGCGGGTAGCCTGCGCAGCCAACTGATCTACCCCGCTACAAAGACCGCCTTGAGCGATGAAAGGCTCCTCGCCATCCTCGAAGAAGCGCAATTGCCCACGCTCGCCGCAAGAGTCGGGGGGCTGGATGCCGTGGAAGATTGGGAGAAGAGATTGTCGATGGGAGAACAGCAGCGACTGGCGTTCGCTCGTTTGCTCATTCATCAGCCGCGCATGGCCATCCTCGATGAGGCCACCAGTGCCCTCGACAGCCGCAATGAAGCGGCCCTTTACCAACGGCTGATTGATGCCGGTACCACCTTGGTCAGCATTGCGCACAGAGTGGGTGTGCTGCGCTTTCACAGCGACGTGCTCAAACTCATGGGCAACGGAGAGTGGAAGCTGATCAAGGCGGCGGACTTCCGATTCGATGAGTGAGACCTCGGGCGAATGCGGACCTACCTTCTGGGAACTGGCCCAGATTTGCAAAGCTTGGCCTTGCATGAAGCAGCTGTCTGAGAACTGTGGACCTAGCGCTTGCGTTTGCGCTTCGACTTCGCCGGGATGGTCAACGCGCTGGTCCACAGGTCCACCATCTGCTTGGTGCCTTGAGCCATCAACGCATTGGCTTGGCGCTTTGATTCGGCGGTAACCCGGCTGCGGGCCGAACCGATGACGGCATTGGCACCGCTGAGCCACATGCTCATGAATGGATTCTTCTTGGTCCAAGGGTTCTTCATGGCGATTGCTCCTATGAGGCTTGGCGTTCCTACAAAAGCAAGCGGCAATCGTCGTGCCGGAGATGGAGCGGTGATGGGAACCTGAAGATGGCCTGCAAGCCTCATGGATGCTGGGTTTCCAGCGATTCGACTGCGAATTGTTCCCCCATTTGTTCCCCCGGCATAGACATACTGGCCACAGAACGTCCGGACTCAGGCCACCAGCAAGCGCTTCGTCTCGAATGAACAACGAAACTCGCTGGATTGAAGGCAATGCTCCACGAGCAACTTACATCTCGTCGTCAGGAACTGCTCTCGCTAGATCAAGCATCCCGCACTGCTGATAGCCAGCCAACTTTTCCAGTTGAGTCACCAAAGCCAAAGTGGCCTTTGCTGCCACAACAGTATTTGGGGCGTTCAGCACGAAGACAGCCAACTCGTCCTCGATATCGAGCAACTGCGCAATTTCTTGGCACTTCGCTTTTAACAGAGCAACACTTTCTTGGGCTATAGAAAGAACAGCGTCAGACTTGCTAGATAAATCAGCCTTCCTAACCTTATTACTTATAAAGCAAACATTTATTGCCTTAACAGCCGCGGCTATTTCCACATGATTAGCAACATGCCGTCTAATTGCATTAGACACATTATCACCAACAGACCTTAAGCCTTCAATCTGAATACTGCCCGGCGAAGCATAGGTGAATTTATTTATTTTTGTATCATGGATCGATGGAATCGTACGCCCCAAGGCATCAAAAAGATTAATTCGACTAAAACCACCGGTCCATGGTGAACGCAACAATCTATGCACTTTATCCTGAATATTGGTTACAAACCTAGGCTTCGTGCAATAGAAAAAGGCATACACACTGTCGTAGGTTCTAGCAAATCTATCCAAATCAGAGATGAACCATTCCCCATCGATAGGAACATGGTAGCGCGTAGGCGTAATCTCCTGCGTCAGAGAGATGTCTTCCGTAAGGGAAGGATCAAAAAAGGAATCCTCTGCTGGCCAATATTGCTCAAGTGCAGATACATTTACACGCTTAAGACGTCTATGGCGCACACGCGCACCATCTTCAATTTTTGTTGTAATGTCCAAACAGTAAATTGTTGACGACGTATTTAGCAGATCTCTCAAAGAAGTTTGCTGATTCAAATACCCAGCCAAAGTTGACCGTAGCACGTAAATCACAGCCCAGCGCTCGGTATCTTTCCCATCGGTGTCACACCACAAATAGCACCAATTGCTTCTGTTATCCCTAAAAAGCGAAAGCAGCGGCCCCTCAATGTTTATGAGATCGCAAATATAGGCGTGCTTGTCAAGCAACGACGAACGAATCGCATCACCAGCAATCGTGTTCATACGGCCAGCCTCGCGTGTGCAAGCACTTGTTGCTCATACACGAAAGACGTGTACTCAAAGAAATCAAAATGCCCTTCACCATTGCAACCGCCTTGCCTTCCATACTCATGGATGTCAAGTTGAACATAGTGATCCCCAACGCGCTTTAGAAAATTGGGGGCATGTTTGATGCCTTTCGCGGCACGTTCAGTTAGCTGAGGCAATGTCTGAAACATCGACAAAGCCAACCCTGAACAGCACTTCTTAGGGGTCTCATTAACGAATCGACTGGGAGAGATCTTGCTCACCGGTAGCTTGTTTCGTGCATCGGAGAGATCAGCGAAGGCAAATCGATAAGCCACGGAGACGCTGTCAGCCGCAACACTTGGAGGGCAGGACGGCAACAATCGCAAATCTGCGTGATACCGAAATTCGACAGGCGCCTTTACCGGCGCAGCGGCTTCGGTAGGTTGCTGCGTAACATCACCATCTTCTGCCGCCTTCATTCTCACCCCCCGTTATACGTTGTCTTGTCCCGGCGGAATTTACGTCGAAACGCATCCTTACACACCTTAAAAAAATCAAAATCACGCTGAAACACCACACCTAACCACCTAACCTAGGGGTAGCCATGAGCCCCTGCATCCCTTCAACAAGGTGCGTTTGTTCCATGTGTGTCAATCCTCAGCCGTAACGCTTGCTGCGCGTCTGAAAAGATCTGACCAGACAGCGACACAGCACTCAAGTTGTTCGAATTGCGCCTAACGAACTGTAGGTTGATGCTGCGAGGAAGCATGGCTGAGCCTAACAGCCAGAGTAGCTGGCTCAGGTGCCAGCAGACGAACCGCGTGTTCCAGTCGTTCAAGGATCCTTATGCTGGCCTCCGACAATAGAGCCCTCACAGAGGAGGACGTATGCGCACATGGCAATGGGGATTGATCGCTTGGATCGTGGGGAGCCTGCTGGCCCTGCTCTTCGCCCTTGTGCATCCAGGTGAAGGGTGGGCGGCATTTGACCGCATCGTGCAGGTTGTATCTGCTGGCAGCACGACTGCCGCCGTAGTGGTTGCCCTTCGATTGGCCCGTCAGCAAGTCCAGCTAGCCGAGCAACGGGATAGCGATCGCGCTGAATTGGTTGCTGCGGGGCTTGCCCCCATCCTCGCGGGGCTAGAGACTGACATTGAAAGGCTTAGCGTCGCGCTTGCCCACCGCCCAGACGTCATTGGGCACGAAGACTTGGAAGACCTCCGTGGCATTCACGTGCGGCTTCGCTACAGGATCAATTCTTTCATGCTGCACAAGGGTTTGAATATCGGCCAAGACACTTTTATCGGCTTGATGCCTCTTCCAAACAAGGCTGCATCTAGGATGCACGCCGTCTGTGCAATGGCCAAATCACTACACGACATTACGGGGGAAACATCAAACCCAATATGGGGTGATGTGTCCCAAAGCATGGCTAGGGATCATTGGCTCGATGACTGGTATGACAGCGTTGAATGGATGAAGGGCCAACTGGACATTGCCTTGCCCGAAATCTCGAAGGCAGCAGCACTGGGCGCGCATCTCCCTCAAAAATATATTCACATCGAAGAGCTGTAAATCTCTGCCCCAATGCCCCTTCTCATCCTCGCTAGTCCCGACTAAGGGGCGGCTTAGCGAGTGCGCTTTCGTTTGGACTTGGCTGGCACGGTCAATGCGCTGGCCCACAGGTCAATCCGAAGAGCCGTTGAATCTAGCGCTTGTCTCTTTGTGCTAAGACCGAGATGGATGCGGACCTATTGCGAGCGCGACCTTCCGCGGTATCTGGGTGCCGCGCTGGGGCTGTCTTGACCGATACATATACCGTGGGCGAAAGGCCTGCAGCCGTGAGGTAGTCCGCCACGAACTGTGCGCGCATCCTTGCAAGATCAACGCTCTTGAGATCGGCTTCGTTTGGATCGGTGTACCCGGTCACCTCAACGGCTATAACTTCGTATGTCTTGCTCATCACCATGAGCAACTCGTTGAGTTTCTGGAAGGCTATGTCGTCGGCCGGATAGCTTTCCAAAGAATAGAAGAAGACGTCAGCTTCGAAGCTGACCTTCTGAGAGATCGCGCCCTCCTTGTGCTGTTGAAGCTGCAATGCGGGAGGAGAAGGCGGGGGAAGACTGTTGAGCTTGTTCAGCGCATAGACCGCAACATTGGCCTCGCATCTCATAGTGGCTTCATGAAGTTCCTTCGGCTTCGTAAGGCGCTCTATATCGTCGCTTGAACAACGATCAGTAGCTATTCGAGGCTGAACGTGCTGGCACCCGGAGATGGTCATCAGGCTGGATAACGCTATTGCCACTAAGGCTTGTCTCATGATCGTGGATGGCTGGGTAGTTTGACGATGAAAGCCTATTGAGGGCAGTGCCGTGATACGTGTTCACACAATGGCGGCTTTGGCTGGTGGCTCTTAACCATACACATAGCCCAGGCGGAAAGATCAGATAGGTTTGTCGAGCTCCGGCATGGGCTTGGGCGGATCGATTCCATAGGCTTTATTTAATGCAGCCCAAGCCCGGAGCTCCATGTCCTTTAGCTGCACCATGAACTCGTCGTCGTCTCGAGGTAAGTTCAATTCTCCCCGAAGCGCACTCACCAGCTTGACCAGCGCACGCTGGACGGAACGAAGTCTGCCAAAGGTCGCGCTGAAGACTTCCATCCGTATCGGAGTGATCTCGGCCATGGCTCGCTGTTGAGCGAGTTCAAGCGCTTTGACTTGCTCATTCGCGCTAACCACCAAGCTGCCCAATTTTTCCTCCTCTTCCTGCCCCGCATTTCTGGCCTTGGCGTCGGTGAGCAGAGAAAGAAGGCGTCGCCTCTCATTCTCTGCAAATGCGATGTCTTCACGCCGCCGTCGTACCGGCTCCATGGCAATGCGAACCTTATAGGACGTGGCAAGGGCGAAAAAGAATACTTCAGCAAAGTTACTCGCAAGGTCCCGAGAAAGGTGTGCGGCCTCCGCATCAGAGACTAACCAAATCTTCGCATTGGCCTTCAGGAAAGATTGGAATTCGTCTGCATCATTGCCAGTGTTCAAAGGTCGATCTGGCAGGCCACCGATGGCCCCCAAAAGCGCATGAGTCTCTTCTATAGCCTTCGTATAGACGTCCCGGCGAATAGCCCCCTTGCGATCCTCATCCTTCTGCTTGGCATCATGCTGTCGTTGCTGCCCGGCCTCTCTGTCGTCACGGTCGTGCTGCTTGGCTAGTAGGCGCAGACTGTTATTGCTCGACGCACGCGTCGTGAATGCAGCTACACCTGACGCCACACCAGCACTAATTAGCCCAGACCAAATGACCCAAGGGATACCCAGCCAACTCTCCGATACGGCCTGAACTGCTTGAACTGCCTGCACCGCTGTTCCCATATATTCTCTCGCGTTGTTGTCGAGTAAGCCAAATACATCCTAGCTGTGTCTGATGCCCGTCCCCACGCATTGTTAAATCATCCAGGTCACCGGTAAGCTTGGTTGAGCCTAACAGCCAGAGTGCCGTGCATGGACACCAGCAGCCGGACAGCGTTCTCAAGTCGTTCAAGGACGATCATGCGGCGCACTGTAGCAGTCAAGGCGCAGTTTGACCTACTGCATATCACAATGGATAAAGCGTTCGCGCCCAATCCTAACTATCCAATTCGGGTGCATTTGACATGTTCCGCCATGGGGTTGGCTTAGCGTTCAAGGGGGCCTAGACTGCTGACCTTCATATCCTTCAGGGAGTATCGTCATGTCCATGCGCACCATTTCCATCGCTCTGCTGTTTGCAATGGCCTCGGCTTCAGTATTGGCCAAAGGTGGCCATCATTCAGTCGCTATTGGCCCTGGCACAGGTTCCACGTCGTCATCGCATCACGTCAATGGCTATGTGAAGAAGGATGGCACCTATATCGCGCCGCATCAACAGTCCAATGCCGACAAGGACTTCAACAACAACTGGTCGACCAAGGGCAACGAAAATCCGACCACCGGCAAGGATGGCACTCGAGTGACTGAGCCTGGCAAAAACTAGGCGTGTGAGTGCCCATGATTAGATTGCAGGTCCTATTCGTCCCGTTTTGGACGCTGAGCCTCTCGGCCTTTGCCCATCCAGGCGGACTGAATGGTGAAGGCTGTCACCACAATCGCAAGACCGGGGACTACCACTGCCATCGAGCAGGTGGCGGCGTTACTGCAGCAACTCAAGATTCAGCGCAACCAGCTTATGCGGTTCAGCCAAACGCCCAGAACCAGCAATCAGCGCAACGTAATCTTCCACCGGGTTGCTTTGTTGGCCCGCGCGGAGGCACCTACACCATCACAAAGAGCGGGAGGAAGAACTATGGAGGGTGCTAAGCCGTGCCGGCTATTGATCTTGGTCATTGGCACATTGCTGACCGCCTGTTCCGATGAAGACGCCTTCACCCTGTATCGCAGCAGCGTCACAGACGCAAACATGCGTATTCACGTGGCGTCCTTCGACAGCTCCGATGGCGCTGCCTACAACCGTGAGAACTGCGAACTTGCCCAGTCCTTGTTTCAAGCTCAGCCAGACATAGTGACGAAGTTCTGGTGTGAGAAAGGCCGGTTTCGTCGATAGAAAAGCGATTTTCAATGAGCCCAGCCGAAGAAACTTACCATCGCTGGCTCGGCGTGAATGTCTTCGACAATTGGCTCAAGGGCCTACTGCGAAGAAAGATCGCTGAAAGAAAGACCCGTCGCGCCGCCAAGGAGTTGGGCGGGTCGGCTGGGATTGGCAAACAGGCTATCGAGCACACTCCGAGGCGCTGGCTTGGCCGGGATTGAGCGCATAAGCGTGGCAGCGTAATTGGGATCAAGTAGAGCTTTGGCAATGAGAGATTGAATCTCTTGGTTCGGACCGCTGGTCAGCATCTGAGCGGCCTTGGAAACGCCTGGAAGGCTAAGAAGACCACTGACAAGGCGGGGGGCGCCTGACTGATTGGCAATATTGCTCATGGCGAGCTTTTGGAATGTATCGCTACCGGTACCCCGACCAAGATCCTGAGCGTTCGCCTTGCGCGCCAAGTCTTGCGCAATGGCTGTCAGCGTGTCCATCTGGTCAGGCGTCATTGTGTCCTTGAGGCCGGCGCCCTTGAAGCCCGTGGCTGAGCGAGCCATCTCATCGGCATTGCGCAAGGCCGTTGTGTACTTGCTCGCTGTTTCCTTGGTCAGCGCGCCGTGATCAGCAAGCGAGCCTTCCAACTGCTGCAAGAGCTTCTGCCCGATGTCCATTTGATTGATCGACTTGGACAAGTCGGCATAGGTAGTGCGGGCTGTGCGATATACAGGGTTGGCATCTTCCATCCAGTTCAAAAGCTGGCCGCGCAATGCGCGCACCGCGTCACCGGCCTTGCCTGTGAATCCGGACGCCTGGTCTGAAAGCATTTCATCCATGGCCATCTTCAAGTCCTGAAGGCCTTGGCCGGTGATCTGCTTGCTCTTGTTGGTGGCCACGCCGACTCCTGAGAAAGGATTGGCCGGCGTTACCTCGAATGAAAAGGTACGGCCACTGTTGGCGGCCAGTGTCCTGGCCCGCTGCAGGGCCTGCTGCATGGCGGGGCGCTGAAGCAAGCTTTCGAGCCTGGAATCGATGGGATATGTCGCCGAATCGGCTTGCTTGTATAGATCTGATGTGGCGCTCGTGCGCGCCTTCTCGGCTGCAGCGCGTGAGACATCATCCCCGGCGATCTTGCGCAGCGCCATATTTCGCGCGCTGGCCTGCTCCATAGCGCGCTCAGAGAACGCTGCCGGATTCGCAGCCGCCACGGTACGTTCAAGGCCTGCGATGCCGCCATTCTCTGCGACTTGTGCAGCAGTTGGTACCGAGCCTGGAACAAGCTCTCCCGCTTGGCCTAGACGTGCTGCCACTTGCGGCGCTGCATCGCCAGCGGCATTCACAAGGGTGCGACCAGCAATGGCTTGTCGACCAGCGTCGTACAGAGGCTCTGCAAACGCCTTTGCTGTTCGGCTCACGGCTTTGGCGCCATCCCATACAAGCGACGTCGCCTTTGGAATCAGGGTGCCTCCAAGCGCAGAGGCGACAGCGCCAGTGGCTGCCCGCTTGGCCCTCTCTTCTGGCGTACCGTACTCCAATGCGCCAGGAATAGCGCCAGCGGCGCCCAGGCGCGCAATGGTGGAGGCAAGCGTTGCACCACCGCCAGCGGGAATGATCATGCTGGGCACTGTTGATCCGAGAGCCGTTGCTGTTGGATGCTGCTCCTGAAGGGGCTTGAACGCGGCTTGCTTGCTCTTATTGGTGGCATCGAGCGCTTTGGCGGCGGAATCTTCTCCACGACTTTGAAGCCACCATTGGGTCAGGCCATCGAGCACTTGATCGACGGTATGCCCAGCGCTGATGAGGCCGGCAGAGAACGCGCCTGGGTCATCAACTTGAGGCGTCGTGTTTGCCTTTGCAGGTGCGCCGGTTATGGTGGCGTACTTTTGCCATGGCCCAGACTGATTGTCAGGAGCTGGCGTGGCAGCGTATTTTTCCCAAGGCCCAGCCATCATTGCACCCTTTGCCAGTTGTCTTGTTTTGACGGATCACCGCCTAGGAATTGGTAGCCGTCTTGCACAAAGCCTGCCGCTGGAACTGAGGCTCCTGCGCTGGCATCCTGTGGCAATGCTCTGCCAGCACGCTGCCGTAGCGACTTCAGGTAGACAGGGATGGAGTCCATCTTTTGCTTAATCACGGCCTCGCCATCGAAGACCTGAGGCGTGATCTCGCGGATCTTTTGAATGGCCTCGTCTCTATTGACGCCAGCGCCAGTAGCAGCCCGCAAAAGAGCCTCTGACATCGAGGAGGCCGCCTGCACAAAGCGTTGGCGACCTTCGCTGCGACTGAAATTGCGCGCACCCTCTGGAAGTCCGGGAACCGACTCCCAAAAGCCTGGCTTAGCATCGGTGATTAGCCCTCCCTTCTTGTCGAAGGCGACAGCCTGCATGTTTTTCCATGCGTTCTCGGCTTGCGCAACCCAACCGGCCGCCTTACGCTCGTCTTCGCTCGCATTCCCTGCCGATTTGCCGGGCGTCTGCGGCTTCAGTTGCCCCAGATCCTTCACGCCCGCCCGCTTGAGCTCGGCAACCACAGCCGCCTCATCGCCCTGCAGGCGCATCAGATCGGCGCCCTGAGCCGACTTCATCTTCTCGCGCGTGTTGAATAGCTCCTGGCTCAGGATCGCCACTTGATCGCGATCGATTGGAGGCGGGGAGCCGCGCCCCGGCTTAGGCTGCACAGCCTTGGGATCTTTGGGGCCACCCGGGATGGGCTCAAGCGTTTGACCAGGCGTATCGCCCGCCCATTGGTAGCCTGTGGGTGCCTTCGGGCCTGCGATCTGGGTGCTCTTGCCTTGCATGGCAGCCATCGTCGTTGCTACATCGTCAGGAGTGCGTCTGCCTGCAAGCAAATCGCCTCGAATGCCTTGATCGCTGAAAAGCTTGAATGCTTGCGCCATGTCATCTGGCTTGAGATCCCCCGTGTTCGTCAGCAAGGGTGCGAACTGCTGCAAAGCCAAGCCGATCTTGCTGCGGGTCTCGGGACCAGCTTGGAACGAGCCCACATCCATCTGGCCGCTTTCAGTGGGGGGCCCCATCGGCACTTGCGGCGATCCGCCAGCCACTTGACTGCGAAAAGCCCGGATCGTCGGGATATCCGTTCCGGAATTGATGGCGGCCTGCTCTTCGTAGATGCCCGGTCGCGACTGCAAGACATCTGTCTTAGCGCGCTCGTTGTCGGCCTGAGCATCGAAGTGGCGAGCCTGGGCGGCCTGCTGAGCCTGCAAGCCTGCAAGTTGAGCAATGCGCGACTGGTTCAGATCTTCTTTGTCGTATGCGTCTTTGTAGGTCTTGTCGCCATTGAGCCATGTATTGATGCCTTTGACTATTCCGCTAGAGGCACCTTTTGCAAAGCCGGGATTGTTGATGCTGAGCCTGGGCATTTCCTTCTCCTATGAGACACATCAATGTGCCGAGTTGCTGATGGAATTTGTTGATCAAACGTCTGCGGGATCAGGCACCCCATACTTGGTGCGCCATGCTTCAAGGCTCAGTGAAGGGCGACGCGCGCACAGACCGAGCGCTTTGATTCGGCCTTCCGGCTTGAACAGCACCATCGCAGCCGGGATCACGCGAGCCTTGAACTGCTCCATGGACTCTTCAGGCTCTTGAATCCACGTGCACCCTTCGTACTCGACCTGAAAAGGTTTGGTGTCGTCGCCCTTTTTGATGACAACGAAAAAGACAGATGGCGTATTGGCCAGCGTGGCTTGGGCGCGGGCTTGCTCCAGTTTGGCAAGGCGTGTCGAAAGTGAACTCATGGTTTGCTCTCCAGTTGCTTGATCCGTTGCTCAAGGTCGCAGGACTCATGAGCCTTGAGAATCTGGACAAGGACGTAGACCAGCCTGGTGCCGTCCTGACTGTCGATGAGGCGGCCTCGCATGTCCCGGTAGACCCTGGCCATCTCTCGACGCACTGCCGCGATGTCGTGCAGATTGATCGACGACGAAGGGGGAGGGTCTACAGGTCGTCCCGTGTCTGCATCGAGGGTCAACGGCTGTTGCGTTGTGGATTTTTTGCGGGTCATGCGTCGGCATCTTTGAGACCGTTCGGAAGGTTGGGCGCGTGGCCATCGGCCGGCAAGGTGACCTCGTACAGACGCTGATGAGCGGCGAACTGCTCGGGGCAATGCTGCGCATACAGGGCCATGATGATTCGAGCGTCGGCGTCTTTGGGGTCTCCACCCTCAGCCCAATGCACCACGGAGCCCACGGCCTTGCCGCACTTCCGAGCAACGATGTGATAACTGATGCTGGCTTTTTTCAAGTCACGCAGGATGGTGAACCAGTCGCGACGACGGCGAAGTAGTTGTGGCAAGTTGGTTGCACTCATCTGGTTACACCGCAAGCGTCAATTGGCCGCCCGGGTTCGCTAGGGCATCTGGAATGGGCTCAAGGTCGGGCGCTTTGATAGCCTCGATGTCATGAACCAACTCGCCGAGGTTGAAGGCGATGAACTCGGCCGCAGTCAACTCGGTTTCCAGGGCTTCGGTGCCGCAAACGGAAAAGCGGAGCATGTGTTCTAGCTCACCCGCTTGCTTGTGCAAGGCATTGATACGGCTAATGACACGCTCAAGGGCCGCCCGGCTCTTGTCTGGCAGTGTGAAGCCCACCATGGAGGCCAGCACTTGAATCTGGGTCGGGTGCAGTTCAATTGCACATGGTTCATCCAGCACGTAGGTGTCTTCAAGCCTGAAGAGACCATTGCTCAAGGCTTCGATGGTGACGGGTGGGAAGGTTTGCTTTCTGGTCTTCATGGTGTGTCCTTCATGCTTGTTTGGTGAATACAGATGGCATATCTAGATGGTGTCCGTGGGGCGGTACAGAGACGGGGTCAGAAAGTGCCCTGATAGGACCGTGGGGCGGTACAGGGGATAGGGTCTCTGTACCGTGGGGCGGTCCTATTGATGGCCCTTCTGTACCGTGGGGCGGTCTAAGGCTTGCACCGTTGGACCTGTCCCACTTCCGGTAAAGCTCATCACGGGAAGGTTTAGGTTGAGGCATTGGCAAGAGGGCGCCTTGCATGTAAGCGCTGCGCTTAAAAGCATTGGCAGCTCCTTGATCGAAGTCCGGATGCTTGTCCAGCGATTGCCAGGTAACGGCGTACCAACTCGCCCGGTTTGGGCGGTGGCCTTTAACGGTCTCAAAGATGAACCCACGGTCCATTAATTCGCGTTTGGCCTTCGTCAGCATGTCGGCGGACTTCCACCCTCGTACAGCCATATAGGCACGAGAGGCTAACAACCGCCCGTTGTTGTCGCGGACATATTGCCGGGCAACCTCGAGCAGCAAGGCGCGGGCGTGCATGGATAGGCACTGATAGGCAGGGCAATCCAACACAGACCAAGGCAATGCGACAAAGCCGCCGCCATCTCGGCCAGAGTCGCCCCGCTTGCTGTTTTTGCGTGGGTTGGGCATGGGGCGGAATCACTTTGCAAGCGAATACACGCCGATGCGATGTTTGAACCCAGCTTCAGTGCGAACGTGTCGCCAACTAGTAAGGATTGGATGCCCGGCCCTCACTAGCTCCATCTTGCGGGCACGTGGGTCGTACACGTCCAATAGGCGGCTTGCTTCGAAGGTCGTGCAATGGCCAAGGGACTGGATTGCCATCAGGATGCGCTGCCTACCTGTAGACGAATCCTGGCCAGGAAGCGCTTTCAAAATCGCTTTGAGAGCCACGCGGCGCTTTAGCGAGATGTCGTGCAGTGGTTCGGTCATGACCACCTCACTTCATGGCTTGTGCGTCAAGCCAGTGGCGTACGTCTTCTACGCGCCATGCCGTGACACGCTCGGATAATTTCACGGGCCTAGGGAACTCACCCGATTTGACCTTGCGCCACAGTGTGGCGCTGCTGAACGGAACGAACGTAGGAATCAGTTGCGCCTGCCGGACATACCCCGTCGCGGGCAAATTGACCGGCGGCTGCGACGCCTGAGTGAGACTGAGAGACATGACGCGTTACCCCATGGGGCGTAGTGAGCATGTCCATAAATATCTACATGGAAGACCATCGAGTCGCCCGGAACAATTCGCTGATTTAATTGCTTCGTGCTTTTAGCTCCTTAGGCTTAGGGCCGGGTGTGGCCGGTTCTGCTGCCGCAACTCGAGTTGCACGATCCATTGCCAAGAACATCGGCACCCAATCAGATGGTTTCAGACGGCCGCGATCCTCATACGCTTGTAGCAATTCTTCAGCGGTCGGTCCCTTGCCCTTGAAGGAGAGAGCGCGCGCGGCCACAGCTGCAGCCCTCTCTAGGGAGCGCCCCTTGGTGCGGCTTAGTCGCAGGATCAGAGCGATACCCGCCACCTTTTTTTCGTGGTGCTCCGCCAACCCTGGTTTGGCAGCACTCTTGTTGCTACGCCGCCCTCGCGGATATGCGACCCGAAACGCGCTTCCGGCAGTTGGTGCCTGAAACTCATCGCGTGCCCATCGCCGTATTGCCGCAGCAACCCATTGCAGAAGCAGGAGATCCGCATTCCTACCATCCACGGCAAGAGTGGAAAACTCGACAAGCAATGCCCGAGCTTCATCTGGGTCAGTCTGTGCTCGCTTAAATCGCTCAGCCCAATAGCTATGCCTTGGCGATTCTTCATTCGAGACCATTCATGCACCCCCGTGCATCCCGGCAATGAAGGCGCCCCAGCAAGCCATCCGGGGGTACGGCTTTTCAGCAGGTTTTCGAAGCCTACCTAGCTAGGGCAAAACCATTATGCAGATTGCGGGCGCTGCACCAAATACTCAAGAGCTGTCTTGTCACCTTTGGCAAGGTTGCAGGGCACGCACGCAGCGACAAGGTTAGGCGGTTCATCAGGCCCCATCAATGCCCTCGGCATCTGGTGCTCGATATGCCACTTTCCGTCCAGCGTGAGTGCCTTGCCGCAATAGAAGCAACGGCCCTCGCTCTTGTCAAAGACTTCGCGCCGTCGGCGTGGCACCGGCTTGGATTGCACGCCAAGCTCAGGCCTTGGTAACTCTTCGTCTGGCCAGAGCGCGACTTGCTCGAACACGGCATCATTGGCCGCGATGGCGGCTGCCAGTGAACCAGCAGAGCGCAACAAGCGCCGCGCATCCGCCAGGGCCTGACGTTTGTCCAGGCTGGTGGCCAGCACGACACCAGATGCAGGCTCCAGTACCATGTGCCGAACAGCGTGCAGGCCTTTGTCGATGCATGGCAGCGTGGCCAGAACGAACTGACCGCCCTGACCAAAAAGTCCACCATAGATGGGCCTCGAGCGCAGTTTGGGTTCACTCCCTCTCTTGGATGCGCTCATGTTGGCTCACTCAAACAAAGTGCGTTGGCTTCGACAATGCCGCGAAGCTCATGAATGCTGCTTCCTGGGATATCCAGGTCGCCGCCGCCCGTCAGGTCATACGAGACATGGCAAAGCTGGTGCAGTCGCTTGAATAGCAGTGTCGGCAACTCGATGGCGCTCGATTGGTCAATATATGGGCGAAGCGCGTCTAGTACTTCCAGTGCTCTAGCGTTTGCGTCGTATGCCAAATTAAGGCGCTGCCCAAGGGTTATGTCAGTGGTGATGGTATTGCTCATGCTGGATCTCCTGCGGTTGTTTCCGTGATCTGGTGGCGCTTTACTTCACTGGCAAACCAATCGAGTGCATCACCACGCACAACGCTGCCGCCCAATACATTCAGAGCCCCATCTGCGACGGCGCCGAGTTGCTGGATGACTTTTTGAAGGTGATAGAGCCCGTCTTGTATGGCGTATGGCGATAACGATGTGACCTCGACGCCGTCCGCGGCGTTGGCCATGGTGGCAATCGATTCCAGGGCGAGCAGTGCTTGTTGAAGTTTTTGGTTGCTCATGCTGTCGCTCCTTGCTTGCCATGGATCGTCACCATCAAGTCACTGGATGTCAGTGCGTTGCCATCGGAGAACAGAGCCATTGCAGCCTCGTTCAGATCATGAAGTCTTGGCATTACGGCATTGAGCAAATCGTTGAAGGACTGCAAATCCTCATGTTTGCTCTGCTCGCGTTTGATCATGTTGAGTAGAGCACTGACCTGACAAGTGATGTCGAAGCCCAAGGTGTTGCGCTTGGATTGGTCCTCGTAGACACTTTCGTTGCTCATGCTGCTTCTCCTTGGGGTGCGTAGGCCAGAGCGGTGGAGGACAGCGGATCCCATTGATCCGGCAGGCCGAATCCATCCATGCTGATCGAAAGGAAGTCGCTGAAGGCACGAAGGAAGCCTTCGCGCGTGGCCTTGCCACTGCCCATCAAATTCGCATAGATCGATGTTTCGATCTCGAAGGCAATAGCGCGGTAGTCCCTGCCATCGCCAGAGCCGAAGCGACAGACGGTTTCGTCGCCGATTTCCAGCACCTTGCGGAGCATGAGCATGAAGTTGTTGGCCCCGGTTTTCAGGTCATCGGAGTAACTGGCCAAAGAAACGCCCAGCTCACCGGCTTGGTGAGGCTGGGCAGAAGACGCGGCAGAGCCGCTACTATCGTGGGTAGCCATGGTGCACATCCTTTCAGGAGACGTGTGCGTTGTGGTTAGACCCGGGCATTGGTTGCCGCCTTTGCTCGGGTCGCTTTGCCTCAGAGCCGCTGAGGCGCCGGATTACTTTGCCAATAAGGCCGAGCAGGCGGCAACAAGCCAAACCTCTCGTCGCGTTTCCCGATAGTTGGGCCTGAACGCATGAGCCATACCGGCGGCTAACGCGGTTCTTGCTTCTTCGACAGCTGGCGGGTCTATGCCTAACAACTGGGCCACTTCTTCGAGGACACCTCTCTCATAGTTGCCGTCATCTTCAATAGCTTCGATGAATTGGCACAGTTCCCGAGCAATCGCGACGGGACTAGGTGGTGATATTGGTAAGCTGCTCATTGCCTGCCTTTTTGTTGATTGCCTGAATCGTCAGGCGGCCGGTACTAGCGCAACGCTGGCCTGCACTTCATCCCAAGGCGCAGACAGCCTGCGTCCGTCGCGCAGCAGCAGGCCCACAGCTTCGAGCGCCGCCACGTCCTGATGCACGTTCTTATAGTCTCGCCCGATGGCTGCCGACAGTTCGCGTGTGTTGGAGGCCCCGTGCTGGCGCACATAGCGCAGCAGCTCCAAGCGCCGCGGCGACAACGTGGCCACCATGGCCTCAACGTCCAGGAAGGTGATGTGCGTCTCGTTGACAGGCTCGCCCTTCTCTGCCCGCTTCCAGGCGCTCACGAAGCGCTTGCCCATGCCCTGGAGGCTGTCGACATGCACCTGCACCTTGGCCGTGCCGTCCTTGGGGCTCTTGGGTGTCTTGCTGCTCATGCTCTTGCCCTTTCAACGTCTGCCAGGAAGTCGGCGACCAGCTTACATGCACCTGCACCTTGGCCGTGCCGTCCTTGGGGCTCTTGGGTGTCTTGCTGCTCATGCTCTTGCCCTTTCAACGTCTGCCAGGAAGTCGGCGACCAGCTTTTCAGCGTCCACGAATCGATAGGCCGTCTCCCGGCCCTTGAAGTGCCGGTGATCACCCTTGCCGCGCTCGTTGTCGTAGCCCACGATGCGCTCGCCGTCCTTGCCGTAAAACAGCCGGTACTTGAGGCCATGCGTGGTCGGCGGCACCGGTTCAGGAACCCGCCAGATCACCATCTCAACGATGCCGCCATCTGGCAGCACGGCCTTGTCGTAGAAGATTCGTTCGGCTTTATTTATGGTTACTTTAGCCATAAATATTTATGGTGTCAATGACCATCACGCTTTCACTTTCATCGGGATCACCTCAGCGCCTCGGCGCAATTGGTCCAAGTAGTCGGCCCAGATCTGCATCATCTGGCGACGCTGCTGGAGGTACTCGGCACGGTCGTAGGCGCTGCCCAGCGGCCCTGCCTTGCCGTGCCCGAGCTGGGCCTCGACCATGTCGGCCGAGATGCCCGGGATGCGCTCGGCGATCATCGTGCGCGCCATGGCCCGGAAACCGTGGGCCACATGTTCGTCATTGCCGAAGTCGAGCCGGCGCAGTGCCGCGTTGACAGTGCCGTCGCTCATGGGCTTCTCGTGGTCGCGCGCACCGGGGAACACGTACCGGCCATGCCCAGTAAGCAGCTTGACCGCGCGCAGGATTTCAACGGCCTGGGTGGCCAGGGGCACCAGGTGCGCCTTGCCATTGACCTTCTCGTGCTTGACGCGCTTCATGTCGGCCGGCGGGATGGTCAACATTGCGTTGTCGAGATCCAGCCAAACCCATTCCATTGCGCGGATGTTGCCCGGGCGCTGAAAGAACATCGCCGACAGCTTCAGGGCCGCCACCGTGGTCGGTTGCCCGGTGTAGCCATCGATCGCGCGCAGCAGGCCCCCCGCCTCCACCGGGTCGAGCACCGCGGAGAAGTGCTTGGCCACATGGGGTTTGAGTGCACCTTTCAGATCGGCGGCCGGGTTGTGCTCGCAATGCCCAGCCTGGATGCCGTAGCGAAACACCTGGCCAGCCATCTGCTGCAAGTCCTGGGCGGTGCTCAGGATGCCTTTGGCCTCCACCTTGCGCAGCGCCGCCAGCAGGGCCGGGGCCTTGATGCTGGCAATGGGCAAAGGGCCGAGATGGGGGAACAGGTACAGCTCGTTCATCCGCAGCCATTTGGCGGCGTGGCCTTCGCTCCAGCCCGCAGCCTTCACGCCGTGGAACTCCCGCGCCACTGCCTCGTAGGTCGTGGCGCTGCTGGCCGCCTTGGCGATCTTGTCAGCCTTGCGGGCCTGGACAGGGTCGGCGCCGCGCTCGCGGGTCTTGCGCGCCTGGTCCCTGCCCTCCCTGGCCGCCTTGAGCGACACAGCGGGATAAGTGCCCAGCGCCAAGCGTTTCTCCTTGCCGCCAAACCGGTACTTGGCGAACCAGCGCTTGGAGCCGTTGGCCGCCACCTCGAGGTACAGGCCGCCGGCATCGGCCAGGCGAATGCGGGCCTTGCCTTCTGGGCAACTGGCGTTTTTGCAGGCTGGATCGGTCAACATGGGGGAACACTCCGGGGGCACAGCGGCCAGCCCGATGGGGGCACAGTCGCTTTGTTCCCCTTATTGTTCCCCCACTTACCCTGAGATGTAAAGAGGCGAGTTGATACGGCCTGAGAAAGAAAAAACCCCTAAGTGCTTGATTCACCTAGGGGTTTGATGCGGCATGAGATGCCTTGATATGCGTATCTGGAGCGGGTGATGGGAATCGAACCCACGTTATTTGCTTGGGAAGCAAGAGTCCTACCATTGAACGACACCCGCGATGGGCGCGATTGTAAGCCGTCTTGCCAGCCCAAGCCGTCTCACGTCGACTAAAAACAAAGCGGCTGCCTTTTCAAGCAGCCGCCTGGCCTTTCGGGTATGAAGGCTCGCTCAGATCCTCATCTTGCGGCGAGACACCATGGCCATCCCCATAAGCCCCAGCACCATCATGGCCGTCGAGGGCAATTCAGGCACAGCCGCCAGGGCAACCTTGAAGGGCGTGGCATTGACCGGCGAGCGAAGACCGGCGTTGATGTCGATCGTGATCGTGCCGAAGTCCAGCGTCTTCAAGGGGTTCTGCAAGGCGGCGCTCAGTTTCAGGCCGCTGGTGAACGTGTCCAGCGCCGACGCGGTGAACACCAGGTTGCTCAAGGTTTGGTGCATGTTCAGCGTCAAACCATTCAGGCCGATTTTCAAATCGGTCGAATCGAATGAATACAGCGACGAGCCATATGTCGTGACGCCGTTGGCGGTGATATCCGCCAAAACCAAGTCTTTCGAGTAATCCACCACGAAATTGGCCAAAGTCACGCTGCGGCTGCCACGGGTGATTTGCAGCGCCGCGCCACTGGTCGTGCCCATATTAGGGTCGACCAGCGGAGAAAACGGCGGCAGGCCGATCGACACGTCCACCTTCGTAATCGGCAGGTTGAAGGACGACGCCGCACCGTCCGTCGACTTCAACGTCGACGCCGTGCCCAGCGAAGCGATGGATGTATCGGCCGCGAACATGGCATCGAGCGCATCCTGCGACAGGCTGAAGACCGAGTTGGCCTGAAGCGCGCGCATGTCGAGCGTCAAGGCGCTGGCCGAGACGGTAAATGCCGTGATGGCGACGGCACCGAGGGCTTTAACAGAATATGTCAGTGTCTTCACGAGAATAACTCCACTAAAAGGGTGGCTGTTGACTGAATCATGCCCGCAACCCAGACATCTCGTTACACCCATACGGCAACCGCACCGGCTCAAAATGCATTTACATCGCACATGTGTGCAGTTTGCACAGTAAGCCGCATACCCCCGATTAAGGGTATTCTCGATATGAAAAATAGATAACGTGAATATTCAACGGCCGCATCGCGACCCGGTGTCAGGGTCAATCTGAGGCACACTCTCGACCTCGTCCAACGACCTCTTTGACTGTTTTTGCCCATGGCCAGCAGCGACGCCCCCGACACCTCCGCCGAAGACACCGATCAAACACCCGATGGCGGCCCTGCCCACCCGCGTGCCATCCGCAGCTACGTGATGCGCGCCGGGCGCACCACCGAGGGCCAGGCCCGCGCCCTGGCCGACCTCGGGCCGCGCTTCGTGCTGCCCTATGACGCCGCCCCCATGGACTACGCCGCCATCTTCGGCCGCACGGCTCCCGTGGTGCTCGAAATCGGCTTCGGCATGGGCGACGCCACCGCCAAGATCGCACAGGCCTTGCCCGACACCGACTTCATCGGCTGCGAGGTGCATGAGCCTGGTGTGGGCGCCCTGCTCAAGCACATCGGCGAGATGGGCCTTGGCAATGTGCGCGTGATCCGCCATGACGCGGTCGAGGTGCTGCAGCACATGATTCCGCCTGCCTCGCTGGCCGGCGTGCACATCTTCTTCCCCGACCCCTGGCACAAGAAGCGCCACCACAAGCGCCGCCTGATCCAGGCCCCGCTGGTCGCACACCTCACTTCGCGCCTGGCGCCAGGCGGCTACCTGCATTGCGCCACCGACTGGGAGCCCTATGCCCAGCAGATCCTCGAGGTGCTGAGCGCCGAACCCGGCCTGGTCAACAGCGCCGATGGCTATGCCGAGAAGCCCGCCTACCGCCCGCTGACCAAGTTCGAGAACCGCGGCCTGCGGCTAGGCCATGGCGTGTGGGACCTGGTGTTCCGCAAAAAGTAGGCGCGAGGCGATCAAGGCACCGAAAAAAAAGGCAGCCGCTTCGCAGTGGCTGCCTTTTTCATTTGCCGGCTTGCGTCAACAAACCGGGCTCGCGTGAACAACAACGATCAGTTGCCGCTCCACTTGTAGTCGGTCTTGGCCTTGGCCTTCAGATCGTCGCGGAACTTGGCCATCTTGGCCTGGTCCAGGCGCTGGATGATCTGGCCCTTGACTTCGTCGAAGCTGGGGAACTGCGTGTTGCGCACGTCTTCCAGCTTGATGATGTGGTAGCCGAACTGCGACTTCACGGGCGTGTCGGTCATCTGGCCCTTTTCCAGCTTGGTCAAGGCGGCCGAGAACTCGGGCACGTAGTTGCCGGGGTTGGCCCAATCCAGGTCGCCGCCGTTTTCAGCGGAGCCGGGGTCCTTCGAGTTCTTCTTGGCCAGGTCCTCGAACTTGGCGCCAGCCTTGATCTGGGCGATCAGGGCCTTGGCATCTTCTTCCTTCTCGACCAGGATGTGGCGGGCGCGGTATTCCTTGTCGCCGTTCGATGCCTTGATCTTGTCGTACTCGGCCTTGGCTTCGGCGTCGGTCGTCGGGTTCTTCTTCGCGTAGTCCTGGAACAGGGCGCGGATCAGGATCGACTGGCGGGCGAACTCCATCTGCGTCTTGTAGTCGGCGGAGGCTTGCAGGCCACGGCGCTCGGCTTCTTGCATGAAGATTTCGCGCAGGACGATCTCGTCCTTGACCTTCTGCTCCAGCTCGGGCGTCTTGGCCTGCGGAGGCTGGCCAGGCTGAGCTGGCTGCTTGACGATCTGGTCGATCATGGCATCGACGCGTGCTTTGGGCACGGGCTTGCCGTTGACCGTGGCGATGTTTTGCGCGAACACCAGCGGCGCGGCCAGCGTGAGCGATGCAGCCAGCATGGCGGCCTTGGCGATACGAGAAGTCTTCATGATGAGCGGAAAAGCTTTCAAAAATTGAATTCAGACGGGCTCGGCTTTGATCGCCAAAGCATGAATGCCCTGGGGTATCAAATCGCGCAGGGCATCATACACAAGCCGATGGCGCTGAACGTGTGACAAACCGTTGAAGCAACGCGCACGGACATGGATGGAAAAGTGCGTACCAAAATCGGCCCCGCTGCTCCCCGCATGCCCGGCGTGCTGGCTGCTGTCGTCCGTCACCAGGCAGCTTTCGGGCTGCAAAGCCTTGTGCAGTGCGGCTTCCAGCTGACTGGCATTGACGGTAACGCGGCTCATCTCGGATCCCTCGATCGGTCATAAGTTCCAAAGAAATCAACCAGCCTTGCTGGCTTCTTCCGGCTTCATGTGGCGACCCAGATACAGACCCTGTATCAGCGTAAACACCAAGGTCAGGCCCAGGCTGCCCCACATCTTGAAGTTGACCCAGGTTTCGGTCGGGAAGTGATAGGCCACCCACAGATTGAGCACGCCCATGCCGACGAAGAACAGCACCCAGGCCCAGCCCAGTTGCTTCCAGACGAAGTCGGGGGCATCGATCTGGCCGCCCATCATCTGCATCAGCATCTTGCGGCCCAGGATGATCTCGGTGACCAGGAAGCCCGCCGCCATCAGCCAGTAGATGATGGTCGGCTTCCATTTGATGAAGGTCTCGTCGTGGAACCACAGCGTCAGCCCGCCCAGCACCACGACCACGACGAGGCCGGCCCACAGCATCTTGTCCACGGGCTTGCGCAACGCCTTGAGCACGACGATCTGCAGCAAGGTCGCGGCGATCACGATCACGGTCGCGAACAGGACGGGCGCTTCGGTGCCACCCACGACCCCGCCCGATACGGCGAAGCCCAGGTGCTGCGTCATCCACTGTGAAGCCAGCTCCTTGTGCCCTTCCGCCCATTTGAAGCTGGCGAAGAACAGGAATATGGGCAGGAGGTCGAAAAGAATCTTCATGTCGTGATCAGCCCGGACACCAGGCTCCGTGTGATGCGCTCAAGCTTTGCGCGACTCGAAGTCTAGCGCGGCCGAGTTGATGCAGAAGCGCTCGCCGGTCGGCGCGGGCCCATCTTCGAAGACATGGCCCAGGTGCGCGCCGCAGTTCTGGCACCGCACCTCGACGCGCGTCATGCCATGGCTGTGGTCTACCACGCGCTCGATGATGCCCTCCTGCGCGGGCTGGAAGTAGCTCGGCCAGCCGCAGCCCGCGTCGAACTTGGTGTCCGACTCGAACAGCTTGGCGCCACAGCAGACGCACTTGTAGGCGCCGTTCTCGAAGAAGTCCCAGTAGCGCCCGGTGAAGGCCCGCTCCGTGGCCGCCTGGCGCGTGACCTGGTAGTCCATCGGATCGAGCTGGGCGCGCCACTCGGCATCGGTTTTCTTGACGTTGTAGTCGCTCATGATGAACAGGAGACCTCAATGGACTGGGCCCAATCGGGCGGGAAGGTGGCGAAATCCTCGAAGCCGGGGCGCTCTTCGAAGGGCTGGCGCAAGGCCTGGTAGATGCGGTCGATCTCGCTGAAATCACCCCCCTGCGCACGCCGGATCGCCGTCTCGGCCATGTGGTTGCGCAGCACATAGACCGGGTTGACGCGGCGCATGCGCTCGGCGCGCTCGGCGTCCACGCTGCCTTCGGCGCGCAGGCGCTCAGCGTAACGCAAGGCCCAGGCATCGAAAGCGGCGCGGTCCATGAACAGGTCGCGGATGGGCGCATTGGCCGCGTGGTCGGGTGGCACATCGCTGCGGAAATCGCACAGGCGCCTGAACGCGATCGTGAAGTCGACATGCGTGGGCGCCATGGTCTGCAGCAAGTCGATGGCGAGTTGGCCATCGCCCTCTTGCTCGGTTTGCAGGCCCAGCTTGGCGGACCATCTGGCGCGCATCGCCTGCGGGAAGCGCTGCTCACAGGTCTGCAGCACGTCGATCACGACCTGCGCATCGTCCTTGGCTTCAGGGATCAGCGGCAGCAACGCCTGGGCCAGCGCGCGCAGATTCCAGTAGCCGATCTGCGGCTGGTTGTTCCACGAGTAGCGGCCGTGCGTGTCCGAGTGGTTGCAGATGTGGTTCGGGTCAAAGCCATCGAGGAAGCCGAAGGGCCCGTAGTCGATCGTCAAGCCGAGGATGGACATGTTGTCCGTGTTCATCACGCCATGGCAGAAACCCACCGATTGCCAATCGGCCATGAGCGTGGCCGTGCGCGCGACCACGGCATCCAGCAAGGCCAGCGCGCGGTTGGGCGCGGCCTGCAGATGCGGGTAGTGGTGCGTCACGACGAAATCGACCAAGGCCCGCAAGGCATCGATGTGCCCGGGCTCGCCGCTGTGCGCGAAATGCTCGAAGTGCCCGAAGCGGATGAAGCTGGGCGCCACGCGCGCGACCACGGCCGCCGTCTCGATGGTCTCGCGCCGAACGGGCTGCGGCGAGGCCACCAGGCTCAAGGCGCGCGTCGTCGGGATGCCCAGTGCATGCATGGCCTCGCTGCACAGGAACTCGCGGATGGACGAGCGCAGCACCGCACGCCCATCGGCCCGGCGCGAATACGGCGTGGCGCCCGCGCCCTTGAGCTGGATCTCCTGCAAGCCGATGGGGCTGTTCACCTCGCCCAGCAACAAGGCGCGGCCATCGCCCAGCTGCCCGGCCCACACGCCGAACTGATGACCGCTGTAGACCGTGGCCATGGGCGCCATGCCCGGCCAAACGCCCTCGCCACTGAACACGCGCAGGCTCAATGGCGCTTCGTACCAGTTGGCGGGCCAGCCCAGTTGCGCGGCCAGGTCGTGGTTCAGCGCCACCCATTGCGGCGCGGGCAAAGCAGCGCCCTGCCAGTCGGTGCCGAGCGGCACGCTCAATGTGGACGATGTATGCCGATGCAATTCGGCAAAGCGGTTCACCCACGAAGAGGCCTCGGGTGTCCAGGCAAAGCTGTGTAAAGCCGGTTTGATGGCGTCAGGCATGTGGCGCAGTTTAGACAAGCCCCCCTGTCCCTGGGGCTGGGTTGGTCAATTCGCGTCAATTTGCTGCCCTAAGATGCGGCACCAATTGACTCCTGGAATTCGGCCATGGATATTGTGCTGTTCATGAAATCCGCCCTCATGGGCATCGTGGAGGGGCTGACCGAGTTCCTCCCCATCTCCAGCACTGGCCACCTGATTCTGGCCGACTCGCTGCTGGACTTCGCACGCAGCGCCGGCGCCGAAAAAGCCAAGGTCTTCGAGATCGCGATCCAGACGGGAGCCATCTTCGCAGTGATGATCGTGTACATGCAGCGCATCAAGGACACGATCGCCGGCCTGGCCTCCGACCCGAAAGCACAGCGCTTCGCCATCAACGTGATCGTCGGCTTCCTGCCTGCCGTGGTGATCGGCCTGGCCGTGGGCAAGGTGATCAAGGAGCACCTGTTCAACGCGCCGGTCGTGGCCACGACCTTCATCCTGGGCGGCATCATCATCCTGATCGCCGAACGCTTCGCCGCGCAAAAGCCACGGGCCCGCGTCGAGACCGTGGACGACATGACCGTGATGGACGCGCTCAAGCTCGGCCTCATCCAGTGCCTGGCCCTGGTGCCCGGCACGAGCCGCTCTGGCTCGACCATCATCGGCGGCATGCTGCTGGGCCTGTCGCGCAAGGCCGCCACGGACTACAGCTTCTTCCTGGGCATCCCGACGCTCATCGGCGCCGGCGTCTACAGCCTCTACAAGGAGCGCGCGCTGCTGTCCGCCGACGACCTGCCCTTGTTCAGCGTCGGCCTGGTCTTCGCGTTCGTCTCGGCATGGATCTGCGTGCGCTGGCTGCTGCGCTACGTGTCCAGCCACAACTTCAACCCCTTCGCCTGGTACCGCATTGCCTTCGGCATCCTGATCCTCGTGTCCTGGCAGATGAACTGGATCACGTGGGCTGAATAAGCCGGCCGCGCGGCAAAAGGGCTCGGCGACAATGGCGGCATGCGCCTTCGTCACCAAGCCCTGCACATCCTGCTGATCAGCGACCCGACCGCCAAGGCTTTGGCGGCACGCGCGTTGCATGCGGCCTGGCAAGGCCCATCACACCAACTGGACGCGGCCCAGCGCAACGAAGCCATCACGCCGACCGCCGATCAAGCCTCGGCCATGCCCGGGCGCCCTGCCCGCCCGCTGCTCGTGCCAGCCAAGCAAGTGCCCTCGCGCTCGCCCTTCACGCTCGAAGGCCGCGCGGCCCTGCTGCATGCCATCTGCCACATCGAGTTCAACGCCATCAACCTGGCGCTGGATGCCGTCTGGCGCTTCGCCGGCATGCCGCCCGAGTTCTACACCGACTGGCTGCGCGTGGCCGATGAAGAGGCCTTGCACTTCACGCTGCTGCACGAGCACCTGCGAAGCCTGGGCTGGCGCTACGGCGACTTCGACGCGCACGACGGCCTGTGGAGCATGTGCGACAAGACGCAGGCCGACATCCTCGCCCGCATGGCCCTGGTGCCACGCACGCTCGAGGCCCGCGGCCTCGACGCCACGCCGCTCATCCAGGACAAGCTGACACGCGCGGGTGATGCGCGCGCCGTCGAGATCCTCGACATCATCCTGCGCGACGAAATCGGCCACGTCGCCATCGGCAACCGCTGGTTCCACCACCTCTGCGATGAGCGCGGTTTGGATGCCACCACGCTGTATCCGCAATTGGTGACGCGGTACGAAGCCCCTCGCCTGCGCCCGCCGTTCAACGAGGCAGCGCGCAAGGCCGCCGGCTTCACTGAAGCCGAAATGGCCTTCTTGCTGGGCGCGGACTGAGCCTCAACCCAAGCCACTCAGCCACGCGGATGATGCCTGGCATGCAGTTGCCGCAAACGCTCGCGCGCCACGTGCGTGTAGACCTGCGTGGTCGAGATGTCCGCATGGCCCAGCAGCATCTGCACCACGCGCAAGTCGGCGCCATGGTTCAGCAAATGCGTGGCAAAGGCGTGCCGCAGGGTGTGCGGTGACAAAGGCTGTGTGATGCCTGCCAACAGCGCGTACTTCTTGATGAGCTTCCAGAACATCTGCCGGGTCATGGAGCCGCCACGCCCCGTCACGAACAAAGCATCGCTGACCTGGCTGCCCAGGATCATGGGACGGCCTTGCGACAGATAGCGCTGTAACCATTCGCCCGCCTCGGCACCGAACGGCACCAGGCGCTCCTTGCTGCCCTTGCCCATGATGCGCAGCACGCCCTCGTTGAGCCCGACATGAACCGATTTCAACTCGACCAGTTCGCTCACGCGCAAGCCGCTGGCGTACAGCAGCTCCAGCATCGCGCGGTCACGCAGGCCCAGTGATTCGTGGATGTCCGGCGCATCCAGCAGGGCCTCGACCTGCGATTCGGTCAAGGTGCCGGGCACGCGCATGCGCTGCTTCGGCGCGTCCATGCGCACGGTCGGGTCGGCCTGGCACAGCCCTTCGCGCACGGCCCAACGGTAAAAGCGCCTGAACACGCTCAGGCGCCGCCCGACCGACGATGGCCGCGAACCCGCATGACGCTCGTTCGCGTAGCCCTGCAGATCCTGCTCCGTGGCGTTGACCAAGGTGCGCCCGGACCGCAACTGGCTCAGCCAGCCAGACAAGCCCTGCAGATCACGGCGGTAAGCGGCCAGCGTGTTCGCACTCAGCCCATCCTCGAGCCAAAGCGCGTCAACGAAACGGTCAAGGTCCGGATCAATGGCCGCTTCAGACACCGCCACGCAGCAGGCCTTCCTTCATGCGACGGTCCACCGGGTGATCGCCCACGAAGATCTTCAGCACCGAGCGGTAAAGATCATCGCCCGCGACCGGCGTGCCGACGGCCTTGTCGTTGTAGCGCAGGCTGACGCCCTTGTCGGGGATGAAATCGAGGTCGACCGTGTCGCCAGGCTGCAGGTCGCCCAGGCTGTCGATCTGCGCACTCAGGCTCGGCAAGCGATCGGCCAGCTTGGCGCGCACGGCGTCGGGCTCGTGGTCTTCGATGCGCCCGATCAATGACTTGGTCAGCTCATGACTGGGCGCATTGAGCATGATCTTCAAGCGGATGCGCTTGGGCCCTTGCATGGCCAGCACTTGCGAAGCATCCTTCGAGGGCGCGGCCAGATACAACCCCGCCACGAAGGCCTTGACCCAGGCCACGCCGCGCAAACCCAGGCCATTGAGGCGCAAAGTGCGGTCCGACAGGACCATCGTGTCGTCGAAACGCTGGCCTTCCAGCGTCGCGGCCTGCGCCTCGCCGGCCATGCCGCCGACCGCGGTCAGGCTCAAGGTGCTCGCCAACGCCGCCCAAACGGCCATGGCCCCTATCCGGCGTGTCGCGCGCATCAACCAATGTCGTGAATACATCCCATCTCCGTCAGCACCGCAACCGCGGTACGAGGATATTGAACGCATTCAGCGACCTTGTGGCTGACAGGGTGAACAAGCTTGATCGGGCTGTAGTGACTTGCCCGGCCTCGCTTGCCCCCCAGAAAAAAACCTGCAGTGTCCAGGACCGAAGTCCGGACCCCCTGCAGGCCAACATGGAGAGAGAGAAAAGAGCGGTGCCGTGCTTACGGTGCCGGCACGTAGGGCTTGGCGGACACGGGCTTGGCGCGCAGCTTGACGGCGATGTCTTGCGTCAGGGTGCCGAAGTCGACGGTATCCAGAACGCCGCGGATCGCCTTCGGCAGAACCAGGGCAGCCATGAACGAGTCCTTGGTCTCTTCCGTCAGGAACAGCTGGTCCAGCACTTCATGACCCGTGATCTTCAGTGGGAACTGGTACTTGATGCCCAGCGGGGTCTGTGTGTGAAAGTTGTAGATGGCCTGCTGCGTCGAGGTCGTGCCGCCCTTGGGCGTGACGTCGGCCAGCACTTGCTTGGTCACGTAATTGATCGTGAAGTTGGCCAGCGTCAGGGCCACGGTGTTGCCGCGGTACACGCGGGAGAACTCCAGCGCGGTGCCCTTGGCGTCGCCCTTGGCGATCTTCAGGCCGGCACCGATCGTGATCGTCGTGATGGGCAGGCGGAAAGCGGCATCGACACCCGTCACGGCCGTGGCGTTACCCAGCGGGGTCACCGTCACGGATTGCGCCGCGAATGCGTCGATGGCGTCAGACGAGAACGCCTGCACCGAATCGGCTACCAGGCCGTTGACAGGAATGGTCAGATCCGCATGGGCGGACGCACCGGCGGCGAGCAAAGCCGCGGCGATGGTGAACGAACGGAATGACAGCGAGGAAATCTGCATCTCGGGCTCCTAGTAAGTAATGGGGACTTGCTTTGTGTAAAGCAATCTCAATGCGAAGAGGATGTTGCCCGAGTGGCATTTTTTAAACCCCACCCGTTCAGGGGGGCTTAGACGTGATTTTTCCTCCAAAACCCCATGAATCCAGGGTAAACCCAGCGCGCAAATGCTTCAACCCGAATAGGGATTACACCAATCATTGGTCAAACAGACATAACCATTTAAGGTTAATCGTTGAGGTATTTGAAGGATGGTCGAAGGCTTAGAACTCGCCACTGTTGTAGGCCCGACGGACCTCTTCCAGACTCTGCTCCAGCTTCGCCGGCGTGCGGTCGGCCGGGTTGGTCTTGGCCTGCCACTCGCCGAACGCCGTGGCCTGACGGCGCTTCAACTCGGTTTGCCGGGTCTTGGCCGCCGTGGCCTGCTCGTCGTCCGTCATGGACCAGATCGCGTTGAGCTTGGCCTGCTGTTCTTCCATGCGCTGCGCGCGCTTGGCCTCGTCTGGCTCGATGTCCGCGAACAGCACGGCGCTCATGAGGTTGGCCTCGATGGGCGTGAACTCGCCCGTGCCGAGACGTTCAGGCAACTCGGCCAGGAGCGCCTGCGCCATGCGCTGGCGCCGTTTGGCGTCCTTGGTTTCGTCCAGCGTCTGCCAGGTCTCGAAGTTGTGCTGGTAGCGCAGATAGCCGACGATGCGCTCCCCTTCGCCCTTGGGCGCGCCGATCTTGCCCAGCGCGGCATTGAGCGCGGCCCAATCCTCGGAGTGGACATCGGACGGGCGGCCATCCTGCAGCACGGGCGGCTTCAGCACGGCGGTCGGGTCTTCGTTGCCGATGGACGCCTGAGGCCAGCCCGGCAACCCTTGCTTGTTGGCCAGCACGACGCCACTGTGCGCCTCGCCATCCTGATGCGTCCACCAATAGGCGGCGCCCGCGCCCCCAGCCACCACCAGGGCCAGCACCACCATTTGCCAGGATTTGGATCGTTGATAAGTGATCATGAACTAAAGACCTCTGTGACCTGACTTTGGACCATCCGGGAGTCTGCCCCAATCTAAGCGCCTGATGATGCAAGCATCAGTTTCAGTCGGCAAAAAAAAACCTGGAAACGCTTGCCACGGAGAGATGGCAATGTTTGCAGGAATCAGGAGCGAGCCCCTCGCAGGACCCCACTTGGATCGAGGCCAGACAGCGGACTACCCGGCCTCGGGAACTCGAATCAACGCCCGATCAGGGAGCGGGTGTGTAAGGCGTGGTCGACACGGCCTTGGGGCGTGCCTTGACGTCGATGTCTGCGTCAGCGTGCCGAACGAAGTGATGGAGTCCAGAGCGCTCGTCAGAACAGGCGTCAATGCCAGGGCGGACACCATCGTGTCGTGCATTTCAGGCGTCAGCGTCAGTTGGTCCAGCACTTCATGGCCCGTGATCTTCAGGGGGAACTGGTCTGATGCCCAGGGCGTGGCCGTGTGGAAATTGTACGAGGCGCCTGCTTCGCGGTCGTGCCATGCAGGGGCGTGGTGTCGGCCAGCACTTGCTTGGTGTCGTAGTTGATGGTGAGTTGGCCACGGTCACGGCGTACTTCACGTTACGGTAGGTACGGGCGATTTCGAGCGCCGAACCCTTGGCGTCACCGCTGGCGATCTTCAGCGAGTTGCTGATCGTGATCGAAGTGATGGAGCTGAATGCGCCAGTCGCGCCAGCCACGGCTGTGGCATTGCCCAGGGGCGTCACGACCACGCCGCCAACGTTGAAGGCGTCCAGGGACTTTGCGAGAAAGCTTGAACCGAGTTGGCGACCAGGCCGTTGGCGGGGATGGTCAGGGCGTTGGCGGAAGCGCCGGCAGCGGCCAAGGTAGCGGCCAGAGCGATAGAGCGGAAAGACACGGTGGAAAACTGCATTTGGTGGGCTCCTTAGGCGGGGTTGCTTGCGTTAATCGCAAAGCGGTGTTGATGTGGTATCTATCGTGCCGAGACTGTCGCTTTCTCGCCCCCCTTGATTGGGGGGTGAAGGGGTGCTGAAACCACGTCAAACACCACCCGTTCAGGGTAACCCTGGAGTGAAAAAATACCTACCCCATTAGGGGTTCTACCATCACCCTGTTTTGGAGTGTTTTTCGCGACAAGCCTTTGTCTTCGAGGAGACAGATCCACTCAAGCCATCACCACCCCCCTGAATCAATGCCACCCGAATCGGTTATCCGCTTCATGATGACTGGCGACCTGAACATGGCCCACCAAACGAAAAAGCCGCCGGGCTTGCACCTCGGCGGCTTCCGATCTGCGCGCGATGCCAGCCCGAAGGCCGGCAACAGGCATCAGTTCTTCGATTGGTCGACCAGCTTGTTCTTGGCGATCCAGGGCATCATGGCGCGCAGTTCGGCGCCCACGGTCTCGATCGGGTGAACGGCGTTCAGGCGACGGCGAGCGGTCATGCTCGGGTAGTTCGTCTTGCCTTCCTGGATGAACATCTTGGCGTATTCGCCGGTCTGGATGCGCTTCAGAGCGTTGCGCATGGCTTCGCGCGACTTCTCGTTGATCACTTCCGTACCCGTCACGTACTCGCCATACTCGGCGTTGTTCGAGATCGAGTAGTTCATGTTGGCGATGCCGCCTTCGTACATCAGGTCGACGATCAGCTTCAGCTCGTGCAGGCACTCGAAGTAGGCCATTTCAGGCGCGTAGCCGGCTTCCGTCAGCGTCTCGAAGCCCATCTTCACCAGCTCGACGGCGCCGCCGCACAGCACGGCTTGCTCGCCGAACAGGTCGGTTTCGGTTTCTTCGCGGAAGTTGGTCTCGATCACGCCGCCCTTGGTGCCGCCGTTGGCCGCAGCGTAGGACAAAGCGATGTCACGGGCCTTGCCGGACTTGTCTTGGTAGACAGCGATCAGCGAAGGCACGCCGCCGCCCTTGAGGTACTCGGAGCGCACGGTGTGGCCAGGACCCTTGGGAGCGACCATGATCACGTCCAGGTCGGCGCGGGGCACGACCTGGTTGTAGTGCACGTTGAAGCCATGGGCGAAGGCCAGCACGGCGCCTTGCTTGATGTTGGGCGCGACGTTGTTGTTGTACACCTCGGGGATGTTCTCGTCGGGCAGCAGGATCATGACGACGTCGGCGCCCTTCACGGCGTCATTGACTTCGGCGACCTTGATGCCAGCGGCCTCGACCTTGTTCCAGGAGGCGCCGCCCTTGCGCAGACCGACCGTCACGTTGACGCCGGAATCGCGCAGGTTCTGGGCGTGGGCATGGCCTTGCGAGCCGTAGCCGATGATGGCGACTTGCTTGCCCTTGATCAGGCTCAGATCGGCGTCCTTGTCGTAATAGACCTTCATGTTGGTATCTCCGTCGGAAAACAGTTGAATGGGGGTTCAGTCAGAAACAAGCGGGAAAGAGAGACGGCGGTGAGCCAGCTCAGACGCGCAGGATGCGCTCGCCGCGCCCGATCCCGCTGGTCCCGGTGCGCACGGTTTCAAGGATGGCGGCGCGGTCGATGGCCTCGATGAAGGCATCGAGCTTGGCAGCGTCGCCGGTCAGTTCAATGGTGTAGGTCTTGTCGGTCACGTCGACGATGCGGCCGCGAAAGATGTCCGCCATGCGCTTCATCTCGTCGCGCTCCTTGCCCACGGCGCGCACTTTGATGAGCATCAGCTCGCGCTCGGTGTAAGGGCCTTCGGAGAGGTCGACCACCTTCACGACCTCGATGAGGCGGTTGAGGTGCTTGGTGATCTGCTCGATCACGTCGTCGGAACCCGTGGTCACGATGGTCATGCGCGACAGCGAAGGGTCTTCGGTCGTGGCGACCGTCAGGCTTTCGATGTTGTAGCCGCGGGCGGAGAACAGGCCCACGACGCGCGACAGCGCACCGGCTTCGTTCTCGACCAGGAGGGCAATGATGTGCTTCATATTGGATCGTCCTTGCGGGCTCTTTGGCCAGAGGGCGGTAACCCCAGGGCCGTGGCCACGTAGTGCGATGGGTATCGGTTGTGTGCCACCCCGATCGAATCGTCAGGGACGTCACCCAGGCACCGGCAAGCACCTGGCTGCGCCCTGCCCGCGTCGACCGGGCATGGTCAATGTGTGCGGATCAGAGGCTAATCACAAATCCTCGGAGCCCAGCAGCATCTCGGAGATGCCCTTGCCTGCCTGAACCATCGGCCAGACGTTTTCCGTCGGGTCGGTGCGGATGTCCAGGAAGACCGAGCGATCCTTGAGTTTGATGGCCTCGCGCAGCGCGCCTTCGACGTCGCCAGGGCGCTCGATCAGCATGCCGATGTGGCCATAGGCCTCGGCCAGCTTGACGAAGTCGGGCAGCGCGTCCATGTAGCTGTGCGAGTAGCGGCCGCCGTAATCGAGCTGCTGCCACTGGCGCACCATGCCCAGGTAGCGGTTGTTGAGCGAGAGCACCTTGACCGGCGTCTGGTACTGCAGACAGGTCGACAGCTCTTGAATGCACATCTGGATCGAGCCTTCGCCCGTGATGCAGAACACGTCGGCATCGGGCTTGGCCAGCTTGATGCCCATGGCGTAAGGCAGGCCCACGCCCATGGTGCCCAGGCCGCCGGAGTTGATCCAGCGGCGCGGCGCTTCGAACTTGCTGTACTGCGCGGCGAACATCTGGTGCTGGCCGACGTCGGACGTGACGTAGTAGTCGGTGCCGGCCGTGAGCTCGGCCAGCTTCTCGACCACGTACTGAGGCTTGATCACCTCGTCCGAGGTCTTGTACTTCAGGCAGTCACGCTTCTTCCACTCGTTGACCTGCTCCCACCACTTGCCCAGGGCATTCTGGTCAGGCTTGATCGACGACTCCTTGATCTGCGCGATCATCTCGATCAGCACGTCCTTGACGTCGCCCACGATGGGGATGTCGACCTTGACGCGCTTGGAGATCGACGAAGGGTCGATGTCGATGTGGATGATCTTGCGCTCGACCTGGGCGAAGTGCTTGGGGTTGCCGATCACGCGGTCGTCGAAGCGGGCGCCCACGGCGATCACCACATCGGCGTTCTGCATGGTCATGTTGGCTTCGTACGTGCCGTGCATGCCCAGCATGCCCAGGAAGGTCTTGTCGGACGCGGGGATCGCGCCCAGACCCATCAGCGTGCTGGTGCTGGGGTAGCCCAGCATGTCGACCAGTTCGCGCAGCTCCTTCGAGGCCTCGCCGAGGATCACGCCGCCGCCGGTATAGATGTACGGGCGCTTGGCGCTCAGCAGCAGTTGCACGGCCTTGCGGATCTGACCGCCGTGGCCCTTGCGCACCGGGTTGTACGAGCGCATTTCCACCGTCTCGGGGTAGTGGAAAGCGGTGGTCTTGAGCGACACGTCCTTCGGAATGTCGACCACGACGGGGCCAGGGCGGCCGGTGCGGGCGATGTGGAAGGCCTTCTTCATCGTGACGGCCAGGTCGGCCACGTCCTTGACGAGGAAGTTGTGCTTGACGATGGGGCGCGTGATGCCGACGGTGTCGCATTCCTGGAAGGCGTCCAGGCCGATCGCGGGCGTGGGCACCTGGCCGGTGATGATGACCATCGGGATCGAATCCATGTAGGCCGTGGCGATGCCGGTGATGGCATTGGTCACGCCGGGGCCGGAGGTCACCAGGGCCACGCCGACGTCGCCCGTGGCGCGCGCGTAGCCGTCAGCGGCGTGGACGGCAGCCTGTTCGTGGCGTACCAGCACGTGCTCGATGGTGTCCTGCTTGTAAAGGGCGTCGTAGATGTAGAGCACCGCACCGCCCGGGTAGCCCCACATGAACTTGACGCCTTCAGCCTGAAGGCAGCGCACGAGGATGTCGGACCCGTTGAGGATCTCGCCGGAGGGACTATTGGGGGATGACTGCGATTGCGCATCGGCCGTGCCGGCGCGTTTGATGTCTGCAGAAGACATGTCCATGATTGAAAGAACCTTTCCGAATTTCTCTAACGAAAAACGATCGGTGCCCCTCTACATCGCCACAACTTTCTGGAGCTGCGACAACAGCACTGCGGCAACGGATTGCCAGCGTGCTCGCCCTTGTGAGGCGGATTTGGAGCCTGCGCGGCCTGCCACTGGTGCCCGCTTTGCGAGGTACGGCAACCAGATTCAGGCCAGATCGAGATGGCGCAAAGACGAACATTATCGCACTCATTGGCGTCAATTCAAGCAGACCCGGACGGTCGGATCAGCGACAGCGCTCGGCAATGCCATAATCCGCGGCGCGTAAATTTGTGTGGCGCCCCACGGCTTTGCCACGCGACCGCGACCCGACACCGGCCTCACGCCGGCACTTACAGCACCCTGGCCTTGACCGCTCTGCCCAGCCCCTCCTTCGAAGAAGAACTCAACGAGTTCCTCAAAAGCGTCGAGCGACGTGCGTTCAAACGCACGGTTTACGCCGTGCGTGACGAAGACGCGGCCCTGGACATCGTCCAGGACGCCATGATCCGCCTGACGCAGAGCTATGCTGATCGCCCCTCGAATGAGTGGCCCATGCTCTTCGCCCGCATCCTGTCGAACGCGACGCTGGACTACTTCCGGCGCCAGAAAGTTCGCAATGCGGTGTTCATGAACATCGGCGACCTGGAAGCCTCGGTGGGCGACGACGACGGCGATTTCGACCTGCTGGCGTCCCTGCGGACCGATGAATCCGGCACGGAAGGTGCTGACGACACGGCCGGGCGCGCGGAAATGCTGAGCCAGATCGAAGAAGAAATCAGCAAACTGCCAACACGTCAACGGGAAGCGTTCCTGCTGCGTTACTGGGAGGAACTGGACGTGGCGGAGACCGCCGCGGCCATGGGTTGCTCGGAGGGCAGCGTGAAAACGCACTGCTCCCGCGCCGTCCAGTCTTTGGCCAAGGCTCTTCAATCACGCGGAATTACATTGTGAAAACCCGACCTACCCACCCGCTGACGACAGCGCAACGCGAGGCCCTCGAAGCCCGCTTTGCCCTGCGCCTGAGCGCGCGCCTGGACCAGGGAGCGCAATCCGTTTCGCACGACATCTCCGAGCGCCTGCGCGTGGCGCGCGAGCAGGCCATGCGCGCCGCCCGCGAAACCCGCACGGCCGTGGCGCCCGTGGTCGTCACGGCGCCTGTGGCCGTGGGCGTGGCGGGCTTGAGCGCCGCCGGCGCGGGTACGGGCGGTATCAGCACAGGTCGTATCAGCACAGGTCAGATGGGCGACTGGCGCAGCAGCCATCAGGCCCGTGCGACCGGCCGTGGCAAGCGCCTGGATGACAACCCCACCTCCTGGGGGTGGCGCCTGGCCGCCGCGCTGCCCATCGTGGCGTTGGTCGCCGGCCTGTGGGGCATCCAGCGCTATTACCTGCACGAGCAGGTGCAGGCCGCCACCGAGGTCGACATGGCCCTGCTGACCGACGACTTGCCGCCCGCAGCCTATTCGGACCCGGGCTTCGCCGAGTTCCTGCGCGACGACACGGGCCCGACCGTGCGCCCCATCGAGAACACGCCTCCCGAGGTCAGCGGCGATCTGCGGACCACCGAAACCACACCGGCCAACAGCACCCCCTGACATGACACAGCCCCGCCCCGCCCTCATGAGCGCACTGGCCTTGCTGACCGCAAGCCTGGTGGGTCTGGGGCATGGCGCGAGCCATGCGGCATCGCACGGCGTGATCCCCAAGGCGGCGGCAGCCAATTCCTCGAACGTGATCAGCCTGGATTCGTCACCGGAGTGGCATGAATTGAACGCGAACCAGAAAAAGGTGCTGATGCCGCTGGCGCAGCACTGGTCGACCATGGACGAGCCCAGCCGCGCCAAATGGGTGAACCTCGCCGATCGCTTCGACAAGCTCACGCCGGCCGAAAAGCAGCGTGTGCAGGACCGCATGACCCAATGGGCGAAGCTGCCCGCCCAGGAGCGCGGCGAAGCGCGCCTGCGCTTCCAGCAATCGCGCCAGTTGACCGCCGACCAGCGGCAGCAGAAGTGGGCCGCCTACCAGGCCCTGTCCGCCGAAGACCGGCAGGATCTGGCCCGCCAGGCTCAACGCAAGGCCAAGCCCGTGTTCCTGGCTGACGGCATCGCCGGGCCGCGCGAGGCCAAGCAGGCCTTCAGCAGCAAGCGCCCCGTGGTGTCCGACGCCGCCAGAAAATCCAATGTGGTGCCCACGGCCCAGGCCACTGCCACACCAGCCCAGACGCTGGTGCGCCCGACCATGGTCAAGGCCGGCGCTGGCGCCACCACCAGCCTGCTGACCCAACGGCCCACGCCGCCACAGCATCAGCAAACCGGTCTGCCCAAGATCGCGGCCACCAAAGGCTTCGTGGACCCGGTGACCTTGCTGCCGAAAAAGGGCGCGCAGAGCGCGGCCATGGCTTCGCTGCCGACCTCGTCCACGGGCGAGCAGGCGCGCGACCGCTGACACGCCTTCACATGTCCACCTGGGCGACCAGACAGCGGCATGCCGAAGCTGGTGTATCGTTCGCACATGTCGGTTTCCACTGCCCTTGAGCCCATCGGGCCCAGCCTCGCCGAGTGCATCGAACGCGCGCAGGGCCCCGCCCCGCATTTGCGCCGCCGCCTGGCCGCCTTCTTGTATGAAGGCGTGCTGCTGTTCGGTCTGGTCAATGTGACGGGCTGGTTCTATTCCATCAGCGTGCACCAGACGCATGCGCTCAACGGCCGCCACGGCATGATGGCGACCCAGTTCCTGGCGCTAGCGCTGTACTTCATGTGGTTTTGGACACACGGCGGCCAGACGCTGGCCATGAAGACCTGGCGCGTGAAGCTCGTGTCCGACAAAGGCCTGCCCCTCACGCTCACGCAGGCCTTGCAGCGTTATCTGTGCGCATGGCTCTGGTTCATGCCGCCGTGGGTGGCCGCCTGGCTGGCCGGATGGCACCAGTCCAAGCTGCTGTACGGCGCCATGGGCGTGTGGCTGCTCCTCTACACGGGCCTGACGTGGCTGCTGCCCCAAGGCCAGTTCCTGCACGACGCCATCTGCCGCACGCGCCTGATCGACACACGCCCTTGAACCCATGCTCAGGTGCGCCTTCGACCTCCTTTTTGAGCGACACTTTTGCCCCGCTTCGGGTACTTTTCAGCCATGACGCTTTCTTTGTGTGTTTACTGCGGCTCACGCGACGGCCTGGACCCAGCCCACTTGGCGGCCGCCCGTGAAGTGGGTCGCCAGATCGGCCAGCGCGGCTGGCGCCTGGTTTATGGCGGCGGCAGCACGGGCCTGATGGGCGCCGTGGCCGATGCGGCCTTGTCGGCCAATGCCAAGGTCATCGGTGTGATCCCGCATCGGCTGATCCAGCGGGAGCTGGGACACGGCGGCGTGACCGAGCTGCAGGTCGTCGACAGCATGCACGAGCGCAAGCACAAGATGGCCATGCAGTCGGACGCGTTCATCGCCCTGCCCGGCGGCATCGGCACGATGGAAGAGATCTTCGAGGTGTGGACCTGGCGTCAGCTGGGCTACCACCGCAAGGCGCTGAGCCTGCTGAACGTGGCCGGGTATTACGACGAGCTGCTGCGTTTCATCGACCGCAGCCGCGACGCAGGCTTTTTGTGGCCCGATGTGCAGGAGCTTCTGCTTGTCGACACGGACATCGGCAACCTGCTGGACCGCATCGAAGACGAATTCGCCCGCCTGAAAGCACAAACGCCGCCCGACCAGCTTGAACCCGGCCCCGGCGGCGTCGCAACACAGATCTAGCTCGAACTCCGCACCACCCCGATCCAGCGAACACCGCAGATCCGGCTTCGCCGGTCTGTTGGTGTTGCCCCCTTGAGGGGGCGCGCGAAGCGCGTAGGGGGTGGGCTTTAAACAGCGGCTTCGTCGGTCTCGCCAGTGCGGATGCGCACGACTTGTTCCACTGGCGTCACGAAGATCTTGCCGTCGCCGATCTTGCCGGTCTTGGCGGCCTTGATGATGGCCTCGATGCAGCGATCGACGTCGTCGCCCTTGACCACGACCTCGACCTTCACCTTGGGCAGGAAGTCCACCACGTACTCGGCGCCACGGTACAGCTCGGTGTGGCCCTTCTGGCGGCCGAAGCCCTTGACCTCGGTCACGGTCAGGCCGGTCACGCCGACTTCTGCCAGCGCTTCACGGACTTCTTCCAGCTTGAAGGGTTTGATGACGGCAGTGATCTGTTTCATGACGGAACTCCGGAAATATCAGCAAAGAAAATAGGCGATGCTGCATCGCATTGCAGCTATTTAAGCACGTCTGGGCGCCGTTCGGCACATCGTTTGAACGCGAAAGGTCATCAAGCGCGGTTCACGCCCTGAAGCGCGAGGTGATCGGGTAGCGCCAGTCGCGGCCGAACGCGCGGTGCGTGATGCGGATACCCACGGGCGCCTGTCGGCGTTTGTATTCGTTGACCTTGATCAGGCGTGTGACCTTGTCGACGTCGGCGCGCGCGAAACCGGCGGCCACGATCTCGTCGATGGACTGGTCTTGTTCCATGTAGCGTTCGAGGATGGCGTCGAGCACCTCGTATTCGGGCAGGCTGTCCTGGTCGGTCTGGTTGGGACGCAGTTCGGCCGACGGCGGGCGCGTGATGATGCGCTCGGGGATGGGCTCGATCTGGCCTGCCTTCCGGGCTTCTTCGTTGCGCCAGCGCGAGAGGCGATAGACCAGCGTCTTGGCCAGGTCCTTGATGACGGCGAAGCCGCCCGCCATGTCGCCGTACAGCGTGCAATAGGTGCTGTTCGGATTCTATCGTGTTTCCCTATTAACCTTCACAATGGTT
>JASGJC010000060.1:0-8551 GCA_049840915.1 Aquabacterium sp.
CGCTGCCGCCGCCGCCCGAGCCGCCAGCCAGGCGCAGACCCGCCACGTGGAAATCGCCGGCCGTGTCGCGGCGCACATCCAGCTCGGGTGCGACCAGCACCAGCCGATCGAGCCGCAACTCGCCATCGGCCAGCACGCGGCGACAGCGTCAACAGCGACACACGGGCCGTGACCTCGGGCAAACGCAGCGCGACGCGCCCGGCCGAGTCCAGCAACTGCACCTCGCGCAGCGACAAGGTCGGCCACACGCCCTCGGCGTGCCCGAGCACCTTGCCGATCCGCACAGGCACCCCTAGCGCCTTTGTGGCTTGTTCCGCCAGGTCGAAACGCCAGGCATCTATACGCGGCAGAATCTGGAACAGCAACACGCCCCAGGCCATCGCCGCCAAGAGCAGCAGCTCGACGCCGTCAGCGCCATGGCCCAGGCCACGCGGCGGCCCGCACGCCCAGCCTCAGCGCATGGGCAGTCAGGCGGTGGCGCGGCGGGCGATCGTTCTGGGGTGAGCCGGAAGGCGAATCGGGAATCGTGGACATGAAAGAAAGCGATGATCAGTCGAACCACCTACATTTCAGGCCACGCTGGTGCTCTACCATTTCTCAAACTGGTACAGCCACAGGGATCGACAACCGATAACCCTAGCACAGACCTTCTTGCCGGCCTTGCGGTTCCATGATTGATTTCCCGATTGACGCTGTAAAGACCACGGCCCTCGCCGACCATTCGCGCTTCGTTCAACGCATCAGACGACGCTATCCGGACGAGTTGGCCGCCTTCGCCGAGGCCTCGCCCGGCGTGCCTCGCCTGGACAGCATCACCCAACTGCTCGACCACCTCCTTGCCCAAGGGCGGGACCTCGTCGCCGCGCTGCGGGTCACGCGCCAGCTGGTGCTCGAGCGCCTGGCCGTGCAAGACGCCGAACACGGCGCCGCCATGGCGGACATCACGGCCGCCATGACGGCCCTGGCCGAAGTCACGCTGCAGCGCGCCCAGGCCGAAGCCGAGGCCGAGGCCGACCTCAAGCACGGCGCCCCGCTCAACGAACAAGGCCAGCGCATCGACATGTGGGTCGTGGGCATGGGCAAGCTCGGCGGGCGCGAGCTGAACGTGTCCTCCGACATCGATCTGATCTACGTCTACGAGGAAGACGGCCACACCACCGGCATCGACGATGGCAGCGGCATCCCCAAGGGCCGCGTCACCGTGCACGAGTACTTCAGCCACGTGGCCAAGCGCCTGTCCATGCTGATCGGCGACACGACCGAGGACGGCTTCGTCTTCCGCGTCGATCTCGCTTTGCGCCCCAACGGCAACTCCGGCCCGGCCGTGGTCAGCCTGAGCATGCTCGAAGAGTACTTCCTCGTGCAGGGCCGCGAGTGGGAGCGCTTCGCCTGGCTCAAGAGCCGCATCGTGGCGCCGCGCCGCGCCATGCCGCAAGGCACGCATCACAAGCGTGCGCTGGCCATGCGCGACATCGTCATGCCCTTCGTGTTCAGGCGCTACCTCGATTACGGCGTCTTCGAAGGCCTGCGCCAGCTGCACCGCAAGATCCGCGACGAGGCCAATCGCCGCGCCGCCGGCCGCCCCGAGCGCGCCAACGACGTCAAGCTCTCGCGCGGCGGCATCCGCGAGATCGAGTTCACCGTGCAACTGCTGCAGGTGGTGCGCGGCGGGCAGTTCCCCGAGATCCGCACCCGCTCCACGCTCAAGGCCTTGCCAAGGCTCGCGGCACGCGGCCTGATCCCGGAGGCCACGGCCACCTGGCTGGCCCAGGCCTACACCTTCCTGCGCCGCGTCGAGCACCGCATCCAGTACCTGGACGACCAGCAGACCCACATGCTGCCGACCGAGGACAAGGACCTCGCCTGGATCGCCGACAGCCTCGGCCTGCAAGGCAAGGACCAGGGCACGCCCGCCTACCCCGAGTGCCACAGCGGCACCTGCCAGTTGCTCGATGCCCTGTGCGGCGTGCGCGAGTTCGTCGCCAACGAGTTCGATGCCCTGCTGCACGACGGCCGCGCGCCCGGCGCCACCGACGGCGGCTGCCGCACCTGCGGCGGCCCGCCCTTGCCGGTCGACAGCGACGAGTACATCGCCAAGCTGCCCCAGCCCGTGGCGACGCGCGTGCGCGAGTTCGCGCGCCAGGCCAAGGTCACCATGCTGTCGGACACGGCCAAGCTGCGTCTGGCCAAGCTGATCGGCCGCGCCACCAAAGTCGCTTACACGAAGGGCAGCGAGCCCGACGCGCCCGAGTGCCTCGGCCCCGACGCAGTGCTGCACTTCATCGACTGGCTCAATCCCCTGCTGCGCCGCGACAGCTACCTCTCGCTGCTGGCCGAGCGCCCCGAAGTGCTCACGCGCCTGCTGCGCCTGCTGGGCCTGGCCAGATGGCCGCTGCGCTACCTGCTGCGCCACCCGGGCGTCATCGACGAGCTGGCCGACCCGCGCCTCATGGAAGGCCGCTTCGAGCCCGTCGCCTTCCAGAAGGAGCTGGGCGAGCGCCACCACGCCTGGACGCGCGCCGGCCAGGCCGACGAAGAGGCCCTGCTCGACACGCTGCGCCGCGCCCACCACGCCGAGATCTTCCGCACGCTCGTGCGCGACGTCGAAGGCTCGCTCACCGTCGAGCAGGTCGCCGACGACCTCTCCGCGCTGGCCGACGCCACGCTCAACACGGCCATCCAATGGGCCTGGGGACACCTGCAGCAGCGCCCCGGCAAGCAAGGCGCCTATGCCGTCGGCCGCCAGCCGCACTTCGCCGTCATCGCCTACGGCAAGCTCGGCGGCAAAGAGCTGGGCTACGGCAGCGACCTCGACGTCGTCTTCCTGTTCGACGACACGCAGGACACGCCGCCGCCCGACGCCGGCCCCGACTCGCCCAGCCCCATCGACGCCTACCTGCTCTTCGCGCGCAAGCTCATCACCTGGCTGACCCTGCGCACCTCGTCGGGCGAGCTGTTCGACATCGACACGGCCCTGCGCCCCAATGGCAACTCGGGCCTGCTGGTCACCTCCTTCCATGCCGTATGACGACTACCAGCGCCAGCGGGGCAGCAACACGGCATGGACCTGGGAGCACCAGGCCCTGACGCGCGCGCGCTGGTGCGCCGGCGAGCCCGCCCTGGCCGAGCGCTTCGAGACGACGCGCCGCAGCGTGCTCAGCGCGCAGCGCGACCCCATCGCCTTGCGCGACGAGGTCGTCCACATGCGCGAACGCCTGCGCGAAGCCCATGCCTGCGGCCCGCACGAGTTCGACATCAAGCACAGCCCCGGCGGCATGATCGACGTCGAGTTCGCCGTGCAGTACCTGATCCTGGCGCACAGCCACCGCCACCCCGAGCTGCTCGACAACAAGGGCAACATCGCCCTGCTCGACCGCGCCGAGGCCGCCGGCCTGCTGCCCGCGGGCGTCGGGCATGCGGCGGGTCAGGCCTACCGCGCGCTGCGCCGCATCCAGCACCGCGCCCGCCTCGACGACGCGCCCACCAAGCTCAGCGACGAGCGCCTGGACCTCATCGCGCCCCACAAGGTCGCCGTGCTGGCACTGTGGCAGGCCGCCTTCCCCGCCTCGCCCCCGGCCCAGCCATGACGCCTGGGCGCGCGGCCACCTCGGGCATCTTGCTGTGGTGGCTGATCAGCCTGCTGCTGGCGCTGCCCGCCTGGTGGATGGGCTGGGTGCCGCTGGACCAGGCCCCATCCACATGGCCCGCGCAAGCCCAGTCATGGGCCCTGCACCCGGACGCGGGCCTGCGCCAACCCCCCTGGGTCTGGTGGAGCGCGGCCTGGCTGCACGGCAGCGCCCTGCACCTGCACCGCAACTTGGCCGCCCTCGGTCTGATCGCCCTGCTGGCCACGGCGAGCGAGGTCTCGCCACGCACAGCCCTGGTCTGGGCCCTGGCCTGGCCCCTCACCCACCTGGGCATGCTGCTGGAGCCGGGTTTGCATACTTATGTAGGCATGTCAGGCGTGTTGCACGCGGGCCTGGCCGCGCTGTGTCTGCAACAGCTTGAAAGTGGTGCATCGCGCTGGCACAAATGGCTGGCCTGGTTCCTGCTCGCCTGCCTGGTCGGCAAGATCCTCATGGAAAACCCCTGGCACAACGTTCTGAGCCGGCCTGCGACGTCGGATATAACTGTGGCCCCCTGGGCCCATTTGAGCGGTAGCGTGGCCGGTATCACCCTGTACGTGTTCAGTTCCGTTGCCAAGCGGCTGATAAGTGTGACAAGACTGACACCTGTGCCTCGTACACTCGACTGAGCTCCCCGAGTACAAACCCCCGGGAACTTATTGGGGTGCAACACGATCATGCATAAGCGCCAAATGTCGACGCTTCGCATTTCTATTTGACACAACCTATCAGTTCGACCATGCAAACCCGCCTGCAAGCCATTGCCCGTCAACGCTCCATTCGCCTGATGGCGCTGCTGCCCGTCGTCGTTGCTGCCACTTTGGCTGCCGGCTGTGGCGACAAGTCCAAGGAGGCCAAAGCCAGCCAGGCCGCCGCCCGCGTCAATGGTGATGAAATCACCGTTCACCAGATCAACCAGATGCTCGAGCGCCAGCCCGGCCTCAAGCCCGAACAAGCCGAAGCCGCCGGCCGCCAGGCCCTCGAAGGCCTGATCGACCAGCAACTGGCCGTGGCCAAGGCCGAAGAGCAAAAGCTCGACCGCGACCCCCAGATCGTGCAGTTGCTGGACGCCACGCGCCGCAACATCCTGGCCCGCGCCTACCTCGAAAAGGCTTCGGCAGCCGGTGCCGGCACGCCCTCGGCCGATGAAGTCCGCAAGTACTTCGACACCAAGCCCGCTTTGTTCTCGCAGCGCAAGGTCTACGCCCTGCAGGAGTTCACGGTGCCTGCCACGCCCGAGCAGTCCAAGGTCACCATCGAGAAGCTGAAGGCCGCCAAGACCCCCGCCGAGTTCGTGGAAGTGCTCAAGGCCAGCGGCCTGAAGTTCAGCGCCAACCAGACCACGCAGGCGGCCGAAGGCCTGCCCATGGCCCTGCTGGAGCCCCTGAGCAAGGTCAACGACGGCGAAGCGCTGTACGTCCAGGCCAAGGATGGCTTCAAGGCCGTGCTGGTCGTGGCCAGCAAGAGCCAGCCCGTCACCTTCGAGCAGGCCAAGCCCGCCATCGAGCAGTTCCTGACGGTCGATCGCCGCCGTGAATTCGCCCAGAAAGAGCTGAAAAACCTGCGCGCCGCCGCCAAGATCGAATACATCGGGAAATTTGCTGAAAAGCCGGCTTCTGGCGCAGCGGCAGCCGCCGCATCCGAAACCGACGTGGCATCATCGCCAGCAGTTGCTGCTTCGTCTGCCGATGGCGCCGGTTCTGCCGCCATGGATGCCAACGCCCTGAGCAAAGGCCTATCTGGTCTGAAATAAGGGCTTATTCCTTTTCTTAGTCTGAAAAAAACCAAGCGGAGAATATCAACCGTTCTTCGCTTGGTTTTTCATTTGAAACACAACCAGACCGGGTACATCCGGCATAGATTGGGTTAGCTGCATGAACTTCGATCAGTTTATTCGTGTGATCAGGGCCAGGCTGATGCTTGTCATCGGCGTGGCCGGTGCCATCGTTGCCATCGTATTGACGATCAGTCTGCTTCTTCCCAAGAGCTATGAATCCGTCGCCACCGTCATGGTGGACGCAAGGCCCGACCCCGTCACGGCGCTGAGCGTATCGGCCCTGTCGCCCAATAGCTACCTGGCTACGCAAGTCGACATCATCAAGAGCCCGGCCGTCGCCCGCAAGGTCGTGCGCAATTTAAAGCTCGATGAAGCCAGCAATCTGCGCGCTCGCTGGCAAGAAGAAGCCAAGGGCAAAGGCGATTATGTTTCCTGGGTTGCTGGCACCATTGGCCGTGGCCTGGACGTCAAACCTTCCCGCGAATCCAATGTGATCGATATCACCTACGAAGGCGCCGACCCGATGTTTTCCGCGGCATTGGCCAATGCATTCGCGCAGGCCTATATCGATTCGACCGTTCAAATCCGCGTCGACCCCGCGCGCCGTTATGCCGACTTCTTCGAAGAACGCGCACACATGGCGCGTGACAAACTCGAAGCCGCGCAAACCAAATTGGCCGAAGCCCAAAAGGCCAAAGGCATCGTGATCACGGAAGAGCGCCTGGACGTTGAAATGGCCCGCCTGACCGAGTTGAGCAGCCAGATCACCGCACTGCGTGCCTTGAAGGCCGAAAGCGGCAGCCGCTCTGCCATTGCCCGCGACAACCCGGACCGCGTGCAGGACGTGCTCAACAACACGGTCGTGGCATCGCTCAAGTCGGACTTGTCCAGGCAGGAAGCCCACCTCGATGAGCTGCTGGCACGCTACGGCGAAGCCCACCCGCTGGTGCGCGAGGCCCAGGCCAACATCGACACGCTCAAGCAGCGCCTGCGCTCCGAAACGGGCCGCGTCACCACCAGCGTCTCGCTGAACAACAACATCAACGTCGCGCGTGAAAGCGAAGCCGTGCGTGCCTATGAGGAGCAACGCGCACGCGTGCTCAAGCTCAAGGAAGACCGCACCGAGCTGCAAGTGCTCGAGCGCGAAGTCGAAAGCGCGCAACGCATCTATGAATCCATTCAGCAACGCCTCAGTCAGATCAACCTGGAAAGCAACTCCAACCAGTCGTCCATCTACCTGCTGAGCCCGGCCACCGAGCCGCTGAAGCCTTCTTCGCCCAAGGTGTTCATCAACACGCTGGTCGCGGCCACGCTGGGCACCTTCATTGCCATCATGGTGGCGCTGGGCGTCGAAACCCTGAACCGCCGCGTGCGCGGGCCGTTCGATCTGGTGCAGGCCCTGGAGCTGCCTGTGCTGGGCGTGCTGCCCTCGCCCAAGAACCGCAAGCCGTTCTGGCAAAGACTGGGAAAGTCATCGGACTTGAACCTGGGACGCCCCAAAGCGCTGGGCGCCTCCACCGTGACCACCGCCATTGAGACTGTTTGAGGCGACCATGAGCTCCACCTTCCACGCATCCCGATACAACCCGATGGAAAACGCCAATTCCGAGTTCCAAGAGACACAGCAGGTCACGAATGAGCGGTCTATTGGCGAGATCATCAGCGAAGCGAACCAGCTGTCGCCCGAGCAGATCGAGCAGATCCTGGCCTATCAGCGGGAAAACGGTGTCCGCTTCGGCGAGGCCGCCGTGGCCCTGGGCATGGCCAACAGCGACGATGTGCTGTGGGCCCTGGCGCAGCAGTTCCACTACCCCTATGCCAACGAAGGCAAGACCTCGCTCAACCCGGAGTTGATCGTGGCGGCGCGGCCTTTCACGGAACAGGCGGAAGCCTTCCGCGCCATCCGAAGCCACCTCATCATGAAGATCTACAGCGACGAGGGCCCCCGCCCCGCGCTGGCCGTCATCAGCCCCAACAGCGGCGACGGCAAGACCTACTTCGCCGCCAACCTGGCCGTTGCGTTCTCGCAGTTGCCGGGCCGGACCTTGCTGATCGACGCCGACATGCGCAACCCGCGCCTGCACGACCTGTTCAACATGTCCAACCGCACGGGCGGGCTGTCGTCCATCCTGTCGGGTCGCGCGGCCAGCAAGGTGCTGCAGTCCGTCAAGGAGCTGCCCAACCTCTTCGTGCTGCCGGTCGGCCCGACGCCGCCCAACCCGCTCGAACTGCTGGAGCGCCCGGCCCTCGGCCTGCTGCTGCGTGAACTCAAGACCAAGTTCGACCGCATCATCGTGGACACGCCCGCCGCATCGCTGGGCACGGACGGCGCCGTCACGGCGGCCAAATGCGGCGCCGCGCTGGTGCTGGCACGCCAGGATCAAAGCCGCATGCAGGACATGCAGCAGCTGTGCCGCGTCATCAGCATGGGGCCCGCCAAACTGGTGGGCGCCGTCGTCAACGAGTTCTGATCCAACGCGGGGCGCCCAGCGGGCGCCCCCTTCACTCGTTGATCAACTTCACGGACCCCAGGCAGGTGCGCGCCGCCTGGGTAGTCATCGAGGCCCATCCAACCCAGGCCACGCTCTTCCAGCCCGGGCTGTTGAGTGGCAGCCCGCGCCAGCTTGACGTCTTGCCATCTGCCGTGACCTGCAGATCCCAGGTCGCATCGCCGCGTCCCAGCGGCACGGACACCTTCACGTGATACCAGGCCTGCGGCTTCCAGCGCATCAGCATGCGCCCGCCTGTGCTGATACCGTCAGCGCGCATGGACAGGATGGGGCCCGCTTTGAAAGGCTGGCTGTCGTCCCGCCATTCATGCACGATCTCCGTCAAACTGTCTACCCATATGTCGAACTCGGATGACAGGGTTCCAGCCGTCACATGCTCGTCGAAAAACACATGCGGGTCGAAACCAGCCAACTCGGGCGCACCGTCGATGAAGCGCAGGCAATTGCCGCTGCGCCCGCTGCCGGGCTCACCAGTCCCGACCTGAATGAGGTCCAGCCGCGAAGCGGGTGAATAGCGCAGCGGCTGAGGATGCGACCCCAAGGGCGCGGAGGCAAAGTCCAACACAATGGGGTCGATGCGCTGTTCCGGTGGTGACATAGGTGCTGTTCGGATCTTGATCGTGTTTCCCGATGACCTT
>JASGJC010000061.1:0-50800 GCA_049840915.1 Aquabacterium sp.
AAGGTTAATAGGGAAACACAATCAATCCGAACAGCACCTCAAGTCGACGAAGAGCGGATGTTGTTGATGCCCAGCAAAGGCTTGTTCTTGGCGGCCCCCTTGTAGCGCCAGTATTCGCAGCCGCTGGCGCGGTTGGCCGCCACGATGTCGGCGTTCTCGGCGTAGTCGATGGTCTGCTCGGTCAGCGCGGGCACGCTGCGCTTCCTGCTGCCATCGGCCACGTGCGTGTGGTCCGCAGCTGCGCCACGTTGTCGGCGCGGATGGCCGATGGCTGATTGCGCGTGTTCGATTCGTTGAAGCCGAAGCCGCTGGTGACCACGGGCGAGCGCGTGTCGATGCGGTCCTGGCACAGGGTTCTCGCGGCCTGCGCGCCCGAGGCCAACAAGGTCAACAGGCTGAACAGGGCGATGACGCGTGAAGATCGGATGGGCATGAGGGCGCGCTACCAGGCAAGAGGTCGAACAACAAGGCGCATTATCGAGCTCAACGACACCCGTTTGATTCAGTGGATACACGCTGTTGGCGCGTCGCGGCATGCCCCCGGCCCCCGCAGATCAGGGGCTGCGTTGCGCTTTCTAGGTAAAGCGCGCCAGACCTTGCGCGTCCAGGATGTGGATCTGCCGGCGCTGGACCGCGATCAGGCCGCGTGCCTGCAGGTCATGCAGGATGCGGGAAAAGTGCTCCGGCGTGACCGACAGCAGCGACGCGATCGTGCCCTTGCTGGCTGGCAGCGACACGGTCACGTCCTGCGCCCGCGCCGAGGCCCGCATCAAATAGCCCACGACCCTTTGCACGCCCCGAATGCAAGGTCACGGCCTCGATGTCGCGCAACAGGCCGTTGAGCTGCCGCGCCACGCCCGCGAGCAGGCGCACGGCCAGGCCCGGGCTGTGCTCGATCTCCCTCGGGCGGCGCCGCCGTGGCACCAACAGGATGTGCGCATCGCTCAGGGCGCGGGCATGCACGCCGTGCGCGTCCTCGCTGAACACCAGGGCCTCGGCCACGCAAGCGCCTTCGCCCACCACCTCGATGACCTTCTCCTGCCCCTGCACCAACCGGGCATACGACTTGACCCCGCCCTCCAGCACCATGTAGAGGCCCTCGCACGCCTGCCCCGCGTGGAACACCTCGCGGCCTCGGCGCATCATGGCGCAGTTCGCACGCCGCCGCCAGGCGCGCCAGCTGCGGCGGCGCCACTTCCTCGAACAAGGCCTGCCCACTCAGGCAGGGCACCGCATCCCATTGCCTCGAACCCATGCGCGCACTCCTCATCCTGCCTTGCATCAAGGCCGCATTCTCGGGCACACGGCGCCGCGAGGAATTTGACGAAACGCAAAACCGCGTCAGGCTCGCCTCAATGGCGGGAAATCAATGGTGCACGGCCACGCGGTTGCGGCCGTCGCGCTTGGCCTGGTAGAGCGCGTCGTCGGCCAGGGGGATCAGGGCCGCGTCGACCTGCCCCGCCTGCACGGCCAGGCGCGCCACGCCCACGCTGGCCGTGACGCAGGTCGCCGCGCTGGAGTCGGCATGCGGGATCTGCAAGGCCGCGATGGCCGCGCGCACGCGCTCGGCCGCCGCCTGCGCCATCGCCAGGTTGGCCTTGGGCAGCACGGCGATGAACTCCTCGCCACCATAGCGGGCCACCAGATCGCCTGGCTGCCGCAGGCACACGCGCATCGCCTCGGCCACCTTGGCCAGGCAGGCATCGCCCGCCTGATGGCCATAGCGGTCGTTGAACTTCTTGAAGTGGTCGACGTCCATCATGATGATGGCCACATCGCCGCCACCGTGCTGCGCGCGCTGCCACACGCTCTCGAAGTACGACTGGAAGTGGCGGCGGTTGTAAAGGCCCGTGAGCGCGTCCATGCGCGACAGGCGCTGCAGCCGCGCGCGCACATCGCCCAGGTCCTTGAGCACATAGGTCTGCGTCAGGTTGAGCAGGTAGCGCCTGCGCTGGTCGCGCTCCAGCGCGTGGTTGACCATCAGGCTGAAGACCATCGACGCGCCGATCAGCGCCAGCAGCGGCAAGGTCAGGCGCGGGTTGAAGGCCGGCAGCAGGACCACGCACGCGATGTGCACCGCATAGATCATCAGCGAGGCCATGAGCGCATACCAGAAGCGCAGCCGCTGCACGAGATTGCCGTAGACGATGACGACCATCAAGCCCGCGTGGTAGAGCTGGCTCGTCGGCAACCGGCTGGCCGACAGGATGTAGCCCATGCACGCGGCCGCGGCCACGCCACTCAACTGCACCAGGGTTTCGGTGAGCATGGGCGGCCAGCGCCTGAGCACCCAGTCCCGCTTCGTCCAAAAGACAGCCAGCAAGGCGGCGGCCGCCGGCGTGAACAAGCCCAGCCGCACCTTGACGGCCAGCCAGATCACATCCGGCACCAGCAGATAGTCGACCAGCAGGAAGCCATTGAAGACCATGAAGGCGACCGTGCCGCACAGCGCGAAGTAACGCACCCGCTCCTCGGCCGTGTCGCGCTGAAAGCGGGCCTCCAGTTGCTCGGGAAACAGCAGCGGCGACCAGGCCTGGTCGATGTGCGCCAGCTCCTGCTCGACCTCCTGCCGCACGGGATCGAAGCGCGCGGGCCCCTCGGCCGCCGTCACCGACGGCGCCTGCGGGATCTGCACCGGCTTGGCCACGGCCTTGTCCAGGCCCACGACCGTGTTGCGCCCCTGGGTCTTGGCCTGGTAGAGCGCCGCATCGGCGCTGGCGATCAGGCCCGCCACGCTGGCATCGCGCGCGCCCGCCTTGAGGCAGGCCACGCCGATGCTCAAGGTCACCTGGCGGGACACGGGCGAGTCCATGTGCTCGATGTGCTGCCTGGCCACGCATTGCCGCAGCCGCTCGGCCACCGCCTGGGCTTCGGCCAGGGTCGTGGATGGCAGCACCACGGCGAACTCTTCGCCGCCATAGCGCGCCAGCAGCCCTTCCGGCTTGCGAAGGCACTCGGCCATGGCCTTGGCCACGCGCTGGATGCACGCATCGCCCTGGGCGTGGCCGTAGCAATCGTTGTAGGCCTTGAAGTGGTCGATGTCGATCATCAACAAGGCCACGTCCTGCCCTTCGCGCTGCGCCCGCGTCCACGACAGCTGCAGGAAGTCGTCAAAGTAACGCCGGTTGGCCAGGTCGGTGAGCGCATCGAAGCGCGAGAGCTTCTCGAGCTGCCCGTTGGTGTGCTCGACCTCTTCGCGCAGCAGGCTCTGCTGCTGCGCCATCAGCCAGTTCGCGCGCTCTTCGTGCTCGGCGCGGTAGCTGCTGAACAGCGTGAAGATCGAGACCGACACCATCATCAGGGCCTCGGACAACATCACCGCCACGGGCGGCTCCTCGGCCATCGCCACGCCGAACGCGAACATCGCCAGCACGGACAGGCTGACGCGCAAGGCCATCCAGAAGCGCAGGCGCACCACGCCGCCATTGAACAGCAGGATCATCGTCAGCGCGATCAGGTACATCGCGCCCAGCGCATCGCGGCTGGTGATCGACAGGTAGACGCCGATGGCCCCCGTGATCAGCGCCATCAGGTAGGCCAAGCGCTCGCGCGTTTCGCGGTCGATGCGCTCCAGGCGCCACATGAACACCAGCACGACCGGCGTCTCGACGAAGAACCGCAGCAGCACCGCCACGTGGATCCGGTCGGGCACCATCAGCCAGTCGGGTATCAGCAAGGCATTGGTGAGCAGCAGCGTGAAGATGGCGCCGATGCGGATCAGGCGCAGGCGCTCCGCCTCCTTGTCCTGCAGGTAGCGAGCCTCCAGGGATGGCGGAAACCGCAGAGCTGAATCCTTGCGCCCAGGCTTGGTCAAACTCGCTGTTGCCGCAGACCGGTTCAGCGAGTTCCAGATCCTCCGCCTGAGGTGATGTCGACCCGACGCGGGCGGTACCGGCTCCGCCTGTGTCAGCCATGATGGGTAAAGGCACGAAAAACGATCTTCGTCTGCATGAGTGAAGCCCTGGTCAGTCTAGCCACGAGACTGATCGGGATGCGCTTAATTCAAAACATTCAATTGTCCTTTTACGACTTTTTAACGGATAGCCCAGCGCAGTCTACCTACGGGTAACCCTTGCAACGCCATGGTCCTCGCCATACATTACACAAAAATCATAAAATTGATTGACACGGAAATATTTCAAGAAATATGATTTATCAAGTTTGACGGTAATGAACCATGTCACCCAACCCCAAGAACCTGATCCTCAACCTGCTGCTGGCGGCGGACGGCATGCCCCTGATCGCCGCCGACGCGGTGAGTTCATGCGCGCTGTTCGGCATCCGCGAAAACAGCGTGCGTGTGGCGCTGGTGCGGCTGAGCGCGGCGGGCATGGTCGAATCCGCCGGCCGCGGCGCCTACCAGTTGGGACCACAGGCGGCGGCGCCTCGCTGAAGAGCTGGCCCGCTGGCGCAGCAGCGAATCGCGCGTGTGCGACTGGACGGGCGGCTGGCTCATGGTCAGCACGGGCAACCTCGCCCGCAGCGACCGCACCGCCCTGCGCACCCGCCAGCGCGCTCTCGCCCTGCTCGGCTTCAAAGAGCTGGACGCCAGCCTGTACATCCGCCCCGACAACCTCGTCGGCCACGCGGCGGGCACCCGCGAACGCCTGCGCAAGCTGGGCCTGCCGCTGGACGTGCCCGTGTTCGCCGCCACCGATCTCGACCCCGCCCTGGAAGCCCGCGCCCGCCGACTGTGGCAAGGCAAGACACTGAACAAGGCCTACACGCAGACGCGGCAAAAGCTGGAAGCCTGGCTGGCGCAGGCGCATGATCTGGAGCCCGAAGTGGCCGCCCGCGAGTGCTATCTGCTGGGCAACGAGGCCATCCGCCAACTGGTGTTCGACCCGCTGCTGCCCGAGCCTTTGGTGAACGTGGCCGAGCGCCGCGCCTTCACCAGCACCGTCATCGCCTTCGATGAAGCCGGGCACCGCATCTGGCGCCAACTGCTGCCCTCGCTGCAAGGCCACGCCACGCATGCCGGCACGGTCGGCGCATCACCGCTGACGCACTGAACCCTTCACTGAGCCCCTTCACTGAGCCTTTCACCGAGTTGCTTGTCACCATGTCCAGCCCAGCCCCCGCCGCCACCGAGCCCGCGCAAGTCGACAGCGCCACGCCCGCCGACCTGCCGCCCGTCACCAAGCGCCGCCTGAAGGACCTGTTCACGCGCGAGCAGATGAACACGCTCACCGCCCGCTCCGACCTGTGGGGCGCGTGGGCCATCGGCTCGACATGGGGCGTGATCGCGCTGGCTTTCGCCGCGCTGGCGCAATGGCCCCATCCCTTGACCTATGTCGCCGTGATGGCCGTGCTGGGCGGCCGCCAGCTGGCATTGGCCATCCTGCAGCACGAGGGCTCGCACGGCACCTTGTTCAAGACGCGCTGGCTCAACGACGTGCTGACCGACTGGCTGTGCGCGCGCCCCATCTGGCAGAACCTGCCCAAGTACAAGGTGCACCACCTGGGCCACCACACCAAGACCGGCACGCACGAAGACCCGGACATCTCGCTGCACGAAGACTACCCCGTGACGCGCCGGTCGCTGGCGCGCAAGATGCTGCGCGACATCGTCGGCCTGACGGGGCTGAAACTGGTCTATGGGCTGGTGATGATGGACGCGGGCGTCTTCAAGTGGACGGTGGCCAACCACATCGTGCGCCTGCCGCAAGAAGGCCGCACGACGCTCGACCGCCTCACGACCGCGCTGCGCAACATGGCGCCCATGCTGCTCACCAACGGCCTGCTGTGGGCCATCCTCGCGGCCACGGGCCATGCCTGGCTGTATGGCGCCTGGGTGCTGTCCTTCCTGACGTTTTTGCCGCTGTTCATCCGCATCCGCTCGATCGCCGAGCACGGCTGCCTGGACCGCTCGCCCGACATGTTCCGCAACACGCGCACCACGCGCGCCGGCTGGCTGGCCCGTGCCACCGTGGCGCCCATCAACGTGAACTACCACATGGAGCACCACCTGATGGCGTCGGTGCCCTACCACCGCCTGCCCTTGATGCACCAATGGCTGAGCGCCAGGACCGAGGTGCCGCAGCCGCCCGGCTACATCGATGTGTTGAAGCTGGCCAGCAGCCGGCAGGCCTGATCAGCCCATGATCACCGGCCCGCCCCTGGCCAGCGCACGCTGGTAGGCGGGCCGCGCTTCCATGCGCTTGATGTAGGCCGCCAGCCTGGGGGCGCGCGCCGCGTCTTCCGAGCGCGACATCAAGGCACAGACGGCGAAGCTCATCTGGAAGTCGGCCAGCGTGAGGTGCTCGCCCGCGAACCAGGTGTGCTTGCCCAGATGGTCTTCGATGAAGGCCGCGGACGTGTTCACGTTCGGGTCGATCAGCTGCTTTTGAACCTTCTTGCACAGCTCGCGGGCGATGGGCCGCACGAAGAAAGGCATGGGCTGCTTCGGGATGGTCATGAACACCAGCTTCATCACCAGCCAGTTCATCAGCGAGCCTTCGGCGAAGTGCATCCAGAAGCGGGCCTGCATGTGCTCAGGTGTGCCGGGCCGCGTCACCAGGTTCGCGGCATCGCCCTGCCCTTGCGCACCGTAGCGCTCGACCAGGTACTCGAGGATCGCCGCGGACTCCGCCACCACCAGGTCGCCATCCGTGATCACGGGCGACTTGCCCAGCGGGTGGATCTGCTTGAGCTCGGGCGGCGCCAGGCGCGTGACCGGGTTGCGCTTGTAGAGCTTGAGCTCGTAGGGCACGCCCAGTTCTTCGAGCAGCCACAGCACGCGCTGTGAACGGGAGGTTTCGAGATGGTGCACGGTGATCATGGTTGCAGCATACAACGCGTGGCAGGCTTGACCGCCAAGCAGTACATTTGCGGCCATGAGCAACGTCACGATCTACCACAACCCCAAGTGCGGCACCTCCCGCAACACGCTGGCCCTGATCCGCAATGCCGGCATCGAGCCCGACATCATCCTGTACATGGAGACGCCGCCCAGCCGCGACAAGCTCGTGCAGTTGATCAAGGACTGCGGCCTGACAGCCCGCGAGGTGATGCGCGACAAGGGCGAGCTGTACGAAGCCTTGCAGTTGCACGACCCGAAGTTGTCGGACGACGCGCTGATCGACGTCATGGTCGCGCAGCCCGCGCTGATCAACCGGCCCATCGTGGTCACGCCGCTGGGCACGCGCCTGTGCCGGCCATCCGAGCTCGTGCTGGACATCCTCGATGCGCCGCAGCAAGGTCCCTTCAACAAGGAAGACGGCGAGGCCGTGATCGACGCGCAAGGGCGCCGGGTGCGTTGAGCCTCCGCTTTTGGCTTGCCGCGTTGGCTCAGCAGCGCAGCGTCTTCAGGCCACGCCGGATCGCCAGCGCCAGGCCAGGCTTGATCAACTCGGCCGCCAGCGGGTAGCGGCCCTCGAACACGATCGTGTAGTGCAGGTGCGTGCCTCGGCCATGGGGCGAGAAACGCATGCTGCCCAGGTGGTTCTTGAGCGGGCTGCCGTGGGTGACGCGGTATTCGATCAGCTCGTTCTCGCGGTAGGCCGTGACCGTTTCGACGAAGGGCGGCGCGATCAGGATGCGCAGCTCGCGCGACGAGCCCACGCCGTTGCGGGCGCCCTGCCCGTTGCTCAGGCGCTTGATGCGCGCGGGCTTGAAGATCGTGGCCAGGTTCTCGTGTTCGCTCAGGTAGGCGAACAGGCGTGCGACCGGAATGTCGAAATCCTGATGGATTTCAATGCGTTGTTGCCCCATGTGGTGTCTCTCGTTGGTCTGTAAGAATCGATGTCAGTATGGCGCCCGGCGCAGGCTTGTCGCACAATCTGACGTCCATTCACCCCGCGTGAACCCCTGATCGCGCCTCGCTTGAGATGCCGCCCATGACCCGAGCCTCCGACAGCATCAGCCCCACGGCCCACTACACGGGCTACACGTGGTTCGCGCATGGACTCTCGCACCCGGCTCTGGTCACGCCGCAAGGCTGGGCCATGTACACGGCCCTGCGCCCGATGTACTGTCTGGCCACCCTCGCTGGCGCGCCCACGCTGCAGGCCTTCTTGCTGGCCCGCCACCGCGTGATCGACCTGCTGCTGCAAAAGGCCATCGACGAAGGCCGCGTCGGGCAGGTGATCGAGGTGGCTGCGGGCCTGTCGCCGCGCGGCTGGCGTTTCAAGAAGCGCTTCGGCGGCCGCATCCACTACATCGAGGCCGATCTGCCCGAGATGGCCGACCGCAAGCGCGCCTTGCTCAAGCACGCCGGGCTGCTGACGCCCGGCCACGACGTGGTCGCCCTCGATGCGCTGGCCGACGAAGGCCCGCTGTCACTGAAGGCACTGGCCGAAACGCTCGACCCGGGCAAAGGCACGGCCATCATCACCGAAGGCCTGCTGAACTACTTCGACACGGCCAGCGTGCTGGGCATGTGGGCGCGCTTCGGCAAGGTGCTGGCGCGGTTCCCGCACGGGCTGTACCTGTCTGACATCCACCTGTCGGAAGGCGGCAATAAGGGCGCGGGCGTGAGCGCTTTCAAGCTCCTGCTCTCGGCGTTCGTGAAAGGCCGCGTCCACCTGCATTTCGACAACGAGGTCGTGGCCGCCACCGAGTTGCGCGACGCCGGGTTCGAACTGGCCGATCTGCATCAGGCACGCCACTTCGCGGGCGCGCTCGATGTCAAGCTGGGGCCGGGCGCCAATGCCGTGCGCATCGTCGAGGCGCGCAGCAGCACCCGCGGCATCACGGGCTGATCACATCATGGCGTGAACGGGCCGCCCAGCGTCTGGTAGAGCGTCACCAGCGCGCCAAGACGGTTCAGGCGGTTCTGCGCGAGGTTGTTCTCGGCCTGGCGGCGTGTCTCCTGCGCATCCAGCCAGGTCTTGAGCGGCACGGCGCCGGCGCGGTAGCGGGCTTCGCTCAAACGCTCGGCGGTTTGCGCGGCCTGCACGGCCTGCAGCAGCTTGGCGCCCTGGTCTTCGTATTGCACGCGGGCGGACAAGGCGTTCTCGACATCGGCCAGGGCCTGGTACCAGGTCTGGCGGTAGCCGAGCACGGCCGTGTCGTAGTCGGCCTGCGAAATGGCCACGCTGCGCTGCATGTCGCGCCATTGCACGAAGGGCAAGGCCAGGCCCGCGCCCAGGGTGCCGACCGGGTCGCTGAGCACGTGCGACAAGGCCGTGCTGCTGCCACCTATGCTTCCAGTTAGGCTCAGCGTGGGGTAGAAGGCGCTGCGCGTGGCGTCCACGTTGGCGAGGCTCGCGCGCAGGCGCAACTCGGCCGCGCGCAGGTCGGGCCGGCGGGTCAGCAGCGATGCGGGCAGGCCTGCCTCCACATCGGGCAAGGCGCCGTCTGTCAGGCGAAGCGATTCGTTGACGGCCACGCTGGGCGGCTGGTCGAACAAGATGGCCAGCGCATTGCGCGCCTGCACGCGCTGCTGCAGCCATTGCGTGTGACTGGCTTCCTGCGCGGCCAGTGCCTGGGCGGCCTGGGCCACTTCCAGGCCCGACGTGCTGCCCACACCATATTGGGCCTGGACCAGGTTGAGCGTCTGGCGCGCGTAGTCGATGCTTTGCAGGCTGGCCTCGACACGCTGGTTCAGGTAGGCCACCTGCCAGTACAGGTTGGCCACGGTGCCCACGAGCGACATCGCGGCGGCCTGCCGGTCCTGCTCGGTGGCTTCGGCCTCCCAATCGGCGGCATTGCGCAGGGCCGCCAGGCGCCCCCACAGGTCGACCTCCCAGCTGACGCTGCCTGAGACCGAGCTCAGGCGCGTCGTCGGGCCGCTGCCATCGAGCTTGCGCGATGCCGACGTGTTGCCCTGCACGCTGACCGATGGCAACTGGTCGCTCGCGGCCTGGCCCGCCACCAGTTGCGCGCGGCGCACCTTGATGGCCGCCTGCGCCAGGTTGGTGTTGCGCGCCAGGGCGTCCTGGATCAACTGCGTCAACACCGGGTCGTTCAACGCCGGCCACCAGGGCTTCAGGTCCGCCTGGCTCGATGCGGCCTGGCCGGGTGCGGCGCCCTGCTGCCATTGCGCAGGCACGGCCACGTCGGGCCGCTGGTAGGTGGTCGACGCGCAGGCGGTCAAGGCCGCCGCCACGATCACGACGCAGCTCAGTTTCAGGCTGGATGGCAGGTTCATGTTGTTCACGCTGTTCTTTCTCATGAGATCACGCCCGCTCACTGGCGGGACAAGGCGTCGACCGGGTCCAGCCTGGCCGCATTGCGCGCAGGCAGGAAGCCGAACACCACACCAATCAGGGACGACACGCCGAAGGCGGCCACGATGGACGACATCGAATAAACCATGGCGAAGCTGCCGCCGCTGACCTTGTCGAAGATCAAGCCGATGCCCAGCGCCAGGCCGATGCCCAGCACGCCGCCGATCAGGCAGACCATCACCGCTTCGATCAGGAACTGCCGCAGGATATCGCTCTGGCGCGCGCCCACGGCCATGCGCACGCCGATCTCCTGCGTGCGCTCGGTCACCGACACGAGCATGATGTTCATCACGCCGATGCCGCCCACGATCAGCGAGATCACGGCGATCGACGAGATCAGCAAGGTCATCGTGCGCGTCGTGGTCTCGACCATCTGGCGGATGCTGTCGCTGTTGCGCACGAAGAAGTCTTCGCTGTTGTGGCGCTGGGTCAACAGCTTGACGATGCCCTGCTCGGCCGCGGCCGATGGCGCCTCGTCGCTGATGCGCACGGTGATGTTGCGCAGCCAGCGCGTGCCGATCAGGCGGCGCATCGCGGTCGTGTAGGGCACCCAGACGTTGAGGTTGTCCGACATCATGAAGGCGCTCTCTTGAGGCGAGGTCACGCCCACGATGCGCACAGGCACCGAGCCCAGGAAGATCACCTGCCCGACCGGGTCTTCGCCATCAGGGAAGAGCGCCGCCTTCGTGGCCGGGTCGATCACGCCTTCCTGCGTCTGGCGGCGCACGCTCTCGGCATCGAAGGCCTGGCCTTGCGCCATCGTGTAGCCCTTGACGCGGAAGTAATCTTCGCCCACGCCCGTGATGTTGGCCGTGGACTCGATGTTGCCGCGCCGCAAGGTCACGCTCGTGCTGACCGTGGGCGTCACGCTGTCGACGTAGTTCAGCGCGGCCAGCGCATCGGCATCGGACGGCACGAGCGTGTGGATGCGCGCGGCCTGCCTGTCGCCGAAGTTCTTGCCCGGGAAGACGTCGATCGTGTTGGTGCCCATGGAGGCGATGTCCTTGAGCACACGCTGGCGCGAGCCCTCGCCCAGCGCCACCATCGACACGACCGAAGCGATGCCGATGATGATGCCGAGCATGGTCAGCAAGGTGCGCAGGCGATGGCCGGCCATGGCGCGCAAGGCCATCGTGAAAGCCTCACTCAGGCGATCCAGATCGGCGCGCCAGGGGTGTGGCTCGGGCGCGCCTTCTTCGCGCTTGGCCACGGCCACAACAGCCTGGTCCTCGCGCCGCGTGTCCGACACGATCACGCCATCGGCCACTTCGATGATGCGTTGCGCGTGGCTGGCCACCTTGGGGTCGTGGGTCACGATGATCACGGTGTGGCCGTCGGCATGCAGCTCCTGCAGGATGCGCATGACCTCTTCGCCGCTGACGCTGTCGAGCGCGCCCGTGGGCTCGTCGGCCAGGATCACGTCGCCGCCGTTCATCAAGGCCCGCGCGATGCTCACGCGCTGCTGCTGCCCGCCCGACAACTGCCCCGGCCGGTGCAGCACGCGCTCGCCCAGGCCCAGCCGGCCCAGCAAGGCGGCCGCGCGCACGCGCCTGTCCTGCTTGCCGTGGCCCGCGTAGATGGCCGGGATCTCGACGTTGCCCGACGCGGTCAGGTCGCCCAGCAAGTGGTAGCGCTGGAAAATGAAGCCGAAATGCTCGCGGCGCAAACGTGCCAGGTCATCGGGCGCCAGTTGCGACGTGGCCTGCCCGGCCACCTTGTACGTGCCGCGCGTGGGCCGGTCCAGGCAGCCCAGGATGTTCATCAGGGTGGATTTGCCCGAGCCCGACGCACCCATGATCGCGACCATCTCGCCCGCGTCGATGCGCAGGCTGATGCCCTTGAGCACGGCCACGCTGCCCTCGCCCGAGGGGTACTCGCGCCACAGGTCATCGACCTCGAGCAAGGCCTGCTTGGAAACTGCCGACATCTGCGTCATGGCGTCAGAACATGCCGGGCGGACGACGCGCCCCAGCCGCTGAATTCGACGCCGACGCATCCCCCACGACCACCAGATCGCCCTCTTTCAGGCCTTCCAGCACCTGCGCCTGCACGCGGTTGTTCAAACCGATCCGGACCTGCTTTTGCACCACCTTCTGCGCCGGCCCCGTGCCTTCGAGCACGTTCACCGGATAGAGCAGGGTCTTGCGGTCACGCTTGCCCAATGCCGCCGCCGGGATCACCAGCGCATGCTCGGCCTTGTCCAGCACGACGAACACTTGCGCCGTCATCAGCACGCGCAGCTTGCCGTCCGGGTTGGGCACGTCGAACAGGCCGTTGTAGTAGATGGCCGTCGACGTGGCCGTGGCCGTTGTCACCTTCGCGTCGGTCTGGTCGGCCTCGGGCACGGGCTCGATGGCGCGCAGCTTGGCCTCATAGCGGTGCTGCGGATCGCCCAGGATCGTGAAGTAGACCGGCAGCCCCGGCTTGACGCGCACCACGTCGGCCTCGGATATCTGCGCCCTGATCTGGACCTGGTCGAGCTTGGCCAGCTTGATGATCGACGGCGCCGCCTGGATGGCGCTCAAGGTGCGCCCTTCTTCGGCCAGCACGGCGACGACCACACCATCGATCGGCGCCGTGATGCGTGTGTAGCCCACATTGACCCGCGCCGTGTCGACCGAGATGTTGGCCTGGCGAATCTGGGCCTGCAAGGCGGCGATCTCGGCCGTGGTCGTGGCCAGCGAGGCTTCGGCATCCTCGAGATCGGCCGTGGCGCCCGCATCGAGCTTGACCAGCGCCTGCTTGCGCTTGAACGTCAGCTCCGCCTGCTTTTGCAGCGCGATCTTGGCGCGCAACTGCGCGTTCAGCAAGGCCACTTGCGCCTCGGCATTGAGCAGCGTGTTGTTCTGCGTGGTCGAGTCGATCTCGGCCACGAGCTGGCCCTTCTTGACCTTGTCGCCCAGATCCACATACAGGCGCTTGATCTGGCCGGACACCTGCGCGCCCACGCTCACTTCCTTGTCGGCCTGGATGGTGCCGCTGGCCAGCACCGTGTCCTCGAGATCTTCCACGGTCACCTTGGCCGTGATCACCTGCGGCGCGGGCGGCGGCGCAAAGAAGAAGTGCCTGACACCCCATGCCAGCCCTCCCAGCAACACGGCGGCGGCGATCAATCGCCACGGAGACAGCCACTTGTTCTTTGTCATTGAAATCATGTCGCCAGTGTCTTTACAAGACGTTGAGCTACGTATGTCGTCAGGTTAATGGAATGTAAAGTGCGGGCATGACCTGCTGCACACTCATCACAGGCGCCAGCCAGGGCATCGGCGCCGCCACGGCCCGCCTGCTCGCCAGGCAAGGCCACGCCCTGCTCATCCACTACGCCCGACAGGCCGAAGCCGCCCAGGCCGTGGCCGACGAATGCCTGCGGCTCGGTGCGCCATCCGCCATCATCGCCCAGGCCGACGTCGCTTGCGAAGACGATGTGCTGCGCCTGTTCAGCATCGCGGACAAGTCGCTGCCTCCTTTGACGGGCATGGTCAATAACGCCGGCATCGTGGACAAAACAGCCGCGCTGGCGGACATGAGTGCGGCGCGTTTGCAACGCATGCTGGGCGTCAACGTGCTGGGCTCGATGCTGTGCGCGCGCGAGGCGGTCAGGCGCATGTCGACGCGGCTGGGTGGACAAGGCGGGGTCATCGTCAACGTGTCGAGCAGCGCCGTGCGCGGCGGCTCGCCCGGCCAGTACGTGGACTACGCGGCCAGCAAAGGCGCCATCGATGCGTTCACCAATGGCCTGTCCAAGGAAGTGGCGGGCGAAGGCGTGCGCGTGGTCGCCGTCCGCCCCGGCATCACGGACACAGGCATCCACGCCACGGGTGGCGAGCCCGATCGCGCCGCGCGCCTGGCGCCGCAATTGCCCATGGGCCGCGCGGCCCGCGCCGATGAAGTGGCGCAGGCCATCGTGTGGCTGCTGTCGGACGCGGCCAGCTACACGGCCGGTGCGATCCTGGATGTGTCCGGCGGGCGTTGAACCGTCAAGCCCGGCCGGACGTCAGAACGCGGCCTGCGCTGACACGTACAGGCCCGACTGGTTCTCTCTGCTGACGATGTTGCCCAGGTTGACCCAGGCCAGCGTCAGGCTGCCGCCACGGCAGGGAAACCAGGCCATGAACAGGTCCCAGGCGTCCTCTTCGCGCAGGTAATCGGTGGCGCTGGATACCGCCAGGTTGTTGGGCTTCGTGCGGTACTCGGCGCCCAAGACCAGGTCATCGCGCACCATCACGCCCAGGCTGCCCTCGAGCTGCAGCTTGCGCTGGTCGCGCCCCGGGCCGCCAAAGCCCGCCAGGCCGAACTGGTTGGCCCGGGTCAAGCGGGTCGTGACCGTGGCCAGCACATTGCGGCCAGCCGCCCCGCCCAGCCAGAGCTTGGTGGCCGTGGCATAGACGTCGATGTCGCTGGCGCTGACCGCGCCCAGGGTCTTGACCAGCTCGCTGTCGTCGGACTGTTTGTACTGCGCGCCCACGCTGATCTGCGGCATCAGGGTGTCCTGGTCGTACACGGCGTCGCCCACCACTTTGAACTTCGCGCCCGCCACGTTCATCTCGAGCGATTTGCCCGGCACCACATCGCTGAGCTTGAGCGACCAGCGCGCCATGCTCAGCTCGACCTTGTCCTTGATGCCCAGCGCCGCGCCGCCCACTTTCAGCTGATAGCCGCCCTGCGTCTGCAGATGGGTGACGAAGACCGAGCCGCCATTCTGGTTGCTGCTGCCCGTGCCCGTGATCGTGGCCCAGGGCACCAGCCCGCCGCCGCCCGCGCCCTCGACCTGGCTGACACCCCAGGTGCCCAGGATCTTGTCGCCCGCGTGCACGAGCTTGGGCGCCATGCAGGCGGCCACGGCGGCCAGGCCCAGCCAGCCGAGTCGCCAGGCCTGCGATGCTCTCGGCAAGGACTTGGCAACGCGGGCTTGCTTGACGGGATGGGCGGCATTTGTGGGCATCTTGGCGCGCATACGAGGACCTCGCTCGACAACAGCCCGTCAAAACCGGGCCAAATACGAGCTTGGATATCGGCGCAATCTCGGCAAGATGAAGGCGCTGCGTGCTGAATGCACGCCCCGCCCCACATTTGCCACACAGATCAACGGACCCGCCATGCGACCCACCACGCAACTGAGCCGCCCACTCACGCTGTGGACCAGCCTGCCGCCCGAGCGCCGCAGACACATCCAGGTCGCCCTCATCGGCGTGGCCATCAGCTGGACCCTGGCGGCCCTGATGGCCTGCTCGACGGCGCCTTCGGCTCCGCTCTACCAGCAACTGGGCGGCGTCCAGAGCATCGAGGCCATCAGCAACCGCATGCTGGACCGCGTCTCGACCGACCCGCGCACCAGGCGCTCCTTCGATGGCATCAAGATGCCCGCGCTGAAAAAGAGCGTGGCCGCCTACCTCTGCAAAGTGGCCGACGGCCCCTGCCAGTACGAAGGCGAGACCATGGCCAAGGCGCATGCCGAGTCCAATATCTCGGGCGCCGAATTCGACATCATGGTGACCGTGCTGCGCGAAGAGCTCGACCGCGCAGGCGCGCCCGAAGCCGCCAAGAACGAACTGCTGCGCCGCCTGGCGCCCAGCCGCCGCGACATCGTCAAATACTGATCACAGCCATGCGCACCTCGATCGCCCTTTTCGGCATGCTGCTGATGCCACTGGCCGGCATGGCCGCGCCGCAGCTCATCCAGGTCAGCGACGCAGCGGGCCAGCCCCTGGCCAATGCCGTCGTGTCCGTGATGGTCAAAGGTGCCAAGACCACGGCCGCACCGAACACCGTCACCGACATGGCGCAGCGCAACAAAGCCTTCGTGCCCACGCTGCTCGCCATCCAGACGGGCTCGCTCGTGAACTTCCCCAACTTCGACACGGTGCGCCACCACGTCTACTCGTTCTCGGCGATCAAGACCTTCGAGATCAAGCTGTATTCGGGCACCCCGACCGCCCCGATCCTGTTCGACAAGCCCGGCACGGCCACGCTGGGCTGCAACATCCACGACCGCATGCTGGGCTACATCCACGTGGTGGACACGCCCTATTTCGGCATCACGGATGCCAATGGCGAACTCACGCTCGACCTCCCCAAGGGCGAACACCGCGTCCGCCTCTGGACGCCGGCCATGGGCGAATTCAAGCCCGACATCGAGCAAAGCCTCAAGACCGGCCCGACCGCCGTGATTCACGTGGCCCCCTGAGTTGTCATCAGGCTTTCACACAAGCCACGCAAAATCCATCCTGCATCACGAGGCTTGCAGTTGAAAACCGCCTCTGATGGGAGAAAAGCTGGCCTGGCCAGTCGGTCACCGCAGCCACGGATCGTGCTTTATCTCCGCCTTATTTCCGCGCTTTGATGCCATCGGGCGCCACGCCCAGCAGTGTGAGCATCAAAGCGACGCGGGCCTGGGCAGGCGTCAGATCGCCGCCAGCCTCCCACACATCCCCCTCCCGACCAGCGACACCGCCACGCGCCACGCGCGAGCTGCGCCAGACCGTCACGCCCTGCGCCGCTGCCCTGTCCAGCGCTGATTGCAAGCCTTCGTGGATGGTGCCGTGGCCCGTTCCCGCGACCACCAGGCCCGCCAGGCCTTCGCCTGCCTGCGCATGCGCCAAGGCCGCGTCCACCAGCCAGCCATCGGCATCGGCGTGGCTGCACACGATCTCGACGCGCGGCGGCTTGTTCACCAGCACAGGCAGCCCGGCGCCGCCTGCCTGCGGCCAGCTTGTGCTGACCTGCGTCCACGCGCCGTGCTCGTCCAGCAAGGCCAAGGGCGCGTGCCCGCCGCCATCGAAAGCATCCAACGCCGACGAACAGGCCTTGCGCACATGCGCGCCCGACCAGATGCGGCCGTGCATCGCGGCCAGCACGCCGCCCAGGCCACGCCGCGCCGCCTCTTGCACGACGCCCACGGCATCGCGCAGGTTGCCCGGGCCATCGGCATCGGGCGCCGTGGCCGGGCGCATGGCTGCCGTGAGCACGACGGGCTTGGCGCTTTCGACCAGGCGATGCAGCAGGTAGGCGGTCTCCTCCAGCGTGTCCGTGCCGTGCGTGATCACCACACCCGCCACGTCGTCGCGCGCCAGATGCGTCTGCAGGGCCAAACCCAGCGCCTGCCATACCGACCAGCGCATGTCCTTGCTGTCGATCTGCGCGACCTGCACGGCTTGCAGCGGGACACCGGCCAGCGCGGGCACGGCCTCGACCAGTTGCGCCACGGACAGCTGCGCGGCACGGTACTGCCAGCTGCGCGCGGGGTCGCTGCCCGTACCGGCGATCGTGCCGCCTGTTCCCAAAATCACCACGGATTGCATGCTGTCGCCGATGCCTTCAAGAAAATACTGGACAAACCAACAGTGCTGTATAAAATGGCAGCCATCGACGGACTTTGTGTAGCCTTTGGCCGACCACCGCCATGACCAACGATAAACCGAAACTCACGCCCCGCCAGCAGGAAATCTTCGAGCTGATCCAGCGTGCCATCGCCCGCACAGGCGCGCCGCCCACACGGGCCGAGATCGCCACCGAGCTGGGCTTCAAGTCGGCCAACGCCGCCGAAGAGCACCTGCAGGCACTGGCGCGCAAAGGCGTGATCGAACTGGTCGGCGGCACCTCGCGCGGCATCCGCCTCAAGGCGGGCACGCTGCGCACGGTCAACGAGACACGCAAGCGCGGTGCGGGCGCAGGTATGGGCAGCAGCAGCGACGAGGCCGCCTCGCGCAGCAATGTGCTGCCCTTCAACCTGCCCTTGCCAGGCCTCGAGCAACTGGTACTGCCCTTGATCGGTCGCGTGGCCGCCGGCAGCCCCATCCTCGCGCAAGAACATGTCGAGCAGACCTACTCGGTCGAGCCCGGCCTGTTCGCCAAGCGCCCCGATTACCTGCTGCGCGTCAAGGGCATGAGCATGAAGGATGTGGGCATCCTCGATGGCGACCTGCTCGCCGTGGCCCGTACCCGCGAGGCCCGCAATGGCCAGATCGTGGTCGCGCGCCTGGGCGAAGAGGTCACCGTCAAACGCTTCATGCGCCATGCCCAGGGCATCCAGCTGCTGCCCGAGAACCCTGACTTCGAGCCCATCGTGGTCCCGCCGGACCATCCCGATTTCGAGCTCGAAGGCCTGGCTGTGGGCCTGATCCGCAACCAGTTGCTCAACTGATCCGCAACGGTTTCGTTATCGCCTTTCGTCGCTGCCATGCGGGTGGCGGGCATTGGCATCGCCTGGCCGGCGGTGCGATCCCGCGTGGCGGCTTGTGTCTGAATCCTGCCGAACTTCAACTGTTGTCTACCCGGAGTTCATCATGATTCATCACCTGGCCCGTGCTTTCTTCATCCGCAACACTGCCACCTCTGGCGCAGGCAACCCACCGTCTGACGGCAACCAGCCCGCCAGCGCCCCTGCGGCACGCCCGGTCAAGGCACGCCCGATCACGCCGTGGACATCGCCTGCGCGGCCTGCGTCCGGCACACCATCGAGTGCGACCTCCAACGCCGTATTGGGCACATCGCTGCGCATCGCCGCTGGCCGGCATGCGCCCCTCGGCACCACCCGCCGCGTGCGCATCAGCATCGACCCGGCCGATGCCCGCCGCACGGTCATCGCGGGCCGCTTCGCCGAAGTCTGCGCCGCGCTCGACAGGCTGGTGCTCGAGCAAGAAGCGGCCGCTTGATGCCTTCCCTGGCCCATTGCGCCAATGAAAAACCCGCCGGCATCGCTGCGCGGCGGGTTGGCATCTCCGGCCATCAAGGCCGGATCAGCGTATCCATCAACCCATGTGCAGGCCACCGTTGACCGAGAAGTCGGCGCCCGTGGCGAAGCCCGATTCGTCACTCGACACCCACGACACCATCGAGGCGATTTCCTCGGGCGTACCCAGGCGCTTCACAGGGATGGTCGCCACGATCTTGTCCAGCACGTCGCTGCGGATCGAGCGCACCATGTCAGTGCCGATGTAGCCTGGCGACACCGTGTTCACGGTCACGCCCTTGTTGGCCACTTCCTGCGCCAGGGCCATCGTGAAGCCGTGCATGCCGGCCTTGGCGGCCGAGTAGTTGGTCTGGCCGAACTGGCCCTTCTCGCCGTTGACCGAGCTGATGTTGACGATGCGGCCCCAGCCACGCTCCACCATGTCGTCGATGACCTGCTTGGTCACGTTGAACAGGCTGTTGAGGTTGGTGTCCATGACCGCGTCCCAGTCGGCCTTGGTCATCTTGCGGAACATGCCATCACGCGTGATGCCGGCGTTGTTGACCAGCACATCGATCGGGCCGTGCTCGGCCTTGGTCTTGCGGAAAGCCTCCACGGTCGATTCCCAATCGGCCACGTTGCCGACCGACGCGTAGAAGGTATAGCCCAGCGCCCTTTGCTCTTCGAGCCACTTGACATGGTCACGACTGGGGCCACAGCCTGCGATCACCTTGAAACCGTCCTTGTGCAGACGTTGGCAGATGGAGGTACCGATACCGCCCATGCCGCCGGTCACGTAGGCTACTTTTTGAGACATGAAGTTCTCCTCTTTCGGAATGAATGACAAACAACCAGAGTCAGCGTTCGATGGTCAGGGCCACGCCCATACCGCCACCGATACACAAAGAAGCGATCCCCTTACGGGCATCGCGCTTTTGCATTTCGTGCAGCAGGGTCACCAGCACGCGGCAACCTGATGCACCAATGGGATGGCCGAGCGCGATGGCGCCGCCGTTCACATTGACCTTGCTGGTATCCCAGCCCATTTCCTTGTGCACGGCGCAGGCCTGCGCGGCAAAGGCTTCGTTGATTTCGAGCAGGTCCAGATCGGCGGGCTTCCAGCCGGCGCGCTCCAGCGCCTTGCGCGCGGCGGGCACCGGGCCCATGCCCATGTAGGCGGGGTCCAGGCCGGCGCTGGCATACGAGGCGATGCGCCCCAGCACCTTCAGGCCCAGTTGCTCGGCCTTCTTGGCGCTCATGACCACCACGGCCGCCGCGCCATCGTTGATGCCCGAGGCGTTGCCCGCCGTGACCGTGCCGGCCTTGTCGAAGGCGGGGCGCAGGCCGGCCAACGCTTCGGCGTTGCTCTTGCGGTTGATGAACTCGTCCGTGTCGAACACCAGCGGGTCGCCCTTTTTCTGGGGGATCAGCACGGGCACGATCTCGTCCTTGAAGCGGCCGGCATCCTGGGCGGCGGCGGCCTTCTGCTGCGAGGCCAGCGCCAGGGCGTCCTGGGCTTCGCGCGAGATCTCGTACTTTTTGGCCACGTTCTCGGCCGTGATGCCCATGTGGTACTGGTTGTAGACGTCCCACAGGCCGTCGGTGATCATCGTGTCGATCATGGTCCAGTTGCCCATGCGCTGGCCCTCGCGCGAGTTGGGCAGCACATGCGGCGACATGCTCATGCTTTCCTGGCCGCCGGCGATGATGATCTCGTTGTCGCCGTCGCGGATGGACTGCGCGGCCAGCATCACGGCCTTGAGGCCCGAGCCGCACACCTTGTTGATGGTCATGGCGGGCACGCTGTTGGGCAGGCCCGACTTGATCACGGCCTGACGCGCGGGGTTCTGGCCGCAACCGGCCTGCAGCACCTGGCCCAGGATGACTTCGCTGATCTGGTCGCCGGACAGGCCGGTGCGCTTGAGCAGGCCAGCGATGACCGTGGCGCCCAGTTCGGACGCGGGTGTCTTGGCCAGGCTGCCGCCGAACTTGCCGACGGCGGTCCGGGCCGCCGCGACGATGACGATGTCAGACATGAGTTTCTCCTTGTGAGGGGGGCTTAGACCTTGCGCAGGACATAACGCCCAGGCGCGGCCTCGATCGGCGGGTAGCGGCGGCTGCCTGGCTGCCTGGGCGCGGCGACCATGCCGCCGGCATGTTCATCCAGCCACGCGGACCAGGTGGGCCACCAACTGCCTGGTTGCTCCTGTGCCGTCGTCATCCACTCCTTGGCGGTTGCTGGCAAGGCCCGTGCCAGGGGGCCGGCCTGCCAGAAGCTGCGCTTTTTCTTCTCGGGCGGGTTGATCACACCAGCGATATGGCCGGACGCACCGAGCACGAAAGTCTTGGGGCCCTGCACGACCTGGGCCGAGGCGTAGGCGCTGTCCCATGGCACGATGTGGTCTTCACGCGAACCGTAGATGAAAGTAGGCATGTCGAGCCGGCGCATGTCAAGCGGCACGCCGCACACGCTCACGGCACCGGGCTGGCACAGCTTGTTTTCGAGGTAGGTGTTGCGCAGGTACCAGCTGTACATGGGCCCGGGCAGGTTGGTGCTGTCGCTGTTCCAGTAGAGCAGGTCGAACGCGGGCGGCAGCTCGCCCTTGAGGTAGTTGCCCACCACGTAGTTCCAGACCAGGTCGTTGGCGCGCAGGAAGGAGAAGGTGGCGGCCAGGTCGGCGCCCTTCATCAGGCCGCCGCCTTGCGGGCTGTCCGGGCCGATGGTCATCTCGCGCATGCTGACCATGGCCTCGTCCACGAAGACATCCATGATGCCCGTGTTGACGAAATCGAGGAAGGCCGTGAGCAGGGTCAGGCTGGCGACGGGCTTCTCGCCGCGCGCGGCCAGCGTGGCCAGCGCCGTGGCCAGCAAGGTGCCGCCCACGCAGAAGCCCAACGCGTTGATCTGCGGCACATTGGCGATCTCGCGCGTGACGTCGATGGCCTTCATCACGCCGTGCTCGACGTAATCGTCCCAACTGGCCTTGGCCAGGCTCTCGTCGGCGTTGACCCAGCTGACCATGAAGACGCGGTGGCCTTGCGAGAGCATGTAGCGCACGAGCGAGTTGTCGGGCTGCAGGTCGAGGATGTAGTACTTGTTGATGCACGGCGGCACGAACAGGAAGGGCCGCTCGTGCACCTTGGGCGTCAGCGGCGCGTACTCGATCAGCTGGAAGAAAGCGTTCTCGAACACGACGGCGCCGGCTGTCGTGGCCACGTTGCGACCGACCTCGAACAGGCTCTCGTCGGTCTGCGACACGTGGCCCTGGCGCATGTCGCGCAGCAGGTGCTGCAGGCCGAGCGTGAGGCTCTCGCCCTTGGTGTCGACGGCCTTTTTCAGCACCTCGGGGTTGAACGCCAGGAAGTTGCTGGGCGCGGCCGCATCGGCCCATTGCTGCACGGCGAAGCGCACGCGCTGGCGGGCTTTTTCGTCGCCCTGCAGGCTGTCCGCCAGGCGCTGGAGCGTGCGGGCGTTGAGCAGGTACATCGAGGCCATGAAGGCGCTGGCCGGGTTGCTCGACCACTCGGGCGCGGCAAAGCGGCGGTCGCTCGGCTTGATCTCATCGGGCTTGTCGAGCGCGTGGTTCCACAAGGCCGAGGCTTGCTGCAGGTACGCCTGCTGGATCGACTGCAACTGCTCGGACGGCACGTGCAGGCCCGCGATGGACGTCAGCGTCGAGCCCAGGCTGGCGCTCATGGCTTCCATGGCGTGCTGGATCGGCTGCAAGGCCATGTGCGGGACGGCCTGGGCACCCTGCTGCGACCGCCCCAGCCATTGCTGGAAGGCGTGCGCCGTCAGGTCGGGGAATGGCGCGGCAAACGGAGAGGCGTTGGCCGCCTTGTCGGCTTGCTGCGCGGCGGGTTTGGGGGCTTGGGGTGCGGGCTGGGCCGGTTTGGCGGGCTTGGCCGCTTTCGGCGAGGCCGCCGCGGATTTGGCGGCGGGCTTGGCCAGCTTCACGCTGGCTGCTGTCTTGCGCGCAGCCTTCTTGCCGGGCGCCTTGGAAGCTGGGGGGACGGCGGCAGGCTTGCTGGCCGCAGGACGTTTCGACTTGGCCGCGGCAGCCTGTGCCGCGGCATCGCGCTTAGACGTCTCATTCGCGGCGACAAGGCGCTGCGAACGCGACCGTTGGGGAACAGCCATATGTCTCCTACTTGGTATAGAGGCGCATTCACGATCAATGATGCCACCGTCATGTTGCCGTATTCTGACCGTGTATTTTTTTCGTGAGCCCGTCCGCGCGTTGCTTTGGCCAGTTTTCAACATGGCTCCAACGGTCAACGACGCGGAATCAGCCTCGATGATGTTGAGTGCGATCGGCGGCCCTGTCTCCAGGGCTTTCACTAACCGGATGTCATTGGATGTGGATCATTGCGATTGCATGGATGTATGTGGCCATGATGATGGCGATGGCGGAGGCCACGTCGCCTCAAGGCACGGTGCTGGGCGCGGTGATCACGCTGTTGTTCTACGGCCTGCTGCCCATGGCCTTGGTGATGTACCTGCTCGGTGCGTTCGGGCGCCGCAAGGTGCGGCTGGCGCGCGAGGCGCAGGAGCGCGCCCGGCACGTGGCCATGCTGGCGTCGCAGCAGGCTTCACCACACGCGCTACAACAGGCAGATGCCGGCGGCCTGCCTGCCGGTGACGCCGTCGCGCCGGAAGGAAAAGAACCTTGACGCATCGGACACGGTGCACCACTCGCCGCCACCGATGTGCCGCACGCCCAGCGCCGTCAGGATGTCGCGCGCCAGGCCGGGCAGATCGGCCAGCCATTTGCCATGCACGGACACGCCGCTGGGCGTCAGGCGATGGGGCTTGAAACGCGCGTGGCCGTCGGCCTCGGCCGGGTCCACGCCGAAGCCTTGCAGCACGTCGGCGCCCACTTCGAATTGCGTCGGGCCGATGCAGGACCAGCCAGGCGCGCAAATCCGCCGGATCGGATTGCGTGGCCTCGCACAGCGCCTTCACGCCCGCCTGGACGATGCCGTGGCCGTGGAGTTCGCCCGCGCCGGCCAGGCCGCGCCAGCCCGCGTGCAGGGCCGCCACGCCACGGCCTTCCGGCGCGGCCAGCAGCACGGGCAGGCAATCGGCGACCATGACCGCGCAGACCAGCCCGGGCTCGGTCGTCAAGGCGCCGTCGGCCTGGGGCTGGGCGAGGTCGTCGAACGGGTTGATGGCCCACAGGCCGTCGGCGCCGGGCATGTCGGCAGCCTGGTGGCTCAGGCGCACGAGGCGGTTGCCGTGCACCTGCGTCAGCCACATGGGCTTGGCATGAAGGGCCTGCTCGAAGATATGGCGGTTGTGCGCCACGACGCGCGGGCTGTCCTGGACATGGTCGCCCAGGTTGCAGGAGGCATAAGGCGGCACGCTCAGGCCGCCGGACCGCGCGCTCATGACGGCCCGCACTTTGCCAGCGAGGTCGGGGCCCATGTCGGCCTCGATCCAGCCGGGGTGCGGCAAGGAGGATTCGGTCAGATCGCGCGCGAAAGCCATGGCAAGAAGCTGTGTTCTATGATCCCGCCCGCGATGCTACCTCGCCTGCCTTCCTCTCCGTTGTTGCCCTGTGCCAATGCCGCCACGGCCGTCGTGACGCCTGCCCGAAGGCGGGCCGTGCCGGCTTCGCTGCGCAAATGGCTGTCGGCGCCGGGCTCGCTCACGGCCCGCCTGCGCCTGCATGGCCAGGTCAGCGTGCAGGTGATCAGCCAGGGGCGCCAGACCTTGTGGGCGCAAGAATGCATCGCCCTGCGCAGCCGGGAAGGCTATGTGCGCGAGGTCGTGCTGCGCATCGACGGCCGGCCGGCCGTATGGGCGCGCAGCAGCACGACGCTGCGGGCGGTGAAGGGCCCGTGGCGCGCCATCAAGGGTCTGGGCAACCGCCCGCTGGCCGAGCTGCTGTTCGAGCACAACCAGGTGCGCCGAGACCCGTTGAGCTTCGGCCTGCTGGGCCGGCAAGCGCCGCAGCGTCGACATCTGGCGGCGCAATGGGCCCGTTTGACGCCGCCGACGGCCGATCGCGCACCGAGCTGGGCGCGCCGCTCGATCTTCCGGCACCGCGGGCACCCGCTGCAGGTCATGGAGAGCTTCTCGCCCTGGGTGACGCACCTGCCCGCCGGGCCACGCCGCCGCCAGGGCCGGCCGCTGTCGAGCCGTGACCACAATCCGTGACCACAGCATGGCCACGGGCCGCCGGGGCACCACCGTGTTGCCCTACACTGGCGAGATGCTGTTTTCACGTCGAATCGAGCACTGTCAGGTCTGCGGCACGCCGGTCGAGCACAAAGTGCCCGAGGACGACAACCGCGAGCGCGCCGTGTGCCCCTCCTGCGGTCACATCCACTACATCAACCCGCTCAATGTGGTGGGCACGCTGCCCGTCTGGGGCGAGCAGGTGCTGCTGTGCAAACGCAATATCGAGCCGCGCAAAGGCTTCTGGACGCTGCCCGCCGGCTTCATGGAGCTGGGCGAGACCACCCAGGAAGGCGCGGCCCGCGAGACCGATGAAGAAGCCGGCGCCCATTTCGAAATCCAGGGGCTGTACTGCATCCTCAATGTGGTCACGGCCGGCCAGGTGCACCTGTTCTACCGCGCCCGTCTGCTCGACACCGAATTCAATCCCGGCCCGGAAACCATGGAAGCCAAGCTGTTCCACCAGCACGACATCCCCTGGGACGACCTGGCCTTCCGCACCGTGCGCATGACCCTGGAGCGCTTCTTCGCTGACCGCGCGGAGGGTCAATTTGCCGTGCACTGTGCCGATATCCGCTGAGATTCGCTGAAATCCCCCACGCAGCCGTCTTGCGTGCAGGACCCGACCTCACGACCACACCCATGACCGCACCGCTGCCTTCCGCCGAGACCGCCGAGCCCACAGCGCAGGCTGAACCAGACACCGAGCAGCGTCTGCGCGAAGACCTGATCGCTCCGGACCCCCTGCTCGATTGCCTGATCGAAGTGTGCCGGCTGCACGGCGTGGCCGCCTCGCGGGCATCGCTGTCGGCCGGCTTGCCGCGTGACAAAGGGCCGCTGCCCCTGTCGCTGGCGGACCGGGCGGCCGCGCGCGCGGGCCTGGCGACCAAGCTGCAGCGTCAGGATCTGCTCAGGATCGACGCCCTCACCCTGCCCGCCATCCTGATCCTCAAGGGCAACAAGGCCTGCGTGCTGCTCGGCCGCGAAGGCCGCGATGGTTGGCGCGTGCTGCTGCCCGACACGGGCCAGGGCGCCGTCACGATGAGCCAGGAGCAACTGCAGGCGCGCTTCACGGGCCTCGTGCTGTTCGTGCGGCCGCATTTCAAGTTCGACGCGCGCACGCCTCAGGTGCGCGCCACCAAGTCCAAGCACTGGTTCTGGGGGCCGGTGCTGGCGCAGCGCTTCGTGTACCGCGACGTGCTGTGGGCGGCTTTGCTGGTCAACCTGTTCGCGCTGGCTTACCCGCTGTTCTCGATGAACGTCTACAACCGCGTGGTGCCCAACAACGCGATGGAGACACTGTGGGTGCTGGCGGTCGGCATGGTGCTCGTGTTCGGCAGCGACCTGTTCATGAAGCTGTTGCGCAGCCATTTCGTGGACGAAGCCAGCGCGCGCATCGACGTGCAGATCTCGGCCTCGCTGATGGAGCGCGTGCTGGGCATGCGCATGGAGAACCGCCCGCAGTCGGTGGGCTCGTTCGCGGCCAATTTGCGGGGCTTCGAGCAGGTGCGCGATTTCATCGCGTCGAGCACGGTGACGGCGCTGATCGACCTGCCTTTCGCGATCCTGTTCGTGTTCGTGATCGCGTGGATCTCGCCGTGGCTGATCCTGCCCGTGCTGACCGTGTTCGCGCTGGTCGTCGTGTCGGGCTATGTGCTGCAGCACCGTCTGCATGAGCTGTCGCAAAGCACTTACCAGGCATCGGCGCAGCGCAATGCAACGCTGGTCGAGAGCCTGACGGGCATCGAGACGATCAAGGCGCAAGGCGCCGAAGGCCTGATCCAGGCGCGGTGGGAGCGTGCCAACCAGTTCCTGGCGGCGCTCAATGTGCGCATGCGCGGTTTGTCGTCGACGGCGATGTACACGACGTACACGCTGCAGCAGTTGATGTCCGTGAGCATCGTGCTGATCGGCGTCTACCTGATCACCGACAAGCAGTTGACGATGGGCGCGCTGATCGCCGCGACGATGCTGGCCGGCCGCGCGCTGGCGCCTGCCGGGCAGATCGTGGGCCTGCTGATGCAGTACCAGGGCGCGCGCACGGCGATGGAGTCGCTCAACAAGATCATGGACCAGCCGGTGGAGCGGCCCTCGGGCACGAGCTTCATCCAGCGCAAGGAGTTCAAAGGCGAGATCGAGTTCCGCCATGTCTCGTTCAACTACCCGGGCCGCCAGGATGTCGCGCTGGACAACATCAGCTTCAAGATCAACGCGGGCGAGAAGGTCGCGCTGATCGGCAAGGTGGGTTCGGGCAAGACGACGCTGCAAAAGCTGATCCTGGGCCTGTACCAGCCCGCGCAAGGCGCCGTGCTGCTCGATGGCATCGACATGCGCCAGCTGGACCCGGCCGACGTGCGCCGCAACCTGGGCCATGTCTCGCAGGATGTCACGCTGTTCTACGGCTCGCTGCGCGACAACATCACCTTCGGCATGCCGCATGCGCAAGACGAAAGCATCGTGGCCTCGACCGAGACGGCGGGCATGAGCGAGTTCGTGCAACGCCATCCGCAAGGCTTCGACATGCAGGTGGGCGAGCGCGGCGAGTTGCTATCGGGTGGGCAGCGCCAGAGCGTGGGCATCGCGCGGGCCGTGCTGCACAACACGCCCATCCTGTTGCTCGACGAGCCGACCAGCGCGATGGACTTCTCGACCGAAGCCCTGGTGACGCAACGCATGCAGGCCTTCGCCGAAGGCAAGACCGTCGTGCTGGTGACGCACCGCACGTCGATGCTGTCCTTCGTCGACCGCGTGATCGTGGTCGACCAGGGCAAGATCGTGGCCGACGGCCCGCGCGAGCGCATCATGCAGGCGCTGTCGGCCGGCCGCATCTCGCGCGCTTCGTGAGCAAGGAGACCGACATGAGCACCTTGCTGAACGCCGGACAAAAAGTGGTCAACGTGCTGGACGGCATCCGCCGCGTGCTGGCCCCGATCACCGACCCGCTGCTGGACAAGCTGACCGGCGCCCGCGTGACGCCCGAAAGCGCCGCCGCCGCGGGCATGCGCACGTTCGAGATGGACGCCGACGCGGTGATGAGCACCGAGCACACGCACCGCGCGCAGACGCTCGTGCGCACGGCCTTGCTGGTCGTGGTCATGCTGCTGGTCTGGTCGTCGCTGGCCGAGATCGACGAGGTCACCAAAGGCGATGCCAAGGTGATCCCGTCGCGGCAGTTGCAGGTGATCCAGTCATTCGATGGCGGCGTGGTTTCCGAGATCCTGGTCAAGGAAGGCCAGGTGGTCGAGGCCGGTCAGCTGCTGCTCAAGATCGATGAGACGCGGGCCACGTCGGGCGTGCGCGAGAGCGCCGCGCAGGCCTTCGCGCTGAAGGCCAAGCTGGCGCGGCTCAAGGCGCTGGCCGAAGGGCACGAGTTCAAGCCGCCCACGCCGCGCGATGGCAATGTGGAAGAGGCGCGCGTGGTCGAGGAAGAGCGGCAACTGTACGACGCCAAGCGCTCCGAGCTCAACGCCCTTGTGTCCATCAGCGAGCAGCAACTGGCACAGCGCCAGCAGGAGCTGAGCGAAGCGCAGGCCAAGCGTGAATCGGCCGCGCGCAGCCTGGAGCTGTCGCAGCAGGAGCTGACCAAGACGCGGCCACTGCTGGCCACAGGCGCCGTGTCCGAGGTCGATGTGCTGCGCCTGGAGCGCGACGTGGGCCGTGCGCGCGGCGACAAGGAACAGGCCGCGGCCCAGGCTTCGCGCGCCCGGGCCGCCATCGCCGAGGCCACGCGCAAGATCCAGGAGACGGACCTGTCGTTCCGCAATGACATCCGCAAGGACCTGTCCGACGTGCTGGCCAAGCTCAATGCGCTCAATGAAGGCGCCGTGGCGCTGGCGGACAAGGTCGACAAGTCGCAGGTGAAGTCGCCGGTGCGTGGGCGCGTGCAGCGGCTGCTGGCCAATACCGTGGGCGGCGTCGTGACACCGGGCAAGGACATCCTGGAGATCGTGCCGCTGGACGACGCCCTCGTGCTCGAAGCCAAGGTCGAGCCGCGCGACATCGCCTTCATCCACCCGGGTCAGGCGGCCATGGTCAAGTTCACGGCCTATGACTTCTCGATCTATGGCGGGCTCGATGCCGTCGTCGAGAACATCAGCCCGGACACGGTCACCGACGAGCGTGGCATCAAGACCTTCTACGTCGTGCGCGTGAAAACCAAGCAGGCCAACTTCAACGACAAGATGCCCATCATCCCGGGCATGACGGCCGAAGTGGACGTGCTGACGGGCAAGAAGTCCGTGTTGTCCTACCTGCTGCGGCCTGTGACCAAGGCCCACGCCTATGCCTTGCGCGAGCGCTGAAGACGGCGCGTCTTAAGTGACGATTGGTCCGTTTATTCGTGACGGATCTCATTTGTTCGCCCGGCCCTCGAACCGCTGCGAACCCTGATGCCTGATGCGCTAACGCATCGATTTTTTCGGCGCAATGCCGCAATTGTTCACGGAAGGCTTTGGGCGAAAAGGCCCTTGTAACAGGGCCTCTGGCTATTCTCGAATCAACAGCGTTCATACGTTTCGAGAGGTTTGCCATGCCCCAATCCGCGCAAGTTCCCGGCGGTGTCGTCTCCAGTCTTCAAGGTCGCGCCAATGTCATCCCGGCAGGTGAAAAAACCGCCCGCCCGCTTCAGCAAGGCGATGTCATTCAACCCGGTGATGTGATCCTGGCCGACAAGGACGCGCAAATCCAGATCACGGACGGCAGCGGCAAGGACTGGCTGCCGCGCGACATGCAGACGGCCCTGGCCGAAGCCGACGGCCAGGCTGCCGCGCATGGCAAACACGCTCACGACAAGCACGCGCATGCAGACCATGGCAAGAACCCCAACAACGTGGATGCCAGCATCGACGCCCTGGAGCGCGGCGATGACGACGCGGCCACGGCTGCGGGGGTAGGCGGCGGCGGTGGCGGCTCGATGTCGCTGGGCTACCGCGTGGACCGCGTCATCGAGACCGTGAGCCCGCAGGAGTTCACTTACAGCACACCCGACCGCGTGGCTGGTGAACCCATCGGCTCCATCACGCCCGCATCGGCATCGCCTGCCGCCGCGACCGCAATCACGCCCACGACCACGCCCGAGGAACCGCCTGTCAACCACCCGCCCAAGGTCGTGGACCCGGGCAACGAGAATTTCGACCCGGTCACCGGTCACTACCGGATCACGACCGACGAGGACAAGCCGGTGTCGGACCAGGTCAAGGCCACCGACCCCGATGGCGACCCGCTGACCTACGCCAAGGGCTCGGACCCGGCGCATGGCACGGTCGTCGTCCATGACGACGGCACCTGGACCTACACGCCCAACAAGGACTACAACGGCAGCGATGCGTTCACCGTGACCGTCAGCGACGGCAAGGGCGGCACGGCCACGGCCACGATCGACATCGGCATCACGCCGGTCAACGACCCGCCCAAGGTGGTCGACCCGGGGAACGAGAACTTCGATCCGGTCACTGGCCACTACACGGTCACGACCGAGGAAGACAAACCGGTGTCCGGCCAGGTCAAGGCGACCGACGTGGATGGCGATGAGTTGACCTTCGCCAAGGGCTCGAACCCTGAGCATGGTTCGGTCGTCGTCAATGAAGACGGCACGTGGACTTACACGCCAGCCAAGGACTACAACGGCAGCGACTCGTTCACCGTGACGGTGAGCGATGGCCACGGTGGCACGGCCACGGCCACGATCGACATCGGCATCACGCCGGTCAACGATCCGCCCAAGGTGGTCGACCCGGGGAACGAGAACTTCGATCCGGTCACCGGCCACTACACGGTCACGACCGAGGAAGACAAGCCGGTGTCCGGCCAGGTCAAGGCGACCGACGTGGATGGCGATGAGTTGACCTTCGCCAAGGGCTCGAACCCTGAACATGGCACGATCGTCGTCAATGAAGACGGCACGTGGACTTACACGCCGGCCAAGGACTACAACGGCAGCGACTCGTTCACCGTGACGGTGAGCGATGGCCACGGTGGCACCGCCACGGCCACGATCGACATTGGCATCACGCCGGTCAACGACCCACCCAAAGTGGTCGATCCGGGGAACGAGAACTTCGATCCGGTCACTGGCCACTACACGGTCACGACCGAGGAAGACAAACCGGTGTCCGGCCAGGTCAAGGCGACCGACGTGGATGGCGATGAGTTGACCTTCGCCAAGGGCTCGAACCCTGAGCATGGTTCGGTCGTCGTCAATGAAGACGGCACGTGGACTTACACGCCGGCCAAGGACTACAACGGCAGCGACTCGTTCACCGTGACGGTGAGCGATGGCCATGGCGGCACGGCCACGGCCACGATCGACATCGGCATCACGCCGGTCAACGATCCGCCCAAGGTGGTCGACCCGGGGAACGAGAACTTCGATCCGGTCACCGGCCACTACACGGTCACGACCGAGGAAGACAAACCGGTGTCCGGCCAGGTCAAGGCGACCGACGTGGATGGCGATGAGTTGACCTTCGCCAAGGGCTCGAACCCTGAGCATGGCACGATCGTCGTCAATGAAGACGGCACGTGGACTTACACGCCAGCCAAGGACTACAACGGCAGCGACTCGTTCACCGTGACGGTGAGCGATGGCCATGGCGGCACGGCCACGGCCACGATCGACATCGGCATCACACCGGTCAACGACCCACCCAAAGTGGTCGACCCGGGGAACGAGAACTTCGATCCGGTCACCGGTCACTACACGGTCACGACCGAGGAAGACAAACCGGTGTCCGGCCAGGTCAAGGCGACCGACGTGGATGGCGATGAGTTGACCTTCGCCAAGGGCTCGAACCCTGAGCATGGTTCGGTCGTCGTCAATGAAGACGGCACCTGGACCTACACGCCGGCCAAGGACTTCAACGGCAGCGACTCGTTCACCGTGACGGTGAGCGATGGCCACGGCGGCACCGCCACGGCCACGATCGACATCGGTGTGAACCCGGTCAACGACCCGCCCAAGGTGGTCGACCCGGGCAACGAGAACTTCGATCCGGTCACCGGCCACTATCACGCAACCACGGACGAAGACACCCCCGTCTCCGGCCAGGTCAAAGCCACCGATGTCGATGGCGACACACTGACCTTCGCCAAAGGCGCAGACCCCGCCCACGGCACCGTCGTCGTCAACGAAGACGGCACCTGGACCTACACCCCAAGCAAGGACTACAACGGCAGCGACTCGTTCACGGTCACGGTCAGCGATGGCCACGGTGGCACCGCCACGGCCACGGTCGATGTCGGCATCACGCCAGTCAACGACCTGCCCGTCATCGGCGGCCAGAGCGCGGCCATCACCCTGTCCGAAGAGGCGCTCCCCGGCGGCAATCCCGATCCCAAGGACCCTTCAGGCAGCCACACGAGCAAGGAAGCCACGGGCCAGCTCACTGTCACCGATGCGGATGGCGACCACGTCAGCCTGACCTTGTCCGGCCCTGACGGCCTGACATCGGGCGGCGCGGCGGTCACGTGGTCCGGCAGCGGCACGCCTGCCGATCCGCTCGTCGGCTCGGCCGGCGGCCGCCCCATCCTCACGGCCACGATCGACGACCAGGGCCATTACAAGGTCACGCTGCAAGGCCCCGTCGACCATCCCGATCCAACGAAGCAGGACCAGCTCGGCGTCCAGCTGCAGGTGCATGCCGACGATGGCCACGGCACGACCACGTCCACGCTCACGGTCAACATCGCCGACGACAGCCCGCTGTCCGGCGCGCAGACCCTGCACGTCGATGCCAGCACGGGCTCGCAGAACACCAACCTCATGCTGATCATCGACACGTCGAGCAGCATGAAGAACACGCTGGCCGACAAGACCGCCAACGGCATCAAGGCCGCCATCGACGCGCTGATCGACAAGTACGACGGCCTGGGCGACGTCAAGATCCAGATCGTCACCTTCAACGACGCGGGCCAGGGCCGCCCGGCCTGGATGACCGTGGCGCAGGCCAAGGTCTTCGTCGACACGCTCTCGGCCGGCGGCGGCACCAACTACGACTCGGCGCTGGCCGCGGCCAAGGCCTCGTTCGGCGTGCCGGGCAAGCTCGCCGATGGCGTCAACGTGTCCTATTTCATCACCGATGGCCAGCCCAACCACGGCAAGGCAATCGACACGGGCAAGGACCAGTCCAACTGGGAGAAGTTCCTGGGCGACAACCACATCGACTCGTACGCCATCGGCACGGGCTCGCTCACGGCCGCCCGCATCGCCAACATCGAGCCCATCGCCTACAACGGCATCACGCACGCCGAGCAAGGCGCCGTCACGCTCAAGACCAACCAGGAACTCACCAAGTACCTGCTCGACTCCGTGCCCACGATCAAATCGGGCACGCTGGCCTCGCTGGCCGGCGCCGACGGCCTCAAGCTGGTCGAGTCCTTCACATCGGGCCACCAGGTCGGCTCGAGCCTGGATGCCGCCACCAAGATCCTGACCATCACCCTGCAATCGGGCACCGAGATCAAGGTCAACACGCTGACGGGCGACTTCACGATGAAGCAGGCCGCGGGCGGTGGCGACGAGACCTTCAACTACACCATCGTCGACAAGGACGGCGACCGCGGCACAGGCACCCTCACGCTGAGCAGCGGCACGACCGCGCACGACGTCAATCACGCGCCCACGGTCGACATCGACAACAGCGGCCACAACATCCTCGGCCTGGTCGACCTGAACGTGAACCCCTTGCTGAACCTGGGCAAGGAACAACACGTGGCCGTGCACGACGTGGACAACAACCTCGTGCGCGTGGACATCAGCGTCGACCAGCTCTTCTCGCTGGGCTCGCTGCTGGGCGACCACAGCAAGCTCAGCCTCTCGCTGGATTCATCGCTCACGCACGGCCTGCACATCACGGGCAACGACACGCGCCACCTGACCATCGAGTCCGACACGCCCGGCCACACGATCGACGTGACGCAGGTCAACCAGTTGCTGGCCACCCTGCACTACGACCCGGCGCACGTGTTCGGCATCGTCGGCACCGATGTGCTGCCGCAGCTGACCGTCAAGGCCACCGATGCCGCGGGCCTGACGGACAGCAAGTCCATGTCCACCAGCCTCATCGCCATCAACGTCGACACGCCCGTGCTGGCATCGGCCGCGGAATACATCGAGCACGTCGTGTCCGGCAACGGCACGCACCAGGGCAGCTGCGACACCGACGTCTTCCAATGGACGCTGGCCGACAAGCCCACCCACGGCGAGAGCCACACCGACACCATCACCGACTTCAACTGCGCCGCGCGCTCGGCCGGCGGCGATGTGCTGGACCTGCGCGACCTGCTGCACGTGGACAACGCCACGGCCAACGCCGGCACCGGCACGCAGAACCTCGACAAGCTGCTGAACTTCCTGAACTTCGACACGCAGTCGCAGCCGGGCAGCACGGTCATCCACGTGAGCAGCAGCGGCGGCTTCCATGCCGATGCCTCGGGCCACAGCGACAACACGGGTTGCGCCGACCAGCAGCACATCGTGCTGAGCAATGTGGACATCCGCTCGTCACTCGGCCTGGATGCGCACGCCAACGACCATCAGATCATTGCCGAGCTGGTGCAGCGCGGCAAGCTGCTGGTCGATCACTGATATCGGGTTGCGGATCGGCCAGGCCTTTTCCTTTTGGCCAGGCCAAGCCAGGCCAGATCAGGCCAGCCGAACCGCCGGCCCGGTCGCGCCATCGATGCCCACCTGGCGCAACGCCACGATATCGGCCGTCTCGGTGACACCTTCCGCGTACACCTGCAGGCCCAGGCCATGCAGCATGCTGACCGTGGCCGACACGAAGGCCGCGCGCGACGCGTCCTGCGCCACGCCCTGCACGACCGAGGCATCGAGCTTGATGTAGTCCAGCCCGGCTTCGAACAGGAACTCGATGCGCGCCAGGCGCTCGCCCGCATGCTCCAGCCCGATGCGCGCGCCCATCGGCCGCAGCTGCTTGCACAGCTCGCGCACCAGCTCGAAGCGCTCGGCGGCGGCCACTTCGGCCACTTCCAGCCACAAGTGGTGCGCCAGGTCAGGCGACGCGGCCAGGCGTGCGCGCAGGCGCGGCACGAAGCCGCTGTCCAGCAGCGACGCGGGCGAGAGGTTCACGCCGCGGTCCTGCTGGTCCTCGGCGATCTGCTCCAGGGCGAGCGCCACGGCCGCCTCGTCGATCTGCGAGATCAGGCCCGAGCGCAAGGCCATGGGCAGCCACTGCGCGGCCGTCTCGTATTCGCCGTTCGGGTCGAGCTGCAGGCGCAGCGGGCATTCGTGGTGCACGAGCATCATCTGGCGGTCGACCACCGGGTAGCGCATCAGTTGCACGCGGCGCTCGGCCAGGGCAGAGGTCAGGCGGCGGCGCCATTCGTCCTCGCCCATCACGGTCATGCTGGCCGTGGGCTGGTCGGCCAGCTCGACGGCGAAGGCGCCACGGCTCTCTGCACGCGCCAGGGCCGAGTCGGCCGACGCCAGCACCTGCTGCAAAGGCATGCCGCGCACCCAGTGCACAGCCCCGATCACGACCGTGGCCGACACGGCCTGTTCGGTAAAGGCGCGGCGCAGCGCATCGGCGTAGTTCTCGGCCTCGGGCAAAGGCAGGTCGGAGGCCGTCAGGCACACGGCGAAATCGCCGCCGTTGAGCCGCCCCTTGGCCGCCCCCGTGATGCCCGCCGACACCTCGGTCAGCACATGGCCCAGACGTTGCAGCAAGGCATCCGTCAGGCGGTGGCCCAGCAGGCGGTTGATGCCCGTCAGGTCGACCAGGCGGATCAGGTAGACCACGCCCGAGCCCGAGCCTTCGTCGTTGTTCAAGGCCGCATTGAGCTGGGCCATGAAATGCCGCCGGTGCGACAAGCCCGTGAGCGGGTCGCAGTGCGCCTGCTGGCGCAACTGCTCGACCTGGCCGGACTGCTCCTCGAACAAAGCCTTGAGCCGCACGACCACCGCGTTCATCGCCCGGCTCAGGCGCGCCAGCTCGGGCACCTTGGGCTCGGCCACCGTGATGAAGCGCCGCTCCATCAAGGCCTGCGCCTGATCGACCGTGGCCTCCAGCGGCGCGCGGATCGCCCGCACACCGAACGCCGCCACGACACAGGCGACCGCGCCCAGCACCAGCAGCCAACCGGCCGTCTTCATGCTGCCCTGCCACAGTTGCACATGCGCGAAGCCCGAGTGGCTCACCACCTCGACCGAGCCCAGCGCGCGCCAGCCATCGGACACCTGCGCCACGCCCACGGCCGATTCAACCGGCACCATCTCGACGAACCAGCCCGGCGCCATGTCATTCAGCACCTTGCTGTCGGCCTCGTGATTGAAGACCACGCGCCCGCCCGCGTCCTTGAGCGTGATGCGCTGGTAGTAGCCCGTGTCGAACATGGCCGACACGGTCAGGTCCATCGAGGGCATGTCGCCCTTTTGCTGCGACAGGTTCAGCGCCAGTGACTGGGCGTTGTCCGCGTTCTTGATGCGCAGCTGCGTTTCGAGGTAGCCGCGCGCCGACATCATCCAGACGGCAAAGCTGCCGAAGAACGCCAGCACCAGCGTCACCAGCAACAGCAACCAGATCTGACGGATCAGGGACATACGGTCTTCATCCTTCGTTGCAGCATGATGCGCGCCATCACCTCACCACCAACCTTCGGCCTTGGTCTTGGCCAAAACGTCGCGCCAACGAGACAGGCGTGCCGACGGGTCTCCGGCGCTGGAACCACTGACGCCCTGCCACAACCCTTCCGCGTTGAAGCTGAATACCGGCGTGAGATCGGGCCGGCGCGAGGCGGGTCGGATCTCGGTGATCAGGTTATCCAGAATCAGCGGCTCCGCGTTCGGTTCAGGGTAATAGGCCAACACCATGTGGGCCTGTATGGCCACACCCACCTGGGCCCGTACATACACCAGACGCATCTTCACACCGGGCACGCCGGCGGCAAGCAGGGAAAAGTACTTGCCAATGGCGTAATCTTCGCAATCACCCTGGCCCTTGGCCATGGTTTCGAGTGGCGTGGCCCAGTAATCGACCACGCCCCAGGTCTCCATGTCGTCGCGGTAGAGCACATGGCGGTTGAAAAAGGTGTTGATGGCCTGGAGGCGCGCCGCCTCGTCCTGCGTGGCCGCTTCGGCGATTTCCTGCAGCAGCGCCTGCGCCCTCGCCTGTGCGGTCGGGCCCATGCGTTGCGCGCTGAGCAAGACCCGGGCCGATTCGAAGGCCTCGGTCAGCGTCCAGCCGCCGACCAGGGCGACCACGAACAGGCTCAACGCGAGCTGGGCGGCCTGGCGCCACATCCACCCGGCGGACGGCCATGCCAGCCGCACCTGGCACTTGGCATGAAAAGTCAAAGAAAGGGGCAAGGACGCGCGCGGACCACGAAGTCTCATCGGCAAAACCCCTGTGAACTTGACCCCGCATACCCCCAGGGCATCCCCTCTTCGCATGGCCGCAATGGCGCACATGAAATAGCCCTGTGTTTAATGCCAAAATGCGCCGATAACAGTCAAATGTGACCAGTTGATACCGACATCCGAAAAAGTCGGCCCTGGACGCTGCTTGATCCACCGCCATCACGCACAAGTTGCAAGGTGAATACAACGATGATGAAAAACCGTCTGACTGCGCTCGCCCTGGCCTGCATGGCCATGACCATGGCACATGCACAAAACATCGCGGCGGGCACGATGGCCGCCGCGGCTCAGAAAGCCATCAACAGCAACCCCGAAGTGACCGCACGGCTCAATGCCTTGCGCGCCGCCGACAACGAAACCGATGTCGCGCGCGGCGGCTACTACCCCCGCGTCGACCTGGACGCCAGCGTCGGCCGCGACCGCAACCGCATCACCACCCGCGACCCCGAATCGCTCAGCCTCAGCCGCAACGGCGTGGCCCTGAGCGCCAACCAGTTGCTGTGGGACGGCCTGGCCACGCAGAAGGAAGTCGAGCGCCTGGGCCATGCCCGCGTGACGCGCTACTTCGAGTTCCTGGCCGCCACGGAAGACACGGCCCTGGAAGCCTCGCGCGCCTACCTCGACGTGCAGCGCTACCGCAAGCTGGTCGAACTGGCGGAAGACAACTACGTGCAGCACAAGTACGCCTTCGACCAATTGCAATCGAAGTTCAAGGCCGGCGTGGGCCGTGGCGTGGACACCGAACAGGCCAATGCCCGCCTGGCCCTGGCCGACTCGAACCTGACCACCGAAGTGGCCAACCTGCACGACGTCAGCGCCCGCTACCTGCGCGTCGTGGGTGAGGCACCCGCCAACCAGCTGCCCAATACCCCGGGCCTTGAGCGCGGCATCCTCGGCAGCAACAACGACACGGTCAACCAGTCGCTGGCCCACAACGCCAGCATCAGTGCCGCCGTCGAGAACCTGCGCTCCGTGCAGTCGCAAGCCTCCGGCCGCGAAAGCGCCTACCAGCCCAAGGTCGAGGCTCGGGTGCGCAGTGGCGTCGGCAAGAACTTCGACGGCATCCAAGATCAAAAGCGCGACACATCGGCCGAGATCGTCCTGAACTGGAACCTCTACAACGGCGGCTCCGACCAGGCCCGCATCCGCCAGTTCACCGACCTGATCGGCCAGGCCGCCGACCAGCGTGACAAGGCTTGCCGCGATGTGCGCCAGACCGCCGCCATCGCCTACAACGACATCAAGAAACTCAAGGACCAGCTCGCCGCGCTCGACCGCAACGTGATCGCCATCGAGAAGGCCCGCGATGCCTACCGCCAGCAGTTCGACATCGGCCAGCGCAGCCTGCTCGACCTCCTGAACTCCGAGAACGAGCTCTACACTGCCAAGCGCTCCTACGCCAACGCCGAGTACGACCTGCAACTGGCCTACGCCCGCACGCAGGCCGCCCGCAACACGCTGGGCGCCACCCTGGGCCTGACCCGTTCGGATGACGCCGCGCCCGACGTCAAGGACTGGCAAGCCGCCAGCGACGCCGCGCAGCGCTGCCCCGTGACGAGCGTCGAAGTGGCCCCGGCCTCGCACGACGAGCTCGACGCCCGCGCCCGCAAGCTGGCCAATGGCGCCGTGCCGGTGCCCGTTGCCGCGCCCGCCGCCGTGACGCCCACGCCAGAAGCGCCCATGGCCGACGAAGCCGCCGCCGAGACCGTGGCCCAGCGCCTGCGCGATTGGGCCGCCGCCTGGATGGCCAAGGACGTCGAACAGTACTTCAGCTTCTACGCCAAGGACTTCGCGCCCGCCAAGTCGACATCGGCCAAGTGGATCAACGAGCGCCGCCGCCTCGTGAGCAAGCCCGGCCCGATCGAGGTCAAGGTCGGCGACGTCAAGGCCGTGCCCAAGGGCCGCACGATCGTGACCAGCTTCGAGCAGATCTACACCTCGAACAACTTCAAGGACCGCACGCTCAAGGTGCTGACCTGGCAGAACATCAATGGCCAGTGGGTCATCGTCAAGGAAAGCAACCGCTGATCGGTTTCCACAACGGTCATCCCATGCTCAGCAAGGCGCCCTCCGAGGCGCTTTGTTTTTTGTGTCCGACCTGACGCAATCACGCTAAAAAGCAGCAACGTTCGCCACGCAAGCTTCCGCACGGGCCGCCAAACCAGGCCCGTTCATCCACAGCAAAAAGGAGCTTGCACCCATGTTCGATCCGTCCCCCCACAACGGCCGCCGCTGGGCCGATCTGTGTCTGGCCGCGGCCTGCGCACTGGCGCTCACGGTGCCCACGGCCTCGCGGGCCAGCACCTTGTCCGACAACCTGTCCGCCGTCTCGGAAGACAGCGTCACGGCCAGCCTCGACCATTGGCTCGCCGCGAGCTTCACGACCGACACGGCCATCGGCACCGGCGACACGCTCACGGCCGTGCTCAAGGCCGGCGTGCTCGACGGCAGCCAGAGCCTGTCGCTGTACACCAGCGATGACACGGGCCTCGTGCCCACGCAATGGCTGGCCGACTTCACCGCCACATCATCCACGTCCAGCACATCCACCTTCTCGCTCAGCGGCGTCTCATTGAGCAGCGCGAGCAGCTACTGGCTGGTGCTCAGCAACGCGAGCGGCACATCGACCTGGCAGTGGACGGCCGACAGCACAGGCAGCGGCACGGGCTTCACGGGCCTGTGGGCCGACAGCGACGACGCGGGCAACGTGTGGTTCAGCAACAGCGCCCGCTACCCGCTGCAGTTGAGCGTGAGCTCGAGCATCAGCGCCGTGCCCGAGCCGGCCAGCAACGTGCTGACGCTCACTGGGCTGTGCTTGCTGGCCGCCATGCGCCTGCGCCGCAACGATCAACGCAACCAAAGCAACAGGAAAGGCTGAGCATGACCGATCACATGATCAACACATCGCGCCGCATCGTGCTGCGCACGGCCGCCCAATCAGCGGGCGTCGCGCTGGCCCTGACCTCGCCGCTCGTGCGCGCGGCCCTGGGTGAGCACTCGACCGTCGACGTCACCGAAGGTCCCTACTTCGTGGACGAACGCCTGAACCGCTCCGACATCCGTTCCGACCCCGTCACCGGCGCCGTGAAGGACGGCCTGCTGCTCCTGCTGTCCATCAACGTGTCGACGCTGGACACGAGCACGGGTCTCACAAAGCCTTTGCCCGGCGCCTATGTCGACATCTGGCACTGCGATGCGGCCGGCCTGTACTCGGACGAGTCGGCCAACAACACGGTCGGCCAGAAGTTCCTGCGCGGCTACCAGCTCACCGACAAGCAAGGCAAGGCCCAGTTCCGCACCATCTACCCGGGCTGGTACTCCGGCCGCTCGCCGCACATCCACTGCAAGGTGCGCCAGTACGCGTCGAGCGGCACGCAGACGTCGACGCTGACCACGCAGTTCTTCTTCGACGAACAGCTGACCCAACTGGTCTACACGGACAGCCTGCTGCCTTATGTGAGCCACGGCCTGCCCGACCAGCCGCACAGCACCGATCAGGTCTACACGGGCAACAACAGCTGCATCGCCGGTGCCGTGGCCGGTGATTCGCTCGTGCTCAAGGTGGCCCGCACAGCCAAGTACGCCACGGCCCACTTCGACATCCTGATCGACGAAAGCACCCGCTGCGCCAGCCAGGAAACAGGCAACACGGGCGGCCCTGGCGGCGGTGGCATGCCGCCCACGGGCACACCACCCGATGGCACGCCACCATCCTTCCCGACACCATCGACCACATGAGCGCCGAACCGATCGCCGCATAAGCAAGCCAAAGCCGCCTTTGATCGATGGCTCGAAGGCGGCTTTGTGTCGAGGTGGACACATGACAGCAACACTGGCTTGACAGTGCGCGAGAACAATGAAGCGGTCGTGGTCCGTGTACCTTGGCCCTCTCCTTTGGACCCGGACGGCGACGTTCCCCCCTCTCTTTTCACAAAGGAGTTCCCATGAGTTCAATCAGCTCGATTGGCGGTACCGCCAGCTGGAACCAGACCAGCAACGTGCGCAGCGGCCGGCCGCATCACGCCGAAGGCGGCGACCCTGCCGAGATGTTCAAGAAGATCGACACCGACGGCAGCGGCGGCGTCGATGCCACCGAGTTGCAGACCATGTTCACGAACATGGCCAGCAAGATGGGCGGCAGCGGCAGCACAGGCAGCACGCCCGATGCCAGCCAGATGATCAAGGAGTTCGATGCCGACGGCGATGGCACCCTCAACCAAGAAGAGCTGGGCAAGGGCATGCAAAGCCTGATGCCGCCGCCCAACACGATGGACTTCGCGCGCCAGCGTGCGTCCAGCACCGACTCGTCAAGCAGCACCGATGGCAGCTCGATGCAACAGACGATGCAGGACCTGCTCGGCGCCATCGACACCAACCAGGACGGCACCATCGACAAGTCCGAGATGGCCACCTTCAAGCAGATCGCGACCGAAGAGGCCAACAGCCTGACGCAGACGAGCAGTTCGTCATCCACATCGTCGGACTCGTCCTCGTCTTCATCGTCATCGTCCGAAAGCGCCTCCAGGCAGTCCAGCATGGAAGAGCTGGCCCGCATGGTCATCCAGCGCTACGCCTCCATGGGCGCGGACGCCACGCAGTCCTCACTGACTTCTTCACTGAGCGTGGCGGCCTGAACGCATCCTCTCGTTCTTGATGTCAATGTGCACATGCCAGACGGCGCCCCCGGCCCGCTCCTATGCGAACCGTCCGGCCTTTGAGATACTCACCGCATTCATTCGGAGCGCCACATGATCCGCTGCCTGCTCGTCGACGATGACCACGAGATCCGCTCATCGCTTCAGGCCTATCTGCAACGCTTCGCCATGCTCGTCGACACGGCCGCCTCAGGCGCCGAGATGCGCCAGCGCATGGGCGCCGGCACCTTCGACGTCATCGTGCTCGACCTCATGCTGCCCGACGAGAACGGCCTGTCGCTGTGCAACTGGGCTCAGCAGACCAGCGAAGCGCGCGTCATCATGCTCACGGCGCAGGGCGACCCGGCCAGCCGCATCCTCGGGCTGGAAGTCGGCGCCGACGACTACATCGGCAAGCCCTTCGAGCCGCGCGAGCTCGTGGCCCGCATCCACGCCGTGCTGCGCCGCTCGCACAAGAACGGCCACGGCAAGCCCGAACAGGACATGACGCAAAGCGCACGGTCAGCTTCCAGGGCTGGACCTTCGACCGCGTGCTGCGCCAGTTGATGTCGCCGCAGCAAGTGGTCGTGGCCTTGTCCAGCGCCGAGTTCCGCCTGCTCGCCGCCTTCGTCGACAAGCCCGGCCGCGTGCTCAGCCGCGACGCGCTCATCGACCTCACGCGCGCCCCGGGCGTCGACGTGAACGACCGCAGCATCGACCTGGCCGTCTCGCGCCTGCGCCAGAAGCTCGGCGACTCGCCGCGCGAGCCCAGCCTCATCAAGACCATGCGCGGCGAAGGCTACCTCTTCGATGCCCAGGTGGACGCCACATGAGGCGCTTGTTCGGCGACACCTTGTTCCGGCGCTTGTTCGTGCTGATGTGGGTGGCGCTGGTGGGCAGCCACGTGCTGGCCTTCTCGGTCGTCGTGCTGCTGCACCAGTTCGTGCCCATGGGCGACGGCATGCATGCCACGCCCGGCAACCATTTCATCTTGCCGACCTTCCCTTCATTGCCACCGGGCCCCAACCTCTTTGGCACACCTGACGCGCCTGGCGGTCCCGGTCGTCCAGGCATGCAAGGCAGACCGGACGATCCCAACGCGCGTCATGGTCAAGACGGGCCGGACGAGCTCGCCTTCGATCGCCAGCCCTTGAACGAGGGCGACCAAGCGCAGGCCATGCCGATGCCCGCGGCCCCGATGCCGACAGGCATGCCCAACTGGCTGCTGGCCATCGACTACGGCATCAGGCTGCTCGTGATCGGCTCGGCCGCATGGTGGGGCGCGCGCTGGCTCTCACGCCCCATGCACCATCTGGCGGATGCCTCGCGCGCGCTGTCCGCATCACTGAACAACAACGATGCGCCACCGCATCGGCTCAATGAATACGAAGGCACGGTCGAAGTGCGCGACACGGCCCGCGTCTTCAATGACATGGCCAGACGCCTGAGCCAGCAGTTCCGCACACGCGGCCTGATGATGGCCGCCATCTCGCACGATCTGCGCACGCCGCTCACGCGCATCCGCATCCGCATGGAGTCCTTCCCCGACGTGCCCCTGGCCGAGCGCTGCATCGGCGACATCCGCGAGATGAACGAACTCATCGATACCTCGCTCGAGGTCTTCCGGGACATGGACGCCACGGAGCCCACGCAGGCCACGGACGTGACCGCGCTCGTGCAATCCCTCGCCGACGACTTCATCGAGCAAGGCCAGCCGGTGCGCTTCACAGGCAGCCCGGCCGTCACCCAGGCCAAACCGTCGTCGCTCAAGCGCGTGGTCATCAACCTCGTCCACAACGCCGTGCGCTACGGCAGCCAGGCCGATGTGCACGTGAGCCAGACAGCTGAACACGTCGTGATCACCATCGATGACAACGGCCCCGGCATCTCGCCTCGTCACCTCGAAGGCGTGTTCGAACCCTTCTACCGCATCGAAAGCTCACGCAACCGCCACACGGGCGGCGCCGGACTGGGCCTGTACATCGCGCGCGACCTGATCCGCAAACAGGCCGGCGAGCTGACGCTGCACAACCGCGCCGAAGGCGGCCTGCGGGCCGAAGTGCGTTTGCCTGTGAACGAAGTGGGCACTGTGGTCGAATAGCGGCATGAATCCCCAACCAGCGCTGCCCAACAAAACTTGCCCGCTGTGCGGCCAGGCCAACCAATGCGCCCCGGCCGCGTCCGGCGACCTGCACACGCCGTGCTGGTGCCGGCAGGCCACGTTCAGCGCCGAGTTGCTGGCCAAAGTCCCCGAAGGTCAACGCGGCCTCGCCTGCATTTGCGCGGCCTGCGCCAAGGCGCATGAAGGCCCCAGGCCGATCGCGTGAACAGCGTCACAAAACTGCCTCATTTCGCAGCATTCCAGGTGCTGCCGCAGGGGCGCGACGCCTTACTCAGGTCTTGCCAACAAGGTTGTCCACAGGTTGCGGGGATAACTCGCCCGCCCGGGCTCAGGCCTTGGTCTCGACGGCCCCGCTGAACGCCACCTGGCTGGTCTTGTCCGACACGGAGAAAAACCGACTGGCTCGTGGACTGGTTGGCCATCATCGACTGGTACAAGGCCACCAGGTTCTGCGTGCCCTTGCCCGCCTGCCGCGCCGCCACCATCGCGACATTGGTCTGCACGCTCTGCTTGTCGAAGGCCTGCGCCTGCTTGTTCAGGTTCGTCAAACGCGTGCTCACGGACGGTACGGACTTGTCCGCCGCCAGCAAGGCATTGATCTTGGCCTTGTCGGCATCGCTGCCCGAGACCGACAGCTTGCCGTCGGACGTGAGGCTGAAATCGACCGTGCCGCTCAAGGACTGCCCCGCCTTGGTCAGCGCCGAGCGGATCTCCTTGGCCAGGCTTTGCTGCTGCAGGTTGAGCTGCTGGCGCGCGATCACCAGCTTGGTCGGCGTGGCGATGCTGCCCGAGGCCGTCGTACCGGACTTGGTCGATGCCGAAGCCTGCACCGTGGCTGTCGCCGATGCGGTCTGGTTGCCCGTGGTGCCGGCCTGGTTTTGCGTGGACGTGTTGTACAGGCTCAGCGCGTTGCTCAGGCTCAATTGTCGTCGATACCATCGCTCACCTCGTCATCCGGATTTGACACGCCATGATCGGCCGCCCGCGGATGCTTTGATCGATGGATATGCCGGGTTCTAGGTCACCAGCTCGCCCTTGATGGGCTTGGGCGCTGGCGCCTTGCTGGCCCTCGGATACACAGGCTGCAGCGGGATCATCGGCTCGGCAACCTGATCGGCCGCCTCACGCGTCTGGTACTCGGCCGCCAGCGCAACGGCCCGCTTGACGGGCGCGATGCTGCCTTGGCTCACACGCCGAAACCCCGCCATCGAGAACACCAAAGCGACCAATGCCGCATAGCCGGCGCAACCGATCAGGCGCGTGTCCAGACCCCAGAGAGGCTCATCCGAGGCCATTCCCAAAGCGGCCAACAGCCCGAAATTGACAAAGAAAGCAATCAAGAAATAGGGAGCGACGTACATGGCATACCTCCGTATCCGATGTGTCCAGCGCAACGCGAAGGCCGCATCTAACCACACTTGCTGCAGCGCAGCAAATATCAAATGCAATCCCTTTCGGGGTGTCGTAACAAGTGCACGTAAGTAAGACTTTTGGCGCGACGGGCAGGCTGCTTCAGACCAGGCGCCGGCGAAGAGCGCGTTTTGATGCTTGCCAGGCCTCATTGCATACTGTATATTCATACAGTGAACATCCAGCAAAAACTCGCTATCTTGGCCGATGCCGCCAAATATGATGCTTCGTGCGCCTCCAGCGGGACGCACCAGCGTGACTCATCGAACGGCAAGCGGTATCGGCTCGACTGAAGGCACTGGGTATCTGCCACAGCTATGCCCCCGATGGCCGCTGCATTTCGCTGCTCAAGATCCTGCTGACCAACTACTGCCAATACGACTGCCTGTACTGCATCAACCGCGCGTCACCAGCAACGTGCCGCGCGCGCGGTTCACGGTCGAGGAAGTCGGTGTCGCTGACCCTGGATTTCTACCGGCGCAACTACATCGAAGGCCTCTTTCTCAGCTCGGGCATCATCCGCAGCCCCGACTACACCATGGAGCAGGTGGTCGAAGTGGCGCGCGTCCTTGCGTGAGGAACATGACTTTCGCGGCTACATCCACCTCAAGACCATCCCGGACGCCAGCCCCGACACTGATCGACCAGGCCGGCCGCTATGCCGATCGCCTGAGCATCAACATCGAGATGCCCACCGAGCACGGCCTCGAGCGGCTTGCCCCGGAAAAGAATGCGCGACCGCGCGTCGATGGCGCGATTGCGCATGCACATCGACGACGCCAAGGAGGCTGCGGCCGCCCATCGTGTCGAGGCCACGCTGCCGCCGCGGTGGCCGCGCCGCCCCGCTTCGCGCCCGGCGGGCAGAGCACGCAGATGATTGTCGGTGCCGACGCCGACCGATGACCGCGCCATCCTGCGCACCAGTGCCGGACGCTCTACAGCTCCTACCGACTGCGCCGTGTCTACTACTCCGCCTTCAGCCCCATCCCGGATCGCCGCGCGCCTTGCCTTCGCAGGCGCCGCCGATGGTGCGCGAGCATCGCCTCTACCAGGCAGACTGGCTGATGCGTTTCTACGGCTTCGCCGCGCGATGAGATCGTGCCACCCGGCGACGGCTGCTGTCGCTCGACCTCGACCCCAAGCTCACCTGGGCCTTGCGCACCGCGAACGCTTTCCTGTCGACCTCAACCCCGCGCCGCGCGAACTGCTGCTGCGCGTGCCGGGCCTGGGCGTGAAGAACCATCGAGCGTCTGCTCCAGACCCGCCGCGCCGCAGCGACTGCGTTGCGAAGATCTGTCGGTGCTGCGGGTGTCGCTTCGAAGGTACTGCTTTTCGTCGTCATGGCCGATCACCATCCCGGCAATCACCTGGATGCGCACGAACTTGCCCGGCGATGGCGACGCAGGCGCCCGCGCAGGCCGATCTTCCCAATGCCGCGCCGTGCTGAAGCTGCACACCATCGAAATGGCCGACCCCATCGACCTGGCAGGCTTTCGCAGGGCCGTGCGCCACCTGCTGGCTGAACGCATCCCGCCCGAGGCCGTCATCTGGACGATCGCCCATGCCGAAGGGGCCGACTTGTTTGCACAAGGCGCAGCGCAGTCCATCGCCACAGACAGCCCGCCACCGAAGGTGCCCGCCTTTTTACTGCCCTTGTGCCAGCGCGCCATCCTGCACCGTGACCCTGGCCGCTTCGCGCTGATGTACCGCCTGCTGTGGCGGCTGCAGCTGCAGCCCGACCTGCGTCACGACACCCTCGATGAAGACCGCAGCCAGCTCGAAGGCCTGGCCCGCGTCGTGCGTCGCGATATGCACAAGATGACCGCGTTCGTGCGTTTCCGGACCGTGCCCAATGCCCATGGTGCCGCCCCTTTGCACATCGCCTGGTTCGAGCCTGATCATCACATCGTCGAGGCCACCGCGCCGTTCTTTCAACGTCGCTTCGCCAACATGCGCTGGGCCATCCTGACGCCCTGAGCGTTGCGCCCAATGGGATGGGACGCAACTGAGTTTCTCGCCTGGCGCCAGCCGCCGGGAAGCACCTGCGGCGGACGCTGGCGAACAGCTTTGGCTCACTTACTACGAGCACATCTTCAACCCAGCCCGGCTCAAAGTGAAGATGATGGCGCGCGAAATGCCACGGCGCTATTGGCCCCAACCTGCCAGAAGCCACCTTGATCGCACCGCTCGTGGCTGCGGCACACGAGCGCAGCGCGCAGATGATTCAGCGCGGCCCGCAAGACATGGTCAAGCGCCTGCCCCGCGTCTTGCCCTTGAAGGTGAACACAGCGCTCATGGCACATGGCGCGCGTGCGGCCATCGAGGGCCTGGACTTGAACCAACTGCGCGCAGCCTGTGAGCATTGCCGCGCTTGCACCATCGGCGCGCACGCCACGCAGGCCGTCTTCGGTGAAGGCCCGGCGGATGCCGCTTTGATGGTGGTGGGCGAGCAACCCGGCGACCAGGAAGATTTGCGCGGCCACCCCTTTGTCGGCCCGGCGGACAGCTATTTGACCGCGTCTTGCTGGAACTGGGCTGGGACCGCCGGCGGTTGTACCTCACCAATGCGGTCAAGCACTTCAAGTACGAGGTGCGCGGCAAGCACCGCCTGCACAAGACAGCTTCTCCAGCGGAGGCCGACGCCTGTTTGCCCTGGCTGGAAGCCGAGATCACGCAAGTGCGGCCTAAGGCCATCATCGCCCTGGGCGCGACCGCCGCGCGCCAATTACTCCGTCGGCCGGTGGCCATCAACAAGGCACACGGCCATTGGCTGAAGCGAGAAGATGGCCTGTCGGTGCTGATCACCATGCATCCTTCCGCCTTGTTGCGCACAAGGGAGCAGGCCCGCGCCGCAGCCTACGCCCAATGGCTGGCGGACTTGAAACAAGCGAGCGAGTACGCACAGCCCTGATGCAACGCTGAGCACGGTTCACGGCTGTTTCCTGCGTGCTACCAAGTTTGCTACCAGCCCAAATGAGAAAAGCCTCGTAAGTCGTTGATCTACAAGGATTTTTGTCTCTGGCGAGGGCGTCTATACGAACCCCCTTGCTGCATAAGGTTTAGTGGTGATTCGCCAGTTTTGTACCCCCAAACGAGCCCGAAAAATCGAACCCGTTTGCCCGCGATCAAGCCGCCAAGTGGCGTGACGCCCCCCGAGACGTCAACGAACCTCCAAACCCGTTCCAGGGGGTCGTACAGAGCGCACTGCTGGACCGCCCCCTCGTCCTCGTGGCCCTTGGGGCATCCGGCTAACCGCCTCCCTCGCACAGCCGTCAAGTTCATCGTGATTCGTCTGCTTAAGGTCGCCATGCAGTTCGGCATGGTCAAAAATCCCGGCATGCTCGTGTAGGTTCGCGAGCCGCTGCGCCAATTCATTGCCGAAATCCAGCGGAAATTGATCTTTAGCATTTGCATCCTCAAACTGAAAATGCAGCATTTTTCCTAACGAAAATGGCCACCCATCATCACTCCATACCTTTCCCTGCTCCCCAACGAATCCGTACACGAAAAACAAATTGAGCCATTTATCATGTCGCTGAAGAAATATTCCAGGATTTATTGCTTCCAGCGGCCTAATTTCATAACATGCGCCATCTTTATTTCTTTTATGCAAGCCAATCATTGCATCAACAAGAGAAATATAGCAAAAAATGCTCTCTACGCCGTCTTGGTGCAAACACGCCACCTCCACATATTCCGGACAATCGGGACGCGACCGTCTTTCAATCAAAATATATAGCGGCAAGGAGGAATAGATGGAACGACTCTTGCCTGATCGAATTTCAGACCACATCCTCTTGTATGTCACATTATGACTTATAACCATAAAATCCCCTTTTATTGGCTAGTTATCCTCATCAACACCAATAGAGGACGGATACATATAAGACCAATTTTTAACATTGAATTTTGACTCATACGCCTTATTTACAGATAGCCCATTTCTTTCACCAGTCTCAAATATCCTCAACGGGTACAATTTTGACTTGCCATCCGAAACAACATCAACCCGGCGTTCAATGTGTACACCCTGATTGCGGCAATTTTTGCAAGAGAGGCTACCGAAATTATTCAATGCACTTCTGATGGCCATCGCTTCTTTAAAGATCTTTGGAGGAACGTATAGCACGATAGAACTCACTACCGTACCTTGCCATACCCCACCACCCTCAACCTGGAAGCCCCAAAAGGCTTTTCCAAGCTGTAGCCAACTTGAACCATGTCCGGATGACCATGGCTACCAATACCCCCAAGTTTCAACCAGGCAAGTACATTAAGCTGCTCGCTGCTTCGATCAATTGCATAAAATGCAAACTCCCCTGAATCACCATGAGGGCCATCTTGTTCATCTGGAACACTACATACAGCCAGCAAGACCACTTTCTCATTTTGCGCGTCAGAAGTTCTCAGCGCAAACTTCATACGCTTGGGTATCAACATCGCCTTCATCGTCCGGGTTATGCTGCCAAACTTTCTTTTTTTGATCGAATGAGCCGTAGTGCAGTTTCATAAATCGGCTCAACTGATCAGTGTCGGCGGAATGCTTGTAAATAAACAGGGCTCCTGCAACAGCCATCAAGAGCATGCAAAGTAATGCGCCAACAATCAGGCGCCGTCTTATGATCATTTCCTTTCAATCCTAAAATCTCCAAATGGGGCAATCTTACCCACGTTTATAGAAGTAGCATCACCCGCATAGACTTCGATATTAACGAACAAATTATCATCTCTCTTGGGCGGCGTGAGCACACCGTCCTTATATGTGAACTTGACATTTCTTTTTAGAGCAATCACGGACTTGTGCTTGCCCCAAGATGCCCAATGAAACTTACTGCAAGCCCCACGAACACCAAAGGCTAGGATCTGCACAGGCTTCTTAGACAGGTCAATTAAGTATTGCTTCTGTGCGCAAGGCATATCCGGAGTACCCCCCCCTTCAAAAACCCAAACAGACTCACTATCATTACTACTCTGATACCTAATAAATGAATCGGTCATCAGGGGCGTGTCATCTAGAAATAGGGTGTACTCATATCCAGAGGTCGAGCGCGGCCCCACTAAGCAATGCTTTTCGTAAAGCACACCGTGAGGCGTCCTGGCTTCTTTTCGCTTCTCCGAGCAATCTGCAAAAGCCAAAGCGACAAAAAGATCAAAAACAGGGTAGGTGCTGTTCGGATTCTATCGTGTTTCCCTATTAACCTTAGCAATACGTAACGAACCAAGTAACCAAACATACA